>NZ_KE340308.1:783501-1640197 GCF_000413375.1 Dermabacter sp. HFH0086
TGTGAACCACGGCGTCAGAGCGCGTGCGGTTCCCACGCTTCCCCTTGTGCTGTCCGGGACACACGTCCCGTTATCTGACCGTTATAAAGTACAGAGCCGACGTGTCGTGCACCACCCGAAGAGAAACCATTTTGCAAGAAGTTTCCGCGATGTTCACTTAGGTGCGTCGGGCGACGTCAGCATTGATGTTGTGTGCGCATGCGAAGGCCCCGCGGAACGGTGGTGCGACGCAATGTCGCTCCCTGATCTCGCGGGGCCAGCGCCTTTTTGAGTTGGCTACTCGGGGTTACGGAACGAGTTGCTTCACCTCAGGGTTCGCGGACAGGAAGTCCTCGTACGCCTGGTTCGCTTGCCCCTGTGCAAAGCCCTCGGGGTCATCAGCAAAGGCGCGCACCGCATCGCCGTCGATTCCGTCGATCGCCGAAATTTGATCGATGAGATCGTTTCGGAACTCGAAGAAGTCGTGGTGCGATGCATTGCCAAGCGTTTCGAGGGCATCGGCGACAGGGTCCACTGGACGCGGAGCCGGGGCGGGTGCCGGCGCGGGCTGGTTGACAGGAGCCGGAGCTGGTGCAGGCGCAGCGGGTGCCGGTGCCGGTGCGGGTGCAGCGGGTGCCGGTGCCGGTGCGGGTGCTGGCTTGTCGACGGGTGCCGGCGCGGGTGCTGGCTTGTCGACGGGTGCCGGCGCGGGTGCTGGCTTGTCGACGGGTGCCGGCGCGGGTGCAACGGGTGCCGGTGCTGGTGCGGGGGCCACGGGGGCCGGTGCGGGTGCAGCGGGTGCCGGGGCCGGAGCGGGCGCTGGCTGGTCGACAGGTGCCGGGGCCGGTGCGGGTGCCACAGGTGCCGGCGCAACGGGTGCCGGTGCTGGCGCAGGCGCTGGAGCTGCGGGTGCTGGCGCAGGCGCTGGAGCCGGCTGTTCGGCGGGCGCCGGAGCCGGTGCAGGTGCGGAAGGAGCCGCACCTTGCTCGCCCTGGGAACCGTAGGCTTCTTTCAGGGAGTCGTAGATACCGTTATTGAACGCTTCGCGCGCCGGGTCCTCGTACGCCTTCTTAGCAGCGTCTTTCAGCCCCTTCTTTACGGCTTTTTCGCCTGGCTTCGTAAGGTTCTTGACGACGACTTGGCCGGCTTTCAGCTCTACGCTGAGGCCGCCGGTAACCACGGTGGGGGCGAGGCCTCCGATGGTGTAGGCCGGATCGTGCGCCGTTTCGGTGCCCCATTTTCTAAGCCACGCCTCGCCGTGGATATAGACGGAGGGGGACGCTGGGCCCATGGCGGCGTCCTGCAGATTTTCGTATACCCACTTGCCCGCAGTGAATGCTCCTCGCTTTAGGGAACCGTCTTGCGCTCCTTTCACAATTTCGGGCGCGGTTCCGACAGTTCCAAGAGCTGCTCCCATTCCAGGAGGGGCTAGAAGGGTGCCCATTTGGAGCCAAAACTGCCTGTGACGAGCGCCGTCTGGGCCAAAAAAGAAATTCTTCAAATCGTGGCGATGATTCCAAACGTCAGAAACGTTGATGCGAACCGTGCCGACGATAATTTTTGGCATACCAATAATGGCGTCAAAGACGCCTTTGAAGAAGCT
The DNA here is from genome assembly GCF_000413375.1 of Dermabacter sp. HFH0086. Lineage (NCBI taxonomy): Bacteria > Bacillati > Actinomycetota > Actinomycetes > Micrococcales > Dermabacteraceae > Dermabacter > Dermabacter sp. HFH0086. Next base: position 785,084 of record NZ_KE340308.1, read on the forward strand.
GCCTCCGGCGAAGTTGCTCCACGCTGCTTCACCAGTATGTGGATTGATAGTTTCCCCTGTGATGGAGTCTGCGAGACTTCGGTCTTCTTGCTGCACTTTAAACTTGAAGGCCCGAACCGCACCCTCCGCCGCTGAAATCATTTGATTGGCTTCAGCGAGGGCTTGCTCTCGTTCTTCGTTATCCTTTTCGATCGTCTCGCCCGGATTATCCGGGTCCGGCTCTTCGACCTTTTCAGGCATCGCCATAGCTTCTGCGTATTTCGCGTTGGCCGCATCGATGTCCGATTCGATCTGCGCCTTTTCTGTGTGAAGGTCGCTGAGCGTGTTGGAATACGAGTCGAGAGCGTCCCCAACTTTTTTGGTGCGTCGTTCGAGCTCGTCGGCAGCCTCCGATGGGGTGTGGAATACCCGTTGTACCTTGCCGCTTTCGGGTGCCTGATAGGAGGTGGCAATATCCGTCCAGCCGTACTTGGCTTCATCGATGATGGACTTATTGAGCATGCCAATCGCCACGAATTTTGCGCCTAGTTGGCTTACGGTGCCGGGGTCATCCAGCTCGGGGAGATCAGACTTTGAAACCATGATTTACTCCAGGGGTTTACTTCTCGATGGGGTACGGGCCGTAAGGGCGCTGCTCGGCTTCCCGTGCTTTTGCAAATGAATTAGCTAACATCTCTTCGGGGCTGCTCGCGTAGTTGGCTTGGCCCATCGGGTTTTCTGGTGTGCATACTCCGGGACCACCGCCATTGGCTTCGTTGTACCTGTCCAGATTTGTCATGCGACCTTTGCCTTCGGCGGCGGCTGCGCTGCTGTTACTGTTGTCAGCCATTTCAGAATCGGCGCTCATGTAATAGCGCATTCCCTCGGAAGCGTATTCGATATTTTGGTTGGCGCGCCCACGGCCGTAGTCCACTTCACTTCGGACGTATAGTTCCAGGCATGAACTTGATGCTCCCCGACTGAGAATGCTGTGTTCGAGTGCTTGGCTGGTAAAATCAATTGCTTCGTCCACAAGAGCGTTGACGCCAGTGAGGTTATCGAGGGTGTTCCGAGCATCGCGGGCTCGAAAAAAGTATTCGTTCGGCGTAAGTCTAAAATGCATGGATAATTGATTCCCCCCTGGTCGAGGATCGTGGTTACATAGCCGCGCAGTGGTGATGCATGGATCTCGCACCGCGGTTCAGTTGAGGTTTTCTCCGGCGATCCACAGAGGGTCTAAGCGGAGATGCTCGCACTCGAGGTGTCGTTGCGAAGAGTCTCTGAGGCTGTTGGTTCTATTTGCTATCCGGTGAGCTCCGAAACGGGGCGCCACGGCTTTTGCTGTTTCGGCACACGTCCACTGTTCGGGCTTATATCGTGAATAACGCCCTGCCGCCGCTGGGGCGGCAGGGCGTTGGTGGTGTGTGGTGTTAGCCGATGTTGGCGACGGCGCTGGCGGCGCGTTGTTGGGCGCTGGTGGCGGTTTCGTCGTTTTTGCCCATGGTGGTCTTGACGAGGTTGATGATGCTCTTGACTTCGTTGGAGGCGCGGTTCCAGCGCTGTTCAACGTGGCGGTATTCTTCGGAGACGCCGTCGGCCTGGAAGTCGGCCATGGCGGTAGCGACCTGCTGGTCGCGCTGGGCGATGAGGCCTTCGAGGCGGCCGATGATGCCTGCGATGTCGCCCTGGACGGACTGGGAAACGCCGGTGTCAAACGAAATACGGTCGGTGGTGGGCATGAGAGTTCCTCTCTAGAAAAAGTATGTGTGGTGACGGGTGAGGGTCAGCGCTGGCCGGAGAAGCGTGCGCCGTCGAAGTTGGCCGAGCCCTGCGCGGAGGTGGCGTTGTCCATCGACTCCTGGTCGCCGGTCTGGAAGGCAGTGTCCATGCCGGACTGGCCCTCGACGATGCGGCCGAGCGAGGAGTTGAGGTCGGCGCTGATTTCGTCGGTGCGGCCCTTGAACTGGTCGAAGGCGGCGCGGCCGGCACCGTTGAACTTGCCCTCAAGCGGCTCAACCGAAGCGACGAGCTGCTGGACGAGGGTGCCCAAATCGTCGTTGGAACCCGCGGTGTTGGTGGTGAGGGTGGAATGAAAGTAGTGGTGGGAGTGTGTGAACCACGGCGTCAGAGCGCGTGCGGTTCCCACGCTTCCCCTTGTGCTGTCCGGGACACACGTCCCGTTATCTGACCGTTACACAAAACCACAACGCCCTGACGGTGTCACGCCAATCCACCAAAAGGTTCCGTTATGTTCCCTTAATGTTCACCCAAGTGGCCTATCTCAGGGATTGTGTGCACAATGGCTCTCGCATATTGACCGCTGACGCGCTCAGCAGGGGGTTTGGACTGCGTGTACACCTATGATGACCAGCTTCTCGACGCCGTTAAGGTGCGCCGGAAACGGCTTGCCCAGGCGCTTTTGCACCGATCGGAGAGGCTGCGTCGGACGTGGACGGACGGCCTCGGCACGATGCTCGCCAGTATTTTCTTCGCCGTTCTTGCGTGTGCTGTATGCGTAGCCGTGTCATTCGTTATGCATCTCCTCGCGACCGACACGACCTTTAAACGACAGCCCATGCACGGCACGTCGATCACCACTCCCGCCACACCTCCCACTACGCCGGCTTCCACGCCGAACACTGCTGATGAGGACAAGCAATGACCCAAAGCCCTTTTGTTCGCCTCACCATTCGCGGTAGTGAGCGCGCTGCGGACGTGATCGTCCCCGGCTCGCTCACGCCCGCCGATGTGATCCCCGAGTTCATTGAGCTCGTAGGCGAAACCACGAAAGTTTCAAGCCTCGGCCTTTTCACGGTCCTCGGCGCGCGACTTGACCACACGGTGCCCGTTGGTGAGCAAGAGCTTCTCGACGGCCAGGTTGTGCAGGTTCTGCCGCTTGCCGATGCTCCCTTGGAGCCGGTCGTTCACGACGTCGTCGATCGCCTCACGGCCATCGACGTCCGGGGTTTATGGAACGACACCAGCCGCCCGTGGGTGCTTGGGATTCTTTCCACTGTCCTTCTCCTTCTTTCCCTGTGGTTCATCCCCGGTGCGTTTTCCCGCCCGTGGTGGCCCGTCGCGGGAATGTACGCGCTCACCATCGTCACCGCGGCGCTGAAGGTCCACACCCTTGCGTGGCCGCTGTACGCGGGCTCGCTCCTGCTCACTTTCCTCGGAGGGATCAACTTCGAATTCGGGAGCAAGGAGAGTGCGATCTGGTGGCTTAGCGCGTTCGCGGCAAACCTTGCAGTGTTTGGGGTTCTCCGCCGACGCTTCCTGGCGCTCGGCACCGCCCTCGCCACCCTTGCCGCTAGCATCGGTATCTTCACCCTGTCCACAACGCTCGGTGCAACGGTGGAGCAGGCCGGTGCGATCGTTGCCGTGATCGCCCTCGCGGCGCTCGGCCTAGTGCCGCGCTTCGCGATGCAGGGGGCGGGCCTCTACAAGGTCCAGGATGCCCTCGCCGAGGGCGATGACGTGAAAGTCAAGCGGGTCGATGTCGCCATTTCAGAGGCGTATGAGGCTCTCTCCATGTCGGTTATCGTTCTCGCGGTGATCTTGGCAATCTCCCTCGGTCTTGCGTCGGCCCTCGTTGCGGAGAACATTTTCGCGGCGATCACCGTGGCAGCCGTCGCCATTGCCATGGTGTTCCGCACTCGTCACTTCCCGTTCGCGCTCCACCGGGCCGTTCTGTGGGGCGCCGCAATCGTGACTGGTGTGTGTTGCGCCCAGGCGATTGTCGCGTCGAACCCCGACCTCTCACTTTGGCTCGGCGTGGGCGTCATCGTTGTGGCGATCGCTGTGTACACGGTCCCGCGTTTCGCCTTCCGTAGCTCCGTGAACTCGGCCCTTGGACGTCGCATCTCCGGCGTGATTGAACGCATTTGCACGCTCGTGACCGTGCCTGCGCTCGTCGGTATTTTCGGTGTGTATAGCGAATTGTTGAGGACTTTCCAGTGAACCAAAAAGACCGCGCACTCAAGATCAGTAAACGCAAGGGCGAAGGTGGGGCGCGTCGCGCGCTGCGCCGGGTGACCGGATGGATCGGCAACGACGAAACCCCGACTCGCATTGCACAGGCCCAACGCGATGAGCAACTGCCCATCACGACCGGGCGCCGCATCGCTTTTCTCGGTGCCCACGGCGGCGCAGGCGCGACCTCGCTCCTCGTCGCGAGCGCAGGCTACCTCGCGCAGGCGCGCGGCGGTTCGGTGACCGTCGCCGGACTGCGCTCGACGAGCGACCTTGCGTGGTTCCTCGGTGAGAACTACCACCAGCGAGGTCTTCGTCTTCAGCAGACCCCTCTCCTGCAGGCGCGTGAATCGATCGGCGAGATCTCGCGATCGCAGCAGGTGCTTCTCGTTGACTGCGACTCACACGTGAATGACGACGAGCTTTCGATGCTCATGCCGCACGTGATTGTCATCGTGGGCCGCCGTACCGTGCAGGGCATCGAGAAGGTCGAGAACATTCGTGAGGCTCTCGGTGACAAGCACGGCGCTACTATTCGTTTGCTTCGCGAGACCCCGGAAAGCGGCCTTGGAAAGCCCCGCGGCGGCATTCAGCTCGGCGACCTCGTGGTCATCCCGCAGGATCAGCATCTCGCGGGCGACTCCCACGTTCGTATCGCCAACATTTCGGAACCCTCCCGCGTCGCAATAGAGGAGCTGGGTGCGCTCATGATGCAGTTGGCGGTCAGTCGGTGAGTACACGAATCGTCCACCGTCCCGCCCGAACCTCGCCTTCGGCCCCGGGGATCACACGCCACGAGATCGAGCTGCCGCCGGCGCTGCCCGAGAACGATGGCACGGCGAACTTCCTCATGCTGATCCCCATGCTCGGTGCCGCGACGAGTATGACCCTCATGATGCTGTTCAGGGGCTCCGCCCTCGCCGCAATCGGTGCCCTCATGATGATCGTGACGGTCATCGCGTTCGTCATCATGTTTATGAGCAACCGTGGTCGCACAATCAGGCGTCGGCAATCCCTCCGCGACCGGTACCTGACCTACCTCGACCGTCAATCGAGCGAGCTCTTTGAAGCCGAGCAGCATCGGGCCGAGCTTGCGCGCGCAGCTGAACCCCACCCCGGGGCTCTTCTGTCACTCGCGCGCTCCACCTCCAGGCTGTGGGAGCGCCGCCGCGACGACCAGGACTTCATGCGCTTGCGGCTCGGTACGGGCTTCGCGCCGGCGGTCGAATTCGAACGCGTCGGCGAAGATAACGCGATGAGCCTCGACGATGAGTTCATGTCGAGCGAGCTGGATCGCGTCGAAGCTCGTTTTTCGACGATGCCCGATGCGCCCGTGACCATCCCGTTCGATTCCGTGGGCAACGTGAGTATCGTGGGCGATCAGCCGTTCTGCCGTCGCATTGCCGTACTGCTCACGAGTCATGCGGCAGCGCTATCCTCGCCCGAGGACATCCAAATGGCTCTCACCTACCCCGAGGGCGAAGCGCGCGAATTTTGGTCGTGGATGACGTGGCTTCCGCACATGGCTGACCAGTCTCGTGCGACTCAGCACGGTCCCATTCGCCGCATCGCGAAGGATGAGCGACAGCTCGGAGAAGTGCTGCGCCCCGAGCTTCACCGACGCCTCACGGAGGCCGCGCAGCTTCGACGCAATCTCGGTGGTGGCAACATCTCGAGCACCATGGCGCGCATGTGGATCGTCTCGGACCATCACGGAGAAGATGCGCTCGATCTTCCCATCGGCGACCGCGAGGTGCGCCCGTCGGACGTCGGCCTTACGATGCTGCACCTGCTCGCGAGTCGCGAGCACGAACCCGACGACATCACGCTTCGCATCAGCCCCTCGTCGGTCAAGTCCGATGAGGCGATCATCGAGCGCTACACGTCGCGAGATCAAGAGCCGGAGCGCCTTACGGTGAAGCTCGACGAATTCACGCACGAAGAGGCGAGGGCGCTCGCGCGCTATCTCTCCGGCGTTCGCCTCGCACCCGACTCGCTTGAACACGACGAAACGCAGCAAGCATTGCGCGCCTCGGACCTTCTTGGCGTTGGCGAACTCACGAACATCAACCTTGAGGAAGCGTGGGCCCCGCGCCCCCGCTCGAGCTTTCTGCGCGTACAGATCGGTACCGACGACCAGGGCGCTCCGGTCATGCTCGACCTCAAGGAGTCGGCACAGTACGGCATGGGGCCTCACGGCCTCGCGATCGGTGCGACCGGTTCCGGTAAGTCTGAGCTCCTGCGCACCTTGGTGCTCGGCCTCGTCACGGGGCACTCGCCGGCGGACGTCAACATGGTGCTCATCGACTACAAGGGCGGTGCCGCCTTCGCGCCGTTCGAGAATCTCCCGCACGTTGCGGGCGTCATCACGAACCTTGGCGACGACGCGAACCTCGTGGAGAGGGTGTACGCGAGCCTCGAGGGCGAAGTCAAGCGCCGCCAGCAACTCCTGAAGGACGCTGGAAGCCTCTCGGATATTACGACGTACCGGCGTCGTCAGGCGGCCGACGGTGGCGAACACATGGAGCCGCTTCCGCATCTGCTCGTGATCATTGACGAGTTCGGCGAGCTTCTGACCGCCCGCCCGGACTTCATCGATCTGTTCCTGTCGATTGGCCGTATCGGTCGTTCGATCGGTGTGCACTTGCTTCTGTCGAGCCAGCGCATCGAGGGCGGCAAGCTTCGCGGCCTCGAAACCTACCTGTCGTACCGCATCGGTCTTCGTACCCTGTCGGCGGCCGAGTCGCGCACCGTGATCGACACGGTTGATGCGTTCTCACTTCCACCGTTGCCCGGTTACGGCTATCTCAAGGTCGACACGACGACCTACACGAAGTTCCGTTCGGGCTACGTGTCGGGCCTCTTGCCGGCGCAAGAGGATGAGATGGAGGTTGCGGACCTCCCGCACGTCTCCCTTATCGATGAGTTTGCGGTCCTCGATACCGATTCGGAGCCCGATAAGAAAGCTACCCCGGGCGGCGCCGATGATGAGGATGAAGAGGGCGACACGATTCTTTCGACCGTCGTTGCCCAGCTCGAGAAGCAGCCTCGCGTCACGCGCCCCATTTGGCTCGACCCGATCGACAAGGTCATTACGCTCGACCAGGCTGCCGGCAAGCCCATGGCTACGAGGCGCGGTTTGCGCCTGCCGAAGGACAAGCTCCTCTCGGTGCCGATTGGCATGATTGACGATCCGGCGCGTCAGTGGCAGGGCAAGCTCAACCTCGATCTTGCTGGCCCAGGCGGTCACGTCTTTATCGTGGGTGCGCCTCGCTCAGGCAAAACGACGGCACTCCACACGATCGCGGCGTCGCTCGCGCTCACGCATCCTTCCGCGGAGGCGATCGTATACGGCATTGACCTTCTCGGCTCTGGCCTCATGGCAATCGAGAAGCTTCCGAACGTCGCGGGCATCGCGACTCGCCAGCAGCGCGAGGCCGTGCGCCGCACGGTCGAAGAGGTTCAGGCCGCCATGCAGGCCCGCGAGCTTTTGCTCCACCAAAGCCAGCTTCCCGACCTCGAATCGGTACGGCGTGCGGCGGGCCTCGACGTTGATCCGAAGCTCATGAGCGAGATCGTGCTGCTCGTTGACGGGTTCGGCCAGTTCAACGAGGAGTTCAACGACCTCGAGGAGAACATCAAGGACATCGTCCGCCGCGGTGCTGGCCTCGGTGTTCACGTGGTCGCGACCGGTTCGCGCCTCAACGACGCGCGACTGACGATGCAGACCTACTTCGGTAACCGCCTCGAACTGCGCCTCACCGACCCGGGTGAGTCGAGCGTTGCGCGTAAGCTCTCGGCGACGATTGCCGCTGACCGCCCGGGTCAGTGCTTGACCTCGAAGAGCCTGTTCGGGCAGATCGCGCTCCCGCGCATCGACTCTAAGGCAGACCGCGAAACGACCGTCGAGGGCCTCACCAACCTCGTCGAAGCGGTTTCGGCATCGACCACGGACCGCGCGCCCAAGGTGCGTCTGCTTCCGACGGTTGTCACGCCCGACCTGCTCGAGCAGAGCGAATCGAAGAATCTCATCCCGATCGGCCTTTACGAGGGCGACCTCGGCACGGCGCAGCTCGACGTGGAAGGCACCGACTGGAACATGGTGCTCCTCGGCTCCAACAAGATGGGCCGCACCAGCATGCTCAAGTACATCGCGCGCGAGATGATGAAGCGGTGGAGCGAGGAGGAGCTGGTCTTTGCCGTCTTCGATCCCCGCAGAAACCTCGCGGATGCGATCCCCGAGCCCTATCTCGGCGGGTATGCGGCTTCCGCGACCCTGGCTGAGCAGCTCGTGGCCGCCATTATTCCCGAGCTTAAGAAGCGCGTTCCCGGCTCACCCGAAGCGGCCGAGGCCGAGGGTGAATCGCAGCCGCGCATCGTTTTGCTTATCGATGACTATGACGTGCTCACGGCCGGCAACATGAGCCCACTTCAAGCTCTTCAACCGTTCCTCGCGATGGGGCCGGAGATCAACCTCTCCGCGATCATTGCTCGCCGTGTCGCAGGTGCATCGCGCGGCCTGTATGAGCCGGTGTTCAACACGGTGCGTGAAAGTGGCGCGACGGGCTTCATGTTCTCGGGCGACCGTACCGAGGGTCTACTCCTCGGTGGCGAGCGCGCCCGCTCCCTCCCGACGGGCCGGGCTCGCATGTTCCGCATGGGGCAGCCTGGCGAAACTGTTCAGATCGTGTACGAGGGTGGCGATGAGGAAGTGACGCACTCGCGTGGCTTCGGCAGTCCACACGCAAACAACTGAGAGGTGAAGGCATGAACCAGCAGGCCATTGTGCGGCTTCACAGCCCGCGCGAGTGGGAGGCCGAGCGCCTCGCCGATGTCGTGAGCGCCGTGTTCTCGCCGGATCACGAGATGTGGTCGACCGACAGTGGTGCTGTTGCGATCACTGACGGCACGTCCAATACTCCGCCCATCTGGTTCGTTGATGTTGTCTTCATCGGCGCTCCCTACTGTGCGGCCGAGATCGTCGGGCCGCGCGCCGAGACGATCGCGTTTGCGAAAGCCTGCGCGCGTGCGTTCTCGGCGAGCGCGAGCGACGTGAGCATCGACCTCGATCTTGTGGACGATGCGGGCTGGGCAAACCGAACCCCGCGGGAGCAGATTAGCCGTGGTGAATACTACGAGGACGCCACGCCTCTCGTGCCGCGCGTGATCGACATGCCGGTGGAGGTCATCGAGTTCAGCCCGTGGATTTCGGCCCTTATCGCGAGCGCGCAGGCCGAGCCTCACTCGCTCATTATTCGCACGCCGGAATCTACGCGCATCAGCCCGTACATGCGGCGCATCTTCGACACCTTCCAGGTGCTGTGGATCCGCGAAACGGCTGATGGCCCGGTCGAAGGCATCACGGGACTGGGGTACAACTGGACGAGCGATGGCGTTCTGGAGCTGGCGGAAGGGCGGAAGGTTCCGTACTTCACGCCGGACGGCTTGCGCATTCGCCTTCAGGTGCTTCACCCCCTTGACGACACGGAGGCGGTGGGTGAAGCGAGTGAGCGACTTCTTGCGGCAACCGTCGGACTTCCTCACGTGAGGGTGGGGCGGACTGAAATCTCGCGCGTGCCGTGGGATCGTGAGCTCGTTGTGGGCACGTCCGCGGAAGTGTCACCAGAGCTGATCACGTGGTGCCTGAGTGGGCCGGGCACGCGCGGAACTTTGGATCTCATTCCGGCGACCCAGGGCGTTCTCGAGGATATTTTCTTGGAGCTTCCCGCGGGGGAGTCGAAGCTGAGCAGTGCCGATGCGCGCGCGCTCTGGGATCAGTTCAAGGAATATATGCCGCTCGGCTTCGTGATTGCCGAGGGCATGGAGGCCACGACGCGACTCGTGCACGAGTCGGCAGAGCACGCTTTGAAAGACGACCTGGACCCGTGGGAGGGCGGCTTCGGCTACCTCGGCTACCTCGGTGGCAACCCGGGTGGGAAGAATGCGGGGGAGGGGCCCGACGGCTCCTTGGCTTCCGATGAGGCTGCGCCCGAATAAGACAGGACCGGCACCCGGATGAAAGGGGCCGGAGATGTAGAGAAGCGCCCGTCGGACCCCCTCCGCCGGGCGCTTCTCGTACCGCGGAAATCCCCTCACCGCGGCACCGCCCCACCCGCGCGATGGTGTTAGTGGCGGGTGGCGATGTGAACGCCGCTTGGCGGCGCGGGCCTGAGCCCTCGTTTGTGAAGATGAGGAACGCGGTTCCGTCACGGGGAGACCCGCGACACGAACATCACGAATATATAACAGTCGCTGGTCAAGCGCTATTCAGAGACATCGTTTTGGGAAATTAGGGCATGTGTGCTCCGCCACTTTTACGGCGACTGCCGTGTTTTGGCTGCGCAGAGCCGGGGCTATGAGGCTCGCACCGCGGCGTGCTGGCCACCGGGGACGGCACACGGGTGGGGCAGCGCTTGGGTTGGGCTCCTCGGGTCGCCGTCGAGCGTGCGGTTGAGGGCGGGTCCGACGGTTGCCGGTTTAAATGTCTCACCCCCGGGATACCGTTGTGGGCGTAACGGGAAACGGTCGAGAGGGGCCCTCGTGAGGATTCGATTTGGCTGGCTTGCGGATGGCGCTGCGTGGGCGTCGCGCGGCGGCGCGGAGCGTACGTGGGACATGGTCGCGGGGCCGCGAGAGCTCGTGGGGGTGCTGCTTACGCGCCTGGGGCTGCGTCATCCGGAAACGTCGCACGCGGTGAGGGTTGCGCGCATGCACCGCCTTCTCGGCGAGGTGGATCATTCGTGGTATCGGCGCTCGCGAGAGCTGGATCCGTGGAACACGGCGCGCGTGCTGCTTCGGCTACGCGATGAGGCGCTCGAATTGGGGTGGTGTGCGCCGGAGCCTCGCCGGATTGATGGAGTACGCCAGCCCCGGCTTCAGGCGCTCGCGGCTCTCGAACAGGCCATTGTCGTGGGCGTCGAAGGAGTTCCCGGTGCGAATCTGCCACCGGGGTTTGCCGATGATCTCGCGAGTGTTCACGCCGAGCTCGAAGGGCTTGCGGCTTCGAGCGAAGTGTGGCCACTGGGGATCGAGGCCATCGAGTGCACCGAGGATCCTCGCAGTCTGCCCGGCCGGTGGCCGGCGATTTTTACGCTCCTTTCGCGCTGCGGTGTCGAGGTGACGGTTTGCGCGGACGATGCGCGCGTGCCCGGTTCACTGTCGATCGTGCGTGCGCCCCAGGAACTCTCGGCCGGGGAAATTGCCGCGCAGATCCTCGAAGACGCATGCGCGGGCGAAGGCGCCGTGACCGTGCTTGCAAGTAGGGGAACACTCCCGCTTGACCTCTCGCTTACGCGGCGCGGCCTCCCGCCCGTCGCGCATGCGCCGTCGGAATTGCCACGGCTTGCCGCACAGATCGTGCCGCTCTTTCTCGAGGCGAGTAGCGCTCCCGTGAACGTGCAGGCGCTCGTGGAGTTCCTCAGTGTCGAGGTTCCGTGCGAGAAAGGGCGGGAATCTGCGGGAGAGAGGCAAGCGTCGGCCCCCGTGCTGCCGTGGAAGGTGACCCGCGCGCTCCTTCGCGCCCTCGGGGAGGAAGCGGGGATCGACGCGAGCGATCCGCATTCGGCCTTCTCGCGGGCGCTCGAGGAAATAGCTGCAGATCCCGAAGTCGGCACGCAGAATGTCGCGATCGTGCGTGAGCTGTGCGCGTTCACCGCCGAAACTCCGGGGGAGCGCGTGGCGGTCGGTGCTCTCGGCAGGCGCCTTGAGTTTCTCGAGGCACGAGTGGAATCGATGCCGAGAGCGGCCGGGCCCGCGAAGAGAATCATTCGCCAGCACCTCGCGACCCTTCGCGATCTCGTGGGCCTCGTGGGAGGGCCCTCGCTCAGTGAGCGCGAGCTGCGCGACCTCGTCTCGGCTTCCGCGCCTTCGGCACGGTCGGTGCTCGCGCGGCCATCCGTTACCCCGTGGGAAACGGCGGTGAGTGAGGCGCACGTGGATGGAGGAACGGTGGTGTGGTGGGGCGCCGCTGGAGTCCAAGGAAGGCGCAGTGCCACGTGGGATCGTTCGGAAGTTGACCTGCTCGAAGAGGGCGGGGCCCGCGTCATTGAACCGGAGGCACTCGAGGCGCTCGAGATGGGCACGAAACTGCGTGCTTTGAGTCGAGCCTCAACGATCATCGCCGTCGTTGCCGATGTCGTGGACGGCGAGCGTGCGAGCCTCAACCCTGCACTCGCGCCACTCGCGGGAGCATGGCTTGAGGCCCACCCCGACATCCAGGCTCTGGACGCGAAGCAATCGGATCCCACGCAGCATCGGGCGCTCACGATCGATGCGCGTCAATGGGCCGCGCGACGGCTCGAGGCGGGGTTGCTCGAAACAGTGCCCGAGCTTCGATTCATGCCGCCATCAACCCTCGCGCGCGACGTGACGCCCGGGATGCACCTCATGCCAGAACGCCTGTCGTTTACGCAGCTCGAAAAACTTCACCGCGACGCCCTTGAATGGGTGCTCCGCTACCCGTTCGGCATCAAACCGGGCAGCGCCGCGAGCGTCCCGAGCGGCAACCGCGCGATAGGCACGCTCGTCCACGCCGTTATCGAAACTCTCGTCAATGACAAACTCGTGCCGCCAAGCTACGAGGTTCCCGAAAGCACCGTCGAGGAACTCGTGGCGCGCCTCATCCCCCGGTACGCGAGTCATCTCGACCTCCCCGGCAACGAGGCTCTGCGCGCGTACGTCCTACGGCGGGCGAAAACTAGCATCGGCATGCTGTTTCGCACGCTCCGCAGCGCGGGCATCAGCGTGCTTCAGATCGAGCATGCACTCGAAGGCGTGCCCCTCACCTTCACGGTGGAAGCCACCGGCGCAGCCCAGCAGTTCACCGCGCCCCTCTTCGGTTCGATCGACTTCACGGGAATCGACGAGAACGGAAGACCCGTTCTCCTCGACTTCAAGTGGACGAACAGCACGTCGCGATACGCGAACTACGTCGCCACACACGCAGCGCTCCAGCTTGCGACCTACGCGTGGGCATACGGCGCACAGAGAGGTGAGATGCGTGAGCCGCGCTCCGGATATTTCATGCTGCGGCACGCGGAGTTCGTGACCCTAGACCGGGGCCTCGGCGGGCGAGGGGAAAGCGGCGAAACTTCCGACGGAAGCCTCGCCCTTTTCGAGCGGCTTCGCGCCACGATCGAGGATGAACTGAGCGCGATCGCCCAGGGCCGCGTGACGAGTGCGCTGGGGGACATCGCCCTTGCCAGCGGTCTTTCGCCCCTCGACACCGCCCACAAAAAAGCCGCGGCGGAACTTGCCGAGGAACGCGCGCAAGCGGGGCGCGTATTCGTCGACGCTAACGCCGCCTACAGCGACTACTGCCTGCTCACGGGACTCACGGGAGACTACTCATGACCTTCACCGTCATCACCGCGTCGGCGGGATCCGGCAAAACCTACACCCTCACCACGCGACTGGCTGATGCGCTCGCGGGCGGCGTGCGCACGAGCGAAATCATCGCGACGACCTTCACGGTGAAGGCCGCGGCCGAGCTCCGCGAGCGTCTCCAAGTACGCCTTCTCGAGCTCGGGCACGTGGAGCAGGCGAACGAGATCGGCTCGGCACTCATTGGCACGGTCAACTCGATCGCGGGGAGCATCGTTCAGGACTACGCGATTGACATGGGGCTTAGCCCCGAGCTGCGAGTGCTGAGCGAAGAGGAAAGCGAACTCATCTTCACGGCGTCGATCAACCACACCATCGCCGAGATCGAGGAGCGCGAGCACGCGCTCCTTGCTCGACTCGGATACGAAGGGGCACCAGATCAAGGCGCGAACTCGTTTGAGCGTGATGAATCGTGGGCGAGCGCCGTCACGAGCATGACGAGGCTCGCGCGCACGAACGGCATCACACCCGCCGCCCTCGAGCGCAGTGCCGAGGAATCGATCACCGCTTTCCGCTCGATGATCAATGAGGCAGGCTACGAGAGTGGGCCCGATCAACGCGGAGCCTGGCTGCGAGTTTTCGAAAGTTGCCTCGCAGAACTCACGGCGGATCGCGACGCGGCGCGTGCGGCCGAGGCCCAGGGCGAGGAGCTTACGCATTGGCCGAGCGACGGCGAGCCCGCGAAACGGGTCTCGTCGACACTCGGAAACATCGAGGGATCGATCGTGACGCTCGAGTCGCTCTACCGTCGCATGAGCCGCGGCATCGAGAGCGTGCCGTGGACGCAGTGGATGGCACTCGCCGACGTGAGGAAAGTGCGCCCGGCCCACGGAGGAAAAAAGCCCGGTGCGCGACCCCAGGCTGTCTTCGCACCGCTTGCCGACCTGATCCTCGGCGCGAGCGACGGCGTGGGGGTTCTCGGTAACGAAGCGTTCCTCGCGGATGTCGAGAAACTGATTCTCCTCGCGTTCTCGACTGCGGCCCACGCGCTCGAAGCGTATGCCGAGCACAAGGCAGCCCTGGGGGTCATGGATTTCGCCGATCAAGAGACCCTCGCGCTCGATCTTGTCACTCACAACGAGCGCGTGCGGTCCTCACTCAAGAGCCGTTTTCGCTTCCTCGCCGTTGACGAATTTCAGGACACATCCCCGATTCAGCTCGAGCTTTTCATGCGTCTTGGCGACCTTGTCGAGGACGTCGTGTGGGTGGGTGACCAAAAGCAGTCAATCTATGGCTTTCGCGACGCGGCCCCCGAGCTCATGTCGGGCGTCGTCGACGCCGTGCGCGAGGGCCGCGGAGGGTTCGCCGGCGGAAACGTCGAGGCGCTTACCGATTCCTATCGAAGCTCTGAGCCGCCGCTCGCCCTCACCAACGCCCTGTTCACGGCAATCTTTCGAGACATGAAGCCGTCGACTGTCGCGCTTGACGTGCCCGGTGCCCGCGAGAACACGCGGCATGAGGGCGGCGTGGAGCTGTGGAAAGGCCCCGAGAACCTGCCCCGCGCGAAGGACGCAGCATTGCGAAGCTCGATCGCGACGGGCATCCACGCGCTCCTCACCTCGGGCGCCGCAATCGCAGGAAAACCCCTGACGCCCGGTGATATTGCCGTGCTCGCGAGAAACGGAGGAGCACTTGCCACCGTGACGGACGCGCTTGAAACCCTCGGCATACCCACGACTGGCGCGAAGCGTGATCTATGGACCGGACGCGAGGCGCACATGATGCGCGCCGGCCTCGCGTCCCTCCTCGACCCGAATGACACTCTCGCTCTCGCCGAGCTGGTGAGCCTCGTGCCGGAGCATGCGTCGCACGAAAGCTGGTTCCACGAGCTTGGCGCACTCCCCAATCGTGCCGAGCGTGCGCGGCGCATGCGCACCTGGCGTGAAGATCCCGCACTTGCGGGCCTCGAAGCTTTGCGTGCGCGCGCTGCTCAACTCAGTCCGAGCGAAGTTGTCCTCGCCCTGATCGATGCGCTCGAGCTTCCGCGGCGCGTCAAGCAGTGGAGTGCGAGCGAGGAGCGACTCGCAGTTCTCGATGCCCTTCATTCGCTTGCCCGCGAGTACGAGGAGGAGTGCACGGGCAGGGGCCGCGCCATGGGCCTAGCCGGCCTCGGGGCCTTCCTTGCGGAGCACGGCAAGGAGCACAGGCTTGCGCACGACCCGAACGCCGTCACCGTCAGCACCATCCACGGTGCAAAGGGCCTGCAGTGGCCCGTGGTCGTCACGATCGTTCCCGAGAAGGCGAAAAACGTTCGAGACGCGGTGACCGTGCGGCCGAGGCCAGCGTCGGAATTCGATCCCGAACACCCCCTCACCGGTCGAGCGCTGCGCTTCAACCCGATCATCAACGACTCTTTCGCGCCCATGGCAAAGGCGCTCGCACACGATAGCGATGTGACGCGCGCGCGTCTCGCCAACCGCGCGGAGGAGGCCCGCATCCACTACGTTGCGCTCACGCGAGCGAAATATCAGCTCGTTCTCGCAGGTCACAAAGACCTTACCGAGACGCTGTACGCGCAGTTTTCGCCCGAGGTTCTCGAGGCGGAAATCGCCGAAGCAGCCACGTGGACCCCCGAGCGGGACGAATCCACAAAGGCCGTGAAAGAACGCAAGGAGGCTCGGGATCAGAAGGCCACGTACACGCTCGAGCTCACGGAGAAATCCGACGGCTGCGCAGCCCTCACCGTGACCGGCGCGCGCGTCCCGGCCGGCCTGCCGGGCCAGAGCGAGCCTCACTGCGCCGCTGATGCTGACGACGACGCCCAAGCGAACGAGTGTGAGTGCGGTCCTCGCGTCTCAACGATCCCCGTGACGGTTCTCCACCACGAGACCCCAGGCGACGCCGATGACCCCGATTCGCCTCTCGAACCGTACCGCCGGGAGCGAAGCCCACTCGCGGCGGAACCCACGGCGGCTCCCACGGGGGCGCCGTCCAGTTTCATCGAGCACGAGGGCGGCCTTCCCGCGCGTTTTGCCGCGAGCGCCGTTGAGTCCACCGGCATCGACGCGCGAGTCACGATCCACGCGAAGCTCGGCGCCCCTCTCGTCGGGGAGGGCGGAACGCACCGAGAACTCGTAGGCGAAGCCGTCCACGCCTACCTTGCGACCCCGTACTCGCAGCTACCGCGCGAGCGCCAGCTCACCCTTGCCCGGAGGATCACCGATCGATGGCTCGGCACAAACCCTCTGCTCAAAGCGAAGGTCACGCCCGAGGTCATCGTCGAGGTCGGCGAGCGATGGCACGCCTGGATCACGCGCGAATTTCCCGGGCACACCGCCGGCACCGAGGTTCCGGTGGCGTGGTGGAATGCCGACGGTCAAGCCATGGAAGGCTGGATCGACTCGCTCCTGACCCTCGAAAACGGTCACAGCATCGTCGTGGATCACAAAACGAATTCGCGGACCGAACCAGCCGACGTCCTCGATTTCATTCGCCGCGAATACGTGGGCCAGCTCGCGACCTACCTGAACGCCCTCGAGGAGCGTACGGGGCGCCGCCCCGATTATGCCCTCGTGCATCTCCCACTCAGCGGGTACGTCGTGAAAGTCGAGGTCAAGCCCTAGTCTCGTGCGGGGAGCAGCCCGAGCACTTCGGCGATCGGAACGGCGCTCGCCGCAGCCCACGCCTGCGGACGACACGATGCGGGATAGGGCAGCGGCTGCTGCACGGCAACCGTCGGATCCCCCGCAAACAGTTCGGGCAGACGCCAGTCGAAGCCCTGCGCCGCCCGCACGAGCGACCGGGCGATCTGCCGTGCCTCGCTTGTGAATCCCGCACGCATGGCTTGGCGCATGACGAACGCCGTGTCGTGACTCCACACGCTGCCACCGTGGTAGCGGGTCGGGAAGTACGCGCTGTTGTCGCTCGAGAGGGTGCGGATGCCAAAGCCCGTGAACATCGTCGAGTCCATGAGACGGTCGATGACCAGGCGTTCTTCGCGCTCCTCGAGGAGTCACGCGGCTACGAGCCTAGCTTCATAGGCGTACCCCTGTACTTCAGTGAGGGCGATCGGTCCTTCGACGATCGTGCCGTCCGCGAATCGCACGGAGCCACCCGAGTCCTTCCAGCCCTGGTTCGCAAGGCCGTGGCCTGATTCGTCGATGTATTCGAGGAACAGGTCGCCGTCGGCGTCGGCGTGATCGAGGAGCCAATCGGCGGCGCGCGCAACGTTGTCCGCAAGGGCTGACGGCGTCCCTAGCGAAACCAGGGGGATCTGTCCCCAACAATTGTGGCGGTATCTCGTCTCTTACCGCCGCAAACGTGGGGTTTAGTTTCATAGGGCACCAGCTGCGTCGTTGCCCGTGTCGCGCAAGCGCTCGACCCAGCGTTCGTGGAGCACGCTCGCGGGGCTTTGGTCTTCCTCGGCAACGCCGGGTTCGAGGGGTTCATAGGTGAGGTCCTCATTCACGTCGTCATCGGCGACGTTGAAGCGCAGCACGATACGGGTAGGAACTGGCTCGCCCGCGGCCTCTAGTTCGTCCTGGAAATCGGCCGTATTTTCGGTGAGCGGTTCGAGGAGATACTCGACCTGCTCCTCGATCGGGCTTTCGAGCTCGGGGATTGCTTTGCCGAGTTCGTGCGACCGGACGATGGCGCCGTCGATCTCGTATACGGCGTTCACCGAGACGGCTCCGCCGAGGTGGGCAACGACCCATACGCGCTGAAGTGACTCGTGGCAGTCGGCGAAGCTATAGGCGACCTGCAAGCAGTATGCCGACCACTGGTCGAAAGGCGTCTCGAAGTCGGTGGGGTCCGTCGGCTCGAACTCGATAGGGGCGGCGTGAGCGTCCTGTTCGTCGCCGGGTTCCTCAGGGAGCGCGGATGCAGAGTCATCGCCGGTCTCGCGTAGTCGCTCAATCCACCGCTCGATGAGTTCGGTATTGCTCACCTGCTTCTCTTCGGGAACTCCGGGTTCGAGCGAGTCGTAGGTAATGCTCGCTGTCAGTTCCTCCTGCTTGACTTCGTAGCGCAGCACGATGCGAGTGGGCAGCGGCTCGTTCGCCTCGACGACTGCGTCTCGCAGTTCGACCGAGTTCTCGAGGAGGGGATGGAGAAGTTCCCCCTGCGCCTCGGGGGAGCAGTCGAGTTCAGGAATCGCCTCGTCGAGGCTGTAAGGTTCGCAAATCCGGCCGTTGACTTCGTAAACGGCGTACGGCGTCACGGTTGTACCGAGGTGTGCGATCACCCAGAGTCGGTCGAGTGTCTCGTGGCCGTCGGCGTAGGTGTAAGCGAGTTGCACACAGGCGGGTGCCCACTCTTCGAATTCGTTCTTGAATGTGCCCTGGTTCACCATGGCTCAAGGCTAAACGGTCGCGCCTGGAGGCTCCTCGAGGTCGCGCGAATCTAAACCCAACGTTTGCGGCGGAACCCACCCGAATTGCGCCACAAACGTAGGGGTTAGTTTTCTAGGTCAGGAAGGAAGGAGTCGGGGAGGGGGAGTGGGCGAGAGGGCCGGGGAGGGGTCGGGGCGGGGGCAAGGTGAGTAGGCGGTGAGGGCCGGAAGGGCCCGGGGCCGGCCCATCCCTCGGGCAGCAGGCCGGGGGCAGGCCCGCCCCTCGGCTAGGGAGCGGAGGGCTCTTGGTGGTCCGACGGCGCCTTTTCCTGGCCTGTACCCTGGAAGTTATGGCTTCTTCCGCGCACACCCCTCAGCCGCCGTTTCCTTGCGTGCCGAAGGCCCTCATCGAACCGGTGTTTGGACGCGTCGTCGTGGAGCGCGCGGCCGATTACGCGAATGACGACCATGTTCGCCTTCCCAACTGGGTGACGACCTCGACCGGGTCGAAGGGCGAGCTCATCGGCGTCGTGCACGGGCGCGGCGCGGAGTCCTACCGGGTGCGGGTGTCGCTCCACCATGTCGACGATGACGAAAGCGAGACCGAGGGGGCGCTTCCCCTGTGGATTCCCGTGCAGTCGACGTGTTCGTGTCCCGTGGTCATGAACTGCAAGCACGGCGCGGCGCTTGCCCTGTGGTCGGGCCAGCAGGCAGAGGAGTGGGCGGAGGCCCGCGAGGCGGAACCCGAGGAGAAGGCAGCGTCGTGGCTCGAGACCCTCGCACCGCTCTTGCGGGCGAGCGAGGAGGAAACGGAGGACACGACCCCTCTCGCGCTCGGTTTTGACCTCAAGGCCGAGCAGCTCCACAAGACCAGGTTCTCGTGGGGGTATGAGCCGTTCACGATGGCGCACCTCGAGGCGGGTAAGAGCGTGTATCTGTCGATCCGCCCGCTGCGCCGCGGTAAGCGCAACAACTGGATCAAGTCGGGGCTGTCGTGGCGGACGTTCGAGTACCGCATGAACGGTCGAGGCTTCGACCCCGCGCATGCTGACGCCTTGACCAGGATCTTTGCGCTGTCGGAGGCGGATCGCAGCCACACGGCCGCGGTCGAGCAGCTGTGGATCAACCAGTTTCGCTCGCCGATCCTGTGGGAGGCTCTCGCGCGCGCTCGCGAGGCGGGGGTGGCGTTTGTGGGATTGGAGAACGTTGGCGAGGTCCGGCTTGGTGAGGGGGCCGACGTCGGCCTCGACCTGACCGGCGCCGACGATCTCACGGTGCGGGCCCTCGCCCATATTGACGGCGAACCGAGGCCCGAGGCGCGCATGCTCGGTTCGAACGGCGTCATCGACATCCGCCAGGGCGCCCGCGACACGTTCGATATTGAATTCGCGGCAACCTCCGCGCCTGTGCCGATGCCCGTGCAGAAGCTCCTCGAGGCACGCACTCGCATCGACGTGCCAAAGAGCGACCGCGAGGCGTTCTTTGATAGCGCGCTTCCTCGCCTGAACCGCGTCACGAGCGTCGCAAGCGGCGACGGAAGCGTCACGATGCCCGCGCCGAAAAAGCCGCGGCTGCAGCTCGAGGTCGCCTACAGCGGTGCGAACACGGTTGCACTCGCGTGGTCGTGGTTCTACCCCTCAACTCGGAGTCGTTTCGGCGTGTACCAGCAGGGTGGTGCTGGCCGCGAGCACGACTACGAGGATGAGCTTCTTGCCGAGGTGCGTGACCTGTGGCCAACGGTTGGCGGCGCGCGCCCCGATGACCGCGCCCCCGAAGGCACCGAGAAGCTGAGCGACGTGGACACCGCCCACTTCACGACGCGTGTTCTGCCTGAGCTCGAGGCGATGGACGGCATCGACGTCACCGTTTCAGGCACGCGCCACACCTATCGTGAACTCGATGGCGATCCTTCCGTGCGCGTGAGGCAGACCGAGAATCCTTCGAAGAATGATTGGTTCGACCTTGGTTTCGAGGTCACGCTCGAGGGCAGAACGATCCCGTTCCCCTCCCTTTTTGTGGCGCTCGCGAAGGGGCAGTCGACGCTTCTGCTCGAGGATCGCACCTACTTTTCGCTTGAGCATCCGGCATTCGATGCCCTGCGCGCCCTCATCGCCGAGGGGGAGGCTCTCGCGGAATGGAACCCCGAACGCCAGCAGATCTCGAAGTATCAGGTGGGGTTCTGGGAGGATCTCGCCGACGCGGCGGATGCGACCGAGGCTGCTGACGGTTGGGAAGAAACCGTCGGAAAACTGAAGAACCTCGAGGCCATCCCCCATACGCCCATTCCAGCCGGGCTGCACGCGAAGCTGCGCTCCTACCAGCGTGAGGGCTTCGAGTTCCTTGCGCTGCTGTATTCGCTCGGGCTCGGCGGGATTCTTGCCGATGACATGGGGCTTGGCAAAACCCTCCAGGCGCTCACGCTTATCCAGCACGCGCGAGAGACGGCGAGCGCGGGGGAGGGGAACGGCTCGGTGATGGTGCACGCGGGGGAGACCTCCGCCCAGGCAAGTTCAGGTCCGACGTCTTCCGGCACCCATCGCCCCTTCCTCGTCCTGGCGCCGAGCAGCGTGCTCGGTGTGTGGCAGGCGGAGGCCGAGCGCTTCACGCCCAACCTGAAGGTTGCGCTCGTGGATCGCACGAGGCGCGCCCGAAAAACGGAGCTGCGGCGCGAAATCGAGGGCGCCGATATTGTCGTCACGAGTTACACGATTGCCCGCATCGATTCGGAGGATTTCGCACGCGAACAGTTTGCGGGCCTCATCCTCGACGAGGCCCAATTCGTGAAGAACCGCGCCTCGCGCATCCATCAAGCGGTCAAGAGGATCAAGGCGCCGTTTCGCCTCGCGATCACCGGCACGCCCATGGAGAACTCCCTCGGGGACCTGTGGGCGATCATGTCGATCGTCGCGCCGGGTGTTCTTGGCCCTCACGTGCAGTTCCGCACCCACTTCACGCAGCCGATCGAATCGGGCGAGCATCCGGAGAAGATGCCCGTGCTTCGCCGCCGGCTCCGCCCGTTCATGCTGCGGCGCACGAAGGAACTCGTGGCGAAGGACCTTCCTCAGAAGCAGGAGCAGGTCGTCAAGGTCGAGCTCGAGGGGGCGCACCGCAGGATCTACGATTCGGTGCTTCAACGCGAACGCAAGAAGGTCCTCGGCCTCATCGACGACATGGACAAGAACCGCTTCATCGTGTTTCGCTCACTCACGCTCTTGCGGATGCTCGCGCTCGATCCCGCGCTCGTGGACGATGGCGGCGATAAGAACGCGCCGTCGACGAAGCTCGCGGTTCTTTTCGAGCGCCTCGACGAGGTCGTCGCCGAGGGCCACAGGGTTCTCGTATTCTCGCAGTTCACGAGCTTCCTCGCGCGCGTCGCGGAGCAGCTTCGGGAACGCCAGATCGCCTACCAGTACCTCGACGGTTCGACCCGCGATCGAGCCGACGTCATCCGAGACTTCCGCGAGGGCAACGATCCCGTATTCCTCATCTCCCTCAAGGCCGGCGGTTTCGGCCTGACGCTCACCGAGGCCGATTACGTGTTTCTCCTCGATCCGTGGTGGAATCCCGCCGCCGAAAACCAGGCGATTGACCGCACGCACCGCATCGGCCAAACGGAGCGCGTCATGGTCTACCGTCTCGTTGCGGCAGATACGATCGAGGACAAGGTCCTCGCGCTCCAGGAGAAGAAACGCGCGCTGTTCGATTCGCTCACCGACGGCGGCGAGGCGTTCAGCGCACAGATCACCGCAGACGACGTCAAGGAGCTCTTCTCGTGACCGGTCTCGACAACCTCGCCCGCTACTGGCCCGCGCCTACCGAACGCGACCACAAGTACACGCGCGGCGTTGTGTGCATGGCGACGGGCAGCGAGCACTACCCGGGTGCGGCGCTCATCGGCTGTGAAGCGGCGGCCCGCTGCGGCGTGGGCATGGTGCGCTACCTCGGGCCCGAAGCCGTCGCGCGCATGGTGATAGCGCGTACACCCGAGGTCGTCCCCGCCGTCGGCCGTGCACAGGTATTCGTGGCTGGCTCCGGATGGGAAGGGCCGGGCCGTCTTGAGGCCGTGCGCGCGTGCATGACGGAAACCTCGCCGGGTGCCCATCTGGTCGCGGATGCGGGCGCGCTGAGTCCCGCCCTGGCGCGTGCGAATTCCGACGATTTCTCCGCCCGCCTCGTTCTCACCCCTCACGCGGGGGAGGCCGCGGCTCTGCTCGACGGCTGGGACCGTGGCCGCATCGAAGCCTCGCCTCGCGAGGCCACCGAGACCCTCACCGAGCGCACTGGTGCGACGGTGATCCTCAAGGGGCACACGACGTGGATTGCCGCGCCGGGGACCGACACTCTCGCGGTCACATCGCCCACGACGCGCCTCGCGACCGCGGGAACGGGCGATGCGCTCGCGGGCATCACCGGGGCGTTGCTGGCGCTCAACCACGCACAGATCGCGCAAGGGCTTGAGCGCGGCGACCGTCGGACGCTCCTTGCGGTGTGCGAAGCCGCTGTGACCCTGCACGCTCACGCCGCGGCCCTCGCAGCGGGTGAGGGCCACGCGCCGATTCTCGCAAGCGACATTGCGCAGGTGATTCCTGACCTCTTCGCTCGACTCTCGTCCAAGGTGAACACGTAGACTAGACACAATCCGAAGACGGGCGCCCCATGATGTGAGGCGCCCTCGTCATTTCCACCGCCCCCAGCCCGAAGGGACCCCGATGGGTGAGATTTCCCTGCAGTTCGAGGTCATTTCGCTGATCGTCCTCGTTGCGATCCTCGTTATCGACCTTCTCCTCGTTCTCAAGCGCCCCCACGTGCCGTCCTTCAAGGAGTGCATCGGCTGGGTCGTGTTCTACGTGGCGCTCGCGCTCATCTTCGCCGTCACGCTCTACTTCCTCGCCGACCACCAGGTCGCGGGACAATTCATCGTGGGCTGGCTCACCGAATACTCGCTCAGTATCGACAACCTCTTCGTGTTCATTGTGATCATGTCGAAGTTTGCTGTGCCGAGGAAATACCAGCAAGAGGTGCTCATGGTGGGCATCATCATCGCGCTCATTGCGCGTGCGATCTTGATTTTGCTCGGCATCGCCGTGATCAATTCCTTCGCGTGGGTGTTTTACATCTTTGCGATCTTCCTGTTCTACACGGCCTATAAGCAGGTCCAGGGCGAGGAAGAGGAGGAGGCCGAGGACGGCTTCGTCATGAAGAAGCTCAAGAAGGCCATCCGCGTTCACGATGAGTACGACGGAAACAAGCTCCGCACGGTGGTGAACGGCAAGAAGGTCTTCACGCCGATGCTGCTCGTGTTCCTCACGATCGGCCTGACCGACGTGATGTTCGCGTTCGACTCGATCCCCGCGATCCTCGGCATTTCGCAGAACCCGTTCATCGTGTTCACGACGAACCTGTTCGCGCTCATGGGCCTTCGCCAGCTGTACTTCCTGCTCGGCGGGCTCGTGGATCGCCTCGTGTACCTCCACTACGGTCTCGCGGCGATCCTCGCCTTCATCGGCCTCAAGCTCGTCATTCACGCAGCCCACGAGGCGCCGCTGTGGCCCGAGAATTCCGGATTCGGACACTTCGTGCACTCGATCCCCGAGATCCCGATCTGGCTGTCGCTCGCCGTCATTGCCGGTTCGATGATCATCGCGATTATCGCCTCGCTTCTGTGGGCGCCGAAGACGAACGACGATAAACCGGCGGCCGCTGTCGAGGGTGGCGAAGGACGCTAAGGGTAGGCTTCCCGGTCTAGCGGGCAAGGTTTTTAGCGACGTAGCGTGAGAGCTATGAGTAGCTCTAGCACCGCCTCAGAAACCTCCTCCGAGGACACCCACGACCGCGCCGCGTCATCGGCGAACCTCAACCGCCTGCGTGCCGGTGTGCTCGGCGCAAACGATGGCATCGTGTCCGTCGCCGGCATGGTCGTTGGCGTCGCCGCCGCAACCCCGACCTTCGGCGCTCTCGCGATCGCGGGTGCCGCCGCGCTCAGTGCCGGCGCGCTCTCGATGGCGATGGGCGAGTACGTGTCCGTTTCGACGCAGCGAGACACCGAACGTTCGCTCCTCGAGCGTGAGCGGCAGCGTCTCGCCGCGGATCCGGAACGTGAACTCGCAGCCCTCGCGGCCTCTCTCGAGGAGACCGGGATCCCCGAAGACCTTGCGCGCGAAGCCGCCGAACGCATGAGCGCGCACGACGCGCTCGACGCTCATGCCCGCGTGCGCTACGGCATTGAAGAAGAGTCGATCGCATCGCCGCTCGGCGCCGCCTTTGCCTCACTCATCGCATTCACGCTCGGCGGCCTCCTCCCGTTGATCGCCGTGCTCGTCACGCCCGTTGCCTTCAAAGTCCCCGCTGTCGTTCTCGCGGTTGTCATCGCGCTCGCCCTCACCGGCTCTATTTCGGCGCGCCTCGGCCAGGCGAAAGCGGGCCGGGCGACGATCCGCACGATTCTCGGCGGCACGGCAGCGATGGCCGTCTCCTACGGCATCGGTACGCTGCTCGGCGTGAGCGTGATTTAGGCGCCGGGTCACTCGCCGGGCGTGTAGATCCATGGCGCTCGCGGCAAGGCGCCAGGGTCGAAGGCCTCGAGGATGTCGCGGGCGCTTCGGCACCCCGGAAGCCCCAGGGAGTCTCCGATGGTTTCGGCGACGGCCTCGGGGCTTTCGCCTTTGGCGAGGCGATCCCTGAGCGTCACGGCCCCGTCTCGCTTGGCGATCCTCGCCCCATCTGTATTGAGGGCGAGCGGGACGTGAATGTAGGAGAGGCGCGCTGACGGAGGCGGTGGCGAGGCTGTCCCGGCGACCGTCGGGCCCGCGCCGAGGCGATCAGGGTGCGGGAAAAGCCAGGGCGCGGCGTGCGCGAGTAGGTCGGTGAGGTAGGCCTGGCGCGGACTCGAGCTGAGGAGATCATCCCCGCGCACGACCTGATCGACGCCCGTCTCAATATCGTCGACCACCGCCACGAGGTTGTAGGCGAACATCCCATCGCCGCGCACGAGCACGAAGTCGTCGACGTCGCCCAGGGTGTGCCCGGCGTACAGGTCGGTGACCTCGTAGGAGTGCGTATCCGCGCGCAGTCGCAGCGACGGCTCGCGATTCAGCGCGCGCATCTTCGTGCGACCGGCCTCCCGCTCGACTTCGGTGAGGTCCCGGCATGTTCCGGGGTACGCCCCAGGCGGGGCGTGAGGGGCCGACGGCGCCTCGTGAATCTCGCGGCGGGTGCAATAGCACTCGTAGACGAGCCCGCGTTCATCGAGGGCAGCCACGACCCGCTGATACAGGTCAAGTCGCTTCGACTGCCAGGCAACAGGGCCGTCCCAGTCGAGGCCAAGCGCCTCCATGTCCTCGAGCTGCCTCTCGGCGCTGCCTTCCTTCACACGGTTGAGATCCTCCATGCGCATGAGGAAATGACGGCCGGTGCGGCGCGCAAAAACCCACGCGAGGATCGCCGTACGAAGGTTGCCGAGGTGCAGATCGCCGCTCGGCGAGGGTGCGTAGCGGCCCGCGAAACCGAAGGGCGAGCGGGGATCAGGTGTGGTCATGGAGATCGAGGAGGTAGACGACGTGGGCGCCAGATTCGGTCGGGTCGCTTTCGTAAGAGAGGATGAAGCCGAGGCGCTCGGCGAGGCGGCGCGCGGGAAGGTTGTGCTCCGCGGTAATAAACGCGGCCTCGCGCGGCGCGGTGTCGAGCGCGGCGACCTCGCGAAGACACGTCGTGAGCGCGGCCGTGGCGACCCCGGTTCCCCAGGCCCTCGGCGCTAAACGCACGTAGGTGTTGGCGACCCAGCGCTTCCCGAGCGGCATCGCGGAAAGCCCCGCGACACCGAGGAACTCGCCCGATCCTGCCTCGCGGATGGCGCAGTAACCGAAGCCGTCGCGCTCATGCGAGTCGAGCCACATGCCCAGGACGCGCTGCATCTGGTCGACGGTTTCGAGCGGCCCGATCGTGTCGAGCGTGAACGTGCGCGGATCCGAGTGGAGGAGCCACAGTTGCGGAAGATCCGCCGGCGCGAGAGGCGCGAGGGTGTGCGAGAGAGCCCCGCTCCCACGGCGGGCGTGGGGAACGGGGCTCGTGCTGCTGTGCGGCGGAGTGTCACTCACCCTTGTGAGTGTTTTCCTTTTCGCCGTCGGCGAGGGACTCGGAGACGTCGCCGGCCTCGGCTGCGGCCACCGAATCTGACACTACGGTCGAATCCTCTTCGCTCACGCCAGCGGCGGGGTAGTGCGAGCGGGCGAAGTCCGCGGGCGGGGCCCACGGATCCTCGACGGGGCGGGTCTTCTGCCATGCGAGGTAGCCGGCGGTGCCGGCAACCGCGGCAATGCCGAGGACGACGAGGACGGTGCCGACCTTCGACTTCTTCTTGTCGGCAGCGGGGCTCGTGGTGGCGGCGGTGCGGATCTCGGGCGCGCCCTTCTCCCATTCGGCGCGAGCGGCATCCACGGCGGCGGCGACGGCCGCGCTGAGGGTCGTGTTCGCGGCGTCCGCGGTGCGGCGTGCGCGGGGGAGGTAGTCAGCCTCGAAATCGCTGCGGAACTTGCGAGCGCGCGGGCCGACGTTGCGATCGAATTCATCGGAAAGGCGGCTCGAAAGCCCGCTCACGCGTGCCTGGCCGACATCGAGGCCTTTGCGTACGCGCTTTTCAACCTCGGGGGCGTAGTCGCCGTAGAACTTTTCGGCGCGCTTACGCGCCTCCTTCGACGCCTCGTTGAAGAGCGGCCCGGCGTTGTTGAGTGCCTTGTACCACGTGCTCTGCGCGCGCTTCGCCTGCTTTTCGGCCTGCTTCTTCGCGTGCTTTGCGTGCTTCTTCGCGGCCTTCTTGGCCTCGCGCTTGGAATTGGTGAAAGCCATCGCTGACCCTTTCGTTCGTGCGCCGGACTAACCCGGCGGCGGTCTGGAAGTGCGGGTGGTGGCCACGCCGCGATGACTCAAGCCTACTAGCGGTGCATCGGCAGATCACAGTTTCTATGCAGAATGGCTGTGCGCCGTTCAGCGGTTTTCAGCGAGGGTATGGGAGGATCGAGGCATGTTTGCAACGCTTCACACGAATCACGGCGATATCCGCCTCGAACTGTTCGCTCACCACGCCCCCAAGACCGTCGCGAACTTCGTTGAGCTCGCGAAGGGCGAGCGCGAATTCACGAACCCGGTCACGGGCGACAAGGAAAAGCGCCCCTACTACGACGGCGTGATCTTCCACCGCATCATCGATGGCTTCATGATCCAGGGCGGCGACCCGACCGGCACCGGCACGGGCGGCCCCGGCTACAACTTCGACGATGAGATCTCCGAAAAGAACTTCAACGAGCCCTACGTTCTCGCGATGGCCAATGCCGGTAAGCGCATGAACGCCATCACGGGCCGCCCCTCGGGCACCAACGGCTCGCAGTTCTTCATCACCGTTGCCCCGACCCAGTACCTGCACGGCAAGCACACCGTGTTTGGTGAGGTTGCCGACGATGCCTCGAAGAAGGTCGTCGACGAGATCGCCAAGGTCGATACCGACATGCGTGATCGCCCGCTCGAAGACGTCGTCATCAACTCGGTGACCATCGAGGACTGACCCGAAGGTTCACTTCGTCGATGTCCCAGAGCTACGGAAAAGGAGCCGATCCGCAGCCGGGCGCGGGCGAGCCGAACTACACGAGTAGTACGGACTCCGTGTGCCCGCGCCACCCGGATCGGCCCTCTCTTATCCGCTGCCAGCGCTGCGATCGCCCCGCGTGTGTCGAATGTCAGCGCCGGGCCGCCGTCGGCGTCCAGTGCGTCGACTGTGTGAGCGAGGCCGAACACAGTCAGCGTCAGAGTGCCCCGCGAACCGTTGTGGGAGCCGAGCCCGTGCGCACTCTCCCCGTCGTGACGTACACGATCATGGGGCTGTGCGCCGTGATCTTCGCGCTCCAGTTCATCGGGCTTGACCGCACGCTCTCGCAGTGGTTCATGTTCGCGCCGTTCCGCTCGCTCGCGATGCCGTGGACTTTCCTCACGAGCGGCTTCCTCCACGGAGGAATCGCGCACGTGGGTCTCAACCTGTATGCCCTGTGGGCCGTGGGTCAATTCCTTGAGCGTGCGCTCGGGCACTGGCGCTATCTCGCGGTGTTCCTCGTGAGCGTGTTCGGCGGGCACACCGCCGTGCTGCTTCTGTCAAGCATCGGCACGGATTCGTGGTTCACGGGCACGGTAGGCGCTTCGGGCGGTCTTTTCGGCCTGTTTGGTGCGCTCCTGATCCTCCAACGCCGCCTCGGTGCGGAGAGCACGCAGGTTCTTATCCTTATCGTGCTCAACTTCGTGATCGGTTTCCTCTACCCGGGTATCTCGTGGCAGGGCCACCTTGGAGGCCTCGTTGTGGGGGCAGCAGCCGTCGGCCTTTTCTTCGCAACCCGACCCACCGCCGAACCTGGCGCGGATCGCGTTGCTATCGCGAAAAAATCGGCGCTCATTCACGGCGGCGTGATCGCGGGACTCGTCGTGTTGCTGATCGCCGCGTGTGCGGTCAAGTGGTGGCTCGCGGCACAGGCGGGCTACCTCGTCTAACGCCGCTTCGGTCGGGCTGGGTTTCACTCTCGTATAGCCCCGCCTCAACAGAGTTATCCACAACGTTATCCACGGTTGGGGAGAACTACATGGATGTCATTCACGCGTGAACAGCACGGATGCCCCGCCCAATCGGGCGGGGCTTTCGCGTATGCGGTTCGCGAGCGCTTAGAGTGCTCGATGCGCCTCGTGTTCGCGCGCAACTTCGGCTTCGGCAGCCGCGACGCGCTCGCTCCACGCCTCGCGGAGAGTCTCGAGTGCGTCGTGCGATGGAGCGTGCTCCACATCGAGTTCGAGAACGGTCGCGCCCTCATCCTCCATGAGGGTCGCTTGCACGATGATGCGAGCGCTCACGAGCGGGCTGTCGTACTCGACGCGGATGCGGTGCCCGAGTGCCGAGCCGAGCACCTTGCCGATGATCTGGCGGTTCTTACCGGGGTTCTTGACGAGGGGGCCGCCCACCATGAGGGGGATCGACTGAAGGCCGAGCCACGCGGGCAGCCACTGCTGGGTCATGCGGTCCCACGCCTCGTCTTGCGAAAGCGCGAAATGACCGCGTGCGCGGAACGTGTAGTCGGTGCGTGAAAGGGTGCGTGCGTCACTCATGCCTCCAAAATAGGAAGGCCCGCGCCCCCGGGGAAGAGGGCGCGGGCAGGTTCCGCACAGTGTTCGTGAACTTGTTACCTTCCGCTTGGCGGAACGAAACTTCGCCGCCGACGGTTTACTTAAAATCCGCCGTAGCCGGGTCCGGGCCGCCGCGGCCGTCGGCGCGCGAGAGGGCGTTGATCTTCTCGATCTCCTCGCCGCTGAGCGTGAGGCCGAGCGACTCCCAGTTCTCGGCGATGCGCGAAGGCGTGACCGACTTCGGGATCGCAATGGTGCCGAGCTGGCGGTGCCACGCGAGGATGACCTGGGCGATGCTCGCGTCATGAGCCTTCGCGATGGCCTCGAGCGCGGGATCGCTCAGGACGTCACCGCCCTGGCCAAGCGGCCCCCACGCCTCGGTTGCTACGCCGTACTTGGTGTTGGTGACACGCAGCTCGGCCTGGTTGAAGTAGGGGTGAAGCTCGATCTGGTTGAGGACGGGCGTCACGCCGCTCGTCTCAATGAGATCCTCGAGGTTTTCCGCGGGGAAGTTCGAGACACCGATCGAGGTGATGCGGCCTTGCTTCTGAAGTTCGATGAAGGCCTTCCACGTGTCGTTGTAGAGGCCGAAGCTCGGGCACGCCCAATGGATGAGGTAAAGATCGAGCACGTCGAGGCCGAGCTTACCCATCGACTCGTCGAAGGCACGCATTGTCTCGTCGTAGCCCTGGTTCGCGTTCCACAGCTTCGTCGTGATGAAAAGGTCCTTCGGGTCAACGCCCGCGGCATCGATGCCCTCGCGAACGCCCTTCTCGTTGCCGTAGACGGCAGCGGTATCGATGTGGCGGTAGCCGGTCTCGATCGCGGCCTTGACGGCGGCGGCGGTTTCATCGTTCGGAACCTTGAACACGCCGAAGCCGAGCTGCGGGATCGTCTTCCCGTCGTTCAGGGTTGTGAGTGGGCTTTCGTAGGCCATTGTTGTCTCCTTACGGTTGGCGGGCACGGACTGTCGGGGGCTGCGGTGCGTGGTGCCTAGCCTTGGTAGCCAGCTCCTCGCTCCATGGTTTCCGGGTCGAAGCCGGTGCGCCCGGCCTCGCCGCGGTCGAGGGCCGCGATTGCCGCGAGGTCCTCGGGCGTGAGGCGCACATTGAGCGCGTCGAAGTTCTCGCGGATTCGGCTCGGCGTCACCGACTTCGGGATCGCGATCGTGCCGAGCGCGAGGTGCCACGTGAGCACGACCTGCGCGGGGGTTGCCTCGAGGCGCTCGGCGATCTCGCGGATGATCGGTTCGTCGAAGAGGCCCTTGCCGCGATGAAGGGGCGCCCAGGCCTGGCTCAAGATGCCGCGCTCGCGATTGGCTTCGCGCAGGTCGTTTTGCGCGAAATAGGGGTTGAGCTCGATCTGGTTCAGCACGGGCACAACCCCCGTCGCCTCCGTCAGCTCGTCGATGCGCTGTGCCGGGAAGTTCGCGACGCCGATCGAGGTCGCGAGGCCCTCCTCACGGAGCCTGATGAGTTCCTCCCAAGTGTCGACCGCGAGGCCGTTCATGGGCATGGGCCAGTGGATGAGGTAGAGGTCGACGTAGTCGAGGCCGAGCCGCTCGAGGCTCTCCTCGAAAGCGCGGCGCGTCTTTTCGCGCCCGTGATCGTCGTTCCACACCTTTGTCGTGACGAACACGCTCGAGCGCTCGAGGCCCGAGTTTCGCACGGCACGCCCCACGCCCTCTTCGTTGCCGTAGAGCTTCGCGGTATCGATGTGCCGGTAGCCGGCCTCAAACGCACACTCGATCGCGGCCTCCACCTCATCGTTCGGAGTCTTGTACACCCCGAAGCCGAGTTGGGGGATCTTCTTGCCGTCATTGAGGGTGAGCAGCGGGCTTGTCGACGCGAACTCGCTCGTAGAGGTCATCGAATCCTTCTTCCTAAAGCCTCACACAAGCCTATAAATCTCCATCGGGCGGTCCCTGAATCATCGGGATCGGGAGGCGCCGCCCGTACAATGAGCGGCATGGAGGCTTACGGGGGGCGCGCACGCGCTGAGGCGAGGCGACCGTCGCAACCGTTTGTTCTCCCGGAGAAACCGCGCGTCGTGCCCCGCCCGCCGCACACGAAACGCACCCGGTTCGCGAAGTGGAAGCGGCCCGTTCCGCTCACGTATCCCGAATATGATCACGCGGCCGGCCATAGCCACGACCGCCCGCGCCTCGAGATCTACCCTCGGCTTGACGCCCTATTCGTGCTGCTCGCGACCGTTCTCTCGCTCGTGCTTGCCTACGTGTTTCTGCGGCAGGGCCTCACGACCAACCCGAGGCGCCTCGTCAACCTTCTCGTGTTTTGGCTCGTGTTCACCTACGTCGCTCTCCCGCGCATTCACCAGGCGCTCACGGCCGTGTACGTTCCCGATTACTTCATGGGGCGCACGCGCACGGCTGACGGTCTGCTGGGCGACCCCGTGAACCTTGCGTTCGAAGGCTCAGCCGAGGATATCCACGTGGCGATGCGCAAGGCCGGCTGGGTTCTCGCGGAGGAGAACACGCTGCACAGCGCGAGGCGCGCGGTAATCTCGTTTCTTCTTCGACGCTCCTACCCGCAGGCCCCGGTGAGTTCGCTCTTCCTCTTTGGTCGACGGCACGAGTTCGCCTACCAGCAGGAGGTGGGCGGTACGACGCTCAGGCGTCACCACATCCGGTTCTGGCGAGTGCCGCATAAGTGGGTCATGCCCGGCGGGCACCGCGTAACGTGGCTTGCCGCGGCGACGTTCGACCGCGGCGTGGGGCTTTCGCGCTTCACGTTCCAGGTCACGCACAAGATCGACGAAAACACGGACGTTGAACGTAACTACGTCGTCGATACGTTGTTGCACGCCGACCACGCGATCCCCGTGGGCGTTATCAAGGATTATTCGACCTCCTACCACCACAGGAACGGCGGCGGGGATCCGCTTCGCACGGACGGCCACTTGCCCGTCGTTGACGTGACGGGCGCCGAGGCTCGCTCGACCGGGTCCACCGCGGTGATCCAGCCGCGCAACCGTGCCACGGGTATCTTCTACCTGCGTGGACGCTCGCTGCGCCCGCGCGAACTCATGCAGTCGCTCGAGCGCGAATGGCATGGCGCTCGCGAGGATTTTCTGCAGGCACTCCGCAACGTCGGCGACCACCACCTGCCGCCCCCATCGATCGGGTTCGTCGGGCTCATGATCGCGCTTGAAGTGGCAGCGGTGGTGGCTCTGTGGGGGCTCGTGTGGGCGAAGGGATCGGGGGCCGCGCAGGCCGACGGCATCGTGCGCGCCCTCGGCTTCGATCAGCTCGGCGAAGCCCCGCTTCTGCCTTTCACCGTGCTCGTTGCGGGGCAGATCCTGCTGTTCCTGTTCATGCTTGGTCGCAACAGGTGGGCGAGGCTCGGCCTCATGGCCCTTCTCGCCTTCGACTCGCTTGCGCGCATTAGCGTAGCCGCGCTCGAGCCCGCGGGAGCGGCGAGTGCCACCGAGCTGCTCGGTGTTGGGCTGAGCACCCTCGCGCTTCTCACGCTTACCTCGGATGCGGCACGCATTTGGGTGCATACCGACCGCATCGCGTACTACGCGCAGCGCGAGGAGGGCGCCGCCGAGTAGAGGCGGCGGTCTATTCCCCGGCGGCTACTTCGTGCGCGAAGTATCGTCGGCAAACACGTCGGGGATGCCGTCGTGGTTCACATCGACCTTTTCGCGTTCGGCGATCTTCGCATAGCGGGCGTTTCGCGGCGTGAGGATGGCGGCGCCCACGATCGCGGCGAGCACCGAAGCGGTGAGCACGCCGACCTTCGCCCAATCATGCGCGGGGTTGGCAACGTCGAAGCTGAGCTCGGCCACGAGGAGTGACACGGTGAAGCCGATGCCGGCGAGCGCCGCGACACCCGTGAGGTCGATCCACTTAATGTCGGGGTCGAGGTTTGCGCCTCGGATCCGCGTCACGAGGAACGTCGTTCCCACGATGCCGAGCATCTTTCCTGCGACGAGACCGACGGTGATCCCGAGCGCAACGCTTGAGGTCCACGCCTCGGCGAGCCCGCTGAGGCCGCCGACGGCGACGCCCGCGCTAAAGAATGCAAAGATCGGCACGGCGATGCCCGAGGAGAGCGGGCGGAAGCGGTGCTCGA
This sequence comes from Dermabacter sp. HFH0086, assembly GCF_000413375.1. NCBI lineage: Bacteria > Bacillati > Actinomycetota > Actinomycetes > Micrococcales > Dermabacteraceae > Dermabacter > Dermabacter sp. HFH0086. Next base: position 818,933 of record NZ_KE340308.1, read on the forward strand.
ACGTTTCGGCAAGCGAGTAGCGCTCGCCGTACTTCGAAAGCGGATTCACCGGGATCATGAAGGCGAGGGCCACGCCGGCGATCGTCGCGTGGATGCCGGAGTTGTAGAAGAGCGCCCACACGATGAGGCCGAGCGGGAGAAGAACGAACCACGCGGCGCTGTAGTGCTTTTTAAAGAGTGCCTCGGCCTTGTTGGCGACCAGCCAGTAGAGCGCGAGAGGGATGAGCGCGAAGGCAAGGTAGTGGAGCTTGAGGTCGCTCGAGTAGAACACGGCGATGATCGTGATGGCGATCAGGTCATCGACGATCGCGAGGGTCAGGAGGAAGGTGCGCAGCGCCGCGGGGAGCTTTGAGCCGACGATTGCGAGGACTGCGACGGCGAAGGCAATGTCGGTTGCGGCGGGAATCGCCCAGCCACCGAGTGTCTCGGGGTTTGCCGCATTGATGGCCGAGTAGAGCAGGGCCGGCAGCGCGACGCCTCCCGCAGCGGCCGCGACGGGCACGAACGCGCGGCGGGGATCACGCAGGTCTCCTTTCGTGAGCTCCATCTTGAGTTCGAGGCCTACGAGGAAGAAGAAAATCGCGAGGAGTCCGTCGGCCGCCCAATGTGCGAGGGAGAGGTCGAGGTCCAGCCAGCTTGTCGAAAAACCGACGTGCATGTCGCGCAGGGAGAAGTAGGCGTCGGCGGCAGGGGAGTTTGCGAGGAGGAGTGCGAGGATGGTCGCTCCGACGAGGATGAGGCCACCGGTGGTCTCGGTCGTGAGGATTTTTTCGATGCGCGTGAGTTCGCGGTAGGTGCCGCGGGCGAGGATCGCGTCGGTACGGCTCTTGTGCTTGCTCGTCATGGGAGTCCTTGGGGCTCGGCGGGCATTGTCAACGAGCGAAGCATCCGGAGCCTCGCCCGTGCCGACCAGACTTCCCGGCACACCAGCCACCCACACTACAGGCTGAGGTGCGAATGGGGCCCGGGTCGTGTGACCCGAGCCCCATTCATGCGGGCGGTGTGCGAAGCCCTATGGCTGCGACGTGCGCGAGGTGTCGTCGGAGAACACGTCGGGAATGCCGTCCTGGTTCTCGTCTCGCGATTCGAGTTCGGCGATCTTCTTGTAGTGGTTGTTGCGGGGGATAAGAAGAATCGAGCCGACGATCGCGGCGAGGAGCGAAGCGGTCAGCACCCCGACCTTTGCGTCTTCCACGAGCGGGCTCGAGGGATCGAAGCTCAGCTCAGCAACGAGAAGCGACACGGTGAAGCCGATACCGGCGATGGCGGACATGCCGATGAGGTCGATCCACTTGATCTCGTCGTCCAGGTTCGCCTTCGTCAGCTTCGTGACGAGGAAGGTCGTACCCGTGATGCCGAGCATCTTGCCGCACACGAGGCCCACGATGACGCCGAGGGCGACGGTCGTGGTCCAGGCGTCGAGAAGACCGCTCAAGCCGCCCACGGCGACGCCAGCGCTGAAGAATGCGAACACGGGAACGGCAACGCCAGTCGAGAACGGGCGAAGCCTGTGCTCGAGGGTTTCGGCGAGCGAATGCTGGCTGCCGTAGGCGCTGCGGGCATGGACGGGCACGCAGAACGCGAGTACGACGCCCGCGATGGTGGCGTGCACGCCCGAGTTGTAGAACAGGATCCACGTGATGACCGCGAGCGGGAAGAGGATCATCCAGGCCGCAGAGTAGTGCTTCTTGAACAGCCATTCGGCCTTGTAGGCGACGAGCGCGTAGATCGCGATGACGGGGATTGCCGCGAGGAGGTACACGAACTTCGTTTCCTCCGCGTAGAAGATCGCGATGATGAGGATGGCGATGAGGTCGTCGACAACGGCGAGGGTGAGGAGGAAGGTGCGCAAGGCGGCGGGAAGCTTCGAGCCGATCAGGGTGAGCACCGCAACGGCGAACGCAATGTCGGTCGCGGCGGGAATCGCCCATCCGTTGTGGGAAGCTTCGGGACCACCGAGGTTCACGAGCGTGTAGATGATTGCGGGTACCGCGACGCCACCGGCCGCGGCGAGCATCGGCACGAGGGCAAGCTTCGGGTCGCGCAGGTCGCCACGCACGAACTCGTGCTTGAGCTCGAGGCCTACGAGGAAGAAGAACACGGCGAGGAGACCGTCGGCTGCCCAGTGTGCAACCGAGAGGTTGAGGTTCAGCCATCCGAGGTCGAAGCCGAAGTGGGCGTCGCGGATGGTGAAGTAGAGGTCCGCGAGCGGGGAGTTCGCGCAGATGAGCGCGAGGATCGTCGCGATGACGAGAGCAATGCCGCCCGCCGATTCCTTCGTGAGGATTTCTTCGACGCGGCTGTATTCGCGGAAGGTTCCCTGCTCAAGGATTTTTCGTGGGGTGCCCGGTTTGGGCGCGGGCAGGTCGTGTTTCGACGCCGGCTTGCTGTTCACTGCGTGCCTTTCTGATTGGTCGAGTGTGGTGAAGTGGGGTTCTCGCGACGCTTGAGCTACGAGGCGCTCAGGTTCTCGAGGAGGGCGAGGAAGAACGCCTCGCATTTGTCGATTTGTTCGAGGTCAACGTATTCGTTGGCGCCGTGGGCCTGGGCGATGTCGCCGGGGCCGATCACGACGGCACTCATGCCCGCGGCCTCGTAGATGCCTGACTCAGTGCCGTACGTGACCTTCGTGGGGCTGATGGTCATGCCGAGTTCGCGCGCGAGCTGTGCGGCGTCACCGTCGGTCCCGCAATCGAGCGGGTAGAGAAGCGAGCGGATCGTGAGGCTCGCGCCGACGTTTTTCGCTTGCTCGGGATCGGCCGGATCGGCGGGAATTGCCTGCTTCATCTCGTCGTCGAGTTCGGCGATCTTCGCCTGGATGCGGCGGGCGATCGCGATCGCGTCGTCGCTTGGCAGGGCGCGGTATTCGAAGAGCAGGTGGGCGTGCGCCCCGACCGTGTTGATCGCGTTGCCGCCATCGAAGCGGTTCACACCGCCCGTGATGTGGGGGACGAGGAAGGCGGGATCGTTCGGGCCTTCGGCTACGCCGCGGTCGATGATTTCTTCGTGGAACCAGGTCGTGAACTCCGCTGCGTAGCGGTTCGCGTTGAGACCTCGGGGCAGGAGGCTCGAGTGCGCCGCAATCCCGCGGAAGTCCGCTTCGAACGCGTTCATCGACTTGTGGCCGGTGATGACGTCCATCATCGTGGGCTCACCGACGTAGGCGATGCGCGGCGCAATATCGAGGGTTTCGAGTTGCTTGACGAGTTCGCGCGCACCGTTGCAGCTCGTTTCTTCGTCCCACGTCGCCGCGAGGTAGACGGGTTCGGTCAGCTCGGCCGCGAGGAAGCGGTCGGCGAGGGCCGTGAAGGTCGCGAGGTACCCCTTCATGTCGGCGGTGCCGCGACCATAGAGTTTTCCGTCCCGCTCGGTGGGCTCGAAGGGATCGCTGCTCCAGTTCTGCCCCGTGACGGGCACGCAATCGGTGTGGCCAGCGATGAGGATGCCGCGGCGCTCTGCGACCTGCACGTGCACGGGTGTGCTCTCACCATCGAGCCGGTTCACGCCGCCGCGCCCGGTGCCGTAGTCGCGACCGAGTACGTCCTTTGCCGCACGGTCTGTGCTATCACCAGCGGTTTCTCCCGCCGCGGGGAATACGGCCACGAGGTTCGCATCGAGACCGTCCTCTTCGCGGAACACGTGGGTAGTGACGCCCTTGCTCGCGAAGATCCGCTGCAGAAGCATGATCGTGTCGAGGTTCCCCGTGTGGGAGGTGCTGTCGATACGCACGAGAGCTTCGAGAATTTCGCGGGGACTCGAAGGCAGGGTCGACTCGGGGTTCTCAGTTTGCGACATAATTCCACGTTACCCCCTTGACGGTTTCGTCGGGAGGAGCGGTACTTTCTCTGTGAGAGAGCTGTCGAAGAACGCCCAGATTAAAAGGGCAGGAGTAGGGAGGCCCGCGGTGAGGGTTCTGATCGCGCCCGATTCCTTTAAAGAATCGATGAGTGCGCGCGAGGCGGCTGAGACGATCGCGCGAGGAGTGCGCGCGGTTATTCCGGGGGCGGCGTGCACGCTTGCTCCGGTGTCCGACGGTGGCGAGGGTTTCACTGCCTCCCTCGGGACAGCGCTCGGGGCCACCCTCCATTCCGTCACCGTTGCGGATGCCCTCGGCCGCCCCGTGAGCGCAGAGTACGGCCTCGCCCCAAACGCGCAGCCGTCCACAGCGGTCCTCGAGATGGCGAGCGCCGCGGGACTCATGCACCTTCAACCGGGGGAGCGCGACCCGATGAGGGCGAGCACGCGCGGCGTCGGCGAACTCATCTCCTCCGCGCTCGATCGGCTTGGCGAGGGCGGCCGGCTCATCATCGGCCTTGGCGGCTCCGCAACGAATGATGGCGGGGTGGGGATGCTCGGTGCGCTCGGCGCGCGGTTTCTTGATTCCGACGGCCGCCCGCTTCCCCCCGTACCCGCCTCTCTAGCCGGGTGCCTTGCCCGCATCGACGTGAGCGGCCTCGATCCTCGGCTCTTTGAGGTCAGCATCGAGGTCGCGTGCGACGTGACGAACCCGCTCCTTGGCACGAGTGGTGCAAGCGCGGTCTTCGGCCCGCAAAAGGGCGCGGATCCCGCCACGGTGGCGAAGCTCGAGGGTTTCCTCGGGGAACTCGTGGAGGCTGCGGAAGCGTCGGACCCTTCCCTTGGCGCCCGGGCTCATGCAACCGAGCCCGGTGCTGGCGCCGCGGGTGGGCTCGGCTGGGCCCTCGCGACGTTCCTCGATGCGCGATTCGAGCCGGGTTTCGATCTCGTCGCGCGTACGGTGGGGCTAGAGCAGGTGATCGAGAATGCTGACCTCGTGTTCACGGGCGAGGGGGCGATCGATGCACAAACGCTCTACGGCAAGGCCCCCGCGGGTGTCGCCGCTCTCGCAAGGCGCCACGGCGTGTCGTGCGTGGTCTTCGCGGGACGCATTGGTGAGGGCGCCGAGGTGCTTTACGCTCATGGTGTGAGCGCTCTCGTGCCGATCGTGCAGGGAGTGACGACTCTCGAAGAGGCCCTCAATGACGGTCCGCGCAACCTCGAGCGTGCAGCGGCAACCTCGATGCGACTCATGGAACTAGGAAAAGGAGCAGTTCATGGCGACGAATCAGGCTGAACACGAGCGCATCGTGAGCGACGCAGCAGCCTTCGGCCTTGAGCGCTACAAGGAAGTACTAGAGCGGTTAGGTGAAGGCGCGAGTGAAGCCGAGGAACCCTAGAGCGAATCCTGCCACGCTTTGTAGAGGGCGGCGAAGCGGCCTCCCTGCTCGATGAGCGCCCTGGGGGCGTCGTCTTCGACCACGACCCCATCGTGCAGCACGAGCACGCGGTCCGCGATCATGACGGTCGAGAGACGGTGAGCGATGATGATCGCCGTGCGGTTGCCGAGGAGCTTCGTGAGGCCCTCCTGCACGAGGCGTTCACTCGGCAAGTCGAGCGAACTCGTCGCTTCGTCGAGGATGAGCACGTTCGGGTTTGCGAGGAACGCACGCGCGAACGAAATGAGCTGACGCTGACCAGCGGAGACGCGCCCGCCGCGCTTGCTCACGTCGGTGTCGTAGCCGTAGGGGAGGGCCTCGATGAACTCGTGCGCGCCGATCGCTTTGGCCGCGCGCACGACCTCTTCGCGGCTTGCGCCGGGCCGCCCTAACTCGATGTTGTCGGCAACGGTGCCGCTGAACAGGTACGCCTCTTGGGTCACCATGACCACATTGTGTGTGAGCTCCGCGCTCGTGAGGTCGCGAAGATCGACACCGTCGAGTTCCACGGAGCCCTGCGTGACGTCGTAAAAACGCGAGACGAGCTTCGCGATCGTCGACTTGCCCGCACCCGTCTGCCCGACGAGTGCGACGGTCTGACCTGCGGGAATCGAAAGGTCGAGAGGCTTGAGCACAAGGGGACCATCCTCGCTATAGCGGAACTCGGCCCCCGTGAACTGAATTGCCCCGCGGCCGCTCGCGATGGATTTCGCGTGAGCGGTGGTGGGCTCGGCAACCGTCGGAACTTCCCACAAAAGCGCACTGATCTTCTCGAGTGCCGCCGTGGCCGACTGGAACGAGTTGTAGAAGTTCGCAATCTCATCGACGCGCTGGAAGAAGCGCCTCGCGTACAGCACGAGCGCGAGGAGCACGCCCACGCTCAAGTCACCCGCGAGGACGCGGAAGCCGCCGACGACGAGAACCGCCGCGACGGTGACGTTCGCGAGGAGGCGCAGCGCGGGCTGGTAGATGCCAAACACGGAGATCGAATTGAGGGTCGCGCGGCGGTAGTTTTCCGCGAGCGCCCGGTATTCGCGCGAGTTCGATTCCTCCTTGCGGAAGGCCTTGACGGCGCGGATACCGTTCATTGCCTCGACGAACTGCACGATGAGGGCTGCCGAGTGCGTGCGCATACCGCGATAGGCGATGCGCGAGCGCACCTGGAACCACACGGTGAGGGCGATGCACGGGATGAGCAGCACGAGCATGATGAGCCCGGTTGGCCAGTCCATCGCGACGATCGATGCGGCGGTGAGAACCATCGAGAGGCTCGAGCCGATGAGGATCGGCACGCCGAACTCGAGAAGCTCGCGCAGCGCCTCCATGTCGGACGTTTGGCGAGAGACGATGCGCCCGGAGGTATAGCGTTCGTGGAACTCGAGGGAAAGGCGCTGCGTGTGCCGGAAAACGCGGCGGCGCAGCTCGAGCAGGAGCCTCTGACCGATGACGGAGGACTGGCGGGTGAAGGCAAACGTGAGGAGCGCGGCGAGAATCGCGCAGGCCGCGTGGAGACCGGCCGCGCCGAGTGCCGGCATAGCGTCGCCGTCGATCAGGGCAGGAAGCCCATTGTCGATGCCCCACGCGAGAATCGCGGGACCTGCCACGACAGCGGCCTGGGCGAGAACCACCATGATGGCGACAAGCACGATCGAGCCCTTTTCTGGCGCGAGTAGCGCGCGAAGCAGCGCGAGCGAACGCTTGCGCGAGGCGCGGTTTTCTTCCTTCGTGAGCTCGTGATCTTCCTCTTCGACTGCCTGGCTCACTGCGCACCTCCCTTCTCGTCAACCGCTTCGCGAATCTCAGCGACCTCGAGGCTTCCCGTTTCCGTCGCGACCCGCGTCAGGTTTCGGTTTCCTCGCGCCTCTTCTTCCTGGTTCGCGATCACGTAGCGGTAGCGTTCGCTCGAGGCCATGAGCTGCGTATGTGTGCCGACAGCCGTGATGCGGCCATCCTCGAGAAGTGCGACGCGGTCCGCGAGCGCGACGGTCGACGTGCGGTGCGCGACGATGAGCGTGGTCGTGTGGGAGAGAACCTCGCGCAGGCGTTCCGTCACGCGCTCTTCCGTTTTCGTATCGAGCGCGGAGAGGGGATCGTCGAGGAGGAGCACCGTGGGTTTCGCGGCGATTGCGCGGGCGAGTGCGAGGCGCTGGCGCTGCCCGCCAGAAAGGCTCATTCCCTCCTCGCCGATGTGGGTCTCGACGCCTTCGGGTAGGTCGTAGGCGTAGCGCGCGTCGGCGGTGTCGAGGGCGAGTTCGAGGGCCCGGTCGAGCTCGGCGCTTCGCGTGGACGTGCGCGTCACCGGGGGCACGGTGCCGTCGGAACCAAAGAGCCTGTCCGCGAACTCCACGGTTCCGACGGTTCTTTCGTACCCGGGAGCCCCAAGGAGCACGTTGTCGCGAACGGAATCGCTGAAAAGCGTTGCGTCTTCGAACGCGAAGGCCGTGATCCGGTGGAGGGTGTCGAGGGGGATGTCGCGCACGTCGTAGCCGTCGATCGTGATCGAGCCCGAGGTGACGTCGTAGAGGCGTGGCACGAGCTGGAGCAGGGTCGATTTGCCGGAGCCGGTGATTCCCACGAGTGCCATGGTCTCGCCCGGTTCGATCTCGAGGGTTGCCCCGTCGAGGAGGTCGGGCATGTGCGCGGGGGAGTCGGAGTAGCGGAAGTGGACGTCGTGGAGGGCAAGCCTGCCTGCGAACGTGTGCCCGGGCTCGAGCGTCGGCGTCTCGGGATCGGCGATCGTGTTCGGGGCGTCCATGACGTCGAAGTAGCGGTCGAGCGCGGTGTTCGTATTGATGAGCATGCCGAACAGCTGGCCGAGCATGCGCACGGGGCCCGTGACAAGCACGGCAGTCACGAAGTAGGCGCTCAATTGGCCGAGGTTCATGTGGCCGTGTGCCGTGAGGTAAATGCCGAGGAGGAGGCTGATGGAGGTGGCAATCTCTGGAAGGCCGTACATGAGCATGTCGAAGCGCGCGATCGCGGTGGCCTTTTTGACCTCGGTTCCGCGAAGCTCGTCGGCCTGGAGGGTGAACTGTTCGAGAGCCGTGGGGCCGCGGCCAAAGGCTTTGAGTACGCGGATGCCCTGGACGGATTGTTCGATTGTGGTGGCGAGGTCGCCGTTTTGATCCTGCGAGAGACGAGAGAGGGTGGAGAACTGCCGGTTGAAGCGGAACGAGAAGATCCCGATGGGGATGGCCGCTGCGACGAACACGAGAGCGAGGATCCAGCTCGCGCGGATGAGTAGTGCGATGCCCACGATGGTCGTGACGGCTGTGGTCACGCCCATGATGACGCCGAACGCGATCCAGCGGCGGATGAGGTTCGTGTCGCTCATCGCGCGCGAGAGCAGCTGCCCTGAACTCCATTGGTCGTGGAAGGTGACGGGCATGTCCTGGATTTTGTCGTACAGATCGGTGCGCATGTCGCGTTCGATGGCGGTTGCGGGAACGAGGGCGAATACGCGGCGGAGGAACAGGAGGAGGGCCTCGAAAATGCCGAGCACGAGCACGGTTGCGCCCGCGGTCCACACGGCTGTGGCGGTGCCACCCTGGACGAGGTCGGAGTTGACGAGACGCTCGAGCACCTGCGGGATCATGAGGCCGAGGACCGCGCTCCCGATCGCGCACACGAGACCGAGCATGAGACGGACGCGTATGGGCCGAACGATTCGCCACAGCCGGATCATCGGATGCGGGTGCGAGGTCGCGGAGTTTTTGTGCATGGCCTGCACGATTTTACCGGCGGCTCCCGTTTTATGTGGGCTGTTTCACTAGGTGGGAGCGGTCTGTTTCTCGAGCTGGGCGATGCGCTGATACGAAAGGCCGAGTGCCTCCGCGGTGTCGCGTTGGCTCATGCCGCTTGCGCGCAAGGTGCGGACGGCAGCGCGTGAGAGGCGGGCCGCCTCGGCGGAAGTCTTTCGAGACTCTTCCTCAAGGTCGCGGGCTTTTTGCCATGTCGAGCTCACGTCGCGCGGAAGCTGGATCGAGAGATCGACGGCCACCCTTGATTCGTCGACATCGAGGTAAAGGCCGATGGCCTCGGCTGCGACGGCGCGGGCATCCTTGAGGTTGCGTGTTTGAGTCGCGATATCGAGGGCCGGAATCTCGACAACCCACCATCGACCTTCGCGGCGAGCAAGGACGTGAAATGGCGAAGCCACCATGAGTGCTACCTCCACTCTTTCGGTGCTTGGGAGCCGAGCGTTCGTGCGATGCTTCGAATGACGCCCGGCGAAATTTCTGGATGAGCTGGAAGGATGATCGGGGAAGGGTTCAAGGGGTGCTTCCACTTCTCGTGCGAGCCACGCGTACTGTCATGTCTCCACCCTCGTGCCCGAAGCACCTTGGCAGCGTCGCGGTACTTTAATGGCTTGACCATAGGGTAAATCTAGAGCCCCTTGATGTTCAAGACTAGCGCCCCTAGTCAAATGTGGATGGGTGTGAGTGTGGAGCGGCGACTACGCTGGAGCCATGATTCACACACGCATGGATTTCCACTCGCCCGCCCTCGGCATGGGCACGAGCGCCGTTGTGCTCTACCCGCAGCAGACCGACGGCCAGATCGGCATGGCGGGAGGGATCGACCTCGACGACAACGGCGAGCCGCACGTTCGGGTCCTGTACCTCCTGCACGGTCTGAGCGATGACTGCACAGGTTGGACGCGCCGCACGAGCATCGAGCGCTACGCCTCCGCGAAGGGGATCTGCGTGGTCATGCCCGAGGTGCGCCGTTCGTTCTATGCCGACGAAGTGCTCGGCGAAAAATACTGGACGTACGTGAGCGAGGAGCTTCCCGCCCTCATCAACCAGACCTTCCGCGTCTCGACGGCCCGCGAGGACACGTTCGTTGCCGGCCTCTCAATGGGAGGCTTCGGCGCGATGAAACTCGCACTCAACCAGCCCGAACGCTTCGCTGCGGCAGGCTCATTCTCGGGCGCGCTCGCGGTCGCCCAGCGCGACTACACCGAGTTCGGGCATGCGATGCCCGCGCGCGTGTGGGGGCAGGGCCTCACGCCCGAGGCGGGCAGCGTGTACGAGCCGTTCTTCGAGGGCGTCGAGCAGGGGAAGTTCCCCGCCATCGATGACGTGAATGCGCTTGCGCGCGCTGCCGAGCCGGGATCGCTCCCGCGGCTCTGGATCGGGTGTGGGACGGAGGATTTCCTGCTCGAAGAGACGCGCACGTTCGTGCGCACGCTCGAGGAGCGCGGCCACGCTCACGAGGTGACGTACACGCCCGGCGCCCACGAATGGGCGGTGTGGGACGAGTACGTGCGCCGCTTCCTCGACTGGATCTAGCGCGGGGGCTCTTCGCCGGATTCGTTCGTGCCCGCGGCGGGTGTGCTCTCAAGGGCGTCGAACACTTGGCCCGAGGTCGCACCCTCAAGGATCGTCTCGCCCACGATAGCGATGGGCAGCGCCGCGAAACCGCCGTGCTGCTGCGCGAACGCCCACGCCTCGGTGTCCTGGTGGAAGTTCACCCAGGTCGTGCGGGGGTCGGTTGGCTGAAGGCCGATCTGGATTTGAGCACTGTGCCGGCTGACCGGTGACCACACGATGATTGCGTGATCCGGGGCGCGGCGTTGCAGCGCCTCGAGCCACGGCGTGTGTTGGCCTTTGCGAACGGGGGAGACCCACCACGCGAAGAAGAGCGTCGGCACGAGGATGATCGTCATCGTGATCCACCACCCGTAGTACGCGCAGATCGCCGCGGCAATGGCCCCCACGAGGAGGAACATGAATGTGCGGGCCCACAGGCGGATCGCGGATGGGCCGTGCGGGCGATTGCGAGTGGTCATTGTTCGGCTCCTTCCCGCGCACTGGCCTCGATGTCGGCGAGCGCCTCGAGTTCACTGAGATCGCCCGTATCAAGGTGGACGTGGGCGTGGGTGAGCGTGCAGCCGTGGGCGTTCGCGTTGTGCCGGAGGGTGTTGACGAACGCTGCGATCGCGGGAATCTTGAGGGCGCCGGGCCGGTTCACGATTCCGATCACGCGATTGTCGAGTTCGGTGACTTCTTTGATGACGACCGTGTCGTTGGGGTAGGCCTCAAGGGCGATTTCGGGGAGGAGCGCAATGACGCCCGTGCCGTGCCCCACGAGGCGCTGGGCAACCGTCGAATCGTCCGTGCAGTACCGAATGTTTGGCGTGAAGCCCGCGACCTGCGCGTGGTGGCGGAGGTTCGCGCTGCAGCGATCGCATCCTGCAACCCACGCCTCGTTCTTGAGGTCCCTCATCGAGATGTCATCGCGCGAAGCGAGGGGATGATCTCGCGGCAGGATGAGGCGCACGGGATCGGCGAGTATGGGCGTCCACTCGAGTGACTCGTTTTCGTCAGCCGGGGTTTGCGCGTAGCGGAAGATCATTGCCACGTCGAAGTTATTGCCGCGCACCCCTTCGAGCGCCTCTGGCGGCTCGCATTCGGTGAAGCCGAGCTCGATGCCGGGGTAGTCCTTGTCCATGCGGGCGAGGGTTGGCGGTAGCAGCATGGCGGCGGCCGAGGGGAAGGCCGCGCAGCGCACGAGCCCCTTCTTCAGGGCGGCGAGGTCGTTCATTTCAGTCTCCGCTGCCTCGAGGTTCGCCGCGATAGCGGCGGCGTGCACGGCGAGACGTGCCCCAGCCTCGGTGGGGGTCACGCCACCCGAACCGCGCACGACGAGCTGCATGCCCGTGTCCTTTTCGAGGGCCGCGATGTGCTGTGAGACCGCGGGTTGAGTCCAGCCGAGCTCACGCGCCGCAGCACCAATCGAGCCTTTGGTGACCACCCTGTTGAAGATCACGAGTCTGCGAGGATCCATGCCTGCAAGTCTACAGGCGCCCAAAGGGATCCTTATGGGGTGGGGGATATGTTTAGGATTGATTCTCGTAACACCTTGGCGGCGGAAGGCAGAGGATGCGGCGAATTAACGGCCATCGCCAGCGCTACGCGTGGGGCTCGCCTACAGTTCTGCCACAGTTCCTTCGAACGGTAGCCGACGGCGAGCCGTGGGCCGAACTGTGGTTCGGTGCCCACCCGCTCGCTCCCGCCACCGTGGCCCCGAGCAATCTCGCGCTCAACGAAGCGGTCAGCGCCGACCCCGAAGGGATGCTTGGCGATTCCGTCGCGCGTGCGTTTGATGGCGCACTGCCGTACCTGATGAAACTCATCGCGCCCGCGGAGCCTCTCTCACTCCAGGTGCACCCCACGCGAGAGCATGCGCGCGAATGCTTCGCAGCGGAGAACGCCGCGGGCCTCCCGCTGGACTCTCCCGAGCGCAACTACCGCGATGCGAACCACAAACCAGAAATGGTCCTCGCCCTCGAACCCTTCGAGGCGCTGTGCGGATTCCGCACCCCGCGCAAGGCCGCCTCGATCCTCGAGGGGCTCGAGGCACCGCTCGCGAAACGCATGCTCGACCTCCTGGTTGCGCAGCCGAGCGCGCACGGGATGCGCGCGGCTTTTCGCATGCTCGTCGCCCCTGCCATGCGCCCGGAGCCGTCCGAAATCACGGTGCTTGCCAACGAATGCGCGGCGCGGCTCGAGTCGCACCGCTCGCCTTCCCCCCGCATTGACCGGGCCGTGGCGCTGCTCAACGAGAAATACCCCGGCGATCCCGGCGTTGCCGCAACGCTCCTGCTCAACCCCGTGTCGCTCAAACCGGGCGAAGCGATGTTTGTTCCCGCAGGCGCTCTGCATTCGTATCTGAGTGGCTTCGCGGTCGAAATCATGGCCTCAAGCGACAACGTGTTGCGCGCCGGCATCACCCCCAAGAAGGTCGACGCCGACGAGCTCCTCCAGTGCGTCTCCGTGACCGCAGCCCCGCCGATCCGCATCGCACCCGAACGCCTGAGCGACGCCACGAGCGCCTACTTCGCCCCGATCGATGACTTCGAGCTCTCGACGTTCACGAGCGAGACGGGCGGGGCGAACGCGGACGCGGCGGCTCGCACGCTCGTGGGCACTGGCCCGCGCATCGTGTTGTGCATCGAGGGTCCGCTCACCCTCGAAACGTCGGCGGGAGTGGACACACTCGAGCGGGGCGAGGCCGTCTTTATCGCCGCAGCCGAAGGCCCGCTCACGGTGCGTGGGCACGGCCGGCTCGTGCAGGCAAGCGTCCCGTAGGTCAGTTCCGACGCTCGCCTACGCCTCGGCGCTCTCGTGTTCTTCGAGGTGCATCCACGCGTCACTTCGGCCGCGCCACCAGAGCGTCGCGGCGCGCGAGGCCAGGAACACAAAGGTGAAGATCGCCCACAGGAGCGCCAGTGCGAACGGGGAATCGGCGGGAAGCAGGCCGGCGTCGGACACCCACCACAGCCCGAGGGCGAACGGGAGATACGCACCCATCGTGACGAGCCCTGCGAGCCCGAGATAGCGGGCGTCGCCTGCGCCCATGTACACCCCGTCGAGCACGAACACGTAGCCCGCTAGCGGCTGCGCGATCAGCAGTACGACGAGCGCCCACGTGAGCGAGCGCTGCACCGCGGGATCGGGCGTAAACACCTGGGGGAGCACGAACGACGCGAGAAGGAGCACGGCGGCGACGGCGAGCCCGCCGACGAAAGACCAGCGCACAAGCGTGCGCGTCACGGACTCGACGCTCTTGCGGTCGCCTGCCCCGAGGTGCTTGCCCGTGAGTGCTTGCGCCGCGATTGCGAGGGAGTCGAGGGCGAGCGCCGTGAGGGAGAAAACGGAGTTCATGAGCTGATGCGCGGCGAGCGTGACTTCGCCGAGCTTGATCGCGATGGCCGTGGCCGTGAGGAGCACGATGCGCATCGTCACGGAGCGGATGAAGAGCCACCGGCCCTCCCGCCACGCCGAGTTCACGCCCGAGAAGTTCGGGGCGAGGCTCACCGAGTGGCGTCGGGCCCCGCGCACGATAATCCCGATGTACCACAGCGCCATACCCCACTGGCAGATGAGCGTGCCGATCGCGGAGCCCGCGATGCCGAGGTTGAGGCCGAAAATGAGGGCCCAGTTGATGGGAACGTTGAGCGCTGCCCCCACGGCCGCGATGATGAGCGTTATGCGCGTGTCCTGAAGGCCGCGCACGAGGCCGAGAGCCGCCTGGATCATGAGCATCGCAGGGAGGCCCGCAGCGGAAATACGCAGGTAGGTGGCCGCCTCGTGCGCGACCTCCGCTCGCGGCCCGAAGAGACCGATCACGACGTCCGCCCCGAAGCCCAGCACGAGCGCGCACGCGAGCCCAATGAGGGAGGCGAGCCACGTGGCGTCGATGCCCTTCGTGAGGGCGCGGGCCATGTTCCCAGCGCCCACGGCCCGCGCGACCGCCGCGGTGGTGGAATACGCGAGAAAGATCGCGAGTCCCACGACGGTTGTGAGGATCGTCGAGGCGATCGAGAGGCCGGCGAGGGCAGCCGTGGACACGTGCCCCACGAACGCCGAGTCCACGAGAATAAAGAGTGGTTCAGCGACGAGTGCGCCGAGCGCAGGAATCGCGAGTGCGAGGATCGCGCGGGCATCGGTTCGGGGCTGAGGCGAATCGGTGGGGGCAGAAGAACTCACGGGACGATGCTAAGGGTCCGCGAGCTGCTCCCTCGAGGCGCGGGCGCGCCAAACGTGACGAGGAAGTCACCTCTTCGATTCGATGAGCGCTGCTTCGTGCGGTAAAGTGGATGCGGTTCAGGGGCTATAGCTCAGTTGGTAGAGCGTTTCGTTCGCAATGAAAAGGTCAGGGGTTCGATTCCCCTTAGCTCCACGTAAGATGAGAAAATCGAAACTTGCCCCGCCTGATGGCGGGGCAGTTTTGTTTCTGCGGCGACGTGCGCCGGGGCGTCGATGCTGGTGTGGGCGAGGACGCTGGCTGTGGTCTGCTCGGGAGTGTAGGTGGCGTTCTCTTCGTCGTCGATGGTGATGCGGGTGAACAGGGCGCGATTGAGGATGCGTCGTTCGGCTGGTTCGCACTTGTTGTAGAGGTCGTCGAGGTCGACCAGGAGTTCAGTGAGCTGGTCCAAGCCTGTTCGGGCCTCAGCGTAGGTGTCGGTGAGGTTGTCGAGCCGGGTGGTGATCTGGTCGAGGCTGGCGCGGATGCGGTCTTGTTCGCTTTTGAGGAGGTCGAGGGGGATCGCGTCGGCGTAGTGAGCTTGGACGAGTTTGAGGCGTTCGGCTTCGAGTTTGTCGCGCTGGGCGGTCAGGCGCTTGCGTTCGTCCTCGCTGGATCCTTCGAGCTGGTCGAACACGTCGTTGAGGACCTTCCGGACGTGCTCAGCCTGGGTCTGGGGCAGGGAGTTGCGCTGGTAGGTGCGTTCGACCATGACCTTGGCTCCGCAGGCGCAGTACAGCGTGTCTTTGAGGTGGTGGTCGTACTTCTGGGGTCGTTCGCCGCGGGTGTTGTTGGCGTCGAGGTTGGTTTGGACACGGAATACCCGTCCTGGGACGAGAAGCTGAACCGGGTGCTGCAGTCGTGGCGTGACAGTGCAGCCCATCAGGCTCGCCGTCCGGTGTTCGCGGACGACCGTCCGTGTGAAGACTGCCGCCGTGATTCGTACGTCATCATCGCCCAGCTGGAGGACGACTCCACTGCGCATTGGTGGCCGCACTGGATGCAGCACACCCTCCAGGAGCACCTGATCGACGTGTGCGGTGAGCTGTCCGAAGCACTCGTTTTCCGGCCCTACGCCGGAGCGACGATCGCTGCGTTCCTCGACGGCGCCGGGCTCCGACCAAGTCATACGTGGGATGAGGCGACGCGGCAGGCCGTGCAGATCGTGACTGACCAGGCCGTGCTCGTTGACCTGTGGCTGCGCTACCGGATGGCGACGCTAGCGCCGTGGCCGAAAGGGGTGCGGCGGGCAGCTCTTCACGAAAATCGCCGGTCATGAGATACTTGGCGTAGATCGTGACACTCGGTTGAGCCCGTCCGGCTCCCCGTCGCGAGACTCCTCTCGGCACCGCATCCGGCGCGGCACCTTAGCGGTGTCAGTGGCCGTCGGTAGCGTAGGACACGCCCCGAGAGCACAACTTAAGAGGCGCCCTGCGGCGCAGAGGAGACCCACAGCATGGCACGCGCCGCGAAGCCGAAACCGACGAAGACACTCGAGCAGACCCTCTGGGAGGCTGCCGACAAGCTGCGCGGCAACCAGGAGCCGAGTGAGTACAAGCACGTCGTGCTGGGCCTGGTGTTCCTCAAGTACATCTCTGACCGTTTCGAAGAGCGACGGGCAACGCTCGAGGCCGAGCTCGCCGCGGAGGGCATCAAGCCGGAGCGGTTACCGGACTTCCTCGAAGACCGCGACGAGTACACCAGCCACAACGTGTTCTGGGTGCCGGAGCTCGCTCGCTGGGGCCACATCCAGTCCGTGGCGAAGCAGCCTGAGGTCGGTCAGCAGATCGACCAGGCGATGGATCTCATCGAGAAGGAGAACCCGTCGCTTCGGGGTGTGCTGCCCCGTAACTATGGTCGTGATGGCCTCGACAAGCGGCGCCTCGGCGAACTGGTCGATCTCATCGGGTCGATCGGCTTCAAGGAGGCCGACGACCACGGCGCTGATGACGTGCTCGGGCGCGTGTACGAGTACTTCCTGGGTCAGTTCGCAGGCAAAGAGACCGGCAAGGACGCGGGAGCGTTCTACACCCCGCGCTCCGTCGTCCGCACGCTCGTGGAGATGCTGGAGCCGTATAAGGGTCGCGTCTACGATCCGGCGGCAGGCTCGGGCGGCATGTTCGTGCAGTCAGCTGAGTTCGTGAAAGCCCACGGAGGCAAACGCACCGACATCTCTGTGTATGGCCAGGAGTTCACCGACACAACGTGGAAGCTCGCAAAGATGAACCTCGCACTGCGAGGCATCGAAGCCGACATGGGATCGCACTCTGCGGACTCGTTCACCGAGGATCTTCACAAGGATCTCCGCGCCGACTACGTGATCGCGAACCCGCCGTTCAACGTCTCTGACTGGTGGGATGCGAAACTCGGTGATGACCCGCGCTGGAAGTACGGCACGCCGCCGCCGGGGAACGCAAACTTCGCGTGGGTGCAGCACTTCATCCACCACCTGAGCCCTCGGGGCACGGCGGGCTTCGTGCTCGCGAACGGATCGCTGTCATCGAAGGCGGGCGGCGAGGGTGAGATCCGCCGCAAGCTCGTCGAGGCTGACCTGGTCGACTGCATCGTGGCGATGCCCGACAAGCTGTTCTTCAACACCGGTATCCCCGTCTCGCTCTGGTTCGTCTCGAAGGCCCGGCACGGTAACGGCCACCGCGAGCGTCGCGGCGAGGTGCTGTTCATTGATGCCCGCAAGCTCGGCACGATGGAGTCTCGCCGTCTGCGTGTGCTGACGGACGACGACATCGCGAAGATCGCCGGCGCCTACCACGCCTGGCGCAACCACGATGGCGGCTACGAGGACGTGCCGGGCTTCGCGAAGGGCGCCTCGCTAGAAGAGATCGCCGAGCACGGCTTCGTGCTCACCCCAGGACGCTACGTCGGCGCGGCCGAGGCCGAGGCAGACGACGAACCGATCGACGAGAAGATCGAGCGCCTCACGAATGAGCTGTTCGTCGAGTTCGAGCGCGGACGGGAACTCGAGGACGAGATCCGTCGGCGACTGGAGACGTTGGAGTCATGACGCAGATTATCCATCGCCCTATCGGTGAACTAACGGTAAATCTTGATCGGAAGCGCATCCCAGTCAAAGCTGCGGACAGGCGCCACGGCCCGTACCCCTATTACGGGGCCAGCGGAGTCGTAGACCACGTTGATGACTACCTATTCGAAGGCCTTCACCTACTGGTTGCCGAAGACGGCGAAAATCTTCGCAGCCGCAATACGGCTATTGCGTTCTTGGCTGATGGACGCTTCTGGGTAAATAACCACGCGCACGTACTCCAAGGTAACCGCGACAACGACACTAGATATTTGTCCTATGCGCTCGAGGCTATGGATATCTCTGGTTATGTGACCGGATCCGCGCAGCCCAAGTTGAGTCAAGCGGCGCTGGCAGTGATTAAAGTTCCAGCACCTCCGTTGGAAGTGCAGCGTGCCATTGCCGCGACGCTCGGCGCGCTCGACGACAAGATCGAGTCGAACCGGCGGGTAGTCGTATCGATATCCGAGCTGCTCGATGCGCAATCAGAGAAGTCCGGAGCAGATCTCCCGACTGTTCCACTCGGAGTTATCGCAACGTCCGTCAAGGACACAGTGAATCCGTCCAAACTTGGCGACGCGGTAGTCGACCATTTCAGCCTTCCCGCGTTCGACGCCGGGGCTCGGCCTGAACGCGTTGCTGCAGCGACAATCAAGAGCAACAAGCTCAAGGTGCCGCGGAGTGCGGTTCTCCTCTCGCGACTCAATCCGCGCTTCAACCGCACTTGGTGGGCTTCCGCTGGGGCTGAGGCGTCGGCACTTGCATCGACTGAGTTTCTCGTATTGGCGTCCGAGGATGACCTGGAGTTGGCGGGCGTGTGGCTGGCGGTGCGAGATCCGTTCTTCCGCGAAGAACTACCGAAGCGTGTGACGGGCACGTCGGGCAGCCATCAGAGAGTGAGGCCCGATGACGTGCTCACGATCGAAGTTCCTGATTTCAGAAGTGCCGCACCGGAAGTGAAGCAGTCGGCGCTCGCGTTGCTGATGCGCGTCGAGAGCTTGCGCGTCGAGTCGGATCGTCTGACGGCGCTCCGCAACGCGCTTCTTCCCGAACTGCTCTCTGGTCGCATGCGTGTCCCAACTGAGGGAGCCGCAGCATGACCGGGCTGAACGTTGAGTGGGCTCTGGAGCAGCTGGATGACTTCATACGGGCTACCACCGTGCATCACGTGCCGCCGCCGAGCGGAGTCATAAGCGCCGGGAGCTATCGGACGGCGGACTCGGAAGAGGAAGTAGTCAAGCGAGCTCAGGTCGCTGAGCAGATCCTTGATCGGGTGCTTCCCAACTGGCGTTCCCTTGAGGTCAGCACAAGCCGGAAGAAGTGGGCACTGCACCATGAGGCTTCGCTTCGTGCCCGCGAGAACCTCCGTCGTCAGGAGGAGATCCGCAAGAACCTTGGCGATGACGCCCCGGAGCTGTCGGCTGCGAAGCTGCATCCGTGGGTCTGGGACGGCGCGTCCTCGTTGTGGCAGTCAGGGCACTTCCGTGAGGCTGTCGAGGGCGCGATTCGCAAGCTGAATGCGGAGACGCAGAACAAGCTCGGTCGTCGTGATGTGAGCGAGACAGATCTCTTCAACCAGGCATTCAGCGAGCAGGCACCTGCGGCGGGTAAACCACGTCTCTACAGGATGAAGAACGATGGCAGCAGCACGTCCAAGTCAGTGCAGCGCGGCGCTCGGACGTTTGCTGAGGGTGTTTTCGCTGGTATCCGTAACCCGCTTGCGCATGAGGCTGACCAGGAGATGCCAGAGCAGGAAGCGCTGGAGTACTTGGCGGCGCTCAGTGTGCTGGCGCGCTGGGTGGATGAATCGACGTTGGAGGTTGCATCGTGAGCGCGTTCAACGAGAACACCGTCGAGCTGGCTGCGTTGGAGTACTTCGCGGAGCTGGGCTACCGCACCCTGCACGGTCCGGACATCGCTCCTGGCGAGCCGGGCGCGGAGCGGGACTCCTATGAGGAGGTGTTCCTCTGGGGGCGGCTGCGTGATGCGATCAGGCGGATCAATCCCGGGACTTCCCCTGCCCTCGTCGACGAAGCGATCAAGCGGGTGCGGCGTGCAGAGTCGCAGAGCCCGATCGATGAGAACTACCGCCTGCACCAGCTCATCGCGGAGGGCGTGCCTGTTGAGCATCGGGATGCCGACGGCGCGCTGCGCACGACCAGGTTGTGGCTGGTCGACTTCGAGCAGCCAGAGAACAACGACTGGGTAGCGATCAACCAGTTCACGATCGCCGAGAACGGCAAGAACCGCCGGCCTGACGTGCTGGTGCTCGTCAACGGCATCCCGTTGGCACTGCTGGAGCTGAAGAACCCGGCTGCCGAGCACGCCACGTTGAAATCGGCGTGGAACCAGGTGCAGACGTACCGGCAGGACATCCCGTCCGTGTTCGTGCCGAACGCGGTCACCGTGATCTCCGACGGCACGTCGGCGGCGATGAGCAGCTACGCCGGGGCATTCGAGCACTATGCGCCGTGGAAGACGATCGAGGGCCGCGAGGTCGTGAACGACCGCCCTGCCCTTGAGGTGCTGATCAAGGGGGTGTTCGAGCCGAAGCGGTTCCTTGATCTGTTGCAGAACTTCATCGTATTCAGCGACGAGACCACCACGGACAAGGCCACTGGGCAGCCGACGCGGGTGCTGGTGAAGCGGGTGGCGAAGTACCACCAGTACTGGGCGGTGAACGCTGCTGTCGAGTCGACCGTGCAGGCGTCTCGGCCTGATGGTGATCGTCGTGGTGGTGTGGTCTGGCACACCCAGGGGTCGGGCAAGAGCTTCGAGATGGTGTTCTACGCCGCGAAGATCATGCGCGATCCCCGGATGGCGAATCCGACGCTGGTGTTCATTACCGATCGCAACGACTTGGACGATCAGCTGTTCGGGGAGACGTTCGCCCCTGCTCGTATCCTTCCGGAGACCCCAGTACAGGCCGCGACTCGTACCGATCTGCGGACGAAGTTGAAGCGCGCGTCGGGCGGCATCGTCTTTACGACGCTGCAGAAGTTCGCCCCCGGTGAGGATGGCGATGCCAACCTAGTGCTGACGGATCGTCGCAACGTGGTGGTTGTGGCGGACGAGGCGCATCGCAGCCAGTACGGCTTCGGAGAGACGCTGGATCGTCACGGACGCTTGCGCTCGGGCTTGGCGAAGCACATGCGAGATGCTTTGCCGGGTGCTACCTACCTCGGCTTCACCGGTACACCGATCGAATCGAACGACAAGTCCACCCGCTCGGTGTTCGGTGACTACATCGACGTCTACGACCTCACTCGCGCGGTCGAGGACGGCGCGACCGTCAAGATCTTCTACGAATCGCGTCTGGCGAAGATCGATCTGTCCGACGATGACCTCGCCGCGCTCGACGAACTGGCGGACGAGATCACCGAGACCGTCGAAGAGGACGCCGCCACGGCAGCGAAGTCCCGCTGGTCGCGCCTGGAAGCCATCGTCGGTGCTGACTCGCGGCTCGACCTCATTGCTCGGGACATCGTCGAGCACTGGGAGAAACGACGCGAGGCGCTGTTCGGTAAGGGCATGATCGTCACGATGAGCCGCCGGATCGCGGTGCGGCTCTACGAGAAGATCATCGCACTTCGCCCCGACTGGCATTCTGATGACCCGGCCAAGGGCAAGATCAAGGTCGTCATGACCGGCTCAGCAGCGGACCCAGCCGAGTTCCAGCCGCACATCCACTCCAAGGACGTCCGCAAAGACCTCAAGCTCCGGGCGAAGAACCCCGACGACGAACTTGAACTGGTGATCGTCCGTGACATGTGGCTGACCGGCTTCGATGCGCCCAGCATGCACACGATGTACGTCGACAAGACCATGCAGGGTGCAGGGCTCATGCAGGCCATCGCCCGCGTCAACCGTACCTTCCGGGACAAGCCCGGCGGCCTCATCGTCGACTACATCGGCGTGTTCTCGAACCTCCAGGCGGCCCTCCAGGAGTACTCACCCTCCGACCGTGACCAGGCAGGCGTACCGATCGACGACATGGTCGCCGTCATGTTGGAGAAGCATGACATCATCCGGGGGCTGCTGCACGGCGTCGATTACGATTCCTCGCCCTCGCTCACCGCCTCCCACCGCCTGACGGAGTACGCCAAGGTGCTCGACTTCGTCATGGCTGATCCCGACCGCACCAAGCGCTTCAACGACCAGGTGCTCGCACTGGCTAAGGCGTTCGCTCTGGCTGGAGCGCGCGACGAGGCGGCAGCGATCCGCAACGACGTGCGCCTGTTCACCGACGTGCGTGCCGCCATCTTGAAGATTCAGAACCCGGATTCTGGGCGTGGAGGCTCCGGCGCTGTCGAGATCGACACAGCACTAGGGCAGCTGCTCAACGAGGCCGTCGCTGCCGACCAGGTCGTCGACATCTACAAGCTCGCCGGCGTAGAGACGCCAGAGCTCTCGATTCTGAGCGATGAGTTCCTCGACTCCCTCGCGGAGAAGGACAAGCCCAGCCTCCAGATGGGGCTGCTGCGGCGCCTACTCAACGACCAGATCCGGACTGTGCAGCGCACCAACCTTGTGCAGGCACGGAAGTTCTCCGAACTGCTCGACGAGGCGATCAATCGGTACACGAACCGGTCGCTGACGACGGCGGAGATTATCGCGGAGCTGGTGAAGCTCGCTAAGCAGATGCGCGACGATGCCAAGCGCCAGGACGACCTCGGCCTGTCCGCTGCCGAGGTCGCTCTCTATGACGCCATTGCCCAGAATGATGCTGCCGTGCTGGAGATGGGCGATGCCACCCTGAAGAAGATCGCCGTCGACCTTGTCTGGGCCGTGCGCACCAGCGTCGTCATCGATTGGGATCAGAAGGAGAGCGTCCGCGCCTCGATGCGCTCGAAGGTGCGGCGTCTGCTCGCCAAATACGACTACCCGCCCGACGCTGAGGCAAAGGCGATCGAACTAGTGCTGGAGCAGGCGGAGCTGTTCGCTAAGGGGGAGGCATCGGAGGGATGAACCACGCCCCGAAGGAGCCGACCGAGAAGTCCAAGTGGAGCCTCATCCCACTCACCCCTGAGTATCTCGAAGCTGAGCACAGTGGCTACGTCTCGGCGCTTGGGGCTGCACTTCAAGACGATGAAATCCGTAACATCGCGCTGTCCGGAAACTACGGTGTCGGCAAGAGCAGCATCTTGCGGGAGCTCGGGAAGCGACTTGACGGCCGCGTTGTCGAGCTTTCGCTGTCGACCCTTGCCCCGATTGAAGCGTCCAAGTTAGACGAGTCGGTGCCGCTGCAGGCCATGACTCCGACGAACCGTATCCAGCAGGAGATCGTCAAGCAGCTGCTTTACCGGGAGGATCCGAGCAAGACGCCTGCGTCCAGATTTCGTCGAATCGAGCGCTTCCGGTGGTGGAGAGAGTTCGGCACGGCTGCACTGATCGGTCTGGCCGTTGCCGTCATTTTCTTGCTGACTGGCTGGACTGCGCAGATTTCAGCGACCTTCACGGCGCTGAACGACCTCGGCGTCTGGACGCATCTGATCGTTTGGGTCGTGGCAACGACTGCGGTGCTCCTGGTGCGCTGGCTGTTCTATGGGAAGATTCGCATCAAGCAGCTGTCCGCGGGCGCAGCGACTGTCACCCTCGATGACAACGCTGTGTCGTACTTCGACCAGTACCTCGACGAGATCGTCTACTTCTTCGACGTGTCGGATCGTGACGTCGTGATCTTCGAGGACATTGACCGCTTTAACGACTCACACATCTTTGAGACGCTGCGTGCGCTGAACACGTTGCTCAACGCCTCGCCTCAGATCGAGAAGCCGATCCGCTTCATCTACGCGATCAAGGACAGTATTTTCGACCGGATCGGGCTGGAGGCGGAAGGTCGTAAGCTCGAGACGGGCGTGCTGGCAATCGAGGATCCGGCGCAGGCTGAGGCGGTGCGTGCTAACCGCACCAAATTCTTTGATCTCGTGATTCCGGTGGTGCCGTTCATCACGCATCGCAGTGCACGGAACCTGGCGACTCGGTTGCTGGCCGAGATCGAGCACAAGGTGGAGCCGGAACTGCTCGATCTGGCTGCGCAGTACGTCCCTGATATGCGGCTGCTGAAGAACGTCCGCAACGAGTTCATCGTCTTCCGCGACCGAATCTTCTCAGGCGACGGCGAGCAACTCGACCTGAGCGAGACTGACTTGTTCGCGATGATGCTCTACAAGAGCACGCACCTCACGGACTTCGAGACGATCCGGCTCGGCAAGAGCAATCTGGACACCCTCTACAAGCTTAGTCGCGAGCTGGTAGCCGAGAACATCAAGCGGATGGAGGGCGAGCGTCGAGTGCTTCGACAACGGCTCGCGCGGATCAACGGAGCGGCAACTCGAAGCGCTCAGCTGGGAGATCGCCTCTTGGCGCACGTCCAACGGGTTGTGGCTGCTGCGGGGCACCAGCGACAGTATGCGACGGGTGTATTTGAGTGTCAGGGCGAATCCGTTGATGACCTCAAGAGCGTGCAGTTCTGGACGAGTTTCGTCGCGGCTGATGGCGACCCAGTGCTCCAGTGGAGCAACAATTACGGGCGCACGCTGTCATTCACTCGGAGTCACCTCGCGACGGAACTGGGTGATCCACTAGACCCGGACAGTTGGAGCGAGGCAGATCGGGATTCGCTGAACGAACAGATCGAGGACAGGGCCGAGGAGATCAAGTTCCTACGCGGTGCGGACATGGATGATCTGATCAAGCGCCCAGAGTTTCTAGTCATGTTCAAGGAACTCGACACGCCTGCGAGCGAAGGTACGTCTGAGACCTACAAGGAGACGGCGCAGTCGCTTGAGTACGTCGCCAAGGCACTGCTCAAGCCCGGCTTGGCCTATCAGCTTGTTCGGGCAGGACACATCAACCGCAACTTCACACTGTACACATCGACGTTCCACGGCGACCGCGTAAGCCCAGCGGCGACGAACTTCATCATCCACCACGCTGAGCGAGACCTGATGGATGCGCACTTTGAACTCGGCCCGGAGGATGTCGATGCCGTCGTGCGGGAATGTGGCAAGAGCGCACTGAAAGAACCAGCGCTCTACAATATCGCGATCCTTGATCGTCTCCTGGCAACCAACGTTGATGCAGCCGACATCATTATTCGCTCGCTGGTTGGCCTGGGAGAGAGTCAGACGCAGTTCCTGCAGGCGTACTTGACCGCCGGTGAGCAGCGCGCACAACTCGTCCAGCGGTTTGTGACAGTGTCGCCGAGAACGCTTCTCTACCTAGTGAACCAAGCGGAGCTGGACGACGCTTCGCAGCTAAAACTAGTAGACGTTGCATTGGCGAATCTGTCATCGTCAGCGCAGCGCGCGGACGCGCGGGTCGTCGATTATCTCCGAACGCACTACGCGGAGTTCTCCGTCCTCACGAACGACGGGATGTCCGCCCAGGCAGAGCGAGTTGGAGCGCTCTTCGCCGAGGCGAGTATCACGCTGCCTAGCCTGATGCCGCTCTCGGCAAGTGCCCGTTCGTCGTTCGTCTCGCGCAGTTTGTACGACATCACGCATGAGAACCTGACCCTCGCGATTGGCAATGACGAGACGGTTGCTCTCGACGTCATCCGAGCGGCGAACAAGACGGTCTATGACTACGTCCTCGAACATATCGATGCCTATCTGGGCGCGATCGAAGGCTCTTCCGCAGCGGTCGATACAGGTGAGCAGTTCATCGCAGTGCTCGAGGAACTACTCGAGCAAGGGACGCTTCGCCTAGCCGACGTGGTTGAGCGTGCCGCGCCAGGATGTCAGGTTGTCGATCTTGGCGCCATCTCCGAGGGAGCGTGGCCGGCGTTGGCTATGCATCAGCGGTTCCCTGCAACGTTCAACAACGTCAGCCGATACGTTGCTGCTCTTGGAGTCGATGCCCACCTCGCTCCGCTGCTGGCCGCAACAGGCACGCTCACCGAGACTGAGTCGGCCGACGAGGACGAGAAGACCACGTTGGCGATCACGATCCTTGCGGCGCGGGAGCAGCTGACAGCCGCAACACTGCGCGCGGACCTTGTTGCGAGCTTGAAGCTGGGCAGCCACCTCGAGATTGGGGAGATTGCTGCCGAGACGGGCGACTTGTTTGCGCTACTCCTCAAGCACGACATCATCTCGGACACCGCCGAGTCATACGCGTACCTTGCGGCGACTGATTGGCCAACGCGAAGGGCTTTCATCCGCGAGTCGGAGAAGTTCTCTCGCTACATGACGCCGGAGCTGGTGCAGCCGGATCTGGCGGCGCTTCTCGCCGACAATGAGATCGAGGACGCGATCAAGCGGGTGATCGTCGAGCAGTCTGAAGCATACGCCGAGGTCGCTGGGCAGCGAGGACTGAATGAACTGGCGCGCCTTGCTGTGAAGCACGGGCACACCATCCCGTCCGTCGTCGTGCAGAAGATGGCGCAGTGTGGCGCTTCTGCGCAGTACGTAGTACCCCTTCTCGAACCGCACCTTGGCGACCTTGCCCGCGCAGACCTCTTCGCGATCTTGCAGGCTCTGGGAGGCGACTATTCGAGGCTGACCACAGTGGGACGCACCGCCCTACACGTCGCGAACACCCCTGCAGACCGAGCGCTCCTTGAGAGCTTGAAACAGCATGGGACTGTCAGCTCGTATGACGCGGACGTGTCGCCTATCAAGGTGAACAGGAAGCACAAGTGATGGGCATCTGCAGGCAGCGAGGACAGAGATGAGCGAGAAGACGACACATGGGGCGCGATGGGTGCGGGCTGCGCTTCAAGTGAACCCCTACGAGTACCAAGGGAAGAACGCGCCGTCGGCCACGTACAGTACGGAGGCTGACTACAACAAGGCCCTGCTTGACGAGTGCGAAACGCGGGGCATCGAGTTGTTTGCGGTCACTGATCACTGGAAGGTCGACTCTGCACTCCAGCTCATCCGCGACGCAGCCGATCGGGGCATCGTTGCCCTTCCCGGCTTTGAGGCGAACTCCGACGAGGGCATCCATATCCTCGTGATCTTCGAAGCGGGTACCAGCGCGGCGAAGATCAACGCCGCGATCGGGATGTGCGGTGTTGCACCTGGCTGCGCCAACGGGACAACTGGTGCGTCGTTCACCGACATCCTCGAGAAAATGACCGCGCAGGGCGCGCTCGTGATTCCTGCCCACGTCAATGTCCCAAACAGCGGCCTTCTGACCGGCCGCGCCGGACAGCCGCTCATCACGAAGATCAAGCACCCGGATCTTCATGCACTCGGCATCACGCCCAGCCAACCCGATGGCACAGACCAGGCTGCGATCCTCAACGGCACCAAGCCCTACGACAGGGCTCACCCGCTTGCCGCGATCCATGCCGACGATGTGACGAAGCCCTCCGCCCTCCAGAACGAGGGCTCGAGCTGCTGGTTCAAGGTCAGTCGCCTCTCCGTGGACAGTCTTAAGCTGGCCGTCCGAACTCCTGAGACCCGAGTCTCGCTGGAAGATCCCGCGATCGAGGCGCGCCCCGCCCTGAAGGAGATCTCGTGGGTCGGCGGCTTCCTGGATGGCGTAACGATCCCGCTTTCGACAGATCTCACGACGCTCATTGGCGGACGAGGAACCGGTAAGTCGACCGCCATCGAGAGCCTGCGATTCGTGCTGGGACTCACTCCGATTGGTGCGGAGGCGAGGCGAGACCATGACGGCATCGTGAGCGGCGTGCTCAAGTCGGGCACCGTTGTGAAGCTGCTTGTCGAGACCACCTCGCCGTCCGCGCGAACATTTACCATCGAACGCTCCGTCAACAATCTTCCGGTCGTGAAAGACGAGAGCGGTACTGCCACCAACCTGCGGCCAGTCGATGTCATCGCGAACGTGGAGATCTTCGGGCAGCACGAGCTCGCCGAGCTGACGAACGACAGCTCGAAGGTCGCGAGCATGCTGCAGCGGTTCCAAGGGGGCGGCGAACTGACAGTCGAGCACATCGACACCTTGGAGAAGCTCAAGCTGAATCGAGAGAAGCTGGCTCGTGCGGAGGAAGGGCGATCTCAGCTCGAAGATGAGCTCGCGGATATCCCGCGGCTTGAGGAACAGGTGCGGCACTACACCGACACGGATGTGCCGACTCGACTCAAGGAGGTCACGCGACTCACCCAAGATGAAGCAGTTTTCACCGAAGCAACGGCGCGCGTGACCAATGCTCAGGAGTCGCTATCAACGCTCACTGACCCGCAGCTGATCACCAAGCTGGAGGCGGCATTTGAGAACATCGATGACTCACCGAGATCTGACTATCTCAAGCGCGCGCAGGCTGCATCGACGGCACTCGCCGCCAAGCTGACGGCGCTTGCGACTGAAGCCCGCGCAGCGCTCGACGCGGCATCCTTGGAGATCGAGACAGCGAAGACCGAGTGGTCAGACGTAGTTCGCGAGCAACGTGACGAGCACGATGAGGTGCTGCGCAAGCTCGTGGAGGAAGGGCTGGAGCCCAACAAGTACCTCGACACGACCAGAGCGCTGGAGACGCTGAAGGCTAAGGAGTCTCGACGCGCCGGTATCGCAACAAGCCTTCGGGCCCTGCAAACCGAGCGGGACACCCTGCTGCAGGCGCTCAGAGGCCACGAGAACGACCGGGCACGAGAACTGACCGAGGCGATCCGTGCCGCGAACGCCGCGACCGGCGGTGTCGTGATCGTGAAACCCGTCCCCGCGGCGGATCGGAAGCACATCAAGTCGCTGATTGAGCAGTCCATCTCCGGCCAGCGGAATCGCATCATGGCGGCTATCGACCAGGACAACTTCTCAATGCGAGCTTTCGTGGAAGCGGCGCGGGTCGGAGAGTCGGAGCTGAGCGCGCAGTTCTCGATCACCGGCGCGCAGGCGCGATCACTGGTCGAAGCCGGTGAGCCCCTTTTCCGCAAGCTCGAAGAGCAGTCGGTTGGGCAAGCTGTGGAGGTGCAGCTGGACGTGCAGGCAGGAACCGGCACACGCGAGTTCAAGAAGATGGACGATCTGTCGAAAGGCCAGCGTGCGACCGCACTGCTCCTTCTCTTGCTCAGCGCATCGAACGCTCCGCTCGTGATCGACCAACCTGAGGATGATCTCGACAACCGATTTGTTTATGACGGCATCGTCACCAACCTTCGGAGCCTGAAGGGTAAGCGTCAGATCATCGCGAGTACTCACAACGCGAACGTTCCAGTACTCGGTGACGCCGAATTGATCGTGGCTCTCGAAGGAGATGGCCAGAACGGCCGAGCTGCAGCGGACGGGATAGGATCCCTGGACGATGTAGCCATTCGCTCACACGTTGAGAACGTACTCGAGGGAGGGCCTGCAGCATTCAACGCTCGACAGCATCTTTACGGGTTCTAGCTGCTATCCCGATTCAAGGCAGCGCCGTCCAGACATTTGTCGTTACGGTGCGTGCGTCCGCAGTATCCGCTTGATCGTCGACTCACTCACGCCGTACATCTCCATCAACTCGCGTCGGGTCGTCCCGCTGGCAAACAGGCGTCGTGCCTCGGTCTTCTGCTCGTCGCTGAGGGCTGCACGATTCGCCTTGACGGTGAGGTCGAATCCAGCGCGGCGGAGCGTGTCTAGGACGGTGTTGCGGCGCACGTTGTAGCGCTCGGCAAGCTCGTACGTCGAGGCGCCGGCCTCGTAGTCCTCGATCAGGAGCCTGACGACCGACCGATGCAGCGCGTTGTGCTGGGGGAGCGGTCGCTCGTCAGGCTCCCGGGACGAGGCGCGGCCTGCGGACAAGAGCTTGGCCAGCTCCGCCGTCTTCCACGCTTGTTGGCAGTAGTTTCGCAGCAGCCCGAGATGCTGAGTGTTGTGGAGCGGGCGCCGCTCGGGCAGTCGTTCAAGGATCCTAATGTTGAGGCTGGTCGCACCGTGACGACGCTCCAGCCAGCTGCGGTGACGTCCACCACGGATGGAACGATCTCTCCGGCGTGGCTATCAACGTCGGCGAGTAAGCGGAAGACCGACACTCGGCTCGGACGCTCAGCGCCGAGGCCCGCCTCCTCGTTCACGACGCACTGTTCGACGAAATGGAAGGCAGGTCCGACGATTACGGATCGGCCTGATCGCGCAGGCCTATCGCCCGTGCGAGTCGCGCATGACGACCCGGGCCGCGCGCAGATGAGTCCTGACAGTGCCAGGCGAGTAGCCCAGCACTGCTCCAATGCGCTCAAGTGACATGCCTTCGTTATAGCGTGTCTTCATCTGAGCAGTCTCTTCCCGAGTAGGGGACTGGTTCCGTAGTCTGAGTCCGCGCTCGCGGAGGAGGCGCGACAACCGCTCATGCTCGATCCCAACTTCCTTCGCGACCGCCTTCAACGACCGCCCCGACAGGTACTCAGTTTCCGCCTCCTGAAGGGCAGCCTCATCCGGTCGAGACAGCTGAAGGAGGCTCCGCCTCGGTGGGCCTGGTGGACACGTGCGCCTCCGAATTGCCCTGTGGCTCGCGACCATCTGCGCCAGCGCTGGGGCAAGTTTCGACAAGCCTCCCGCTAGATCCACTGGAAAGGAAAGACCTCAGGCAGCGCCAGGCGTGTGGCGTGCCTGGGGTTTTCGCATGCGCTGTCATCCCCCGTGCCTCGACCGAGAGTATTCATTGGGTCACTTCCCAGCTATGCGCAGTTACTTTTTGTCGTGTGAGGTCCAAGCGAACCTTGGCCGTGCAGCCGTAGGAAGGATCGAACGAATGAGCACTTTTAGAGACCGCAAAGAGACTGTGCTTGTGGTGGTCGATGCCCAGACGGGTGTTCTTTCCTCCTGCCACGATCGGGACGCCGTTGTCGACCGAATCAACGACTTGGTGGGTTCGGCGAGGGAGGCTGGGATCCCTGTGGTATGGGTGCAGCATTGCAGTGACGAATTTCCAGAAGGCAGCGACGTGTGGCAAGTGACCGCCGAGCTTCAACCCGAGCAAAGCGAGCCGCGAGTCCTCAAGCGCTACGGCGACTCATTCGAAGACACGACCCTCGAGGCTGAGCTTGCGAAACTCGACGCCGGCAAGATTGTCGTGTGTGGTGCAATGACGGACGCCTGCATCCGTTGCACGATCCACGGGGGTCTCGCTCGTGGCTACGACGTCACCCTCGTCTCGGACGCGCACACGACCGAGGACATGCGACAGTGGGGCGCACCTATCGGGCCAGAAGAGGCCATTGCTTATCTCAACATGGCGTGGTCACACACGTCCGCCCCTGGTCGTGATGTCGAGGTGATCGCCGCGGCAGCGATCGATTTTGTCGGCCCTGCAGCATAGTCGGCAGTCGCTCAACAACCGCGAGAAAGGAGCAATCCTCAATGCTCGTGGTTCGCTCCCTCGATTCGACCGATAGCGACGAGATTCTTCGCGTTCTCCGGGACGACGGCGGCTACGCGATGCGCGTCAACGGCGAGCAAGCCGATTCCCGCACTGTGGCTTCGCTCCTGAGCGACAAACCGCCCGAGGTGGGCGCCGATGATCACCATGTTATGGGTCTGTGGGTCGACGACGAACTCGCGGAAGTTGCCTCGTTTGTCGTGGGGTGGCGGTCCCCGGACATCACGTATCTCGGCCTTCTCCAGCTACGTACCAGCCATCAGGGTCGCGGGCTCGCCCGTGCCTTTCACCAAGCACTTCGTGCCGAGTTTCCCGGGCGGTGGCGCCTCACAGTCGTCGACACCAACGCCGAGGTCCTCCCGTTTTGGGAGCGCCTTGGGTACACGCGCACGGGCGAAACGAAAGAGTGGATCAGTGATTCGGGCCTTCGCCACGAAGCGATCGTCATGGAACTTCCGGCCTCACGTGAGCGCCCTGCTCCGCTCCGCCCGCTGCCCATATCGTGAACATTTCGCACGATTTTCGTCTCAGTCCCCATGAGTCCCGAGGCTTCTTCAATCGGAGGCGCCACAATAGCTCCATGGATAGTCACAAGACTTCGCACGAACCTGCCCTGAGCCGCCTTGTCACGACTCGCCGCGCCGCGATTTTTGCTGGTGGCGCGACCGCCGCGGCACTCCTTGCCGCCTGCGGAGACTCGGGGAGCAAGGAAGGCGGGAAAGCGTCGGACTCCGGCGGTTCCGACGCCACCCCCACCCTGCCCGAGCCCACCCAGAGCGCTGCTGTGAGCGTGCCGTTCGACGAATCGAAGCCCTACCTCGAGTTCAACCCCGATTCCAAGGGGCCGACCGTCGAGTTGCTCGTCGACTACCGATGCCCTCACTGCAAGCTCTTTGCCGAGGCGCAGGATAAGGACATTCGCGAACTCGTCGAGAAGGGCTACATCAACTACCGCGTCTACCCGCGCCCGATGCTCGATAAGCGCACGGGGCTCACGTTCTCGAACGATACGGCGAGCGCTGTCGTCGCCTCGTGGGTCGAGGATCCGAAGCTGTTCTGGGACATGAACGAAGCGATGTTCGCGCTCCAGCCCGAATCGCCGGAGGACCCCACGCCCGATACGGCCGAGGTTGCCGAAGCAGCGGTGAAGGCCGGCGCAAGTGAAGAGGTCAAGAACGCCGTCCTCGACGAGAAGTACCGCGACTACGTCGCGACTATCGAAGAGGTTGGCCAGGAACGCCAGGTTGGCACCCCGACGGTGTACATCGACGGCGAGGAATGGATGGGCGACGGTGAAAAGCCCGGCACGCTCAAAGCCGACCTCGTGAAAGCGATCATCGCGAAGGCCAAGAAGTAAAATTTCTCGATTGATAGCCTGAGGCCATGAAAGAGCGAGCCGCGCACGAATGTGATGTCGGCTCGCTTTTCACGTGGCACGCGCCGCTTTTTGCGGTTGCCAATCGCCGAGCCTTCGCGCGCGAGCGGCGTGCGCGCGTGGACGCGTGGTGTGCGGGGCAACCGTCGGAATCGTTTGAGCGGCGAGCGGTCGAGATCGTGACTTCGGCTGTGCCGCCGTCGCCTGCGTTATGCAGGGCTGCGCTCGAAAAGCTCGAGGCTGAGCAAGGTCGTCACCAGGCTCTTCGAGCGCTTCTCTTGCAGAGGTTCGCGCTTTCTGTGCTTGATCCTGGGACGGCGCGTTCAGGGCGAAGGGCGCGCGTTTTTGGTCCGACGGATGCCTACGATGCCGCAGCAGAGGCGTTCGCGTGGTGTGAAGCCGCGCGAGGGGGCGGCGGCGTTGCCAGTATTCCCGATGTCGTGGTTGAGCTGGGGCTGACTCTCGTGCGCACGGCGCTTGTCGCGGGCGTGACTGACGCGGTTGAAGCGCCGCTTGCTGCTGTTGCGGAGAACGCCTCCCGCGTCCACGCTGTGCACGTCCGCTTTCACGCGTGGTCGTCGATCGCGATTGCCCGGCTCGCCCTGGGCGATCCCGAAGCAGCGCTCATCCCCGTCAACCGCGCGAAAATTCTTGCCGACCGCGCTCGGGACCTCGCCGGGCAGTGGCACGCCGAGCGGATCCGCGCGCAGACGCTGAGTATTGCGGGGCGCACATGGGCGGAGGCTGCCGCTCACGCTGAGGTCGCCTCACTCGCCGAGCGCGTTGCCGACGATCTCGACAGCACTCCTGATCTGCGCCGCGATGCGACGATTTCGGCACTTCAGGCACGCGCGCACCTGCTTGTGCACATGCGAGAAGAGGGCCGAGATCGAGCTGCAGCAGTCGAGATTGAGGCGATGCTGCGCCGCATTGCCCGGGCTCGGGCAGCGGGCGATGCCGATGAAACGGTGCTTGCCGAATTCGAGAGCCTCGCGCTCGCGGACTCGCGCTGAGACGCGCGTTAGGCCATCGTGTCGCGCAAAACCGCGACCACGCGGTCCGCTTCAGTGTCAGGGTTGACGAACACAAGCCGCAGCACCGTTTCGCCGCCGTGCTTGGTGGGGATGCACAGGATCACGCCGTCGCGGGCCATGCGCTGCGACCACTCGTGATACTGCTCGTCGGTCCAGCCGGGGCGGCGGAACACGAGAACGCTCAGCTCGGGTTCGATGACCATTTCGAGGTGGTCGATGTCGTCGATGCCGCGGCGCACCGCGCGCGAGGTCGAAAGGCACTTCTCGATCGCTTCGGAGTACTTCGCCGTGCCGTGCGTCAGCAGCGAATACCACAGCGGGAGGCCGCGGGTGCGACGCGAGAGGTGGGCTGCGAGGTCGCTCGGGTTAGCGTCGGACCTCACGATTGAATCCAAGTATTCGGCGTGCTGAGAATGCGCGCGGTAGGCGGGGCTCGGGTCCCGGTACACGAGGGCGCAGCAATCGTATGGGGCGAAGAGCCACTTGTGGGGGTCGACGATGAAGGAATCGGCCTGTTCGATGCCGTCGAAGCGCGGGCGCGCGCTCGGGGCAGCGAGGGCGGCGCCACCGTAAGCGCCGTCGATGTGAACCCACACGCCGCGCGCGTGAGCGACCTCGACCACGGAGCGGATGTCGTCAACGATGCCGGCGTTGGTCGTGCCGCCCGAGGCGACAACTGCGAACACGCCGGGGTTCTCGTCGAGGGCGCGTGCGAGATTCGGGCCGCTCAGGTGTCCGCGCTCATCAACGGGAACGGTCACGACTTCGACGTCGAGGAGGCGCGCCGCGCTGCGGATCGAGGAGTGGGCGCTGCTCGCGCACGCGACCTTGAAGCCGGTTGTGGGGCGGCCGTCCATGAACACGCCGCGGGCGGCCCATTCTTCGCGGGCCTTCTCGCGTGCCGTGGCGAGCGCCGAAAGGTTGCCGCTTGTGCCTCCCGAGACGAAGGCGCCAGCGGACTCTTCGGGCCAGCCGAGCAGATCCATGAGCCACCGCAGCACCTGGTTCTCGGCCCAGATTGCGCCCGCTCCGGCTTCCCACACGCCGCCGAAAACGTTAGCGGCGCTCACGACGTTGTCGAAGGCGACGGCCGCGCGCGTGGGTGCGCCGGGAATGTAGGCGAGGTTCATGGGGTCGTCGGCGGCGCGGGTTGCCGGGATGAGGATGTTCTCGTAGATCTCGAGGGCGCGGTCGGCGCCGATGCCCTCTTCCGTGATCATCTCGCCGGCGAGGGCCTTGACTGCGGCGTCGAGCTCAGCCGCGGGGCGCGCTGTGGCCTTGGGGTCGTGGGCGAGAGCGGTGTGCTCGCGTGCCCACTTTTGCGCGGCTTCGACGGCGTGCTGCTCGTCGCCCCACACGCTCGAGAGCATGCGGCTCGGGCGTTGGGTCGCGTAGGCGGTGGAGGCGGAACTGTTGGTGTTGGGGTCGGTGCCGGTGGCAGCCAGGTTTTCGTTCCGACGCTCGCCCGCGCCCTGTCGAAGGTCATTCTTCTGTTCGTTAGTGCTCACGCTCTCAATCCTAGGTGCGCGGGCCGGGACCCGTGGCAGAACTGAGGCGCCCCATCGCTCCAATGCAGGGGACGCCTCTCGCCCCCCGGACAATCTCCACGAATGGCTCTGGTGTCCTCTCGCTAATGGCGGCGTGCCGCTTTCGGCAGCGCGGCCGCTTCCTCAGACTCTTGCATCTGTCGAGACTCTCGCATCTGTCGCGAGCGTTCTTCCCGTGGTGTTCAGGTTGCCTAGCTGTCGTATGTGGGTGTGGTGCTGGTGTAGGTGCGGCCGTTTGAGGTGGTCCAGGTGGTGGTGTGGGGTGTGGTGCCGGTCGTGGTGGTGACGGTGAGGGCTTCTTTGGCGAGGTTGCATCGTGCGCAGAGGCCTTGGGCGTTGGTGAGGGTGGTGGGTCCATTTTGGGCGTGGCGTTTGATGTGGTCGATGTGGGTGATGGGGGCGTTGCAGTAGGGGCCGCGGCAGGTGCGGTCTCTGAGGCGAACGAGTTCGGCGAGGGCTTTGGGGAAGAGTCTGGAGCGGGAGTCCATGGCGAGGACTTCACCGGTGGTGGCACTGGTGAAGATTCGTTTGTATTTGATGAGGACGTCATTGTCGAGAAGTTCGCTCAGGTAGTCGTAGCCGGCTTTGGCGGTGATGGGGCCGGCCTCGGGAATGTAGGCGCTGGAGACGTCGGGGTTGACGGGGACGAGTAGCCCGATCTCGAACCTTCGGGCACGGCCTGGCCCCCGAACACCCAAAGCAGTGTCTTCGGTTTCTGTGCTTTCCGTGGATTCTTCTGTTCGTGAGGTTACCCTCGTTTAGTGGACACCCTATTAGTGCGGATCTTGTGTCCGTAGGAGAGGATGTTCATTGTGAGTCAACAGCGCAAGAAGTACACGCCGGAGTATCGGCGTGAAGCCGCGAACCTGGTAATAGAGTCGCGGCGTCCGATTGCTCATGTGGCTAAGAAGATTGGTGTGTCCGCCGGGCTTTTAGGCCGGTGGGTCAAACTCGAGCGTGAGCGCCGAGGAGCATCAGATGGGATGAGCGAGGCTGATCTTCGTGCTGAGAATGCTCGTCTTCGTCGGGAGCTGGCTGAAGCCAAGATGGATAACGAGTTTTTGTCAAAAGCGACAGCCTTCTTCGCTGCGAAGCAACGCGAGCAGAAAAGTTCGAATTGATGCAGCAGGAGAAGGCGAACTACAGCATCAAGCGCATGGCACGGCTTTTAAAAGTGTCTCGGTCTGGATACTACAAATGGGCCCATACGCAGCAGAAGCGACTATCGGGCGAAGATGATCGTGCAGCATTTTACGATGATGTTGACCGCAAGATTCACCGGATTTGGAAAGACTCCGATGAGGTTTATGGTGCGCCGCGGATCACCGCAGAACTTGCCGAGCGCTACCACATTGCGCTTAACCGTAAGACTGTGGCTAAACGGATGTGCATGATGGGGATTGAGGGGATTTCACCGCGGGCCTTTGTCCCGGTGACAACGATTCAAGCTAAGCGTAAGTCCACGCTTCCTGACCTGGTCAAGCGCATGTTTGATACTGGTGAGCTCAACCGGGTGTGGATGTCAGATATTACCTACTTGCGCACCGGTGAAGGCTGGTTGTACTTGTGCGCGGTCCGCGATGGCCATTCCCGCCGGGTGCTGGGCTGGGCTATGGATAGCGTTCAAGATACTTCCCTGGTCGAG
The DNA here is from genome assembly GCF_000413375.1 of Dermabacter sp. HFH0086. NCBI lineage: Bacteria > Bacillati > Actinomycetota > Actinomycetes > Micrococcales > Dermabacteraceae > Dermabacter > Dermabacter sp. HFH0086. The sequence continues at coordinate 855,606 of NZ_KE340308.1, forward strand.
CGAGCCCTGCGGATGGCGCACACGTTGCGTGGTGACGTTCCTGATGGGCTGGTGTTTCACGCTGACCGCGGAGCTCAATTCACTAGCGAGCAGCTCTGGGAGGTTTGCCGCAGCCTGAGCATTGCTCAGTCCGTGGGGCGTACTGGTGTGTGCTTCGATAACGCGATGGCTGAGTCGTTCTGGTCGACGCTTAAAACCGAGTTCTACGACCGTAAGCGCTGGACGACCCGTGATGCTGCACGCAAGGCCGTTGCCTACTGGATTGAAGTCGTCTACAACCGTCGACGCCGACATTCCGCACTCGGTATGGTCAGCCCCGTCGACTTTGAGAACCAAATTGGTCTAATCACTAGCAGAAAAGAAATAGCTGCCTAACCACTAGGTAGCTCCACTACGTGTCCACGATTTGCGGGTAACCCCATTCGTTCGGTTCTTGGTTCGGGTGGTGCTGCTGTTTCGTTGGCTTGCCTGCTTCGTTTCGTTCTTTCGTCTTCTGGTTCGTGTGGGTGGGGTAGTGGTGTCCAGGGGTCTGTGGTGACGCCGGGTGCGGTGGTGGCGGGTGCGAAGCAGGTTGTGGGGTGGTCGGGTCGTGTGTTGAGGAGGGTTTCGACGAGAGCGTCGATGGCGAGGTTGTGCTTTGTGTGTGCTGGTGGTTGGTAGTGGCGCCGCCATGCCCCTGCACTGGCTACCACGCTCACCTCTGGTGAACCGTCACTGTTGTTCGTGATTGTGAGGCGGAGTTTTTCCTGTTCGAGCTTGGTGAGGAAGGCTTTGGCTTTGGTGCGGGCGGCTTCATCGGCTTCCTCTAACTCGAGTTCTTCGATCTTGGTGAGTTTCGCGTGCTGAGTGAGGATCCGTGGCTGTGGGGTAGGGGCGGGTTTGGTGAGGTGGCTCAGGGTGAAGTCGCCGTTTTCGAGGAGCGAGTGGAGTTTGGTGGTGGTTTGTTGGGCGTGGTCGTGTGCTTCTTTTTTGGCGGTGGTGATTTCGTGCTGGTGGAGAGTGTTGTAGGCGCGGGCAGCGTGGTTGGTGAGCAGGTCGTGGATGCGTGTGGCGTCGAGGGTGCGCAGGGTGAGGGTGAGGCTGCTCATGCCGTTGCGTAAGGTTCTCAACGTGAGGCGGCGTTTGGTGAATGCTGTCTTTTCTCGCTCCAGCGCAGTCGCAGGGTCGAGTGAGAGGAGTGCGTTTGTGGTGAAGTTTCGCCAGTGTGTTTTCCCGGCGTGTGGGGAACGCTCCAACTCTCGCGCGATTGGGTGGTCTAGTTGTTGGGCGTGGGGACTTGTGGCATCGCGCAGGCTGTTTGGGGTTACCCGCAAATCGTGGACACGTAGTGGAGCTACCTAGTGGTTAGGCAGCTATTTCTTTTCTGCTAGTGATTAGACCAATTTGGTTCTCAAAGTCGACGGGGCTGACCATACCGAGTGCGGAATGTCGGCGTCGACGGTTGTAGACGACTTCAATCCAGTAGGCAACGGCCTTGCGTGCAGCATCACGGGTCGTCCAGCGCTTACGGTCGTAGAACTCGGTTTTAAGCGTCGACCAGAACGACTCAGCCATCGCGTTATCGAAGCACACACCAGTACGCCCCACGGACTGAGCAATGCTCAGGCTGCGGCAAACCTCCCAGAGCTGCTCGCTAGTGAATTGAGCTCCGCGGTCAGCGTGAAACACCAGCCCATCAGGAACGTCACCACGCAACGTGTGCGCCATCCGCAGGGCTCGCTCGACCAGGGAAGTATCTTGAACGCTATCCATAGCCCAGCCCAGCACCCGGCGGGAATGGCCATCGCGGACCGCGCACAAGTACAACCAGCCTTCACCGGTGCGCAAGTAGGTAATATCTGACATCCACACCCGGTTGAGCTCACCAGTATCAAACATGCGCTTGACCAGGTCAGGAAGCGTGGACTTACGCTTAGCTTGAATCGTTGTCACCGGGACAAAGGCCCGCGGTGAAATCCCCTCAATCCCCATCATGCACATCCGTTTAGCCACAGTCTTACGGTTAAGCGCAATGTGGTAGCGCTCGGCAAGTTCTGCGGTGATCCGCGGCGCACCATAAACCTCATCGGAGTCTTTCCAAATCCGGTGAATCTTGCGGTCAACATCATCGTAAAATGCTGCACGATCATCTTCGCCCGATAGTCGCTTCTGCTGCGTATGGGCCCATTTGTAGTATCCAGACCGAGACACTTTTAAAAGCCGTGCCATGCGCTTGATGCTGTAGTTCGCCTTCTCCTGCTGCATCAATTCGAACTTTTCTGCTCGCGTTGCTTCGCAGCGAAGAAGGCTGTCGCTTTTGACAAAAACTCGTTATCCATCTTGGCTTCAGCCAGCTCCCGACGAAGACGAGCATTCTCAGCACGAAGATCAGCCTCGCTCATCCCATCTGATGCTCCTCGGCGCTCACGCTCGAGTTTGACCCACCGGCCTAAAAGCCCGGCGGACACACCAATCTTCTTAGCCACATGAGCAATCGGACGCCGCGACTCTATTACCAGGTTCGCGGCTTCACGCCGATACTCCGGCGTGTACTTCTTGCGCTGTTGACTCACAATGAACATCCTCTCCTACGGACACAAGATCCGCACTAATAGGGTGTCCACTAAACGAGGGTAACCTCAGGTGAGTGTTCGCTCGGCTTGGTGCTTTCAGACTTCACTGCGTTGCTTGCAGCGATCTCTTTGCCGTTGAGGTGGCCGATGCCGTCGGTCTCATCAAGCTCGCAAAGAATATGCGCTTTGACCGCTTCAGTCAGTTCCGCGATCCGCGTGAGTGACTCCAACACATCCAGACGCGTCAGCAAATCCTGCCCATCAAGAACACGCGCGGGCGTCGTCACCGGATGCGCCATCGTCTCACCGCGAGAAACCCTAGACGAAGATGTCGCAGGAGCGGTGGGGAAGGCTTCCAGCATGCCTGCAAGCGAAGCCTGCCAACCCTCAGAACGGGAAAGCAGCACATTCAGCACGTCCGTGCGGGTGGGAGCACCGGAATCAACGAGTTCGAGAGAGATGGGCAGAGCATTGGGTGAATCAGTCGTGGGGGAAACGATGCCAGTGGACCCCGCAGCGCCAACCGCAGCAGCAGTAGCGCCATCCATGCTGATCGCATCAACGGCAGTGGCAGTGTGGTCGAGTGTTGGTGCACTCATAGCTCCTGAATTCCCCCTTCCCCTTAACACTGAACTTCTTGCGACCAGAGTTCGTATTGTTCATTGATGTCTCGAGCTTAAAAGAAGGGTGAGACATTTAAACTCGCCCGCCCCGAAACGGACCCTGCTACCAGCCCAGAGAATGTGGAAAACCAGCAACCACAGAATTCCTGCATGTGGAAAACCCGAAATGCTTGTGGATAAAAACGGATTGTGGAGCACCGATCGTCACGCAAAACCCCTCCCCAAGAAACACCGCACACCAAAACCGGGGATACGAGTGTGGATAAACCTAGCCCGAAAAACAGCAGAGTGAGGTGCACCACGGTAACTGTGAGGGGGGGGGGAGGAAAGGGGGATGTACGGCGGCGATGGAGGAAGAGGCAAGGAGCGAAAAGGAGAGAGGCGCCGCGGTGAAAGCGGATGGGTCCGACGGTCGCCCAACAAGCGTCGGACCCGCATGAGCCAAGCGAGCCCTGCCCATGCCTCGAGATCTCCGGCCAAAATAGCCAAAAGCCTGTTGCGACCCGCGCGCTCCTGCGACACTTAAGGCATGGCTACCGTGACTCATTTTTCTGACCAGCAGCGCTTCATTGCCACGGAAGGTGGCGTGGAAGCGGGGTACCTCGAATACGACCGCGAGAATGATGGCGCCATTTTCGTCGCCACGCATGTCGTGACGGATCCGGAGTTTCGCGGGCGAGGCATCGCCGGCGAGGTGACCGCCGCGGCATTCGAACATGCGCGCCGTCACGGCGTGAAGGTTCGCCCCGTGTGCCCCTACGTTCAGGGCTGGCTCGAGAAGAACCCCGATGTGCAAGACCTCGTCGCCGAGTAGCACCTCGCGATAGGATTCTGGGGCATTCACGCCCCGCCTCGGGGGCAGTCACACCGAGACTTGAGGAGGTCGTATGTCGAGCGCCCTTTTGGAGCCGGGTCCCGATCAGGGAATGGACCGCCTCCCGCCGCAGGATCTAGGTGCTGAGCAGGGCGTTCTTGGCGGCATGATGCTGTCGAAGGATGCGATCGCCGACGTCGTCGAGAAGCTCCGCAGCAACGACTTTTACCGCCCCGCGCACGAACTCATTTACGAGGCGATCATCGACCTTTACGGTCGCGGGGAGCCGGCCGACTTCGTGACGGTCGCCGATGCGCTGCGTGAGAAGGGCAACCTCGAGAAAGTCGGTGGAGCCCCGTACCTCGCCGATTTGATTGATGCGGTTCCGACGGCTGCCAACGCGGGGTTCTATGCCGAGATCGTCGCGGAGCGGGCCACGCTCCGTAGGCTCGTCGAGGCTGGCACGCGCATCGTGCAGCTTGGTTTCGCCGCGGATGGCGGCGAGGTTGATGCCGCCGTCAACGAGGCGCAGGCGCAGGTGTACTCGGTAACGGACCGCACGAAGTCCGAGGACTACGTGAAGCTTTCCGAAGTGATTGAGCCGACGATGGACTTCATCGAGATGCTCCAGTCGCGCGGCGGTCAGGTCAATGGCGTGCCCACGGGTTTCGCGGAGTTCGATGAGCTCACGCAGGGCCTGCATCCCGGTCAGATGATCATCTTCGCGGGCCGCCCTGCGATGGGTAAGACCACGCTCGGCATGGACGTGCTGAGGAGCGCGGCAATCCACAACGGGATGGCGTCGGTCATTTTCTCTCTCGAGATGGACCGCCAGGAGATCATGATGCGCATCATGGCGGCCGAGGCGCAGGTGCCGATGAGCCGCCTCCGCGACGGCACGGTCGACGATCAGGACTGGGAGCGCCTCGCGCGCGCGACGACGCGCTTCATGGACGCGCCCATGTTCATCGACGATTCGGCGAACATGACACTCATGGAGATCCGCGCGAAGTGCCGCCGCCTCAAGCAAAAGGCCGATCTCAAACTCGTCGTGATCGATTATCTGCAGCTCATGAGCTCGGGTAAACGCGTAGAGTCCCGTCAGCAGGAGGTTTCCGAGTTCTCGCGTGCCCTGAAGCTTCTCGCGAAGGAGATTGAGGTGCCCGTGATCGCCATTTCGCAGCTGAACCGCGGTAATGAGCAGCGCACCGACAAGAAACCGATGATGAGCGACCTTCGCGAATCGGGCTCGATCGAGCAGGATGCCGACCTCATCGTGCTCATCCACCGCGAGGACTACTACGAGAAGGAATCGGCGCGCGCGGGCGAGGCCGATCTCATCGTTGCGAAGCACCGCAACGGCGCGACCAAGACGATTCCCGTCGCGTTCGAGGGTCACTACTCGCGCTTCAAGGACATGGCACAGTAGCCTCGAACGTACGTGAATAGAACCGGAGGAGGGGACGTGTCGCTGAGCGCCCACGAGGCGGCGGACGCTGAACATTCGATGCTCCGCCGCGCCTTGCCCGCCGATCTTGCCGGGCCGCTCGGAGAGTACGTGTCACCAATGACGCCCGTGGATGCCATCCGCAACCTCGTGTATATGAGTGCCGCGAGCGACGACGGCGAGCAGATGTGCCGCGTGGAGGCGGTTCTTGACATCGGTGGCGTATGGGTCGCTCACCGCGATCTGCCTGCCCCGCTCGCCTCGATGCCTGAGCTTGCCGCACACCTCGAACCCGCGTGGGCATTCGCGCTCGAGGCGGCTGAAAAGGAGCAGCTCGGGCCCGTGACGGGCGTCGAGTTCCACTGCGATCGCACGGGCGAGGTCGTCGCACGGATCTTTACGGATCCTGCGCAGCCGCCCGCTGATTCGGGAGCCGACTTTCATGTGTGGCATCTCGTGCCCGAACTTGATGAGCTGTGGGAACGCGTGAAGCCCGAGTCGTGGTGGGAGCGTCGCCTTGAGGACTTCCAGACCCTCTTAGGACGCGTGCGAACGCGTGGGCAGGGGGGAGTGTGAGCGCGCAGAGCAAGAGTTTCGTGCGGATCGACCCAGTCGAGCGCTCACGCACGACCGAGGTCTGGCGTGCGGGGCAAAGCCGCCCGTGTCAGGTGGCAGGCTCGCCGAAGCTGTGAGTCTCAAGGGGACGCTCGGCGAATCAGCGGCAGTCATGGTCGCGAGGCAAATCCGTTGACTAGGAGTCTGGAGGAGTGACGGGATCTTGAGCTCTCGGGCTGCGTCGATTTTCGAAAACAGCAGGCTTTCACTCGTGAGGGAACAGTCCTTCGCGAAGCGAACACGAAGCGTCCCGCCCGGACGGGTGGAACTTCTACGCTAGGGAGTTTGATCCACGTTGTAGTCGGTGGATATCAGAAGATGACTTGCTCGCTTTTACGAGTCAATGATTTCAAAATTTTGCTCCTCGTTGGGGTAGTCTCATCCCTCATTCGTTTCATGCATGTAGAAATCGATACATGGTTCGCAACGATGCGTGTCCTATTCTTCTTCACGAAAAATTTCGCGAAACCGACCTGGCGATTCCAGCAGCTCTAAGTAGGTGCCTGATTGAATCAGTTGCCCTTCTTCGATGACATAGATTTGGTCCATAGAACGTAATGTGGCTGCACGATGGGATACGACGATGGTTATACGATCTTTCTTCGTGATTCCGGATGCAAGGTCATCGAAGATTGCCCTCTCACTCTCTGCATCGATGGCGCTTGTAGGTTCATCAAGAATCCACACTGGAGCATTGCGCAAGACTATCCGCGCCAACGCAAGTCGCTGCCATTGGCCGCCAGAGAGTCCGACCCCGCCGAACTGCTCGCCCAGTTGGGAATCTAGCTTATCCGGTAGGTTCTCGACAGCTTTCCTTAGTCTGGCCGCATCGAGCGCGTCCCAAAGCTCACTGTCGCAGACATAGTCTCTTCTTGTCCCGAGAAGCAAGGACTCCCTCACTGTGAGTTCGTATCGCCCAAACTCTTGCGACAGTAATCCAAAAAGGCTGGTGCGCGAGGCGTCGTTGAAATAGTCGATCGGTTCGCCGTTAATCAGAACGTCGCCAACACTGGGATTAAAGAGACCCATGATGATACGTACCAGCGTTGTTTTGCCTGCGCCGTTCACGCCGACGATACCGATGAGTTGACCCTTCTCCGCAGACAGTGAAATGTTATCAAGTGCTTTAGTCTCGCCATGGGGATAGCTATAGGAAACGGAACGCACGTGAAGACTTTGTATATCTGGTCTAGGTGTATCGGCGTCTGACGAGGAAGCTTCCCCGGCCTCACCTTGAAACTCATTAGTAAACCGTCTATAGGCATCGACAATCGGGGTGCCTGACACAACACTGCCCAGAGTGTATGAGGCATCAGACGTAGCTGACATGCTCGAAATCAGTGCCACCACTCCGGCAGCAAGAACCCCTGCACCGAGACCACTATCAGAGGCGAGTGTGAATAAAGCAAAGATCAAGAGGCCAGTCGCAAAAAAACCACCCAGAACGATAAGGATAGTGGACTTCGACATCGCTGAGACAAAGAGCTGTGCGGCTTTGAAAGACCGCTGCTTAACGACGCGAGCTAATTTGAAGCCGGTCCCAAGTGCCGACAGCTCGAAAGCTGGCTTTTCGTAAACCAACTGATTGAGGGCGTAGCTTCCGAACTTTACTTCGTGAGAAACCAAGGGCCAGGTTCGGCCTTCGATTTTGGCGACCAGTGTAAAAGCGATGAGCGTAGGAATCGTAGCCAGCACGATGACCAACGCCGAAATGACACTGTAAGGAGCCAAGGCGAGGACCAAAAATGCCATGGTGGCGACTGCGCGGAACGAATTGATCACATAGGTTCCATGGAAGGATGCCGCCGTTGCAATGGCTTCGCTCGCGGTTCTTGCTCGGGTAGTGAGCGAGTCTCCCATGAGCTGGTCTGCCGGTACACGGGACATTGCTTTCGCGAACTCATACTCCATGCCCGCCCGGGTTTTTCGGCTCAAGATTTGACTGAGAGTCATCGCGACAGACCGAACGCTGGAGTTCAGCCCGAATACGAGCCCCGCCGCGACAATAGCTCCAGACAGTTGGGAGTGTGATTCCCTCGTAGTGGCCTCGTGTACGAGGTTTTCAACCGCGATCACCATCAGCGCAGGGCCGAGACTGTCGACGATCACGAAAATCAGATAGAACATCAGGACCGCCGGCGAGTATTTCCACAACTGATACACGGCCCAAAGCGCGGTCTTGATGGTGGAAGTCGTCATGACGTCCGCCCCTCGCTAGTTTTCCCTTCGCTCATGGCGAGATTGGAGTTGGGGCTGGAGCAGTGTGAGCTGCAGTGCGTTTGTCCGTATGCGCCTTGGTGTAGGCGAGGCGTCTTTTGGGAAAGTTGAATCGTCATTGAAATCACCTCCTCTTGGGTCATCTCGGATCATACACCGCTGTGTGACGATGGTCACGCGTGCGTGGTGCTTGGGGCACGGCAAGGCTCTAGCCCTCCTTCCAGGTGAGCCGTTGGGAGAACTTAGAGGAAGCTGACGAAAGCTGGCTAGAGTTACCTGCCTCGGGCGGCTGTGAGCCGTGAGCAAGCCAGTTGAACGCCGTGGGTCATGTGGCCCCAGCGTCGAACGCAAGCTCGAATGTTGGCCAGAACATTCCTCAGCTTCTTTGGGCTCGGGTGCCGTCTTACGTGAAGACCCTTAGGAATACTTGGTGACTGTTACGCGCTGCCATTGCTCGTTGCTTCATAGCCCGCGCGTTGAGGCCTTCATGGCCATGCCCCCGGAGGAGAATGCCTGCGAACTTAGCCTGCATATTCATATGTGCAAGGCTGGCCACAAAATGCGAATGTCAACACTGAAACGCTACAGAAGTTGAAAGATGCGTCGGCGTGTGCTGATCTAGGTCCATGAACGCCTACGGCAAGCGTTTCGTGCGGATCGACCTGGTCGAGCGCTCACGCACGGGCGAGGTCTGGCGTGCGTGGGACTGCGAACGCGAGGATCAGTGTGCGCTCAAGGTTCTCGGTGACGGGCAGTTGGTCTCGGCGAGGCGGATACTCGAAGATTCCGACGGGGCTTTCGCCCACCCGCATCTTCTTTCCCCGTATGCGATGGATGAGTCCGAGGCGCTCGTGGCAATGCCGCTCGTGTCAGGTGGCACCCTCGCCGAAGTTGTGAGCCTCAGGGGGACGCTCGGCGAATCAGCGGCACTCATGATCGCGAGGCAAATCCTCGAGGCGCTCGCAACGATGCATGAGGCGGGGTGGGTGCATCGCCGCGTGAGTGCCACGACGATCATGTGCCGGGAAGATCGCCCACCCGTATTCGCTGTGCTCGCGGGCGTGAGCGCAGCGATGCCGGAGGTCGAAGCGCCAGATTTCCCGGTCGTGGACACCGCGACCGTGGAAGCTTTCTTCGCGCCCGAGGTCGCCGCCGGTGCCGTCGCTACACCCGCGGCCGACGTCTACGCGCTTGGTGCGTCTGTGCTGTTCACGCTCGCCGGCCCCACCGCGCTAAGCGATACGACAATTCCCGAAGGTCTCTCGCCCGAATTCGCCCGGGTCCTCGCCGCAATGCTTGCGAGCGACCCCGCCGAGCGCCCGAGCGCGCGGGAGGCCCTCGCGCAGCTCCCGAGCGTGGAGCCCGGTTCCCCGGCTCTTCTTTCCGACGGTTCCCGGCTTGAAATTGTGGACCTCATGCCGGATATTCCGGAAGATTTCGATCCGTACGAGGGGGAACCGCCCTCCGTTGAGCCCGTGCCGTCGCCCGTGCCGCAGCGTCCCCCAAGCGCCGCGATTATCGAAGAAGTGGATGACGTCGAGGCGCCATTCGATCCGCCCGAACGACGGATGCCCCCCGCGGTTTCGCTCGTGCCGCCGAGCCCGGATGAGCACGATGTCGATATTCGCACCGGAAAACGCGGTCTGGGGGAGCGTGCGCGCAGCTATGACCGGATGACTCTCGTGGGGTGGGCCGCGATCATCGCGGGCATGACGATCGCGATCGGCGCGGGCGCCTTCGCATCGCTCACGCTCATTGGCTTCCTGTAAAGCGCGGCGGAGCTAACCGCCGAGGACGTCGCGCCACGGCTCCACGACGGCGGGATGGGGCCCCAACGCCCGCACGCGCGAGGCAATCTGCATAAAATCCTCGCGAGCCGTGAGGGGGCCTGCCACGAGAATCGAGTTGCCCGTCGCACGGGAGTGCGCGACGTGAGCATCAGTGAGGATCCACGGCTCGGGGTAATCCCGCTCAGCGCACGCGGCGTGAAGCTCTCGCGCCTGCGCGTCGAGGAAGCGTTGGGGCTCGTCGTCGCCGATATTGACGAGGAGCACTCCCGGATCCTCAGCTTCCGCGTCGAGCACGTCGAGCGCGGCGCCACAAAAGGTTGCCGTTGCGAGGTGAGGCGCGGTCTCCTTCCCGCTGAATACATCGAGGACGGCGGCGTGGAACCGTCGGACCTCGCCGCTGGAGGCGGAGGCGGAGCCCGCGTGCTCCTGCGAGAGTGCGCGCGCCTGTGCGAGGGCATCGCCCACGCGGTGCTCGAGGCGCGTGCCCGCTGGAAGAGGCAGGTTCTCGAGCACGAACGTGACGAGGCGGGGTTCGATGTCGACCGCGAGCTGCATGCTTCCCGGGCGCGTGGCCTGCACGTACCGCGCGAGTGTGAGCGCACCCGCGCCGAGGTGGAGAATGCTGATCGGCGCGCCCGTCTCGAATCCTTCGTCGAGAACGTTCGCGATGCGCCTCAAGTACTCGTAGCGGATCTCTCGCGGATCGGCGGGATTGACGTGAGACTGCTCGTGCCCGCCGATCGTGAGGATCGTGCCGCCCCAGTCGAGGTCGTCGACCAGGGCGGCATCGAGGTCGCTCACCTCGAGGTGGATGTGCGGCATGAGGCTCAGATTCCGATGGGTGCGGCGCCCGAGGCCTCGCCCTTGTCCTTCGACTCGCCCTTGATGTTGAGCGCCTGGATCTGGGAGTTCTTGCGCGGATCCATGAGCAGGTCGATGAGGACCTTCCCGCTTTCGCCCTCGAACGTGCACACCGCTTGGAACGGTGAAAGCACCTTCAGACTCGCCGCCTTCTCGAGCGTGAGGTCGGCGCGGCCGAGGCCGGCGATCCGCAGGGCTGCGTCACGCAGACGCACGCGTTCGGCGCGCGAGACGTCCTGATCCATGTTGGTCGCAAACAGCGCGAGAAGCGGGTCGCTTTCCTCGCTCACGCCCTGCTCGGCGCGGTTTGCGAGCACGGTGCGCGCCGAGCCGCTCGGCACGAGGGTCGTCGGCTGGCCTTCGAGCTCGACGTCGCGCAGCCACGCGAGAGCCTTCTCGAGGGCGTCGCGCGTGGTGGGCGCGAGTTCACGCTTCGGAGCTTCGACGAGTTCGGCCTGGTGGGTGCGGATCGCCTCGAGCGCGTCGAGGGAGCAGGGGATCGCGGGCGCGTACTTGGAGTTCGCGAGGGCGATCACGGTCAGGCCCGTGCCGCGCAGCCACACCATGTACGAGCCGTAGCCCGGGTATCCACCCGAGTGCGAGACGACGTCCCCTAGCTTCGGGAATTTCTCGACGACGAGACCGTAGCCGTAGCCGCGAACGCGACCGAAACCGTTTCCATCCTCGAGAACCGGCCACTCCTGGATGCGGTGGATCTCCTGCATTTCGCGGCGCGAAGCCGGCGAGAGCATCGCGCGCGAGTCGTCGCTGATGCCATCGGCGCCATGCACGCCCACCTCGGCGAGGAACGCCGTCCACTTTGCGACGTCGGCGACGGTTGAGAAGAGCCCCGCCATCGCGCCGAAGGCGCCGGGAGTGTCGAAATCGACCTCTTCGAAGCGCGTCGCGCCCTCACCATCGCCCACGCGGTGACCCGTGAGCACGCGCGAGCGCTGGTCATCGGTCATCTCCGCGAGCGAGAACACCGTGTCCTTCATCCCGAGCGGATCGATGAAGCGGCGGCGAATTTCGTCGCGGAAGCTCACGCCCGTGACCTCGTCGATCACGCGCCCGAGGAGCACAAAGCCGGTATTGGAGTATTCGAATCCGCAGCCGGGTTCGGCGATGAGCGAGAGGCCGCCGGCGATGTATTCATCGAACTCGTCGGTGCTCATCGACTCCTGCCTATCGCCCCACGGGTTATCGGTCACGAAGCCGGCCGACATCGTGAGGGCGTGACGAAGTGTGAGGGCGGGGGAATCCTCGCTAAAGGACCCGATGTGCGCGGCGGCAGGAACGTAAGTCGCGATCGGGTCGTCGAGGCGTAGCTTGCCCTCGTCACGAAGCGCGAGGATCGTCGCGGCCGTGAACGACTTCGTCATCGACGCAATGCGCGAGATTGAATCGACGCGAGGCGTGAATGCCCCCTCGGCCCTTTCGCCGGCCACGAGCGCGCTCGAGCCCGCGCCACCCGAGGCGAGCACCTCACCGCCCGACGCAATGCCCCACGCGACGCCCGCCATGCGGTGCTCCGCGACAGCCTTGTCAAAAATCGCCGCGACGGCGTCAATCGTCTCCTGTGTCAGCTCGTGAGCCATCGCCCTGGCCCCGTCCTTTCGTCTCGGTGTGCGGCACGTCGCCGCCTCTTTGTGCTTCAGCGTAGAACGCGGCCACGAGAGCCGCTGCCTCTTCGCCCATTGCTCTCACCAGTATCCCGGACTCGAGCCGCGCGGGATCAAAACGGGTGCGAGTTTCCACGTGGGGATCTGGTCCGACGGTTGCCGGGGGAGCGTCGGACGCTGCTTTTGTGAGGTGAAGCCTCTCCACGTCCAACCCCAGAAGGGCAAGGTAATCCGCCGGCGCCCGGTCGATGTGCTCGGTGAAGGCGACGGCGAGCGCCCACACGTGCTCGCACACGTCGGGCCAGCGCAGGCACGTGCAGCCGAAGGACAGGGGCAACTCCGCGCTCGGGAGGAGGGAGAGGCCTTCGCGATCGAGGGTGCGTTCGTCGGCGATGTCGTAGGTGCCTGCGAGCACGGCAAGGATCTCGTGCGGGTCGCGCTTGGCACGCGCGGCGAGAGCCTCGATGTCGTGAGGCAGACGCGGCCCGAAGTCGAGTTGCGGATGGGTGAGCGTGCCGTCGATCGCTGCGGTGACCTCTGCCTTCACGTGCCCGGGCGTCATGTCGAGCCATTGGACGGCGCCCGCGCGCGCGAGGCGCTTACCGGCCGCGAGCCGCGTGCGGCCGAGCTGCACCTCGGCCCGTGCGAGAAACTCGGTCGCGAGGAAGCTTTCGCCGATCGCACCACGCTTTGAGGTCATCTCGATGCTCATGGGCGTCTGTCCTTCCGCGCGTCGCCGAGAGCGACGATCTCGGCGAGTTTCTCATTGCTGAGTTCCGTGAGCCAGCCTTCGCCGGAGCGGACGGTGTGCTCTGCGAGCTCGAGCTTGGTGCGCAGCACATCGTCGATCTTCTCCTCGATCGTTCCGATCGAGATGAGCTTGTGGACGGAAACGTCCCGCGTTTGGCCGATGCGGAAGGCGCGGTCGGTGGCCTGGTTTTCGACGGCCGGATTCCACCAACGATCCAGGTGGATCACGTGATTCGCGGCCGTGAGAGTGATGCCGGTGCCGCCTGCGCGGAGCGAAAGGAGCATCGCCCCCGGGGTGCCGGGGGAGTTCTGGAACTCGCGCACCATCTCGTCGCGCTCGGCCTTCGAGATTCCACCGTGGAGGAACGGCACGCGAATCCCGAACGTGTTGTTCCAATGCTCGAGCATCGTGGGGGCAAACGCCGTGAACTGCGTGAAAATGAGGGCCTTCTCGCCGCTCGCGACGACAGATTCGAGGATCGTGTCGAGCCGCTCAAGCTTTCCGCTTCTGTGCTCGCCAGCGGCATCCAGGAGGGGCGAGCCGTCGCCGAGAAAATGCGCGGGATGCCCGAGGACCTGCTTCATTTTCATGATCGTGGTGCTCACGATCGTGCGGCGCCGGCGGTCGCGGGCGAGGGGGTCAGAAACTTTTGCGAGCTGCTCGAGCTCTTTCGTCATGTCCTCGACGAGCGCCTTGTAGAGCCCCGCCTGCTCTTCGGTGATATTGACGAGCTCGCGCTCCTCGCGCTTGTCGGGAAGATCCGAGATGATGCTTCGATCCGTTTTGACGCGCCGCAGGATGAAGGGGCGCGTCACAAGACTTAAGCGTTCCTGCACGGCCTGGTTGCCCTCGTTGATGGGCTTGACGAATCGCTCCTTGAAGGCGGCCTCGCTCGGCAGCAGCCCCGGCGTTGTGATCGAGAGGATCGAGTGGAGATCCGTGAGGTCGTTCTCGACGGGCGTGCCCGTGAGAGCAAGCCGCCGCCCCTCGGGCAGGGCCTTGACGGCCTGCGTGACGCCGGTGTCGTGATTCTTGACGTGCTGCGCCTCGTCGAGGATCACGCGGTGGAACTTCGCGGAGGCGAGGTCATCGAAGTCGCGTGCGACGAGCGCGTAGGTCGTGAGCGTGAGGTGGGAAGCGCGAGAGCGCTCGCGGAACGCCTCGCCGTGGAGTCGATCGGGGCCGTGGTGGATGTGCACGTCGAGGCTGGGGAGCCAGCGCTCAGCCTCGCGCTGCCAGCTACCGAGGACCGACATGGGACACACGAGAAGCGTGGGCCCGATCTGGGGGAGCTTCTCGCGTTCGCGCGCGAGGAACGCGAGGACCTGCATCGTTTTGCCGAGGCCCATGTCGTCGGCGAGGATCCCGCCGAGGCCGCGAGAGTCGAGGAACGTGAGCCAATCGAGGCCGCGCTTTTGATAGGGGCGGAGCGTCGCCTTGAGCGTACGCGGCGCGGGCAGGGCCGGTACGGAGACTTTATCGGCGCCGAAAAGGAGTTCGTCCCCATTGGCGCTCGTGGCCTCGACGCGCAGATTCAGATCGCTCAGGTCCTCGTGCGCGAGCAGGCTTCGGAACTGAACGTCGGAGAGTTTCTCGTGCCCGTCATCGCGCGGTTGCGTTGCGGCGGCGCGGCGGGCGCCCGCGAGGAAGGCCGTCGCGGCACGGAGCGTCGAGGAATCGAGGCGCACCCACTGCCCGCGGATGTTCACCAGTTCGCGCTGCTCTTCGAGGAGTTCCTCGAGCTCTTCGGGGCTCAGCATCGATTCCCCGACGGCGACCGAGAACTCAAACGACGCCATGGCACCCGAGAGTCCCACCGACTTTGTGGGGCGATTCTCGGGATCCTCCTGCGGCGTCGCCACCTTCGCGACCACGCTCACGGGCTGCTTCGTCCATTCACGCGGAAGCATCACCACGATGCCCTCGGTTTCGAGCACGACCGCATCGTCGGTGAGGAAGCGCGAAAGCTCCTTTGTGGAGAGGTTCCACGTGAGCCCTCCCGGCTCGGCGTGGATCGCCGCGAGAGTCGGGGAGAGTCGGTGCACGTGGGAGGCGTGTTCGAGTGCTCCCACACTCGTGAGGTCGCCCGCGTTGACGAGGTCGCCGAGCAGGTGCACGCGCCCCGAGGTTTCCGCGAGGCACACCTCGACCTGCCAGCGGGCGGCACTGGAGAACACTCGGAGTCCGACGGTCGCCGAGCCAGCGTCGTACCCCTTCTTTTGTGCCTCGCGCACGCGCACCGTGAGCCGCGGCCGCGCCTCGCTCAAGAGGACGCCGGTGAGCGCCGATTGGGCGAAATCATCGAGAGTTTTTCGCACGCGGCGATCGTTGACGGTGTCGAGCGCAAGAAGCGCGTCGCTGCCGTCGAGAGCATCGAGGAGCGCCGCGCCCACGGGGTCGAGCCCCGCGAGTTCCTCGGCGCCCGGGAGCTTTCCCGCCCGTTCGTGTTCCGTGCGCAGGCGCGTGAAGGCCACGCGCGCGTGGGCGTCGACGAGGTGTTCGAGAGCGGGATGAGCGGGAGAGGTGCCCACCGCGAGACCGGGGGCGAGGCGCCATCGCACGCGAGAAGTGTCGTGCGCGCTTTCAGGACCGGGAACGATGTCGCGCCGCTCGACGATGCGGCGCGCGTGCGAATCGAGATTGAGGACGGCGAGCGTCTCGGGGGCGAGAAGGATCCCCTCGCCGAGATCGAGGGAGCGACCCGCTTTAGCGAGTTCGTCCATGAGCTGCGTGATCCCGCTTTCGCTCGCATCGCGCGGCGTAGCCGAGGTGCGTGCGAGGTGGGCGATGCGCGCGCGCAGAGCCGTGGTGAGCTCAGCGAGGTGCGTGCTTTCGAGCGCGAGCGTGCGCACCTTCCTGCGGCGGCCGCGAAAGTCGACCTCGATGACGTGGCGCATGGGCCGCGCGAGCCACGCCCCAAGTGGTGCGAGCGCAGCGGGCCGCGTGCCTTCGGGAGAGAGCGCGGTGAGGGCGGGCTCGAGTGCGTCGAGGATGCTCGCGCGGCGCTCGGAGTCGGTCGCGTGGGCCCACAGGCTCACGCCGAGCGAGGCATCAGCGTGGAGGTGGAGCGTGCACGAGTGGAGGTCAGCCTCGCGGGTCGCGTGCGGGGCTCCAGTGGTGCTCAGAGTCCGTCGGCTACCGTCGCGGTTGCGTTCATCCACGCCTGACGCGTCTCCTTCGAGAGCTTGCCCCACTCGAGGCTTCCGCCATCCACGAAGTGCGGCTCGAACGGAACCTCAAGCACGGCACGAGTGTGCGCGCCGAAGTGATGCAGCAGGCGTTTGCGGAGCACGCGGTCGATCTTCCCGCGCGAGGAGTGCGACAGGATTGTGACCGCGTTCTCGACCTGCTTCTTGTGGCCCGTCATGCGGAGTTCATCGATCATCCACGCTGCCGCGTTGAAGGTGTCCTCTCGAACCGTCGAGACGATCACGAGCTGATCGGCGCCTTCGACGGCAGCCAGCCAGTTCGAGGCACGAACATTGTTGCCCGTGTCCACGACCTTGATGCGGTAGAAGCGCGAGAGCGTGTCGTTGAGGCGATTGAACGCATCACCATCGATCGACGCCGCTGATCCCGGATCCTCATCAGAGGCGAGGATGTCGAAGTTCATGTTGCCTTGCGGGCGCACGTACTTGTCGAGATCGGCAACGCGCGCATCCGTGCCCGCGAAGTGGTCGAGGTTATTGAGAAGGTCGAGCGCCGTGAGGTGGTGGTCGCTAGGGATGCCGCGCCAGCCCAGGGTGCCGCGCGTCTCGTTGTTATCCCATGCGAGCACGCTGCCGCCGCGGAACATGCCGAGGGTCGCGGCGAGCATGAGCACGCTCGTGGTCTTGTGGGCGCCGCCCTTGAGGTTCACGACCGCGATGTTCTTCGGCGCGTCGAGCCGCTTGCGGATCCGCTCGATCTGATCGAGTTCGCGGCGCTCCGCGCGCCCCGGGCCGGGCTTAATGAGACCGAAGGTGGCCTGGCGGACGAACTTGTTGAAGCCTCGCGTGGCGACCGGTTTGCGGTGGGCGTCGTTGCCCGCACGCAGGTCATCGAGCGTCGGCAGATCGTCCTTGGGAAGCTCGCGCTTCGGTGCCACAACGGGCTCGTGCGGTTGTGCCGTCGAGGAGGGTGTGAGCTCGTCGCCACCTGCGCGACGCGTGCCATTGAGGGCCTCGGGAGAGGACATCGAATCGGCGGCCGGGCGCTCCTCGGCGGCCGCGAGCCGCTTTTGCAGGTCGGCGAGGGCCGCAGCAGAGGCCGCGCTCGCGGAGCCGGGGGAGGAGGCGCTCGCGGGTCGCGGGGCGTTCCCGGAAGCCGGGCTCGTGGCGCTCAGCGCCGAATGGCGCCCGCGCTTTTGGCCCGAAGCGGCAGGCATTGCCGCGCTTGAGGCGTAAAGCGGCCGAGAATCCGCCTCGCGTGGCTGGATCCGGCCATTGGGCTCGACGCGAAGATTGTGGGTCGCCGGGCCGTCGAAAATGACGACGTCGATCGGTGATTCCTGCTTTCGCGCTTCCGCGACGAAGGCGTGCTTGATCGCAGTGCGCACCTCGTTCCTGCTCTCGCCTTCGATGCGTTCGGCGCGATCGGCGAACTGAATCGTGGCGTCCTTCGCCGAAACGATACGTGCGTGAGCAATCATGAAGGTCCTCGCTGGAAATGGGGGATGCTGACAAGGACGGTTGAGCGCCCTGGCTCCCCATCGTAACGGCCCGACCTTAAACGGTGGATGGCACGTGGATGCCGGCCCCCAATCCGCCCGTGGATAGTACTCGAATGTGGAGGGACTAACGAGGTTCACATTTGCCGCAAAGTGTTTTAGAGTTGGAGTACCGGCGTTGCCCGCTCCGCGGCACCCCGGTGCCGCAGGTGCGGCACATGTGCCGGAATATAGCTGCCGCACAGCGCTCACCCCCTTGCGCGTGCGGCCTGGCGATCGGATGTTCCCCCGAACCCGATCGCCGCTCCGCAGGGACCTCCCCCCTTTGTCCCGCGGAGCCAGCGGACGGACCGTGAGCCCCATTTGTGCGCGCTCCGGTCCGTTCGTGTGTTAATCGATTGGCCCGCGCTCCCGTTACCTCGCGCCGAGCAGCGCAACGTCGCTACCGAGCTCAAGCCTGTAACCCGAGCCTCGCACCGTCGAAATGAGCTTCCGGTAGCGGCCAAGCTTGTTGCGCACTCGGCGAATATGCACGTCAACTGTGCGTTCACCCGCATCGCTACCCGCCGAGCTCCACACCTCGCTCATGAGTTCGCCGCGCGAAACGATGCAGCGAGCATTGCGGGCAAGATGCGCGAGCAGTTCGAACTCGCGATGAGTGAGGTCCACATCCTCACCGTCGATCCTGACGCGTCGGCCGTAGAGGTCGATCACAAGAGACGGCTGAGCGGAGCGAGCGCCAGCAGCGCCCCCGGGAAGCGAAGGGCTCGCCGGGCTAAGAGCGCTCACGGGCCCGGGCGCGCTCACCGGGCTGACGAGGCGCGACTGGATCAGGCGCAGCCGCGCGGCCTCGGCATCGCGGCGGGCGGGAGCGTTCGGCGACACGACGCCGGCCTTGCGTGGGCGGAGAGCCTGAGGTTTGCCGGCGGGGCGCGGCGGGATGGAGGCGCTCGCGCTCTGGCCCGGCACGGCCGTGAAGCGGGTGGGGCGAGGCGAAGATTCCGACGTCACCTGAACGCGCGCGGTTCCACCCTTGGCAGTCGCGAGCGTGAGGGCGTGGGAGCGGAGCGAATCTGCGAGCAGCGTCGCTTCACGAGGGTCGCTCGAGGCGGGCAGGTCAACGGTGAGCGTGATACTCACCGTGCGGGTCGAGGTGGATGTTAGGGGGCGATCAACAGCAACTGTCATGGCGATTCTCCAGGATGCGGCGCCGCGCGGCGCGAAAAGAGTGGGAATCCGGGATCTCGCGGGGGAGTGAGATGAACTCGCGTGCGAGGCGTGCTCCCGGTGGGCACCTGGAGCCCACGCCCAGTGGCCGGCTCCTGTCAGCCGGCTTTCCGCAGTGCGCTTAGAGGCGCGGCTGACCCTGCATCATGGACATCGCCATGTCCATCATCATGCCGCGCATCATGAAACGGGAGACCGAAGCGGTCCCCTCGCTGATGCTCGATGCGGCATGGAGATTCATGCCACCAGTGTGAAACACGAATGGCGCCGGCGCAAGTGGGCGTTCACATACTGAAACACTTCGGTGGAGGAAGCACATGTGAACGCGCGCCGCGCCGGCGCCGTGCGGAAGGAAAATGCGAGGCCTAGTCGACGACCCCGAAGAGTCGATCGCCCGCGTCCCCAAGACCGGGAACGATGTAGTTCTTCTCGTTGAGCTTTTCGTCGATCGCCGCTGTCACGACCGTGATGTTGGCGCTCTTGTCGAGCTCGCGCTCCATGGTCTCAATGCCCTCGGGTGCCGAGAGGAGAGTGACACACGTGATGTCGCGCGCGCCCTTTTCGAGAAGGTAGTTCACGGACGCGATCAGGGTGTGGCCCGTCGCGAGCATCGGGTCGACGACGAAGCACTGGCGGCCCGTAAGGTCGTCGGGAAGGCGGTTCGCGTACGTGGTGACTTCGAGAGTTTCATCGTTGCGCACCATGCCGAGGAAGCCCACCTCGGCCGTCGGCAGCAGGCGAGTGATGCCATCGAGCATGCCGAGGCCCGCGCGGAGAATCGGCACGACCATGGGCTTTGGATCCGTGAGCTTACTGCCGATCGTCGTCGCGACCGGCGTCTCGACCTCAGCGGGTGCGACGGCGACATTGCGCGTCGCCTCGTAAGCGAGGAGAGTGACGAGCTCGTCGGCGAGCTGGCGGAAAACGGAACTCGGGGTGTTCTTGTC
Organism: Dermabacter sp. HFH0086; assembly: GCF_000413375.1. Lineage (NCBI taxonomy): Bacteria > Bacillati > Actinomycetota > Actinomycetes > Micrococcales > Dermabacteraceae > Dermabacter > Dermabacter sp. HFH0086. The sequence goes on from NZ_KE340308.1 coordinate 875,720, forward strand.
GCGGAGGACGGTGAGTTTGTGGGCAACGAGCGGGTGGTCAATGTTCAATACGCGCATGAGGCCAGCCTATTACGATGAGAGCCGATCCGCCGCGGCCCCAGGGCCCGAGACTGAAAGCGAGGCGAGCATGACACACCCGGTTCCCGAATTGGACCAGCTCATGCAGCCCGCGATCGACGAAGCGCGCGCCGCCTCAACGCCGCCGCGCCGTGACATTCCCATCGGCGCAGCCGTGTACGACGAAGAGGGAAGGCTCATTGCGAGCGCCGGCAACCGTCGGGAAGCGGACGAAGACCCAACCGCGCACGCCGAAATCCTCGCTCTGCGCGAAGCAGCCCGCGTTCGCGGCCGCTGGAACCTGACCGGCTGCACGCTCGCCGTCACCCTCGAACCTTGCACGATGTGCGCGGGAGCGATTGTCCTCGCTCGCATCGATCACCTCGTCGTCGGCGCAATGGATCCGAAAGCCGGGGCTGCCGGATCGCTCTACGATCTCGTTCGCGAGGAACGGCTCAACCATCGCGTGCGGCTCACGACTGGCGTGCGCGAGATTGAATGCGCACAGATGCTGCGCGGCTTCTTCCGCGACCTGCGCGAGCGGCGCAAGGGGCTGCGCGCAGGGTAGAAAGTCCCGTACGATGATGCACGTTACAGACGCACGGTGACCGTGCGTGTGCGCCCACGAGCAAGGACACGACATGACGAACACTCCGCATCAGGGACCGTCTCAGGGTTCCGGTTCAAGCGCTAACCCTGATTTTCCGCCTTCGGCACCGTCGGCCCCGCCGGCGCCGAACGCCCACCAGGCCTCCAGCCAAGCGCCCCAGTACCAGGCGCCCCAATTCCAGCAAGGCGGGCAGGGCCAGCAGCCTCAGTACACCCCGCAGGGCGCCCCGCAAGGCTTCCCGCAGAGCCAGCAGGCTTCGCAGAGTTTCCCGCCCAACGGGCAGTTCCAGCAGTCCCCGCAGAACCAGCAAGGTCAGCCCGGCCAGCAGGCTCCTCATCCCGGCAAACAGTTCGGCCAGGCCGCATCGTTCATCGGCAACCCGTTGCCGACGCTCGGCGCAGCTTTCGCCTCGTACGCGGCGGGGCTTATCGTTGCCGCGATCGTCGTGGGACTTCCTCTCCTCGGCTCGATGGTGCTGGACACGCCGAGCATTATTCCTGACCCGAAGGGCGGCCCCGCAGGAATGGCCGTCGCCGGTGAGATAAAGCCGGACACGCCAGAGTTTCTCTATATCCTCGGCGCGCCCTTCCAGGTAGTTTCGATGGCATTCCTCGGCTCGTACACGAGCCACGTCACCGTGAAGGGGAACCTGGGTGGGGAGGAAGACGCGGCCTTCTCCCTGTATTCGAGTCTGGGGCTCGTGCCCTTCCTCGTTCTTGCGGCTGTACTCGGCGGCGCTTTCTTCGCGGGTCGATTCATCGCGAAGCGCAAGCCGAACGAAGGCGCAGTTGCGATCTGGGTCCAGGCGGCGGCCTCGAGCTTCCTCGTGGCCACCATTTCCACCCTCCTCACATGGGCGCTTGCCGTGCGCGCGAGCGAGAAGGCCGACAGCTACGGCGTGAAGTACGAGATGAACATGAGCGTGCACGCCGCGGGCATCCTTCCGTTCCTCGCAATTCTCGTGCTTCTCACCCTTGCGCTCGTCGCGGGTCGCTATAGCGTTCGCGCCCTCCCGAAGAAGTGGCCGCTCGTGAGCGAATACCTCGATGCGGCAAAGCTCGCACTCCTCTACGCCGCGACAGCAGCCGTCGTTGGCCTCGTGTGCGCCGTGGCCGTTGTGCTCATTGCTGCCATCAATGAGGGGCACTTCGGTGACAGCCTCAAGATGCTCGTGATGCTCGTCCTCACCCTCCCGGCAACGCTCTTGACGGTGCTCTTCACCTACTTCGGCCTCGCGACCTTCTCGCCTGTGAACTACACCTTCGGTCTGGGTCCCTACGCTGGACTCCTGATTAGCCAGGATGGCGACATGGTTTCGGTGTTCACCCTCCCGCACTGGTGGATGATCGTCCCCGCGATCCCGTTCGTTTTCCTCCTGATGTTCGTGTTCGCGGGCGTGTGGGCGAAGTCCCGTCACCGCGTGCAGGGCAACACGCTCGCGACCGTGACCTCGTGGGCCGCACTTCCCGCGATGTTCTTCGTGCTGAGCGTCATCGGCATCATTTTCGCGACTCTCAACTCGAGCTACGACGCGAGCGGCGCACGCGACGTGCTTGAATCTGCAGGCCTCGCGAACTTCGAGGGCGAAGCGCACGCGGGCGTGAGCCTCGCGACGCCGTTCATCGCCGCAATCGTGGGCATCCTGATCGAGGTCATTTCCCGCTTTATCGCCCCGTTCTACTCAGCGTTTGTGCCCGCCGTTGTGGGCGGTTTCGTGCACAAGCAGCACGGTGCGAACGAGGAGTATCCCGCAACCGAGGTGCAGCAGAAAAAGGTTGACTTCGCTGCCCTCGCGACGAGCGTGCAGAACCAGACGCAGAACTTCGGGCAACAGGCCCAGCAGGGACAGACCAGCGCCCCGCAGCAGGGTTATCCGCAGCAGAATCAGGCTCCGCAGTACGGCCAGCAGCCGAGCGGGCAGGGTTACCCGCAGGGTCAGCCGAGTGTTCCGCATCAGGGTTATTCGCAGCAGAGCCAGGCTCCGCAGTACGGCCAGCAGCCGAGCGGGCAGGGTTACCCGCAGGGCCAGGCGAGTGCTCCGCAGCAGGGCTATTCGCAGCAGAGCCAGGCTCCGCAGTATGGCCAGCAGCCGAGCGGGCAGGGTCAGCCGAGTGCTCCTCAGGCGCCCGGATTCACACCCGAACAGGCCTACGGCTACGGGCAGCACGACCCGCAGGGTCAGCAGCAGCCGCCCCAGGGCCAGTAGGCGTCTGCGCGCCCCGGCCAAGGCCGGCACGTGTGAACTGTGTGTCCTTTCATGAACTGACATCTGCCTTCGTGCCGCGTTTCACGGATACTGGAGCGCGTGATCACACTTGACGGCCTTACGAAAGTCTTCCCCGGAACCGGCGGTGCCGAGGTTCGCGCCCTCGACGGCATCTCACTGAATGTCGCCGAAGGCGAGATCCACGGCATCGTCGGCCGCTCCGGCGCTGGTAAATCGACGCTGATTCGCTGCCTCACGGGGCTCGAAAAGCCCACGAGCGGGACCGTTCGGATCGGCGACACCGACATCGCCGCGCTCAACGGTCCTCAGCTGCGAACGGCCCGACGGAAGATCGGCATGGTCTTTCAGCACGCGAACCTGCTGGATTCGCGCACGGCCGCACGCAATATCGCGCACCCCCTCGAGATCGCCGGCTGGCCGCGCGCCGAGATTCGCGAACGCGTCGCGGAGCTCGTCACTCTCGTGGGACTCGAGGGCCGCGAAAACAACTACCCATCTCAGCTCTCCGGCGGGCAGATTCAGCGCGTCGGTATCGCACGCGGCCTCGCGGCACGACCCCAGGTGCTGCTGTGCGACGAACCCACGAGCGCACTCGATCCAGGAACGACCAGGCAGATTCTTGCGCTCATCAAGAACCTCAACCGCCGCCTCGGCATCACGGTCCTCCTCATCACCCACGAGATGAGCGCGGTACGCGAAATCTGCGACCACGTGACTCTCCTCGAGGACGGCGCGATCGTGCAGACTGGCACGCTCCTCGACGTCGCCTCCGACCCCTTCGGCCGACTCGCCAAAGAGCTCATTCCGCTCCCGCCGGCACCCACGGGTGTCGATGCGAAGATCGTCAACCTGGACTACGGAAAATCGCCGGTCGTCAACAACGTGAACGACATCGTGCGCTTCACCGAGGAGCACGACGCCCTCGCCGAGGTCGTCGCCGCGTCGATCGAAACCATCCAGGGGCAGCAGATCGGCCGCGTGCAGCTTGCGCTCCGCAATGCCGATAACAGTCCCATCAGTGCGCCGGGCTTCGCCAAGTTTGTGAAGGACTGCGCAGACAACAACATCGTCGCCGCGGAGGTGCAGCCGTGACCCAGTGGTTCCAGGAGTTTTTCTCCGACCCGATCTTTACCTCGACGAGCACGAATAACTCGCTGTGGATCAACACGGGTCTCACGATCTACATGGTCGCGTGGACCATGGCACTGAGCATCGTCATCGGCATTCCCCTGGGGATCGGCCTTTTTGAACTCTCGCGTGCCCACGGCCGCGTTGCCCGACTCGCCTATCAGGTGCTCGGCTTCATCGTGAACGTGCTGCGCAGCTTCCCCTTCGTCATCCTCATCATCGCCCTCCTGCCACTCGCGAAGGCGATCGTCGGGCGAGGAACGGGGCCAAACGCCGCCATCATCTCCCTCACGATCGCCGCCGTTCCCTTCCTCGCGCGACTCGTTGAAACCGCGCTCAGGGAAATCCCGGCCGGCAAGCTCGAGGCAGTCGAGATGATGGGAGCCAGCCGATTCCAGGTGATCCGGCATGTGCTGCTCGCCGAAGCGCTTCCCGGCATCATCGCCGGCATCACCACGACAACGATCGGCGTGGTCGGCTACACCGCGATGGCGGGCACCGTCGGCGCCGGTGGCCTCGGTGACCTGGCCTTCCGCAAGGGGTACTTGAGCTACAACGACACGGTCATGATCACGACCGTCGTCGTCCTCGTCATCCTCGTCGTGATCGTTCAAGTCGTGGGGGACTGGGCGTCCCGGACGGTCGATCACCGGGCTAAGGGCTAGGCGCACGCGGGTTCACTGCGGGGCAGTCCGACGTCGGACCCGCTCTACCGATCCCGCCACGCACGTTGTTGTCACGAAACGTCACATTTCTCGCGCCAGGGACGTCGCCCGGTGCAGGCTAGTGCCACACGAGATCATCTAAGGAGACCATCATGACGAACCTCAACCGCCGTACCCTCCTCACCTCCGCCGCCGGACTCGCGGGCATTGGCTTGCTGAGCGCATGCGTGTCGAACTCCCCGGGCACCGGTGGGGAGAAGGGTGAATCGGGCGCCAACTCCGTGCTCAAGGTCGGGGCCTCACCCGTCCCTCACGCCGAGATTCTTCAGTATGTGAAGGATGAGCTCGCGAAAGACGCTGGGCTCGACATCGAGATCGTCGAATACACCGACTACATCCTGCCGAACAAGGACCTCGAGGCGGGCGACACCGACGCGAACTTCTACCAGACCCCGAACTTCCTCAAGAACGAGATTGAAGAAAACGGCTACAAGTTCACGGCCGGCAAGGGCGTGCACATCGAACCTCTTGGCCTGTACTCGGAGAAGGCGAAGAGTGTCGAGGAGATCGCCGAGGGCGGCGAGATCGCGCTCAACAGCGATCCCGCGAACACCGCGCGTGGCCTGAGGCTTCTCGAATCGGCGGGGCTCATCTCGCTCGGTGACGCCCCCGAGGACGCACTCGTCAAGCCCGAGGATGTCAAGGAGAACCCCAAGAACCTCAAGTTCACCGAGCTCGAGGGCGGTCAGATTCCCCGTTCGCTCGGCGACTTCGCCGCGGGTGTCATCAACGGAAACTTCGCGCTCGAGGCGGGGTTGAAGCCCAACAAGGATTCGCTTTTCCTTGAGCCGGGCGAGGACAGCCCCTACGCGAACCTCCTCGTATGGCGAAGCGAGGATGACGGTAACGAGCATCTCAAGAAGCTCGAAGAGCTCCTGCACTCGGCCGAGGTGAAGGCCTTCATCGAGAAGACCTACACCGACGGCTCCGTCATCCCCGCTTTCTAAGAGGGCGTTAGATCAGTTCGGTCGCCCCGAGCTGATCGAGTACGAAGGCGTATTCCTCGGCGCGCTGCTCCCACCGGGCGTAGCGCCCCGAGCGGCCACCGTGGCCGGCAACCATCTCGCACTTGAAGAGAACCGGGTGAGCGGGAATCGCCTCGCCGCCCTCGTAGTTGCGGGTCTCTTCGCGAAGGCGAGCCACCCACTTGGCGGGCTCGACATAAAACACGCGGATGTCGTTGAGACTCGTTGTCGCGAGGATGGCCGGGTACTGCACACTCTCGACGTTCTCGTAGGGCGAGTACTCCTTCATGTACTGGTACACCTCGGGATCGTCGAGCGGGTTGCCCCACTCTTCCCACTCGCCGACGGTGAGGGGGAGGCTCGGGTCGAGGATTGTCGTGAGAGCGTCCACGAACGGCACGCCCGCGAGAACCACGCGGAACGTTTCGGGGGAGAGGTTCGTTATCGCGCCCATGAGCAAGCCGCCCGCGCTGCGTCCTTCCGCGGCGATGCGGTTCTTGTCGAACCACCCTTCGCTCGCGAGGAACTGTGCGGATTCCACGAAATCACTGAACGTGTTCTTCTTTGCGAGCTTCTTGCCGTTCTCGTACCACTCACGGCCCATCTCGCCGCCGCCGCGGATGTGCGCGATGGCGACTACCACGCCGCGGTCCATGAGGCTCAGCCAGAACACCGAGAAAGTGGGATCGATCGGCACCTCGTAGCTTCCGTAGCCGTAGAGGAAGCCGGGGTTCGTGCCGTCGGGCTCAATATCGGCGCGTGCCATGAGCGAGATCGGGATCTTCGTGCCGTCGTGGGCCGTCGCCCACAGGCGCTTTTCTACGTACTTCGTGCGATCGAAGTTCGGTACAGGGGTTTCCTTGAGGATCTCCGGTTCGCCACCCGATGCGGGAATCTGCGCGACGGTCGTAGGCGTGAGCATCGAGTCGAGCGTGTAGCGGATCGTCTCCTCGTCCCAATTGCGATTGTGCGCGAGGTAGACGGCATCGAGTTCGCCGCCGTGCGAAATGTCAAAAGCGGAGGCAGTGTCCCAACCCGTGCTGCTCTCGGCACTTTGATCGCCGCTCACCTGATCGCGCTGCAGTACACGGACGGTCGGGAGACCCGCTGCGCGCATCGTGATCGCCACGTGGCTCTCGAAAGCGTCGGCCCCCTCGATGCGCTCGCCCTCTGCGGGGGCGAGGATCTCGCGCCAGGTTTCTTGCGCCTCGGCGCCGCTCGCGTCGAGCTCCTGGCGCGCAAGCGCGAAGCCCTTGTGGTCGCGGTTGTGAATGACGAGGTAGTGATCGTCCGCGTGCTCGACCGAGTACTCGACGCCTTCGACGCGACCCGCGACCGAGCGCGGTTCCTGAATCGGGCTTTCAAGGGAGGTCACGAGGGCCTCGCCGGTGACGCGTGAGGCCGTCTCGATGATGAGAGCCTTGCGGTTGCGGCTCGCGCCCGCGTAGGTGGTGAATTTCTCGTCGTCCTCGCGGAAAAGAAGGCGGTCTTCCGACGCTGGCTTGCCAATCTCGTGGACCCAGATTTCACACTGACGCCAGGCTTCATCATTCTTGGCGTAGACGATTTCCGAGCCGTCGAGGGAGAACGCGAGACCGTAGGCAACGTCCTTGACGGAATCGTCGATCACGTCGCCCGAAGCGAGGTCCACGATGCGAAGCGCATACACCTCGCCGCCAGAAGTATCCACGCTGTAGGCGAGGCGGTTCGATTCGTCGTTGAGGGTGATGCCGCCGAGCTGGAAAAACTCCGTGCCCTCCGAGAGTGCTTGTGCATCGAGATACACGTGCTCGCCGGGAAGCAGTTCGTCGTTTTCGGCATCGATGACGGGACGCTCGGGGCTATCCGCGAGGGCGATGCGGCTAAAGCGCGGGTAGTTGTCGCCCTCTCGCGTGCGCGAGATGTACCAGTAGTCCCCATCGCGAAACGGAACCGAGCTATCGGTCTCCTGCGTGTGGTTCTTGATCTCCGCGACGATCTGATCGCGGAGCGGGTGAAGCGGCTCGAGGATCTGATCAGCGTAGGCGTTTTCGGCGTTCAGATGGTCGAGGACCTCCTGGTTTTCCTTGTCGCGCAGCCAGTCAAAGTTATCGACGACCGTGTCGCCGTGATGCGTGCGCTCGATGGGCTTCTTCGCCGGTACCGGCGGCTTCATGAAAGTGTTGTCAGTCATAGGCACAACCTTATAGGGGCCTCAGCCGTCGGACCTGCGCGTTCCGAGCTGCGTACCGAGGGCCTTGCGCTCGTGCTCCTTCGGTGTCCGCTTCGCGAGTCGTTTCTCCCGCCTGTCACGTGACCTGCCTCCCACCAGGTAGCCTCAACTTTGACGCCAGGCGACGAATCGGTAAAGTGTTTCGCGGTAGCGTGTCCGAGCGGCCGAAGGTGCAACACTCGAAATGTTGTGTACGGCAACCCCGTACCGCGGGTTCAAATCCCGCCGCTACCGCCACGAAAACGAGCCGTAGCCTCAAGCTTTGGGGTTGCGGCTCGTTTGTTCTTCCGGCCCGGAGTGCGAGCGGCGGCTCGTGCGCGACAACGAGGTGGCGAGAAATGGCCAGAACCGATCGTCACGGTTTGACCGTGAGGGATCGACTCGCCCTCGATGCGGCCAAGCTCTACTATTCGGGACTTTCGCAAGCCGAAGTCGCCGAGCGTCTTTTCGTTAATCGCGCGACCGTGTCGAAGCTTCTCTCGACTGCCCGACGCAAGGGGCTCGTTCGTACGGTGATTCGAGATCCAAGGGAAATGGACACGGAACTGTACGGAGCGCTCAACGCCGCCTACGATCTCTCGAGCCTGCGCCTCGTGGTGCCGGTGGGCCGCGGTCCCATGGATAAACGCCATGCACTCGGTGTCGCGGGTGCCGAACTCCTCGAAGGGCTCGTGCAGGTCTCCGACACTCTCGGGATGTGGTGGTCGCAGACGACGTGCGAAGTTGCGCGCGGGTTCCGGCGCACGGCAACCCGGGGCGTGAGAATCGTGGGGCTCAACGGCAGCGACGATTCGGCGCACGACCTCGCGGCGTGGGAATCCGCCCGCGAGCACATTGAACGGGAGCTCGGGTGGGAGACCGTGGCCGCGCGCACCCCGCACATTTACTCGAGCCTCAGTGACAAGCTCGAGAGTGAGCGCACCCCCGAGGCGAGGGCGGTGCGCGCCGCCCAGAACGCGTGCCGCATCACCGTGTTTAGCACCAGCAGCGCGCACGCACTCATGGCGCGCCAGCCGGACACGCTGAGTGAAGACGAACGTGCGCGGATCGAGTGCACGTCCGTTGGGCACATATGCGGCCACTTCATCGATGCCGATGCGCGGATATGCGAGCCGATCGTCAATCAGCGAACCTCGGGTCTCCCGCTAGCAACGCTCCGCAACGTCGAGCAGAAAGTCCTCGTGGCCTGTGGGCCTGACAAGGTTGCCGCCATGGATGCGATCCTCGCCAACAGGTACGCGAACCACCTCGTGACCGACGTCGACACGGCACACGATCTTGTGCGCATGAGCGAGGACCGTCAGCGAACCCGCGCAGATTCGCCAATCGCCGAGCCTTAATGGCACAAATGTGCCAATTCAGCCTCCCGAACGGTGCGCGCGCGTCCCTAACCTAGTGCTCTCTTCACACAAAGGAGTGAGCATGACTACACCGAACCAGATTGTGGACCACACTCTCCTGGCCCCCACGGCAACGCCTGACGAAATCGAGGCTCTCTGCCGCGATGCGCGCGATAACCGCTTCTATTCGGTATGCGTGAGCCCCACCTACGTTGCACAAGCAGCGAGCCTGGTCGAGGGGAGTGACGTGCACGTGTGCACAGTCGTTGGCTTCCCCTCGGGCGCTCACACGAGCGCCGTGAAGGCCTACGAAACTCGCACCGCAGTCGACGACGGGGCTGACGAGATCGACATGGTCATGAACCTCGCATCCGCAAAAGCCCACGACTGGGCCGCGGTCGAGAACGACATTCGCGCAGTCGTCGAGGCGGCTCAGGGGCGAATCGTCAAAGTCATCCTTGAAACATGCGTCCTCGAGGACGACGAGATCGTCGCGGCGTGCGTCGCCGCGCGCGCTGCCGGCGCCGACTTCGTCAAGACCTCAACGGGATTCGCGGGCGGGGGAGCAACCACCCACGCGGTTCAACTCATGCGCGAGACCGTCGGACCCGACATGGGCGTCAAGGCCTCAGGCGGCATTCGCACAGCGGCAGACCTCGACGCGATGGTCGCCGCGGGCGCAACACGCATCGGATCCTCCGCAGGCGCCGCTCTCCTGACCGCGCAGGGCAACTAACACACCACAATTGACGAAAGAGGAGGTCACCGATGACTTCACCACAGACGACAAACGTCGACCAGGGGATTCCTAACACGAGCTGGGGGCTCATCAAAGATCCGACCCGACAGCTGCGCGACGGGTATCTGACGAAAACCCCAATCTTCCAATTCATTCTGCTGTCGATCTGCTTCCCCATGTGGGGCGCCGCGGCAAGCATGAACGACATCCTGATCACGCAATTCAAAGCCGTCTTCGACCTTTCGGACGTTGCCTCGGCATTCGTGCAGTCGGCGTTCTACGGCGGCTACTTTGTCATCGCGATTCCCGCTTCTCGCGTCATTCGACGCACCTCGTACAAGACCGGCCTCCTCATCGGCCTCACGGTGTACATCGCGGGTTGCATGCTCTTCTTCCCCGCGTCGACGATGGCGACATACACCGTGTTCCTTGCCTCGCTGTTCGCGATCGCCATCGGCCTTTCCTTCCTGGAGACGTCCGCCAACACCTATTCCTCGCTCATCGGCGATAGAAAACACGCGACGCTTCGCCTGAACATCTCCCAGACCTTCACCGCGCTGGGGTTCCTGTCGGGCGCCGTCATGGGCAAGTTCCTCGTCTTTGAAGACGGAGATGCTCTCCACAACCGCATCGCCGCCGCAGGCTCCGAAGCCGCGCGTATGGAGATCACCGAAGCCGCACTCGGTCGAACCCTCGGCCCCTACAAGATCATCCTCGCGATCCTCGTCGTCCTCGTCGTGCTTATTGCGATCACGCAGTACCCGCACTGCAAACCGCTCAATAGCGACGCGAAAGAGGCCGAAGCTTCCATCGGCGAAACACTCGCCTACCTGGTGAAGAACAAGATGTTCATCGGCGGCATCATCACCCAGTTCTTCTACGTTGGCATGCAGACCGCTCTGTGGTCGTTTACGATTCGACTCGCGCTCAATCTCGACCACTCGCTCAATGAGAAGACCGCCGCGAACTATTTGATCGCCACGTTTATCGCCTTCTTCATCGGCAAGATCATCGCCAACGTTCTCATGACCAAGATTAACGAGGACGTCGTGCTGCTCATCTACTCGGGCCTCGGCATGATCACGATCCTCTACATCGTTCTCGCGCCGAACTTCACGAGCGTCTACGCGGCGATCGTCGCCTCCGCACTCCTCGGTCCGGGCTGGGCAACGATCTACGCACGTAACCTCGACACGATCAAAGACAAGCGCTTCACCGAAACGGGCGGCGCCATCATCGTCATGTCGATCATCGGCGGCGCGGTCATTCCCGTCGTCCAGGGCTTCATTTCCGATTCGACGGGCTCGATGCGCTTCAGCTTCATCGTGAACTTCGTGTGCTTCCTCGCGATCTTCATCTACTTTGTTGCGCAGTACAGGTCTTCCCACAAGGAATCGCTCACGACGGAGGCAACGAAATGACCCTGACAATCCCGCTCAGCGAGGCGCAGTTTCCGCAGAGTCCGCACACCCTCTGCGCGAACGAGTCGTTCACCGTAGAAGCATTCCGCTACCCGAACGGCATCGCCTCCATCACCCTTCGAAACTCGCGAGGCTCGCTGGAGATCCTGCCGTTCATGGGCCAGATCATCTGGGGAGCCGAGTTCGACGGCATCGACCTCACGATGACCAACATGTTCGAGCAGCCCATGCCGGCACGCGAGATCGTGGACACCTACGGGTGCTTCGCTTTCCACTCCGGCCTGCTCGCTAACGGGTGCCCGAGCCCCGAGGACGACCATCCGCTGCACGGAGAATTCCCGTGCCTGCCGATGGCGAGTGCCCGCCTGGACATTGACGACGACGCTCTCTCGCTCGTCTCCGTCGGCGAATACGTCAAAGGTTTTGGGCATCACTACCGGGCGGAGCCTCGCGTGACACTGCGAAAGGACAGCGCGATCTTCGACATCGGCATGGCTGTCACGAACCTGTCTGCGTACCAACCGATGCCTCTCCAGTACATGTGCCACATGAACTACGCCTTCGTGCCGGAGGGGCAGATGTCGCAAAACCTCCCCGAGGGCGCCTTCAAGCTGAGGTCCACGGTTCCCGCACACGTGACACCGACCCCGGCATGGGAGGCCATTAACGCCAGCATCACGCGAGGGGACGTCGACGCAGACTCCTTGCACGGCGCCGAAGCCTTCGATCCAGAGATCGTGTACTTCGCTGACGACCTCGCGCAATACGGCGAACGTGTGTACTGCGAACTGGCATTGCCCTCCGGGCCTCGGTTCGCGACGGAATTTTCGAGCGAGGAGTTTTCCACGGCCACGCGGTGGATCCTCCATAATCCTGATCAGAAGGTCGCCGCCTTCGTGCTCCCCGGCACGTCTCGCCCGGAAGGCTTCAAGGCGGCACAGGCCCAGGGGACGCTCATCCAACTGGAAGCCGGACAAACGCGCGAATTCTGCGTGAGGACCGGGCTACTTGCCGAGAACGAAACACTTGACGAAGGAGAACTGTCGTGAGCATCGCTGTCGTGGGGTCGAACATGGTTGACCTCATCTCGTACATCGACCGCATGCCTGCCGAGGGCGAAACCGTCGAAGCCCCGAACTTCACAATGGGGTGCGGCGGTAAAGGTGCCAATCAAGCCGTTGCGTGCTCGCGGCTCGGCTCGAACGTCACCATGGTGACGAGGGTCGGCAACGACATCTTTGCCGAGAACACGATCCGGAATTTCCAGGACAACGGCATCGACACCACCCACGTGCTCACGACCGAGGCGACGAGTGGCGTGGCCCCAATCTTCGTTGATCCTGATTCGAAAAACTCGATCATCATCGTCAAAGGGGCGAACGCGCACCTGACCCCGCAAGACGTGGAGAATGCACGCGAGGACATTGCGAAGTGCAGCCTCATCATGCTTCAGCTCGAGATCGAGCTGGAGACCGTGTACTCCACGATCGAGCTCGGTAACGAACTCGGAATCCCCGTTCTCGTCAACCCCGCACCGGCATCCCCCGAGCTGCGCCTCGACAAGATCCGTGGGGCCGAGTTCGTCGTGCCGAACGAAACGGAGCTTTCGCTCCTGTCAGGTATGCCCGTCGACGACATGGACGATGTGCTGAAGGCTGCTCAGGTGCTCCTCAACGTCGGTATTCGCAACGTGATCGTGACCCTCGGCCGAAAGGGTGCCGTGTGGGTGCACGAGGGCGGCTCGACCTACGTTGACGGGCGTGCGGTTGGTGCAGTCGACACCACGGGTGCGGGTGATGCATTCATCGGGTGCTTCTCCCACTACTGGGTTGAAACCGGAGACATCGAATATGCCATGCGCATGGCGCGCCTGTATGCCTCCGACTCCGTGACGCGGCACGGCACTCAGACGTCCTACGCCACGGGGGAGGACTTCCGTGGCCGCCTGGCAAGTGACATCGCCGAGGTGAACCTTCCGGGCGCGGCCAACGAGAAGAAGGCGTAGCGACGAAGAACCCCTTCGTAAACCCGCGGGGACTACGGGCGGCCGGCTCGTAGTCCCCGTCTTTTATGTGACCTAAGGCCCTAAAACCGAGTCAAATGAGCGGCTTTTTGGGTTGTTTTATGGTGTGGGCCACGAGTTGGGGTGTGTGGTTTGCGTAGGGGTGGTGTGGGGCGTAGTGTTTTTCCTCGTTGCCCCGGAGGAATGTGGCGGGTGCTTGCTGGTTGTTGCTGGTGGGTGCGTGTGGTGTTTCTTGGTTGTTGGGCTGGGCTTTCGCTCTTGTTCGTGTTGCGGATCACGCGGCGTGGATTTGACGGGGTGGGTCTGGTTCGGTAAGTTGTAGGGGTTGCTCCAAAACGAAGTGCTCGTGTGAGTGTGGGTGTTTGGGTGCGTGTGTTGTTTGATATCTCAATAGTGTGTCTGTTTATTGATGCCAATTTTTTTTGGCAGGAACATTGAATTTCTTGTTCAATTTCTGGATGGTCAGCGTAATGTTGATTGTTTGTTTCTGCTGGGTTTAGATTTTTCTGTTTTTTAATGGAGAGTTTGATCCTGGCTCAGGACGAACGCTGGCGGCGTGCTTAACACATGCAAGTCGAACGATGAAGCTGTGCTTGCACAGTGGATTAGTGGCGAACGGGTGAGTAACACGTGAGTAACCTGCCCTCCACTTTGGGATAACTCCGAGAAATCGGGGCTAATACTGGATATGACCTTGGCCCGCATGGGTTGTGGTGGAAAGTTTTTCGGTGGGGGATGGGCTCGCGGCCTATCAGTTTGTTGGTGAGGTAGTGGCTCACCAAGGCGATGACGGGTAGCCGGCCTGAGAGGGCGACCGGCCACACTGGGACTGAGACACGGCCCAGACTCCTACGGGAGGCAGCAGTGGGGAATATTGCACAATGGGCGAAAGCCTGATGCAGCGACGCCGCGTGGGGGATGACGGCCTTCGGGTTGTAAACCTCTTTCAGCAAGGAAGAAGCGAAAGTGACGGTACTTGCAGAAGAAGCGCCGGCTAACTACGTGCCAGCAGCCGCGGTAATACGTAGGGCGCAAGCGTTGTCCGGAATTATTGGGCGTAAAGGGCTTGTAGGTGGCTTGTCGCGTCTGCCGTGAAAACCCAGGGCTTAACTCTGGGCGTGCGGTGGGTACGGGCAGGCTAGAGTGCGGTAGGGGAGACTGGAATTCCTGGTGTAGCGGTGAAATGCGCAGATATCAGGAGGAACACCGATGGCGAAGGCAGGTCTCTGGGCCGTTACTGACACTGAGAAGCGAAAGCATGGGGAGCGAACAGGATTAGATACCCTGGTAGTCCATGCCGTAAACGTTGGGCACTAGGTGTGGGGAGCATTCCACGTTTTCCGCGCCGTAGCTAACGCATTAAGTGCCCCGCCTGGGGAGTACGGCCGCAAGGCTAAAACTCAAAGGAATTGACGGGGGCCCGCACAAGCGGCGGAGCATGCGGATTAATTCGATGCAACGCGAAGAACCTTACCAAGGCTTGACATGCACTGGATCGCTGCAGAGATGTGGTTTTCTTTGGACTGGTGCACAGGTGGTGCATGGTTGTCGTCAGCTCGTGTCGTGAGATGTTGGGTTAAGTCCCGCAACGAGCGCAACCCTCGTTCCATGTTGCCAGCACTTCGGGTGGGGACTCATGGGAGACTGCCGGGGTCAACTCGGAGGAAGGTGGGGACGACGTCAAATCATCATGCCCCTTATGTCTTGGGCTTCACGCGTGCTACAATGGTCGGTACAATGGGTTGCGATACTGTGAGGTGGAGCTAATCCCAAAAAGCCGGTCTCAGTTCGGATTGGGGTCTGCAACTCGACCCTATGAAGTCGGAGTCGCTAGTAATCGCAGATCAGCAATGCTGCGGTGAATACGTTCCCGGGCCTTGTACACACCGCCCGTCAAGTCACGAAAGTCGGTAACACCCGAAGCCGATGGCCCAAGCTTTATGCGGGGAGTCGTCGAAGGTGGGATCGGTGATTGGGACTAAGTCGTAACAAGGTAGCCGTACCGGAAGGTGCGGCTGGATCACCTCCTTTCTAAGGAGTTTACTTTTGCCCTGCACCGCTTTTTGTGGTGTGCGTGTTCTGCGCCGTGTGTGTGCAGCGCGTATGGGGCTGGGTGGAACATCAATAAAAGATGAGTGGCTTTCTGGTTGTGTTTGAGTACGCCCTGTTGTGGGGTTGGAAAGAGTGCGGTTGGGGGTTGCTTGTTGTGGGCACACTATTGGGGTGTGAGGCTGCACGCGTGAGCGTTTTGGTCTTGTCCCTTCCTGTTGCTGCTGACTGTGGTTGGTGGTGGTGGGTGTGGGGGTGTTGTTTGTCAACTGCATAGTGGACGCGAGCATCTTGTAAGCAATTTTTTGTTACAGATAGTTCAATGTTTTTGGTCTATGTGTTCATTTTTGAGTGTTTCTAAGTTACTTAGAGCATACGGTGGATGCCTGGGCACAAGGAGCCGATGAAGGACGTGGGAGTCTGCGATAAGCCTCGGGGAGGTGACAACCGACCTGTGATCCGGGGATGTCCGAATGGGGAAACCCGCCGCGACGTGAGTCGTGGTACCCGCCGCTGAATGTATAGGTGGTGTGGGGGGAACGAGGGGAAGTGAAACATCTCAGTACCCTTAGGAAGAGAAAACAATAGTGATTGCGTGAGTAGTGGCGAGCGAAAGCGTAGGAGGCTAAACCATGCTGGTGTGAGACTCGGTAGGGGTTGCTGGTGTGGGGTTGTGGGGTGCATTTACACAATATCTACCGGTGTTGTGGCGTCGTGGTGTGTGGTAGGTGAAGCCTTGTGAGTGGGGCGCCATAGTGGGTGTGAGTCCCGTAGCTGAAACTGCATGGCCAGGCGTGGTGTTGCCCCGAGTAGGGCCGGGCTCGTGGAATCCGGTGTGAATCTGCCAGGACCACCTGGTAAGCCTAAATACTTCCTTGTGACCGATAGCGGACTAGTACCGTGAGGGAAAGGTGAAAAGTACCCCGGGAGGGGAGTGAAAGAGTACCTGAAACCGTGTGCTTACAATCCGTCGGAGCCTTGAGGGGTGACGGCGTGCCTATTGAAAAATGAGCCTGCGAGTTAGTGGTCGGTGGCGAGGTTAACCTGTGTGGGGTAGCCGTAGCGAAAGCGAGTCTGAATGGGGCGTTGAGTCGCCGGCTCTAGACCCGAAGCGAAGTGATCTATCCATGGGCAGTGTGAAGCGCGGGTAAGACCGTGTGGAGGCGCGAACCCACTTCAGTTGAAAATGGAGGGGATGACCTGTGGATAGGGGTGAAAGGCCAATCAAACTTCGTGATAGCTGGTTCTCCCCGAAATGCATTTAGGTGCAGCGTTGCGTGTTTCGTGCTGGAGGTAGAGCACTGGATAGGCGATGGGCCCCACCGGGTTACTGACCTTAGCCAAACTCCGAATGCCGGTACGTGAGAGCGTAGCAGTGAGACTGTGGGGGATAAGCTTCATGGTCGAGAGGGAAACAGCCCAGAACATCAGCTAAGGCCCCTAAGCGTGTGCTAAGTGGGAAAGGATGTGGAGTTGCTGAGACAACCAGGAGGTTGGCTTAGAAGCAGCCACCCTTGAAAGAGTGCGTAATAGCTCACTGGTCAAGTGATTCTGCGCCGATAATGTAGCGGGGCTCAAGTACACCGCCGAAGCTGTGTCACTCCATTTTGTGTGGGGTGGGTAGGGGAGCGTCGTGTGGCCGGTGAAGCTGCGGGGGAACCCAGTGGTGGAGGCTATGCGAGTGAGAATGCAGGCATGAGTAGCGAAAGACGGGTGAGAAACCCGTCCTCCGAATGATCAAGGGTTCCGGGGCTAGGTTAATCCGCCCCGGGTTAGTCGGGACCTAAGGCGAGGCCGACAGGCGTAGTCGATGGATAACGGGTTGATATTCCCGTACCGATAGTGTGAGGACCCATACCGAGGCGTGTGATGCTAACCACCCGAGCTGCTGCTTCCTTCCCTTTGGGTTGGTTGTTGGTGGTGAGGCTGGGAACCAAGTGCGTAGTAGGTCAGCGTGTGGGATGACGCAGTGAGGTAGCTTCCGCGGGGTAATGGTTGTCCCCGTTCAAGCGAGCAGCCCGAGTGCGAGTAATGTTGTGCTCTTGTGGGTGAGTCGTGATGAGGACCCTTTATTGGGGTAGGTGGGTGATCCTGGACTGCCGAGAAAAGTTCCGGCGTGACGAGCACTATTGCCCGTACCCTAAACCGACTCAGGTGATCAGGTAGAGAATACTAAGGAGTTCGAGAGAATCGTGGTTAAGGAACTCGGCAAAATGCCCCCGTAACTTCGGGAGAAGGGGGGCCTGAGGTGTGAGAGCACTGATGGCCGCAGAGACCAGGGAGAAGCGACTGTTTACTAAAAACACAGGTCCGTGCGAAGACGTAAGTCGCTGTATACGGACTGACGCCTGCCCGGTGCTGGAAGGTTAAGAGGACTGGTTAGCCCCTTGTGGGCGAAGCTGAGAATTTAAGCCCCAGTAAACGGCGGTGGTAACTATAACCATCCTAAGGTAGCGAAATTCCTTGTCGGGTAAGTTCCGACCTGCACGAATGGCGTAACGACTTCTCCACTGTCTCAACCGCGAACTCGGCGAAATTGCATTACGAGTAAAGATGCTCGTTACGCGCAGCAGGACGGAAAGACCCCGGGACCTTTACTATAGTTTGGTATTGGTGTTCGGAACGGCTTGTGTAGGATAGGTGGGAGACTGAGAAGCTGGCACGCTAGTGTTGGTGGAGTCGTTGGTGAAATACCACTCTGGTCGTTTTGGATTCCTCACTTCGAACCATGATCTGGTTCAGGGACAGTGCCTGATGGGTAGTTTAACTGGGGCGGTTGCCTCCTAAAGAGTAACGGAGGCGCTCAAAGGTTCCCTCAGCCTGGTTGGCAATCAGGTGTTGAGTGTAAGTGCACAAGGGAGCTTGACTGCGAGACAGACATGTCGGGCAGGAGCGAAAGCTGGAACTAGTGACCCGGCACCTCATTGTGGAATGGGTGTCGCTCAACGGATAAAAGGTACCCCGGGGATAACAGGCTGATCTTGCCCAAGAGCTCATATCGACGGCATGGTTTGGCACCTCGATGTCGGCTCGTCGCATCCTGGGGCTGGAGTTGGTCCCAAGGGTTAGGCTGTTCGCCTATTAAAGCGGTACGCGAGCTGGGTTTAGAACGTCGTGAGACAGTTCGGTCCCTATCCGCTGCGCGCGTTGGATATTTGAGAAGGCCTGTCCCTAGTACGAGAGGACCGGGATGGACTAACCTCTGGTGTGCCAGTTGTTCTGCCAAGGGCATGGCTGGTTGGCTACGTTGGGAAGGGATAACCGCTGAAAGCATCTAAGCGGGAAGCCTGCTTCGAGATGAGATATCCGTACATTTTTTGTGTGGGAGGTCCCCTGTAGATGACGGGGTTGATAGGCCAGATGTGGAAGCGCGGTAACGTGTGGAGCTGACTGGTACTAATTGGCCGATGACTTACTTGCACTCTTGTTTGCTTTGTTTGTGTGTTCGCGTTCACTGTGTGGTTGACATTCCACACCCCCTGCTTGTTTGTGGGGAGGGTTTTGGTTGTTTCGGTGGTCATAGCGTTGGGGAAACGCCCGGTTCCATTCCGAACCCGGTAGCTAAGCCCAGTTGCGCCGATGGTACTGCACTCGGGAGGGTGTGGGAGAGTAGGACACCGCCGAACTATTCTTTGAGGGTGGAGCCCCGGCCGCTAGGGTCGGGGCTCCCCACATTTAACGCCCGAATTTTTGGAGCCAATACCCCTGAGCTAAGGTTCGGGGTTTTCTTTTGCCTTCATGCGAATGCTTGCATCATCCGTGTGTTTACCGATCGCGCTGCCCGCATGGTGAAGAGAGTCAGCTAGCTGAGCGCTCTCGCTCGCTTAGTCACTGAACTTATCCGTCGATCGAGGGCATCGAGGAGAAAAGCTGATTGCTCCACCTTTTCGCCGGTGTTAGATGCTTTGTAGGTGAGGCGATAGTCAGGAGCCGGTGCCCGAAGCTTCGCCGGCATCTTGTCCTGGAGCGGCCCCTGCCTGTCTGGCCACCGAGTCTGTGCTCAAGTGTTGCTACGCTCCGACGGAATCATGCCATTGGACTCGTGCGGCTCCGCGAGGTTTTCGCCTTTATCGAGATCATCGCCGCTTTCGGGCGGGATGGCATGGGCTAAATGCGCTGGCGGAGCCGCTGAGTAGTTTGCAATTACCTTACGAAGGGTTCTTGCACTTTTGTTGTCGTTTTTGAGGAGTGGGAAGTCCAGGCGAGAATGTCTATCCCATCTTCGAAATGAACTCGTCGCCCCAGGCGGTAACGTCTTCGGGACTCAGCGCTCCGGCGTTTGCACCGATGATATAGACGAGTGCGCCGGAAGAGTTCTGTTTGTAGCACGTATGACTATTCGTGGTTTTGGATTCGCATGTCCAGCTGCCTACGGTCTTCTTTTCTCCACTTCCGTACTTTGTGAACATGTCTTGGGTGTCTTTGTCATTGATGATCGAAGCGATATAGACAAGAGTCATATCCTGAGAGACGTAGGTTCCGCCAACGTCGCCGATTCCGGCATCGCCGAACGAGGGGTCGAGGCTTGTCGAGCCAACCTGTTGAGGAAGGTTCCCCGATGCCACTCCGCCTCCACCGCCGGGCTGCGGAGCGTCTCCACCGCCTTGTCCCGGCTGAGGGCTATTGCCGCCGTCCCCGGGTTGCGGGTCGTTGCCCCCGGTGCCAGGTTGGGGCATCGGCTGGGGGATATTCTTGACGTCGTCAGGTTGAGGGCTGTCGCTGCTGTTTCCACCGGGCGCGGGGTTCGGAGCAGGAGCTGAACCCCCGTTGTTATTCGTGTTCCCCTTGTCGTCCTTGCCCTTGAGGTCCTTTTCCGCGGAGCTCACTTCTGAGGCGGGAACCTCTTTTTTGTCGTCGCCATTGAGGAGCGTGAACGCGAGGACGCCTCCACCGACCAGGAGAGCGAGCAGGAGGAGAACACCGCAGCCGATTCCAACCCACAGTCCAGTCTTGCTCCTCTTCTGTGGAGGCATACCGCCGCCGGGGTATCCCGCGGGCTGGTTGTATTGCCCTTGAAAATTGCCCTGATCGTATGAGGGCTGCTGGTCGTAGCCTTGGTTGCCGTTCGGATTTGCACTCGAAGCAGCTCCTGGCTGCCACTCGGGGTTGCTCATGTTCGATGTCTTCCTGCTGTGCTGGGTCGCGAAGGTGCGAGAAGCGGACGGGACGTGTCGCAGACGCCAATGTAGGCGCAGGCGCCAGTCAGTATTACACATCACATCGATGGAAACCTAGAGTTGCCTATCTCAAAATTGCGGTGAGAGCACCAGGGGTTGAAAAACGCAGGCGGGAGGATCCTGACGAGCTTTTGCTTACGGAATGCACCTCGGCGTCTTTGCCTTGGCTCGCACATCTCACCCCCACGCTGTGTGTGCTCCCGTTCGGGTGCTTTAGTGTGGCGCGGTCGCAAGCTGATCGCCGAACTGGGCGATCTCGTTGAGGTCTTTCACATTGGAGGCCATAATGAGCACGATCGCGCCGCCAGGGCCCTGGGCGTAACAGTCGCCGCCGTTCTCTACGAAGGCGTCTTCTTGGCATTTCCAGTTGCCGATCTGTTTTCCGGTCGCGTCAAGATCTTGGACAAAGAGTCGACCGCTCTCGGTATCGTGGAATACCTCGACCCAGAAGATCGCAGAGCTGTTTGGTGAGGAGTACACCTTCTCAACATCACCGAAATCTAGTTTCGGTTGGCTTTCGTCGACTTTGAAATCTCCCACTTGATCCGGGGGAGTATAGCCGCCGCTGGGATTCGAGCCCGGGGCGGGATCCGGCCCGTTCGGTCCCGGCGCCGGCTGGGGGCCAGGGTCAGGACCGTTGGGCCCTGGGGCCGGTGCAGGTTGAGGTCCGGGATTCGGGTCTGGATTCGGAGCCGGGTTGGGGTTCGGCTGCGGCGCTGGGTTCGGACCAGGTGCTGGAGCCGGGTTGGGGTTAGGTACAGGGTTATCCCCACCGCCATCACTCACGGGAGCCTTGGGGTTCGGGGCGGGCGCGGGTGCGCTCGTGGTCGTGTCGTCTTTAGAGTCCGACGCTTCCTTGTCTTTGTTGTTCATGAGCATGAAGGCGAGAACTCCACCGGCGATGAGAAGGAGCACGAATGCGACGCCCATCCCGATCGCGACCCACAGAACCATCCTGTTTTTCTTTTCCGGGGGTACCGGGCCCGGTTGGGTCATTGGAGTGCCGCCCTGTGGTGCTTGGTAAGGGCTGCCAGCCTGGTACTCGGTTGGTTCTGCGTGGGGATCGGGGGTCTGCTGCCAATTATTGTTGTTCATTCAACGCTCCAAGGAGTTCGTCGCCCCATGCTGCGAGTTCGTTGGGGGCGAGCGTCTTGGCTCCAATCGCCACGTAGCCGTGAGTGGCGTCTTGCGTGATGCAGCCGGTAAGTGAGCTGGACTCTTCCACGGCGCATGTCCATTTGCCGATTTTTTGGGGGTTAGGGAGGGTCTTCGCAACGCTCTCAGCGTTACGGTCGGTGTTCTTGCCGACTCCAACTTCGATCTGGGTGCCGTCGGGCATTTGGTACACGGAATGGAAGTCAAAGTTTTGAGGGGCTTGGTGGGGCTCCCCGGAGTTGACGAGAACGGCGTCTCCGATCTTTTGGGGTTCGCCGCCCCGAGCTTCGACTGGCCCGGAGCCGTCGTCGGGCTCGGGTTCCGGTGTCGGTGCGGGCTGCGAGGTCCGTTCGTCCCCGCCCTCATCGCTTGGTGGTGCCGACGCTGGATCGCTTTGGCCGTCGTCTTGTGGGCTCGGGTCGGGAGCTGTAGACGACGTGGTCGTGTCGTCGCCGCCCGATTCCTTCGAATCATTCCCGCTCATGAGCGCGAACGCGAGGATGATGCCGCCGACGATGAGGGCGAGCAGCACGATGCAGCCGCAGCCGAGGCCAACCCACAGGCCGGTCCTGCTCTTCTTTGCGGTCGGTATTCCGGGAAGGTGGCCGCCGTGTGGCGTGAATTGGGTCATGAGCTCGCTCCTCCGGCTGCGATGAACTGATCACCGAAGTTGGCGAGAGTTTGGGCATCTGGCGTGCCGATCACCTTCACGACGTCGGTGCCGTTGGAAGATTTCACGCAAATGTTTTGGCTCGGGTCTCCTTGGAAGGTCCCGCACGTCCAGCCGTTGATTTCTTGTCCGTCAGTGATGGTTTTCTTTTCATCCTCGGGGCTGAGCGTGGGATTTGCCGCGCCCGACACTTCGATCATGTCCATTGCGCTGTTGCTGTAGGCAGCGACGTAATCCGCACCGACAGTATTGCCTGTTCCAACACCGGCGAGTGTGTAGTCGCCGACTTGTTGCGGTTTATTTGAACTGCTGTCGCCCGAGGGCTGTTCTGGCATGGGAGCAGGCCCTGGGTCGTTGCCACCATCGTTGGGAGCCGGAGCGGGATTTGATGCCGTGCTGTCGCCGCCGCTGGGGGCGGGCGCTGGATTTGGTGCCGGTGCTGCAGCCGATGTCGTCGTGCCACCGTCTTTCGATTCCTTCGAATCGTCCCCGCCCATGAGCATCACTGCGAGCACGATGACACCGATGAGGAGGGCGAGGAGCAAGAGGCAGCCGCAGCCGAAGCCGACCCATAGGCCGGTATTGCTCTTTTTTTGCTGTGGCATAGCGCCCGGGTATCCCATAGCGGGCTGCCCCTGCACCGCACCGTGATTGATTGGAGCCTGATTCCACTGGTTGTTCGACATGTGCGGGGTCCTCATCGGGTGGGGCGGTGTGCGCACGCGCACAAGGGATAGCGCAGCTGACTGTAACGCTGTGCCGTTCGTCAGTATTACACATCACACCGAAGGAGTACTAGGGCTTCCGTTAATCTACGGCGCGGTGTGCGGGGCGAGATCTACTTCGGCTATTTGAGTTGCTCCATAAACTCTTCACCCCAGGCCGCAATGGTGCTGAGGTCGGCGTCGGTATCAAGCGGAACGAGGAGAACTCTTCCACGTTCGTCGTCGGCCATGCAGACGTTCATCTCGTACTGCGTCCCGCACACCCAAGGCCCGATGTCTTGCCGGTTCATGAGGCCGGCGGTGTCCTCTTCAAACGTGCGGCCCGTATCATTCTCGATCCCGATCTCGAACCCGCCGCCGCTCTCATCTTCGTAGCGGGCGCGCACGACGTAATCGTGATCCGGGTCTTCCCCGCGGGCTTCGGAATAAGCAAGGTGGGTATCGCCCACCGTTTCGGGTTCTCCGGATTTGGGGGACACAGCCTGGGAGCTTGAGGTATCGGGGGAGGGGTCCGACGCTTGCTCTTCCCTATCGCCCAGGAACATGAAGGCAAGAAGCCCGGCAACAGTGAGTGCTGCGAGCGCAACGAACATGCCACCGCAGCCAAGTAGCACCCACAGGAGAGTGTTGTTTTTGCGCTCCGGGGATGCAGAGGGGGGATTGGGTTGTCCCAATGGTGGTTGCATGCCATAAGAATAAATGAAAGCGCCTTTGCTCCTGCACCGCCCGTACAGAAGACCTTCGTCAGCATTGATATTTGACGCGATATTTAGCAATGGCCGCCTGTTGGACCGGTCAGCCGGCTCGTTCGCAACGTCTCTAGGTAAAAACCTGCAGGCGAATGCTAGTTTTAAGCAAAATCAACGCTCCAAGGAGGTCCAATGGGCACGTTTTTCACCGGTGAAAGTACGCCCGGGCTCATCGACTGGTCGTCGATGCCTACTTACAACACGATTATGGCCATCGCTGCTGGCGCCACCCTTCTCGCGCTCGTACTATTCGTACGCGGGTTAGCGAAACGCAGTACGCTCTCGCGCACCGAAGAAGTTTCGGAAGGGACAGAAGAGTACCGCGAGCTTGCCGCTTTTCTCGACGGCTATGCCGTTGCCTTTGGAGTATTCGGGCTCATTCTTTTTACGACCGGCCTCCACATGATTCTCACATGGCCGCTCGCGGAGGGCGGTTTTCCGTTCGACAACATCGTCTTCGGCGAAACCTGCCTGCCGCTCGGTGCACTGGCTCTTGGCGCTTCACTTTACCTGTGGCGTCGCCGCGATAGCGTCCTCGACGCCCCGAACCCTCTTGTGCATCTCGCGCGCATTGCGAGCCCAGTAGGCTTCTTCACCGTGCTCCTCGGCCTTGCATTGATTGGCATTGCACTTGCGGGTCTCGTGTACCAGCTTTTTGCAGCACCTCCACAAGAGCCCATCTCGGGTGCGTTCGCAAGCATGCCTATGCTCGAAAACGGCGCACTGGCCGTTCTCTTCTGTCTCGTGGCTTTTGGAGCGATCTGTTTCCCATTCATCACGAAACAGATCCGCGAGAAGGGGGCGCTCACGCCGCTTGCCGTCGTAGCAGGATGGAGCCTCGCACTTGCTGGCATCGCTTGGGGTCTTTTTGGCGCGATGAACTTCTATACCCACATCGGGCTCATTGTGAACACCATGTGAGCACACGGACGCGATGGCGTAGGTGGGCCGGCTGCTTGAGAGCCGGCCCACCTAGCTATTTGCTCGCTATTTGTGGAAAAGGCTCTTTTTGCCGAAGGCGGGCTCGCTCGTGACGAGAACCCCGAGCGAGCGGAAAACGGACTCGTCGACGGAGCCGAGGATCGTCGTCGTGTGCACGTCGCAGCCACGCAGGTTCTTAATCTGCGCGAGCGCGGCGGCTGCATTCTTGTCGCTCCCCGCGGAGACCGATAGGGCGATGAGCACTTCGTCGGTGTGCAGGCGCGGATTGCGCGAGCCCAAGTGGTCCACCTTGAGAGTCTGGATCGGCTTGATCGACTCGGGCGACAGCAAAAGGGCATCCTCGGGAATCCCCGCGAGATGCTTGAGCGCGTTGAGGAGCATGGCAGCGGAAGCACCGAGCAGGTCTGAGGTCTTGCCTGTAATGAGGGTGCCGTCGGAAAGCTCGAGGCACGAAGCAGGCCCGCCGGTTTTTTCGGCGAGGGCGAGAGCAGGCTTCACTGTGGGGCGAATCGTTTCGTCCACGCCGAGTTTCGCCATCACGAGCTTGATGCGCTGCGACTCGAGCGGGGGAAGTTCGAGCTTTTTTTCGGAAACACGGGCCTTGAAGTAGCGGCGCACAACCTCTTGCGTCGCGGCCTCGCGGCAGGCGTCGTCGTCGGTGATCGCGTACCCGGCCATGTTCACGCCCATGTCGGTCGGAGAAGCGTAAGGGCACTGCCCGAGGATGCGTTCGAGGAGGATTCTGAGCAGAGGGAACGCTTCGATATCGCGGTTGTAGTTGACGGCCTTTTCGCCGTACGTTTCGAGGTGGAACGGGTCGATGAGGTTGACGTCGTCGAGATCCGCGGTCGCCGCCTCATAGGCGAGGTTCACGGGATGCTCAAGCGGAAGGTTCCAGATCGGGAACGTCTCGAATTTCGCGTAGCTCGAGGCGATTCCGCGCTTGTGGTCGTGATAAATCTGCGACAGACACGTCGCGAGCTTGCCCGACCCAGGCCCCGGCGCCGTCACGATGATGAGGTCGCGTTCAGTTTTTGCCCACTCGTTTTGACCAAGTCCCTCCTCGGACACGACGAGGGTTGGGTCCGGGTAGCCCTTGATCGTGCGGTGGCGCACGACCGTCAAACCGAGTCGCTCCATGCGAGTTTTAAACTGTGACGCCGCCTCGTTATGGTCGTCCATTTGCGTGAGCACGATCGTGTTGACGAGGAAACCGCGCTCGCGGAACACATCCACGAGGCGCAGAACGTCCTCCTCATACGTGATGCCGAGGTCGGCGCGCATCTTGTCGTGTTCAATATCGTGGGCGTTGATGGCGATAAGGATCTCGAGCTCATCCTTCAGCTCGTAGAGCATCGCGATCTTGTTATCGGGTGTGAACCCGGGAAGAACCCTCGAAGCGTGCAGGTCGTCGAAAAGCTTGCCGCCCATTTCGAGATAGAGCTTCCCGCCGATCTGGGCCCGCCGCTCGGCGATGTGCTTCGACTGCAGCTCGATGTATTTTTCGGGATCAAAACCTTGCGTGCGTGCCATGCGAGCCTCCTGCGATGAGATGAGAAAACGAGGGGGCCGGTGGCATACGACCTGCATGTGCAG
The DNA here is from genome assembly GCF_000413375.1 of Dermabacter sp. HFH0086. Lineage (NCBI taxonomy): Bacteria > Bacillati > Actinomycetota > Actinomycetes > Micrococcales > Dermabacteraceae > Dermabacter > Dermabacter sp. HFH0086. The sequence continues at coordinate 902,230 of NZ_KE340308.1, forward strand.
CCCTCGACATTTTAGGGCACGAGCGGGTGAGTTTCCAGGACCGTTGCGGTCCGACGGTCCCCGCGCGTACCCGCGATGCCTACTCTTTCGCGGTGGCCCTGCTCTCAGCCCTTCACGGAGCCGCTCATCATGCCCGAAATGAAGTACTTCGACAGCAGGATGTACACGACGAGGGTGGGAGCCGAAGCAAGAAGTGCGCCCGCCATCGACACCCCGTAGTTGGTTAGCAGCGCGCCGTTGGCGAGGTTGTTGAGCGCGAGAGTCACCGGGCCGTTCATCGGGGTCGCGAAGAACACCGCGAACAGGAAGTCGTTCCACGCGTTCGTGAACTGCCAGATCATGACCACCACGAAACCGGGAATCGAGATGGGCAGCGCAACGGACCAGAACGTGCGGAGCATCCCCGCGCCATCAACCTTGGCGGCTTCGATGAGCGACTCGGGAACCGTCTCGAAGTAGTTGCGGAAGATAAGCGTGCAGATCGGGATACCGAACACGACGTGCACGAGAATAAGCGAGGGAACGCCCGAGTCGATGGGCAGAGCAAGCACGAGCGAGAGCAGGGGGATCATCACGGCCTGATAGGGCAGGAACATGCCAAACAGGAGGAACGTGAATACGACATCCGCCCCGGGGAAACGCCAGCGAGACAGCACAAAGCCGTTCATGCACCCGAGAGCCGAGGAGATGATCGTCGAGGGAATGACCATCGCAAACGAACGTCCCATCGCAGGCGAGAGCGTTTCCCAGGCTTCCGCCCAGTTCTCAAGCGTCCACTCGCTCGGCAGCGCCCACGCGCGGGCGGCCGAGGCATCGCCGCTCGTTTTGAAGCTCGTGACGATGAGGACATAGACGGGAATCAGGACGAGGACGACGCCGATGAGGAGAAGGGTGAGGCGGGCGAACCGCCACGGGGAAACCGAGGAGGTGTTCACGACTGACGCTCCCTGTGTTGCTGAATGAGATAAGGAACGATGAGGACGCCCACGATGATGAGAAGAATCGTGCCGACGGCAGCCGCGTTCGCGTAGTCGAAGCTCGACTTAAACACGAACATGTCCACGGCGGGGATCTTGGTTTGGTAGTTCGAGGGTTTCGAGATCGACATGATGAGGTCGAAGCTCTTGAGGCTCATGTGCGCGATAATCACGAGAGCGCTCATGATGATGGGGGTGAGCTGCGGGAAGATCACGTGGCGGTAGATTTGCCACTCGCTCGCACCGTCCATGCGACCCGCTTCGCGAAGCTCATCGGGAACGCCGCGGAAGCCGGCGAGAAAAAGCGCCATGACATAGCCGCTCAGCTGCCAAATCGCCGGAAGGGCAATCGCGGCGATGCCCCACGTGATGTTGTTCCACCAAGGGTTTTGGAGAAAGCCGAGTCCCACCATCTGAAAGAGGCGGTTAAGCCCACTTGCACTCTCGCCCTGGTTGGAGTTGAGGAGCCAGCGCCACACCACGCCCGAGGCCACGAAGGACACAGCCATTGGGAAAAGGTAGATGGTTTGGAACACTCGACCACCTTTGATGGGGCGATCGAGAAGCCACGCCCACACGAACCCGGTGATCATCGCGCCACCCAAGAACACCACCGTGAAAATCACGAGGTTCATGAGTGAGTGGCGAAAATCGGGGCTCGAGAGAAGAGCGATGTAGTTATCGAGGCCAACGAACTTACTGGGTTGCACGCCGTTCGCTTGCGCTGCCGTGTGGTTGTCAGTGAGAGAGGTCCACACGTTCTGCGCCATAAGCACGTAGACGAAGATCCCCACGAGAATGAGCGAAGGCGAGATGAGCAGCAGGGGCGCCGCATACTTTTTCATGCCTGGTCCTAGGGTGGAAGTGGCATCGGTGGGGGCCGGGCGAGCGTCGGAAATGAGATCCCCGGCCCCGAAACCGATGTGAAAGCGGAGCTTACTTCTTCATGTTCGATTCGGCAGCGGAAACAAGCTCGGCCTGGAATGCCTTGGCGTCGGTCGCGCCGGAGGTGAACTTGCTCGTTGCGTCGGAAATGGCGTTGAGCCACGCGACCGAAGTTGCCGCACCGTGGGCGATCGAGGCGCAGATCTTGTCGTGTGCGAAGGACTCGAGCGCGGACTGCTGATACGCCGGGAACTTCGAGACATCAGCGTCGGTGCGCGCCGGGATCGAGCCCTTGGCGAGATTGAAGGCTTCCTGACCTTCAACGGACGAGATGGTCTTGAGCCACGCCTTCGCGTTGTCGGCGTGCGGTGCGCCCACAGGCAGGGTGAAGGAGTCCGCGAGGAAACCGAAGATCTTGTCGCCAGAGGCGGCCGAGGGCACCTCGAAGTAGACATAGTCCTTCATGTCTTCCTTGCCGGCTTCCTGGAATGCTGCAACGGCCCAGTCGCCCATGACGTTGTAGGCGGCCTTCTCGTCGATCACGAGGGCTGTCGCTTCGGGCCAATCGAGCGAATCTCGGTCGGAGTTGGTGTAGCCCACGAGCTTCTCGAACGCCGCGATCGCAGTGGCGACTTCCGCACCTGCCCAGTCGGTCGAGCCGTCGAACAGGCCGTTGTAGGCGTCCGCGCCGAGGTGGGACATGAGCACTGCTTCAAGCAGGTTGACCTGCGTCCACGGTGCCGCGAGAGAAAGCGCGGTGACACCCGCAGCCTTGGCCTTTTCGAGGTCGGCGAGCCAGGCATCGAACGTCTCGGGGACAGCCTTCGGGTCGATCCCGGCCTTCTCGAGCACGGCTGCTGATGCCCACACGACGTTCGAACGGTGAATGTTGGACGGCACCGAATAGATCTTGCCATCCACCGTGAGGAGCTTGACCAAACTGTCAGGGAAGGCCTTGCGCAGGTCGAACTCGTCGTAGAGTCCAGAGACGTCTTCGATCTGGCCAGCATTGATGTAATCGGTCAGCTCGCCACCCGCGTGCGCCTGGAAAGTGTCAGGCGGATTCTTGGTCTGCAAGCGCGACTGGAGCATGTCCTTTGCGGCACTGCCCGCACCACCCGCGACGGAGCCATTGACGAACTTAATCTTGGGGTTTTGCTCGTTGAATACCTTGACGAGAGCGTCGAGGCCCGCTTTCTCCGAGCCTTGGGCCCACCACGTGAAAACCTCGACAGAGTCGTCCCCTCCAGCGGAGCCGCCACCGGAGGAGTTGGAACATGCTGCGAGCGCGCCAAGCGCAATACCAGCGGACGTGAGAGTGAGGAAAGTCCTCCGTGCGATCATTGCTGTTCTCCTTTAAACAACAGGGGCGTCGTTGCCGAGTGCCGCGATGCGGCGGCCCTATTGTAGTCGCACTGGGCCCCGCGATCCAATCCGAGCGGTTGGAATGTTGTAAGTGCCGTGATCGCGCGGGCGCGGCGCGTCAGCGTGATTACGATGAGGTGACATCGCCAGTAGAGAGTAGAGACCGCGTCCGCCTAGGGCGTAAGAGGGAGATAGTGTGACGACATACCGAGGCGTCGCCGTAAGCGCCGGCCGCGTGATCGATCCGGTCAAGGTTATGGCCCCTCCCGTGACCGAACCCGAGGCCGGAAAGACGCTCCCAGAGGGTGAAGCGCGCGAGGCTGAGGCTGCTCGCATCTCACAGTCAGCTGCGGCGGTCAAAGCAGATCTTGAAGCGCGCGCGGAAAGAGCGAGTGGCGACGGCAAAGCCGTTCTCGAGGCGACAGCGCAAATGGCGGCGGATCCAACGCTCACAACGAGCGCGGAGCAGCTTGTACGCACCGCCGGTATGAGCGCCGAACGCGCCGTGTGGGAAGCCGGCGAGCAGGTCGCCACGATGCTTGAGGGCCTCGGCGGCTACATGGCCGAGCGCGTTGCCGACGTTAAGGATGTGCGCGCTCGCATCGTCGCCCACCTCCGCGGCGAACAGGCGCCCGGCATCCCGTTCTCGACCGAGCGCTTCGTACTCGCCGCGATCGATCTCGCCCCCGCCGACACAGCAACCCTCGACCCGACCATCGTTTCGGCGCTTATCACCTCCGACGGTGGGCCGCAGTCGCACACCGCGATTCTCGCGCGCCAGCTTGGGATTCCTGCCGTTGTCGCCGCGAAAGGCGTCGAGAGCATCGAGCCGGGAACGGTCGTGTACGTGGATGGTGCCGCCGGCACCGTGACCAGTGAGTTCGGCGACCGAGAGCGGGAACTCTCCGCCACCTGGTACGAGCTCGTGAAAAACCCGCTCACATACTCCGGCGGGGGTGCGGAGCTTTTCGACGGTACCCGCGTTCCACTGCTCGCCAATGTGGGCGGCGAAAAGGACGCGGCTTTAGCCGCCGAGGCCAATGCTGACGGCGTGGGTCTCTTCCGAACCGAGTTCTGCTTCCTCGACCGCGACGAGGAGCCGAGTATCGAGGAGCAGGCCGAGGCGTATGCGGGGGTGCTTCGGCACTTTCCGGGTAGGAAGGTCGTGATCCGTACACTCGACGCGGGTGCCGACAAGCCGCTTCCGTTTTTGACCGATGCCGACGAGCCGAACCCCGCGCTTGGCGTCCGGGCCTATCGCACCTCGTGGGAGAAGCGCTCGGTGCTCGAGAACCAGCTGAAGGCAATCGCAAAAGCGAGCTGCGAGACGAGCGCTGAGCCGTGGGTCATGGCACCGATGATCTCGACACTCGAGGACACCGAAGATTTCGTGTCGATGGCACGCTCCGCTGGCGTGGAGCGCGCCGGCATCATGGTCGAAACTCCGAGCGCGGCCCTCACAAGCGATCACCTGATGGGCGTCGCCGACTTTGCTTCGATTGGCACGAACGACCTCACGCAATACACGATGGCTGCCGACCGCATGCTCGGCTCCCTCGCGCAGCTCAACGATCCGTGGCAGCCTGCCGTCCTCGCGCTCGTGGGCGCAACGGCGACGGGTGCGCGGGTCGCGGGTGGCGACCCGGAAGCCTTCGGCGACGGCGCGAACAAGCCCGTGGGCGTATGCGGTGAGGCAGCAGGCGACCCCGCGCTCGCGGTCGTCCTCGTGGGGCTCGGTGTGAACTCCCTGTCAATGACGCCTCGATCGCTGCCAGCAGTCGCGAAAGTCTTGTCGACCGTGTCGCTGGCGGATGCGCGCGAACTCGCTCGTCTCGCGGTGTGCTCACCGACCGCCGCCGAAGGCAAACGGGCCGTGCGTGCGAAGCTCCCCATCATTGAGGAACTCGGACTCTAACGGGCTGAATGAAGCGAAGGGGGTATGCCGCTCGGCATGCCCCCTTCATCAGCCAACAGAGGTGTAGTTGGTACTTAGGCCTGCGCGTCGAGATCCGTCTCGAGAAGCTCCGCGAGCTTGTTGACCGACTCTTCGGCTCCGTCGCCCTCGGCACGCAGAACAACCTCGTCGCCGTGGCCAGCGCCGAGAGTCATAAGCATAAGAATTGACGAGGCGTCGATCGGCGCGCCGCCAACCTTTTCGATCGTGACCTTCGCGGGCTGTTCACCCGCGGCCTTCGAGAAAATAGCGGCGGGGCGGGCATGGAGCCCGGAAGCGGCCGCAATCTTGACGGTGCGTTCTGCCATGATGTGCCTTTCGACGAGCCGGTATGCCACATGGACAAACACCAGCGGGAAAATTTTAGTGAGGCCACCCTACCGAATGACGCTGCAGGTGACCTTGTTGGAACCGTCTCGTGCGGGCCATCCTCACAGCCCGCGAATCTCCTCGAAGTCAGGATCAAACACCGCGAGAACCTCGAGCGGCGCCTCTGCCTCAGCTAGTGCCCGGCGGCGATCCTCCTCCGCAAACACCTGCGAGATTGCCTGAAGCAGCATCAGATGCTCATCGCCAATGCCCGCAATGGCGATAACGAACGACACCTTTTCCTCGCCGCTGTCACCCCAAGCAATCGGCTCGTCATACTTCACGACGCTCATCGCTGTGCGGTGAATATTGCTCTTTGCCTCGCTCGTTGCATGGGGAACCGCAACGCCATACCCCATAAACGTTGACACCGCGTCCTCGCGCTCGTGCATCGCCTCAACATACGCCGGATCGATCGCCTCGAGTTCAACGAGGAGATCGCCTGCCTCCTCAATCGCCTCGCTCTGATTTCGAGCAAGGCCCGGAACGCGAATCGCATGCGGCGAAAGAATGACCGACTCGCCCGACGCCGACGGCGCCCCTTTCCCATGATCGCGCGTTACATCGCATGCCCACCGCGGAGCAGCGTGCTCAGATCCGTCACGACTTCGTGAAATGTTCATGATCCACGCCTTTCAAAAGATGCTTCACCTCGAGTCTAGGTGGCGTCGGACCCCTCCGCCTCAGGAAAAACGAACTTCCCGTACGTGAAGTACCGGAACGTCGTGGAAACCACCTGGCCAATGAACGTGCCGCTCACGTTGTCCGCGAAGGCCGAATCCAGCCCGAGGACGTAGCGGGAAAACCCCAGGCAACCGAGCTGCAGCGCGCTCGCGATCACGTTCACGATGATGAACGCGAGAATGGATTTCGCGGTCTGCGGCTTGTCACGGTCCCCGTACGTCCAAAAGCGATTCCCGAGATACGTGAGGCAGCTGGCCGTCGCGATCGTGAGGATCTTGGCGAGGATCGGCTGGCCGTGCATGAGCCCCTCGTCCCAGCCGTGCGTCGGGCTCCAAAACACGAGGACGTTATACATCGCCGCATCAAAGAAGAAGACGAGGCCGCCCACGATCAGGAACTTCGAGCCGCGCAGCGCATGTGCAAGAGCGGCAGCTTTCGAGGGGGAGTCCTTCGCGGTCACGCCCCAACATTACAGGCCGTGCTGCAGCGAACGAATGGAGTTAGGCTGAGGTGCTATGGGACGAGTGACAGCATCGACGCGCCTCACGCGCGTACGCATCCGCGACGGCAAGCTTTACCACTCCGAGCGGCCCGATAGCGTCGCCGTCGAAGAGCCGCTCGACATTCGCCTCAACGGCCAGCAGCTCTCGATGACGATGCGCACCCCCGGTCACGACGTTGAACTCATCCACGGTTTCCTTCATGCGGAGGGGTACATCACGAACCGCGATGACATTCGCGAAGCTCGCTACTGCGATGGCGCCGTCGTTGAAGACGACTCGGGTTTCGAACGCAACACCTACAACGTCATGGATTTCACCACCCGCACCATCACAGCAGCCCCGGTGATCACGAAGCCGTTCCTTACCTCGAGCGCGTGTGGCGTGTGCGGTTCGGCTTCAATCGACCAGGTGACGCAGCGGGTACGTCACGATTTCGCTCCGACGTTTGCCATGCAGCCGTCGAACCTTCTTCGGGCGCAACGCGAGCTAGGCGACGGCCAGGCGGCGTTCTCGAAAACCGGCGGCGTGCACGCGGCAGCCCTCCTTACTCCGGAGGGTGAGCGCCTTGTGCTTCGTGAGGACGTCGGCCGTCACAACGCCGTCGACAAAGTGATCGGCTGGGCCCTCCTCGAGGATCGCCTGCCCCTCAACGACGCCGTGCTTCTCGTCAGTTCACGTGCCTCCTTCGAAATCGTGCAGAAGGCCGCGATGGCCGGCATCGGTCTCATCGCGTGCGTGAGTGCCCCCTCCTCCCTCGCGATCGACACTGCCCAAAGGCTCGGCATCACCCTGTGTGGATTCGTGCGCAGCGAAGGTGACGATGACGGGCGCTTCAACGTGTACTGCGGTGTCGAGCGGGTTGATCTTTCGGGCAGCGAGAGCTGACTCCCAAGTTAGTCAAGTCCTGCCTGGCTATTGGCGTTGGTGTGCTCGCCGTGCTTATCGCGCGCTGCGACGATCGCAAGAGCGCTGAACGAGAGAACTGCACCTGCAACGACCCACCAGTCCCCAAGTGAAGCAAGAGCGGGATAAAACCAGTTTGCGGGATTCGCCCCCGGGGTGAGAGAGATGACGGTTGCAGCGCTGGAGTCTGTACCTACATGTGTATCCGCTGCTACAGCGGTGCAGAGCGGTGCTACCCATGTCGCCATGAAAAGACCGGGCACGAGAAGAATTGTGGCCCCTGCGACCGTACGAATGATGTTTCCACGAAATACCGCGACCATGAGCGCCACGATGAAGGGAGTTGCGGCAAGATCAACAAGCGGAAGTACTCGATTCCCCAAGGGCTCGAGTGCGATTGCAAGGGCCAGGGTAATGGGTATCAGGAGGAGACCAGAAGCGATCACAGCTGGGTGGCCGACCGCTACTGCGGAGTCAACGCCGATATACAGGGTGCGGCTGGGAAAGCGTTTTTTGACGAAGGCTTGGGCAGCCTCGGAAATGGGTAATAACCCACCAACTAAGACCCCAACCATCTGCGGTAGAAGGTGCATCACCGCGGCCATTGAGATGGCCAATGTGAGAATCTTCTTGACGTCGTCAGGAGGGGTCGAGGTTCCCGCAAAACTCAAGGTACCGATGAACAGGCCGAGGAAGAGCCCCATGATCATAGGTTCTCCGATCATGCCCAGTCGCTTCTGAATGGTCTCGGGGGTCGCGTCAAGCTTGTTGAAGCCCGGGATTCGGTCGAAAAGCCAATTGAGGGGGATGGCAAACAGGCCGTACGGAGAGCTGGTCCCGTGCGCCAGAGAGAGACCTGGCAGCTCGAAGTACTTTTGGAAGATGGGCGCTGTGAGGTCAGCAAGGGCCAGCATGAGTGTCATGTGTGCGGCCGCACCAACGAGACCCCATACAAAGGATCCCGTAACTTCGCCGACCAGCGCACCTACGAAAGCGCTTGTCCAGTAGTTCCAGAGATCGATGTTGAAGGTTCGGGTGAGGCCCAGCGCGAGATATAGGAGATTCATGCCCGCCACGAGCGGAATAATTGCCGCACCGTAGAGCGTGGCGTACGCTGCTGCCCCCATGTAAGGCCATCCCACATCGACAATATCGAGGCCGACGCCGAAACGCCCCGCCATCGACTGCGCAGCCGGGCTCACCTGGTCGCTCATGAGCGTGATAACGAGGCCCACACCGATGAAACCAATACCGATCGTGAGGCCAGCGCGGAACGCCTTCGAGAACGGTAGCCCAAGAAACCAACCAAAGAGCGTGATGATGACGGGGAGGGCGATCGCGGCCCCAAGGTCAGTGATGTAGTGGGCGACCCCAACGATTGTTTCCATTACGCGCGCTCCAGTGGCGTATGTACCGCTCGAGAGCGGTCGCGCTCGATCCAACTCACCGGGTCGTTGAGAAGCGGTAAAAGTGCGTACTGGGTTGCCCCCACGAGGGTGGAGTCGCCTGCGAAGGCGGACTTGGCAAGGGTTATGGGGGCGCTTGGGGCGCTGAGGCAGTGTGCGTCCATCGCGCGCCGCACCGGCGTTTCGATTGCATCGAAGAGCTCGCCGAAATACCCCGAAAGGATTACCGTTTGGAGGTCGAGTAGTGTCAGTGCACTGGAAATGGCAACCCCGAGCCAGAGCCCCGCTTTTTCGAGAACGGCGCCATCAATGCGATGCGCAAGTTCGTCAATGTGTACGTGTTCGGGCACATGCGCTGCCTCCCGAAGGGCCCATGCGCTCGCGAAGGCTTCCAGGCAGCCTCTTCGGCCACATTGGCAGCGCGGACCATGGGGGTCGAGAGTTGTGTGTCCGATCTCCCCGGCCCACCCCAAGTCCCCGTGGAGAATTTCGCCGTTGAGAACGATGGTTCCACCGATCCCTGTTTCGCCGTGGACGAGTAAGAAAGATTCTTCCGCTCGGGAAATGAGCTCGGAGCGCGCTACGAGACGTGTGTCATTTCCGAGAAGGGGGCTCGGAAGAGCTGCGGGTGCGGTCACTTTTCTGATGGCTGCCGTGTGAACCATCGAGGCGAAATCAATATCGGCCCAATCGAGACCGGGGGAGGAGACAACTTTCGTGCGATCGGCACTCATTCGGCCAGGAACGGCGATCGTAATGCCAGCGATGGTGCAGCCTTCAGGCAAAGCACTGTGGGCATCGGAGATGAGTTGGCCTACGAGTTCGGCAGCGCGGTCAGGGCGTCCGTGGTTAGTGCCGTACTCCTTGTGAGTAATGAGCGTCTCGCCTGCGAGATCGCGCGCAAGAATGGCGGCGTGATCGGCGCTCACTTGAATCCCTAGACCGCACACGGTTTTGGGTGCAGGTAGAAGGGGAGTCGTCGGCCGTCCCGACCCGCCTGTGCGCTGGAGAGGCCCTTCAATGATGAGCTTCTCATCGATGAGTGTTTCTACGAGTTTCGAAATGGTTGGTTTCGTGAGGCCAGTTGCGGCGGCGATCCCTGCGCGTGAAAGCGGTTCGGGGGTTCGAACGATCGCGGTGAGAACTCGGGCGAGATTGTGGGAGCGAAGGTCCGTAGGTTGCATAGCGCCCTTCATTTTACGAGCGGCCGCGGAGGTGTCGGACAAGCGAGTGCGGCTCTTGCAGGAATCGACTTGACAGAGCTATGTTAGTAAAAGAAACTAACTATTGCTAGTCAATCGTCGGCCTTGCCGACAAAGCCGATCGGCGAGAGTCGATCACCTCGATGACGAAAGGTGCCTATCATGGCAGCTCCGCAGCCCACTCGCGACGACAAATTCACCTTTGGCCTCTGGACAACCGGCTGGGAGGCACGCGACCAGTTTGGCCTTGCTACCCGTCCGGCCCTCAAGCTCGAAGATCACCTTCGCAAGCTCGCCGATCTCGGTGCGTGGGGCTACACGTTCCACGACAACGACCTTTTCCCGTTCGATGCCACCGATGCCGAGCGTGAAGAGATGATCAATCGTCTCAAGAAGGCGACAGAAGAAACCGGCCTCGTGACTGAGATGGTCACGACCGACACGTTTGCGCACCCTATTTTCAAGGACGGCGCATTCACCTCGAACGATCGCTCTGTTCGTCGATACGGCCTTCGCAAGGTCCTCAAGAACGTGGACCTTGCTGCCGAGCTCGGCGCCAAGACATTCGTTATGTGGGGTGGTCGTGAAGGCTCGGAGTACGACTCCTCGAAAGACCTCTATGCAGCGCTCCAGCGCTATGCCGAAGGCATCGACACAGTCGCCGGCTACATTAAGTCAAAGGGTTACGACCTTCGTATCGGTCTCGAGCCCAAGCCCAACGAACCCCGAGGCAACATTTTCCTTCCCACCATCGGCCACGCCCTCGCCTTCATCGAGCAACTCGATAATGGCGACGTTGTCGGAATCAACCCCGAAACGGGCCATGAGCAGATGGCTACATTGAACTACAACCATGGTCTCGCCCAGGCCCTGTGGAGCAACAAGCTCTTCCACATTGACCTCAATGGTCAGCATGGTCCCATGTATGACCAGGACCTTGTGTTCGGCCACGGCGATCTCATTCAAGCGTTCTTCACCGTCGACTTGCTCGAGAACGGCTTCCCGTCGCGCCCTGGCGCTTTTGACGGTGCGCGCCACTTCGACTACAAGCCTTCGCGAACCGAACACGAGAAGGGCCAGTACGACGCGGCCGCCGCGAACATGGAAATGTACCTTATGCTCAAGGAACGCGCCGTGGCTTTCCGTCAGGACCCCGAAGTCCAAGAAGCCCTCGCATACTCGGGTATCGACGAGCTCGCGGAACCGACCATTGGCGAAGGTGAAACGCTCGAAGACATCCTTGCCGATAAGTCGGCCTACGAGGAGTTCGATGCCGATAAAGCCGGCGAACGTAACTATGGTTTCGTGCGCCTGCACCAGCTCGCGATGCGCCACCTCATGGGATTTGGGGCCTGATATCGCATGGCACTCGTTCTAGGGATTGACTCCTCGACCCAGTCCACCAAGGCGCTCCTCGTTGAGGCCGAAAGCGGCGAGATCGTCGAGGAACGCCGCGCACCGCACCCCGATGGAACCGAGGTCAACCCTCAGGCCTGGCTCGACGCACTCGAACACGCAGCCGGACCGCTCCTCGAGCGCGCCCAAGCTGTCGCTGTCGGTGGTCAACAGCACGGCATGGTTGCACTCGATGCCGAAGGAAACGTCGTGCGGGACGCGCTTCTCTGGAACGACACGCGGAGCGCGGGCGCCGCCCGAGACCTCATTGAGGAATTGGGTGGCCCCGCCGCTGCGGCCGAGCGAACCGGTAGTGTTCACGTTGCATCACTAACTGCGACGAAATTGCGATGGATGCGTGACAATGAACCGGAAAACGCCGAACGCACCTCGCGCGTTGTGCTTCCGCACGATTACATCAACCACGTTCTCGATGCTCGCGGCGGATTCTTCACCGATCGCGGCGATGCATCGGGTACCGCGTACTTTTCCCCGAAACTCAACGGTTACGATCCTGAACTTCGTATTCAAGCGCTTGGTCATGACTTTGAAGCGCCGGAGATTGCCGGGAAGCCGAATCAAATCATGGGTGAGACCAAAAGCGGCGCAGCGATCGCTCCCGGAACTGGCGACAATATGGCAGCAGCCCTCGGGCTCGGGCTTGGAAGAGGGGATGTTTCGGTCTCTATCGGAACTTCGGGTGTCGCGGCGATGGTCGTTGATGCGCCCGTCGCCGATCCTACTGGCGCCGTGACCGGTTTCGCGGATGCCACCGGTCGCTGGCTTCCGCTTGCGTGCACTCTCAACGCCTCGCGGATCCTCGACTTCGGGTGCCAAATTCTTGGGGTGGATTACGAGAACCTCGGTGAAATGGCGCTCGCATCTGAACCCGGCGCTCGAGGTGTGGTCTTCATTCCTTATCTTGATGGAGAGCGCACCCCGAACCGACCGGAAGCAACAGGAACGCTTTTTGGGCTCACTCGCAAGACTCGTCGAGAGGACATTGCTCGCGCATGTGTCGAAGGGCTCCTTTGCTCTCTCGCCGACGCCGTCGGATTCCTCGAGAATGTCTCCGGAGAACAGAGCGAGCGACTTCTTTTCATCGGTGGAGGTATCAAGTCGCGTGCTGTGCGTGAATTAGCTCCCACGGTGTTCGGGCGCGAAATCCTTGTACCCGAACCAGCCGAGTACGTGGCTCTCGGAGCAGCTCGCCAGGCGGCCTGGGCTCTCCATGGTGGCGACACAGCACCCGAATGGTCCTTTGGCCGAACCCAGAGCTATTCGGGCGAAAGTGCACCCCAAGTTCTCGAGGCGTACCAAGAAGCACGCGGCTGAAAAGCCGTATCAACCGTAACCCCACAAAGCTCTGCGCGAGCCAATAGTTCGAAGGAGAACACCGTGAACCACACTGTAGGAAGGCGTGCGGTTCTCGCTGCGCCACTATTCGTCTCACTCTTGTTGAGCGGATGCGTGGCGGAGCGCCCAACCACAAGCCGAAAGATCGACCCGAGTAACGCCACTGTCGGCGTTTCCATGCCTACCAAATATCTTGAGCGGTGGAGCCGTGATGGTGGTAATCTTGATCGCCTTTTGAAAGAGGCTGGATTCTCGACGAGCTTGCAATACGCCGACAATAAGCCGGACATGCAGTTCAGCCAGATCCAGAACATGATCAACCAGGGCGTCGATGTGCTTGTGATCGCGCCGATCGACGGAACCATGCTCGCGCCAGTCGTTGACCTTGCTGCCGAAAAGGGAATCCCGACGGTTGCATACGACCGCTTGATTGAAGCAACCGAGGGCATCGGGTACTACGTAAGCTTCGACAACCGCACCGTTGGTTCGTATCAGGGGCAGTACCTCGTCGACACGCTCGAACCAGATCCTCAAAAACCAAAGAATGTTGAGTTATTCGGTGGATCGCCTGATGATCCCAATGCTGCACAGTTCTTCGGCGGAGCGTGGGATGTTCTCGCCGAGCACTTCGAATCTGGGGCTTTTACGTCGCCGTCGGGAAAGGTCCCCGCAAGCCCGGAAGGCTGGAAGCAAATCGGCATTCTCGGATGGGACAGCGCGCAAGCACAATCGGAGATGCAGACCCGACTCAACTCTTTCTATGCAGATGGAACCGAGCTTCACGCGGTGCTGTCCCCCAACGACTCACTCGCGCTTGGAATTGCTCAAGCCCTCGACGCTCGCGGTTACAAGGTCGGTGACAACTGGCCTCTCCTCACCGGGCAAGACGCTGACAAAGCGAACGTCATGAGCATTATCGCTGGCAAGCAGTCGATGACCGTCTTCAAAGACACTCGAAAGCTTGGCGAACGCGCCTTCACAATGGTCGACCAGATCATTAAAGGAGCGGACGTCGAAGTGTCCGAGGGCAAGGAGTACAACAACGGGAAAAAGGACGTTCCCACCTACCTCCTCGACCCGGCCGTCGTCACGAAGGACACCTACAAAGAGATCCTCGTGGATTCTGAGTACTACACAGAAGCTGATCTGGGGCTCTGACCGGCATGGTGCAAGAAACGCCAATCATCCTTGAGATGCAGGGAATCCGAAAGACTTTTGGCCCTGTTGTTGCGCTCGATCGAGTAGATCTTCAAGTCGCCAAAGGTGCCGTTCACGCAATTTGTGGTGAAAACGGAGCCGGCAAATCCACCCTCATGAAAGTTCTCTCGGGGGTGTATCCGGCGGGAGAGTATGAAGGTGCCATCGTGCTCGACGGTAGCGAGGTCGAGTTCAAATCGATTCGCGATAGCGAGAAGGCGGGAATCGCCATCATTCACCAGGAACTCGCGCTCGCGCCCAATCTTTCGATCCTCGAAAATATCTACCTGGGCCGCGCCAAAACCGCACGGTTTGGGATCAACTGGCAGCCCATGCGGCAAGAAGCAACTCGCCTTCTCGCCAAGGTAGGCCTAGACGAAAGTATTGACACTCTCGTCGGCAACTTGGGCGTGGGGAAGCAACAACTCGTCGAGATTGCGCGAGCGCTTTCGAAGGACGTCCGCATCCTCATTCTGGACGAGCCCACGGCCGCCCTTAACGACGATGACTCGGAACAGCTGCTCGAGCTCGTCCGACAATTGCGCGCTGAGGGCGTGGGGTGCGTGATCATTTCCCACAAGCTCAACGAGGTCGCCGCGATCGCTGACTCCGTCACGATCATCCGCGATGGGCTTACCGTCGAGACATTCCACGTGGCGGACGAGGGCGCGATCGATGAAGCCCGCATTATCCGTGGAATGGTCGGCAGGAGCCTCGATCACCGCTACCCCGAACACGAGCCGAACGTCGGCGAGGAATTGCTCAGAGTCGAAAACTGGACGGTTGAGCATCCGACCATCCCTCACCGCTTCGTCAGTAAGGAAATTTCACTCGACGTCAAGAGTGGCGAGATCGTGGGAATCGCCGGACTCATGGGATCCGGTCGTACCGAGTTCGCGATGAGTCTTTTTGGCCGCTCATACGGAACATACCGCTCCGGTGAAGTGTACAAGGCGGGAAACCTTGTAGACACCTCGAGCGTACGCAAAGCAATCGATAACGGCTTTGCCTACGTTTCTGAGGATCGCAAAGAGCTAGGCCTCAACCTCATCCAATCAATTCGGACGAACATCTCCTCAGCAAATCTCAAGAAACTCACGAAGCACGCGATGATCAACTCAAATGAGGAGATGCGTGTGGCCGAGCGCTATCGCTCAAGCGTAAGGATCAAAACACAAGATACCGGCGAAGCCGTCGGCAATCTTTCCGGAGGAAACCAGCAGAAGGTCGCTCTCGCTAAGTGGCTTTATACCGATCCGGAGATTCTCATCCTTGACGAACCCACGCGCGGCATCGACGTGGGAGCAAAGTACGAGATTTACGAGCTCATCAATGCTCTCGCCGACGAGGGGAAGGCAGTGCTCGTAATTTCTTCCGAGATGCCCGAACTCATCGGGATATGCGATCGCATATATGCCCTCAACGAAGGCAGCATCACAGGCCAACTCGGCCGAAACGAATTCTCACAAGAGGCCCTCATGCGCCTCATGACCAATCAGAAGGCAGGTGCGGCAGCGTGAGCGCATCAACAGAAACCGTAGAAAACACAAAAGCAAAGCCAAAGTGGCTGAGGACTCTCAATGTGCGTGAGTCAGGCCTCATCATTGCCCTCATAGGCATCGTCATTCTCTTTCAGATTCTCACCGGCGGGCGACTTCTCGTGCCAGACAACATCGCCTCGCTTATCCAACAGAACGCCTACGTCATGATCCTTGCGATCGGCATGATGCTCGTCATCATCGCAGGCCATATCGATCTCTCCGTCGGTTCGACCGTTGCGATGATCGGCGGTGTCTTCGGTGTCGCCACCATGAGCTGGCACATGAACTGGGTCCTTGCGATCATTTTGTGCCTTCTCGTTGGCCTTGCTGTTGGCGCGTGGCAAGGCTTCTGGGTGGCCTACGTCGGAATTCCGGCGTTTATCGTCACCCTCGCAAGCATGATGATCTTTCGCGGGTTTGCACAACTACTCGTCGGCCAAACGATTTCCGGATTTTCGCCGTCGTTCATTCAGATTGGTAACGGCGCGGTGCCGAACGTTCTTGGCTTCACGAATACTCCGGCCATCGGCTATCTAGAGGGCATTACCCTGCTCCTCGGCATCGCCGCAATCGTATCGTTTATCCTTTCTCAGCTTCGGGCTCGCTGTTTAAGGAGAGCACATGAGCTTGAGGTGTCTCCCGCGGGTATGTTCTGGGCGCGGATCATTTTTGTATCGCTGATTATTGCACTCTTTACATTCTTGCTCGCCAACTCCACTGGAGGCTTCCCCATTATTCTGGGCATTGTCGGCATTCTCGTGCTTCTTTTCGCGTGGGTGCTCGGCCAGACGCCGTTTGGGCGGAACATTTACGCGGTAGGTGGAAACTACAAGGCGGCTGCGTTGTCAGGTGTGAACGCGAAGGCTGTCACCTTCAACGTCTTCCTCATTGCCGGTGTTCTCGCGTCGATTGCGGGCATCGTCGTCACGTCGCGCGCCGGTGCTGCAGTGGCGAATGCTGGCCAAGGTTACGAGCTTGATGCCATTGCCGCTTGCTTCATCGGTGGCGCCGCAGTCACCGGCGGTGTTGGCAAGATCTCGGGCGCCATGATTGGTGCGCTCATCATGGGCGTCTTGAACATCGGCCTTTCCATCCTCGCGGTCGATCCCGCATGGCAACAGGCCATCAAAGGCATCGTTCTCCTCGGTGCCGTGGCCTTCGACCTCGTGAACAAGAAACGCGCCGCATAGGAGTTCATACGGCGCTTGACGAAGAACGGTGGATGAGAAATTCTCATCCACCGTTCTTTTCTTCTTGCCGGAGTCGATACAAGACGGCGGCGTGGAGGATGGCCGTGTTTATATCGCTTGTTGAGGGGCTGCGAGAAACGACTACACCAAAACCCAAGCCCACGGTTGCACTACCCGCTAGGCGAAGAGGGGTGAAGAGCACGGGAAAGGCTCCTCTGCCACCGTGATCGTGGCGAGGAGCCTTTCCGTAGCTTAGAAGGGATCGGTCTATAGGAGGAATTAACCCCAGACTTTTACGCGACTATGTCCCGCGGACAGAGCGGCAACCGGTCCGCGACCCGGTGTGTCGCCAACCTTTTCGCCTGTTACATCCACCTCGAACGACACCGGGGATCCGTCCGCGTCTTCGAAATCTGCGTAGGAGAAACGAGTAGGAGAGTAGGGATCATGGAGAGCGCAAGTCTGAGCCTCGCCTGCAGCAAAGCTCTCTGGTAGCTCAGCTTCAAGATAAACGCCATCCTCCTCTTCGACTATTGAGAACTGTGCCCCTGGGAGTGAGAGTGCGCCTTCCTCACGTGCTAGGGGCTGGGCGTTTCCACTGTAGGCATTGTCGCGAAGTTCGATGGGTTGGAGGGCGCCGAGGAAAGCCATGTGATCAGCGTTTCCGTAGGCTTTCCTTGCCTCGATGTATTCATCCATGGTTGCAGGGAAATCTCCGAAGCCGTCGGTGCCGAGACCGACGATCGACTTCTCAAGATCAGGCAGAATGCGATCTAAGTTGTACGCCGATTCAACCGAGTCGCCGGCAAAAATGTTGCCGCGGTAGCGATCGTCGCCGCCCTCGATCACTGCATATCCCTTTGGCGCGGTCGAATGGGGCAGGTGGTACGGCGTTGCGCGGTCGCGGACGTGCTCTTGGCGCAAGGTGCCTAGAAGCAGATTATGGATGTAGGCACCGCCCTGGGCGACATTTTCCACCGCTGCTTTAGAGCCGAAGACGTTGAAGTCGACGACATAAGGACCGTGTGAGACCTCCAAAAAGATGTCGCGGTTGTTGCGATAGAGGACATTTCGGCTAATCCGGGTGCCTTGGATCTCCCAGTCGAGCCAGATGCCAAGTGTGCAGTCATGAATACGATTATTAGCGATCACCGTGTCGATAGGGGCATGGAGTTTGATGCCACCAATCTCGTGACCGAAATACTCACGCCGCGTAGCGATGTGGTGGATATGGTTGTTTTCGATTCGTGAGAAGACGCAACCGAGGTGCCCTACGATGCCGTTCTGGCCGCAGTTATAGATCTCGTTGTTACGGACAACGTGCGAGCCGATGCGTTCCTTCGACCACCCCAGCATGTAGGCCTCGTAGACCGATTCGAGTTGGTACTGGTAGCCAGGCTTATCCCAACGCTTTTGGTGGTAGTTATCGCCTGTCGTCGCATCCTTCCCGAGAGAAACAGCCGAGCACTTTGCGTCGTGGATGAGGTTGTTCTCAATAATCCAACCCTTCGCCCACTTTGGGCCGATCAAGCCGGGCTGATCACCGGTTGGTGGCGCCCATGGTGTCGCAGCATGAGCCATCTCGAACCCAGCAACGGTGATGAAGTCGACGTGGGCTTCGACAGGAAAAAATACGCTTCGGCGAACATTGATCTCAGTGAGTTCCTCATTAGGGTCCACAGATCCGAAATTGGCCCAGATGTGAGTCGAGTCGGTATCGACTTCGCAATACCAGACGCGCCCTCCATGCGCGTAGCTCTCGGGGTCTACTGCAACCCCGGTCCAGTCGTCGTAGACGTTTTCGCGTTCCATTGGGCGATTGACGTCTTCGAGACTCGTAACTTCGAAAAAGGCTTCGCCGTTGAGGTATACCTCGCCAAGGTGCTTGTGTGGCCCTTCCGGTGCCGGGGTGAGAAGCCAGTCGCCGAAGAGTATTTCTTTGTAAGGGTTGAAATCACCGAAGAAAGAGTTAGGAACGTCAACCTTCCAGACGCCTTTGCCCTGATCTTCCCACGTGTCAATGATCTCGGAGCCTTTCACAACAGGGCGGCACCCCTCCGCTGCGCGAAAAGTGATACGTCGGGTATCGCTAAGGCCAGGATTGCTGGGTTTGACCCATTCTCGGTAAGTGCCATCACCGACTTCGACGGTGTCACCAGCAACAGCTACAGCGGCAGCCTCGCTAATGGTGCGGAACGGTTGATCCTTGGTGCCAACGCCCCCGGGGGCGGCAGAAGCAGAAACATAGAGAGTCGACATGGGGAAAACTCCTTGAGTAGTTGAAGTGCGGTTACTTGCCGAAGCCCGCGGTGAGACCCGCGACAAGTTGGCGTCGGCCAAAGATGTACATTGCGAGAATTGGCACGGCGGACAGTGTGACTGCCGCGAGAACTGCTGGAATATCTGCCTGGAACTCACCCTGGTAAGTCCATAGCGACATCGGCAGGGTCCGCTTATCGCCGCTCTGCGTGAGGATCAATGGGAAGAGGAAGTTATTCCAAGCATTGAGAGCGTCGTAGATTCCAACTGTGGTGATGGCCGGCATCGACAGTGGGAGAACAAGCTTCCGAAAGATTTTCCAGTCGCTTGCCCCGTCAACAATCATTGATTCGTAGAGTTCATTGGGGACGTCACGCATGAAGTTCACGAGGATCATGATCGTGATGGGGATTGCAGATGCAATTCCCGGCAAGATGAGGGCCCACAAGGTGTCGTAGAGGCCGATCTCCACGATGATCAGGTAAACGGGGATAATGATTGCCTGAATTGGGATCGCGATTCCGAGCAAGAAGAACTTGTTGCATAAGCGTGCGATACGAGAGTGCGAACGAACGATCACATATGAAGCAAGAGTCGATACAAAAAGGACACCGAATACCGTTAAAGCCACAACGAAGAGGCTGTTGAAAAGGTACATCGCGAAGTCATTTTCAAGCACTCTACCGTACGCCTCGAAAGAGGGCATTGAAGGGATAAGAGGATTCGTTGTATAGAACTCTGACTGAGGCTTGAGGCTCGTGATCACAATGTAATAGATCGGGACGATCGTGATGAGTAGCCAGATCCATCCACCAAGCGCGCCGAGAACATTGTGCTTGCGAATGAAGCTCAGCATGGCTATGCACCCTCCGATTGACTTTCCATGGAGTCAGACCCCGAGAGCTTCTGAAGTGAAAGCGAAAGGACCAGACCCACGACCACGAGAAGCACCGCAACGGCACTGGCTGGCCCCATGAGATTGCTGCGGAAGCCGAGCAAGTACATGTCCAGGGGGAGGATTCGGGTTGCGATTCCGGGTCCCCCCTGCGTAAGCGTGATAATGAGATCGAAGTACGTGAGTGAACCAACGATCATGAGGGTCGAGCTCGTCACGATGGTGTACTTCAGCTGCGGAAGCGTGATGGAGAAGAACTGCTTGATTCTGCCCGCACCATCGATCTGGGCAGCCTCGTACATCGTCTTCGGGATCTGACGAACCCCTGCCTGGTAAAGCAGAGAGTGGAACGGCACGAACTGCCACGAAATCACCAGGATGACTACGTAGAACGCTAGCTTTGGCTGGCCTAAGTAGTCTTGCGAAAGCACGTCGAGGCCGAAGGCATTGGAAAGCCCGAAATTTGGGTCCAACAAGGCCTTGAAGGCGATGCCTATGGCAGCTGCGGAGAAGAGCATGGGCAGGAAGTACAGCACCGAAAGGAACTCACGATACGTTTGCTCGCCCGCCATGAAGGTTCCTAGCAAAAGGCTCAGTGGGAACTGAACGGCATAGCTAAGAAGCGTCAGAAGCACAGTCAGCTGAATGGCATTGAGAGTTGTGTCATTGGAGAGGGCGTACTGCCAGCTCTCGAGACCCACGAACTGCGGAGTACCGATGCCGTCCCACTTAGTCAGGGACAAAACGAAAACCCCGATGAGCGGAATGATGCAGAAGAAGACGAAGAAGGCGAGTGCCGGGGTAAGGAGCCAAAGGCTTGGCCCCCTACCTACGACACGCTTGGTCTTCGGCTTCTTCTTGTGAGGAAGTGCCGAAGTTGACATCACAGGGTTCCGTTCATGTTCTTGATGAAGTCGTCCGGGGTGATGTCGAGTAGGAAGATCTGGCTCAGGTTCTGCAAAAGGGCTTGTGCGGGCCCAGCGTCGAGGGCTTGATCCCACGACATTTGGAAATGCGCCGCATCTCGTACGAGACCGTAAGCGAATTCGAGGTAGTCAGAGCGCTCGCTCGCACTCAAAGATTCCTCAATATTGGCAGCGGCCGGGACAGTACCAGCCTCAATGAGAGCCTTAATCGCCGTTTCTCCGAGGTTCATCTCGTTGAGGAACTTGATGGCGATCTCTTGGTCCTCTTCGGTGGCGTCTGCGGACACTGACCAGAAGTTTGCAGGGTTGCCGGTGACATTTGAGAGGTCCCCCTTGCCTCCGGGGACTTCTGGGAACGCGACGACATCGAGATTGCCTTCCGCCATCCAATCAGCTGCTGCTTCCAGGAAGTCGGAGTAAATCCACGATCCCTGAAGGATCATGGCCGCCTTGTCGGTGTAGACGAGAGCCACGTCTGCGCTCGCGTCGGACACAACCGAGCCGTAGCCACTGCCAAAGCCACCGGCTTTGACGAGTTCCTGGATCTTTTCAAGCGCTTCCTTAATCGCCGGGTCAGACCAAGAATCCGGTTCGCCGTCGAGGACACGCTGGAAGACTTCTGGGCCGCCGATGCGATCGGTCAGGTACTGGATCCACATGAGGTAGGGCCATTGGCTTGAGCCAGCAACAGCGATTGGCGTGACACCGGCTGCCTTGAATACATCAACCGCGGCGAGGAGCTCGTCCCATGTGGTTGGGACCGTCGCGCCATGTTCAGCAAAGAGCTTCTTGTTGATATAGAGCATCGATGGCTGACTATTGTTGTTCGGCAACGCATAGATTTTGTCATCGATCTTGCCAGCGTCGAGAACGGATGGGAGGGCGCGGCTAGCGGCCTCGTCGACCTTCCCAGTGAGATCGATGACTTTGTTGTTTTTCACGTAGTCGCGGAGGGTTCCACCGTTGCCCCACGAGTAGACAAGGGTGGGCTGGTTACCCGACCCAATGGCGGTTCGAATCTTTTCTTTGTATGAGTCGTTCGAGAAGTACTCGACCTTGATTTTGCTGTCGGAGTGTTTCTCGTTCCACTCATCAAAGGTGGCGCGGAACATTGCTTCGGCGCCACCGGTGAGAGTCCATGCCGTGGTGCCCGACCCAGCACCCCCCGGCCTTGTCCCGCCGCCGCATGCGGTGAGACCTAGAGCGATGGCCCCGGCTCCGAAGATGCTAAACGAGCGTCGAGTTAGGGTGAATGATGAATGAGACATGGGGTCCTCTTCCTTGAGTTCATGTGGTACATCGGGCCAACCGAAAAATTTTTCGTGGGCTTAGCTTCACTGTAAGGACAAACATGCGGCCTGGCGAGCGTAATTCTGAAATAGTTAGATGTAGAAACTAAAAAGTTGCGAAAAGTTTCGTTAGGGGAAGTGTGAGTGGGAAGATTACCCTTGCCAGGGTTGCTGCTGAAGCAGGAGTCAGCGTCGGTACGGTCTCTAAGGTTCTGAATAATCGCCCCGGTGTTGGTCTGGAGATGCGTGCGCGCGTGAGAAAAGTGGCCCAGGTGCTTGGGTACTCCAATCCAAGCGTGAACCTCGAGGCGCGACGTTTGATGATCATCTTTGACGCGCTCGAATCTCCGTACGCGTCAGAAGTCCTTACGGGGGTACTTGGCGCGGCTACGGCGCGAGGTTTCGATGTCCTCATTAACACAGTCGAAAGTGCTAGCGAGCATAGTTCGGGAGGGTCTCTTAGCGAGTGGCTCAAGAGCGGTGGGCATAAGGCCGATGGCTTTATCTTCGTGACAACACCATTGACCCCGGACCTTGCAGAAAGTATCCGCTACCTCGGGCTCCCTGTAGCTTTCGTCGATCCGACGAACTCTGTTGGATCTGACATTGTGCGAATCGGAGCAACCAATTGGGCAGGCGGACGCGAAGCGACTGAGCACTTGCTTCACCTGGGGCATAGGAGAATAGGGCACATTGCGGGCCCAATTCTGTCTGATGCGGCGGCGGATCGACATGAGGGATACCGAAGTGCGCTCACGCGTCATGGCGTCGAATACCGTCAGGAGTTTGTCAGGACGGCCCCCTTCACATTCCAAGGAGGCCTCGAGGCTGGCTTGGAACTACTTGACCAAGAAGAGCGACCCTCGGCAGTATTTGCTGCATCAGATGAAACAGCCTTGGGAGTATTGGAGGCTGCGCGCAGTCTTGGGATACATGTTCCGTATGACCTCAGTGTCGTGGGGTTCGACAACACTTCGTATGCGGAACAGAGCGCCCCGCCCCTCACAGTCGTGGATCAGCCCTTAAATGAGATGGGTGTTGCCGCAGTGAATGCAATCGTGGGTCTCTTGACCAATCCAGAATCAGTAACCAGGAGGCTTCAACTGGAGACAGGGTTCGTGATTCGCGGCTCGACTGCTCCGCCTCCCGTGATTGAGTAAAGCTGCTTGGGGCTGCGAGGAGGTCGAGCCAACGACCGAGTTGCCCTCAGAACTGTGTGCCACGATGGCTGTGTCCGTAGACATCCCTCTTGGAGGAGGAACCATGAAGAACAAGCTCATTCTTGCGACCGGCATCGCTATTGGTTTTGTGATCGGCTCGAAGATGGGCCGTGAGCCCTACGAGAAGCTCGAGGCAACCGCCAAGCAGTACGTCGATGACCCGCGTGTGCAGGAGAGGGTTGGCCAGGCGCGCGAAACCGTGTCGAAGGTGGCGAAGGACGCGGCTGAGACCGTAAAGGACAAGGCCCCCGAGGTTGCCGAGCAGGCCAAGAGCGCCGCGAAGGGCGCGGCATCGGCGGCCAAGGACAAGGCACAGGAGGCACGCGCCTCCCACAGGGCGAGCACGCCGACGGTGAAGGCCACCGATACGTCGAGCGACTCGAGCGTGGCCGGCGGCGACGCTGAGGTGCACGAGGCGAAGTAACGCTCCACGCGGCACTCGCCGCTGGTGCACAAAGAGCGCTCCCGGCGATCGATGCCGGGAGCGCTCTTCAGATTAAAGCAACCGTCGGACCCCCTAACCCTTGACGCCGCCGGCGGCCGCGAAGCCCGTGCCGAGGCTCCGGCCGAGCGCCAAATACAGCACCACGATCGGGGCGGAGTAGAAGATCGAGAACGCCGCGAGCTGACCGTACGCCACCTGGCCGTACTGGGACGAGAACGTGTAGAGGGTGACGGCAGCCGGGAGCTTCTCGGGACTCAGCAGCAGCATGAACGGCACGAAGAAGTTGCCCCACATGCCCACGAACGTGAAAATCGTGGCGACGGCGAGGCCCGACCTCATGAGTGGAAGAACGACCGAGAGGATCGTGCGCACCACACCCGCACCTTCCGTCCACGCGCTTTCCTCAATCTCGACGGGCACGGAATCGATGAACCCTTTCGTGAGGAAGATGGCGTAGGGAAGCGACGACGTGGCAAGGAACAGGATCGCGGCGGGCATCGAGTCAACGAGGTTGACCTGCACGAACATCGAATACACGGGGATCATGATTGCCGTGATCGGAAGGCCCGTGGAAAACAGGATGCCGAGAAGCAGCGGGCGCCGCGCCCGGAAGCGATACCGAGAGAAGGCGTAGGCGCATAGCACCGCGACCGTCATCGTGATCAGTGTTGCGCACCCGCACAGCACAAGCGAGTTGAGGAGCGGGCGGAACGTCGTCTGCTCGTTCCAGATTGCCTGATAGTTGCCGAAACTCCAGTGTTCCGGCGCCTTCACCGCGAGGGTCGCTTCGGTATCGAAAGACGCAAGCACGACCCACAGAATGGGGATCGCGAAACTTACGCTAATGAGGGCGATGACGATCGAGGAGAGAGCGGACGTGAGGCGCCCGCGCGCCGTGTGAGGCTGGTTTCCGCGGTCGCTTTTCGCACGGGCCTTCGTGGGAGCTGCGGTGGTCATCGCTTGTCCTCCTCAGGCAGAAGCTTCAGATAGATGAGTGAGGCGATCGCCCCAATCGCGAGCAGGATTAGCGCGACCGCGGTGCCGTAGCCGAGCTGGCCGTACGAGAACGCCTGCTCATACATGTACAGGGGGAGGGTCTGGCTGCGACCGGAGGGGCCGCCACCGGTCATGATGAAGATCAGACCGAAAACGGAAAGGGTCTGCAGCGTGATGAGCATGAGGTTCGTGGCGATCGCGGTACGCATGAGCGGAATTGTGATGCGGATAAGTCGCGTGAACGCCCCCGCGCCGTCGATCTCCGCTGATTCGTATACGTCCTTCGGGATCGACGTGAGAGCCGCCGAGTAGATGAGCATCGTGAACGCTGTTCCGCGCCAAATGTTCGCGAACGACACCGCGAGGATCGGCGCGCTAAAGAGCCAGTCTTGCCCGGGAAGCCCGATGCTCGTGAGGAGCGTGTTGAGGGAGCCGTGATCGGCGAAGAAGGTGTACAGGAGGTAGCCCGCGACGACCTCTGGGAGGATCCACGCGAGAATCACGATCGACGTGCCGATGAACGTCACGAGGCGGTTGGCCTTCTCCATGAGGAGTGCGAGAACCATGCCGAGGAGATTTTGGCCGATAACCGCGGACACCAGGGTGAAAATCAGGGTGAGGACGACGGCGTTCCAGAACCGATCGTCGCTAAAGGCGGTGATGAAGTTGTCCAGCGCGACGAACTCCACGGCTTTCGCGTTCTCCCCGCGCACGGCTTTATTCGTAAACGCGAGATAGATCGAATAGACGATCGGGCCGAGCATGAAAATCGCGATGAGCAGGAACGCGGGAACCATGAGGAGGCCGCGGCGAGGCGTGAGGTGATTCCCGAGCGGAGCCCGTTTGCGATTGGTTGGCGCACTTGTTGGCGCCGCTGCGACGGCATCTACGGAAGTACTCATGAGTTACGCACCTCGATGTTCTCCTTGCCCACCAGCTCGGTGAGCTTGGTGTCGTACCAGGCGGCTGCCTGTTCGGGAGTCTTGTCGCCCACCATCACGGTGTCCATTGCGTCTTGAAGAGCGGAAGACACTTCGGGATAGACAGCAAACGCCGGCCGGTAGTAGGCGGCTTCGAAAATGTCGGTGAAGAATCCGACGGTTGGCGAGTAAGTCCTGTATTCCTCGTTTTTCGCGACGTCCCTCCTTGTCGTGAGGTTGGCGCCGCTCTTATTGCGGTAGACGAGACTCTCGAGCGTACACAGTTCCTTGATGAGTTCGAAGGAGAGCTCTCGGTCGCGCGCGTGGGTGGGGATCGTCCATCCCCAGCCGCCGGCGAGGGTGGTCAGCCCCGGTTCTTCTCCATTTTGCGTGGGCATCTGGGCGAGGCCCACATCGTCCTGCCACGTGGGCCACGGTGCGGGGCCGTCCTCAGCCCACTGGTTGGAGATCCACGAGCCGTCAATGAGGATCCCGAGTTTGCCGGCGGGGAACATCGTCGATTGGATCGCTTCGGCGATATTCGGGTCGAGGTGTTGGGAGACGGGCAGCGTGAGCTTCTCGTCGAACTGGCGCTTGTAAAACGCGAGCGTGTCGATGAAGCCCTGCGACCCTGCGACCCACTTCTTCGTCTCGGGGTTGTAGAGGGTGTCGTTCGTGCCATACAGCAGCATTTCGAAGCCCTGCATCGAGGCTTTTTCGCCCTGGGTTTTCCCGCAGTACATGAACATGCCGGCGGCATCGACG
The DNA here is from genome assembly GCF_000413375.1 of Dermabacter sp. HFH0086. Lineage (NCBI taxonomy): Bacteria > Bacillati > Actinomycetota > Actinomycetes > Micrococcales > Dermabacteraceae > Dermabacter > Dermabacter sp. HFH0086. The sequence goes on from NZ_KE340308.1 coordinate 928,872, forward strand.
TTCGTGTCACGAATGGTCGTGGCAGCTTCGGCGATCTCCTCCCACGTGCGCGGCTGCCACTCGGTGGGCAGGCCGGCCTTTTCGAAGACCTTCTTGTTGTAATAGATGCCGCGCGTGTCCGTTTCAGTGGGAACGCAGTGCGCGCGCCCCTCGGGATCGACGGCTGCCGCTTGGGAAGCGGGGTAGAGGTTGTCCCAGCCCTCCCAGCCCTTGACGAGATCGTCGATCGGTTGAATGTATCCGGCGGCAACGTCGGAGAGCAGGATGAAGGTGTCTTCGAAAACGAGGTCGGGGCAGCTTCGGGGCGACGACATCAAGAGTTCGTTCTTCGTGAAGTAGTCGTTCTCCGCGGCGACGATCGGCAGGAGCTCGACGCTCACGCCGGGGTGCTTCTTGGTGAACTCCGCGATGATCTTCGTGAGCCACTGCTGGAGGGTCGTGCCCGAACCAAATTGCTGATAGGCGACCTTGAGCGTGGACGAATCGCGCTCGCTCGAGCAGCCTGCGAGCATCGCGAGGGGGAGTGTGCTCGCGATTCCTCCGGTCACTTTCAGGAAGGTTCGCCGCGACGATTGGTGCGTGGCTCCGCGTGGCCGATTCATGTCTCACTCCGTTGTAGACGTATATGCGCCAATCACGTATCTATGACGCGATTCACATACGAGGGTAAAACTCCTACCTGGGAATGTAAAGGCGTGAGAGGGGCACGAGCCGTGTTGCCTCCACGGTGCGGGATGCGAGAAAGTGGGAGCATCGAAGACCGGAAGAAGGTCCACATCCGCCACTGTTGGCGGCCGAGAACCCCGAGCGAAATGAGCTAAGAGTGTCCCGCTTTGCCACCGTCGGAACCCCTCATCCCCAAGGCGTTGAACTCGCCCCTGAACTCCTTGAACGCGTGTCTGCCCGCGTGCGCGACGCTGCTGGCGAGGGCGTCGCCGAGGCCGTGGTGCGATTCCTTGACAACACGGCGCGGACGACGGTTCGTCGCCGCGGCAAGGGGGACACGTTCGTGATGACGGGCGACATCCCCGCGATGTGGCTGCGAGATTCGTGCGCGCAACTCTCGCCACTGCTTCGCCTGGTCGGCGAGGACGAAACCCTCGGTGACCTGATCGGCGGCCTGCTCGCGACGCACTGGCGCATGATTCTCATCGACCCGTACGCAAACGCCTTTAACGAGGAAGCCAACTCAAACCGCTGGGATGACGACGAACCCGAGCCGAGCCCGTGGGTGTGGGAGCGCAAGTTCGAGATTGACTCGCTCGCCTACCCGATTGACCTCGCCGCGCGCCTGCTCGCAACCGGCAACACATCCTGGATCACCGCCGACACGCTCCCAGCCCTTGAGGCCGTCCTCGAGGTCCTCGAAACCGAAACCCACCACGAAGAACGCTCGACGTACACGTTCGTGCGCCGCGACTGCCCGCCCACCGACACGCTCGTACGCGAGGGGCGCGGGCGGCTCACTGAGCCGTGTGGGCTCGTCTGGCAGGGCTTTCGCCCGAGCGATGACGCGTGCGCGCTCGGCTACAACATCCCGGGGAACCTCTTCATGGCCTCGGCTCTCAGGGCCGTGCCGGCGCTCGTGGAGGCGTGCGCGACGGCCGGATTTAGCGAGGCGCCGGGGGAGCAGGGTGAAGGGGTCCGACGTCTGCCCCTGGGCGAGCGTGCCGACCTCGTACGCGAGGGGATCCTCAAGGGGATTGAGGCGCACGGAATCACGCGCGATGAGGGGGGTGCCCGGTTCTGGTACGAGGTTGACGGTTCCGGTGAAGCCCTCTTCATGGATGACGCGAACGTCCCCTCGCTTCTGTCTCTCCCGTATCTGGGCGTGATTGATGCCGAGGACCCGCTGTATCTCGCGACACGCGCGGCCGTGTTGAGCACCGCCAACCCGTTCTATTACGAGGGATCGGCGCTCGCGGGAGTCGGCTCCCCGCATACGCCCGAGGGCTACGTGTGGCCCATCGCGAAATCCGTCGAGGGGCTCACCTCGACCCACATCGACGAGAAGCGGGCGATTCTCGAGTTGCTCCTCGCGACGACCGGTGGAACCGGCTATATGCACGAAGGGGTCGACTGCAACGATCCCACGGCGTTCACGCGCGAGTGGTTCTCGTGGTCCAATGCGATGTTTTGCGAGCTTGCCCTCGACGTTGCGGGGATCTCTCGCCCGTCGCTCGTGGCCGAGCCGCTTCTCTAGCTCTCGACGCGCGGCGGGAGAGTGTCGCGCGCGTGAAGGCGCGGGCACGCGAGTTCGCGTGTGCGGGGCTCGGGCCCGGGATTGTCGCGCATGTCGCGGAGGACTTCCACCGCGGCGCTTCCCATCTCGGCGGGGCTTCGCTCGAGCGTCGAGACCGCAGGGGTACGGAGCGTGAGGCCCGGGGTCGATTCCCACGACACGACGCCCGCGTCTGCGGGGACGGCGACATCGAGGTCGCTGAGTGCGCGCAGGGTCGCGAGAGTGAGGTCCTCGCTCTCGCACACGAACGTCGTCGCGGCCGTGAGGTCGAGCATCGAGGCGAAATCGCGAATGGCCGCGCAGGTGTCGTCGAGCTCGCCCAAGGGGATGCCGTGCTCAATTGCCGTGATCCCCGGGCGGCTGCGCCTGAGGGCCTTGAGGCGAGCCTCGCCGTGACTGTAGCGGGCGTGCGAATGGAGGTAGGCGATGCGGCGCGTTCCGTGGGCCACGAGGTCTTCGATAAGCGTGTCCATGACGAGAGCGTCGTCGATGAAAACGGAGGAGAACTGCTCGTTCGTTCCGGGCTTGCCGATGAAGACGGTGGGAACGCCGAGCGTGTTCGTAAGCGCAGGCCGCGGGTCGTCGGGGCGAGGGTTGACGAGGATGAGCCCGTCGATGCGGGACTCGCCGTGCCACTGGCGAATCGCCGTGAGCTCATCCTCGAAGTTCTCGACAATTTTGAGGACGAGGGCGACGGGGCTCGACGAGAGTGCGTGCTCGACGCCCGCGATGAGCTGGAGAAAGAAGGCGTCTCGCGCGAGTTCGGCGTAGGACGACGTGATGATGAGGCCGATCGCGTTGACGCGCGAAGTGGACAGCGCTCGAGCGGCACTGTTTGGGGTCCACCCCATGTCGTGGGCGATCGCCATGATTTTTTCGCGGGTGGGTTCGGCGACTCCGGGCCGCCCGTTGAGCGCGAACGACACGGCGGTACTCGAAACACCGGCGGTGCGGGCGATATCGGCGATGGTGGGGCGGGCCATGCAGTCCATGATACCTTTTGAGCTAAAGCGCTTTAGGTGAGCGCATGGGTATCCAGCGACAACGAGGTGACGCGATGAATCAACAGCACGCGTGGGGCGCGAACTACACCCCCCGAAAAGGCTGGTTCCACTCCTGGGCGAACCTCGATCTCGGCTCGGTCGACAACGACTTCGCGACCCTCGCCGACCTCGGCCTCGACCACGTGCGCATCTTCCCGCTGTGGCCGCTCCTGCAGCCCAATCGCACTTTCATCGACTCGAAAGCCATCGATGACGTCCTCGCCGTCGCCGACGCCGCCGGCGACGCGGGCCTCACGGTCTCCGTGGATCTCCTCCAAGGTCACCTGTCGAGCTTCGACTTCCTCCCCTCGTGGGTGAGTACGTGGCATCGCCGCAACATTTTCACCGACGCCGACGTCGTGAACGGCCAGCGCGCCCTCGCCCGCGCCCTCGCCGCCGAGCTCTCCGCCCGCCCACACGTCTCGGGCCTCACCCTCGGCAACGAGATCGGTCAGTTCGCCGCCCCACGGCACCCCGAACGCCACGAGATCTCCCCGAGCGAGGCCTACGCCTGGCTCGACGGCATGCTCGCCGAGGTGCGCGGAGCCTTCCCGACGGGAGCCCACCACCACTGCTTTGATGACGACACCTGGTTCGTCGATGCTCACCCCTTCACCCCCCGCGCGGCCGTTGAACTCGGTGACTCCACAACCGTGCACTCGTGGATCTTCGGCGGCGCGGCGCAACGCTACGGCATCGATGCCCCCGAGCTTCCCCACTTCGCCCGCTACCTGCTCGAGGTCGCAGACCTCTGGCACAGGGTGAGCGGGCAACCGTCGGACCGCCCCGTGTGGCTCCAGGAAGTGGGCGCGCCAACGCCGTGGGTGAGTCCCGAGAACGCCGCCGATTTCCTCGAGGGAACCGTTCGCGCAGCGTGCGGGTACCGAGACCTCTCGGGCATCACCTGGTGGTGCTCCCACGACGTCTCGAGAACACTTGCCGACTTCCCAGATCTGGAATATAGCCTGGGTCTCATCGATTCCGAAGGAGCGGTGAAACCCGCGGGCGAGCGCCTCCGCGACCTCATCGCTCTCGAGAAAGCCGGCGAGCTTGCCACGACCCCAACCTCGACGCAGAGCGTGATCGTGGAAGGGCTGAAGGCCGATGGCTCGAACCGCTCCCTCACCAATACAGGATCCGATGTCTTCGGCGAATGGATGGATTTCGCTCGCCGTGGAGAGTACCGAAGCCTCGAGCTCGGATAGCGCGAGCACCGTCGTTCGCCACCCGCCGATCACGACCGTGCCCGCCCGTAACCCGAACGCGCAGCAGACCCTCGACGAAAGGCCAACCGATGTTCAACAACCGCGCGCACAGCGAGGACCGGGTCCGACGGTTCCTCGCCGAACAGCTTCCCGCCCGGCGTCACCTCGATACCGCGCCCGTCACGATCGAAGCGTGGGAGGTGCCCGGCGAGCCCGTGCCCTTCGCCGAAGCGAAAGCGCAGACCTATATCCCCATCGAGGTCGGCGCGCGCTGGGGCCGCCCCTGGTCAACCCTGTGGCTGCACGTGACGGGCGAGGTCCCCGACGCGTGGGTGACCGACGACGAACGTGACATAGAACTCCAGCTCAATCTCTCCTTCACGAACATGCCGGGCTTCCAGGCCGAGGCGCTCATCTGGAATACCGACGGCACCACCGTCAAGGCGGTCAATCCCTACAACCAGTACCTCACGCTCGAACCCGGCATCACGAGCTTCGAGTACTACCTCGAACTTGCCGCCAATCCCAACGTCGCAGGTGACTGGACATTCGCGCCGACGAAGCTCGGTGAGTGGGAGAGCGCGGGAGACGACCCGATTTACGACCTCACGGAACTTCGCCTCGCGTGGCGCTCGACAACGATCTGGGAGCTCGAACAGGATGTCGTTGCGCTGAACGGCCTCATGCATGAACTCCCCGAGGACAGCACGCGCCGCCAGGACATCCTCCGCTGCCTCGACGATGCACTCGACGTCGCCGACCCGGATGATCTGCACGCGACCGCCAGCGACGCCCGCGAGGTGCTGCGTCGCGAACTCGACAAGCCCGCCAATGCCTCCGCGATGACCGTGATCGCGACCGGCCACGCCCACATTGACTCCGCGTGGCTCTGGCCCGTGCGCGAGACAGTGCGTAAATGCGCGCGCACCTTCTCCAACGTGTGCTGGCTCCTCGAGCATTACGACGACCTGACGTTCTCGTGTTCATCGGCGCAGCAGTACCAGTGGATCCGAGATTTCTACCCCGAACTGTTCGAGCGCATCAAGGCGCACGTCGCGAGCGGCCGTTTCATTCCCGTGGGTGGCATGTGGGTCGAGTCCGACACGAACATGCCCGGCTCCGAGGCAATGGCCCGGCAGTTCATTCAGGGCAAGAGCTTTTTCTTGCGCGAGTTTGGGCTCGAAACCACAGAAACCTGGTTGCCCGATTCCTTCGGATATTCGGGCGCGCTTCCGCAAATTTGCGCCGCCGCGGGCAACACCAACTTCCTCACCCAAAAGGTCAGCTGGAACCAGTTCTCCGTGTTCCCGCACCACACGTTCTGGTGGGAGGGCATCGACGGCACGACCCAGTACACGCACTTCCCGCCCGCCGACACCTACAACTGCCAGCTCACCGGCAAAGAACTCGCATACGTCGAGAAGAACTACAAGGACAAGGGCCGCAGCCACATCGCGCTTAGCCCGACCGGTTGGGGCGATGGCGGTGGCGGCCCCACGCGCGAGCAACTCGCGGCGGGCCGCCGGGCCGCGAGCCTCGAGGGTTCGCCGAAGGTCGAGTTCTCGAGCCCCACGGCATTCTTTGAGCGCAGCCGCGCCGAATACGCCGATGCGCCACGCTGGAACGGTGAGCTGTACCTCGAGCTTCACCGCGGCACGTACTCGTCACAGATCCGCGGTAAGCAGGGCAACCGCCGGAGTGAGGCGCTCATGCACGACGTCGAGAAATGGAGCGCGCTCGCCGCACGCCTCGATGACTCGTTCGAGTACCCCTATGCGGAGATCAACGAGCTGTGGGAAAAGGTCCTCCTCCTCCAGTTCCACGACATCCTCCCCGGCAGTTCGATCGCGTGGGTGCACAAGGAGACCGAACACAACTACGAGGGCATCGCGGAGCGCGGCGAGGAACTCGTCGAGAAAGCCCTCGAGGCAATCGCGAGGGCAAAGGACACGGGCGCGGCAAAGAGCAGTGAAACCGCGGGCGAGGTTACGTGCGAAGAGTCCGACGGCTGCTTCGCCCTCAGCAACGGCCACGTTTTCGCGCGGATTGATGGCGACGGCCACCTCGTGAGCCTCCGCGCCGGCGAAAGCGGCCGCGAGCTCATCGCCCCCGGCGCCAAAGGCGCGCTGCTCCAGCTTCACCGCGATACCCCCAACGCGTGGGATTCGTGGGACATCGACGAGTTTTATCGGCGCATTGGCAGGGACCTGGCAGCCGTCGGACCCGTGAGCGTGGAGCGCGAAGGCGAGGCGGTGCGCGTGCGCGCCACCTACGAGACCCGCACGGAGGGCGTGCGCACCGAGGAGCGTCCGTACCCCGGCGCGCCCTCTAACGGGACCGGCTCGAGGATTGTGCTCACATACGTGCTCTCGCCCGGTGCCAAGGGGCTCGAGGTCGTGCTCGACGTGGATTGGCACGAGCGCAAAAAGGTTCTCAAGCTCGCGTTCCCGTTCGACCTGCGCGCGGCGCACATGGCGAGCGAGATCCAGTTCGGGCACATCGAACGCCCCATCCCCGTCAACACGCTCGACGACTTCGGTCGCTTCGAGACGTGCGCGCACCGCTGGGTGCGCGTGCACGAGGGTGATCAGGCAGGCTCGGCCGTCTCGCTGGCGAACGACTCTTCGTACGGCCACGACGTGCGCCGATGCCTTCGCGAGAGTGACGGCGGCACGACCACGATCGTGCGCGCGACCGTGATCCGCGCGGCCGAGTTCCCCGATCCGCGCGCTGAGGAGGGGCAGTACCGGATGCGGTTTTCGCTCGTTCCGGGTGCGTCGATTGCCGACGCAATCGACGAGGGCACGCGACTCAATCAGGTGCCGCGCGATGTCGATCACGACCTCGTGGACGCTGCGCTTGCGCGCATCGAGGGGGAGGGGACCTCGCTGCGCCTCCAGACGCTCAAACTCGCCGAGGACCAGTCGGGCGATCTGATCGTGCGCCTATACGAGTCCGAGGGCGTGCGCGGCGAGGGTGTCGTTGTGGTGCCTGGCGCTGAGGAGATTGTCGCTGTGGATCTTCTCGAGCGTGAGCTGACCGAGGAGTCGGTGCTGCACTACCAGGCCCAGCGCGCTGACGGCGACGGGATCACGATCGCGGCCCGACCGTTCCAGATCGTGACGCTTCGCGCGCGTTTTTAACTGGATTCCATAGGGGCTGTGGGGGTTTGGGCCCGCGGGCGGAGCGATCCGCCTGCGGGCCTTCAGTCTTCCGTGTGGCTGAGGAGGCGTGTACACTCAACTTTAGCGGTTTAGTTATCACCGGTCTGGTGCCGCTCACGACATCTCAAGGAAGAGGTACACGGCAATGAAAACAACTCGTCGCGCGGTTCTCGGTGCAGGCGTCGGGCTTATGGGGCTCACCCTCGCGGGATGCGGTCTGAGCGGTGGCGGCGGCAGCGCCGAACAGGATAAAGCCGCCAAGGAAGCCAAAGAAGGCAAGGTCGAGGGCGAGATTTCGTTCCAAACCTGGTCGCTCAAGAACGAAAAATTCAGCCCTTACTTTGAAGACCTCGTCGCAAGGTTCGAAAAAGAAAACCCGGGCGTCAAAGTCAAGTGGATGGATCAGCCCGGCGAAGGCTACGAGGATAAGCTCCTCGGCCAGGCAAACTCCGGCGCGCTCCCTGACGTCGTCAACGTTCCGCCGAACTTCGCGTACTCACTCGCAAAGAACGGCATGCTTCTCGACCTCGCGAAGGCCGACGACAAGCTCAAAGACATGTACGTCGAGGGCGGCGTCAAGGCCTACGAAATGCCGGGCATCGACGGCAGCTACGGCTACCCGTGGTACCTCGGTACCGACATGTCCTGGTGGAACATCGATGCGCTGAGCAAGTTCGGCGTGAGCGAGGAATCGCTGCCCACCACCTTCGACGAGCTCTACGACCTGGCCATGGAAGCCGCCAAGCAGGGGGGATCCGCCCCGATCATCTCCTCGCTCCCCGAAATCATCATCACCTCTGGTGACGACGGCAAGTTCAACTTCAACACCGACGAAAACGTCGACTTCCTGCAGAAATACGTGGAGCTGTACAAAGCCAAGGCCATGCCGGTCGAGGTGCTGAGCGATAACTACACCGGTAACGCCCAGCTGTACAAGCAGGAGAAGGTGCTGTGGACAACCGCGACCTCGAGCTACCCCACCGAGCTCAAGACCGATAACCCCGGCCTCATCGAGAAGACGGTCGTCACGAAGCGCATGGGGCAGCCGCCCCTGTTCGTGCAGGGCATCGCCGTCTCCGCAAAGTCGAAGGCCCCCGCCGCAGCACTCGCCTTCGCGAAGTTCGCGACGAACACCGAAAACCAGATCGAGTTCGTCAAGCTCGCACAGGGCTTCTTGCCCGGCACGAAAGAAGCGGCAGCCGACCCCAGCAAGTTCGCCGAAAAATCGGACATCGAACTGCAGAACAAAGCAGTCGAGCTGGCCGCCGAGTCGATGAAGACCGCAGTCGACCCCACGAACGTCATGTGGACCGAAGACATGAAGACCAACATGGGGCAGCAGATGGCGCTCGCCATGCGCGGCGACATCACGGCTAAAGAAGCGCTCGACGCAGCCGTAAAGTACGGCAACGATCAGCTCAGCTGATACCCGTCGCCGGGCGAAGCCCCTCGGGCCTCGCCCGGCCCCTTTACGCCGCACCGTTGGAAGGAAAGAAGTAGCGTGCGTTCATACAAGTGGTACGTCCCGTGGCTCCTCGTAGGCCCCGCAGTTGTGTGGGTCGTCGTTTTTGCTCTATGGCCGTTCGTCAACACGGTCGTCCTGAGCTTCACGAATGCGCGCCCGCTCACCGGAGGAACCTTCGTCGCCTTCGACAACTATGCGGCGCTCTTTAGCGATGCGCGCGTGTGGACATCGCTCGGAACGACGCTTGCCTTCACCGTTGCGTGCGTCCCCCTCCTGACCTTCTTGCCGCTCTTGCTCGCTCTCCTCGTGCATCGCGTGATTCCCGGCATTTCGTTCTTCCGAACGACTTTCTACTTCCCCGTCATTGCCTCGGTTGTTGTCGTGGCCCTCATCTTCCAGTGGCTCTTCGACTCACGCGGCGTCATCAACGAAACCCTGCAATTCCTCGGCCTCGTTCAAGGCCCGTTGCCGTTCCTCGCCTCGCGATGGGGTCTCATTTTCACGGCCGTCGTCCTCACCGTATGGAAGGGTCTCGGGTACTACATGGTCGTGTACCTCGCGGCACTCGCCAACGTCGGCAACGAGCTCCACGAGGCCGCAGCCATGGACGGCGCGAGCGCCTGGCGCCGCTTCTGGTCGGTCACCGTTCCGGGCGTGCGCGGCGCAATGTTCCTCGTGAGCGCCCTCATCACCGTGAGCGGCATGCGCGTGTTCTCCGAACTGTACGTGCTCTCGAAAGGCTCGGGCGGGCCCGGTGGCGAGGCTTCCTCGCTCGTCATGCTCGTCCAGCAGGTCGGCTCAGGCCTCAACGGCAGGCTCGGCTACGCATCGGCGCTTTCCGTACTCCTCTTCCTCTTCACGGTGGGGCCACTCATCCTCGTGGCCTACCTCAACAACCGGCCAGACTCGAACGCGCACTAAGGAACTGATCGGAATGTCCACTCTCGAAACTGGAGCCGGCAACGTGAACCCGGAAGCCGTCGGAACCTCTTCCCGCACCTACCGCAACACGAACCGCCCGTGGCGCAGCAAGGAATCCGGGGGATTTAATAAGCCGACGCTTGCCGGTTTGATCGTGCGCTACATTCTGCTCGTCGCGATGTTCTTCGTGTCGGTGGGGCCGTTCCTGTGGCAGCTCAGCACGAGTTTCAAAGGCCCGAAGGACCCCATCTATCAGTTCCCGCCGTCGCTTCTGCCGAGTGATTTCACGCTCCACAACTACGTCGAGGTTGCCAACACCGTGCCGATCCTCGGCTACGCCTGGCACTCGCTCATCGTCGCCGTGTCACTCGCACTCGCGAACGTGGTCTTCTCGACAATCGCCGGTTACGCCCTGGGCTGCTTGCAGTTCAAGGGCAAGAAAATCGCGCTCGGGATCCTCTTTTCGACGCTTCTCCTGCCCGGCGAAGTGACCCTCATGAGCCAGTTCCTCACGATCAAGTCGCTTGGCCTCGCTGACTCGCTCGCGGGCGTCGTGCTTCCCGGCCTCATCGGTGCTGTCAACGTTCTTCTCATGATGGCGGCGTGCCGATCGATCCCGCCGGCGCTCCTTGACGCGGCCGTGATCGACGGCGCGAATACGTGGCAAATCATCACGCGAGTGGTGTGGCCGAACGTGCGGGGTATGGCGAGTGTCGTCGCCATTTTCGCGTTCATCGGCGGGTGGGATGACTTCCTGTGGCCGCTGCTCGTGCTGAGCGATCCCGACAAATACACGCTCACCGTGGGCATGCAGTACCTCAACTCGAACTTCGGTTCCAACCCGCGCGTCATCGCCGCGGGCACCATGATTGCGCTCGTGCCGATCATCCTGTTCTTTGCCGTGTTCCAGCGCTTCTTCTTCAAGGGAGTGGAAGACGGCGCGGTTAAGGGGTGAGTGAAGCACCGCGGAGAAGCGCCCGCGCGACCGCGATCCGGCCAAAGTTCCGCAGGCAGCCCAGTCATCGGTAGGCTACGGGAGTCTCCCCGGCCCCTCGCGTGGAGTACGGGGCAGCTTAGCCACGCACACCGGTGGCCCGCGAACGAGAGGACCGCCATCATGCACCACGCCGTGAGAGTCACGAACCGGCCGTCGCGCCGAAACTTCCTCACGGTGACGGGCGGTGTGGCGGCAACGCTCCCGCTGTCGATGCTGACCGGGTGCGCGAGCGAGCGCGACGCCTTGACGCTGCGGATCGCGTTCCAACAGTTCGGATCAGACACGAACCTCGAGCAGTGGCTGACGGGAGTAGCCGCGAGCTTTACCGCGAAACACCCGGAGGTGAAGGTCGAGCTCGTGCCGATCGTGGCCGCGACGAATGACTACTTCACGAAAAATGAGCTGCTCATGGCCTCGCCGCGCAGCTGCCCGGACGTCGTGTTCGAAGACTCCTTCATTCTCCAATCCGACATCGCCGCCGGTTACCTTCAACCGATCGATGATCTCGTTGACGCGTGGGAGGCCTGGGAGAGTTTCTACCCGGCCTCCAAGGAGGCTGCCAAGGACCCCGAGGGGCGCGTGCACTTTATTCCCACCGAGACCGATACGCGCGGCATCTACTACCACAAGAGAGTGTTCGAGAAGGCGGGACTTCCCACCGAGTGGCAGCCGCAATCGTGGGAAGACATCGCCGAGACTGCCGCGGTCATTCGCGACGCCGACATCGGCGCGACCGGCATGTTCATGTACTGCGGAAAAGCGCAGGGCGAATCAGCCTCGATGCAGGGCCTCGAGATGCTCCTCTACGGCACGAACGACACGCTCTACAATCCCGAGACGAAGAAATGGGTTGCGGGCTCGCAGGGCTTCATTGACGCGCTCGCGTTTTACAAGCGCCAGTTCGACGAAGGGCTCACGCTCCCCGCAGCCCGCCACTTCGACCCGAATCTCATGGACGCCGTGCAGGCTACGATGTTCCCCGCGGGCGAGCTCGGCATCCTCATCGATGGATCGTGGATCTCATTCCTCTGGGCCGAAGGCAGCCTCGCCCCCTGGCCCACGTGGCCCGATGACGTCGGTGTCGCCTTCATGCCCACTCAGCACGGCGAGGCCCCCGGATCGACAACGCTCGCGGGAGGCTGGGGCTGGGCGATCCCCACGCACGCGCGTGATCGCGAGCTCTCGTTCGCACTCGTCAAGGAGCTATGCAGCCTCGAGCACCAGGTTCAGCGCAACATCACGGGAGGCACGCTCACGACGAGGAGGGACGTCGCGCAAAACGAGGAGTACAGGGGCTATTCGCCAACCGTCGGATTCTTCACCGACATGCTCGAGGGCGCCCATTACCGGCCCGCCTTCGCGGTCTATCCCGAGGTCTCCTCCGCGATCCAGGACGCAATGGACACCGTGATGGTGGGTGACAAAACCCCGGAACAGGCAGCGGCCTGGTACGACGCGAAACTTGCCGAACTCGTTGGCGACGCGAACGTCGAAACCCGCAAAGCCTGAGCGTCGGGGGAGTAATCGCCCCGCTCATGAAAGAGCGGGCTAGGACTTCACCGCGCCCTCGGCGATACCCGCAATGAACTGCTTCGCGCCAATGATGAACACGATGATGAGCGGCACGACCGCGATCAGGGCCGAGGCCATGAGCATGCCGTAGTCACTTCCGTGGGCGGTCTTCAGCTGGCTCAATGCGACCTGAAGTGTGAGCTTATCCGGGTTCGTGAGCACAATGAGGGGCCACATGAAGTCGTTCCATGCGCCGATGAACGTGAACATGCCGAGGAAGGCGAGGGCCGGCCTGATGAGCGGGAGGCACACGTGGCGGTACTGGCGCAGGAAGCCACAACCGTCGATGCGGGCAGCCTCGAGCAACTCGGTTGACACCGAGTTCGTCGCGTATTGACGAAGCCAAAACACGCCGAACGCGCTTGCGAGCGACGGGAAAATCAGGGCCTTGAGGTCGCCGGTCCAACCGAGCTTGCTCATGAACAGGAACTGCGGGATGCTCGCGAGCTGGGCCGGCAGAAGGAACGTGGCCATGATGATGAGGAAGAGGCCTTTTTTGCCGGGGAACTCGAACTTCGCGAAGGTGAATGCGGTGATCGACGAGACGAAAAGCCCGAGTACCGTCACGGACAGGGCCACGACCAGGGTGTTGCCCATTGCCGCCCAAATGCTGATCTTCGAGGTGATGGTCTCGATGTTGGTGCCGAGACGATCACCGGGAAGCACATCCGGCGGGAACTTGAAGATCGCGGACGACGGGTGGGTCGCGAGGATGAACATCCAGTAGAACGGGAACAACGAGACGAGCGCGCCCGCCGTGAGCGCGATGTATTTGAGGATCGTGGTGATCCGAATCGGCTTGCGGCGGCGAACAATCGTGTCCGTATGAGTCTGAGCTGTCATGTCGAGGCGCCCCTTAGTCCTTGCGCTCGCGGGTCACGAGCCAGTTGATGATCGAGAAGAACATGACGACAACGAAAACGCCCCACGCAATCGCGGCGCCGTAGCCGTAGCGGTTCTCTTGGAAGGCCACCGAGTAGAAGTACATCACCATGGTGAGACCAGAGTTGTTGATGCCGCCCGCACTTGCTGCACCTCCGGAGTTCGAGGAGGTCAGCACCTGCGATTCGGTGAAGCTTTGGAGTGAGCCGATCGTCGACATCAGGGTGACGAACAGGATGATTGGCCGCAGCTGGGGGAGGGTGATGTGGAAGAAGATCTGCCACGAGTTTGCGCCGTCGAGTGCGGCGGCTTCGTAGAGGGATTTATCGATCGCCTGGAGGCCGGCGAGGATAAGCAGCGCGTTGTAGCCCACGAACGCCCAGGTCGTGAGGCATGAGATCGCAATCTTGATGCCCCATTCGGTTTGAAGCCACGCGATGTTCTCGAAACCGAACACGTTGATGATGGCGTTTGCGATACCGAATTGGCTCGAGAAGATCGAGCTGAACAGCATACCCATCGCGACCATCGACGTGATGTTCGGGATCAGGTAGATGACTTTGTAGGTCGTCGAGAACCTGAGGGTCGAGTTGAGCATGAGGGCGAGGATCGTCGCGAGAATGAGGGTGGGAACAGTGCCCATGACCCACAGAATCAGGGTGTTGACGAGGGATTTGTAGAAGAGAGGATCGGAGATCAGGTACTTGAAGTTGGTGAAGCCGACCAAGTCGAAGTCGCCCAACCCCGACCAGTTCGTGAACGCGAGCGCCATCGTGAAAACGACCGGCATCGCACCGAACACGAAAAAGAAGAAAAAGTACGGCGAGATGGCCAGGTATTGCGGCAGCGCCTTTTTGATGCGCGTCCCGAGTGGCCGGGGTTGCGGATTGTTCATATCTGTTACTTCACCTTGATACCGGCCTGTTCGGCGATGCGCTTAGCGGCCGTGACCGCGTCGTTCCACGCCTTTTCAGGGTCCTTGCCTGTCGATTCGATTTGTTCGAGCTCTGCAGTGAACGGTGCGATGACCGATTCGGAGTTCGGGTCTTCATACAGCGGGCGAACGGTTTCGGCGGCGGCGCTGAAGACCTCCGCGGCTTTTTGGCCGCCGAGGAATTCGACGGCACCGTCGACCTCGGGCATCGAGTGCGCCTCGGGTGCAGCGGGGAAGTTGCCGCTGAAGGTGTACTCGACTGCCTGGTTCTTCGCGTTGAGAATGAAGGAGATGAGCTCGAACGACTTCTTCGGGTCCTTCGCGCCCTTCGGGATAGTCAGGAACGAACCGCCCTGGTTGACGGCCTCACCAGGGTGCTTGCACACGCGCCACTTGCCGGCAGTTTCGGGGGCGTCGACTTTCATGTCGGCGAGGTGCCACGACGCGCCGAAGTCGGCGGGCAAGCGCCCTTCGTTGACAGCTGCCGCGGAGTCAGCGGTCTGCGAGTCAAGGGCGGCGTTGATGCCGGCAGCATTCGCCTTGACCGAGAGATCCCAGGCCTTGCGGATGTGGTCCTGATCGCCGATGAACATCTGGTTCTCATCGATAAAGCCCTTGCCGCTTTGGCGGTAGGCGGTGCTGAAGATGCCGGCGCTGTTGCGGATCAGGTAGGTGCCAGGCTTCTTGGCGATGAGTTCCTTGCCGAGTTCGAAGTAGGCGTCCCACTCGCGAATCGCGGCTTCGAGTTCGGCTGGTTCGAAGGGGAGTCCTGCTTCTTCAAACACGTCGATGCGATAGAAGAGGGCGGTGGGGCCGATGTCGATCGGGATACCGAGCTGCTTGCCGTCTTTCGAGGTGGCCTGCTGCCATTTCCAGTCGAGGTAGTCGCCCTTGATGTCTTTCGCGCCGAGTTCGTTGAGATCCTCGAAGTAGTCGGTCTTCGAGAGGAAGAAGGCGATGTCTTCGCCCTTGACGCCGGTGATGTCGGGAAGGCCGGAGCCGGCGCTGAAGGTGGTCGTGAGCTTCTGCTTGAAGTCGCCACCGATGACATTCTGGCGGAAGTTGATGTCGGGGAACTGTTCTTTGACGGCCTTGAGGGTGTCCTCGCTGAAGCCCTCGGGCCAGGTCCATAGAACGAAGTCCTTGTCGCTGCCGCCACCCGAGGTGGAGCCGGATTTACCGGTGGAGCAGCCCGTGAGGGCGAGAGCGACGGGGCCGAGGGTGAGCGCGCTGGCGCCCAGAAGCGAACGGCGTGAGATATCCATGGAAAACTCCGTAATTCGGAAAGCGTGAGGTTATAGGAGCTACTGAGTCCGCAGCCGTCGCGAACACGGAGCACTGAACCTTACTTCCGGGTATTGATGATGTGAATATTCGCGGGGATATAAAGCTATCCACACGGTTGGGGTTATGAATTGTGTGTGCCCCGCCGACGGTGGCGGGAAGGGCCGCGGTGCCCCAATTCGCTGGCTCCGCTGCCCGTTCGAGTATAGCGCGCGAGCGGGGGACTTTGCCCGCGCGCAGTGCGCGGTGTGCGGGCGGCTGCTCGTGCCCGAGAGCGCGTCGACTGTAATCGCATTAGATGCGCGGCTTTGGGTGTCTTTTGCAAATTGACGGGACAGGCTTTTGTCATCGAAAAGATCTGTATACAGATTATGTGGCCCGGGGTGGCGTGCGGGATGCGGCACGAGAGCGGTGCACTGGGCGAGGTGACCTCGACGAGCATCGACGAGAACTGTTGCCGGCGCATGCCGACCCTGACCGGGCTCAGGCCGCCTCGCTACCGTGGAGGCATGAGCGACCTCCTCCCGAACCCCTACTTCTACCAGCAGCTGCCTACCCTCTTCAGCTCGGGTGCGGCCGTGATCCGCGACGAGCACGGTCGAATCCTCGTGGAAAAACCGAACTACCGCGACCACTGGCTCTTGCCGGGCGGAGGCGTGGATGCCGGCGAGGACGCGCGAGAGGCCACCGCCCGGGAGCTGCGCGAAGAGCTCAACCTGGATCTTCCGGTCGGCCGGCTCCTTTCGGTGAGCTGGGTGCCGTCGAGCGCCGCCTACGGCGCACCGATGGGAGTTCACTTCGTGTTCGATGCCGGGGTGGTTCCCGAGGCGGAGCTTCGCGATCGAGTGCGTCTGCAGGAGGAAGAGCTTGAGGCGTGGGATCTCATCGACCCGCGGGACGCGGCGATTCTCTCGCCGTGGGGCGCCGAGCGCGTGTGGCATGCTCTCGATGTTCTTGAAGGCCGCTCTGAAGTCGACCTTTTCGTGGTTAAGCGAGGCGGGATCGCGGAAGCGCCGTGAGGTGGGGCAGGCGTCGGAATGGTCCGACGCTTGCCCCACCACCGGTGCTGCCGCTGTGATCACGCGAGTGTCAGGCCGGCCTGTTCGGCGATGCGCTTGGCGGCCGTGACGGCATCGCTCCAGGCCTTCGCCGGGTCCTTCTTCGACGATTCGACCTGCTCAAGCTCCGCGTAGAACGGCGCGTTCACGGTTTCGGAGTTCGGGTCTTCATAGAGCGGGCGCACGGTTTCGGCGGCGGCGCTGAAGACCTCCGCGGCTTTTTGGCCGCCGAGGAATTCGACGGGGCCGTCGACCTCCGGCATCGAGTGCGCCTCGGGTGCAGCGGGGAAGTTGCCGCTGTTCGTGTATTCGAGGGCCTGATTGCGGGCGTTCAGGATGAAGGAGAGTACCTCGAAGGACTTCTTCGGGTCTTTCTCTCCCTTCGGAACGGTGAGGAAGGAGCCGCCCTTGTTGACGGCCTCGCCGGGGTGCTTGCACACGTGCCACTTTCCGGTGGTGTCGGGTGCGTCGGACATGAGGTCGGCGAGGTGCCATGACGCGCCGAAGTCCGCGGGGAGGCGCCCGGCGTTGACCGCGGCGGCCGAATCGGTGGTTTGAGCGGCGAGTGCGCCGTTGATACCGGCGTCGTTCGCGGCGATCGCGAGGTCCCATGCCTTCTTGATGTGGTCCTGGTCGCCGATAAAGGTGCCGTTTTCATCGACGAATCCCTGGCCGGCTTGGCGCCAAGCCGTGCCGAAGACGCTCGCGGTGTTGCGAATGAGGTAGGTGCCCGGCTTCTTGGCGATGAGCTCCTTGCCAAGCTCGAAGTACTCTTCCCAGCTGCGGATGGCGGCTTCGAGCTCGGCGGGTTCGGAGGGCAGGCCCGCTTCTTCGAACACATCGAAGCGGTAGAAGAGGGCGGTGGGGCCGATATCGATGGGGATGCCAATCTGCTTGCCGTCCTTGGTTGTCGCTTGCTCCCACTTCCAGTCGAGGTAGGTGCCCTTGATGTCTTTCGCACCGAGCTCGTTGAGATCCTCGAAGTAGTCGGCTTTTGAGCAGAAAAATGCGATGTCTTCGCCCTTGACGCCGGTGATGTCGGGAAGGCCGGAGCCGGCGCTGAAGGTGGTCGTGAGCTTCTGCTTGAAGTCGCCACCGATCACGTCTTGGCGGAGGTTCAGGTCCGGGAACTCCTTTGTGACGGCGTCGAGGACCTTGTCTCCGTAACCTTCGGGCCACATCCAGAGCACGAATGCGTCGTCATTTCCTCCGCTCGACCCACCCTTGCCCGTCGAGCATCCACTGAGAGCGAGTGCGATGGGGCCGAGGGCGAGGGTGCTAGCGCCCAGAAGCGAACGACGTGAAAGGTTCATTGCGTACTCCGTAAGTAGGGATGAATGGTGGCGATCATTTTCCGCGACTAGTAGAAACCCGCGATGTTAACGGCCAGTAAATTTTGTGAGACCGAGACTTTTCACCTTGGTGACCCCATGTAGGCTTGGTCCGGCGCGCAAATGAACTGGCGTGCGAACGTAGGGCGAGGGGGCCGCTCGGTGCTCCTCGACCCGGAACCGAGCCGTGTGACAACCAGGTAGGGGCAGGTGCGATGTTTGATGATTCAACGCTCGTCGAGGACCGTATTGAACGGCTCCACGAGAGGCTAGGGAAAGAGCTCTTCCGCGTCCTTGCCCCGGTTGACGTCACCGCGTGGAAGTCCCCCGGCGAGCCCGTCGACTTCGCGACCGCCGCTGAAGCGAACTACGACCCGATCTCCTCGGGTGACCGCTGGGGCCCGGCGTGGAGCACGTGGTGGTTCCGTATGAAGGGCACCGTTCCCGCAGAGGCGAGAGGCGAGCGCGTGCACCTGCGGGTCGATCTTGGCTTCGAAGGTGATTGGGCAGGAAACCAGTCCGAGGGCCTCGCCTACACGACCGCTGGAACGCCGCTCAAGGGCGTGAACCCCATGAACCGCCTGATCCCGCTGACGGGCGAGGGGCTTCCCGCGACCATCGCGAAGGCGGGGGAGCGGCTTCTCGACGACAGCGGTGCCGTTGAACTCCTCATCGAGGCCGGCGCAAACCCCAATATGGGCGACTACATGAACAATCCCACCGACCTCGGGGACCTTTCGACGCGCCCGGACACGCCCGTGTGGACGTTCGGTGGTGCCGACCTCGTGGTGCGCAACGAGAGCGTGTGGCATCTGTGGCTCGACGTCGAGGTGCTCTGGGGCGTACTCAAGGAGCAGCCCAAGGGTTCGACACTGCGCGCGACCCTTCTGCGCAGGCTCGAGGAAGCCGCGGACGTCGTCGATGCTCAGGGCATCCAGGAGGGGGCCGACGCCGCCCGGGCCCACCTCGCTCCCGTGATCGCAAGCAGTGCCGGTAACTCCGCCCAGATCATGAGCGCCGTTGGCCACGCCCACATTGATTCAGCTTGGCTGTGGCCCCTGCGTGAGACTCGCCGCAAGGTCGCGCGCACCTTCTCGAACGTCCTTACCCTTGCCGAGGATTACCCCGAATTCACGTTCGCGTGCACGTCTGCGCAGCATTATGCGTGGCTCAAGGACGGGGCCCCGGCGCTCTTCGCGCGCGTGAAAGAATCGATTGCGAAGGGTCAGTGGCACCCCGCGGGCGGCATGTGGGTTGAATCCGACACCAACCTCCCCGGTGGCGAGGCTCTCGTTCGTCAGTTCACCGTGGGGCTCAACTGGATGGAGCGAGAGCTTGGCGTTGCCCCCACGTGCACGTGGCTTCCCGACTCATTCGGCTACACGGGGGCGCTCCCGCAGATCGCACGTTTGAGTGGCATGACCACGTTCTTCACGCAAAAGCTCAACTGGAGCCAAACGAACACGCTCCCGCACCACACGTTCTGGTGGGAGGGGATCGACGGCACCCGCATCTTCACGCACTTCCCGCCCGTGGATTGCTACGACTCGATCGTGAGCGCCGAAGAGGTCTTCAAGGCCGAGCGGAACTTCAAAGAAAAGGGCCGAGCAAAGCGCTCGCTGCTTCCGTACGGCTACGGCGATGGCGGCGGCGGCCCCGTCGCGGAAATGGTGGAGCGCGCCAGGCGATTCGCCGACATGGAAGGTGCGCCCCGCGTGGAGTTCGATTCCCCCGACGGCTTCTTCGACAAAGCGCGCGAGGAGTATCCCGACGCCCCTGTGTGGAGCGGCGAGATGTATCTCGAGTTCCACCGCGGCGTGTACACGAGCAGCGCTGAACTCAAGCGCGGTAACCGGGAGGTCGAGGCGAAGCTCGCCGTCCTCGAATGGCTCGGCGCTCTCGCCACCGAGCGAGGAATCGACTACCCGCTCGCTGAGGTCGAGGAGCTGTGGCAGCGCGCCCTTCTCCTCCAGTTCCACGACATCCTGCCGGGCTCGTCGATCCACTGGGTCAACCGCGAGGCGCGTGCCGAGTACGAGGCGCTGCGCACCGATATCGAAACTCTCATCGACTCGCTCCTCGCCTCCCGCGCGGGTGGGGGCACGGGCTCGGTGGAGGCCCTCGACGGCGACAGTGGTCAGGCCGCGGCGCTCGCGGGCTCTGAGGTCACCGTCGTTAACCCGTCGCCCGTGATCCGCCGCGAGGTGTGGGAGCATTCCGACGGTTGCTCACTCATCGAGGTTGCCCCTCTTTCGAGTGCTCCCCTGAGTGCGCTCGAGGTGTCGCCCACGAATCCGGTGACGTGCGAGACGCGCGGGAGCGATATCGTGCTTGCCAACGGCCTCGTGGAGGTCGTGATCGATGCAAACGGTCTGGTCTCGTCCATTCTCGACCTCGACGCGGGCGGCCGCGAGCTGCTCGCCGCAGGCCAGAGGGGCAACGCCCTCAGCGTCCACCCGGATTTCCCAAGCTGCTTCGATGCGTGGGAGCTTCAGCACCAGTACAAGCGCAGCGAAACAGTGCTTGAGGAAGCGCTCGAGGTGAAGGTCGTGACGAAGACGGCGCTTCGCGCGTGCGTCGAAGTACGCCGCACCCACGGAGATTCCACCTTCACTCAGCGCATCACGCTCGATGCGGACGCTCGTGCCGTTGACTTCGAGGTGCATGTCGATTGGCGCGAGAAGCATCGCGTACTGCGCGTGGGCTTCCCGCTTGCACTCAATGCCCGCACGGATCGTTCGGAGATCCAATTCGGGCATATCGACCGTGCGATCGCGAAGAACACTTCGTGGCAGGAAGCGCAGTTTGAGGTGAGCGGCCACCGCTGGGCGCTCCTCGAAGAACCCGGCTACGCGGTTGCCTTCGCCAACTCGCAAACATACGGGCACGACGTCCGCGTGCTTGACGCCGCTGCCGCCGACCGTCGCGGTGGTGTCGCGTTTGGCTACACGCTCTTGCGCTCGGCCACGGCGCCCGACCCGGAAGTCGATCTCGGTGAGCACACGCTTCGCTACAGCCTCGTGTGTGGTGCGGATCTCGCGCACGCGCACGCCGCTGGCCTCCGCCTGACGCAGCCGCTTCGCGAAACCGCTCACGCGCTCGAAACATCGGCCGTTGCGAGCATCGAACACCGTGAGGGCGACACTCTCGCTCTCATCGACGCCGTGAAGCCCGCCGACGACGGCTCGGGCGACCTCATCGTCCGTCTCCACGAGGCCGAGGGGCGTGCGGGCATCGCCCACGTCCGCTTCGCCTCCGCGCCGAGCAAAGTCCGCGCGACGAACCTGCGCGAAAAAGAAGCGCCGGAGGTCGCGCCCGGCCTTACCGCGTGTAGCGAGGACCCCTCGCTCTACGAGGTGTCGATGCACGAATTCCAGATTGTGACCCTAAGGGTGGCCCGCGCATGAAACTTCTTCTTATATGCCTCGACGGAGTGAGGGCCGACATCGCCCTTCCCGAATTCGTTGCGGCGGATCCGCACTTCGCGAAACCCGATCACGGCGCTGATCCCCGTTTTCGGGCAGTAAACGATAAGGGTGAGCCTGCCGTCGGACCCCACGACCCTCCGCTCGACCGCACCCTCCCGCTCGAGGAGGCCCCGAAGAATCTCGCGCCCACGCTCGCGCGGCTTGCTCGCGGCGACGAGCACTCGGGCGGGCACATCACGCCCATGTGGATGACGCCGCCCACGGACTCCGCGCCCGGCTGGTCCTCCATCCTCACGGGCTCCACCCACGAGGAATGCAACGTGTGGTGGAACGAATTCGTCGGTCACGATCTCGCGCGGCGCCCCGACATCCTCTCGCGCGTGTACTTCGCGAACCCCGCCGCGCGCACACTCGCCGCGGCCACGTGGGAGGCGTTCTGTGCGCCCCACGGGCTCGGCCCGCTGCTCCAGCACCGCTTCGACCAGCAGCGCACGGGCCAGCACCAGACGTTCCACCCCGACCTTAAGGACGGATTGGATCGCGCGGACGATGACGTTGCGCACTGGGCGACGTGGAAGCTTCTCCACGAGGGCCCCGACGCGGCGGTCGTGTACTTCGAGGGCGTCGACGGCGCGGGCCACGCGCACGGCGCCGAATCGGAACAGTATCGGGACGCGATCCGCCACGTCGATGAACTCACCCGTCACCTCATCAAGGCTGTTGCCGAGCGTCACGAGCAGCTCGGCGAGGACTGGCTCGTGGCCGTCACGACCGACCACGGCCACAAACCCGAAGGCGGCCACGGCGAGGACGAGGTCGAAGTGCGCCGCAGCTTCCTCATTACCCACCGCATCGGCGCGCCCTTGCCTGAGGTTCTTACCTCGCGCGACGTGCTCCACAGCGAGCAGGTCATGTGGGACCTCCTCGATGCCATGGGCGTGCGCCAGGGTAGCTACGACGCCGAAGGAGTGGGAGTGCTACGCGACATCGAGCAGGTGGGCCCCACGCGCAACCTCGCTTTCGAGTGGTGAGGGTGGCCGTGGCGGAAACACTCCCGAGCCGGGTTGCCGGCGTCATCTTTGACATGGACGACACACTTTTCGATTCGGAAAAGGCGTGGCACGAAGCAGCCGCTGCCCTGTGGCGTGATGCAGGGGGAGTCTTTCGCGGCTACGGAGACCGAGGCGGCACCGTCGAAGACCTCGCGAACGCGTTCCTTGACGAATTCGGGGGAGGGGACGAACGCGAAGAGCGCATGGGTGACGTATGCGCGAGACTCGAAGACGCGATCCGCGAGCGACTCGACGTCGACCTCGCGCCCATGCCTGGAGCCGACGCCCTCACGTCTCGCCTCGCCCAAGTGGTGCCGCTCGCGATCGGCTCCAACTCGCCGCAACGCATCGTCGAGCAGTGCGTGCGCGCGATCGGCTGGCAGGAGCGGTTCACCGCAGCCCTCGGCGTCAGTGCACACATGAACCCCAAGCCCGCCCCCGACCTCTACCGTGAAGCGGCCAGGCGCTT
This sequence comes from Dermabacter sp. HFH0086, assembly GCF_000413375.1. Taxonomy (NCBI): domain Bacteria; kingdom Bacillati; phylum Actinomycetota; class Actinomycetes; order Micrococcales; family Dermabacteraceae; genus Dermabacter; species Dermabacter sp. HFH0086. The sequence continues at coordinate 951,919 of NZ_KE340308.1, forward strand.
AGGAGCCGACCCTCGCGATTGCGTCATTTTCGAAGACTCGCCCACGGGAGCCCGCGCCGCTGTCGCTTCGGGCGCCTTTGTCGTGACGATCGGCGACGACGCGCGTGGAATCGGGACGCTGGCAGTCGATACTCTTAACGATGACATTGTGACCTCGTGGACACCGGAGCAGCTGACATGAGAACCCTTATTCCCGAACCAACAACCGTGCGCGAGCTGGACGGCCACTTCAGCTTCCCCTCGCCCCTGCCCGTGACCGGAGGCGGGCATGCCGCCGACTATCTCGAGGAACGCCTTTCCCGCGCGGCCGGCGTGCGCGTGTGCGAAGGCTCCGGCGGAGTGCTGTTCTCCCGCGACGATTCCCTCGGCGACGAGGCCTACCGCCTGCGCGTAAGCGCCGAGGGCATCCAGATTGAGAGCGCCGACGACCGCGGTGCCGGATGGGCCGTGCAGACGCTCCTCCAGCTCCTTCCGCCCGCAATCTACTCATCGGGCCCCATGGAGCCCTCCTCCCTCGTCGTGCCGTGCGTCGAGATCGAGGACGCCCCGCGCTACCACTGGCGCGGCTCCCACATCGACGTCGCCCGCAACTTCCTTCCCCTTGAGGGCCTCTACAGGCACCTCGAGGTCATGGCGATGCATAAGCTCAACGTGCTGCACCTTCACCTCACCGACGATCAGGGCTGGCGCATTCCCATCGAAGGGTTCCCGAAGCTCATCGAGAAGGGATCACGGCGCCCGGGAACCCTCGCGGGCCATCAGCCGCCGCCCGACGAAAACGACTGCGACGATGTCGCGGAACACGATGGAATCGAATGCGGCGGCTACTACACGCGCGACGAGATAACCGCGCTCATCGAACGAGCCGGAAAGCTCGGCATCCAAGTCGTGCCCGAAATTGACATGCCCGGGCACATGGAATCCGTCGTCGCCGCATACCCCGAGCTCGGCTGTGTCCCCATCGAACACCCGCGTACGTGTTGGGGCATCTCCGAACACGTTCTCGCCCTCACCGACGAAGCCGTCGAATTCTGCCGCGCCGTGCTTACCGACGTCGCCTCGCTCTTTCCCGGCTCGCCCATCCACGTGGGTGGCGACGAATGCCCCGGTAAGGAATGGCGCGAACACGGACCGTCGCGCGCAACCATGGAACGTATCGGTGCAACGACACCTGCCGAGGCCCAGGCCTGGTTTGAGAACGAAGTGTGCACGCACGTTCTCGGCATGAACCGCCGCGTGATCGCATGGGACGAAGTGCTCGACGGCACCGTGCCAGAGGGGACGACGGTCATGGTGTGGCGCAAATCCGAAGCGGTCGAGGCGGCGATGAACGCCGGCTTCGACGCTATCGCCGCGCCCACGGAGTTCACGTATTTCGACTACCGCCAGCACTCCGGAGAGGACCACCCGCTCACGATCGGCGGCAACCTCCCGCTCAGCAAGGTCGCGGGCCTCAGCGACCTCCTCGACGCCGTTGGCGGCGAAGGCAAAGGCGAACTGCTCGGTGCGCAATTCCAACTGTGGACCGAATACGTCCACGACTGGGTGAAAGCCGAGTACCTCCTGTGGCCCCGCGGCTGTTCGGTCGCGCAGCAGGTGTGGTCCGGTTCGGCCGGCAACGCACGTGAGCTCGAGACGATGAAGGCCCACCTCGCGCGCCTCACGGCACGCGGCCTCAACTGGTGCCGCACGGCGGAATAGCCTTTGATCGGCTCAGCCGTGAGCCGCTCATGAGAGTGCTGTGTTGCTACTGTGGTGGCGTGTCAGTAGAGAAGCTCTCCGGTAGCGTGCAGGATTACCTCAAGGCTGTGTGGGTTCTAGGCGAATGGTCGAACGAACCCGTGACGACCTCGAAGATTGCCGCGCGCGTGGGAGTTCGGCCGGCAACGGCATCCGAGACCATTAAGAAACTGGCGAAACAGGCGCTCGTGGAGCATTCGCCTTACGGGGCAATCACGCTCACGGAAGAAGGACGCTGCCTCGCCCTCGCTATGGTGCGCCGACATAGACTCATCGAGACCTTCCTCGTCGAAAAGCTCGGCTACGGGTGGGACGAGGTGCATGCCGAAGCAGAAGTGCTTGAGCATGCGGTCTCCGATCTTATGGTGGAGAGAATCGACGCCGCGTTGGCGCATCCCACGCGAGACCCGCACGGTGACCCGATTCCAGGGCCCGACGGAAAACTTGAAACGATCCCCGCGTTCCAACTCACGGATCTTGCGGCTGGGGAGTCGGCACGGGTGGAGCGAGTGTCGGATGCTGATCCAGCGCTTTTGCAGTTCCTCGCGGGGAAAGGGCTCACTTTTGGGGCGATTGTGCGTGCACGCGAAGCGGAGCCTTTCTCCGAGACGCTCGACCTTGAGGTCGACGGCGTGAAGGGGATAGCGGCGCTCGGCAAGACTGCGACTGACGCTGTGTGGGTCACGGTTCTCGAATAGAGGGGCGAACCCGAGAGAGCGCCGTGCGGGCGGCGAGTACGCAGAAAAAGATGAGGCCATAGACGACAGCCATGCCCGCGCTCGTCGCCGCGCCGAGCACGTAGGCGAGCCAAAACCCAGCGAGCGTTCCGAGCGTAGCGACGAGAACACTTCCGATCACCATGTCTCGAAGGTCTCTGGACCACAACCGCGCTGTCGCGGCGGGAATCACGACCAGGGCAAGTACCAGGACAGCGCCTGCGGCGTGAAAAGCGGCCGTCACGGTGAGCGATGTGAGAAACATGAACACCACGTTGATGGCTCCCGTGCGCACGCCGATTGATTGGGCGAATGCTGGATCGTAGGTGGTGACGGTCAATCGTGGGAACAACGCGGCGATTACGCCGATGTTAAGGGCGAGAACCGCGAGCATAACGTAGAGGTATTGCGGTCCAACGTCGATGCCACCGATGGTGAGAGGTGTCCATGCGGCGAGATTGACATCGCCCACCAAGACCGCGTGTTCATCGAGGTGGACATTGCCGAAATCGATCGAGATGAGAAGAACGCCGGCGCTGAAAAGAGCGGGAAAAACAAGGCCCTGCGACGCATCTCCCGCGAGCAAACGCGTGCGTGAGAGTGCTTCGCTTCCGAGCACGACGAGGAGCCCCGCACCTGCGGCGCCGACGATGAGCAGGGGAGAGGTAAGAGAGTGCGTCAGCGCATAGCCGATCACGACTCCTGGAAGAACCGCATGGCTCATACCATCGACCATCATCGAACTCTTGCGAAGTACGACGAAAACTCCGGGAAGGGCAGTAGCGAGTGCCGTCGTGACAGCTAGGGCACACGTACCAAGGATGAAGTTCACGGTTTCCTCCCTTGCCCGGGTGACGATCGAAAAGTGCGGCGCGTTGTCGAAGACGCGACCATGCGCGCAAGGATTCCACGTCGAGGGGCGCACAGGAGTGACACGACGAGAGCCCCGACGAGCACGAGAACGGTCACGGGTCCGCTCGGCAGTTCCCCGAGCGCGACAGATGCATAGGCGCCGAGGCTGCTTGCGCCCGCACCAACGAGAGCGGAGCAAAGTGTCATGGAGGAAAGCTCGCGGGTCCACTGGCGTGCGACCGCCGGAGGGGTCACAACGAAAGCCACCATGAGCACGAGCCCGACGGCTTTTACCCCCGCGACCGTGGCGATCGCGAGCATGGCGAACATGGCCGCATCGATCGCCTTGCCGTTCAGTCCGAGTACCGTGCAAAACTCCGGATCGAACGCGCGCAGCGAAAACTCTTTCCACAGGGCGAGCGTCACGAGGATTGCGCACCCGCCGACTACCGCGCTCGAGGTGATGTCGGCTTTCGTGAGCGTTGAGGCGTTACCGAAAAGAAACGCACCGATCCCACCCTTACCGGGGAGGGAACTTTTACTGATGAACTGAAGGAGCAGCATACCGGTTCCGAAAAAGAGCGAGAGCGTCGTGGCCATCGCGGCATCGATCGTGAGCGGTGTGCGAGACGCGACGATGTTCGCGACGAGATGCGCTGCCGTTCCGGTGACCGCCGCTCCTATGACGAGAAGAAGTGGCGAATGTATGAAGGCGCCCGGACCAAGCGTTGAAAAAAGGAAGGCGAGGAGAACCCCGGGGAGGGCTGAATGCGAGATGACGTCGCTCGCAAGCGACTGGTGGCGCACATAGGCGAAGCAGCCGAGCGCCCCAGCAATGGCTCCGATGAGGCTCGTCCCCACAAGAACAGTGCGGTAGGTGTAGACCGAAAGAAAATCGACGATGCTCACGAGTGGCCTTCTTCGCGAGAGACGAGGGCGCGCGAGAGACATCCATCGAGGTCATACGCGCGCCGAATAGCTACGTCTGTGAGGGTGCGTTCCACGGGGCCCGATGCGATGAGTTCAGTATTGAGAATCGCAACGTCAGAGCAAAACTCCCGAACAGTCGCAAGATTGTGATGAACGAGCACAACGGTGCGCCCTTTCGAGCGGAAGTCGGCAAGAACATCAAAGATTGCACGCTCGCTTCGCGCATCGACCCCTTGAAATGCTTCGTCGAGGATGAGGAGGTCTGGCTCTTGTACGAGGGCGCGGGCGAGAAAGACGCGTTGGCGCTGACCACCCGAGAGCTCATTAATGTGGCGTGTGCTCAGATCCTCGAGGCCGACCTGGCGAAGCGCCGCGAGCGCACGCTCACGCTCGCGGCGCCCCGGCCGGCGAAACCACCCGAGAGTGCCGTAGGTCCCCATTGTCACAACGGTGAGCGTGGTCGCGGGAAAGTCCCAATCGACGCTCAGAGATTGCGGCATGTACCCCACTCGCGAACGCGCCACGCGGAGGCTTTGCCCGAAAAACTCGGCCGTGCCCGTGAGGGGTGGAACGAGCCCAAGCATGGCTTTGAGCAGAGTGGATTTTCCCGCGCCGTTGGGTCCGACGATCGCCATGCAGGCGCCGCGTGCCACTTCGAGCGTGACACCTTTGAGGACGATATTTTCGCGGTAGGCGACTGTCATGTCGGTGACGCGACACGCGGGCGCGGCGACACTCTTAGCAGGGGGTTGCGCCGTCACTTCCCAAGCCCCTCCGCGACAGCGTCAACGTTGTGGGTGAAAGCTCCCAGGTACGTGTCGACCCCGGGTTCCGCTCCAAGGGAATCCGCGTAGAGCTCGGCATCCGAGATCTTGACGTCCCACCCTTTCGCGTGCACCGCTTCTTGGAGGCTCTTGATGGCCTGCGGGTTGGCCTGGTTGTCGAGGAAGATCGTGGGAATTTTCTTCGAGGCGATCAGGGTTGCGAGATCGTCGATTTCCTTTGCGCTCCGCTTGGCTTCCGTCGAGATGAAATCGGTCGCGTGAACCTCGAGATCGAAATGCTTTCCGAAATAGTTGAAGGCGTCGTGCCCCGTCACGAGGATGCGGGGCGCATCGATCTTTGCGAGTTTTGCGTCGGCCTTACTCACTGCTGCGCGAATTTTCTCCTTGTATTTCTCGGCGTTCGCGCGATAGGTTTTTTCGTTTTTGGGGTCGGCCTCGGCGATCTTGTCGGCAACCGAGTCAACGGCGATGAGCCATGCTTCAGGGCTGTTCCAGATGTGAGGGTCATGGAGCGGGCGCCCTTTGTCGTCCTTTTCTGGCCACGGCAGGAGAAGCTTCTCAGGGACCTTCGAGCCGACAGCGAGTTGACGATCGCCGAAGCTTTCGAGCTGAGAGGTCATGTGGGCCTCGAGGTTCAAGCCGTTCCAGAAAACGAGGTCGGCGCTTCGCATTTTTTCGATGTCTTGGGTGGAGGGCTGGTAGGTGTGGGGATCCCCTCCGGGGCCCACCATCGTCGTGATCTCGGCGTCTGGGGCGATGTTCGCGACGGCATCGGCGAGGTAGCCCGTCGTCGCGTACACGGAGAGTTTCTTGCCGTCGTCTTGGCGTGTGGTTTGGCCTGAGCAGCCAGTGAGTGCGAGCGCCATGGCAGCGAAGGCAACGACGGCAGCGCGTGCTGACTTTCGAAGGTTCACGTTATCCCTTTGATGCTGGAGTGAAGACGTGCCGAGCAGGCGTGCATCCGTGCACGTCGGATGTCGACCCGTCTCTCGCGCCCTATGACGCGAGAAATCCAGGATGCACTAACAAAGAAGTTAGGGCAACCTAAACCTGTGGGTGTTGTGTGTCACGAGAGCGCGGTCGAGCAAGGAAGATGCATCGTTATGCTCCCTCGCGCCTCGATTTAACCGTGGGTCGATTTCTCTCGATTAGCCGGGTGTCCTGGAGTGCTACGTATGGAGCATCGAAGGGGGCCGCTTCGTGTTCGACGTTGACATAGTTCCCGAGGGGAGCTTCGTGGGATCATCCGTTTACAGGAGGCGGAGCTTGCGGCCTAGGCGCCAGAGAGTTTCCTCGCGATCCGGGCAAACGGGGTGAAATCCCCGGCGGGGGAGCGAAGCACCTCGAGGTTTGCGATTCCGACGGTCGCCTGGCCACCGTCGGACTCCACCTCAAGAGCTGATGCCGCCAGGCCCAGCTTCCCGGCTACGCCAGTCCAACATTTAGCCTTGCGCGTTCTTCGCGGCCTGTGCACGTGCCGCATCATGTGCGAGGGCAAAGGCATCGGTGCTGCGCATGAAATCTCGTGCCCACTCCGCTCGTCTCGTGGCCGCACGTCGGTACTGACTGCGCTGAACCTTGTCCCCGGAAGTAGCAAACCCCTGCACGTTCTCGAGCCTCTCAAAGTGTTCCATGACCTTCGCGAAGGCATCGTCGGGGGAGGCGAGAGCGTTCGTGACGCTCTCGCCGTTCTCGATTTCGTTGTACTGCCAGCGCCCCTGAGCGTTCCGCAGGGCCCACGCGGGGGCCCGGTCGCCAATCTCCCTGCGCAGGTACGCATCGGGTTCCTCGGCCACGGTGATGTCGATACGCGCATACCGATCGCGCACGGCGGGCGAGCAGCGGAAGAGACGGCGAATGTCCCGCGCGTCGAACCCGGAAAAGTAGGGAACCTGCCCTGCAAGGGAACCGTCGGACTGAATCAGGTGATTGAAGAGGTAACTCGCGCTACCGCTGCACAGGCGGTCACTGCCGGAGGTTAACGGAGAGAGGTACTCCTCGACGTAGTACACGCACGAAAGGATGGCGGCCATGTCGGCGGCAATGGCCCGATCGAACTCTTCCGTACTTTCGGGGCGGAACTCCCATGTTGCACTTCCGTATTCCTTGTAAATCAGGTCGCGGAAAGCATCAACGGCTTTGTCGATTTCGCCCGTCACGCGTGGATCCCCTTCACCGGAATCTTTCGTCGAAAACCGATGCCTAACGTGCTTATCCGCACGATCGGCGAACACGAGCTTCCACGTACCGCCTCCGTCGCTCCTTACGTTACGAAAGATCCCATACGAAACCGGTAAGACCCGGCTCGTCGCCGTGGTCACCATGTTTACACCCTTAATTTCGCCCGGCTCGCTCCCCTCAAATTTCTCGTCGAGGTCATCTTTGAGGGATCGAAGGAAGCGATCGGGGGCCCCGCTCCTCGGCCGCACACGCCTTAGCTCACGAATGTGGAAACCCGAAATGGGGTCGATGACACTCTCGGCGTGCAACTCATCGAGAAAGAGGCTCGCGGCAATCTTCGTGGGGAAGTGGTGCTCGGGCGGCTCCTGCGAGCACGCCTCTGCGCTCTGTGCGGTGCACTGTTGAATCTTGTCGAGCGGGGTAATGTGCCACATGCGGGACTCCAGGCGCCGGTCGTCGCTTCGTCGTGATTGAAAGGGGCGCGCACCGAGTTTACGTACCGGTTCTGGTGGAACTGCGAGAGCCCCAGCGCGAAAAACGGGCACCGGCCCAACCATGAAGGCTGAGGCGGTGCCCGTTCAATCAGCGGAGGATAGGGGATTTGAACCCCTGAGGGCGTGAACCCAACACGCGTTCCAGGCGTGCGCCATAGGCCGCTAGGCGAATCCTCCAGTTCGCTGCCGTGGGCGGGACATACCCGCCACAAAAGGCAACGCGCTCCAGTGTACCCAAAAAGACATGCGCGGCGCATGTGCGGGCCGGAATCGCTCGGTACAGACGGGTCGAAGGTCACACGAGCTAGTCGTCTTCGGCAGAAAGATCGGGATGGCGCAGTAGATTCACGATCGCTGCACCGAGCCCGCCCCAGAGCATAAGCATCGAGACGATCAGCAAAACAACGGCTGACGCATTCATCGCTTCCCTCCCTTCGTCAAGAGGCGCGCGAAGAGTCCGGCGCGCGCGGGGTCATCGTCGGCGCGAAGCTCTTGCGGGAACTGCGTCGTGGACGTGGGGGCCTCAAGCGGCTTGCCGCGCACGATGCTTTGAGCGATCGGGTCGCCGTCGGAGTCGAGCTTGCCAGCATTGGAGGCTTTCGGCCACGGGATTGCGCTCATGATGATGGCTAAAGCGACGAGTGTCGCCGCCATGCCCCACCCAAACGTATTGACGAACCACGAGGGCATGCCGCCGTAGCCGTTCGCGAGGATTTCGCGCGCATCGAGCACGAGGGTGACGGCGAGGATCGCCGGGGCGATGACCGAGATCATGACGTACCAAAAATCGCCCACTCGGAAGGAGCCGTACATATTCAAGTGGTCGCGCAGGGCGGGGATGCCGCGAATCACGTAGGAGAGGACGAGCGTTCCCACTAGGGCAGCGACCACGATGCCAAACGAATTCACGAACTTATCGGACACATCGAGCAAGTTGAGGCCCGTTGTGGTGGAGAATCCGAGCGTGGAAAGAATTGCCATCGGGATGCCTACAGCAAGAGTGCCTGCGACCCGGCCGAGCCCGAGCTTGTCCTGGACCGCGGCGATGATGACTTCGAGAATCGAAATGAGCGAGGTGAAGCCGGCCACGAGCAGAGAACCGAAGAACAGCACACCAATGAGAGCACCGAGCGGGGCCTGATTGATGATTGCCGGGAAGGCAATGAAGGCGAGACCGATGCCGTCCGCGGCAACGTCGGTCACTTGCTGCCCGGTCGAGGCCGCCATGAAGCCGAGTGCTGCGAAGACACCGATGCCAGCGAGCAGCTCGAAGCCCGAGTTCGAGAAGGCGACAACGAGGCCCGAGCCGGTCAGGTCTGTTTTCTTCTTGAGGTACGAGGCGTAGGTGAGCATGATGCCGAACGCAATCGAGAGCGAATAGAAAATCTGCCCATAGGCCGCGATCCACACCGAGCCGTCTGTAAGAGCACCCCAGTCGGGCGTGAAGAGCGCATCAAGGCCGAAGCTTGCGTTCGGTAGAGTCACCGCACGAATGACGAGCACGAGGAACATCACGATAAGAAGCGGGATGAAGATTGTGCTCGAGCGGGCGATGCCCCCTTGTACGCCGAGCGCAAGAACACCGACGCTCAAAACCCACACGACGATCATCGCGATGAGGATCTTCGGCACGAAATCAAAGCCAATCCCCGTTGTCTCAGCGGGGACCGACGCCGTGAACGTCCCGAAAAATGCCGCCGGATCCTCGCCCCACGCCTTGTTAAAGCTGAAGATGAAGTACCACGCGGACCACGCGAGAATTGCCGCGTAATACGCCGCGATCACTACGCAGATCATGACCTGCCACCAGCCGATAGCCTCGGCCTTGCGGTTCATGCGCCGCCAGGCAAGAGGTGCGGAACTACGCCACCGGTGCCCAATCGCGTAATCCATGAAGAGGAGCGGAACACCCGCGGTGAGGAGCGCGATCAGGTACGGAATCATAAACGCGCCGCCACCGTTTTCGTACGCCGTGTACGGGAAGCGCCAAATGTTGCCGAGCCCCACCGCCGAGCCGATCGCCGCAAAAATAAACGCTGTGCGGCCGGAGAACGCGCCGCGGTTGGCGCGTTGTTGCTCGGGAGCGGCGTGGATTGTCGATTGAGTACCCGCGGGCCGGTCTGTGCTCGGGGCCGACGGTTCCACGCCCAGATGGTGGGAATGTTCGGTCATTGTGGTCTTTCCTCAGAACTATCGCACTCGTGGCGAGATGAACTTTCACAGTGTGGGGATGAGGACTGCGCCGTGTCCACCGCGTTTCGCGATGTGGTCGGCTCGGAGTGCGGGGTCGGAGTGTAGGGCTCGTCTACATCACAGTGGCCGACGGTGGCTGTGCGAAATGGGTTGCGAGCCTGTATCGTTGAGGGCGACTCCCCGCGTGGTGTCATCCATCGGAATCCCCCAGGGCTTGACGGCAGCAAGGGTACGAAGGCTCTGGCAGGTGCGCGGGGAGTCGTTTTATGCCGTCAGCGAGCAGGGGTTAGTCGAGCGAGTCGTCTTCGGGAAGAACGAACTCCTGACCCACGACTCCCTTGATGAGGAGGGGGTCAATACTTTCCCCTTCGCGGATGACGCTTATGAAGCCGTTCGGCTCCATAATCGCGCACTGAACCTGGCTCCGGGTAGCGATGCCGGAGCGACGGAACGCGAATGCTAGGTCCTGGTCGGTGACGCGGGCCCGCCGCGCATAGTGCTCGACTTTCTTACCGTGCGCGAAGACGACGACGGGCCGTTTGTTGAGGCCAAGCGCGGGATATTTCGTCGATCGTGACAGCGCCGTGTTGAGCGCGCCGAAGATCACTTCCATGAGAACGAGGGTGACGAGCCCGATCACGCCTGCGGCGAGGGTGGGTGGGTGTCCAATCACGACGCGGCCCGCGACTGCGCCGAGCATGATGATGACGGCAGCGTCGAAGCTCGTCGACCCCGTGAGGATGCGCGGCCCAAAAATGTGGATGAGGAGATAGAAGACGAGGTAAATCACGACGGCGGAGAGGACCACGATGGGGATACGCCACCATTCGATACCGATCGCCCCGATCAGTGCTTCGGTCCACTGCGCAAATGTCATGGGTTAAGCCTAGGCCACCAGCCCCTGAGGGGCGGGGCCGTCCCAGTCTCCGTCTCTTCCACACCCCTCCGTTCGTCCCCTTTCTCCTACTCTCGCTGTCTCCTCCCAACACTGCTTCCTCCCTCCCTCGCCGTCGCACTTTATGAAAAGTCTCGAGTCATGCGGGGCTGCCGCCCTTGCCATGCCCCTGTTTCTTCATGAAGTGAAACGGGAGAAGAGGGGGCGAGGCGGGGGAAGAAGGCAGTGAGGGGCGGAAGGCAGTGAGGGGCAGAAGTGGGGGCGGAAGCGGCGCGGTGAGGGACTGCAGGCGAGGGGCTGTGGCAAACCCTTGCCTCTTGCCGCGGCTGTCGCTTCACAGATCGCGGCCGTCAACAGCTGCGATACCCGCCGTGATTTGAATACCTCTCAACTTCAATCCTTGGAGTATGAGAATTGACTTTCCCCACGAGACTGTGAGTGCGGCGCAACTTTTCGAGGCGGGGTGGACCCGGCGATCCATCAACCGCGCTCTCGCAAAGGGAAACCTCGTGCGGGTCGCGTATGGAAGCTATTCGTTCCCCCCAGTTTCGTCGGAAGACCTGGCTATACGCGCCGTCACGCTCGGTTGTTGGGTCACCTGCTTCTCGGCACTTGAACGGCATGGTCTCTGGGTCCCGCGAATGTTTGGCTCGCCGCATTTGTGCACGACCTACAATCGCCTCGCAAGTGGCAAGGCCCGAAAGGTGAGCGTGGGGTCCCACCGTCGATGGACCCGCAACCCGTCGAAAGCACCGGTGCTCGACATCGTGGATTCGCTCACCGAGGCTGTCCACTGCGGAACTGCTGAACAGGCGTTTATTGTGCTCGAGTCTGCCCTCCGCCTTGGGAAGGTAGCCCCGTTTGAAGTTGAGCGCATCTTGGGAAAGTGCTTCGCATACCAGGCCAAGGAGATTGGAGTCCCGGGCCGTTTCTCAGAGTCGGGAACGGAATCGGCGTTCGCCTTTCGCATGAAACGCCTGGGTGTCGGTTTTCGGCAGCAGGTGTACATCGATGCCATTGGGCGCGTTGACTTCCTGATCGGGGACTCGCTCGTCGTTGAGCTCGATTCGTTCGAGCATCATCAAGCTAGCCGGCACGGGTTCAATCGAGATCGCGAGCGCGATGCGGATCTTCAGCTCCGTGGCTACAGGGTGATCAGGCTGACCTACGACCAGGTGTTTTACCGCTGGAACGAGTGCGAGGCTCGAGTGAGGGAGGCCATCAGGCAGGGTTTTCATCGTAAGCGGATGCGATGAACTGGACCGCGTCACTTTTAATAAAAATTCCGGGGCTGCAGGCTCTCGAAGGCAAGCAGCTCTGAGGTTTTCTTCATGGTGTGGAACGCAATCTCCGCGAGGTCCGGGCCCAGCCAGCACTCGCACTCGACGCTCGACCTCATCCACAATGCTGCCCTCCATTAGGCTGGTGTCGTGGCTACAGCTCTTTACCGTCGTTATCGCCCCGAGTCCTTCGCCGAGGTCATCGGCCAGGACCACGTCACCGAGCCGATCCGGCGCGCGTTGAAGTCGGGCCGAATCGGCCACGCCTATCTTTTTTCGGGCCCGCGCGGCTGCGGCAAGACCACGTCGGCACGCATCCTCGCGCGGTGCCTGAACTGCGCCGAGGGGCCCACGGATACGCCCTGCGGCACGTGCGATTCATGCCGTGATCTCGCACGCGACGGGGCGGGCAGTCTCGACGTCGTCGAGATCGACGCGGCGAGCCACGGCGGCGTGGATGATGCCCGTGACCTGCGTGAACGTGCAGCTTTTGCTCCGGTCCGCGACCGCTTCAAGGTCTTCATCATCGACGAGGCCCACATGGTCACCTCGGCCGGCTTCAACGCGCTGCTCAAGCTCGTTGAGGAGCCGCCCGAGCACGTCAAGTTTGTGTTCGCGACGACCGAGCCCGACAAGGTGATCGGCACGATTCGTTCGCGCACCCACCACTATCCGTTCCGCCTCATCCCGCCGCAGGTGCTGCTTCCCTACCTCGAGCAGATTTGTGCTCAGGAGGGCGTCACTGTTGAGGACGGGGTCCTCTCGCTCGCCGTGCGTGCGGGCGGCGGCTCGGCCCGTGACACGTTGAGCGTGCTCGACCAGCTGATCGCCGGCTCTGACGAACGCGGTGTCGAGCTTGAGGTTGCGACGAACCTGCTCGGCTTCACCGACGTTGAACTGCTTAATCGCGCGGTTGATGCCATCGCGGCACACGACGCCGCGACCCTGTTCGGCGTTCTCGACGAGGTGATCGGCTCGGGCCACGAGCCTAGGCGCTTTGTCGAGGACCTGCTCGAGCGCTTCCGTGATCTCATCGTTCTCGTAGCTGCGCCCGAGCGCGCACGCGAGCTGCTTCCGGACGTTCCTAGCGACCAGGTCCAACGCCTGAGTTCCCAGGCCGAGGATTTCGAGCCTCGCACGCTTACGCATTTGGCGCAGGTGACGAGCGAAGCCCTCAACTCCATGGTGGGCGCGACCTCGCCACGCTTACATCTCGAATTGCTCGCCGCGAGGCTCCTTCTCAGCCCGGCGACGGGTACGGGGGAGGGCGCAATCGGGGCACGCCCCGGCGCGGTGGGCGGCGCCCCGGGCGCCTCTTTCGGTGGCGCGAATGGGGGCGGGGCTGCGCAGTCCGACGCCTCCCGCCAACCCCTGTCTCCACGTCAGCGCGCCGTGCAAATTGCACGGGAACAGGCAGCGGCGGCCGCGGGCCGCGACAAAGGTCAGGTCTCGCGAGCGCCGCAGGCCGAGGAATCGTCGCCGCACGCGCACCGAGACCCCGCGCGAGAAGAGCAGAGAGCGGTGCAGGCAGACCAGCTTCGGACGCAGCCCAAGGCTCAAGAAGGGCCGGAGCACGTGCCAGCCTCGCCTGAAGCGGAACCCGTGAAAAACGCGCAGTCCTCTCGGCCGACGCCGGAGCAACCTCAATCGCAGCCACGGCGACCAGTGCCGAGCAACAGCGATGATTCATGGGGCGACCTTGTGTCGCAGCAACCGTCGGACTCCCTGAAGCCGAACCCGACCCCTGAGCAACCGGCCCATTCTGCGACGGACGGAGCGAACCCGCAGGCCACACCGGCGGATTCGGGCGCGAGTGCGAGCGATGTTGAGGGGCACTGGTCGGCGCTTATGGATACGCTGCAGACGCTCAAGCGCGCATCGTGGGCGCTTATCGCTCAAAATGCGGGCATTCAGTCGTTTGACGGCTCGACCCTCGTGTTGAGTTTCCGCAGCCAAGGGCTCGTCAATGCTTTCTATCGCGGCCAGCACGCGCCGCATATGGCCGAGGCCGTGCGGCGCATCATGCGCATCGACGTGACGGTCGAGGCTACCTCTGGCGATGTGCCGCCGGGAGATGGGCGCGGCGGTTCTCCCTCCAATGGTTCGCCCGCGAACGGCAATCGATCACGCGAAGGTGGACCCCCCAAGGCCGCCGCGCCCACTGAGCGGTGGGGCGATGCCGTTGCTCCAGCCGAGCATCCGGCGCCTTCACCGCGCGTGCCCGGGCAGAACGCAGCGAATGCACGCGCAACGCGCGACGCGGAGGCGTCTCCAGGGGGCCAGCCTCCCGTGGCAGTTGCCGCCCCTCGCGAGCCGGACGCGGACGTGCCGCCGTTCTTCGACGAGGAGCCTCCCGGTGACGAGGATGCCCCGTCTGAGGACTACACACCGCAGCGCACCTCCGAGCCGGAGCCTGAACCTCGGGCGCAGTTTGAAGAACCGACGCCCGCGCGCGACACTGCTTCGATGCCGCGCGGGGTCACGGAGCCGGTGCGCATCCCGGCACAACCAGGCGAGGGAGAGCCTCGCACCCACGGCCAGAAGGCTCTCAAGGAGGCGATGGCAAGCGCGTTCGGTCAGGGTTTTGAACCTGCGGCGACTCTCGTAGATGCACCCGAGGCGAACGTCCCGGCGGGGCACGAAAAGGATCCAGCAATCGGGCGGGCTCAGGCCGAGGTTGATGCGGAGCAGACCGATGCATGGTCGGGGACAGCAACCGCTACGTCGACAGATGAAGACAGCTGGGGACTACGCACGCAACCAGATGTGCAACGCGATCAGGCTCCCGAAAGACAGGAGCTCAAGCGGGGCCCGGGTCTGGGTCCCGCTGGTGCGCCGCGTCTGACGGGTGCTGCGCTTGCGCGTCAGGCCCTCCACGAAGCGCAAGCCAATCGACACGGCAGCGGTGCACATGCTGGCTATGGGCTCAATGGACGCAGCCAGCACTCGCCCAAGGCTCAAGAATCGCACGTGAGCGCCGAGGGTCATAATTACGATGATCCCTTCCAGGGGGCTTCGCTCGATGACGAAGACGCGTCGTCAACTGGCTCGCAGCGCCGCCCCGGTCGAGACATTGTTGAGGAATTCCTCGGCGGCGAGGTGCTCGAGGTTATCGACGAGCAGCCCTGAGCCCCTATCTCGATTTGCCTGATCTCGCTTATGAAAATTTGTGTTCGGGCGTCGATGCTGCGCTCTCGGCGTTGCGCTCTGGGCGCCGATGGCGTCTCGGAGTATGAAGAAATTGTGGGCTTGGGGGTCGGTGAGGGCTTGGTGCTGGCTGTTTTTTCATGAAGTGTGACGGTGCGCGGGTGAGGAGAGCGGCGGCAGGGGCTGTTCTGGTCGCGGCTCTGAGTTCTGGGCGCGGCCCGGCGTCCTCGGTGCTGCACTCTGGGCGCTGATCGCGTCTCGGAGTATGAAGAAATTGTGGGCTTGGGGGTCGGTGAGGGCTTGGTGCTGGCTGTTTTTTCATGAAGTGTGACGGTGCGGGCGAGGAGAGCGGCGGCAGGGGCTGTTCTGGCCTCGGCTCTGGGGTCGGCCCTTCACTCTGGGCGCTGATCGCGTCTCGGAGTATGAAGAAATTGTGGGCTTGGGGGTCGGTGAGGGCTTGGTGCTGGCTGTTTTTCATGAAGTGTGACGGCACGGGCGAGGAGAGCGGCGGAAGGGGCGAGCCGCGCCTGGGCTTTTCAGGGCGCGACGAGTAGGGGCCAGGGGTCGAGGGCCTCGAGCTGCGCGGCGATACTGAGAAGAGTGGTCTCGGCTCCCGGCCGAGTTCCCCCGAGGTGGACGCCTACGGGCAGTTCGATTCCGTCGACCACTGTGCGATGCAGTGGCACGCTCATGGCGGCGAACCCATTCATATTCCACACGCTCGTGAACGGTGTGAAGCGCGATTGAAAATCGAAGTCCTCGCGCGGGTCGTCGGGGATGCGATCCGCGAGCACGGGCGGCTCGGACAGCATCGGCGTGAGGATCGCGTCGAAGCTCTCCCACGCCTCGGCCATGCGTCGCGTAAGTTCCTGGATGCGCGCGATGGCGGCGGCGTACTCAAGTCCGGTGACCTCGGCGCCGATGCCGCGTAGCCAGCGCGTGAGTGCTCCAACGCCCGCTGCCTCCTCCCCGGCGCGGGCTTCGGCGCTCCCGGCCGGACCGTACGGCAGCGGAATCGACGCTGCTCCCACAGCCCACACGGGCATGAACGTTTGCCAATCCTTCGGTGTCATCGGTGCGGGGATCTCGATGGTTGTGTGCCCGAGGGCCTCGAGCAGCGAGCGGGCACGCTCGACGGCTTCGAGAGAGGAGGCCGCGAGCTCTACCTCGGCGACCATGGGCGAGGTGAGCACACCGATCCTGAGCGGTGAAACCTTTCGCGCATCGAGCGCAGCGAGCGACGCCTCGACTGAAGAGGTTGCGCCGCAGCCCGCGCCCCGTGTGGGCCGCGTGCCAGCGAATGAATCGCCTGGCCGTGCGTGGGCGATGAGATCGATGCCGAGGGCGAGATCCGCGACCGTGCGCGCGAGCATTCCGTGGCGCGCGAGTCCCGGCCCGTCGAGGCCGTGTGGTCCGGCGCTTACCGTTCCACGCGAGGTCACCATGCCGAGGACGCCATTGCAGGCAGCGGGCACACGCACGCTTCCGCCGGCGTCGTTGCCGTGGGCGAGTGGCGCGATGCCGCACGCGACGGCTGCACCGGCGCCGCCGCTCGAACCGCCTGCGGTGCGCCGCACATCCCACGGAGTGCGGGCCGCTCCGAGTGGCGATTCGCTAAACACGCTCATCCCGAACTCGCTCGTCGTGGTTTTCCCGAGCGTGAGGGTGCCGGCGGCGATGAGATCCTCGGCGATGCCATCGGTGCGAGTCGATATGCTTCCTGCGAGAGCGGGGGAGCCGGCCTCGAATGGCAGCCCTTCGACTTCGACGAGGTCTTTGATCGGTAGGGGAATGCCGGCGAGGAAAGGCGCTGGCGTTTTGCCCGCAGAGCGTTCTGCGAGCAGCATCTCCTCGGCGCGCTCGGCTTGCGTGCGGGCACGATCGTCGGTGACACACGAAAACGCCCCGACCTTCGCGCCGCGTTCATGGGCGCGCTCGAGTGCGCGCTCGACGTGGACGCTCGGCGTGAGCTCTCCGTCGCGGTAGGCCCGCGCGAGTCGAACGGCGCTGAAATCGAGGGGGTCGTCTTGACCGTCGGCAAGCATGGCCCGCTCCTAGTTCAGCGGGGCAAGCGGTGCGAAAAGATCGGTGCGTGAGGTTGTCACGACCGTGTCCTGCTCGGCAACGGGAATCGACACTTCCCAAAACGGCGGCGTGGGCTCGAGCCCGCGGTCCGTGAGAGTTGTGAGCAGGGCATTCCACGAGTCGTCGCGCGTGCTGTAGGGGCCGTTGTGCGAAAGAGCTGCGATGCGCCCCTCGGGGAGGGTGACGGTACTTGCGTGGAGTGTGGTCTCGCCCGGGCAAGCGTCGGACCTCACGTCGATATCCCTCGAAAGCGGACGTTCGATCGGGAAACCGATAGCGACATCGCTCTGCGCGTGAGCGCTGTCGATGCCGCCAACGCGGTAAAACACGACAACCAGGTGCCCGGTGATCTCGGCGCCTTCGCGCTCGAGCGCCGCGGGCAGAGCATCAGCAACCACGCTCGCATAGTCTCCGAGCGCGTCCATCGCAAGGTCGTTGACGCGGACGGCGGCGAGCGGCACGGAGGGCTGATCGAGCACGGTGAGTGTCGTGTAGCCGCGGCCGTTTTCGACATCGCTTCCGCCGGGAGTCGTGTGGATGGTCATGGTGTGCTTTCGCGTTGAGAACGGGCGTGGGGCGAGTTTACGAGTTTATTTGTCTCACCCGTGCCATAGAGTTTAGGTGTGTTTCAGGGAATCGTGCAGGATCTGATCGACGAACTCGGGATGCTCCCCGGGGTGGGCCCCAAGTCGGCGCAGCGCATCGCGTTTTACGTGCTCGGTGCGGAGAGCGCGTCGATCGAACGGCTGGCCTCGACCCTCACCGAGGTGAAAAAGCGCATCCGCTTTTGCGAGGTGTGCGGCAATATCGCAGAGGAAGAACGCTGTGCGATCTGCCTCGACGAGCGTCGCAACGGTGAGCTCCTGTGCGTTGTGGAGGAGCCCCGCGATGTTTTTGCGATCGAGCGGCTTCGCGAGTATCGGGGTCGCTACCACGTGCTCGGCGGCGCGATCGACCCAATCGGGGGAGTCGGCCCGGCGGACCTGCGTATTCAGGAACTTCAGGATCGCGTCTCGCAAGGAGGCATCACCGAAGTGATCCTTGCGCTGGACCCGAACGTTCAGGGCGAGGCGACGAGCACCTACATCGCGCGCACGCTTGCGGACTCCGGAGTCGAGGTCACGCGTCTGGCCTCGGGCCTTCCGGTCGGCGGGGACCTTGATTACGCTGATGAGATGACTCTTGGCCGCGCGTTCGCGGGGCGGCGCACTTTCTAGGGGGTTTCGATGGTGCAGGGCACTCACCCGGGAAGGCCGGGCCAGGGCATGGGGATTCCGACGCTCGCCGGGCCTTCGGCGCAGTCACTTCCGCCACTGCTCGACTTGCCCGAGCCGGAAAGGCTGCCCACGGGAGACGACGTCGTCGACCTTCCCGAGGAAGTCTTGTGCGAATCCGCGCGGTCGATGCGCGCGGCCACGGGCCGGAAGATTTGGGTGTGGATGGCAATTGTGGGGTTTGTCAGTTGGGGAGCGCTCGCGATGGTGTTTCTCGGTTCGCTGACCCCGCTGTTTTTGTTTTTGCCGATTTTCGCGATTGCCGAGCCATCGTTCGTGGCATCGCTCCTCAACGGACTCGGCGCGTCACCGGGTGTCGTGCTGTTCATAGCTTTTGGGTCGGCGCCCTTAGGCGCGCTCGCCGGTCTGGGGGCGGCAGCGCTCGGTCTGCGGTCGGTTGCGCGGCTACGCCCCCGCGAGTACCTCACGGAGAAGGAGTTTCGAAGGGCGATCGGCTGGTCGTTTGCGAAGTGGATCCTGTGCCCCGAGCTCGCAGTGATCGTCCTATCGATGATCCTTACCGCGCTTCCCGGTAACACCTTCATCCTCGCCGACTTTTCTTACATCGTCGTGTCGGGGTACCTCCAGATGCTTGTGATCGCACTGTTGAGCGCGCCTCTCGCGGCTGGACTCGCGCGTGCATCAAACCCGCTGAAGCTGCCGGGACTCGGCGAGCTGGAAATGAGGCGCCAGGCTGCGATTGGCACGGACAACTACGGTCACTACACGCGCGTTCTATTCGCGCAGGATCGTCGGCACCTGCCGCGCAATAGGTTCATCGCAAACCCGCGCGTCGTGGCGCAGTCGTTCCGCACTATCGCCCGGTACCGCTGGTGGCAGGTCCTGACCGTTGCTGTGCTGGTTGTGCCGTTTTACTACTTTGCCGATTTCGGGCAACTTTTTACGTTCGATGGCGGCGTTGGCGACGTCTCCGGCGCGACGGATTTTTCCCTCACGACGCGCATCGCGGCACTCATCCTGCTCATTGCGTGGCTGGGCGCCTTCGCATGGCTGCCACCGCTCGTGCTCTCCCTGTTCCACCTCATACCGCCATCAAAACGGGGGGTCCGGGATCAGCGCACCTATCCCACGATTACTGAGCGCATGGCCGTGAATCGATGGGAGCGGGGCGTCGTGTGGGTGACAACCCTTGGTCTCGCCGCAGTGGAAGCCGTGTGCCTCATCGCGTTGCTCGTCGTGCTCCAGGTGACCGGTGACGCAGCCCTCGCGGGCCCAGTGCACCTCTGGGTTCTTGGGATCTCGGGATTCGCGGCGAGCGCATTGGGGATGATCGCCACCTACCGCGCGATGGCGATTGACCTGCGCACGATCGTTTACGGCCCTGCGGGCTGGTACATGCGCAGAGAGGTGCCGTTCTCAGCCATTGCACCTCAGCGCGGCACACGGACGGATCTCGCGGACGATCCGCGCGTGAGGGCGGCTCTGCGCGAACGTCAGGCGATGAAACTTGGTCTACCGAAAGACGCGACGCTCGAGCAAATCGCCAAGGCGGCCTCGAGAACCGGTGTGTTGCCCGACTTTGGGCTCGGCGAAGAACAGGTGACGCCCGCCACGGTCGAGCCTCCCACGATCAAAGGCGAGCACGATATCCCGGAGAGTCTCGAGGAGCTGCACGCGGGACGCCTCACAGTGTGAGACGCAACGGGCGCGCTGCACTCATCCCCGCGGCCTCGCCTGTCACAATGGCACCACCCCGCATTCATGCCACTACCGCGGTAACCCCGCGCGCGAAAGGGAAGCTCGCCCATGGCGCTTGTCGTACAAAAATTTGGCGGATCCTCCGTTGAGGATGCCGCCGCGATCAAGCGCGTCGCCGCGCGCATCGCTCTGTACGCGAAGGCGGGCCACGAAGTCGTGGTCGTCGTCTCGGCGATGGGGGACATGACCGATGAACTCATCGACCTCGCTCAAGAAGTGACCGCGCAGCCGCCCGCCCGCGAACTCGACATGCTGCTCACGGCGGGCGAACGCATCTCGATGGCGGTGCTCTCGATGGCCCTCAACGCCAATGGCGTGAGCGCGCGGGCATACACGGGCTCGCAGGCGGGCATGATTACCGACGAGCTTCACGGCGGCGCCCACATCATTGACGTGACCCCCGGGCGTATCCGCAGCGCGCTCGACAACGGTCACGTCGCCATCGTCGCGGGCTTTCAAGGGGTGTCGCGCACGACGAAGGAAATCACGACTCTCGGTCGCGGCGGGAGCGACACCACCGCCGTCGCCCTCGCGGCAGCGCTCGAGGCAGACGTGTGCGAGATCTACAGCGACGTGGATGGAATCTTTACCGCCGATCCGCGCATCGTGTCGAGCGCATGCCGCATCCCCGAGATCAGCTCCGAGGAGATGCTGGAAATGGCCGCTGCCGGAGCGAAGATTCTCGCCCTTCGATGTGTCGAGTACGCGCGCCGTTTCGAGGTTCCACTCCACGTGCGTTCGAGCCACAGCGGCCGTATCGGCACCGTGATTTGCGAGGATCCCGATCGGGACTTCCCGATCGACCCCGACCTTACCCGCCTTGGCGCACTCGCGGGCGCCTGTGATGTTTCACCTACGAAGGAGGAGGCCCCCGTGGCATTCCTGACAGAAGGGGGCCATGAGGCCCCGATGATCACGGGCATCGCCCACGACCGCAGCGAGGGTATGGTGACCCTCGTCGAGGTCCCCGATACGCCCGGGAAAGCCGCGGCAATTTTCGAACTCGTCGCGTCCGTCGGCGCGCATGTCGACATGATCGTCCAGAATGTCTCAACTGTCGACGGTACAGTCGCGATTTCGTTCACAATTCCCGAGGCGCACGCCGAGGCTGCCACACGTGCGCTCGAGGCAGCGCGAAGCGAGATCGGCTATCGCGAGTTGCGGTACACCGGCCAGATCGGCAAGGTCTCGATTATTGGCGCGGGCATGAAGTCGAACCCCGGCGTGTCCGCGACGGCGTTCCGCGCGCTGTCGAACGCGGGGATCAATATTTCGATGATTTCGACCTCGGAGATCCGCATCAGCGTCGTGACTCGCGTCGACGAGCTCGACCAGGCTGTGCGGGTGCTCCACACGGCTTTCGGCCTCGACGGCGAGGGTGAAGCCATCATTTACGCCGGAACGGGTCGCTGAGCGCGACCGAAAGGAGAGGGCAATGG
Source organism: Dermabacter sp. HFH0086 (assembly GCF_000413375.1). Classification (NCBI taxonomy): domain Bacteria; kingdom Bacillati; phylum Actinomycetota; class Actinomycetes; order Micrococcales; family Dermabacteraceae; genus Dermabacter; species Dermabacter sp. HFH0086. The sequence goes on from NZ_KE340308.1 coordinate 973,649, forward strand.
GCGAAAAGGTTATGGATAGGGACCCGTCGGGGCCGGTCATTGCTGTCGTGGGGGCAACGGGCCAGGTGGGCCGTGTCATGCTCGCGCTTCTCGAAGAGCGTCGCGTGCGGCACTCGCGAATCCGCCTTTTTGCGTCCGAGCGTTCGGCGGGTACGCGTATGCGTGTCAATGGCGAGGACCTCGTGGTAGAAAACGCCGAGACCGCAGTGCTCGAGGGTGAGGGCAATACGGTCGATATCGCGTTGTTCAGCGCGGGTGGTGCGACCTCGAAGCGCCTCGCTCCCGTGTTTGCACGCGCCGGTGCCACTGTGATCGACAACAGTTCCGCGTGGCGTAAGGATCCGGATGTCCCGCTCGTTGTCGCCGAAGTGAACGGAGAGTGTGCCGAGAAAGCGCCGAAAGGCATTATTGCGAACCCGAACTGCACGACGATGGCGGCGATGCCGACCCTCAAGGCTCTTCACGAGCGCGCCGGGCTCGAGCGGCTCACGGTTGCGACCTACCAGGCTGTGTCCGGCAGCGGCCTCAAAGGCGTCGACGAGCTTGCGAACCAAACGCGCGCCCACGTGAATGACCTTGAGTCGCTCGCCCTCGATGGCCGAGTCGATGCTGAGCCGGCGCCATGCGTGTATCCAGCTCCGATCGCGTTCAACGCGGTCCCGTTCGCGGGGGCGCTTGTGGACGACGGCTCGCTCGAGACCGATGAAGAGCAAAAACTCCGCAATGAGTCCCGGCGCATTCTCGATCTTCCGGATCTCCGTGTGTCGGGCACGTGCGTGCGCATTGGGGTGTTCACGGGGCATTCGCTCAGCATCCACGCCGAGTTTGAGCGGCCGATCACCGTGGACGAAGCCGAGGAAGCGGTCCGGGCCCAGGTGGGCGTCGACCTCGTTGATGTGCCCACGTCGCGCCTTGCTGCAGGGCGCGACGGCACATTCGTGGGGCGGTTCCGCAGTGATCAGGCGGTTCCGGATGGTCGCGGACTTATCTTCTTCGTGTCCTCGGACAACCTTCGCAAGGGCGCGGCCCTCAACGCGGTGCAGATATGCGAGCGGCTTGCGGGCTGAAGCCTCGAAGCTGTGACATACTGGGAGTAACTGCTGGAAATATTGGTATTCGCCCGTGAATCCACCCCCATGCTCATCGCCGTAACTTAGCGTACGTGCAGGTCGTGACCCTACAGTGTTGTGCGGGCGAGCGTGCGTAGCAGCCACAAGGTTCACGCGCCGTCACAGAGCCTAGGAGTGTTGCCCATGACCCCCGATCGCCGAGCAGCCCGTCGCACGGCCGATCCATCGCCCGATCACGGCGCCAGAGTCAACCTCACGCGGGCGCGCGGAGAGCGCACTCGCGAGGTCATCCTCGAGGAAGCGACGCTCCTGTTCTCCACGTACGGCTACCGTGGCACGTCGCTTCGCGATATTTCCGAGCGCGTGGGAATCTCCCACCCGGGTATGCTCCATCATTTTTCCCGTAAGGAAACCTTGCTCCAGGCGGTCCTCGAGCGCGCGGCACGCCATTTTGAAGAGCTCATCGATGACTTCGTCGAGACGGCGCAAGAGCCCGCGGCGATTCGTGACTGGGATGCGGTGCGGCAGTACCAGTCCGTGATGTTCGCCGTCGTGAGGGCCGAGGCTGTCGAAAAGGATCACCCCGGTCACGAAGCGATCGTGGGAATGCAGACGATGGCAGAAGAGAAGCTCACCGCCCTTTTTGAGATGTACGAAGAAAAGGGCTGGCTCGACGAAGGTGCGAGCCCCGAGTGGATTGCCCGCTCGATCGTCGCGATGTGGACGGGGGTCTTCATGCGCGATGCCCTCATGGGCGATGGCCTCTATGACCATGACCTCTCGATTTTCTTGCGCATGTTCGTCATCCCGCTGCGCGAAGCCGATCCGTTTACCCCGACGAGCAGAAAGTAGCGTGTATGGCGACCGAGGTTGAGCTTGATCGACTCCGCAACGCTCTCGTGCGCGATGCCTCCGGTGCGCGCCTCGGTAAAGTGTGCGAAATTTTCCTCAATGATCGCACTCAAAAAATCTCTTTTGTGACGCTTGCACTCGGGCCTTTCGGTACGCGTGAAATCTATATTCCCTACGAATATATTGACCTTGATGAAAGTGGCCCCAGAACCGCGGTTCGGCGCGAAATTCTCGAGGATGCCCCGCGCGCGAACGGGCTCGGTCATTTGACGTTCACGCAAGAAGAACAGTTGCGCGAATACTACGAGTCGGCCGTGATCGCTGACCCGCACTCGTCGCCGCACGATTGATCCGTGTGGGGTCGAGTGGTCGCGGCGACCGTCGGAAACCAGACATTGTTAACGGGCGCGTGAACGGCTGAAAGTACGCGGTGAATTCTCGGTAACCCGGGCCGGGGTGTGAGTGTGCGGTCGGTAGGGTCGAATCAATGACGGTTTTTCGCCGTCAAAGATTCGCTTACTTCTTCGTCACAAGGATATATATGAAAATCTCGGTTATTGGGCTCGGATATCTTGGTGCAGTTCACGCGGTATGCATGGCGGAACTGGGGCACGATGTCGTGGGGATCGATGTGGATACCGAGAGGATCGCCAAGCTTGAGCGCGGTGAAGCGCCATTTTTCGAGCCCAGTTTCCCCGAAAAACTCTCCGCAGCTCTCGAGCGCGGAAATCTCCATTTCTCGACGGATCTCGCGGATGTGCGCGAGTGCGACGTGCACTTTGTGTGCGTGGGTACGCCGCAGGGGTCCGACGGCTCCGCGGATCTCGCCGCTCTCCATGCTGTACGCAAGGGCCTGAGGGAAATTCTCGCCGGATCGACGCGCGACAGGATCCTTGTGGTGGGCAAATCGACCGTGCCCGTTGGGACAGCGCGCGGCCTCAGCGAGGCATTTGCGGATCTTCCGAACGTCGAACTCGCGTGGAATCCGGAGTTTTTGCGCGAGGGGTACGCGGTGAAAGATACGCTCGGCCCGGATCGCCTCGTATACGGCGTGCACGAGGAGCAGAAGTTTTCCATCACGCATCTCGACGAGGTGTACGCCTCGATCCTCGAGGCCGGGACGCCCCGCCTTGTGTACGGGTACGAGAGCGCCGAGCTCGTGAAGGTGAGCGCGAATGCGTTCCTCGCAACGAAGATCAGTTTCGTCAACGCGGTCGCGGAGATGTGTGAGGCGACGGGCGCCGACGTTGTCGAGGTTGCCGAGGCGATCGGTCTTGACGAGCGCATTGGCCGACGCTTCCTCAAAGCCGGCATCGGCTTCGGCGGCGGCTGTCTCCCTAAAGACGTGCGGGCCTTCATTGCGAGTGCGGAGGAGCACGGTGTGGGGGAGTCCTTCGAATTTCTCCGCAACGTCGATCGCATCAATCAGAAGCGTCGCGCGCGCCCCGTGGAGCTCGCCCTCGAGTATTTCAACGGGGACCTCACGGGGGTGCCCATCACGGTTCTCGGCGCGGCATTCAAGCCCTATAGCGATGACGTGCGTGATTCGCCCGCGATCGACATCGCCCTTTCCCTCGCGCGCCACGGTGCTGATGTGCGGATCACGGATCCGCAGGCTCTCGCGGTCGTGCGAGGCCGCTACGAGGAGTTGACCCTCGTGGACGATCTCGAGGAGGCGATGAGCGGCGCGCGCTTGCTCATCCTCGCGACGGAGTGGCAGGTGTACCGCGACCTTGATCCTGCTCGTGTCGCGGAGCTCGTGGCCGAGCGTGCGGTGATCGACGGACGCGGGGTCTTCGATCTGGCCCGCTGGCGCGAGGCGGGCTTTACGATCATGGCGCTGGGGCGTGGGGAGAGGGCCGGGAGACTCGCCTAACAGTCTGGCGCTCGTCGTCGTGGCACACTAGCAGCTATGGGTGGTGCTGCACACTTGATCGTGACCGGTGGCGCGGGATTCGTCGGTTCGAATTTCGTGCACTATGTCGTCACGCACACCGATTATTCGGTGACAGTTCTTGATGCTTTGACGTACGCGGGGAATGAGGCAAACCTCGAGGGTCTTCCCCAGGATCGCGTGCGTCTCGTTGTTGGCGATGTCGCTGATCGTGAAGCCACTCGTGCGCTTGTCGAAAGCCTCGATCCTGAAACGGATGCGGTTGTGCACTTTGCTGCCGAGTCCCACAACGATCGATCGCTGAGCGACCCGACCGTGTTCGTGCGCTCGAACATTGTGGGCACTTTTGCCCTGCTTGAAGCGGTGCGCGAGTTCGGCGTGCGTCTCCACCACGTCTCTACCGACGAGGTCTACGGCGATCTACCGCTCGAGGATGATCGGCGGTTCACGGAAGAATCCCCTTACCGGCCAAGCTCTCCCTATAGCGCGACGAAAGCCTCGAGCGATCTTCTCGTACGCGCCTGGACACGCAGCTTCGGGTTACGGGCAACCATCTCGATTTGCTCGAATAACTACGGGCCTCGCCAGCACGTTGAGAAGTTCATTCCCCGACAAATCACGAATCTTCTTGATGGAGTGCGGCCGCGGCTCTTCGGTGACGGCGCGAACGTTCGCGATTGGATTCATGTTGACGACCACTCTTCGGCCGTTCTTGCTATCCTCGAGCGGGGCCGCATCGGTGAGACGTACCTGGTGGGTGCGAAGTGCGAGAGAAGCAACCGCGAGGTTGCGCGGGTCATTCTCGAGGCCTTCGGGCGCGACGGAGACGACATCGACTTTGTGGCCGACCGGCCCGGGCACGACGTGCGCTACGCGCTCGACGCACGCAAGCTTGAGGACGAACTCGGGTGGCGCCCTCGCCACCGCGACTTTGATGCCGGTATCCGCGAGACGATTGAGTGGTATCGCGAGAACGAACAGTGGTGGCGCGCCTCAAAGGCCGCAACTGAAGCGACATACGCGAAAAACGAACAGTAAGGAATGCCCGTGTCCCACGACTTTGCATCCCCGCCTGCCGAACGCGAATGGCAAGAAGCGGCCTCCTCGCCCGAGCGTACCCTCGTGGTGGGTGCCGCGGGACAGCTAGGGCGAGCTCTCCAGGGGCTGTGGCTCGGTCGCGACGATGTTGATTTCGTGGACCGCGAGGTCCTCGATGTCGGCGCCCATGACTCAATCGCCGCTTTTGATTTCTCGCCCTACAGTGTGATCGTGAACGCCGCGGGCTATACCGATAAAGACGGCGCGGAAAGTGCCGAGGGGCGCCGAGAAGCATGGGCGGTGAACGCCAAGGGGGTTGCACTTTTGGTCTCGGCCGCGCGTGAGGCGGGTGCCGTGCTCGTGCACATCTCGAGTGACTACGTCTTCGATGGTTCGGTCGCGTTCCACACGGAGGAGGAAGGCTTCGCCCCGCTCGGCGTCTACGGACAGACGAAAGCGGCCGGTGATGCCGCGGTCTCGACCCTCGATACGCACTACATTCTCCGGACGAGCTGGGTTGTCGGCGAGGGCAAGAATTTTGTTGCGACGATGCGTGAACACGCCGTTAATGGCGAGTCGCCCTCGGTCGTCAACGACCAGTTTGGGCGTTTGACCTTTACGGATGAAATCGCGCGTGCGATCGATTTTGTGCTGCGCGCCCGGGTGCCGTTCGGCACCTACAACGTGACGAACTCAGGCGATATCACCTCGTGGTTCGAGATCGCGCAGAGAGTCTACGAGCTCACGGGGCACGACCCGGAGAACGTTCAAAGCGTCTCAAGTGCCGAATACCTCGATACACACAAGGGCATCGCGCTTCGCCCCATCAATTCCGCGCTCGACCTGAGCAAAATTACCGAGGCGGGCTTTCACCCGCGCGATCAGTTCGAGGCGCTCGCCGCGTACCTGGCCTAGCTATTGCGGCGCATTAGCACGATCGCGCCCGTAGCCGCGAGGCCGAGGCCCGCAATCACGCCGCCGATGAGCCATGCGACCGATAGGCCAAGCGGCTGCCGCGAGGGATCGGTGATGAGCTGGGTGGAGCCCTCCGTCGGCTCCTCTTGAGGCTGACCGGGCGTCGGGCTCGGGGTTGGGCCTGGTCTGACGATGCCGCCAGCATCGCCGTTGCCACTCGTGCCGTGGTGGCTGAGTTTCGAATAGTCGCTTCCCACGGCGCCGAAGTCGGCTGAGCGTCCGTAGCCGCTTCGCTGAGGAATACGGGACATGGCGGAGGGGTGAGAGCGCACGAACCTCGATCCGCCAGCCTCGGTTGAGGATCCTTCGGGCTCACCCGTTTGTTCGCGCGAGGGCGTCGTCGAGGGTTCGGTGCTGCCGGGGCTGTCGCCCGGATCGGCGGGGAGCGGCGCTTCCGTTTCAGGGCGCGGGGAAGGGCGCGCTGACGAGGATGGGGACGCCGGTTCCGTTGGTGAAGGTGCAGGTTTCTCCGTGGGATCCGGCTTCGGGGTGGCGGTAGGCTCCGCAGTTGGTTTGGGATCCGGCGTCGGCGTGGGGGTTGGGTCAGGTTGATCCGTAGGGCTTGGCTCCGGCTTCGGCGTCGGGCTAGGCGAGGGCTGATCGGTGGGATCGGTGGGATCGGGCTTTGGCGTCGGTTCAGGAGTCGGGGTTGGCGTGGGCTCAGCCGGCTCGGTGACGGTGACCTGCGCACTGGACTTCGTGCCGCCCTTGAGTGGGGCGACAGTGACCATGTAGTTTCCGGGCTCCGCGATGACGAAGGTTACTCTTGCACGCCCGTTGGCGTCCACAATCGCGGTGTCACGCGAATAACCGAGCGGCGGGAGCTCGACCGGATTACCTTCGGTGGGGGTTGCGGTCGCTTCGAGTTCGACGGCTGGATCGGCGTGGCGGTATTCGCCTCGCACCTGCGTGCCTTCCTTGAGGCCGCATACGAGTGCCGTAAACGCCTTTCCCTTTTCGACCTTTGCTTCGGAAAGGGTGACGGTTCCCGGTGTGCAGGTGGTGTCGACAGCAAAAGCGCTCACTGTCTCAAACGGCACCGTACCCGAGATCGCCAGTACCGAGGCAAGCACACTCGCTCCTGCGACGACACCGCTCAGGCGGCGGCGAAGCGCAGTCGTGCGGGGCTGGGCCATGGGGTGCGTCCTCGTGGTCAGGCGAGCGATAGAGATTCCACGCGGAAGATTCACCGCGCTCCACCTCACGATAGGCCACGAAACAACCGTTAAGCGTGTAGCGCGCTTAAAACCCGTGTAAAACCCGGGGCATCACCCTAGCGGCGCATGCGCGGCCTGCCCGGATCCTTGAACCGTTTGCCGGCCTGGTAGCCGAACCGGCGAATCGGCGCATTTTCCCGAAAGGCCCTGCGAGCTCCGAGCGAATCCACGTCACCCACGACCGGGTTCGGCACACGGGAAATGCCCGTGCCGTTGTAGAGATACAGGAGGTTCGCGGCAACCGAACGGCGATTGCGTGTACCGAGCAACTTCGAGACGTGCACGCCCAGCCATGCGAGCCACCCGATCGAGCCCTGGAGATTCACGCCTCCGGGCAGTTCCGCGATAGCGGCACGCCGACCGATCGTCGCCATCGCCCCCAGGTCGTTGTAGTGGAACGGTTTGTGTGCAGCGTCCTCATCGCCGTCGACGAGGGCCTTGATCGCGCGGGCCACGTGCTGGCCCATTTGCACGGCGGGTTGGGCGAGTTGCGGCTGTGGATCATCGCCACCGGCGATATCACCCGCGGCCCACACGTTGTCATAGCCCTTGACGCGAAGGGTGGGATCGACATCGATTCGCCCCCCGCGCCCCTGCGGGAAACCCCACGCGTTGACGGACGTCGACACGCTCACGCCGGCGGCCCAGATCGTGATGTCTGATTCGACGTAGCTGCCGTCGGCGAGGCGCACAAAGTCGTAGCCGACCTCCTCGACACCCTGGCCAAGGCGCAGCGTCACGCCGCGCTTTTCAAGCTCGCGCGCCGCATACTCGCGATGCTGAGGCTCGAAGGCTTTGAGGAGCTCATCGCCGCGTTGAATAAGGGAAATCTCGAGCGTTCCCGGGTCCACCTCGGGGTAGAGCACATCGAGCTCGCTAATGCGGAAATCAGCGAGTGCCCCCGCGATTTCCACGCCCGTGGGGCCACCGCCCACAATCGAAATGGCGAGGCGGTCGGTGAAGCTCATCTCCGTGAGCTGCGTGGCACGCTCGAGCTCCGCGAAGATCCGCTCGCGGATCTCGAGAGCCTGCGAGCGGGTGTACATCGGCATCGCGAACTCTTCCGCGCCCGGGGTGCCGAAATAGTTCGTGGTGGCGCCATTTGCCAAAACGAGGTGGTCGTAGCGCACCGAGCCTCCGTCGGAAAGCTTCACGACCTGATCGTCGGTGTCAATCCCCGTGACCTCTCCCTGGCGAAAGCGCATGTTGGGGGCGTGGAGGGAGAGCCCGCGCAGGAACATCGTGACGTCGCCAGAGTTGAGGCCCGCGGTCGCAACCTGATAGAGGAGCGGCTGGAAAGTCTTGTACACGTTCCGATCGATGAGCGTGACCCGCACGCGAGCATCGCGCAGGGCAAGCACGAGGTGGGCGCCGGCGAAGCCGCCGCCAACGACCACGACATGGGGCCAACTTGCGCCATCTTTGGCGGGCACGGTCTTGCGATAGAACGCGGGGAGCAGGGGCATGAACGATCTGGTCCTTCAGTGATGCGACTCGGCTATGGCCGCCCATAACGGTAAATCGGTGACGTGAAAGAAAGCTCCACATCCTGTGAGCCGCGCGACTGTCGTGAGGCTCGCGATCATGTCGCAGTCGTTATCCTGCGGTGCGGCGGGTGCGGGACCGCTGGGCGAGCGCGAGTTCGATCCACAGCGCTCCGACTCCGAGGGCGATTCCGCATGCGTCGGCAAGCGCGTCGGTGACATCTGCTGAGCGCGCGGGCATGAACGATTGCAGGACTTCGATCGCGGCGCCCCACAGGAGGAGGACGGCAATGAGAACGAGCAAGTGTCGGACCTTCACGACCCCGAAAACTGTCTCGAGCCTCGTGTTCCCACGCTGGTGCGCGCCACTCTCAGCACGAGGGGACCACGAGAGAGCCCGCGAGTCTTCGAGACATAGAAGTCGTGAAAACGCCCAGGTCGTGAAAGCAAACACGAGGATGTGTCCCAATTTATCCGCGCCGGGGAGGAAGGCAACCGGCTCGGCGGCTTCGGGAACTTTGGGCAGAAAGAACACGGCATTTGCGAGGGCGGCTACGAAGGCGAAAAAAGGCGCAGACGTCATGAGGTGAGTTTAAATGTCCCACCCTCCTCTTAGAGTGAAAGCATGAAAATTCTTCACACGTCGGATTGGCACCTCGGGCGCACCTTGCACGGTGAGAACCTGCACGAATACCAGCGGGAGTTCCAGGATTTCCTTCTGGCGAAGGTCCGTGAAACCGGAGCGCACGCTCTCGTGATCGCCGGCGATATCTACGATCGCTCGGTCCCGCCCGTCGAGGCGGTTGAGCTTCTGCACGAGTCGCTCGCAGCGCTCGCGGAAGAAACCACGGTGATCCTCACGCCAGGCAACCACGATTCGGCGGTGCGGCTCGGCTTTGGCGCAAAACTCATGCGGCCCGGCATTCACATTCTCGCGGATGTCGAAGGGATCGAGCACCCGGTTTCGGTTGCCGATGAGCACGGTGAGGTGCTCTTTTTCGGGCTGCCCTTCCTTGATCCGGATCTTGCGCGCTACAGCCTCGCTCCCAAGGGTGGGGACCCGCTTCCTCGCACGCACGAAGACGTTACGGTGCAGGCGATGGATCGAGTCCGTGCAAAACTCGAGATTCTCGGGCATCCGCGAAGCGTCGTGCTTGCCCACACCTTCGTTGCGGGCGGGGACGGCTCGGATTCCGAACGCGACCTGAGCGTGGGTGGTGTGGCGTCTGTTCCCGGTGGCGTGTTTGCGGGGGTCGACTACGTCGCGCTCGGCCACCTCCACGGCTGCCAAAACATGAGTGCGCTTGTCCCTGGCGAGCGGCCCGTCGCGTGGTACTCGGGAAGCCCTCTGGCCTTCTCGTTCTCGGAGCGTCACCACACCAAAGCCGTTCTTCTTGTCGAGATGGACTCCTCGGGGTTGGTCGAGGTGGAACGTATTCCCACCCCCGTGCGCCGCCGACTCATCGAACTGGACGGCTCTCTCAAAGAGATTCTCGATAGTGCCCCGAACTATTCGGAGGATTGGGTCCACGCGATCGTGCGGGAGGAAACTCGCCCCGCGCACCTTCAGCAGGTCCTGAGCGCGGCGCTTCCACATCTCCTTTTTACGGAGTTCCGCTCCACACGCGAAACGGAATCTAGTGCCGCGCCGGTTGTGACGCGCGAGGCTTCACCGACGGAGGTCATCTCGGAATTCTTCGACTACGTCACGGGTGCCGAACCGAGCGCCGTGCAACGAGACATCATCGAGCAGGTGCTCGCCGATGCGCGCGCACGTGCCGATCTCACGGAGTCGCACGCACAGCGAAAGGCTTCCTGAATCCATGAAACTTCACCACCTGAGTTTTGAGGGCATCGGGCCGTTTAGGGAGAAAGTCGAACTCGATTTCGATGCGCTCGGCGCGAGCGGCCTCTTTCTCCTCGAGGGCGCCACGGGTTCTGGAAAGTCCACCATCATCGATGCGATCGTCTTTGCCCTCTACGGCAATGTTGCGGGCGGCGGCTCGAGCGATGCGCGAGTGCGAAGCGACTTCATGCCCAATACGCACCCGAGCGTCGTGGACCTCTTTTTCGAGGTTCCACGAGGGATCTACCGCGTGCGGCGCACCCCCGCCTACGAGCGCGCTCGACTGCGTGGAAAAGGCGCTCCCGTGCATGAGAACCAGAGCGCGAAGCTCTGGCGGCTAGCCTCGCCCGAAGCGCTAGGTGAGGCGATCGCTGGCACCGAACGCGCGGAAGAGATCGAGCCGATCGCCAACCGACCGGCCGACGTTGGCCGGGAGATTCAGGAACTGCTCGGCCTCACGCACGCGCAGTTCACCCAAACAGTCGTGCTTCCTCAGGGCGAGTTCGCCCGCTTTCTCAAAGCTGACACGAGTGAACGCAAGACTGTGCTCGAACGGATCTTCCAGACTCAGCTGTACGAGCAGATCGAACAATCATTCGGCGAACTCAGACGCGAGGCTCAACGTGACGTCGACGCCTCAAAAGCGGAACTCGGCGCGGCCCTCCAGCGGGTCCTCGAGGCGGCATCGGTCAGCGATGAGCAGCGCATGCAGGCGCTCACCGATACCCGGGATTTCACCCCGGCGGGTCTCGAGCGTGCCAGGGCTATTGGCGAGGAGCTCGAGAATTCCTCCGAAGCCGCCGCTCGCGAAGCCATGCGCATCCTGGACATAGCGAAGGCAGCCTCGAACGAGGCGGCGGAAGCCGCGAAGAAAGCCACCGAACGCCACGATCTGCTCGCTCGCAAAGCCCAGCTCGACGCCCACGAGAAGAAACGGGCATCGATTGAAGGGGCGGCGCGCAAAGCCCGCGAAAGCCTTGCCTCTCACGAACGTGCCGAAAAACCGTTCTACGCCCACGCGCATGAAAAGAGCGCGGCGGCAGCGCTGGACGCCGCCGCGACGGCACTTCCCGAAGCCGAACGTGGGCAAGTCTCCCAGTGGGGGGCGCTAAGCGACAAGAACCATCAGCGAAGCGAAAGCGCACTGGGAGCGGCCGCTGCGCTCGCGAGCCTCGAAAAGGAGGAAGCAGCGCTACCTCGACGTGCGACCGAGGTGAAAGAGGCCGCTCGCGAGGCTGAAAGGGCGGCGGAAGCGTCGAAAGAGAAGGCGACGCTGTTGAACGAGCGGCCGTCGGAACGTGAAGTGCTCGCCGAGAAGCTTCGCGAGGCAACCGAGCGGGCCTCGAGCCTCGGGGCCCTCATAGAAAGGCGCGAGTCCCATGCCGCGCGCGAGCGCACCGCGAAGGAGGCGAGCACGACCCTCGAAACCTACTCGTCGCGCGCGCAGCATGAACGCGACATGCTCGCGGCTCTCAAGCGTGCAAGCGAGGAAGAGGCACGTCTTCGGCGCAAACGCCTCGACGCGATCGCCTTCGAGCTCGCGGCGGACCTCGAGGACGGCCAGGCATGCCCCGTGTGCGGGGCGTGTGAGCACCCGGCACCCGCGCACACCGACGATGAGCTCGTGAGCCAAGAGCGCACTGCGGCGGCCGAACGCGCGCGAGTGGAGGCCGAACAGGGCCTGAGCGAGGCACGGGCATCGGCTGCCGCCACCAAGGCACTCCACCTCGATGCGCTCGAGCGGGCGTGGGGGGAGAGCGTCGAGGGGGATCTCGCGAAGTTCCAGGAGCAGCTTCCTGAACTCATCGAACGCTTGAGGAGCGAGGGTGTTGCGCTTGCCCGCGAGGAGGAGCTTGCGCGCGAAGCCGAGGGCGAGCGTGAGCGAGTGAAAACGGAGATCTCGCGGTTCGACGAGCGAACGGCCTCGCTCGAACGTGAAGCGCACGAGGAGGCGCTCGCCGCCGAGCGTGCCGCCCTCGAAGCTCAGCACCTCGAGAAAGCTCTAACCGAGACCCGCGCGGCTATTGCACAGGAGCTTTCGGCCCACGAAGACTCGCACGGGAGCATCGCGGCGCTACGCCTCGCGCTTCTAACGGAGGGTAAGGATGCTCGCGCGCACGCGAAACTGCTCGACAAAGCCCTGGAGGCTCGTTCTGCGCACGAGCGGGCTCAAACGCACCTCAACGAGTCTCTCGAGGGCAGCGGCTTCGAAACCATAGAGAAAGTGGCGCAGGCGCGTCTTGCCCCCGACCGTAGACAATCGCTCGAGGACACCGTGAAGGAGCATTCTTCGCTCACCGCGCTCATCGAGGATGCCCGCGCGGACGGCCGTCTCGAGGGCATTGATGCGAGCGAAGAAGCCCAGCGAGATGCAGCCGCGGCGCTCGAGACCGCGGCAGCGCGCGTGCGCGAGACCCGCGATGCACACACGGAAGCCGCGGGAACCCACGCGACTCGCGCGAAAGAGCTCGAGCGCGTGAAACGCGCACGCACAGATTTCACGGCTCTTGCCACCGCGCACGAGAAACGCTCGGCGCGCCAAAGCGAAATACTTCACCTCGCGAATATCGCGACGGGCAACTCGAGCGATGCGAAAGCACGTCTCACCCTGTCGACGTTCGCGGTCATGCGCCGCTTCGAGAAGGTCATCGAGGCCGCGAATGCGCGGCTATCGACTCTCTCGGGTGGGATCTACGAGATCCGCCTTGCCCAACCCGAAAAAGCAGGCCGCAAGCACGTTGGGCTCGACCTCGACATGCTCGACTTGCGCAATGATTCCTCTCGCTCGCCCTCGACCCTCTCGGGTGGTGAAACCTTCTACGTGTCACTCGCACTCGCGCTCGGCCTCGCCGACGTCGTGAGCGGAGAAAACGGCGGGGTGCAGATGAACACCCTCTTTATCGACGAAGGCTTCGGCACGCTCGACCCGGAAAAACTCGAGGGTGTGATCGCCGAGATCCGCCAACTTGCCGCCCACGGTCGCACGGTGGGAATCATCTCCCACGTCGCCGAACTCAAAACACAGATCGCGGAGAAGGTGCACGTGGAAAGAAAGTCCGACGGTACCTCGCGCATCAGCGTGAGTGTGTAGCGAGCGGTGCCTGCGCGAATCTCTATAGACTGAAGTCTCCGCCAGCGGCGTCCAAATTGCCCCTTGCCCGCCACGCACTAAGGAGAACACCGTGCCCGTGGACATCATCGTGACAATCATCGCCGCGCTCGCCTTCGCGGTAGGTATCACGGGCATCGTGCTGCCCGTGCTTCCCGGGTCGTTCCTCATCCTTACCGGAATGCTCGTATGGGCCATAGGGATCGGCGGCTGGACGGGCTGGGTTGCGTTCGCGCTGGTGGCGATGTTTTCGATCGCGGGCATGGCGAGCAGCTACGTGCTCACTGGGCGGAAGCTCAAACAGAGCGAAGTGCCCACGTGGGCGATCTTCGTCGCGATCGGCTGCGCGATCCTCGGCCTGTTCCTCATTCCCGGCCCGGGCCTCCTCATCGGGTTCATTCTCGGCTTCTTCCTCGTAGAGCTGAGCCGCAAGCGCGAGTTCCACGACGCCCTCAACTCGACGCTCTCCACCTTGAAAACCCTCGGGATTGGCATTCTCGTAGAACTCCTGCTCGCGATGGCGAGCGGAACAGTGTTCATCGTCGCGCTTGGCATCCACCTCTTCTCGAGGGCTGGTTAGCGATCGCGGCGGCGATGATCGGCAGTGCTTTGTGCTGAGTGAAACTGCACGATCTGGGCCGCGATCTCGCGGAATCGAACCACCGCTGCGGCTGGTCTTAAGATCCGAATGTGGTCTCCGAATTGGAGGAGCTGCCGAACCGATTCAACGTCTGGATAGTGGACGACGATATGAGTCCACTCGTCCTCGGAGCCGTCGATACGGATCATTCGCCCTCTAAGGATTCGTCGGGCCAGATCTAGGCGGGTCGAGCGCAGCTGTGCGTGCACCTCGATACCAGGCGCCGACTGAAAACTGGTCAGCAATTCTTGCCACACTGAGCGCAGATCGCAGTCCGGTCGTAGCACTGCGGAATCCGTAAGTAGCTCGCGGGTCTCAATGCGGCTGGTGTTAAACATGCGGGGTTGTGAGGCGACGTCAGCCACTAGATACCAGGATCCGGCTTTGTTCACGAGACCGTAAGGGTCCGCGACAACCCACTGCCCGCTGCTCTCGCCGCTGCGTCGATATCGGAGGCGGATGCGTTGTCTATTTCGAGCAGCGGTGAGAAGGTCGGCCACGTCGAGTTCCTGCTCGGCCGTGAGCCATCCAGAGGGGTCGACGTGGAGCACCTCGGGCAAGGGCAGAGCGGCGGAGGTTTGCTTACGCGCCGCAACAGCGGTCAGCTTCTGCTGGGTTCTGACATGTACAGCATGGAGCCCGATCTGCTCAAGAAGACCCTCATCTAGTCCTGCGACGGATAGCAGCTGCAGTTCATTTGGATCGAGGCGTGAGACGTCGAGCCGGGCCCGGTGATCCAGCACGATGGCTCCACCCCGGCCCCGCTCGGTGTAGATCGGCACCCCAGCAGCCGACAACGCCGTGATGTCACGCAGGATCGTGCGTGAAGATACCTCAAGACGACGAGCCAGTTCTTGACTGGTCATTCGTTCGTGGGTTTGCAGTAGCAGCAGGATGGACAACAAGCGGGACGACTTCATTCCCAATCCTTAAAGAAAACATGACAGCAGGTGTCGTCTATGCCTGATTATATGGGGCTCCCTGATCCACTGACATAAGGAGAGATCCATGCCGGCTCCAAATCTGTTTCTGACCTACGTCAGCGACGTCGAGCGATCCACCGATTTCTATAGTCGCCTGTTCGAAATCGAACCCACCTTCACCAGCCCGCGGTACGTCGCTTTTGAGGTCGCGCCCGGCGTGCTTTTCGCAATCTGGACCGGTCACGACGAAAATCTCGCATCAGCGACACCGCGCACGAACGAAATCGGGCTCATGATTCCCGGTCCCGCCTCTGCCATCGACGACGTCTACGAGGAATGGGTCGCGAAAGGAGTGCACGTGATCGAGGAACCGCACGACGACGTCTTTGGTCGCACCTTCGTGATAGCCGACCCCGACCACAACCTCGTGCGGGTCAGCCCCGTCGACTAGCCCGAATGGAGGCGCCATCGGCGGCGGGCACGAGCTCGCCGCCGTGTGGCGGTTGTGCCGTTAACCTTGCTAAATCTGCAGACCATCACGCGGAGCATCAAGAGCCGCGGCTAGGGTGGTCTTTCGTGACCATGAACGACAGGCGAAGCACTCCCGGCCCGATCCCCAACATTTCGGGCCGGGATGAACCGCGCTATGGCTCGCGGGAACGCAAAGAGGAACTCGCGAAGGGATTTCTAGGCGAGGGCGACGGCTACGACGAGCTGAGGCCCGGGTACCCGGCTGAAGCTCTCGACCTGATCGTGGCAGCCATCGGAACCGCTGCACGCCCCCGCGTGGTTGACCTAGGGGCCGGAACGGGAAAGCTTTCGCTCGCGCTCGCTGAGCGAGGCTGTCGCGTCACTGCGCTCGATACGAGCGAGTCGATGCTTGAAGTGGCGCGCACGCAAGCGGTCGCGAGCCAAATGGCGCAGCGGTTCGAGGCGTGCGTGGCGCCGGCAGAGGCCACCACTCTTGAGGCGGGAAGCGCAGACATCGTGACTGCCGCGCAAGCGTGGCACTGGTTTGAGACGGGCGCGGTGAGCGCCGAAGTTCGGAGGATTCTTGCACCCGGGGGAGTGCTCGCTCTCGTGTGGAACACGCTCGATGTGAGCGTGCCGTGGGTGCATCGATATTCGCGGATTGCGCACGCGGGCGACGTGCAACGCGAAGGTTTTCTCCCCGATGTGGGTGAGGGACTCGAGCTTGTGAAGCGGCACGTCGAACACTGGGTAGATGAGCGCCCCACGTGGGACTTCGTACGGCTTGCAACGACCCGCAGCTACTATCTCACCGCTTCGGAAAAAACCCGAGCGAAGGTCCTCGACAATCTCGACTGGTACCTCCACGAGCACCTCGGCTACAACCCCGGCAGCCGGGTCGCGATGCCGTACCGCACGGATCTCTTTCTGTACAGGCCCGCCTAGCCGGCTGTCTTAACCAACCGCCATCGACGTCACGCGCCAGTGGCCGTCAACGAAACGAAGACCTACGGAAAACTTCCCCTGCGACGCCCCGCGCGTTGCGGGCTCGCGCGTCGGGTCATCGATGAGCTTTGCGGCGGCCTCGTGGAACGTCGCGTCGACCTTCGCAGTCGTCGAGGCTCCATCACTCGCACCGTTGCCCTTCGTGAGCGTCACCTTCTCGTCGCTGAGGGTGATCTCGCCGCCCACGATCCAGCCTCCCGCGGCGTGAAGTTGCTCCGCATTGTCAGCAAAGCGCATGCACTCCTCGCACGACGGGTCCATGAGTTCGCGCCACGCGCTCGTGTCACCGGTGCCGATCATGTAGGCGTACACGGCAAAGAGATATGTGGTGGCTGCTTTTGCTCCCGCCTCGGTTTCGTCGTCGATACCCGGGAAGTCCGCGCGCGATGGTTCCGTGGTGTTCGTCGGCTTTGGCTGGGTCGCGGGATCGACCTTTGCGCGCGTGTCTTGCGCGGAGTCGGCCACCTGCCGACCGCCCTGATCATTCTGCGTGAACTGCCCGATCCCCACGAGCCCCGCGGGGATGATGAGGGCAAGAGCGAAGATCAGGACGACGATGCGCTGGGTCGTTTTACTCACCGCTCAAGGCTAATACAGCCCCTCGGTGCACGGCAGAATCGGTCGAGAGCGATCACCATAGTCGCGAAACAGCATCGGTTGTATTCTTTGGGCATTGTCACTGCGGGCGTGGCAGGCGTCGGCCTCTCCTTACCCGCACGAGCACGAAAGGTTCTTCTCTCTCGTGACCCTCCTGAGACTCCTGTGGCGCTACGCAAAAATGTCGTGGCTTTCTCTCGTGCTCGTCGCGGTGTTCGAAACTGCGGCGCAGCTTGCCGCCCTCTACCTGCCCACGCTCAACGCTGACATCATCGATCTTGGCATCGCCAAGGGTGATATCGACGCGATTTGGCGCCTTGCCGGCTGGATGCTCCTCGTGAGCTTTGCCAATATTCTCGCCCTCTGCGCCGCGAACTACTTCGCGGGTCGGGTTGCGATGAGGCTTGCGCGGGACGTGCGCTCCGATGTGTTCGATCGCGTGCAGTCCTTCAGCGCGAAGGAAATCAGCCATTTCACTCCTGCCTCGCTTATTACGCGCAACACGAACGACGTGCAACAGCTTCAAAACCTGTCGTTCTTCGGTCTCATGTTCCTCGTGTCCGCGCCGATTACCGGCATCGGCGGGGTCGTTCTCGCGCTCCAGCAGGAGGCACAGCTTGCGTGGCTGATCGCGGTCATGGTGCCGCTCATGCTCGTCGCGATCGGTGTCATCGTGCTGCGTGCGGCGCCCCTGTTCCGCGAGATGCAGGAGAGGATTGACGAGCTGAATCTGATTCTTCGCGAGCAGATCACGGGCATTCGCGTGGTGCGTGCATTCGTCCGCGAGCCCCATGAGCGGGGCCGTTTCGAGGTGTCGAACGAGCGCTTCACGCAGATCAATCGACGGGTGGGGCACCTGATCGCGTTTATCAACCCGATCATCATGTTTCTGCTGTCGTTTAGCTCGGTGCTTGTGTTGCTCGCGGCGGCGGGTCCAATCGACCGCGGCGAGATGCAGGTCGGTTCGATTGTCGCGTTTATTTCCTACCTCATCCAGATCCTCATTGCGGTCATGATGGCGACGTTCATGACGATGATGATTCCGCGTGCGATGGTCTCCGCAGAGCGCATCACGGAGGTGCTCGATACGCACAGTTCGGTGGCGCTTCCTGCCCCAGAGGTCGCTGTTCAACCGGGGGATCCGCGTGTAAGTGCGCGCGCCGAGCTCGAATTTGACGACGTTACGTTCGCGTATCCGGGCGCGGAACGGCCCGTGCTCGAGGGCATTTCGTTCAAGGCCCACGCGGGGCAAACAGTGGCGATCATCGGCGGAACAGGCTCGGGCAAAACCACGCTGCTCGGGCTCATCTCGCGGCTCTTCGACGTGACGGACGGCGCCGTCAAGATCAATGGCGTGGATGTGCGTGAGGCGGCGCCTGAGTTGCTTCACGGTCGCCTCGGTTACGTGCCGCAACGCCCGTATCTTTTTAGCGGGACGGTCGCCTCAAATGTGAGGTTTGGGCGGCCGGAGGCGAGCGACGAAGAGGTGTGGCATGCCCTCACGATTGCGCAGGCCCGCGACTTCGTTGCCGAAATGCCCGAGGGGCTCGATTCCCCGATCGCCCAGGGTGGTTCGAACGTGTCGGGTGGTCAGCGTCAGCGCCTCTCGATCGCGCGGGCGCTCCTGTCTAAGCCCGACATTTACCTTTTTGACGACTCTTTCAGCGCGCTCGACCTGCAGACCGATGCGCGGTTGCGCGCGGCCCTGAAACCCGAAACGCGCGAGGCGCTCATGGTGATCGTCGCCCAGCGCGTATCGACCATTACGAGCGCCGATGTGATCCTCGTGCTCGATCACGGACGGATAGTCGGGCGCGGTACGCACGAGGAGCTCCTCGCGACGAACGAGACCTATCAGGAGATTGTGGCCTCGCAGGGTGCGGCTTCAGAGTTTGAGGAAGAGGCGAAGCAATGAGCGAGGACAAGAAGCAGAGCGAGCGGGGCCTGCGCCCCGGTCAAAAATCGCGCAACTTCGGGCCGTCGCTGAAGCGGCTCCTTCGCGAACTCATGGCCGAAAAGGCAATGCTGTTCGGCGCGATGGCAATCGGCGTCCTCTCGGTGATTCTGAGCGTGATCGGCCCGAAGATCCTCGGCCGCGCGACCGACATCATCTTCAACGGTGTCGTCTCCAAGCGGTTGCCGGCTGGCGTCACGAAGGAACAGGTTGTCGCCGGAATGCGCGCGAGTGGCCAAGAGCAGCTTGCGGACATGGTCTCGGGCATGGACCTGAATCCCGGTCACGGGATCGACTTTGGTGCGCTCAACACGGTGCTACTCACCGTCACGATCCTCTATGTGCTCGCGGCGTTCTTCACGTGGCTCGAAACGCGCATGCTTATTCGCGTGGTGTACCGCAGCGTCTACAGGCTGCGCCGCGACGTCGAAGAGAAACTGCACCGCGTGCCTCTCAGCTACTTTGATTCGCGTCGCCGCGGGGACCTTCTCTCGCGCGTCACGAACGATGTCGACAACGTTCAAAACACGCTCAACAACACTCTCGGCGGCATCATTACCTCGGGCCTCACGGTGCTCGGCACGATCATCATGATGTTCGTGATCTCGCCGATTCTCACGCTCGTGGCGCTCATCGTGATCCCGCTCGCGCTTGTGATTACCGCGGTGATCGGCAAGCGCGCCCAGAAGTTGTTTGGGGAGCAGTGGGATGCGACGGGCGAGGTCAACTCGGAGGTTGAGGAAGCGTTCTCCGGCCACGAGATCGTGTCGGTTTTTGGTCGCCAGGACGATCTGCGCGTGAGCTTCGAGAAGAAGAACGCCGAGATGTATCGCGCGAGTCTTGGTGCGCAGGTGGTCAGTTCGCTCATCATGCCGTTCATGATGTTTGCGGGGAACCTGTCCTATGCGGCGGTGGCGCTCGTGGGCGGCCTCAAGGTCGTCTCGGGGCAGCTCACGCTCGGTGATGTGCAGGCCTTCATCCAGTACTCGCGCCAGTTCACGCAGCCCGTGTCGCAGCTCGCTTCGATGGCAACACAGCTTCAGTCGGGCGTTGCATCGGCCGAGCGCATCTTTGAGTTTTTGGATGCCGAGGAGCAGGTCCCGGAGAGCCCGGGGGAGGGGTCCGACGCTCGCCGGCCCAAACCCGAGGCCGCATCACCTGGTCGTGGCGAGGTGCGGTTCGAGCACGTGCGCTTTTCCTATTCGCCCGAGAAGCCTCTCATTTCTGATTTGTCACTCGTGGCGAGTCCCGGGATGACTGTTGCGATCGTGGGCCCCACGGGGGCGGGCAAAACGACTCTCGTCAACCTCATCATGCGCTTCTACGAGATCGATGGTGGTACGATCACGATTGACGGCGTGGATACGCGCGAGATGACGCGCGATGAGTTGCGCAGCCGCACCGGGATGGTGCTGCAGGATACGTGGCTTTTCAAAGGCACGATCCGCGAGAATATTCGCTACGGTCGCCTCGATGCGAGCGACGAGGAGGTGCTTGAAGCCGCCAAGGCTACTCACGTGCATGACTTCGTGCAGCAGCTTCCAGAGGGCTACGACACGATCATCGACGACGAAGGTTCGAGCGTGTCTTCCGGTGAAAAGCAGCTTCTCACGATCGCGCGTGCCTTCCTCGCGCGGCCCGAGCTGCTCATTCTCGATGAGGCGACTTCAAGTGTCGATACTCGCACCGAGGTCCTCGTGCAGAACGCGATGAATACGCTTCGCGAAGGCCGCACGTCATTCGTGATCGCGCACCGCCTCTCAACAATTCGCGATGCCGATCTGATTCTCGTGATGGAGCACGGCGACATCGTCGAGCAGGGCACCCACGACGAGCTTCTCGCGGCGGGCGGCGCCTACGCGCGGCTGTATCGCTCGCAGTTCGAGGGTGCGAGCAGCGAGTGTGAGAGCAGCCCCGGGCAGGAGCTGCAGGCTTCCGCCCAGGACGGTTAGATGCTCAGTCTTCTAGAACGGGATCGGCGAGGATCGTATCGATCCTCGAGATCTCCTCGTCGCTGAAGTGTGTTGCCGGAACGCTCTCGCCCGCGCGCACGATGGTTCGTGCGGCGGCGATGTTCGCGCGCAGCTGCTGCACGCTCGACGCTCCGACGATCGCGGATGTCACGACGCGCTTGCGCAGAACCCATGCGAGGGCCATTTGTGCGAGGCTCTGCCCGCGGTCGTCGGCGACGCGGCTGAGCGCGCGAACCTTCTCGAGGTAGCGGGGGTCCTTCGCGACGTCTTCCCCGAGGAACACGTTCTGCGCGGCGCGTGATTTCTCGGGAATGCCCGTGAGGTAGCGGTTCGTGAGCAGCCCTTGCGAGAGCGGAGAGAACGCGACGACCCCGATGCCGAGCCGCTCGCATACGCCGAGGAGCGAATCTTCCGCGTGACCGCTCGGGCTCTCCTCGGGGGTGCGGGTGAGCATCGAGTAGCTCGCCTGGTTGACAAGGAGCGGAACACCCATCGTGCGTAGCATCGTTGCAGCCTCGCGGGTTTTTTCGGGGGAGTAGTTTGAGATGCCTGCGTAGAGCGCCTTGCCACTCTTGACGGCGTGCGCGAGTGCCCCCATCGACTCCTCAAGCGGGGTCGAGTCGTCTTGGCGATGGTGGTAGAAGATGTCGACGTAGTCGAGACCGAGGCGCGTGAGCGATTGATCGAGTGAGGCGAGTAGGTACTTTCTGCTGCCGCCATCGCCGTACGGCCCGGGCCACATGCGAAAGCCCGCCTTGGTTGTCACGAGGATTTCATCGCGGTGGGCTGCGAGGTCTTTGCGGAGAATCTCACCGAAGATTTCTTCGGCGCTGCCCGCGGGCGGGCCGTAGTTGTTGGCGAGGTCGAAGTGGGTGATGCCGTGATCGAACGCGTAGTGCACAATCTCGCGCTGGCGCGAGAAGTCTGCTTTGGGACGTTCACGAACGTCGTGTTCGAAGCCGCCTTCGAAGCGTTCGCGTCCAAAGTTGTGCCAGAACCCGAGGGAGATCGGCGGCAGCAGGAGCCCCGAAGTGCCGAGCCGCCGGAAATGCGCGTAGCTTTCTTCATTCATGGTTGCGCGGTTGGTGGGGGTGCTCTCGTTCATGGTGGCCTCCTTGCCGAGAGATGCTTGTGATTCCAGTGTAATGCCCGTCACCGAAGCTTTCGACTCCGCCGCATGTCACACTGTGAACACCTTGCATCAATCGCATAGCCATGCATACGATTGCAAAATGATTCAAACCGGTGAATGTGAGTCCGACGCCAGTGCGGCAACCGTCGGAACCTCCAGGCGCACATTCCTGCGAGCCCTCCCCGCCGCCCTCGTGGCAAGCGCCCTAGTCCCGAGCCTCGGCGCGTGCACGCGCGCTTCCGAAGAGCTGGCGGCTGAAGCGAGCCTCATCCCCGAAGTGGACTTCAGCGGGATCGAGTACCAGGAGGACATCGCCGCACTCCTTCCCGAAGAGATCCGCACGCGAGGCGAACTCGTCAACGGTGCCGAACTGAGCTACGCGCCCGGCGAATTCCTTAGCAACGGCAAGGCGGTCGGCTACGACATCGACCTGCTCACTGCACTCGGCATCGTGTTCGGGCTCAAAACCCGCACCGAATCGGCGGTGTTCTCCCAGATCATCCCCGCGGTGGGAAGCAAGTACGACGTGGGAATCTCCGGCTTCACGGTCAACGAGGAACGGCTCCAAACCGTGACGATGGTGAGCTACTTCGAAGCCGGCATCTCCTACGCGGTCAAGAAAGGCAACCCCTACTCCATCGACCCGCACAAGTTGTGCGGCAAACGCCCCGCGGTGCAGGTTGGCTCCTACCAGGAGGAAATCGCCCTCGCCGCCGATGAGCAGTGCCGCGCCGAAGGCCAACGCCCCGTCGACGTCCTCGCCTACGCCAATAACTCAGACGCCGTCACGAACGTCGCGGGCGGTAAGGCCGATGTGCTCATCGCAGACTCACCCGTCACGAGCTACGCGATCGCGCGTTCGCGCGGAAGCCTCGAACAGGTAGGCGACGTCGAGGAATCGGCACTCAATGGGATCGTCGTCAAAAAGGGCGAAGATCAACTCGCCGAAGCGCTGCGCGCTGCCGTGCAACACCTCATCGACACTGGTGCAATGCGCACCATCATGAGTGCATGGGGCAACGACGCGGGGCTGATCGAGAAAGCAGAGGTCAAAAAGGCATGAATACGAGTATCGATACCCCGATCCCGAACCGGATCCGCGCGAAGCGGGCCCCGAGGCCAGGAACATGGATCGCCGCGGTCATCACCTCGGTCCTCAGCGTGTGGCTCATTGTCTTCGCCGCAGGCAATGAGGTCTTTGAATGGGACGTCGTTGGCACCTACCTCTTCGACGTGAAGGTCGTTCGCGGCGTTGGTTGGACCCTGCTGCTCACGCTCGTGTCGATGATCATCGGCACCATCATCGCCCTCACCGCCGCGATCATGCGCTTGAGCTCCAACCCCGTCCTGCGCGGCGTCTCGTGGGCGTACATCTTCGTGTTCCGCGGCGTGCCCGTCTACACGCAGCTCGTCTTCTGGGGTCTCATCACGGTGATCATCCCGAAGGTCGTGATCGGTGTGCCGTTCGGGCCCGAACTCTTCAGCTTCTCGACGCGAGATTTCTTTACCGCGTTCTGGGCAGCCACGGTCGCACTCGGCCTCAACGAAGGCGCCTACCTCGCGGAAATCATGCGCGCGGGGCTCACGAGCGTCGAGCGTGGCCAAAGCGAGGCCGCGAAATCCCTCGGCATGAAGAACTCGCTCATCCTGCGCAGGATCGTGCTTCCGCAGGCCATGCGCGTGATTATCCCGCCGCTTGGCAACGAAACAATCGGCATGCTCAAGACGACCTCGCTCGTCCTCGCGGTGCCGTTCACGCTCGACCTCACCTACGCATCGAACTCGATCGCGAACCTTCTGTTCAAGCCCGTGCCGATGCTCATCGTCGCAGCGCTGTGGTACCTCGCCGTGACGAGCGTGCTCATGGTGGGCCAGTACTACATCGAGCGCTACTTCGGGCGCGGCTTCGACGATCGCGCCGCGGTGCGCCCCGGCAAACGAGCCTCGCGCCAGGCATCCGTGAACGCGGCCGGCACAACCCCGAAGGACCCGCTGCCGGAGGTTGAGCTGTGAGCGCAGAGGCACATGTGGCAAGAACAGAAAACAGTGGCGAGGAAGGGGACATGACTATGGCGGTAGCGCCGAAGGTTCGGCTCGAGAACATCCATAAGGCATTCGGGGACCTGCACGTCCTACGGGGGGTTGACCTCGAGGTAGGCGACGGGGACGTGTGCGTGCTCATCGGCCCCTCGGGCTCGGGTAAATCCACGCTCCTTCGCTGCATCAACCAACTCGAGGAACCCACGGGCGGGAAAGTCCTGATCGACGGAGAGCTGCAAGGGTACGGTCCGGAACCGCTTGCCGACGGTCGCTGGCAAGAACTTTCCGAAAAGGACATCGCCGCGCAGCGCTCCCGCATCTCGATGGTGTTCCAGCGCTTCAACCTGTTCCCTCACATGACGGCCCTCGAGAACGTGAGCGAAGCCCCAATCCACGTGCGGGGCATGTCGAAAGCCGAGGCCCGGGCACAGGCACTCGAGCTTCTGAAGCGCGTGGGGCTCGGCGACCGCGCCGACCACTATCCGAGCGAGCTCTCAGGCGGGCAGCAGCAGCGCGTCGCAATCGCGCGGGCCCTCGCGATGGAGCCCGAGATCATGCTGTTCGACGAGCCGACATCGGCACTTGACCCCGAACTCGTTGCCGAAGTGCTCCAGGTCCTCAAGGATCTTGCGGCCGAGGGCCAGACCATGGTCGTCGTGACGCACGAGATCGCCTTCGCGCGCGAGGTTGCCGACCACGTCGTATTCATGGACGGCGGTAAGGCGGTCGAGGCTGGGTCGCCGAGCGAGATCCTCGATAACCCGCGCTCGGAGCGGCTCAAGGCATTCCTCGCGAGCGTGCTGTAGGGGCGGCGCGACACCCCTGTGACTACGCGAGAGGGAGCCTCGGCACTTGTGCTCTAGCGCGCGAGGCTCGAGGCGCGCGCGATGATGTCTGCCGCGGTCACTCCAAGCTTGTCGCCGCTGTAGCGCAAGTGGCGGTGAGGCAAGTGAACGATCAAATCGCTCCTGCCAATCCCGCGAAACGTGGCCTTGTCGAGACGCACATCGCTCCACGGGTAGGTCTCGTAGCGTCCCGGGTCTGCGACGAGGCCGAGATATTCGGGGTCAATCCACAGTCCGACACCGTCGATCGCACGACCCCACTCGTAGGCCTCCGCGCCCGTTGGCGCCAAGGGTGGACTGGGCGGGTTCTCGCGACGCGAAAGAAACACTCGATCGTAGAGGTTGCGACCGTCTCGGTAGAACACGTACCCGAGGAGTGCAAAAACCGTTCCCGAGGAGACGAGTGAAATGAAAAAGATGTGGATTCCGAACGCCTTCTTCAAGGCGATGTCCGCGAGAACTCCCGCGATGAGGAGCGTAACGAGCGCGGTCACGTGCCGCGCACAAAACGCGAGGAGGGCCTGCCAGTAGCGGCGGGTGCGCGCCTCGCGCGGACTCGCGGCGTCGGCGAGACCGCCATCGTTGTAGCGGACGGTAAAGGTTCTCTCGCCCATGCCTGCCCCTCTCTCCACCCTGATTTTAGTGGTGGCCGAGGATCCCGATCGCGCGTGCCGCCCGAATAAGGCCAAAACCATCGGGTGCGCTGACCCACGGCACCCCTTGGCGCTCGTGCACGCTCTCGAGAGCAGTCCCGGGCGCGTGCGTGGAGCTGGCGCTGGCAGTACCGTTTGAGGAAGGCCCGACGGATGCCGGGCGATCGTCGGAACCCTTTAGGCCAATCGTGCTGCGCCACACCTTCGGTACGGCATCCACGAGGGCGCGCCCGAGGGCACCGATCGACGCGAGGGGGCGTTCGGCGCCGTGAGCGAGGTCCTGCTCGTTGTCGGTGAGTTCGCGGATAGCTACCGCGGCGACCGATTCCGGATGTTCATCGACCACGCTTCCGTAGATCGAGGGGTCGTGCTGACCGTCGTCGCCCACGAGGAGCCAGCGCGTGTTCGGGAACATCTCGCGCAGGGCGGCGAGAGTCGTGAGCTTGTGGCGTGTGCCCGAGCGGAAGAAGCCCGTGTTGGTGGGGCCCCAGTCGGTGAGGAGAAGCGGGCCGGCAGGGTACCCGTTCTTGAAGAGGAAGCGTTCGAGCACGGGCGCGACGTTCCACGCTCCCGTCGAGAGGTATATGAACGGGGTGTTCTCACCGTAGTGGCGGCGAAGCTGCTGGTAGAAAACGGCCATTCCGGGAACGATGCGGCGGGAGGCCTGGGAGATCACGAAGGCGTTCCACCCGGCGATGAGGGGGCGGGGCAGGAGCGTGATGAGGACCGTGTCGTCGATGTCGCTGACAACCGCGATTTCTTGCGCCTCATCATCGAAAACGTGGACGTTCGCCGTGACGGTGTTTGTACCATCGGTGCTGAGGGAGAGCTCGTGGATGCCGGGGGCGAGCTCTACGCCAATGATCTCGTCGATAATGCCGGAGCGGTCAGCGTACGTCTCAAAGACCTGTGGGCCCTTGGCGGTGCTCACGGTGACCGTAACTCGAACGTGCGGGTCGATCTGCGACGTGAAATTCCGAAAGCCGCGCCGCGCAAGCGAGCGCATGTCGTAGACCGGAGGATCGAAATGATCCGGGCGCGTACCGGCGCCCGCGAAGAGAACGCGCCCGAGCACGCGTACTTTTGTGGGGGAGCCGTACGCGGTATACGGCTGGATGCGCGCTTCGTAGCCGAGGGCGCGCAACACACGGGCGATTGCGGTGTTCTTTTTATCTTCGAGGCGCGCCGACCAGTGGGGACGATCCAGTCGCGAGAACGCGTATGAACCCAACGCGCACCTCCATGCACTTCAGATCGCGGCAAAGGCCCCCGGTGGGAGCCTCCCCATCCTAGTAGACGCGCCGGGTACGACCCTTAACGCTCGCGCCAAAAATGCGGCAAGATAGGGGCGTGAGCAAGTACCGAGTGTTGACAGTGTGCACGGCGAACATCTGCCGTTCGCCCGCGGCCGCCGTCATGCTCAAGACTGGCCTCGAGCAGGCCGGGCTCGCGGGTCTTGTCGAGGTTGAAAGCGCGGGAACCACGTACGAATCCGAAGGGTTCCCCATGGACGATCGCATCGTCGTTGCCCTCGAGCGCGCTGGCTATAGCCCGGATGCGCATGCAGCCCGCACCGTTCCCGTCCACCAGCTCGGCGAATGGGACCTCGTGCTCACGATGAGCACGAAACACCTCGCGGAAATGACGCGCAAACTCGAGGCGATTCCCGAAGGCGTCGAGCCGCCCACGCTTCACATGTGGGGCGAATTCGATCCGGCGAAACCGGCAGTTGCTGAACCCGAGGATCTCGAGGTTCCCGATCCGTTCTACGAGAGCCAGAAGTTTTTCGACCGCACCGTGCTCAAGATGGAGCGAGCGGTCCCGTCGATCCTGCTATTCATCAAGTCGCGCCTTCGTGAGCGCGGCGAGATCGCCTAGGCCGGATCGCGCTGCCCTTGCCTGAACAAGGCTGACTCGCGGGCCCCTACGGTCACTTTGCGCGCGCCCTGAGCGTGAGGGCACCAAGACCGCCGGCAACACCAACGCCTACCGCGACCGTACTCGCGAGGATGGTTTTGAGTGTGCCGAGGGCGCTGCCATCGGGGTTGGTCCACACGGAAAGAATCGTGTCGACCTTCTCTTCGTCGGCACCGAGAACGTCATCTGCTGGCGGAGTTGAACCGTCGGTGGGGGCCTGCGTGGGGTTGAGGCGAACGCCAGGTGGGGCGGTTTGCGATTCCTCGGTCGTGGGAACGGTGAGGGCGGGGATCTCAGTTTGTTGGCTCGTCGGAGCCGGCGCGAGAGCGAGTCCCGAAGTCTCTTGTTCGGGCACGAGCAGCGGCGCGGGGGAGTCGAGTGGGGGTTCGGCCGCCGGTGCGGACCCGGCATTGATTTCGGATTCAGTGGTGTGCTCGGGCGCGAGATCCGGTGCAAGAGACTCGGGGCGCTCGTGCGGTGAGGAGGCGACGGCCGGGGCGTCCGTAGGAAGTTGCTCAGACTCAGGCTCAGGCTTAGGGCTCGGCTGTGGGGCGGGCTCCGCCGACGGTTCCGGGGTGGGTGCTGGCTCCGGGGTGGGTTGTTCCGTGGGGTCCGGTGATGGTTCTGGTTTGGGCGTGGGTTCTGGCGTTGGTGTGTCCGTGGGGTCTGCGGTGGGTGCCGGTTCAGGGGTGGGTTGTTCCGTGGGATCCGGTGACGGTTCTGGTTCGGGCTCGGGCAGCGGTGCGTCCGTGGGGTCTACGGTCGGTTTTGGCTCCGGGGTGGGTTCCGGCTCCGGGGCTGGCTGCTCCGTGGGGTCCGCAGTGGGTGCTGGCTCCGGGGCGGGTTCTTCCGTGGGATCCGGTGACGGTTCTGGTTCGGGCTCGGGCGCGGGGGGCCAGAGAAAGCACGGATCCTCACCCGGGTGCTCAATCCACCACTTCACCCAGCGGAAGCCCGCGAAGAAGAAGTATTCCTCACCCGGCACAACGCACTTGGGGGCATCGGGCTCAGCCGGCTCAGCGCCGCTCGTGGGGCTGTCAGAGGCAGAAGGTGCCGACGGTTGCGTAGAATCGCCCGCCGCGAAGGCTAGAGGCGCTGCCGGGATTCCCGACAGTGAAAGTGCCAACGCGATCGCGCCCACGCGCGCGGCACGGCGGCGATGTCGGGACTGGAAACTGCGTGCCGGCGCGTGGTGCGCTGTGCGGCGCGCGCCGGTTCGTGAAATGGACATGCAGTCTCCCCGGGAAAGAGCGATGTAGAGCGCGAAAATGGCGGCGCGAGAATCGCGCAACGGTGACTAGGGTACGCGCCAGTAAGTGTGTATGTCACCCCTGTTATCGTTTTGTAATAAAAACTGGACCGATTGGTGCATAAATCGTCATCGCTTCGTCGCGAAATCGGGAGTGCCCGTTCACCCGGACACTCCCGATTCTCTGAAAAAGAGGCGCTGAGAAGGGCTTATTCGTTCAAAGCGGCATCGACAACGTCCTTGGCTGCGGCCTGGACGTTCTTGAGGTGATCTTCGCCCTTGAAAGATTCGGCGTAGATCTTGTAGATGTCCTCGGTGCCCGAGGGGCGCGCCGCGAACCATGCGTTCTCAGTCGTGACCTTGAGACCACCGATCGGATCACCCGAAGGGGCACTCGTCATGATCGCCGTGATCTCTTCGCCTGCGACGCTCGTGGCACTGACAGCCTCGGGAGAGAGGTTCTTGAGTTTCGCCTTCGCCTCGCGATCGGCCGGTGCGGAGATTCGCGCGTAGGCGCTCGCCCCGAATTCCTCAACGAGGTCGCAAAGATGCTCGTGCGGGTTTTTGCCCGTGACGGCCGTGATTTCCGAGGCGAGCAGGGCGAGGATGATGCCGTCCTTGTCGGTCGTCCACACATCGCCGTTCATGCGCAGGAACGATGCCCCCGCGCTTTCCTCTCCGCCGAAGCCCACTGACGAGTCGAGCAGGCCGGGCACGAACCACTTGAAGCCCACGGGAACCTCGAGCACCTCGCGGCGGATCTTTGCGCCGACGCGGTCAATGAGGGAACTCGAGACGAGGGTCTTGCCGATCTTGGCGTTGCTCGGCCATTCGGGGCGGTTATTGAACAGGTAGGTGATGGCAACCGCGAGGTAGTGGTTGGGGTTCATGAGACCGCCCTGTGGCGTGACGATGCCGTGGCGATCAGAATCCGTATCGTTACCCGTTGCGATATCAAACTTTTCGCGCTGCTCGAGAACCGAGGCCATTGCCCACGGGCTCGAACAGTCCATGCGGATGATGCCGTCGGCATCAAGGGTCATGAACGAGAACGTCGGATCGACCTCGGGGTTGACAACCGTGAGGTCGAGCCCGTGACGCTCGGCGATGCGGGCCCAGTATTCAACGGCCGCGCCACCGAGAGGATCGGCGCCGATTCGCACCCCTGCTTTCGCGATAGCCTCGAGGTTCACAACGGAAGGAAGGTCCTCGACGTAAGTCGTCGTGAAGTCGTAGCGCCCGGCGCCCTCAACCGCCTTCGCCGCACTGACGCGGCGTACCTCGCGAAGCCCGCCCGCGAGGATCTCGTTCGCACGATTAGCGATCCAGGACGTCGCGTCGGTGCCCGCGGGGCCGCCATGCGGCGGGTTGTACTTGAAGCCGCCGTCGCGTGGGGGGTTGTGGCTCGGCGTTACGACGATGCCATCGGCGCGCGACTCATCGCTCGCGCTCTTGCCGCGATTGTGCACGAGAATCGCGTGTGAAACAGCCGGCGTAGGCGTGTACCCATCGCTCGAGTCAATGAGCACGGTGACGTCGTTGCCCACGAGCACCTCGAGGGCGGTGTCGAACGCGGGCTTGCTCAATACGTGGGTATCGCGCCCCATGAAGAGCGGGCCGCGAATGCCCTGTCCCGCACGGTACTCCACGATCGCCTGCGTCGTGGCTGCGATGTGGTCCTCATTGAACGCAGTATCGAGAGAGCTCCCGCGGTGCCCGGAGGTTCCGAAGCTCACCGCCTGATCGGGGTTCTCTGGATCCGGCTGCAGCGAATAGTAGGCGTCGACAACCGCGGCCGGGTCGATCAGGTCGGAAGGAAGCGGGAGCTTCCCCGCCCGTTCGTGAACCATGGAAAACTCCTTAGTGCCTTTGTGCCCTCACGGGCGCTTTTAGTTCCTGCTGCGGCCGATCGCGCGAACAATCATGACGACGACACCAACAAAGAAGAGAAGGCCGCCGATGAGACCAGTAACGAGTGCGCCGATGCCCCAGCCGATGCCGCCACCAACCATGTTGATCGGGTTGATCGGGCCGATGACGGAGACGGCGGCGCTGACGTTCTCGCACGTGAGCGTGCCCTTGCCACTGACATTGTTAGCGAGGAACGAGTCCTTGTACGGCACGTACTTTTGGCCGTTGATGTCGAGGGAGTCGCTATCCGACGCATCTGTCTGAGCTTCGAGTTCAGTGCCGTCTTCGAGGACGGCCTTACAGGTGGCGTTGTCTTTATCGGCTTCCGGGATGTAGAGGGCCAGAACCTCGAAGCCGTCGACCTCAAAGTCATACGTGGCTTTGCCACCCTCGAACTTGCTGTTGGTCTTTTCGAGCGAGCTGAGGTCGCCTATCTCATCCATGAGACCAGCACCCGTGCGCCATATCGCAATCCCGCCAAGGATGAGCGAAATAACAAGGAACGCAACGCCGATGAGCGTGAGCACAATTCCGATAGGCTTCTGCTTGGGCTTGAGTGCTGCGCCTCCATAGTTCTGAGGGGTGCCATAGCCGCCAAAGGCCCCCTGCGGCGCCTGGGGCGTGTATTGAGGCTGCGAGTACTGCTGACTGTGCTGCTGATACTGCTGACCGTTCTGCGAGTACTGCGGTGAGCTCTGGTACTGGTTCGACCCCTGCGCCTCGGGGGCGCTCGGTTGGCCATAGGGGGAGTACTGGCCGGATGCTTCGTTTGCGCTCTGCCCGTATGTGGGGCGCGGGCGATCATTGCCGTTGAAGGGATCGGACACGTGTGCCTCCGTATGAAGTAGGGACCGCGATCACGGGCGTGACGCTCTGCACGCATAGCCTACAAGGTTGCCCTTGCAGCAATGTGGAAACGCAGGCAAGCGTTTAGGGGAGGGCGAGCACAACCGTGCCCCACGCGAGCCCCGCACAAGCGAGGGGCGTCAGTATCCACCACAGGGCGATGCGCCCGAAGACCTGCCATGCGACAGACTTCTTCGAGGTCGCGAGCGAGGATCCAACGATCGATCCTACGATCGTGAACGACGACGACATCGGGAATCCGAGCCACACGCTCACGGTGTAGAGCAGCGCGGCGGTCGACGTTTCCGCTGCGAGACCCTGACTCACCGTGAGGTCAGTCAGGCGTCGGCCAAGAGTGCGAACGATCTCGCGCCCACCCATAAACGTGCCGAGCGCCATCGCACTTGAAAGCAACACCGCGATCCACAGCGGAAGCGCGGCCATGCCCGCGTGAGAAGAAAGGAGGTGACCGAGGGAGCCGTCGGACTCAGGACCCGGCGGGTGCGAACCGAGCGTTCCTTGCTCGCCAAGTCCTGCGAACGCGACAACGACGATTCCGAGCGGGAGTCGAATGTTGCTGAGTCCGTGGCCGAAAGCGACGAGCCCCGCGGTAAGGGTTTGCGTCCAACGCACCGTTTCTGCCGTGAGACGGCGCTTGGATTGCAGCCCACTCACGGCGCGCGTGAGAAGGAAGCTCAACGCGAAGCCGAGAAGCGGCCCGATGAATACGGGGATGAAGAGCAAGGCGATACCGCCGAGCTGGCGCACGTCGGCAAGCGCTCCCGCGAAGGCGCCCACGAGTGACGCGAGGGTCGTCACCCAACCCGAAAGGGGGATACCGCGCCACCACCCGATCAGGAGACATACGATTGCGGTCGAAAGACCACACGCGAGCGCGAGTCCAAGAGTACGAGGCTCATCAAACAGGGCTTCGGGAACACCCACGACTCTCACGAGTGAGAGATGCAGAAACGCAACGCTCACGAGGCCAAACATCGCGCCGGCGCCGTTCATGATCGCCGCGTAGGCGAGGGCAAGTCTCTCTGGGAGCACGCGCGTCACAATCGTGGTTGTGACCGCGTTCGAGGCGTCCTGGGCTCCATTGACGGACGCCCACAGGCCCGAGAGTGCAACGATGCTCCAGGCGAGCATCAGACGTCCTTGACGCGCAGCAAATCGACGCAGCGCGAAAGGTCCTGGAACGCGAGTAGTACGCGCTCGAGCGCGCCGATCACTTCGCGCGAGCGCGCGGCTGTGGGAAAGCTCGAAGGGGTGGAACAGTCGTCCCATAACTCGGCGATTGCGGTGCGGGAATGCTCGGAAGCGTGGGTCGTGAGTCGCCGCATATCCTCGTCGAAGCCGGAAAGCTGCTTCGGGTTCTCGAGCTTCCACGCGCATTGCACGACGAGTTCTGATGCGCGTTCAATGATCGAGAGAATCTCGAGAAGCCGCTTCGGAAGCTTGTCAATCTTGAGCCTCAAGGTGAGATCAGCCGTGCGTTCCATTTCGTTGACGCACAGTTTCATGGCGGCGGCGACGCCGTGAAGGGCATCGGCCTGGAAAGGCGTGATGAGACTTGTGGCGAGCCTGTTCGCGATCCTGTGGTTCAGCTCGGCCGCATCGATCATGTGCGTTTGGAGGCGGTCGAATGCCGAGGACCGACCCTCTCCTTCGAGGGCGAGACTCTCCGCTAGAGTCTCTGCGCTGACCTGTACGCATTGCGCGAGGTCCGTGAAGATGTGATACACGGACTTTTCGCGAGGAGGGGAAAACAGCGGCATGGCCTCAGGGTACCGCTCGAACGTAACGAAATTGGGCGTGGAGAGGGTCGAACACCTCACGAAGAGGGGTGAAGCGCCGGACCGGGGGCGCCTGTCGGCGCGAAGGCCGCTCGTAGCGGCAAATGTTGGAGCCCGGGGCCACCGCGGCCCGGCGCGCACACAAGCCTAACAGTGAAGGGGGTATGTGCTTCAACCCCACGAATTGGCTGCTACGCGAGCGTGCCGGCCGCTGCTGATCGGGCTGCCTCGTTGAGTGCCTCGCCGGTTTTGAGGAGACGATCGGCGCGCTTGGTGAGCTCCTCGGGCGTCGCGGGGGTCCCGAATGAACGCGCGAGTTCGGTGCGAGAGGCGGGGGAGTCGGCGGCGTGGGCCGATCCGTAAGCGGCGAGCATCGCGACGGCCGCCGCGCGCGAGAGCGCCACCGAAAGATCGCCCGTGAATGCGCCCGAGAGAATCGCATCGAGCGTCACGCGCATCGAATCGATCGTGGGCGGATCGCTAAACCCTACGAGGTAGGTGAGGCCCGGCGCCGTGGATTGGCCAAGCTCGAACAGGCGCCGAACCTCGTCGGTATCGCGCTGAACCCACGTGTGCAGGACGTACAGTCGCCACAGGGCGCCCGGAAGCGAGGCCGGTTCCGCCCCGGACCACAGCGCAGCGAGATCCTCGAGACCCTCCCGCTCAACAAGTTTCAGCACGCGCTCGACAACCTCGGGTCGGGCATTTTCGCGCGTCTCCCGCAGGAGCGCCGCGGCGCTCTCGTGCGCCGCCTGATTCTTGAGGGCAGGATCGACACCTCCTTCGATCGCCTCTTGACGCTGGGGGGACAGAGATGCTGGACGCCTAAACTGTGCCATGCGTCAACCCTACCCGCGACGGTTCACACCGCCTTTGGGTACGGTAGTTCCGACGGTTGCCGGCCACCGTCGGACCCCACCCCCTTGGCCCCACCCGAAGGAGACGCCGTGGAAGCCTTCATGATGACCCTTAGCTCCGGCGTGGTGAGCGGAGTGCGCCCGTACCTCATGCTGCTCGTGCTCGGCCTCGCGGGACGCTTTCTCGAGGTGCAGGAGATTCCCCAGGTGATGCAGCGCACCGACGTTCTGGTGATTGCCGCGATTCTCGTGATCGTGGATTTTCTCGCGGATAAGGTGCAGTTTCTCGATTCGGTGTGGGATGGCATCAACACCGTCGTGCGGCCCGTGGCCGGCGGCGCGATCGGCTTCCTGCTTGGTGGGGAGACGGACACGACGACCGCGGTGGTCTACGCGGCTGTGGGCACGTTTGCGGCACTTGGCACGCACGGCGCGAAAGCTGCGACTCGCGCGGCGGTCAACGTCTCTCCCGAGCCTGTCTCGAACGTGGTCGTAAGCGTGATCGAGGATATTGCTGCCGTGATCCTCGCGATTTTCGCGGTGCTGCTGCCGATCCTTGCGGGCATCGCCGCGGTGTTCATCCTGATCGCGGCGGTGGTCGCGATCGTCGTGCTCGTGCGGTTCGTGCGTCGATGGCGTGGACGCCGTGCTGCAACGAAAGGGGCGACACCCGAAGGCGCCGCCCCTCACGTGAACTAGCGACTAGATCAGACCGCGCCGCTTGAGCAGCGGCTCGTACTGGGCCTCGCGACCCGTCATATCCTTGAAGGCTTCGGGGATCGGGCGCGTTGCGCCGATCGAGAGCACGTAGGCGCGGAACTTGTCGCCGTTTTCGCGCGTGAGCCCGCCGTTCTCTTCGTACCAGGCGACCGTGTCCGCGTCGAACACCTCAGCCCACAGGTATGAGTAGTAGCCGGCCGCGTAGCCGCCCGAGAACGTGTGGTTGAGATAGCTCGTGCGGTAGCGCGACTCGACGAGCGGATGCATGAGGCCCGCGTCCTCGAGCGAGGCCTGCTCGAACACGACCGGATCCTCGATCGGCTCGGCCTCGAGGGAGGCGGGGAGGCGGTGCCATGCCCAGTCGAGTGCGGCGGCGCGCAGATACTCGACCGTGCCGAAGCCCTCGCCCCACTGCTGCGAGGCGGTCACGGCATCGATGAGCTCCTGCGGCACGACCTCTCCGGTTTCGACGTGCTTGGCGTAGTTCGGCAGGATCTCCGGGTGGAACATCCACATCTCGTTGACCTGGCTCGGGTACTCGACGATGTCGCGCTCGACGCTGAGGCCCGAGAGGGTCTCATACGCGACGTTCGAGAAGAGGCCGTGGAGGGCGTGGCCGAACTCGTGGAAGAGCGTGCTCACTTCGTCGAGGGACACGAGCGCTACATCGCCATCGGCGGGTGCGCTGATGTTGAGGTTGTTGACGACGACGGGCTTCGTGCCCTCCGCGAGCGACTGATCGACAATGTTGTTCATCCACGCGCCACCGCGCTTCGTCTCGCGCGTGAAGTAGTCGCCGAGGAACAGGCCGAGCCCCTCGCCGCTCGCGTCGAAGACCTCCCAGACCTTGACCTCGGGATGATAACCCACGAGGTCTTCGCGGCGCTT
Organism: Dermabacter sp. HFH0086; assembly: GCF_000413375.1. Lineage (NCBI taxonomy): Bacteria > Bacillati > Actinomycetota > Actinomycetes > Micrococcales > Dermabacteraceae > Dermabacter > Dermabacter sp. HFH0086. The sequence continues at coordinate 1,009,554 of NZ_KE340308.1, forward strand.
AAAGGTAATGCCATAGAGCCTTTCGGCGGCGTAGAACACGCCGTCCTCAACAACGCGATCAAGCGCGAAGTAGGGGCGAAGTGCCGCGGTATCCACGCTGAACTCTTCGGCCTTGACCTTGTCGCTGTAGAAGGCCCAGTCCCACGGCTCGAGAGTGTCGATGCCATCCTGTTTTGCGCGGACCGCGATCTTTTCGGCCTCGCGGTTGGCGTTCGCCATCGCGGGTGCGCTCGTCTTCGCGAACAGTTCATCGACGGCCGCGGCGGTCCGGGCCGTGCGGTCGGCAACGGCGAGCGAGGCGAAATCCTCGAAGCCGAGCATCGCCGCCTTGCGGGCGCGCAGCGCCGCAATCTCTGCGGCCATCTGCCACGTGCGGTCGCCGCGCTCGACGCTTGCTTCGTAGAGGCGCTTGCGCACGTCGCGGTTCGTGAGGGAACTGAGCGCCGGCTGGTTCGTCGGGAGAATGAAGGTGAGCAGCCAACCTTCGCGGCCGGCTTCCTTCGCGGCGCGCGCCGCGGCGGCCTTTGAATCCTCGCTCAGCCCCGCCAGTTCCTCCTCGCACGTGAGGTGAAGAGCCGCGGCATTCATGTCCCGCGTGACCTGCTGGCTGAACTCCGTTTGCGCCTTGGAAATTTCGAGGTTGAGCTTCGCGAGCTCTTCGCGCTGCTCCTCGCTCAGGGCCGCGCCCGCGAGAGTGAAACGCTGATGGAACCTCTCCGTGAGTCGCACCTGTTCGGCGTCGAGCCCCGCCTCCTCGCGGGCCTCGTACACGGCGTTGAGGCGTTCGAAGATCTGCGGGTTGAGGTGCAGCTCGTTATCGAGCTCCGTGAGGAGCTCAGACACCTTCGACTCGATCTCAAGGAGCGGTTCGGTGCCGTCGGCGCTCGCGATGTTGTAGAACACGATCGCGGCGCGGTTCAGGGTGCGGCTCGGTTGATCGAGCACCGCGACGACGTTCTCGAAGGTGGGCTCCGAGGTGTCGTTCGCGATCGAAGCGTAGGCCTCGCGCGCTTCGCGAATACCCTGCTCGATCGCGGGCAGGTAGTGTTCGTCGCGGATCGCGGCGAAGTCGGGAAGGTTGTAGGGGAGGCTTGAGGCCTCGAGGAGCGGATTGGACGTCGCTGTTGCTTCTTCACTCATGCGGTAACCGTACCGAACGCCTACCCGCCGCGCACCGGTGTACCACAGTCCAAAACGCCTCCGTCCGCCCCACCGGATACAGCCAGGTGGGGCGGACGCGTGAAGGGGAAGACGTGGAGTGTGGCGGCCGTCAGTTCACGCGCGTGAGGCGCAGCAGCACCGTGTTTTCAGGGTTCAGGATCGGGGTGGTGATTCCGACGCTCGCCCACGTCCTACCGCTCAGCACCTGATCCGTGACTCCACGCGCTTTGAATTCGGCGTTGAGCCGCTCGTATTCGCGCGCGTTGCCCGGCGTTGGCGCGAGGAAGCCCGAAGCGCTGCTCATGACGGGCGAGGGGACGTAACCCGAGGGCTTCGCGCCCGGCACGAGAACCTCGAGCCTGTAGCGCGCATCGTCGTCGAGACCCGGGAAGTAGAGGCGGCCCGTCTGGTTGGCGTCGCTTCGTGAGAGAGCCGTGAAGGAAAAGAGTGCTCGGGAGGCATCGCACGCGACGACACCGTGGAACGCGACCGAGTCGTCCCCGAGATCCACGCGTACCCGATCACCCGTGAAAAGAAGATCGCGCTCGTTCTTATAGAGCTGCACCCACTCGCGAAGCTCCGCCATCTCCTCGTCGGTGGCAAGCCGCAGATCCCATTCGATGCCGAAATGCCCGAAAAGCGCGGTCGCGGCGCGGTAGCCGATCGAGTGGAGGCGGCCAGTCGTGTGGGAGGCGCCCGAGGCGACGTGCGAGCCCATGAGCTCCAGGGGGATCAGCTGGTTCGTCCAGCGGTTCATCATTTGGCGTTCGAGCGGATCGATGCAGTCCGATACCCACACGCGGTCCGTGCGCTCAAGAACGCCGAGGTCAACGCGTGCACCACCCGATGAGCACGATTCGATCTCGAGGCCCGGGAAGCGCTCCTTCAGCTCATCGAGGAAACGATAGGTGGCGAGGGTCTGCGCGTGAGTCGCGGGCTGGCCGGTCTCGCGAAAGCCCGCCTCAATGAGGTCGCGATTGTGATCCCACTTGATGTAGTCGATGTCGTTGGCCTCGAGGACCTGGACCATCTGATCGCGCACATGCGCGTACGCCTCGGGAATCGCGAGGTTGAGGACCTGCTGGTGACGCGACTGCTCGGGCAGCCGCTGCATCGTCGTGCCCATGATCCACTCGGGATGCTCGCGCGCCACGGCCGAGTCCTCGTTGACCATTTCCGGCTCGAACCACAGGCCAAACTGCATGCCGTGGCCCTTGACGTGCTCGATGAGCGGCGTGAGCCCGTTCGGCCACATGTCCGTGCTGACAACCCAGTCGCCGAGGCCCGCGTAGTCGTCACGGCGATCGCCAAACCAGCCATCGTCGAGCACGTAGCGCTCAACACCGAGCTCCGCGGCGCGATCCGCGAGATCCTTGAGGCGGTCGAGGTCATGATCGAAGTAGACGGCTTCCCACACGTTCAAGGTGACGGGGCGGTTCGTGTCCACGTGGTTCTCGCGCGAGCGCAGCCACGCGTGGAAGCGCTGCGCGACCTCGTCGAGGCCCACGCCGTGGCTCGCGTAGACGTCAGGCGACTCGTAGCTCTCGCCGTGCGCGAGCACGACCTCGCCGGCGAACAGCCCTTCGCCGCCCGCCAGGATTGTCTCTCCCGCACTCGTACGCTCCACGACGTGGCGGTGCTGGCCCGAAAAGCCCGTGTGCAGCGCCCATACCTCGCCGGACGAGTAGGTGAAGCCCCGCTCGCCCACGTGCATGAGGAACGCCGAATCGGCCCCGGTGCGCCCGCGGCGGTTCTCGCGAAGGTGCTGGCCCACGCGCACCGGCAAGCGCTGAGGTTCGCGCTCGCGGGTCCAGCGGCCAGCAAAATCAAGGATTTCGTTCGCTTCCGACGGCACCGGGAGCGCCATCGTGAACGACTGCAGCCGGTAGTTTCCCTCCCCGCGATTGGTGAGCGTGCCGCGCATGCGCACGAGCCCAGAGTTCAGTAGTTCGAGGGCGAGCACGACTTCGAGACCGAGGGCGGCATCCTCGAGTGTGAGAGAGAGGACGTCTTTTTCTCCGGAACCGTCGGGCGCGTTCTGCCGTAGCGTGTGCGCCACAAGGCCGAGTCGCGGAGCGAAGCCGGAGCCGTTGTCGCGCCCGCCAAGGAGGCCGGGCTCGCCGAGCCAACCGTCGGCATCCTGGGGGAGGAGGCCCGTGCGTGGGGGAATGTCGAGGGCGTTCTGGTTCGGGGCGACCGTTGCAGCATCAAGGATGAGGTCGAGCTCGTCGCGCGTGAGGTCGCCGAGGTCGGAGCCCCAATAGGCGACTGCGGGCATCCGGCCCTCGGTCAGGTCGAGGACGATGCCCACCCCCGCGCGGCTCAGATAGAGCGCGCGTTCGCTTTCGAGCGCGCGAGTGGCACAGGAGCGGAACGCGCGGAAAGAACGCGAAGCAGCGGTGGCGTGGGTGGTGCGGGCGAGTGGCATGAAGGAGATCCTTTGTGCTTGGGGCGTCCGTGACCCACTTATTTTCGCACCAAAATAAACCCGCGTCCACCTCCGCCGGCGGGGCGGAGAAGATGACGGGCAGGGGCAGCCTCGGCGATCCTGGTCCGGTGTCGGGGTCGAGGAAGCGCAGAGCGTGTGGAGATTGACCGCCGAGGCCAGGGAGTACACTCAGCCCATGGAATTCACGCAGGCGGCGAAGCTACAGAACGTCCTCTACGACATCCGCGGGCCGGTCCTCGACGAGGCCGCGCGCATGGAGAACGAGGGGCACCGCATTCTCAAGCTCAACATCGGCAACCCCGCGCCGTTCGGCTTCGAAACGCCCGACGAGATCCTCGTCGACTTCATCCGCCAGGCTCACGTCTCCCAGGGCTACACCGATTCCAAAGGCATCGTCGCGGCCCGTCGCGCCGTCGCCCAGCACTACCAGACCCGCGGCCTGCCAGGGCTCCACCTCGACGACATCTACCTCGGCAACGGCGTGAGCGAGCTGATCCAGCTCACTGCCCAAGCACTCGTCAACGACGGCGACGAGGTGCTCATCCCCATGCCCGACTACCCGCTGTGGACCGCGTGTGTCACCCTCGCGGGCGGGACCCCCGTGCACTACAGCCTCGATGAAGACAACGACTGGTTGCCCGACCTCACCGACATCGCCGACAAGGTCACGCCCCGCACCAAAGCCATCGTCGTCATCAACCCCAATAACCCCACCGGTGCGGTGTACACGAAAGAGAACCTCACAGGCATAGTCGACATCGCCCGCAAGCACGGGCTCATGATCCTCGCCGACGAGATCTACGACAAGATCCTCTACGACGACGCGACCCACACCTCGATCGCCTCGCTCGCCCCCGACCTCTTCACGATCACCTACAACGGCCTGTCCAAGGCCTACCGGGTCGCGGGTTTCCGTGCCGGCTGGATGGTGCTGTACGGGCCGAAAGAGCATGCCAAAGGCTTCATCGAAGGCCTCGACATGCTCTCGAACATGCGCCTATGCGCCAATGCTCCTGCGCAGCACGTGATCCCCACGGCGCTCGGCGGCTATCAAACGATCAATGACCTCGTGGCCCCAGGTGGTCGGCTGCGTGAGCAGCGCGATGTCGCCTACGAGGCCCTCGCACGGATCCCCGGCGTAAGCGTCAACAAGGCGAAGGGGGCGCTCTACATGTTCCCGAAGATCGACCTCGACATGTACAAGATCGAGGACGACGAAGAATTCGCACTCGGCCTGCTTCGCCAAAAGAAAATCCTCATCACAAAAGGCACGGGATTCAACATCCCCACACACGACCACTTCCGCGTCGTGACCCTGCCCGACGTGGACGTGCTCGAGAACGCGATCGACCGTATCGCCGACTACCTCGCGAGCATCCGCCGCTAGCAGCGTGTGGCGCGCCGGTTATTCGCCGCGCGCGATCCGGATCATCTGCTCGCGGTCGATCTCCTTGAGCGATGGGCGTGCGTTACCGTCGGAATCCTTCCGCTTCGCACCCGCCTGGATCTCGTGGTCGTGAAGGCGCAGCCACCCGTCCCAATCGACGTAGCGGATGCCGCGCTCATCGAGCAAGCGAACAATCGAGTCGGGGTCGCGATCCGGGCACGGCTCGAGCACGCCTTCCTCGATGTCTTCGATCATGTGGGTGACGGTCTCGATTGCGTCCGATTTCGTGGCACCGATCAGCCCAACGGGCCCACGCTTGATCCAGCCGTTCGCGTAGCACGCGGGCACAACAGCGCCCTCGGCGGTCGTGACACGGCCCTCGTCGTTGTGGATAACGCCGCGCACCGGGTCATAGGGAACCCCGGGCAACTCCGAGCCGAAATAGCCGACGGCGCGGTAGACCTGCTGGACGTCGTACTCGACAATCTCGCCGGTGCCCTCGAGCATGCCGTCGTCGGCGATCCGGGTGCGCTCGAATCGCATGCCCGTCACGCGGCCGTCCTCGCCGACCACTTCGACGGGCCGGTGCCAGAAATGGAGGTGGAGCCGACGCTTGACCTCGCCGCCATCGCGATCCGTGGGCTCAGCGCCGCTCGCCTCGAGCTCCTTCTGCGCTTCGAGCCAGCCCTCGAACGTGCTCACGACCTGATCGATGCGCTTATCGGCGCGGATGCGCTCCCATTCCTCGTCGCTGATCTGCGCGAAATCGCGCTCGTCGAGGATGACCTGCACGCCTTTCGGATGGGCGAGCTCGCGCGTTTCGAGCGGGGAGAACTTCACCTGGGCGGGGCCGCGGCGGCCAAATACATGCACGTCGGTGATCTGTGAGGCTTTGAGGCCTTCGTAGACGTTGTCGGCGATCTCGGTCGCAAGGAGCTCGTCGGCGCTTTTGGCGAGCATTCGCGAGACATCGAGCGCGACGTTGCCGTTACCGATCACGGCAACGGATTCGGCATCGAGTCGCCATTCGCGCGGGTAATCGGGGTTCGAGTCGTACCACGCGACGAAGTCGGCAGCGCCGAAGCTACCCTCGAGGTCGATCCCGGGGATGTCGAGTTGGGCGTCCTTGAGTGCTCCCGTGGCGAAAATGATCGCGTCGTAGCGTTCGCGCAGGTCCTCGAGGGTCAGATCCGTGCCGAATGCGACGTTGCCGAAGAAGCGCATGTCGCGACGGTCGAGGATGCGGTGAAGTGCTGTCGTGATGCCCTTGATGCGCGGATGGTCGGGGGCGACTCCGTAGCGAATGAGGCCGAACGGTGTGGGTAGCGCATCGAAAATATCGACCTCGATTGCGAGCCGGCCCTTCTTGACGTGCGGCGTCTTGTTGAACGTCTCCGCCGCGTACACGCCGGCCGGGCCGGAGCCAATCACGGCGATGCGGAACGGGATGTCGGTGAAGGTGCTGGTCACGGAGGTCCTTGAGCTCGGCGGGTATGCCCGGTGCGTGTGCACTTCGGGCTTTTCGATACTCGAGCCTAGCGTTAAAGCTCGTCTTGGGCGAGAAAGTGTGAGCAGCGTGCGGCCCGACGAGCGCTCAGGTGCCGTCGGGCCCTCCACGAAGGAAAACCGAGGGTGTAGAAAGGCGGCTCGGCGCCCCCGTCGCGGGGCGTGCCGGGCCGCCTTTCTAGACCCTCAAGAGTGGATGGTGTTTTTAGTATTCGGCCGGCTGCACAACCACAAAACCGGGGCCGTGGAAGGCCAGCTGGAAGGCTTCGCCCGAGCCGCGGCCAATGAGTGCACCGGCATTAAAATCGTTCTTGATCTGCGGCTGGAGGTTTGCCGACCAGCACACGACGGCCTGCGGATCCACATACGTGGGCTGCTGCGAGCAGTCGAGCAGGAGCGGCTCACCGTGCGAGGCGATCGCGACCATGCCGTGTCCCTGGAGGAACAGGTTCGTGAAGCCGCCCGCGACGAGGCCCGCGCCGAGGCCGCCGCCGATCATCTTGATGTCCCACTCGATGCTCGAGTCGAAAGCGAGCATCTTCGAGGTGTTGAGGGAGAGGGCTTCTCCTTCGAGCTGGATGAGGAAGATCTGCGAGCCGTTCTTGGCGAAGAAGATTTCGCCGTTGCCGGTGGTGCGCATCATGTTGGCGCCCTCGCCGGTGGCCAGCTTCTTGACGAGCTTCATGCCGCCGCCAGAACCCTGGTACTTGAACTTCATCTCGCCCTGGTAGGCGACCATGGCCCCGGAGGAGGAGACGATTTCGGGTGCGCCGGGATTGAGACGGCAGCGCAGCATTCGCTTGGACTGGAGAGCCCAGCGGTCGTTGGTCTGGACTTCCTGGTGTTCGGGTGAAAAGAGTTCAGATCTCATGGCTTCACCCTAGGGCGAGCTGACTCCTATTTTCCTGGAGATCATGAGAACAGAACAATTGTTATTGGAACCGCTTGAGCCGCAGCGAATTGCTCACCACGAAAACGCTGGAGAAGGCCATGGCCGCGGCCGCGATCACGGGGCCAAGGAGCCCGAGCATCGCGAGCGGAATGGCGATGACGTTGTAGATGAATGCCCAGAAGAGGTTCCAGCGGATCGTGCGCACGCTCGCCCGCGAAAGGCGGATCGCGGTGGGAATCTGCGCGATATCGCCGCCCGTGAGCACGATGTCGCCCGAGTTCATCGCGGCATCGGTGCCGGTGCCCATCGCGAAGCCAAGATCGGCTTCGGCGAGGGCCGCCGTGTCATTAATGCCATCGCCAACCATCGCGACGCTTGCCCCTTCGCCGCGAAGGGACTTCACGAGGTCGAGTTTTGCCGCGGGGGTAAGCGAGGCGTGAACCTTCTCGATGCCGACTTCGCGCGCAATGTGCTCGGCCGCGGCAGGGTTGTCGCCGGTCGCCATGACGGGCTCGATGCCGAGCGCGCGAATCTCCTCAACGACCTTCGTCGCTTCGGGCTTCACGGTGTCGCTCACGCGCACGAGCCCCGCAATCTCGCCGTTGACGCGCACGATGGAGGTCGTGTGACCCGCCTGCTCGGCTTCGCGGAGGGAAGCGGCGAGAGGGGCGGGCAGGCTGGGCACGGTGGGATTTTCGGTTCCGGCGCTTGCCTGGCCAGCGTCGGATGCCGCGGTAATCTCAACCTCCCACGGCCCCGTTATTCCCCCGAGCGACCCGCTCACGCGCGCCGTGAGGCCTCGGCCGACGTGAGCCCGCGCATCCTCGAGTGTGAGGGCATCGCTGCTGCCGCCGGCCGCTTCCACGATGGCCCGCGCGATGGGGTGTTCCGAACCGGATTCGGCGGCGCCCGCGAGCGCGCGGATGTTTGCTTCGCTCCAGCCTTCGGCGGGTGTCACGGAGTGCACACGCATCGCGCCGCTCGTGAGAGTGCCGGTCTTGTCGAGGACGATCGTTGCGATGTCGCGAGAGCTCTCGAGCGTGCTTGCCGAGCGAATGAGGATACCGAGTTCGGCGCCACGGCCCGTGCCCACCATGATGGCCGTGGGGGTTGCGAGGCCGAGCGCACACGGGCATGCGATGATCAGAACGGCGACGGCCGCGGTGAATGCCTGTTCCGTGGTGCCCCCGAGTGCGATCCACGCGACGAGCGTGAGGATCGCGAGCACGATGACGATGGGAACGAAGATGCTCGCGACCTTGTCGACGAGCTGCTGCACTGGGGCTTTGGAAGCTTGCGCGTCCTCGACCATTTTCGCGATGTGGGCAAGCTCGGTGTCGGCACCCACGCGCGTGGCGCGCACAAGGAGCCGGCCCGTAGTGTTGACGGTGGCGCCCGTGACCTCGGTTCCGGGGGTGACGTCCTCGGGGATGCTTTCGCCCGTGAGCATCGAGCGGTCGATGGCGGAGGAGCCCTCGAGGATCACGCCGTCTGTCGCGACCTTCTCCCCGGGCCTCACGACGAAAACATCGCCGACCCGCACCGCGCCGATGGGAACCTCAACTTCGGCGGTGCTGCCGTCGGACTGAAGCTCCACAATGGTGGCATTCTTCGCGCCGAGGTCAAGCAGCGAACGGATGGCTGCGCTCGACTGGTGGATGGCGCGGGCCTGCGCGTAGCGCCCCGCGAGCACGAGGGTCGTGATGACCGCTGCCGATTCGAAGTAGATTTCGTGCGCACCGTGTTGGTTCCGGCTGAAAGCGGCGCCGAGGCTCATGTCCATCGTCATGCCGATTTCGCCTGCGCCGCCGAAGAGAAGGGCCCAGATCGACCACAGGTACGCGGCAAACGTTCCCATCGTGACGAGGGTGTCCATCGTGAAGCCGCCGTGCTTGATGTTCACCCAGGTCGCACGGTGAAATGGCGCGCCGCAGTAGAACACGACCGGCGTCGCGAGAATGAGCATCGCCCACTGCCAGCCGGGGAACTGCAACGCCGGGATCATTGAGATGAGGAAAATTGGCGCCGAGAGGATTGCTGCGAGGACCGTGCGGATTAGCGTGTCGCGCTTGTCGCGCGCGGCGCGCTCCTCGGCGCTTGTGTCGGGGCCGTGGATCGATGTGCTTTCGGCTGCCGCCTCCCGCACGTGAGCCCCATAGCCGCCCTTTTCGACGGCTTCGACGAGCTGCGCATCGGTGATCGACGGGTCGCTCACCTGCACGCTCGCGCGTTCGAGTGCGAGGTTGACGACCGCGTCGACATCGCCCACGCGCCGCAGCTTCTTCTCCACGCGCGCGACGCAGCTCGCGCACGTCATGCCGGTGACATCGAGGGTAACGGTGCGCGGTGCGGTGTGGGTTTCAGTGCTGCTCATGGGGTCCTTCGGGGTGTGGTGCGGCCGGGTTCAGGATGGGGAGGAGTTATCCGACGATGGCGTAGCTTTCGCCGGCTTCCTCGATTGCGGGGGCGATGTCGGCCTTGGTGAGGGCGCGATCTGCCTGGATCGTGAGGGTCGATTCGCCGCCCTTGACGAGTTCGACTTCGGCGCTCTCAACGCCAGCGAGTTCGCCGACCTCTTCTTTAACGGCATTGACGCAGTGGCCGCACGTGAGGCCCGTGATCTTGAAGGTCGAGGTGGTCATGGTGTGCTCCTTGATGTTTGTGATGGTCCTGGTTCGTGTGGTCGCGGTGGGCGCCACAGCATCCAATATACCCCCTAGGGGTATTAGATTCAAGGGGGTGACAACTTCAGGGCTCCGCCTGAGGGGATCGGTAGCATGGGGCGCATGAGTACCCCCACGAATCCAGGCGGCAACTTCGGCGCGCGCACACCCCAGCGCCGCCCCAGTTTCTACGAATCGCACCTTCGTGAGATGCTCGTCGACTCGGGCTATGCCATTCATGAACGGATCGGCAGCGGGGGAATGGGAATCGTCTACCGCGCAACCGACGCGGCCGGGCTCGACGTCGCCCTCAAGGTGCTTCGACCCGAAATCGCCGGCGACGAGCGCGCCCGTGCCCGACTCAGCCGAGAGATGCGCGCGCTTCAACGCGTCAATCACCCGAACGTTTCCCGCGTGCTCGATGCCGAATTCGACCTCGACGTCGCTTTCCTCGTCACCGAGTACATCTCGGGCCCCACCTTCCAGAAAGTCATTGACGACTGGGGGCACCTTCCGCTGCGATGCGTACGCGAAATCGGTTTGCCGCTCGGCAAGGCCCTTCTTGACGTTCACGAGAAGGGGATCGTGCACCGCGACCTCAAACCAAGCAACATCATGCTTCGTACCGGTAATGGCTCTCACTTCGACTTCGACATCGACCCAGTCGATCCGGTCATTATCGACTTCGGCATCGCCCAAGCCGCCGAAGAGTCCCGCATGACCTCAACGGGGCTCATGATGGGCACGATCTCCTACCTTGCCCCTGAGGTGATCAGCAACAACATCGTCGACGCCGCTGCCGACTGGTGGGCCTGGGCCGCGATGCTCGCCCACGCCGCGACCGGGTTCCCGCCCTTCGGCAAGGGGCGACTCGGCACGGTCTACAACCTTGCCAGGATGTCTGGCCCCGACCTCGAAGGGCTGCCGGAGCCGTGCATCGAATGGTTCAAGGGTGCATTTGCCCCTGAGCCTGGCGATCGCACGCCGCCGGAGAAGCTCATCGAGGCTCTCGAGCACGATGTGGATGCATGGGTGTATGGGAACTACGACCCAACCTCCTCGTCCCCGTCTTCCCCTTCCACCCCCGGCGAGCTCCCGACTTCTCGGATTGAGACAGGTGAACGCAGCACACTCGATGGCCCTATCGGCGCCGGAACGGCGGGCTCGGGCGCCGCGGCACCATCGGGTGCAGCAGCTCGCGCAGCTGAGGCGACGGCGCCCCTACCTCCGTACAGCCCCCCGAGGTCAGGAGGGGGAGAGGAGGAGAGCACCGGTGTAATCCACGACGCCACCGATGAATGGGACGACACGGATGAATGGGATGTCTCCAACGAGGAACCCACCCAAGTCATGCCCGTTCTCGACGAAACTCCCACGGCCCGATTCGCCCCCATCTCGACTCCTGCCGCGCCGCCCGTCGCGCCGCACGCGGGTGCGGTGCCGACGTGGCAACCGTCGGCACCGGTGCCGCAGACGCCCATGCCAGCCCCTGGTCCGCAGGGCCCTTTCCCCGCAGCGCAGTACCCTCCGACCCCCGGCGCGCAGCCATACGCGATGCCGCTGCAGCCCCTGCCCTACCACTTGCGTGAGCCCAAGCGCCGAACAACGCTCGTGCTGCTCGGTATGGCGCTCTTCACCGCCTTCGGTGCACTCGTGCCGCTCGCCGCGCTTATCCTGCTCGTGCTGATGACAGCCCTTGCAAGAACGTGGCAGCGTTCATGGATCGCGCAGGAAAAAGGCCAGGACAGAGGGAAAGGCTCGGGTGGGATCACCGCTTCGATAACGCTCTTGGCAGTACCGCGATTCCTCGGTGCCCTTCTCGAGGCGCTCCTTCAAGCGCTCATCCCCGTGATCGTCACGGCCGGCGTTCTGCTCGCGACCGACGCCCTACTGGTGTGGCTCGCGCGCTTCGAGGTGCACTACGCCGTGTACGCGGGAGTGCTCGTGGGCGTCACGACCCTGTCGCTGTGGTGGGGTATCGGCTCACGCACGACGCGCTACGGCAGCCACCGCCTTTTGCACGCAGCCGCACCGAGCGGGCTGTGGACCGCGATCTTCGCCGCCCTTCTCCTCGTGCTCATCGCAGCCGTGTGCTTCACGATTGCCTCGCGCGGCGGACACATCGACTACTTCCCGTACGTGGGTGAATTCCGCCTCGAAGACATCTCACCCTGGAGGAAATGAGGCATCCACGCGCGTATCCTCTAAGCTGGCACGCGGCGATTTGCCGTTTACCGCATTCGACCCCTCCGGAGGATTAATGGCCGAGAAGCCGTCAGCGCAGGACGTGCGCGAAGCGCAGCGTATCGAGCTTCGCAAGCAGCGCGAAAAAGAGCTGAGCCGTCAAAAGCGTGTCCGCATGGCGATCATCGCTGCCATCGTTGTCGTGGCACTCGTACTCGTCGCCGGCATCGGCCTCCTGATCTACAAGGCGAACGCGCCTGAGCCTGAACTGCCGCTCAAGCAGCCCACCTCGATCAGCAAAGAGGAGCCCGTGCTGTCCTTCAAAGCGGACGACACGAAACCCGTCGTCGACGTCGTGTTCGACTACATGTGCCCGTTCTGTGGCAACTTCGAACAGATCAACAGCGCCGACCTCCACGAGATGATCGAGAGCGGCGATGCGACCGTGAACTTCCACGTGCGCACCTTCCTCTCCAAGAAGATGTCCACAACGGAGTACTCCGCCCGCGCCGGCGGAGCCGCCGTGTGCACCTTCGAAGACTCGCCTGAGGTGTTCCTGAAGTTCCACGAACTCCTCTTCGCCAACCAACCGGCCGAGGGCGGCCCCGGACTGAGCGATAGAGAGCTCGTCACGTACGCCAAACAGGCCGGAGCGAAGGACAGCACCCTCTCGTGCATCAAGGACCAGAAATTCCGCCGCTACGCGACAGACGTGCTCGAACCCGCCGGCGCGAAACTCTCGCCGGCAACCCCGGCCGTGTTCATCAACGGCAAGGAGTGGGGGGCCGACGGTGCCTGGCAGCAGCCCGGTGCTCTGAAGGAAGCCGTGGCCTCCTCGGGCACGCCTGGTGCGAGCGACGCCGGTGGTGCGAGCGATGCCGGCGGCGCAAGCGATTCCGGTAACTAAATTCGCGGCGCACGCTACACTAGTGCGAGCGCCGCAATGCTGAAGTAGCTCAGTTGGTAGAGCAGCTGTCTTGTAAACAGCAGGTCGTGGGTTCGAGCCCCATCTTCAGCTCCAAGGAAATCCCAGGTCGGGGCGACTTCGAGTCGTCAGGCCTGGGATTTTTTCGTGTGCTCTGGCCATAACGACTGTGAGTGCTGCCAGGACATACTCGGGAGCGCGCGAAGCCCCCGAAGGTCCCCGCGTCTAAGAATTTAGAGGCGTAGTGTGGGTCACAACTAAGTAGTGGTTCTCAACACACAGCGAAGGACTCCCATGACCGCCGCACCGCAAACCGTGCGCACACTTGCCACCCCATTCACCGTCAACACCGTCGAGATCCCCAACCGCCTTGTCATGACCCCCATGGGCAGCGACCTCGCAAATCCCGACGGCACGGTTGGCCCGCGCCTTCTCAAGTACTGGCTCGAACGCGCCGAAGGAGGCTGCGGCCTCCTCATCAGCGAGATCACGCGCATCAACGACGAGCACGGCCCCGGAACTCCCAACCAGCTCTCCGTCACGCGCGACGAACTGGTCCCGCAGCTCGCCGAAGCCATCGAGGCCGTTCACGCGCGAGGCTCAAAGATTTTCCTCCAGCTCCAGCACCTTGGCAACCAGGGCCTTCCCCAGCTCAATAAGGGGCAGGTCACCGTCGGATCCTCCGCCGTGCGATCCGAGCTCACCAAGGCCCCCGTGCGCGCCCTTGAAAACGAGGAAGTGAAGAGCCTCGTGCAGGACTTCATCAACGGCGCGCGCCGCGCGAAGGAAGCCGGTGCGGACGGCGTGGAGATCCACGGCGCTCACGGTTACCTTATCGACGAGTTCCTCTCGCCTCGCACCAATAAGCGCGAGGACGAGTACGGCGGTTCGTTCGAGAATCGCTGCCGCTTCCTCGTGGAGATTCTCGATGGCGTGCGCGAGGTTGTGGGCCCCGACTTCCCGATCTCGGTGCGACTTTCGATTTCACAGTGCTACGACTTGATCGGCATGCCCGGTGTAGGTAACGAGGTTGCTGACGGCGTGCGGATCGCTAAGGTGTGCGAGGAGCACGGTGCCGACCTCATCTCGGTGTCGTCGGGCACCTATGAAACGGGCATCACCGTCATCGAGCCCGTCAATACTCCGCGCAACTGGCGCGACCCGATGATTCGCGCCGTTCGCGACGCCGTGAGCATCCCTGTCATGGGCGTCTCGATCATCCGCGAACCCGAGCAGGCCGAGAAGATGCTCAACGACGGCCTCGTGGACCTCATCGCGATGGGCCGCTCGTGGCTTGCCGACCCGCAGTGGGGCATCAAGGCCATCGAAGGTCGTGACGCGGACATCACCCGCTGCATCGGCTGCATGTACTGCTTCGAGGCGCTCTTCTCTGGCGGCCATGTCGAATGCGCCGTCAACCCGCGCTGTGGGTTCGAATCGGAGTTCCCGATCGAACCAGAGCGCAATGCCGAAGGCCGCACGGCTCTCGTGATCGGTGGCGGCCCTGCGGGCTGTGAAGCTGCCGAAACACTCGCGAAGCGCGGCGCGAAAGTCACCCTCGTCGAGGCGATGGACACCCTCGGCGGTCAGGTCGTGCCCGGCACCAACCCGCCCGGCAAGGACCCGATGGGCTGGCTCGTCGAGAACTACACCCACCGTCTCGAGAAGGCCGGCGTTGACGTGCGGCTGTCGACTCGTTTCGGGGTCGAGGACGTGCGTGCGTTCGGTGCTGACGCCGTGATCGTCGCGACCGGCGCAGCCCCAATCGTGCCGAACATTCCCGGCATCGATGGCGACAATGTTGTGGATGCGATCGACGTTCTGGGAGGTACTCGCGAGGTCGCGGGCCGCGCGATTGTCGTGGGGTCCGGCATGACCGGCCTCGAAACTGCTGAGCTAATTGCGGCAAACGGTGGCGAGGTCGCCGTGTACGAGATGGCGCCGGAGCTCGGGGCTGGGGCGTTCCACATGAACCTCATCTCGGTCACCTCGAAGCTCAAGAAGGCCGGCGTCCCCATGAACACGGGGCACCGTCTCGTGGAGGTGACCGGCTCGGGCGCGGTGTTCGAGGCCGACGGTTCCCAGCTCACCGTCGATGCCGAGACCGTGGTGCTCGCGATCGGTATGCGCAGCGAGAATGCGCTCGCCTCCGAGCTCGAGGCTGCGGGAACCGAGTTCCGTACCGCGGGTGACGTGTCGAAGGTGGCGAAGGTCGCTCAGGCGGTGGCTACGGGGTACCGCGTGGGCCTCGAAGCCTGATTCGCTGCTGCCCGGGACCTATTTCATGGGGCCCGGGCGATTCGCTCAACGATGGGGGCGCTGCTGAGGCGGCGCCCCCCCTGTTTGCTGCACCTAGTAGGACGTGCGGAGCCGCCCTTTTTGCGTGATGACTTACGTGGGAACACGGGAGAAGGGAAGGCGGCAGGAGGATAAGCAGGGCAAGGGGAGAAATAGGGTCGGGGGGACTGGGCTCAGCCGCGGCTTGCCTTGAGCGCCGCCCTCACCGCCGCGCGTACGAAGTCGTTGAAGCCCGCCGAATCGATGAAGCCCTGGATCTCGAGGTGAGTCCATCCGTGGGCGCTCGCCCACACGGCGCGCAGGAGCGTTGTGGCATCGGAGGGGGAGGTGTCGACGGTGGTGCCGTACTTTGTGCGGCCTTCCGACATTGCCTGCGCGAGGTGCTTCGCGATGCTTTCGAACTCGTCGATATCGGTGCCGAGTGCGCGGAACGCCGTCAGCAGATGGTTGTCTCGACGCGAGAGACCGAACCCGATGGGGTCCGGGGTGGCGTCGGAATCCTTGGCGGCTGCTGCGCTCGCCGCTCCCGGTGCTCCATTGGCCTGCGCTGCCCGGTCAGGGACCTGGTCGGCCTGGTTGAAGATCACGTCAAACAGTTCGGGGTTGCTGACTGCCCAGTCGTGGAGGGCGGTTGCGAGCCCAACCAGGTACTCTTCCGGATCCTGTTCGCGCTTAACCTCGGTGAGGTGCTTCGCGAGATCGCTGGCGGAGCTGACAACGACAGAGTTGAGGAGCTGCTTCTTTCCGCCGAAGAGTGAGTAGATGGCGGTAGTCGAGGTGTTGCAGGCCGCGGAGATGTCGCGGAGGGAGACCGCTGCGGGGCCGCCTTTGGCGAGCGCCTTTGACGCTTCTGCGATGAGCTCGAGGCGCAGCTTTTCGTCGTGATGGCGGGGGGTGTTCATTCCCGTGGACTCCAATCAGGTGTGCCATGTGGCAGGTCCGGTATGTAACGGCTTCGTAACTATAGGCCTTGATTCTACGAATGCAAGTGGGACGTTTTGGGCCTTTACGCGCGTTCAGTTCGGCCACTATAGGCCTTAGACCTGGGATTTTGCCAAAACTTTAATGGTTGTGCAGTTTCAATGGTTTTAGTGTCGCAGCTTGGGTGGGGGAGATCACGTGTGTACGGCGATGAAGCAACAATGGACCCATCAAGGCGTGTTCCAGTCGACGGCCTCCGCGCCGCTTTCGGCGAGGAGTGCGTTCGCGCGCGAGAACGGTTTTGACCCAAAAAACCCTCGGCGCGCCGACAGTGGCGACGGATGCGCCGACTCGATAGTGCTTACGCCACCCTCGACGAGCATAGGGGCGAGCGAGCGCGCGTCTCTCCCCCAAAGGATCGCGACGAGTGGTCCGCCACGCTCGATGAGGGCCTCGATAGCGCGCATCGTGATCTGCTCCCATCCCTTCCCGCGATGCGACGCGGGCGCCCCGGGGGCTACCGTGAGCGCCCTGTTGAGGAGCATGACGCCCTGGTCTTGCCACGCTGAGAGGTCGCCGTGCGCACTCGGCGGGATTCCTAGATCGCTCTCGCGTTCGAGGTAGATGTTGTGGAGCGAGCGGGGCAGTGGGCGCACGTCGCGCTCGACCGCGAAGCTCAGGCCGATCGGGTGGCCCGGTGTCGGGTAGGGGTCCTGGCCGACGATCAGGACGCGCACGTCCGCAAGCGGGGTTTCGAACGCGCGAAAAATGCGCTCGCCCGACGGGAGGTAGCGTCGGCCAGCGGCGAGCTCAGCGCGCAGGAAGGCGCCCATCTGGCGGATGTTCGGTTCGACGCCCGCGAGGGCTTCGGCCCAGTCGGCGGCCATAATGTCGGTCAGGGGAGGCAGCGCGGTCTCGTTCATGCCCCCCAGGGTACGGGGCGTGCCTAGACTTGAATCCATGACCGATGAGCCACTGGCCGATGAACCGCAGCTGAGCGAAACCGATCGCGTGATCCTCGATCTCGAGGCACGCGTGTACCGCAGCGCCGGTGCGAAGGAGCGCGACATCCTGCGGCTTACGGGTCTGACGCCGTCGGGGTATCACGCGCGGCTCGTGCGGCTCATGCGGGAACCCGCGGCGGTGCGGTATGCGCCAAGTGTGGTCCGACGGTTGCGTGAGCGCACGCGTTCCTAGACGTGCGCGTCGCGCCGTCGTTGTCGCCGTGGGGGGCAGCACTATGGGGGCTTGTTGCCTCGGCGCGCCGCGTGCCCAATCGCCATTTAGGCCCGCGCCAACCGATAGCATGACCTCGTGGCAGATCAGAGCACATACCCGTACGAACCGGACCAGTTTGACCGCGAGGCCGATCAGGTGGGCGCCCACGGCGCGCACCGTGCTGAGGAGCCGTTTTTCAAGCGGAATCTTTCGACGATCATCGTGATCGTCGCGGCGCTGCTTGCGCTCGCACTCGTTCTGTGGGCCGTGTCGGGTCTGGGCAAGGGGAGCGAGGGTGCTCCCGCTCCAGCGGAGTCATCGACGTCGGCCCCGGCGGATTCCGGTGATGGAAAGCCTGCCGCGAGCGACAATGGTGGCGAGGGTGATAACGGTGGCGAGGGCGCTACCGAAGAGCCTTCCGAGGAAGCAGCCCCTGAAGTCAATCGCGAAGCTCCGGTTCTCGTGCTCAATGGCAAGCGGAAGCAGGGCATGGCTGGCCGTTGGCAGAAGGCTCTCGAAGAGCAGGGCTGGACCAAGGTCGATACCGATACGGGCAAACGCGCCAAGAACGCCGGCGTCTACTACAAGAACGACGAGGACAAGGCGACCGCCGAGGCCCTCGCGAAGTACGTCGGTGTCGAGGCTGAAAAGTCCGATAAGTACAGGGCGAACATCACGGTCGTCATCGTTGAGGAGCCGGGTGATCTCGCCGAGATCGACGGTGCGGAGCAGGGCGGCGACGGCGAGTAAAGACTGCCGCAGGGCGTCGATAACTTCCGCGACGCGCGCCTCGAGGGGCGCGGCGGGGGTGTGCCGTCACGCTCCCAGAGAAATTCTCAGCGAGCGTTAGCACTCTTCGCCTCAGAGTGCTTATGATGGGTTAGCACTCGCTTGGCGTGAGTGACAACGGATCTCCGGCAACCGTCGGACCCACCACACACGCCGCCGCGAGCTTTCCAGTGAGGTGAGAGCCCCACCGACCCAGACGTGAAGGGGAGGGCAAGGCTCGTCCGTCGCGGGCACCTGGCTGGAGCACACTCACACACTTTGGGAGTTACCACTCATGGCAAAGCTCATCGCATTTGACGAAGAAGCACGCCGCGGCCTCGAGCGGGGCATGAACCAGCTCGCTGACGCCGTGAAGGTGACCCTTGGGCCGAAGGGGCGCAACGTCGTCCTCGAAAAGTCCTGGGGCGCACCGACCATCACGAACGATGGCGTGTCGATCGCTAAGGAAATCGAACTCGAGGATCCGTACGAAAAGATCGGTGCGGAACTCGTCAAGGAAGTCGCGAAGAAGACGGACGACGTTGCCGGTGATGGCACGACGACCGCTACGGTTCTCGCGCAGGCCCTCGTGAAGGAAGGCCTTCGCAACGTTGCCGCGGGCGCAAACCCGATCGCTCTCAAGCGCGGCATCGACAAGGCCGTTGCCGCCGTGAGCGAGAAGCTCATTGCGCAGGCCGTCGAGATTGAGTCGAAGGAGCAGATCGCGAACACCGCCGCGATCTCGGCCGCTGACCCGGCAATCGGCGAGCTTATCGCCGAGGCTCTCGACAAGGTCGGCAAGGAAGGCGTTATCACGGTCGAGGAGTCGAACACGACCGGCCTCGAGCTCGAGCTCACCGAAGGCATGCGTTTCGACAAGGGCTTCATTTCGCCGTACTTCGTGACCGATCCGGAGCGCCAGGAAGCCGTTCTTGAAGACCCGTACATCCTGCTCACCTCGTCGAAGGTGTCGCAGCTCAAGGACCTCCTGCCGCTTCTCGACAAGGTCATCCAGGCAAACAAGCCGCTCGTGATCATCGCCGAGGACGTCGACGGTGAGGCGCTTCCCGCGCTCGTCGTCAACAAGCTCCGCGGCGTGTTCAAGTCGGTTGCTGTGAAGGCTCCCGGCTTCGGCGATCGCCGCAAGGCCATGCTCCAGGACATGGCGATCCTCACCGGTGGCACCGTGATCTCGGAAGAGGTTGGCCTGTCGCTCGAGACCGCCGACCTCAACGTCCTCGGCCGTGCCCGCAAGGTGGTTGTCACGAAGGATGAGACGACCATCGTCGAGGGCGCGGGCGACGGCGACCAGATCGCCGGCCGCGTGAAGCAGATCCGCGCCGAGATCGAGGTTTCGGATTCGGATTACGACCGCGAGAAGCTCCAGGAGCGCCTCGCGAAGCTCGCCGGTGGCGTGGCCGTCATCAAGGCGGGTGCCGCAACCGAGGTCGAGCTCAACGAGCGCAAGCACCGCATCGAAGATGCCGTGCGCAACGCGAAGGCTGCCGTTGAGGAGGGCATCGTCGCCGGCGGTGGCGTTGCCCTGATCCAGGCGGGCAAGGACGCGTTCGCGTCGCTTTCGCTCGAGGGCGATGAGGCGACCGGCGCATCGATCGTGCAGGTCGCGATCGAAGCGCCGCTCAAGCAGATCGCTTCGAACGCCGGTCTTGAGGGTGGCGTCGTCGCATCGAAGGTCAAGCAGCTTCCGGTTGGCGAGGGCCTGAACGCCGCAACGGGCGAGTACCAGAACCTCATTGAGGCTGGCGTGCTCGACCCGGTGAAGGTGACGCGCTCCGCTCTTCAGAACGCTGGGTCGATCGCGGGCCTGTTCCTCACCACCGAGGCTGTCGTTGCTGACAAGCCGGAGCCGGTGAAGGCTCCTGCCGGCGGCGAGATGGATGCCATGGGAGGCATGGGCGGCATGATGTGATCGCCCGCTAATGAGAAGGAACCCTCGCACTTTCGAGTGCGAGGGTTCCTTTATGTCGTGGTGGGGGCGCTAGTCTTCCTGCTCCTCTTCGCCGGGGACGCGCACGAAGAAGTGCGAGGAAACGGCGAGCAGTTCGCGCATGAGCTCATACTGGCCGCCGTGCATGTCCCAGATCTCGTCTTCGCCGGCAGCTTCGGGACGCTCGTAGATCGATTCGGTTGTGGTGACATCAGCGAGCCAGCCGTTGTCGTAGTACTCCATGAGGGGCTTCATGGCCTCGTTGTACGCCTTGATGGCTTCGAGTCCTTCGACGGCCTTCTCGTATGCTTCGCGGGACTTCACGAGGTTTTCTTGAGCCACGGTCAGGCGTTCGAGGGCTGCTTTTTGTTCGGCGGTGTGCTCTTCGGGAGCGGCGTTATTGTTCATGGCCTTAGTGTGGCACGAGCTCCTTGACGTAGCACTGGGAAACACCATCGTCTTTGTAGGGGGCGAAGAGCTGGGGGAGGCGTTGCCATCCCGTTTTCGTGTAGAGGCTGATCGCGTCCTGCTGGAGGCTGCCGGTGTGGAGGTAGAGCGCGGTTGCGCCGCAGGTCGAGGCTTCCTCTTCGATGTGCTCCATGAGCTGGGTAGCGATGCCTTGGCCTCGGTATTTCTTTCCGACGATGAGTCGTTTTACTTCGAAGCGGTCGGCAAGAGCACGAAGCATAACCGTGCCAACGGCACTGTCGCCTTTGAGTGCGAGGAGCGTGGTGAGAATGGTGGTTGGGTCGAGGGTTTCGTCGCTGCGGCCCTGGTATTCGGGGTGGGCGGCGTAGTAGGCGCGGTAGCGAGGCTCGAGTTCGGCGTCTTTTTCGGCGTGCAGGGCACTGACCCGGGGGTCGCTGTGACTCACGCGAATGATGCGCACTTCTTCGCTCATGTCTCGATGTTAACGGGGTGTGGCGTTAACGGGGTGTGGCCCCCACTCCCGAAGAAGTGGGGGCCACACCGTGTGTTCAACTATTGAACGGTGCGTGAGGCATTAGCTCACTGCTCGCTCTTGCGGCGGCGGGTCACGAGGGCCGCGCCACCTGCGATCAGCGAGGCAGCAGCAGCGAGGAGACCGCCGGTCTCAGCACCGGTGCGCGGGAGGGCGTGCTTGCCACCCTTAGCCGGAACCTTCTTGATCGGCTTGGTCATGCCGTTGTCACCAGGCTGGCCGGGCTTGCCGGGCTCACCGGGCTTGCCGGGTTCGCCAGGCTCGCCGGGTTCACCGGGTTCGCCAGGCTTGCCGGGTTCACCGGGTTCACCGGGTTCGCCAGGCTTGCCGGGTTCACCAGGCTCGCCGGGCTTGCCGGGTTCACCGGGTTCACCGGGCTTGCCGGGCTCATCAACCGGGGTGTCGGTGACATTGATCGTCGCGACTACAACTTCGGTCGAGCCGTCGGGGTAGGTCACGAGAACTTCGTAGACGTTCTCGACAGCTGCGTAGGTCGCCTCAACGGTGATCTCACCGGTGTTTTCGTCGATCTTGACGCCGTTAATCTCACCGTCCTTGAGAGCGAACGTGGTGCCCTCGGGCATGTCGCGCTCTTCGCCGGTCTCCTCATCGGTGAACTTCGGAGCTGCGATAGTGCCAACCTTGCCGCGCTCAACCTCGGCAGGTGCATACACCGGCTGGTAGAGCTTAGCTTGTGGGGTTTCGACAACGTTGACCGTTGCAACAACGACCTCGGTCGTGCCGTCGGGGTAGGTCACGAGAACTTCGTAGACGTTCTTGGCGGGGGCGGCGTAGGTGGCGTGGACGGTGATGGCGCCGGTTTCGGCGTCGATCTCCACACCTTCGATGTCGCCGTCCTTGAGAGCGAACGTGGTGCCTTCGGGCATGTCGCGCTCTTCGCCGGTCTCCTCGTCGGTGAAGGCAGGAGCGGCAACGTAAGTGGTTTCGCCCTGCTCAACGGTGACCTCGGTGTAGGCCGGCTGGTAGGTCTTTGCCTGCGGGGTCTCGGTGACGTTGACGGTTGCGGCGACTGTGTCGGTGGAGCCGTCGGGGTAGGTCACGAGGACTTCGTAGACGTTCTTGGCGGGGGCGGCGTAGGTGGCGTGGACGGTGATGGCGCCGGTTTCGGCGTCGATCTCCACACCTCCGATGTCGCCGGCCTGGAGGGCGAACGTGGTGCCTTCAGGCATGTCGCGCTCTTCGCCGGTCTCCTCGTCGGTGAAGGCAGGAGCGGCAACGTAAGCGGTCTCGCCCTCGGTGACGGTCACCTCTGCGTACACAGGCTGACACATGTCCTTCGCTTTGAGACCAGCAGCGATCTCGTCGGCGATCCTCTGCGCTTCCTCAGCCGCGGCCTGGAGCTTGGCGGCTTCTGCAGCGGCGGCTTCGGCGGCGGCTTTAGCCTCGTCGGCTACGGCCTGGGCCTGGTCGGCTGCGGCTTTTGCCTCGTCGGCCTCGTTCTGTGCCTGCTTAGCGGCGGCGGCGTCTTCGTCGGCCTGGGTCTGCAGCTTATCGGCTTCGGCCTGTGCGTTCTCGGCGTCGGTCTTTGCCTGGTCAGCCTTGTTACGTGCCTCGGTGGCATCGTTCTGTGCTTGCTCTGCGTCTTTGGCGTCGGTGTCGGCCAGCGCCTGCGCCTTATCGGCTTTCTTCTGTGCCTCCGCAAGCGCGGCGTTAGCCGCTGCCTCATCAGGGGTTCCCACCGCGAGGGCGGCGTCGCTCTTCGCTTGCTCGAGGGCTTGGGCTGCTTCGGTGGCGCGCTCTTGGGACTGCTGATCAAGGTTGGCGGCGTCGTCGGCTGCGGCCTGCTTAGTCTCAGCGGCGGTCTGAAGCTTGTCAGCTTCTGCGGCCGCTGCTTTGGCAGCGTCGGCTGCCTCGGCTGCGGTGGCCTGTGCCTGGTCGGCTTCGGCTTGTGCCTGGTCGGCGGCGTCCTGGAGCTTCTTGGCGTCGGCTGCGGCGGCGTCGGCTGCGGCAGCAGCTTCGTCTGCGGTGGCCTGTGCCTGATCAGCAGCGGCCTTCGCCCGGTCAGCGGCAGCCTGAGCCTCTTCCGCGGTGGGCTGGCCCGTGGTCATGCCACCTTCGGTAGCGCATGCGTTCGTAGCGGCGAGGGCGGAAGTGCCAACAACGCCGGAGGTGCCTAGGACGGCGCCGACGGCGAGGGCTGCGGCACCGCGGCGCCACATGGGGGTAACTGAGGAATCCGCGCGGTGGCTGTTCCGCTTGCGGAAAGCATCGAAGACCATGAGTTCTCCAACTTTCGTCGTTTGAGGAGCAAACAGATTCGCCACACAACACCGTTGCGGACGTCCAAAAATGACGCTAACCGGTTTTAAATCGTTTGTGAAGTGCGCAATTTCTCGGGAAATGAGGGGTGCTCCTGGGGGTGAGTATGCTGGTGCGGCAGGTTCACGTGACACCGTGATGGTCGGAGGGGTGTTCGGGATGTGACGATAGCTGTCTCCACCAGAAGCGGCGCTATAGCAAATGTTACGACAATGTTACGGGTTAGTGGGTGGTGGTGTGGGGCTTGGTCGTGACGCTGTCATGCAAAGGTGCAGATCGCAGCGTCGCAGAACGCCTATCATTACTGTAATGAAAGGTCGGCAAGAATGTGGTGCGGGCTATTGGGGGCAGGAATGGAAAAGTCGAAAACTCATAAAAGAAAGACGTATATTTGCTTAATGTTAACCATTCTAAAAGTTACTTTAGGGCACTACCCGGCTAGTGGGCGCGCCACGCCATCACCGCCGGTCGACGTTGGTAACAAAATCGTTATCTGAGAAAGGGTGACGGGAGGGACGTAAGTCCGCCCCTTAGCCAAGCCACGCCTGCGCAAGCAGGCGCTGGCTCTCATACCGCGCTGCGGGGTCGTGGAAGTAGTTCGACACGATGAACTCATCGGCGTGGGTCTCCTCCGCGAGACGCGAAAGCTCCGCTTCAACCTTCGCGGGAGAGCCCACCGCGCGCACCGCGAGTGCTCCGTTCACGCGCTCGAGCACGGGTGCCGGCAGCAGAGCCGAAATCTCGGCGGGCGGCTGAATGAGCTGACGCTTGCCTGTCCCAAGCGCCGCAAAGGCCTGTTGGAGAGTCGAGAACTGTCGCTCGGCTTCCTGGTCCGTTGCCGCAACGTAAACGTTGACGCCTACCATCACGTGGGGCTCATCGATTTGCGCGGTAGGTGCTTCGGCATTGAACTCGCGGCGATACAGCGCGATTGCTTCTTTGTACTGGAACGGCGCGAAGTGGCTCGCGACCGCAAACGGCAATCCGAGCCGTGCCGCGAGGCCAGCGCCGGCAAGCGAACTGCCCAGCACCCACATCGGTACATTCGTCCCCTGCGCCACGTAAGCTCCGATCCGGTAGCGCGAGAGTGTGTCATCGCTCGCCCACGCCTGCATATCAGCAACGGCCCGCGCAAAATCCTCCGGTTCGGCGCTCGTGCGGCCAAGGAGTTGCGCCGTGAGCGGATCGGTACCTGGAGCGCGGCCAAGGCCCAGATCGATTCGATCTCCGTGGAATTGGGTAAGGGTGCCGAATTGCTCGATGACCTGAAGAGGCGCGTGGTTGGGCAGCATAATGCCGCCGGAGCCCACCCGAATCCGCGACGTGCGGGACGCCGCGCGGTCAATGAGGAGAGACGTCGCGTTCGAGGCGAGATTCAGGGTGTTGTGGTGCTCGGCAAACCAATACCGCTTATACCCCTGCTCGTCGGCGAGCTCGACTGCCTTCATCGACGCTTCGATCGCTTCCGCGAAGGACTGCCCCTCGCTCACGCCTACAAGGTCAAGAATTGCCAGGTCGGGACGCTTAGACATAAGAAACCTCCACATACGTGCGCACGATGGATGCGCGGAACCGTCGGACTCTCACCAAACGTCCCGCACATGCGTCTCTATTCCGTGCGCGCCCTGCCGCTGGTGTCTGTGAAAAAATATGTCCATGACGATTACCGCAGCAGCAGATGGCTCCGCACTCGGCAATCCGGGCCCCACCGGCTGGGCCTGGTACGTGAGCGAAGACTGTTGGAGCGCCGGCGGAAGTGCCCACGGCACGAACAATATTGGCGAGCTCACCGCCGTGCGTGAGCTGCTCAGCCAGAGCCGCGAGGCCGGCCTCGCGGGCGAAGACCTCGTGATCCTGTGTGACTCGCAGTACGTCATCAACTCCGTCACGACATGGATGCCCGGGTGGAAGAAGAAGGGCTGGAAGAAAAAAGACGGTAAGCCCGTGCTGAACGTCGAGCTGATGCAGGCGATCGACCAAGAGATGCAGGGGCGCAGCGTCCGCTTTGAATGGGTCAAGGGCCATGCGGGCAACGAGATGAACGAGGCCGCCGACGAGCGCGCCCGTGCCGCCGCGACCGCCTACCAAAAGGGCACGGCGCCGAACGAGGGGCCTGGCTTCACGGGCGCCACCAGCAGGGCAGGTGCGGGTCAGGGGGCTGCCCGGCCCGGCGCAGGGGAGGAGATTCCGACGCCTGCCAGCCTCGAGCGTTCCCTGTGGCTCGACAGTGCCTCACCGCTTGCGAGCCTCGGCGAGGATCCCCATCTCATCGATACACGCGCGCGCGCAATGAACGCCGAGGAGTGGGCGAAGGGCGTCGAGGCGCTGCGTGGCCGAGGCGTGAGCGTGAGCGGCGATGTCACCGCGCGCGAAATAGGCCCCCACCTCCACCTCGTTGACACCGTGCTCGAGGCCGCAGGTAGGAAGTTCCGTATCGTGACGGTGCGGGGCGGTAACGAGTTGCGCATCCTCCATCAGCAGTGGAGCGCACTCAGCTGAGCGTGGCTCCCGGCAGCTCCACGCGGAACGTCGCCCCGCCACCATCGGTCTGATGAATCGAGATCGTGCCGTTGTGATGCTGCATGATCGTCGCCGCGATCGAGAGGCCAAGGCCCGCGCCGCCGCCCTGCGTCTGCTGGCGCTGGCGCGACTCGTCGGTGCGGAAGAACCGCTCAAAAACCCTTTCGCGAATATCGGCGGGGATGCCCTCTCCGTGATCGCGCACCTCGATAATGGCCTTCCCCTGGCGGTCCGTGCCGAGCGCCACCTCGACCGGTGACCCCTTCGGCGTGTGCCTGTTCGCGTTACCCACGAGGTTCACGATGACCTGTCGAAGCGCGGCCTCGTCGCCGAGCACACCGAGCGGCGGCACATCCTCGGGCGCGAGCACAGCCCCCGCGAGATCCACGATCGCAACCTCGCGCGTGGGATCAAGTGCCCGCAAGTCCTGCACGACATCCTTCACGATTCCCGACGCGTCGAGCGGCACAAGGTCGAAGGAGCGCTGCTCGTCGAGCCGCGCGAGCCTCAAGAGCGATTCGACGAGGGAACCCATGCGTTTGGCTTCGTCCTCGATGCGCCGCATCGCTTGTGCGACATCCTCTTCGTTCGGCATCGCCCCCATGCGATACAGCTCGCCGTTGCCGCGAATCGCGGCGAGTGGCGTGCGAAGTTCGTGTGAGGCATCCGCGACGAAACGGCGCATGCGCGACTGGCTCGCGAGCGCCTCAGCTTGCGATTCAGCCTGCGCTTGAAAACCCTTCTCTAGGCGGATCAGCATCTCGTTGAGGGCGACGCTCAGTGAATGCACCTCTTGCGAGGAGTAACTCACGGGAATGCGGGTGCCGAGCGTGCCCGCCGCGACATTCTTCGCGGCCTTCTCGACATCGCGCAACGGCTCGAGCGCATAGTGGAGCACGTACCCGCCGAGCCCCACTCCAACGAGCACGACCATCGTGCCCACGAGCACGATGATGAGCGCCATCTCGTTCATCGTCTTGTCGACGCTGCGTAGCGGAAGCGCCACGAAAACCGAGGGGCCATCCGGATCATTCGACGCGATCGCGCGCACTCGCCACGAATCGCGGTCGCCCGCGACGAGGGTGAAGGGCTTGCCCTGCAAGGAAATGACTTCCTCGCGAGTGAGCGAAGGAAACTCGAGAGACAGGTCGCCGTCGGAATCCTGCACCACTCGCTGCAGAACCTCACCGGACTGATCCTGCCACTCGACCACGTAGTCCACGGGCGTGTACTGCGCATTCGGCGAGCCCATCGTGATGAGCGAAATGTTGCGCCGAGGATTCGCGATGACGCTAGGGCTCACCGCCGCCGCGAGGTCAGCATCCACCCCTTCGATAAGCGTGCGCTTGAGCAGAAACAGCGAAAGCGCGCCCGTCACGATCGTTCCCGAAACGAGAACGAGCGCGATGAGCGCGACAATTCGAGTCCACAGAGAGACTGGGCGTTGGGCCCGGGAGGCGCGGGCCTTCGGGGTTTGAGCCAAGGTCAGCGCGGATCGGCAGGACGCAGCACGTAGCCGATGCCCCTCTTCGTGTGGATCATGGGCTCACCAACGACGTCGATCTTGCGACGCAGATACGAAATGTAGCTCTCGACGATGCCCACCTCGCCAGACCAGTCGTAATCCCACACGTGATCGAGGATCTGCGTTTTCGACACGACGCGGCCCGCATTGAGCATGAGGTAGCGCAGCAGCTTGAATTCGGTCGGGGAGAGGTCGATCGGCGAATCGGCACGCGTAACCTCGTGGGAGTCCTCGTCAAGGCGAAGGTCGCCCACGACGAGCGCGCTTTCGCTCGGCTCGGCCACGCCAACGTGGGTGCGGCGCAACACCGCGCGAATGCGAGCCACAACCTCCTCGAGGCTGAATGGCTTCGTCACGTAGTCATCGCCGCCAACCGTGAGGCCAGCGACCTTATCCTTCGTTTCGTCACGCGCAGTGAGGAAGAGGATCGGGTAGTGATGGCCCTTGTCGCGCAGGCGGCGCGTCACCGTGAAACCGTCGATGTCCGGAAGCATGACGTCCAGAACGATCAGATCGGGTTCGTTCTCGGTCGCCAGCTTGATGGCTTCGGCACCGTTGGAGGCCGCAAATACCTCGAAGCCCGCGAAGCGAAGGCTCGTGGCAAGAAGATCGCGAATGTTCGGTTCATCGTCGACTACGAGAAGGCGTGCCTCGTAGTCCTGCTCCTGCTCCGTGTTCATGGGTCAATGGTGTAACCCGAAGGTGAATTTTTGCTGAATATTCCCTGTGACTTCGGGCGGGTGTGGCGAACCGCTACTTCTGGTTGCGGCGGAGCTTGTGAAGCTCCCAGCGCATCTGAATCATCCGCACCGACCCCGCGAGCGCCATGATGAGCGCCCCCGCGATGGCCGCGAGCAGCATCGCCACGCCGAGCGGAAGGTTGAAGTGCCACGTGAAGTACTCGAACTCGGTGGAGACGTTGTTCTGAATCACGAAGACCAGGAGGAGGATCAGCAAAATCGCGCCGACGATGAGCGCGGCCCACACGACAGCCATGCGCGACTTCGGGGCGGGCTGAGTCCCGTGCGCCTCGGCCTGCTGTTCTTGGGTAGCGGTTGACATCGGCTGCTGATGCGCCTGCCGGGTGGGGCGAGCGGCCGGTTCAACCTTTGCGCTGCGGGTGCTCGGGGTAGTGCGAGGTTCCGACGCCTGCCCGGCTCCATCGAGGCTGGAAGTCTTGGGTGTTGCCTGCGACGAGGGCGCAGCGCCCGCGTTATTCACGCCCGCACCCGCGGGGTTCACGCGCGTGACGCCCTCGGTCGTGCTATCGCGAAAAGAGTCGGAGAAACCGTCGTATTCCTTGGAGTTCATACGTGAAGCCTACCCGCTTCGAGCAAATATTCGGTGACAGGCAACTGACGGAAGAGCGCCGGATCGTGGGCGTGCAAGCGTCGGATCCTCCTCAAGCCGAAAACCGGGCGGCGGCTAGACGCTCCCGCCTCTGAGCTCTCGCGCGTCAAGGATCGTGTAGCCGTAGCCCTGCTCCGCGAGGAACCTTTGCCGGTTCTGCGCAAAATCCTGGTCCTGCGTGTCGCGCGTCACGACCGTATAAAAATGCGCCGCGCGCCCATCCCGCTTCGGCCGCACGATCCGGCCGAGCCGCTGCGCCTCCTCTTGACGCGAGCCGAAAGCGCCGCTCACCTGGATGAGCACGCTCGCCTCTGGAAGATCGAGCGAGAAGTTCGCGACCTTCGAGACGACGAGAAGGTCGATCTCGCCTTCGCGGAACTGCGTAAAAAGCGATTCGCGCTCCTTGAGAGGAGTGTCGCCCGTGACGACTGGAGCTGCCAGGCGTTCGGCAAGCTCGTCGAGCTGGTCGAGATACTGACCGATCACGAGCGTGCCCTCACCTCGGTGTCGCGCAACGAGCTGCTCGACGACGGGGACTTTCTCGGGGCTCGTTGCCGCGAGTCTCTGCCGATCCCTCGGCTCCGCCGAGACGTACACCTTGCGCTCGAAGCTCGACATCGTGACGCGCACCTCCGTCATCTCCGCCGGGGCGATCCAGCCCTGCGCCTCGATGAGCTTCCACGGCGCGTCGTAACGCTTGGGGCCGATGAGCGAGAACACCTCGCCCTCGCGGCCATCCTCGCGTACGAGCGTCGCCGTGAGGCCGAGCCGTCGCCGGGCCTGGAGGTCGGCGGTCATACGAAACACGGGGGCCGGAAGTAGATGAACCTCGTCGTAAATGATGAGGCCCCAATCGCGGGCGCTCACGAGTTCGAGATGGGGATGAATACCGCGGCGCTTTGACGTGAGCACCTGGTACGTCGCAATCGTGACCGGGCGGATCTCCTTCTTGGCGCCGCTGTACTCGCCGATTTCGCCCTCCGTGAGTGACGTGCGCTCGAGAAGCTCGCGGCGCCATTGCCGGGCGGAAACCGTGTTCGTCACGAGCACGAGGCACGTGCGCTCGAGCGCCGCCATCGCGCCCGCTCCTACGGTCGTCTTGCCCGATCCGCACGGGAGCACGACAACGCCGCTGCCACCCTTCGTGAAGTGCTCAACCGCCTCGCGCTGATATGGGCGAAGCTGCCATGTGCTCGGGGAATCCGTGAGTGCAATCGGGTGGCTCTCGCCGTCCACGAAACCCGCGAGATCCTCGACGGGCCACCCCAGTTTGAGGAGCTGCTGCTTGAGCGCGCCGCGCTCACTGGGGTGAGCAGTCACCGTCGTGTCATCGATGCGTTCCCCCACGAGCGGCGCGATGCGCTTTGAGCGCAGAACTTCCGTCAGGATCGTCTGATCCTTCGCGAGGAGCACGAGGCCGTGCGCGGGAGAGTTGTGGAGGCTCAGAACGCCGTAGCGCTCCATCGTGTCGGCGACGTCCACGAGCAGCGCGTTGGGAACGGCAAAACGCGAATGCGTGAGGAGGGCATCGACGACCCATTCCGCATCGAAACCCGCAGCCTTCGCATTCCACAACCCCAGGTTCGTGAGCCGATACGTGTGGACGTGCTCGGGCGATTTCTCGAGCTCAGCGAATGGCGCGATCGACGCGCGTGCTTCTTCTGCCGCCGGGTGGGCAACCTCGAGAAGGATCGATTTATCGGATTGGACGATGAGAGCGCCTGTGCCCGCACTCCCCGCCCTAGACAACGGGGGCCGGGCGCTTGCCCTCGATGCGGTTGATCATCGACATGGAGAAGAGCGACATGAAGGGTAGCACCGCGGGAATAAGAAGCATGCCAATTCCCGTGATGGTGACGACGAAAGCGAGAGCAGAGGTCACGAGCCAGGTGAGGATCACGTGCGCGGGCTTCGCGAGGGCCTTGTTCGCTGCGTCTTTGAAGGCGCTGATCGGTCCCGCGTCGCGCCCCGCTGAGAGATGCGGCGCGAGCGAGAAGAAGAACATGCAGGCCAGCGGGCCTATGAGGGGAATGATGATCGAGATGAACGAGAGGATGACGTAAAGAATGTAGGTGAAGAAGGTCTTCCAGTGGAAGAGCCCATTGCCGATGGTGGGGGTTTGCCCTCGCGCCACGAGGCCAGCCGACCTCGCAGCGCCGCTCATCCACGCGGCGAGCGGAAGCTGGATGAGGATCATGATGGCGTACATGACGAGGATGAAAATGATGATAGCCAGGGCGTCCGTACCGTTACTTTCGCTCGATTCGAAAGCGTTGGCCATGGCCGCGATCGAAGCGAAGTAGCCAACGAAAAACACCGCAAGGATGAAGAGGTAGATGGCTCCCCAAATCACACCGGGAACGACAAGTGCGACCCAGTTCTTTGTGAAGGCCTGCCACGCCCACGAGAACGACTTCGAGATGTCGTTGCCGACGTCGGTGCCGGGGGCGGGGCCATCATAAGCGCCGCCCGGGGCGTATCCCACATTCGGCTGCTGCCCCTGAGGTGAGTACTGGGGTTGTTGGTACTGCTGCTGGTTCGTTGATGGGTTACTGAACGTCCCAGGAGATGGGGTGTACGGATCCGTCATGCTCTTGTTCCTCTGGTCGGCTTATGGCACCCCGATGCTAAGACCGGGACCGTCGGCCCCCATTATTGCGTATCGGGGCTGTACACAGCACAGGCTTTTAGACTGTTCGTGAACGAGCGCCACCTTGCGCCACAGTCCCATATACCGAAGGAGCCGCACGAGCATGGCCAACTTTGATCCCGCCCCCCATTCTGTCGCCGACATCGGCGTGACCGGCATGGCGGTCATGGGCTCGAACCTCGCCCGTAACCTTGCCCGCAACGGATTCAAAGTGGCGATTCACAACCGTTCCGTGGAAAAGACCGAGCGTGTGATTGCTGAGCACGGTCAGGACGGCGAGTTCGTGCCCGCGGAAACCATGGACGAATTCGTCGCCTCGCTTCAGAGGCCCCGCGTCGCGATCATCATGGTCAAGGCCGGCAAGGCCACCGACGCCGTGATCGAAGAGCTCGCGACCCGCATGGACGAGGGCGACATCATCGTGGACTGCGGCAATGCTCTGTTCACCGACACTGTGCGCCGCGAGCAGGAGCTTCGTGCGCGCGGCCTCCACTTCGTCGGCTCGGGTGTCTCCGGCGGCGAAGAAGGCGCCCTCAACGGCCCCTCGATTATGCCCGGCGGGTCGAAGGCAAGCTACGACCGTCTCGGCCCGATGTTCGAGAAGATCTCCGCCCATGTGGACGGCGTCCCGTGCTGCACCCACGTTGGTGAGAACGGCGCCGGCCACTTCGTGAAGATGGTCCACAACGGCATCGAATACGCCGATATGCAGGTCATCGCCGAAGCCTACGACCTCATGAGCAAGGCGCTCGACATGAATGCCCCCGAGATCGGCAAGGTTTTCGAGAAGTGGAACGAGGGCAACCTCAACTCCTTCCTTATCGAGATCACTGCGGCCGTGCTCACCCACACCGACAACGTGACCGGAAAACCGTTCGTCGACATCATCCTCGACCAGGCTGGCCAGAAGGGCACCGGCGCATGGACGTCGAAGACGGCCCTCGACCTCGGCATCCCCGTCACCGGCATCGCCGAAGCGACCTTCGCGCGCTCGACCTCGGGTGGCACGGAGCAGCGGGAGGCCGGACGTGCCGTCCTCAAGGGCGAGACGCAGACGATCAGGATCGACGACGCCGAGCAGTTCATCAGCGACCTCCAGCAGGCGCTGTATGCCGCGAAACTCGTGAGCTACTCCCAGGGCTTCGACGAGATCAAGGCCGGCGCCAAGGAATACGAATGGGACATCAAGCTCGGTGACATGGCGCGCATCTGGCGCGGCGGCTGCATCATTCGCGCGGGCTTCCTCAACCGCATCACCGAGGCCTACGAGCGTAACCCCGAGCTTCCGCTGCTCCTTGCCGATGAGTACTTCACCGCCGAAATTACGAAGTGCATCCCCGCGTGGCGTCGCATCGTCGCGTTTGCGGCAGCCGTCGGAATTCCGGCGCCCGTGTTTTCCTCGACCCTTGCGTACTACGACGCGGTGCGGGCCGAGCGTCTCCCCGCGGCCCTCGTGCAGGCGCAGCGCGACTATTTCGGCGCGCACACCTACCGGCGCGTGGATGCGGAGGGCTCGTACCACGTGGAGTGGACGGGTGACCGCACGGAGACCCGTCAGGACTGACTCTTTCCCCTGAATTGCATAGGGGTTGCGGGGGTTATTCGCCGCAACGAAACCCCCACAACCCCTATGCAATTCACAAAGTAGGGAAGGGCTACGGCAGGAGCACCCGGTGAATCAGCACCGTGAACTCCTCGCCCGATTCCACATCGCGCGCACGCAGCCTCCCGCCCTCGAGCGCGAGCGGCTCGACCCGCAGCACACGCGTGCTGCCGCGGCCGTCAACAATGCCGATCTGAACCTCGCGCTCCTCGGCAATCGCCGCGAGTAAGCGCTGAGGAACGCTAACCTCCTCCAGGCGCCCCGAATCGGCAGCGCGAATGCGCGCGACCGCCTCGGAAGGCTCGACATCGAGGACCTGCTCGCGACCGTCGGCCTCCAGCTCAAGCCCCACGGGCCCACCGCGCACCGAACCGAGTGTGCGCTCATCCACCGCCGCGCCACGACCGCCCGCGGCAAGAGGTGCGAGGCCAGCGGCGCGCGCCGACCCCATCACGAAGCCAGGATCCCCACTCGAGATCACGACGGTCGGGGCGAGTCGCTTGAGGCCGAGCCGGAGCGCCTCGCTCGAATCCATGAGTCGATCCAGGTGTTCCTCCTCGCCCGTGATGAACGAGGTCGCGGGGCCGACGGTGACCTGGCCACGCTTGCGTGCCTCATCCCGCACGAGGTAGGCGAGCACGTCCGGAACCCCCGTGAGCGAAAGCGCCGCGAGCTCTTCCATGAGGGCATCGGCGGAGCCGCCAGCGCTCAGTGCTCGCGCGATCGACTCGCTGGTCACGCGCGCCACAACCCCGGCGCCGCGCGACGTGACCTCGGTCCATTCGAGTACCGCCGCGACCCGCGCAGAGGGCAGGCCGGGCACAGTCACGGTGAGATCCGCGTCAAGCAAGATATGGTCGACGGGTTCGGGAAGCTTCTCGTCGAGCGCAGCTTCGAGAACGTCGAGTGCCGCCACTTCCTCGAGCGAGAGCGATTCGAGGGCCGCGGGCGCGAGGGCACTCGGCACACCGTCGACGACGAGACCGAATGCCTCGGCCTCTCGCGTGAAGGCATACGCCTCCTCGATCAGGGCTGCGCGCTGCACCGTGGGGAACGCCCACGCAAGCGATTCCGCGAGACTCGCCGCGCTCGCTTCCCGCTCGGGGTAGTCCGCGAGGTGGCGCAGCATGTGGCGCCGGCGCACTTTCACGCCTTTTCTTCCGACGCTTGCCGAGAGCGCAGCGCGCGGAGTTTCGCCGGTGCGAGGTTCCCCTTGGGCGAAGCCGTCGAGGCCGACTTCTCCGAAGCGCGTCCCGGCGAGCGCGCCGAGGTAGTTGGAGCGCACGTACGCCGAGCAGAGGTCGGCCCAGCGGCGTGCGGGGGAAGCGTCGGAAAACTCCCCGTACTCGCGCGTGACCTGCCACGTTTCGCCGTCGTTGCCGATGAGCCCGCCGACCCATGCGGCGTGGATGACGCTCGTCCACGTCTCGTGGCTCGTGCCTGCGGCGGCGGCGAGGCGGCGCGCGTCGCGCAGAGGGATACCGCCGCGTTTGAGGACCGACGGTGGATCCGCGTGCCACGTGCTGATCGTGTGCGCGATGCGGCTCGCCTCGAGTGCCGCCTCGATGGCCTGGGCGTCGCGGGCGCCCTCGAAGCGCTCGGGTGCGGCTTCGGGGCCCGGGGTGGGGGCGTGGGCGAAAGTGCGGTGGACGATGCCGTCGCGAAGGGCGAGATGGACGGTGCGTGGGATGAGCAGGCGAGGGCCGTCGGCTCCATTGACGTTCGTGATGAGACGTGCCGACGAGAGCTGCTTCGCGAGTGATGAGGTCGGCGAGCCCGTGAGACGCGCCGGGGCGAAGGCGAGCGAGTGGGCGACTTCGCGAAGTGAATCAGGAAGATCCTCGACGATCGTGCGGGCTTCATCTGGCGACGGGTCGCTCGAGAGGCGAGGGGCGAGGCCAGCGGGGTGGGGGAGGGCCTCGGCGAGGGCGCGCACGGGAACAAGCGAGCGCCCGCTCTCATCCGTAAACACGAGGCCGAGCGTCGCGAGCCGGTACACGTGCGGCGCGATCTGCTCGGTCGAGGTGCTCACGGCTCGTGCGAGCTGTTCCGGGCTCACGGGCCCCGCGTAGGCGGCAAAGACCTCGGCGAGTTGTAGCTCGGGCAGAACGAGACTGCCGAGTGCCCTGTGGACGCTGCCGGGCTGTGTGGCGCGCGCGGCGAGCGGGGCGATGCCAAGCGGGATGGGAGAGGTGAGATCGCGGCGCGCGTTTAACAGCTCGATGAGTCGTGCGTCATCGAACTCTCTCAAGGCGTCGGCAAGAGTGCGGGCCATGCCTTCAGCCTATCCCCTAGGATGGAGGGGCCCTTCGGGCAATGCCCCCATAGCCCAACGGCAGAGGCAGAAGACTTAAAATCTTTTCAGTGTGGGTTCGAGTCCCACTGGGGGTGCGACGTATCCAGGTCCCGTCTTTCGCGCACGCCGCCGTGATATGACGGTTGTATGGGGCCACCAGAGTCGATGGCCCGTGCATGGAGCGACGGCGAAAGGGACGCGAAAAGACATGATGAGCGAAAAGATCGACGAACTTCTACCACGGATTGAAGCGGCGCTTGCACGCGGCGGGCGGTCGATGGATGATCTCCTAATTCTGCTCGCGACCAAGACGCGCACCGCTCAAGAGATTCGCGAGGCCGTGGAGCTCTTCGAGAAGCGAGGCGTCAAGGTGGACGTGGGCGAGAACCGCCAGCAGGAGTTCGCCAAGCATGCCGAGCTCGAGGATCTGCACGAGGCCGGAGTCATGCGCCACTACATCGGCACGATCCAGTCTAATAAGGCACGCGACATTTCGCGCTTTGCGGATCTCGTCCACTCGATCGATCGCGAAAGTGCACTGACGAGCATTGAGAAGCGCGCGGCGAACGACGGGAAAGTGCAGCGAGTCCTCATCCAGGTGAACACCTCGGGCGAGGAGTCGAAGGGTGGCTACGAGCCGGACCTCGGTGTTCTCAGGGAGGTCGCCGAGCGCTGCGCCGAAAGTGACTCGCTCGCGCTCGAGGGCCTCATGACAATCGGCACGAACACGGACGACGAGGTGGAGATTCGTCGCTCGCTTCGCCAGTTGAGGGAGCTTCGCGACGGTCTCGGCATCGAGGCTGTCAAGGAGCTGTCGATGGGCATGAGTAACGATCTTGAGATCGCGATCGAGGAAGGCGCCACTATTGTTCGCGTCGGCTCGGCAGTGTTCGGCCCGAGGGACTATTCTCACTAGTGCATCCGGGCCCGAGGGCGCGCAGCGGATCGGCCCACCCGTCATCTCCCGCGAAGGACTCTCGTGCGCCCCACTTCCTACGACACCCTGACGCCATTTCAGCGTGCATTCGCCCTGTTCGCGATCGCGATCGGCGGGTTCGGTATCGGCTCGAGCGAGTTCGTGTCGATGGGCATCCTGCCTGACATCGCTCACTCGCTGCTTCCCGAGCAAATGGCCGTGAATCCCGAGCACGCCATCGCACAGGCCGGCTGGGCGGTGAGCGCGTACGCCTTCGGCGTTGTCGTGGGTGCCCCCACGGTGTCGCTTCTCGGCGTGAAGATCGCCCGGCCAAAACTCATCATGCTGCTCGCGCTCGGGCTGCTTGTGGGGTCGGTGCTGTCGGCGTCGATGCCCGTCTTCGGCCTGCTTATTCCAGCGCGGTTCCTTGCGGGCCTTCCGCACGGCGCCTTCTTTGGCGTAGCGGCGCTTCTCGCCGCCGACGTCATGGGACCGGGTAACCAGGGCAAGGGCATTGCGCTTGCCCTGATGGGGCTCACGGTCGCCAACCTGCTTGGCGTCCCGCTGCTCACGGCCTTCGGCCAGCAGCTCGGGTGGCGAACCGCGTACTGGATCGTGGCGGGCGTGTTTGCCTTGTCGATCCTCTTGCTGTTCCTCGCGATCCCGCCGCAGGAAGCTCCAAAGGGGCGCAGCGTCAAAGACGAACTCGGGGCGTTTAAGCAGCCACGCATGTGGATGGTCCTCGTGATCGAATGCGTGGGCTTCACGAGCTTCTTCGCGATGTACGGATACATCGCCGATGTCACGGTGAGCGTTGCCGGTATCGACAAGCTGCTCATCCCCGTGATCCTCGCGCTCGCGGGTGCGGGTATGACGCTCGGCAATTGGATCG
This sequence comes from Dermabacter sp. HFH0086, assembly GCF_000413375.1. NCBI lineage: Bacteria > Bacillati > Actinomycetota > Actinomycetes > Micrococcales > Dermabacteraceae > Dermabacter > Dermabacter sp. HFH0086. The sequence goes on from NZ_KE340308.1 coordinate 1,046,867, forward strand.
CGGGGCACCTCACGGACTGGTCCTACCGCGCGAGTCTGTTCATCGTGTTCCCGATCTTTATTCTGATGTTCATACTGCTCATTGCGCTGCGAGAAAACCCAGTGGGCTTCGGCGTGGGTGTGTTCCTCGTGAGTGCGACGAGCTCGATCACGAGCCCGCTCATGCAGGCGTGGCTCATGACGAACGCCGGCAAGTCCGTCACCCTCGCGGCCGCCTCACACCACGGCGCATTCAATGTCGCGAACTCCCTCGGCGTCATGTTCGGTGGATTCATTCTGAGCGCCGGCTTCGGGTTTTCCGCGGTGCTCTACCTCGCGGGCGGCCTCGCCCTGTTCGGCATGGTTGTGACGTTCGCGGGTCTGTGGATCGATCGCGATGGCGTGCATGACATCAACGCCCTCAATGACGAGAGCGAAGATACGACGTTCGGCGTGAGCATTCTGCGGACGCAAACGGGAGAGATGGTGGCGATTGCGGCAGGTGCGGCGGGTGAGAGCGTCGCGCTCGAGGCCGACGATGCCTATCTCGAATCGCATCACCGCGCGGAATAGCGCGTCCCTGAAAGTCGTTGGATTAACCGTAACTAGACTGTGGGCACGTAGCGATGCCCTCGAGAAAAGGACACCCTGTGGCGCGAAACAACGCAATCTTGAACAACAGCCCCGCTTTCCGTAATTCCGGCGGCTATGCTCCCGCACCGGAGTACAACCAGGCCCCGGGCACCCAGCAGCAGTGGGGCCAGCCTCAGCAGCAGGCGCCGGGCTACCAGGCTCCCCAATCCCAGCAGGGCGGCTACAGCCCGGCCGATCTTGAAGCCATGTACAACCGCCCGGCCGCAACCGGCTTTGACACGGGCCGCATGACGTGGCGCAACACCATGAATGCGATCACGGCGACCTTCGGCGTGATCATCGCCGTCGCGTTCGTGATCATGATGCTCCCGACTGTCACGGCGCTCGTGATGGGAACGGAGGAAGGCCGCCAGATCGGCTTCGCTTTCGCGTCGATCGCCGCGATCGTTGGCGCTATCGGAAGCTTCGTGACCGTTCTCGTGAACGCGTTCAAGAAGACGCCGAGCATGTGGGTCACCCTCGCCTACGCCGTGTTTGAGGGCCTGCTCCTCGGTGGCATCAGCCTGTTCTTCGAGACGGTCTACCCGGGCATCGTGCTCCAGGCCGTGATTGGCACTCTCGCCGTCGCCGGCTCGATCACCGTTCTTTTCCGCATGGGGAAGCTGCGTACGAGCCCGAAGCTCACGAAGATGTTCCTCATCGCCTTCGGTGCCTACTTCGTGTTCACGCTCGTGAACCTCGTGCTCGTCCTCCTCGGCGTGACTAACCTCCGCACGGGCATGCTCGGCGTCGTGATCGGCTTGGTGGCCGTGGCGCTCGCGAGCTACAGCCTCGTGATGGATCTCGAGGTGATCCGCAACGGTGTCGATAGCGGCGCCCCCAAGGCCTATGCCTGGACGGCGGCCCTTGGCCTCGCCGTGACCGTGGTGTGGATGTACACGGAGATCCTCCGCATCCTCGCGATCTTGCGCGACAACTAACCACGCACAGCAAGAAACGGCCCGGGCCCCGTGAGGGGCTCGGGCCGGCGTCATTTTCGGGGAGTTGCGGGTCCGACGCTTACTCGGTGACCTTGAGGGTGGCGATAGCCTCTTCGAGGCCCTTCACGTGTTCGGGGTGGTCGGCGGCAACGTCGGAGACGAGTGCGCTTGGCCCCTTGGGAGTCTCGACGACGATCGCGGTGACGATCGAGGCGTTTGTGGTGCGCAGCCGTATCCCCTTCGACTTCGGGTCGAAACCGTAGGTTGCCTGGACGATCCACGCGGGCTTTCCGTCGACGGTCGTCGATTTGCTCGTGTAGTTCGTGATCTTCGGGTTGTCGCCGAATTGCTCGACAACGTTGAAGTGCGTGGCGTAGCACTGGAACATGGCGATGGCCATCTGCTCGGTGCCGGGGTAGGGGCCCTCGACATCGTCTTGCCACTCGATGCGGCCCACGGTGACGACGCTGTACCAAAACGACTCGACTTGCTTCGAATAGGCGCCCGTGTCGTAGAGGTACGGCACGTTTTCGTTCTGGTACCACTCCGAGTCCCAGTTCTTGGGAACCGTGTATTCGAGGCCGCCGCCCTTGATTGTGTTCCCGCTCTGGGTGCGCGATACCGTCGGCTTCGAGGACATGAGGCACTGTGTTGTGGGGGCCTGTGTGAAGATTTCGGGTGGCGGCTCGTTCGGGGCGGCTGGCGTGGGCTGCTCTTCCTTGTTGTTGGGGTCGCCCTGAGTGTTGACGCCGACGGTCGAGCCTTCTTTGGCGATGGGTTCTTTCTCGATGCTTCGCATTGCGACTTGCGAGACGAAAAGGCCCAGGGCGGCAATGAGCGCGATACCGCCAATGACGATGCCGATGACCACTTTGCGTGAGCTGCTTTCCTCACTGCTGTCGCCTACCTGGGCGTTGAGGGCCCCGCTAGGATCGTCTGCCCACCCGGAAGCACCGCTTGCCCCGGAGCCGTCGGACCTTCCGCCGCCCGTGCCAGCCGAGCCCGTCGAGAAGTCGGGTAGGCGAGGCTCGTGCGGGCTCTCTTGGCCCGGGTCGCTCTGATCGGGTGTGCTCACGCGCGTCCCTTTCCCTTTCGCCAACGTCTCATGTCGCCGCTCTTATTCTCACACTCCTTGGCTGCGGCGGCTTTCAGAAGGTGTCGACCCAGGTAGCGATAGGGTTGTACGACGTGACTCGGGGTGTCCCGGGGCCCGATTGCGGGTCCTGAGGGGCTGAGATCAAACCCGTCGAACCTGCTCTGGAAACCTACCTGCGAAGGGATGTCACTCGTGACACAGTCATACGCCGCCGGCATCGACAAAACCGTAAACGCCATGCGCGAGGCCGCACCGCTCGTGCATTGCTTGACGAACACGGTCGTTCAAAACGTCACCGCGAACGTGTTGCTCGCCACGGGCCAGGCTCCCGCGATGGTCGATCACCCGGGTGAGGCTGCCACGTTCGCCCAGATTGCGAGCGGCGTGCTGATTAACACCGGCACGGTCGCGCCGCACCAGGTTGAGTCGATGCCGCTCGCGGCAGAGGCGGCTGTGAAGGCGGGCGTGCCGTGGGTCCTCGATCCCGTGGCGATCGGTGCGCTCGAGGTCCGCACGTCGCTCGCGCACCGCCTGCTTGAACTCGCGCCCACGGCGATCCGCGGCAATGCGTCGGAGATTTCCGCGCTCGCGGGCCTCGGCGGGGGTGGTCGTGGCGTGGATGCAACCGATTCGGTGGACGACGCCCTGCCTGCCGCCGCATCCCTCGCCGAGCGCACGGGCGCGGTCGTTGCCGTCTCCGGCAAGCGCGACCTCATCGTGTGGGACCGCGAAGGCGACATCCGCGCGCTCTGGCTCGAGTCCGGCCACGACCTCATGCCGCGCGTGATCGGTACGGGCTGCGCGCTCGGCGCCACGATGGCCGGTTATGTGAGCATCGCGCCCGTGCTCGAATCTCGTTTTTCCGACGCCACCTGCGCCCCCATCGATGCGAAGGCCCTCGCGGTGCTCACGGCCCACGCGCACTTCGGTGCCGCTGGCCAGCTCGCTGGTGAGCGCGCCGAGCATCCCGGTTCGTTCGCGGTTGCGTGGATCGATGCGCTCGATGAGCTGAGCGGCGCCGATGTCGCCTCGCGCGTCACCGTAAGCGAGGCGTCGGCGTGAACACCTCCGCTTCGCGCGAGCGCGCGGCGAAAGCCGATTGGGCGCTCTACTTCGTGACCGATTCGGCGATGGCGGGCGGCGCCAATAAGGTACCCGCCCAGGTTGCCGAAGCGATCGAGGGCGGCGCCCACGTAATCCAGGTGCGCGACAAGGACCTCGATGACGACGCCTTTGTCGAGCTCGCGCGCCAGGTGCGCGACGTGGCCCGTGAGGTGGGGGAGCAGCACGGTCGGGAGATTACGGTCATCGTCAATGACCGAGTGGAGGCCGCTCGAGAGCTTGGTCTCGACGTTCACGTTGGCCAGGGCGACATGCCCGCCGCCCAGGTGCGTGAACTGATCGGCGCCGAGGCGATCATCGGCGTGAGCGTCTCGAACGCCGAGCAACTGGAGGCGGTGATTGTCGAGGGGTGCGCCGACGTCGTAGGCATCGGCCCGATCTGGAACACCGCGACGAAGACCGATACCGACCCCGCCGTGGGGCTTGAGCAGCTCACTTCTCTCACCGCGCGTGCACACGAGGCCGGTATCGTGGCGGTCGCGATCGGAGGTATTTCGATTCGCAACGCGAGCGAGGTCGCAGCCACGGGCTGTGACGGTATCTGCGTGGTTTCGGCGCTCGCCGGATCCGAGGACCCCGCGACCTCCGCGACGTTTTTGCGCCGCGAGTTCGTGATGAACCAGCCGCTCTAAATTCTTCAGCCCGATTCATACGCGAGCTGTTTTCAAGGAGGACAACACCATGCGCCCACCCATTGCACTGACGATCGCCGGAAGCGACCCGAGCGGCGGCGCCGGCATCCAGGCAGACCTTAAAACGTTTACGGCGCTCGGCACATACGGCTGCGCCGTTCTCACGTCGCTCACCGCCCAGAACACGCAGGGCGTGGACGCCGTGTTTACGCCCCCCGCCTCCTTCGTACGCGAGCAACTCACGACTTTGCTTAACGACGTTTACGTCGATGCCACGAAGATCGGCATGATTCCTAACGCCGAAGTTGCCGAGGTCATCGCGGATGTCATCGAGGAGCGCCGCAGCGATTTCGGCAAGATCGTGCTGGACCCCGTGATGGTGGCGACCTCGGGCGACATGCTGATGGAGGAGGACGCCATGGAGATTCTCCGTGATCGCCTCCTCCCGCTCGCCGACGTTCTCACGCCCAACATCCCCGAGGCCGCGCTCTTGCTCGGCGAAGACCCGGCGACCGACGAAGAAGAAATGAAAGAGCAGGGCCTCAAACTCATCAATCGCGGCCCGAAGTCAGTTCTCGTCAAGGGCGGTCATCTTCGCGGATCCGCGCTCGTCGACGTGTTCGTGCAGCTCGGCAACGTCGTGGACGTTCTCACGGGCGAGATGATCAATACGCGCAATACGCACGGCACCGGCTGCACCCTTTCGTCGGCCATCGCCGCGCAGTACGCGCGTGTGGCGGGCGGTGCCGACGCGACCGACATCGGCGTCGTGGCAAGTGCACGCGAGTTCCTCCAAAGCGCGATTCTTCACGCGAAGGAATGGGAGCTCTCGAAGATGCCCGAGAGCGGCCACGGCCCCACCAACCATCTCATTACCGTTCAGGGAGTTTAACCATGGCGCTCATCGAACCCGCAGGCGCTCACACCGCCCGGATGTGGGAGGAAACCACAGACATCCGTGCGCGCATCGACGCCCTGCCGTTCCTCGCCGAACTCGGCGCCGGCACGCTCGATCCGGAAAAATTTACGTTCTACATCCAGCAGGATGCCCAGTACCTCGTCGCGTACCAAAAGACGATGACCGCTATCGCTCGCCAGGCGCCAGGGGCAGATGAGCTTCGCTTCTGGGCGAAGTCAGCCGTCGGCGCCATCGCCGAAGAAAAGGCGATGCAGGAAGAGCTCTTCACGAACGACATCCTCGCCGCCCACCGCGTCGAAGGGCTGGGGATGAGCCTGCACACCGCGGCCTACAGCAACTTCCTGCTCGCGAGCGCCACCTACGACACGTACGCGGTTGCCGCCGCCGCCGTGCTCCCGTGCTACTGGATCTATGCCGAATCGGGAGTTGCCGTTCTTGACGCAAGCAAGGGCGCGCTCGAGGGGCACCCCTACGGCACGTGGGTCGAGGCGTACGCCGACGAAACGTTTACACGGATTTCTCGAGAGGCAGTGCAGCTCGTCGAAGAAGCGTGCGATGCTGCGGGAGAAGCCGAACGCGAACGCGCGATCGAAGCGTTCCGGCAGGCCACTCGCTTCGAGGAACTGTTTTGGACTCAACCCATGGACGAACCTGAGGCGCGCATCCTTATTTGAGCTGGCGCGGCTAGGCTTGCTCCAGAACACATCACCGCAGTGGGAAAGAGGAGACACCATGAGCGATCCGCATCTGTGGCTCGAGGACATCACCGGTGACGAACAGCTTGCCTGGGTGCGCGAGCGCAACGCCCGCACTGAAAAGGATCTCGACGCCGATCCGCTCACCGCTGAACTCGAAGCGGAAATCCTCGAGATCCTCGACGCGAGTGATCGGATTCCCGGCGTCACTAAGCGGGGCGACTTCCTCTACAACTTCTGGACCGACGCCGAGCATGAGCGCGGTGTGTGGCGCCGCACGACCCTCGACTCCTACCGCACCGAGAACCCCGAGTGGGAAACCCTCATCGATGTCGACGCCCTCAACGTCGCCGAAGGCGAGGACTGGGTGTGGCACGGCGCCCACGCGCTGCGTCCCGCCGAAGGCGCGCCCTATCGCCGCTTCCTCGTGAGCCTCTCGCACGGGGGAAGCGATGCCGACGTCACGCGCGAATGGGACCTCGAAACCCGCAGCTTCGTGCCGGAAAGCGAGGGCGGCTTCATGCGGCCCGAAGCGCGCGGCTTCGTCTCGTGGATCGACGAAGACACCGTGTGGGTCGGCACCGACTTCGGCGAGGGGACGCGAAGCAATTCTGGGCACCCGCTCCAGGCGCGCGTGTGGAAACGCGGCACGGCTCTTTCCGACGCCACCCTTGTTTTCGAGGGCGATGCGCAGGACATGCTCGTCTACCCAAGCCACGACCAGACCCCCGGCTTCGAGCGTGACTGGGTCACGGTCATGCACACCTTCTACACCTCGACCACGTATGCCGTGGCTCGCGAAGGCGACGAGTTTCAGCTTCTCAAAGTTGACGTCCCAAGCGACATCGACGTGAGCTTCCACCGCGACCTCGCGATCCTGAGGCCGCGCAACGAATGGGTGACGGGAGGCCACACGTACGCCGCCGGCAGCCTGCTCGCGTGCGACTTCGACGCCTTCATGGCGGGAAACCGCGACTTTGACGTCCTGTTCGACCCCACCCCCACGACTTCGCTCGACGGTCTTACGATCACGAGGGACTACCTGGTCGTGACCGTCCTCGACGACGTCAAGCATCGCTTGGTCGCCCACTATCAAAACGGCGATGGCAGCTGGGAGCGCGAGGATCTCTACCCCGAACTCACGGGCTCGCTCTACGTGGCCGCCGTCGATTCCGACGAGAACAACGACGTGTGGATCACCCGCAACGACTTCCACGTGCCCGCAACCCTCTGCCTCGCGAGCCTTGACGGGATCCGCGAGGGCAGCGGTGCGGGCGAAATCGAGACGATCAAAACGACGCCCGAACGCTTCGACGCGAGCGACGTCACCGTTACCCAGCACTTCGTTGACAGTGCAGATGGCACGCGCCTCCCGTACTTCGAGATCGCGAAGGCTGAGGCCACCGTCGGACCCCGCCCCACCCTGCTGTATGGCTACGGGGGTTTCGAAATCTCCCTCACCCCGGTCTACCTCGGCGCGACAGGCAAGGCATGGATCGAACGCGGCGGCGTGTACGTGCTCGCGAACATTCGAGGTGGCGGCGAATACGGGCCCGCATGGCACCAAGCTGGACTCAAAGAAAACCGCCACAGGGTCTACGAAGACTTCTCGAGCGTGGCGCGCGACCTCATCGATCGTGGTGTGACCGACGCGAAGCACCTCGCCGTTCGCGGCGGCTCCAACGGCGGCCTGCTCACCGGCAACATGCTCACGCAGTACCCCGAGCTTTTCGGTGCGGTCGTCATCCAGGTGCCGCTTCTCGACATGAAGCGCTACTCGCACCTTCTCGCGGGAGCGAGCTGGATGGCCGAATACGGCGACCCCGACACCGATGACTGGGACTTCATAAAGACCTTCAGCCCGTACCACCTGCTGCGCGATGACGTGGAGTACCCGCCCACCTTCGTGCTCACCTCGACCCGCGACGACCGCGTACACCCCGGCCACGCCCGCAAATTCACGGCAGCGCTCGAGGAGCTCGGCGCTCCCGTCAAGTATTGGGAAAACATCGAAGGCGGGCACGGCGGCGCCGCGTCCAACGCGCAAGCGGCACGCATGAACGCACTGGTCCACGCCTTCTTGTGGGCAACCGTCGGAAAGAAATAAACCGAGCGTATGGACCTCTACGACCGCCCCGCTGCGAACGAGCTTCTCGCCTCCCGCAATGACGTGATGACCGTCTACCGGGAGTTCGAGAACTCCGAAGGGCGCCTATTCCCGCTCAGGTATGTGCGGGCCGGCTATCAGTCTGAGCTTCCCACGATCATGGTCCTTCCCGACGGGCCGGGCGTGGCGAGCGTGTTCCCGTACGAGATTCTGCGGCGCGACATGGTCAAAAAGGGACTCGACGTCATCATGATGGAGCATCGCGGCGTGGGCATGAGCCGCGCGGATGCGCAGGGCAATGACCTTCCCGTTGGCGTGATGAGTGTGGAGAACGTGCTCGACGATGTGCGTGCCGTGCTCGACCACGCGCAAGTGCCGCGCGTGGTGCTGTACGGAACCGGGTACGGTGCCTACATTGCGCAACGGTTCGCCCTGCGCCACCCGGAGCGCGTGTTCTCGATGGTTCTCGATTCGCCCTTCACGGGCGTGCGCGACGGGCGCGCCCTTCGCGAACTCATGCGTGACCTGTATTGGCGGGGAACGTTCGACGCGACCGAATCGATCGCCCGCGCCGTGCGGATGCTCGTCGAGCAGCGCGTCGTCCCCGTCGATGAGACCGGCGTTGTGCTCGCCGCCGTCCACGAGTATGGCGGCGTGAACTCAGTACGCGATCTCGTGGATCTTCTCGTGCAGGGGCGCGGTCAGCTCGCGTGGGCATCGATTCACCAGATCATTACCGGCCGCGAGTGGTTCAACACCACGCCCTACGTATATGAAAACGACCTAGCTGGCCGGATTTCCGCGACCGAACTCGGATTTGCCGAGGCCAGCGACGGCAAGCCGCTCGACCCGCTCACCGTATACGCGCGTCGCGCCGCACAGTTCCCGCCGTTCACGGGGGAGAGCTTTGACCTTGAAACGGCGAGGCGCTCAATCACGACTCCCACGCTCGTTGTGGGCGGGGCGCGTGATGTGATCGTGCCACTGTGGCGCTCGCGCCTCGCAGCCGACGAAATCCCCGGCGCCCACGTCGGATCCGATCCGTCGAATCCGAGGCTGCGATTCATCTCCGCACACAACGTCGGCCACGCCCTCATCGACTCGCACATCGAGCTTTCTGTCGTCGCGATGCGCTGGGCCGCCGCGGGTGCGATTGATGCCCTCCTCGATCGCGACATCAGTTCGCTCAATCGCAGCGTGCGTAACGAGGCCTACGGCCGCGGCATCCGCACGGCGCTTCTCGCCGAGCAGTATTCGCCGCTCAAACTCTGGTCGGTTCGCTCGCTCGCCGCGGGGCCACTCGCCTCCGCCGATGCCCGCGGACCTCGAGGGCTCACTCGCCGCTAGGACTCACTCGCCGCTAGGACTCACTCGCTTCTAGGGCCGCCCTGGCACGCGACCTGCACGTAAGAGTTCGCAAACACGAGTTCGTACGGCTCGCGCGCGCTCGTGATGACGCGCGCGCCGTTGAGGTGTTCAGGTTTTGCGTTTGCATTCGCAGGCCACTTCGCATTTGCCCACGCGGCCCAACCGCCGGGGAACTGCTCCTGCTCGCGCGCCCCGTACACGCCCGCGACGCATTCCGGTGCTCGCTTCGTCTCGCCATGCATCCACTGCACATCGTTTGTCGCCACGAGCGGGGCCATCAAGCGAATGTCGCTCGCGATCGTCACGCCCTTGGGCACATGCGCCTGCCCCTCTCGAGCGGCATTGGCGAACTCCGAATTCGGGTTGAGCGCCCCGGTTGCGATCCACGTGAGGGGAAGCGAGGTTGCGAGATACGCGGTCGACAGGATCGAGAGGGCAACGCCGAGGCGTTTCGTCCACAGCTGTGCTTTTTGCGGCGCTAGCGGGCGTTCGCGCAGCTCAGCCAGATGCGTGAGCGCAGCTCCCCGCACGTGCGGGAGGGTCGCAAGGAGCGCCGCGAACGCGATCGGCATGAGGAACGAGTTGTAGTGCCACTGCCAGGTCCAATAGTGCTCGACGGAGCCGAGGAACCGCCAGGCAAGCGTCGGAAGAAGACCGAGCGCAAGTGGACTCGTGACCCCCACGACGCCCATGAACGCCACGAACATGAGCACCGTTTGCCACTTCACGAGCGGCGTGAAGGCCTGCGTGAGCGGCGCAAAATTCTCTGTGTACACGTACGCGCTCGCGGGGCTCAGCGCCGGCAAAATCACCCAGGTGGCGAGGACAAACCACACGAGGCCCCACGCGGCAAGCAGCAGCGCGTAGCGGGGTTTCTTTTCCGACGTTAGCCTCGCAACCGTCGCGCGGAGCCTCTGCGAGGGGCTTCCCGCTTCGAGCCCCGGAGTACGCCACATCCACGCCATCGCGAAGCCGAGCATCATCACGGTGAGACCCAGATCTTCCTTGACGAACACAAGCGCGCCGATCCACAGGAGCGCTGCCTTCGATCGGTTCTCGAGGAAGGCGGCGAGACCGAATGCCACGAAGAGAACGGCGAACGCATACTCGTGAAACTGCACGTTCTGGCTACCTTGAAGCCCGAAGGAGAACGCGTAGCCGGCGCCGGCAAGCATGCCGAGCCGCGGACCGAGTTTCGCCATTGCGACGCGCGTGAGTGGGTACACGCTCGCCCCAAACAGCGCGGCCTGCGCCCACAGCAGCACGGCTGGTGACGGCCACAGCCACCACAGCGGCGCGAGGAGCGCGAGAACGGGGTGGAAGTGGTCGCCGAGTAGGTTGAAGTTGTCGCCTTTGATCGGCACGATCGGGGCATTGACGTGCGCATACTCCTTGACGGCTTCGGCGAAGATACCCAGATCCCAGCTCGGGAAGAAGTACGAGTCCCACTGGAGCATCGAGAGCCACCCGTAGAGCGTGGTCGCAGCGAGCGCCAGGCCGAGCGGGGCGAGGCGCATGGGGTCCAGGACCGCGTCGAGGAAGGAGTCGGTGCGAGACCGCGGGTGGCTGTCGCGGCCACCGTGTTCGGGTGCTGCGCTGGGAATGCTGCCTTCGCGTGCGCCTGCACTTGCACTAGAAGACTCGTTCTCGCTCGTGCATGAGCTGACGATGGCTGCGCGTGCGCGTCGGCGTGTGGTGCCTGTCGTGGTGCTGTTCGCGCTCGAGTTTGCGTCTGTATGCTCAGGGTGCGAAGTTGTCACGCGCCCCATTGTGCCAGGCATGCGCTTCGACGGGACCGTTTTTACGATGCGCATGCAACTAGACCCGGCTCGTGGTGGTCGGTTCTTAGCGTTGGGAGCGCCCTCGTTTCTTTTCCGCCCCCCTTGCCCCGCTTCTTGCGCTAGTTCAAGCGGCGATTTTCGCTCTAAGGTGGGGGACAGCCCCGCAACCCCCAATCAAAGCTGCCCTGCCGGCAGACCAGGGCGGCTGTGTGAGTATCGGACAATAGTGCGTAGTCCTCCAAGGGTCTGGACACAGGAGTTTTCCCCTTTCCTCAGTGGTGCGACCAGAGGGAGAAGAAACATCCACCCCGGTGCACCCGCTGCGGTGACAACGACCCATCGCCCGCAGCAGATGGCAATCGTTACGGTTATCCCTCTTTTTCAGATTCCTGTCCTCGGGATCAGAAAAAGACGGGGGCCTGTCATAGGTCAGTGAGCATGGCGTTCATCCGGTCAATCTCCGGTCCCTGGGCGTGAATAACCTCCTGGGCAAACATGAGGTCCGCGTCGTTGTGATCGGCGGAGATCTCCCCGTCCGCCTCAGTCGTCGCCGTGGTGGTCTCGGTCGTCTCAGCGGTAGTCGTCGCAGTGCTGGTGGCCGAGGTGGTGGCGTCGGTGTTGCCTGATTCGGTGACCTCAGCGCAGGCGGCCAGCGCCAGGGTGAAGGCCGCGGCGAGAGCGGAAAGAACAAGGGGGGCGCTTCATGGTGGAGCCTTTCAGGGTCATATGAGGGCAGTGGAGAGAAGCGGTGGATCAGTGGACGGCGGTGGATGCCGGAGTAGGCGTGGTGTGTTCCTCCTTCGACTCGGTCGGAGCCAGGTGAGCCGGATCCAGATCAATGCGGCGCAACAGCTGGGCGTTCAGGGCCACCACGATGGTCGAGGCAGACATCAAGATCGCGCCCACGGCCGGGGACAGCACGAACCCGATCGAGGCGAGCACTCCGGCGGCCAGCGGCACGGCGAGGATGTTGTAGCCAGAGGCCCAGATCAGGTTCTGGATCATCTTGCGGTAGCTGGCCCGGGACAGCTCAATCATCGACAGCACTGCCCGCGGATCATCACTAGCGAGGACCACCCCGGCAGATTCCATGGCCACATCCGTGCCGGCACCGATGGCGATACCGACCTCCGCGCGGGTCAGAGCGGGGGCGTCATTGACACCGTCACCGACCATGGCCACGCTCAAACCCCGGTCCTGCAGCTGCGTGACCTTGGCGTCTTTGTCCTGGGGCAGGACCTCGGCGAAGACCTCATCAATGCCTAAGTCCTGACCGACAGCGTGGGCCACCTGCTCGGCGTCGCCGGTGATCATCGCGACCTTCACCCCGCGGTCCTGCAGGGCTTTCACGGCGGCGCGGGATTCGGGGCGGATCTTGTCCTCGACGGCCACCGCACCGATGATCTGACCGTCGCGAACAATATGGAGCACACCGGCCCCACGCCCGGTCCAGGCGCTGGTGGTGTCGGTGAGCTCGGCCGGGGTGGTGAGGTTGAACTCGCGCAGCATGTTCGGCCCGCCCACGAGGATCTCAGCGCCATCGACAGTGGCCCGGACCCCCCGGCCGGAGGCGGCGCTGAAACCCGTTGCACGGATGTGCCGACGGGAGGAGGCCTCGGGATGAGCGGCCGCGGCCGTCACGATCGCGCGGGCCACGGGGTGCTCGCTGTCGGCCTCCGCGGCGGCGGCCAGGGCCAGCAGCTCACCCTCGGTGACGCCGACAGCTGCCGCGACACCGGTGACCGCGTGCGCACCCTCGGTCAGGGTGCCGGTTTTGTCGAAGAGCACCACGTCGATGGTGCGCATCCGCTCGAGCGCCATCCGGTCCTTGATGAGCACCCCGGATTTCGCGGCCCGCTCGCTGGAGATCGCAATGACCAGCGGAATCGCCAGGCCCAGGGCGTGCGGGCAGGCGATGACCAGCACCGTGACCGTGCGCACCACGGCATCGTCCGGGCTGCCGATGATGGTCCACACCACCGCGGTGATTAGAGCGGAGATTAGCGCGAACCAGAACAACAACGCCGCCGCCCGATCCGCCAGGGCCTGGGCCCGGGAGGAGGACTCCTGGGCGTCGGCAACCATGCGTTGGATCCCGGCCAGGGCGGTGTCCCCGCCGGTAGCCTCCACCCGGATGCGGACGGTGTTGTCGGTGGCCACGGTACCGGCGACCACCTTGTCACCGGTGTCGCGGAAGACGGGACGGGAATCGCCGGTGATCATCGCCTCATCGAATTCGGCGGCTCCGTCGAGGATGGTTCCGTCGGCCGGCACCCGGGCACCGGCCCTCACCAGCACGACGTCGTCGACGACCAGCTCGGAGATGGCCACGGTGCGGGTGGTCCCGTCGATGACTTTCTCGGCCTCATCCGGCAGCAGGGCAGCCAGCGCGTCAAGTGCGGAGGACGCGGCCCCGAGAGCGCGCATCTCCAGCCAGTGGCCCAGCAGCATGATGGTCACCAGCAGGGCCAGCTCCCACCAGAAGTCCAGGTCAAAACCGCCCAGCCCGAGAGTGGTGCCCCAGGAGGCGACAAACGCCACGGTGATGGCCATGGCGATCAGGAGCATCATCCCGGGTTGGCGGGATTTCAGTTCTTTCCATCCGCCCTTGAGGAAAGGCGTTCCGCCGTAGATGAAGATAATCGTGCCCAGCACCGGGGTGATCCAGGTGGATCCGGGGAATGCCGGGAGGTGGTAGCCGAGCAGGCGGGCGACCATGGGGCTGAAAATAACGACGGGAATGGACAGAAGCAGCGACCACCAGAAGCGGTCCCGAAACATTGCGGTGCTGTGTCCGGCGTGTTCGCCGTGACCATGAACGTGGTGGTCTTCGTCCAGGGCGGAGTGCGGGTGATCGTGGGGCATCGCCTGGTCGTGGGTGTCGGCATTTGCGTGGTGTTCGTGGCTGGCATGATCCGGGTGGTAGGTGTGGTCTGCTTCCGGAGCGGGGTGATCACCATGGTGATCGCTGGAATGGTGGGGAGTGCTCATGACGTTCCTTCCGCTCAACCCGGTCGGGTCGAGATGATGGGTAAAACTGATCAGGATAAGACGGTGTAGCCGGCCTCCTCGATGGCCCGGCGAACCATCTCCGGAGGTACGACACCGGTGACCTGGTAGCTAGGGGAGGACCCCCCTGCTGACGAGTCGCTGGCGGCAGAGATGGAGGCGGTGTCGGCACGTGAGGCAGGTCCGCAACAGCTGCAGCCGTGGGAGGCCATCGGCAAGAAGCGGGGCGGGGAGGTGATCATGGGAACGCTCCTACGGGTCGGTGGGATGCGGCGATACTGCTCTCGAGCGTATACCCCCCCGGGGTATATTTTCAAGGGGGGGGGGAGGGAACGGCCCTCACGCGGGACAGGGTGTGGTCACCGCGCAGCCTCCTCACTGTCGGGAGGGGACAGCGGGAGGCGGAGGGCAAACACCGCTCCGCGACCGGGTCCGGGGGAGGTGGCGGTGAGAGTGCCGCCGTGGGCCTCGATCAATGCCTTGGAGATAGTCAGACCGATGCCGGCCCCGCCGTCGTCCCGGCTACGGGCGGCATCCCCCCGGTAGAAGCGTTCGAAGATGTGTCCGAGCTGGTCAGGTGGGATGCCCTCGCCGTCATCGGCGACCTGGATGAGTGCGGTGGACGCCCCCTGTCGGTGGACGCTGATCCGGACCTGCCCGCCGGCCGGGGTGTGCCGTAGCGCATTCGACAGTAGATTGCTCATCACCTGGCCGAAGCGTTGCCGGTCCACGAGCACCCGGGCGGTGTCCGTAATGGTCTCGACCTGTAAATCGACACCTTTGTCAGCGTAAGCTTCCCCCGCGGCAGCAGCGGCGGTATGGAGCAGATCCCCGAGCCCTTCCTCCGCCAGGTCCAAATCGATCCGGTGTTCCTGGGCCCGGGAGACATCGTCGATGTCTTCCATCAACCGGGTCAGGCGGGTGAGTTGGTCAGCCATGATCGTGTGGGTGGCATTATTCCAGTCCACGACCCCGTCCTGGAGACCATCGAGGTAGACCGTGAGCACCGATAAGGGGGTGCCCATTTCGTGGGCCAGATCAGAGAGCATCTGGCGGCGGACCTGTTCGGTGTGTTCCAGCCGGTCGGCCATGGTGTTGAAGGCATGCGCCAGGGTGGTGACCTCGGGGCCTGCTTCTCCGGCGGGCACGCGGATACGGGAGTTGCCGGCCGTCAGGCTGGTAGCGGCGCGGGTGAGATCCTGCAGGGAGGTGCGCAGGCGACGCGATAACCACTGGCTAGCCAGCAGGGCGCTGATAAAGGCGGTGGGCAGGGCGACGGCCAGGGTGATCAAGTTGGCGTCCCGGTAGGCCTGCTCGGCATGGAACAGCTCCAGCGAGGGGTCCTCCGGGCCGGTCATCAACATATGATCATGGAACAGGGGCGGGCCCACCATCGTGGCCACGACCGCGGCCACCAGCAGGCCAATCACCATGACCAACACCTGGGCGGCCAGGAAGCGGAAGGTCAGGCCGGGTCCGTGATTCATGGCTGCCCCACCCGGTAGCCCACGCCACGCACGGTGTCGATAAACCCCCGGCCCCGGGTGTCGGTGCCGAGCTTGCGACGCAAGTTGCCGATATGGACATCGACGATGCGTTCATCACCGACCCACGTGGTGTCCCAGACCTCGGTGACCAGGTCGCGGCGGGTCAGCACCTGGCCGGGGCGCAGGGCCAGGGCAACCAGCAGCTCGAACTCCGTGCGGGTGAGCTCCACGGTCGTCTCCCCCACCTGCACCCGATGGGCGACGGGGTCAAGGAAGAGGTCACCAACGATCAAGGGGGTGGTCACCTGCGGTGGGGTGGTGCTGGTGCGCGGGCGGCGCAGCACCGCATGCACCCGGGTCACCAGTTCCCGGATACTAAAAGGTTTGGTGATGTAGTCATCCGCCCCCAGGGTCAAACCGCTGATCTTGTCGTCCTCGCTGCCACGCGCGGTGAGCATGAGGATGTAGCAGTCCGAGAAGGTGCGGATCCGTCGACACACCTCCAGACCGTCGAGTTCGGGCAGCCCCAGATCCAGCACCACAACATCGGGGGAAAAGCGACGGGCCTCGTCCACCGCCTGGGTGCCGGTGTGCGCCTGGCGGGTATCGAAACCGGCCCGGATGAGGTAGGAGGCCACCATCTGAGCCAGGGGTTGTTCATCATCGACGACCAGCACCCGCCTCGGGGGCGTGGCGGTGGTCGGTGTGCGGTCAGCCATAGACCCCAGCATCGCTCCGGCCAGGAGGGAATGCCACCCTCGCTCAGTGCCCGGCGGGGAATCTTCATCGAATCTTCAAACATCACCCTTCGACCGCCGTCACCCCTGTGCCCCACCCCGGGCCGGCGGCATCGCCTCCCCTGGTCGGTTCAGCAGGCGCCACCAGGGATTTCACTGCCTGCATCGCATACCCGGGGTGGGTAGAAGGACATCGCCCACGGCTGTGGGGTGGTGTCTCGGTGGTGACCCAGCCCACCGAATTCACCCCCTTTTCGCCCTGTTATAAGGCTGTGAACAGGGTTTTTGATTTCTAGTTCGTCAGGCATCCGTGCAAGATAAAGGTATGGCATCGGCCTTGATGCGGTGTCTTCTCACGGTCTTACCACGATCCAAGGAGATTGACGTGAAAAAACGAGCAGCGATCGCAACCGTCGCCCTTGCCCTCGTCCTCGCGGGGTGTTCGGCCGCCGACCCGGAACCCACCGCCAGCGAGACGGTGTCCCAGGATACATTCCTGACTACCCATGGCCTGGCCGACATGGACGCGGTGGAGATCATTGATCACCTCGACCGGCAGAAGGTCAATGAGCGTCCCACGGATCTGATCGCCTCGGTGCGTGCCGATGAACTGCTGCTCTCGAGCGATGACCAGGAGGTCGTGGTCGATCTTCCCGACAATCAGACGTATGTCTCGATCGCACCCTATCTCACCTCCACCCACGACTGCTTCTACCACAGCCTCACGACCTGCCAGGGGGAACTCGCCAATGAGGATATCCAGGTCACGATCACCGATGAGGCGACCGGTGAGGTGCTGGTGGACGAGACGACAACCACCTTCGACAACGGGTTTATTGGCTTCTGGCTTCCCGATGATGTCACCGGCCTGATTGAGGTCAGCTACCAGGGGCGTACCGGCACCGCGGAGTTTTCCACCACCGACGACGGTGCCACCTGTGTCACAGACCTGCGCCTGACGTGATGGCTCAGCAGGGTCCTCACCTGCGCTTGTCTCCGATGTCACTGAAATCTTGTACCAAGGACGGTTAAATTATGACGAACGCGTTTTCCCGACGACAGGTTCTGCTCGGCGGGCTCGTCCTCGCCGGCACTGGGACCGTGACCGCCTGCACCAGCGACCCTGGACCCGCCGCCTCGGCACCAGGTCCCTCCCTTCGCCCCACTCCCACCCCCACTGCGCTCGGTGAGCCGACGGTGCGCCGGACACTGACCGCCCGGCCCCTCTCCCTGGATATCGGCGGCATCGAAGCCAAGACGTGGGGATACGTCTCTGACACTGGGGATGCGGCCATTGAGGCCACCACCGGCGACGTCCTCCAGGTCGATATCACCAATGAACTGCCTGAGAGCACCTCCATCCACTGGCATGGCATCGCGCTCCACAACGCAGCCGACGGTGTGCCCGGCATGACCCAGGACCCCATTGAACCTGGCGAGTCTTTCTCCTATGTTTTTGAAGTCCCTCATGGTGGCACCTACTTCTACCATTCCCACACCGGCCTGCAGCTTGATCGCGGCCTCCACGCCCCACTGATCATCCGTGACCCGCAAGACGCTGAGGACCAGGACGTCGAGTGGACCATCGTGCTCGATGACTGGGTCGATGGCATTCAGGGCACTCCCGACGATGAACTCGACAAGCTCACCGGAATGGGTTCGGGCGACCATAACGGGAGGATGGGAATGGGAGGTCACGGCCAGATGATGCACGGTACCCCGGACCGGGTACTGGGCGGGGATGTCGGCGATGTGATGTATCCGCACTACCTCATCAACGGACGTATCCCCCGTGCTCACCGGACCTTCGAGGCTCGCCCGGGCGACAAGGCCCGCCTGCGGTTTATCAACTCCGGCGGTGACACCATCTTCAAGGTGGCCCTCGGTGGTCACCGCATGACCGTCACCCACACCGACGGCTTCCCTGTCCAGCCCTGGGAGACCGAATCGATCTACCTGTCGATGGGCGAGCGTGTCGACGTCGAGGTCATCCTCGGCGACGGCATCTTCCCGCTCACGGCTTTGGCGGTGGGTAAGGACGACCGCGCCTTCGCCGTCATCCGCACCGCCGGCGGCCAGGCCCCCCGCCCGGATGTCGACTTCCCCGAGTTGTCGTCCACCGGACTGCTTCTGTCCTCCCTGAAGCCAGCAGACCGTGCACTCCTGCCCGAGGGCACACCAGACCGAGAAGTCAGTATCGACCTGGGCGGGCAGATGATGCCGTATGAATGGAGCATTCTCACCGACGGCCAATCCTCCTCCGCGACCGTGCAGGGGGGCCAGCGCCTGCGGATGGTCATGCGCAACAGGACCATGATGCCCCATCCCATGCACATCCACGGCCACACGTGGGCGCTGCCCGGCAGCGGCGGGCTACGGAAGGACACCGTCCTTCTTCGCCACGGTGAAACCATGATCGCCGACCTGGTCGCTGACAACTCCGGTGAGTGGGCATTTCACTGCCATAACGCCTATCACATGGAAACCGGGATGTTCAGCTCGCTTCGCTACGAGTAATCCCCACAGCAGGGTTGAAAGCCGAGGTGGGCAGAGTCGCTACAGACCACCCGCCTGGTAGCACGATGACTTTCCTCGGTGTTGTGGTCTTCCGGGACGACCAGAACACCGTCTTCTTCCCCACCGCCCCGGAATAAGGAGATCTAAACCATACCGAGCACACCCCGCAGAGCCGCCATCGCGGTGACCTATCCCTCGATCTACGATCCGCCGTTTCGTATTGCTGCGGCCCTGGGTGGGGTGTCGACCTCGGTCATCCCGACCACCATTGTCCTGGACCGAAGCCACCGCCCGGCCGCGGTGTTCCTGAGGGAGGTCACCGCCGATGACATCCTTGATGTCGCGCTGCCGCTGGCCGAGGAGGCACCAGCATCATGATCGTTGATGTGATGGCGCAGTTGGCGATCGGCCAGCAGTTCGCCGACGCCGCGGCCACCTCCTGGCGCGTCATGAGCGCATCCGGCTCCGACGCTACCCAGGCAACCGTCGGACCGTGCACGTGCACGCATGTGCGCAACCGAAGGTGAAGAAAACCGCAAAGACACCACCGAATCAGGCTGGATAACGTGGTTGTCTACACCTTGAGGGTGGGGGAGAAGGGCAAGAGCGGGCGCACACGGCCACCAGTGCCTATTGTGGGAAATATGATCGACCTGCTCGTGAGCTCCCCGCTGCTGACCCTCATCGTGACGATGGCACTCGGCACCCTGGTCGGTGCAATCCCTTTCGGCCCCCTTAAATTTGGGCCGGCCGGCGCACTGTTTGTCGGGCTCGCGATCGGTGCCCTCGACCCGCGTCTCGGTAGCGACCTCGACCTCGTGGAGTCGCTCGGCTTGGCGCTCTTCGTGTACACGATCGGTATCGCCTCAGGCGCATCGTTCTTCAGGCAGCTCAGGGCACAAGGGTCACTGCTCGTGGGTGGGGTGCTGCTCCTCGGGGTCCAAGCGGCACTGTCGATTGCGGCGGGTTACCTTTTCGGTTTTGGCGGTCCGATGGCAGCCGGTATGTTCGCCGGTTCCGGAGCGGCGACGCCGGCGCTCAGTAGCGCGAGTGCGATCGTGCCGGGGGAGACCGCTCCCGCGGTGGGCTTCGCGATCGCGTATCCGCTAGCCGTCGTTCTCGGCATGCTCATCATTCCGCCGATCACGCGCTCGAAAATGAGCGGGAAAAACGATCCGTCGTCAGTGTCCGCGACGGACCTTCTCGACATCACCGTCGAGGTCGAGCGCACGATGAAGATCAGCAAGATCCCCGGAATTGCCTCATTGCCGGGCAAGGCCGGCGGCGACCTTCGGATTTCTTACCTGCAGCGCGGCGACGAGATTCGCGTTGCTCACCCTTCGGAATCTCTGCACGCGGGGGACCGGGTCCTCATGGTCGGCGTACCCGCCGCAGTCCACGAGGCCGCAACGCTCCTCGGGCGCGAAAGCGATACCCACCTCGCGAACGACCGTACGAAGGTCAACTTCCGCCGGTTCATCGTCTCGAACCCGCAGCTCGCTGGTCGCACGGTTGCCGATCTTCACGTGCCCACGCGTTTCGACTCGATCATCACTCGCGTGCGCCGCGGCGATACGGATATGCTCGCCCACGCCGAGATGACCCTTCAGCTCGGCGACCGGGTGCGCGTCGTCATGCCGCACGATCGACGCAAGGAACTTACGGAGTTTTTCGGTGACTCCGAAACTCGCATCACCGAGGTTGATTTCTTGAGCCTCGGGCTTGGAGTTGCCCTCGGCATCATCGTGGGCTTCGTGTCGCTCTCTATCGGCGGGGCAAAGCTTGCGCTTGGGAGTGCGGCGGGCCCACTTGTCGTAGGGCTCGTTCTCGGATATATGGGTCGCACAGGCCCGATCGTGTGGACTCTACCCACGAGTGCAAACCTCACCATTAGGCAATTTGGTCTCTTTATGTTCCTGGCATCCGTCGGACTCAAAAGCGGCCATGCCTTCGCCGGGACTGCGTTCTCCGTGACGGGTGTCTTCGTGGGGATCGCGACCTTGCTGACCCTCGGCATTGCACTGCTCGCCCTGTGGGGAGTGGGGGCAGCACTCGGTCTCAGCGCGGCCCGAACCGCGGGTGCCGTCGCAGGTTACGTGGGCCAACCGGTGTTGCTCAATCACGTGAAATCGTTCGTGAACGACGAGCGAACCGACCCTGGCTATTCGGCAATGTTCGCCGCCGGGATGATCGCCAAAATTCTGTTTGCTCAAGTGATCGTGCTCCTCTAGGGCATTTTTGCGCCTTCGCACACGACCCCTCCAGCCCCGGCGCGTAGGTTCATCCCATGATTCCATTTCTCGAGATCATGAACGCGCACAAAAAGATCATGGTGAAACCCGAGGACGCGCTCGCAGGTCGCGATGACTACCCCTTTCCGCTCTCGCGTGACCACCTCGTACTCGGCACCGACATGCTTGGTGAGGGGGCGCCGGAAGGATCTGGCGAACTGCTCCTCGCCGGTGGCTGCTTCTGGGGTATCGAACGCATCATGTGGCAGATCCCGGGCGTGTGGACGACCGCGGCCGTGTATGCCGGTGGATACACGCCCCACCCCACCTACGAAGAGGTGTGTTCGGCAAAGACCGGTCACGCCGAAGCCGTGAAGGTGATCTACGAGGATGAGCATGCGCTCCTGCGTGTGCTCACCGAGTTCTGGCAGCAGCACGACCCGACGACCGAAAACCGCCAGGGCAACGACATCGGAACGCAGTACCGAAGCGCAATCTTCTGGACTGATCCGGCGCAAGAGCGCATCGTTCGCTCCTCCCTCGATGCGTACCAGGAAGCACTCACCGCCGCCGATCGCGGCACCATCTCCACCGTGGTAGCGCCGCTGAGCGAGGCGGGTGCCGGCACCTACTACTACGCCGAGCCCGAGCACCAGCAGTACCTCGCGAAAAACCCAGCCGGCTACTGCAATCACGGCTTTAACGGCGTCGCGTGTTCCCTCGAGGGCGCCGTTTAAGAGTCGATGGCCTCCCGGGCGCGCCGCAACGCTTCACGCTCGGTGACGCCAAGTTGGCGGGCGAGGGTCTGCACATCACGAAATTCAGGTCCGACGGTGGCCACGGAACCGTCGGACCGCACCGACACCTTGACGGCCACCTCCACGCCCTCAATCTCGACTTTCTCAAACCTGCGCGTACGAATGCGCCGGTCGAGCGGGGCGTACCGCACGCCGAGTGAGCCGGTGAGGTCGAGGAGGAGGTCGGCGAGGCGAATCTCCTCACCCTCGCGGGCGAGCGCGTGAACGGTCACGGCGGGGCGGCCGTGCTTCATGATGATGGGCGTGAGCCAGCAGTCGAGCGCGCCGGCCTCGAGCATCGAGTCGATGATGCCGGGCCACAGGCGGGGATCGGCGTCGTCGACGTTGGCTTCGAGCTGGATGACTCGCGTGGGCGTCTCGTGGGCGTCACGCATGCGGATAGCTTTCCCCGAGAAAGATGCGCACGACGTTGGGGCGTCCCGGCGTGTCTTTTGTGCCGGCGCCGATGCCGACGGCGCGCGTCACCATGCCCGGCATGGGGCCGTAGCTCGTCGCGAGGCCGCGCATGAGGGCAACGCCCGTGGGGGTTGCGAGTTCGCCGATGCCTGGGGCGACGCCTGACGGGGGCGCGGCCGCCGCGTGTGGGCCGCCCGCGGCGTGCTCGGGCAGCGGGTGTTCGTGATCGTGCTGGTGACCGTGCTCGTGATCGTGCGCATGAGGGTGCGAGTGGGCATGGCCGTGGTCGTGACCGTGCGGGCGGGGAGGCAAAAGGTCGCCGGCGACCGTCGGCCACCCCTCGGCGAGGTAAGCCGTTGCGGGAACCGGCACCGGAATATCACCGTGAGCGGCGCGGATGCGGCCCGAGCCGACGGCGATCGTGCTGCCCGTTGCCTCACCGATCCCGAGTTGGCGCCACGCCTCGCATGCGCCGATGACGTCGGCGATCGAATCGAGTGCGCCGACCTCGTGGAAGTGGACATCCTCGGGATCGATGCCGTGAGCGCGGCCCTCCGCTTTGGCGAGCATGCCAAAGACGCGCAGACCGAGGTCGATCGTGCGTTCGTGGACTGCCCCTCGTGCACTCTCGAGCATGTCGCGGATCGAGGTCCACGTGCGGTGCGGCGGGTTTTCGACGAGCAGTTCGACGTCTACTTTGAGGCTTCGCTGCCCGCAGCGGTCAACGGTTCGTTTCGTGAGCTTTACGGAGCCGGGGATGAGGGCATCGAGCACGGATTGGACGCGCTCGAGGTCCGCTCCCGCATCGATGAGGGCTCCAAGCAGCATGTCGCCCGCGATGCCTGCGGTTGCGTCGATCCATGCGATCGAGCCGGAGGGGGAATCAATGTGGAGGTCGTCGCTATGTCCCATGGCAACCGATTGTAATCCGCGCGATAATGGGCAATATGAGCGAACGAGTTGATCACGTGAAGCCCATTCCCGCATCTTTGGTGAGCGCCGCCGCTCGCATCGGCGGCCCCGACGAGACGCTCACCGACGAGCAGATTTCGAGATTTGTCGCCGAGCAACTCGCGACAGCCGATCTCGATGGCAAGCGCGTGTGCGTGATCATTCCCGACGGCACCCGCTCCGTGCCGCTTCCTCGCGTGATGCCCGCCGTTCACAACGCGCTCACGAACCGCGCTTCGCACATCACGGTGCTCATTGCGCTCGGCACGCACGCCGCGATGAGCGAAGAGAGCATCGAGCGGATGCTCGGCGCCGAGCCTGGAAAGCTTAAAGACGCGTACCCCGCGTTCGAGATCCGCAACCACGAATGGGACAACGACGAGGAGATCGCCGACCTCGGTGAGATCGGTGCCGACACGATCGCCGAGCTCACGGGCGGGCTTCTCACGGATGTTCCCATGCGCGTGAACATCAATCGCCACGTCGTCGAAGCGGACGTCAACCTTATCGTCGGCCCCGTGTTCCCCCACGAAGTCGTGGGATTCTCTGGCGGCAATAAGTACTTCTTCCCCGGCTGCTCCGTGCACGACGTCATCGACATCTCGCACTGGGTGGGGGCGCTCATCACGGCGAGCCGCATCATCGGTGCGCTTGGCATCACGCCCGTGCGAGAGCTCATCGACGCGGCAAGTGCACGCATCGAGACGACCAAATACTGCCTCGCGATGGTCGTGCGCTCGGCGAGCAGTGACCTCCACGCGATGAGCTTCGGCAGCCCCGAGAGCGCCTGGGCCGCGTGCGCGCAGATTTCGGCTCACACGCACATCCGCTACGTTGAGGCGCCCTACAAGCGGATCGTCGCGATCATGCCGGAGATGTACGAGGACATCTGGACGGGCGCGAAGGGCTTCTACAAGCTCGAGCCGGTGTGTGCCGACGGTGGCCAGGTCATCATCTACGCCCCGCACATCACCGAGGTTGCCGCCATGCATCCGGGCCTTCGCGACATCGGCTACCACAACATCGAGTACTTCACGAAGCAGTGGGACCGCTTCAAGAACCACCCGTGGGGCGAACTCGCCCACTCGACGCACGTCACGGGCCTTGGCACGTACGACCCCGAGACCGGCGAGGAGAAGAACCGCGTGCGCCGCGCGTTTGCCACGCAGATTTCTCCCGACGTGTGCGCGGAATACAACGTTGAGTACGTGGATCCCGCCTCTCTCGACCTTGAGGCGCTGCGTAATGATCCCGACACCCTCGTCGTGGACCACGCGGGTGAAGTTCTGCACCGCCTCGCGAGCGAACGGCAGCCGCTGTGAGCACACCGCTCACAAGCGTGCCTCAGCTGACCGGAGACCTCGCCGCGCGGGCCGACGCTGCCATGGGCGAGCTCGCCCAGCATGAGCGCGTCGGTATCGCCTATTCCGGGGGAGTCGACTCCGCGACCCTCGCCGCGCTCGCACTGCGCGCCCTCGGGCCCGATCGAGTCGTGGCACTCCTCGGCGTCTCGCCCTCGCTTGCGCGGCGCGAGCGCCGGATCGCGCACGAGGTCGCAAAAACGATCGGCGTGCGCGTTCACGAGATAGAGACGCACGAGGGAGAGCGCCCCGAGTACGTGGCGAACGGCGTGGACCGGTGCTTCTTCTGCAAGGACGAACTGTTCACGCGGATCGATAGCGAGCTCCTTGATGAGCTTCGCCTCGACGCCGTGGCCTACGGCGAAAACGCCGACGACGCTAAACGGCCCGACCGTCCAGGCGCCAGCGCCGCAACGAACCATGCGGTGCTCAGGCCCCTCGCGAGCGCCGGCCTCACCAAAAGCGACGTGCGAGAAATTGCGCGTGCCCTCGGCGTCCCCGTTGCTGAGAAACCAGCCGCGCCGTGCCTCGCCTCGCGTATCCCGCACGGCGAGGAGGTCACACCCGCAAAACTCCGCCAGGTCGAGGACCTCGAGGATGCCGTTTTCGACCTCGGCTTCAGCGATTGCCGCGCGCGCCACCACGGCCGCGTCGCCCGCCTCGAATTGCCGCGAAACGAGCTCGCCCGCGCCGTGGAACCGGAGGTGCGGGCCGCCCTGGTCGCCGCCGGTAAAGCAGCAGGATTCGCCTACGTGAGTCTCGACCTCGACGGTCTCCAGTCGGGCGCGTTTACCCTCAGCATCATGAACGCGAAGGGAACGCTATGAGCGCGCACAAGGGGGCCGACGCCTCCCTCGCCAGCATCGCTAACCTCGATTTTGACCGCGCTAGCCGGCGCGGCGCACCCGAGGCGATTCTGTGCGACGCGAAAAGCACCGATCAGCTCGTGCGCATTGCCCGCGCGATCCGGCAGCGTGCACGCGACACGGGTACGGCGCCCACGCTTGCCACCCTGTTCACCCGCCTCGACACCGATAAAGCCGCCGAACTCGGCGAAGAATTGCCGGGCTTCTTCTTTGACGAAGAAGCGTCGATAGGGGCGTGGCCGGCGTCGGAACCGACCCCCACCGGCGGGCTCGTGACCATCGCATGCGCCGGCACGAGTGACCTCCCCGTCGCGCGCGAGGCGGAGCTGACCGCACGCTACCTGGGCCGGCCCACGCGGCTCATTCCCGATATTGGGATCGCGGGCCTACACCGGCTCCTTGAACGCTTGCCTGAGCTGCGTGAATCGGCGTGCATCATCGCCGTTGCGGGCATGGACGGAGCACTTCCCACCGTGATCGCCGGCCAGGTCGCGTGCCCCGTCGTCGCGCTGCCCACGTCCGTGGGCTACGGCGTTGCCGCAGGAGGCATCAGCGCAGCCCTCACGATGCTTTCAGCGTGTGCGCCCGGCATCGGGGTCGTCAACATCGACAACGGATACGGCGCGGGGCACCTCGCCGCGCAAATTGCACGGTGGGCGCCCCGCGATACCGAGTAGTGAGTGCGCGCACTCGCTAGGTGAGAACTCCGAACACGCCCGGCAGGAACAACGTGATCTGCGGGATGAACATGACGAGCAAAAGCCCGATCATGAGCGCGATAAAGAACGGCACGAGCGCCTTGATGACGGGTTCTACGCGCACCCCACCCACTTTCGAACCCACGAACAGCACATTGCCTACGGGCGGCGTGATCGTGCCGATGCACAGGTTGTACGTGATCATGAGACCGAAGTGGATCGGATCCACGCCAAGCTTTTCAGCGATAGGCAGGAAGATCGGCGTGAAGATCAGGATCGCGGGAGTAGGATCCATGAAAGTACCGACGATAAGCAGAACTGTCATCATGATGAGCAAGATGACAATCTTCGAATCGGCTAGGGATAGCAGTGCGTGCGCGACCGTCTCGGGGATCGTCGCGTAGCTGAGCGCCCAGCCGAGCGCAGAGGAAACCGAAACGAGCAACATGACCACTGCTGTCGTGCGGGCCGAGGCCGCAAGGATTCCCGGCAGGTCTTTGAGGTGTAGCTCCCGGTAAATGAGGCCGAGCACGAAACAGTAAGCGACCGCGATCACCGCAGACTCTGTTGCCGTGAAAATGCCGGCAAGCAAACCGCCCACGACAATCACGATCATCAGAATCGCCGGCAGGGCCCTCACAAGCGTCATACAGGCCACCGCAAAAGGAACGCGTTCTTGGGCGCCGCGCAATTCGGTGCGTCGCCGCGCGGCAAGAAGAATGACTGCGACGCACGCGAGCACCCACACGATCCCGGGGCCGTAGCCCGCAACAAATAGCGCGGCGACTGATGTCGAGGACACGAGGGAGTACACGATCAGAGTGTTCGACGGCGGGATGAGCATGCCCGACGGTGCAGAGGCCACATTGACGGCCGCAGCGAAAGCCGGGTCATACCCTTCGCGGCGCTGACGAGGATTCATCGTCGTACCAACGGCAGCTGCCGACGCCACGGCGGCCCCCGAAACCGAACCGAAAAGCGCATTCGCGACCACATTCGTGTGTGCGAGGGAGCCCGGCAAACGGCCCACGAGAACTTTTGCCGCATCGATCAGGCGCGTGGCAATGCCGCCACTATTCATAAGGTTGCCGGCGAGAACGAAGAACGGGATTGCGAGCAACGTGAACGAACTCGAACCCGTAAACATTCGCTGCGCCGCAACGAACACAGCGGAGTCGGCATCGAGCACAGCGATCAGCGCAATCACCGACGGCAATCCGATAGCGACGGCGATAGGAGCGCCGATGAGAATGAGAAAAGCGATGCCAAGAACGAGAATCGAACCGGCGAGCATTGCGGGATCCACGGCTCACACCTCCGTCGTGTCGATCGAGCCACCGACGCTTCGGTGCGCTGAATGGGGGCCCGCATCTGCGCTCTGACGAGGAATCGCAGGGGCGGGGATGCCGTCGGAAGCCTGGGGCTCGAGCGATGCGAGCACACCGTGCTTTGACGCGTCAATGAGGTCCATGATGGCTACGACAACGACGATCACGCCGCACATGGGAAGCGCGAGGTACATGTGGCCGATCGTGACCGGCAATCCTGGGATCGTCTGGGTCCACGTCAGCCCTACGCCGCGGATGCCGCCCCACACGAGGCCGAGTCCGGCGAAGAGTGCGATCGCGACCTCCACCAGAACCGCGAGAATCTTTTGCACGGCGGGCGGTGCAAGGCGAGACACGATATCGACGGCCACGTGCCCGCGCTCCGCAAACACGAACGCCATCGAGAACAACGTGAGCCACACGAGCATGTACTGCGCGACGGTTGTTGACCAAGTCGAGGGCTGGCCGAGGAGTTGGCGTGCGATCACCTGCCACAACACCACGAGGACGAGCACCGCGAAGATGGCGATGCTGATCCACTTGAGAACCTCGATGATGCAGCGGCGAACTGAGGATGTAGGAGCATTGGTTCGGGTAGGGGCGCTTGCGGTACTCACTTCGACGCTCCCTTCGCTGATTGGTGTTCGCGGATTTTCGTATAGAGCTCTTCATCCTCGGAGTTCGAGAGGAACTGTTCGGCCACCGAGTCGATTGCCGGGCCGAACGCCGAGGGATCGATCTCGTGGATTGTCGAGCCGGCTTCTTTCATCGTGTCGATGGCCTTTTCGGTCTCGGTGTTCCAGAGCTCAACGAAATAGTCTTGCGCTTTGGTGAAGCAGCTCAGGAATGCTTCGCGATCCTGAACACTCATCTTCGTGAGCGTGTTTTCGCCGGCGACGATGTAGTCGAGACCCACGAGGTGGTTCGTGAGCGTGAAGTGCTTCGCGACCTCATAGTGGCGCTGCGTCACGTAGCTAATCTCATTGTTTTCCGCGCCATCGAGCACGCCTGCCTGGAGGGCGGTATACACCTCGCCGTAGGCCATCGGCGTGGGGGAGGCCCCCATTGCACGCATGAGCGCGATGAAAACATCGGACTCCTGTACGCGGATCTTCTTGCCTTTGAGGTCGTCAGGGGAAGCGACGGGAGTATTCGTGTACAGGTGACGTGATCCCTGTGTAAAACCGCCAAGGACACGGATGTTCTTTGACTCCACAAGTGACTCGAAGAGCTCGCCCACGATCGACTCGTCCTTGAGAACAGCCGCCTGATGGTCGCTATCGGTAAAGACGCCGGGCAGGTTGAGTGGGCGGAAACGAAGAGACAGGTTTTCCATCTGAGGGCTTGAAATGGCGGCCATATCCACGGCGCCATCGGCCACGAGCTGAACGACTTCCTGCTGGGCACCGAGGCTCTCGTTCGCATACACTCGCGCGCCCCAACGGCCATTCGTGGCTTCTTCAAGAAGTTCACTGAATTTCGTGAGCGCGATGTAGCTCGGGTGCGTTTCCGTTTGATTGAGGGATATGGAAAGAACGTGATCTGTGCTCACGCTACCTTCCGCCCCTCCGCACGCCGCAAGCATGCTGGCTGCGCCGGCTGCTGCTGCAAAGCCGAGAACAGACCGCCGAGAAACGGCGAGGGAGGGGCGACGGTGACGTCCATCCACCCCTGTAAAAGGGTGCATTGAAGCCATATAAATCTCCTTTGATTTCACACGCTGCTCGTTGGCTAACAGCTATAGAAGCCCCATCGCGCCCGGGAGCCACAGGGATAGCGTGGGCACGAACGTGACGACGAGCAGCATGAGGAATAGTGCTGCGAGGTACGGCAGGAGCCTCGGGATGACCTTCTCGATCGTCGTGCCCGCGAGGCTCGTGCCGATGAAGAGCACCGAGCCGACGGGCGGGGTCATCGTGCCGATGCACATGTTGAACACGAGCACCACGCCGAAGTGGACCGGGTCCATGCCGATGCCTTCCGCGATGGGGAGGAAGATCGGCGTGAAGATCAAGATCGCGGGCGTGATGTCCATGAACGTGCCAACGACGATGAGGACGATGTTGATCAGCAGGAGGATCACGATCGGGTTGTCGGAAACACCGAGGAGAAGCTCGCTAATCGCTTGCGGCATGCCCGTGTAGGCCATGACCCAACTCATCGCCGAGCTCGCGGCGATCAGCAGGAGGATCACGCCGGTCGTGCCGATCGTGCGGGCCATGATCGCCTTGATATCGCTCCACGTGAGGCTGCGGTACAGGAGCGAAAGGATGAGGCAGTACGCGACGGCGATGCCCGCACCTTCGGTCGCGGTGAAGATGCCCGCGACGATGCCACCGACGACGATGACGATGAGCAGAAGCGCCGGAATGGCTTCGAGGATGGTCTTACCGGCCTGCGCGGCGCTCACGTGTCCCGAGGTCGGGTACTTTTTGCGGATCGCATACACGAGCGCAACCGCGATCACGGTCAGGCCCATGAGGATGCCCGGCACCGCACCGGCCATGAACAGCGCCGCGATGGAGGTACCGCCCGCGATCATCGAGTACACGATGAAGGCCGTGGTCGGAGGAATGAGCAGGCCCGAGGGGGCCGACGCGATATTCGCTGCTGCGGTGAACGCGGGGTCGTAGCCACGCTCGCGCTGCTGCTTGCTCATGGTGCCGCCGATTGCGGCTGCCGCGGCGACCGCCGAACCGGAAAGGGCGCCGAACAGCATGTTGCCCACGATGTTCGTGTGCACGAGCGAGCCGGGAACACGGCCCGTGACGAGTTCGGCGAGCGCGATGAGGCGCTTGGCGATACCGCCGTTGTTCATGATGTTGCCCGCAAGAATGAACAGTGGGATTGCGAGCAGCGTGAACGACTCGAGGCCCGTGTTCATCTTCTGCATGACGACGAAGATGGCCTGGTCGGGCGGCAGAATCATGAGGATGCTCGCGAACGCGGCAACGGAAATGCCAATGGCGATGGGCACGCCAACCGCGAGCAGGAGGAAGAAGGTGCCAAACAGGAGCAGGGTGACCGTCATGGTGCTCATGCGCGGGCCTCCTTAGTCTCGGTGGGGATATCTGCGGCGGCTTCGGCCACGAGCGTCTCGTCGTCGGCGCCAAGGTCGGTGTCGGGCAGGGTTTCGCCCGTGACGTCCTCCCAAAGGTTGATGATCTGAGCGAGCACCATGAAGACGCCGCCGACGGGGGCCGCGCCATAGGAGAGGCCACGAGGGATCTGGAGGATCGCGGATGGCGCATCCAGGGAGACGAGCGTGAGCTGCGTACCGCCCCACACGATCACGATCGCCGCAAAGGCGAGCGCGAGTGCGTCGACGAGGATCATGACGATGCGCTTTCCAGCCTCGGGGAGGCGGTCGCGGAAGAATACGAGAGCCATGTGCTTGCGGTTGACGAACGCGTATGCGCCGCACAAGAAGCAGGCCCACATGAGCGAAACGGTGACGAGTTCCTCGGTCCAATCGGCAGGATCCGAAAGAACGTAGCGCGTGAACACCTGGATGATCACGAGGAGCGCCATGGCAGCGAGTAGAACGCCGGCGATCACGAACAGGGCGAGAGTGATGCCCTTCTTGAGCTTGAGCATGGTGTCGTACATGGCCTTTACGCCCCCTTGCGTGCGTGCTCAATGGCGTCGAGCACGGTGCTCACGCCGTCGTACTTGTCAACAAACTCGGGAACGATGCCCGAGGTAAGCTCGCGGAACGGCTCGCGGTCCACGTCCTTCACAAATGTGACTCCCATGGCTTCAGCATCCGTGATGGCCGTGGTGATCGCCTCACTCCAAATGGTCTTGTGCTGCTCGGTGGAGGCAACCGCCGCTTCGCTGAGGACTTTTTGGTGATCGGCATCGAGGAGCTTCCACGTTGCCTCACTGAACGAGAGGACGTCGGGAATCATGGTGTGCTCGGTGTAGGTAAAGACCTTCGCGACCTCGCCGTGCGCGGAGTCGGTCAGGGCGGTCTCATTCGATTCGGCGCCGTCCACGAGACCCGTTTGGAGGCCCGTGTAGATTTCGCCGAACGGCAGGATGAGCGGTGTGCCGCCGAGCTTGCTGATGAGTTCGGTTTGGGAACGGAAGTTCTGCACGCGGATCTTGAAGCCGCGCAGGTCGTCTGGCGTTTCGATCGCCTTGTCGACCGTGTAAAACGACCGCGCACCCGAGGTGTAGTAGGTGAGCGTGCGAAAGCCGTCCTCCGTGCTCGAATCGAAGAAGGTGCGCATGTCACCCGAATCCATCGCGCGATAGTAGTGCTCCTCGTCGTCGAAGAGGAACGGCAAGCCAAAGGCGTTGTAGCCGGAGGAGTACGGGGCGATCGACGGTGCCGCGCAGCGCACGATGTCGACGACACCGCGGCTCAGCTGTTCGATCGACTCGGTCTCGCTTCCGAGTACGCCGTTGCCGAACACCTCGATGCCGATGTCTCCGTTCGAGCGTTTATTGACCTCGTCGACGAAAATTTCGAGGGCCTTCGAGGTGGGGTGTTTGTCGCCCAGCGTGTGGGCCATGCGCAGTTTGACCTTGCCGTCCTTCGTGAACTTTCCGGATGAGCATCCGGCGAGCGCAGCGGCGGACAGCGCGGCGGCCCCGAGGCCGAGCGCCGATCGTCGTGTCATGCGACGAGTCATGTTGCCTCCTTGCAACGGTCGAGGGGAGGGGATTTACATGCCGATCATGTCGAATTGTTCGAACGAGACCACGATCGTGTGTTCGCTCGAATCCCATGGGGTTTTAATGCGGACGGTGGACGTTTCGAGATCGTAGAGCCACACGGTGGCCTGCGAGTCGAAGTCGCTCGGGTGCAGGGCGTGCGGGATCTGCTCGCCGTCGATGCTCACCCAGAAGGGTGCCTGGCCGTGGGAAATGGCCTGGAGTTCGAGCGTCGTGATGCGGGTGTCGAGGTCTCCTTCGTGGGTGAAGGTATAGACGGCTCGGTCACCGGCGGTCATGGTCACTGTTGTCGAAGAATAACGCCCGCGCGTGTAGTCCATGCTCACGCCGTCGTCTTCATAGAGCGTGAACTGGCCGTCGCGTCCCGGCGCGGTGACGAGTGTGAGGGCGTCGACCGTTTCGGTCGACACGCTCATGTGGTCCTCGCTTGCGAGCGGGACGATGCCACCTTCACGCACGAACGTGGGGATCGAGGCGAGCGTGACGGGGATGTCGTAGCTGCGCCCACCTTCGTAGCGTTCGCGGGTGGCAAGGTCGTAGAACGTTTCGTTCGCGGGGAACGTGACGGTTTTCGAGTCGGCGCCCTTGTCGACGACGTTCGCGATGAACAGCGAATCGCCGAGCATGTAGTTCACGCTCTCGTCCCACACCGCGGGATCGTGCTGGAAGGCACTCACGAGCGGTTCCGCGATTGGAAGTCCCGTGCGGTGCGCGCGCTCCATGAGCGAGTACAGGTACGGGAACAGGCGGTAGCGCAGTTGGATCGCCTCTCGCACGAGAGGAGTGAGGCTCGGGTACATCCACGGCTCTGTCACCGTGTTGTCGCTGTTGACGGAGTGGATCGAGAAGCGCGGCTGGAAGATACCGTTTTGAACCCACCGCACGAACAGTTCCCCCTCGGGCGCGGGGCCGTGGAAGCCACCGATATCGCCGCCCTGGTTAGCAACGCCCGACAAGCTCATGCCGAGCATTGTCGCGATGTTGCCCTTGAGGGTTTCCCAGCACGTGTGGTTATCGCCCGACCACGTTTGCGCGAATCGCTGGATTCCCGCGTAGCCCGCGCGGCACACGATGAAGGGGCGCGCGTTCGGGTGTGCTTTTCCGATCGCGTCGGCGGTCAGCGAGCACATAATGTTTGCCATGATCGAGCGCGCCTCGGCGAGGGGAGCACCGTAGCCGTCAAAATCGCAGCGGGCATCCTCGTCAACGATCGAGTCATACTCGCAGTTATCGTTCCAAATTGACGCCGTGCCGAAGTCGAGCATGTTTTCGGTGAGGTCTTTTTCCCAGCGCTCGCGGGCCTTGGGGTTCGTGAAGTCAACGAGGTGGCCGGGGCCGCCCCACCAGCGCGCGGGTGCCGGCTCATCCGACTCGGAGGCGCGCACGAACACGCCGTCCTCGATCAGCTCGGGCATGCGCGGGTGGACGTTCAGCACGCCGGGCTTGACGTTTGGGGAGACGACAATGCCGCGCCGCTTCGACTCGGCGAAAAACGCGGCCGGGTCCTTGAAGCGTTCCGTGTTCCACGTGAGTACGCAGCGCTTGAGGCCCTCGTCGGTTTCCTGCTGGCAAAAGCCCGAGGAGAGCTGGAAGCCGTCCATCGGGATGTTTTCACGCCGTGCGTGATCGTAGAAGTTGAGGATTGCGTCGTCTGCATCCTTCGGCAGCTCGGGGTAGTACATCGAGCTGCCGAGGTAGCCGAGCGCGGCGGCGGGAAGCATCGCCGAGGTTCCCGTGAGGAGCGTGTAGCGAGTCACGACCTCGCGGACGCTCGGGCCGGCAATGAGGAACAGATCAATATCTCCGCCGTCGGTGCGGTAGGTCGAATGGGCGGGCCAATAGTTCGAGTGGGAGCGGCCCATGTCAAAATCGCACGCGAACGTGTTGTGGTAGAAGTATCCGACGGCTGCCCCGCTCACCTCGTTCGCCTTGATGTAGAACGGGATGTGCTTATAGAGGGAATCGGCCCTCTCAGCGTCGTAGCCGAGGCAGTCCTGGGCGCGCATCGTCATGAACGACTTCGCCTTGTTGAACTCGCCGGTTTTTTCGCCGAATCCGTAGAAGTGGTCGCCCGCGGCAATTTCGCTCGTGTGGATGCGCCGCTGATTGCGGTCCAGTCGGTACCCGCGATCGATGAGATCGGCGTGGAGGAGGGTGCCGTCGGAATCGTAAACCCGGAGGCGGAAGGGCTCCCGGTCGATCTCGATCCTTAAGCGCTCCCCTCGCACGGTCACGGTGGGAGAATCGGGGTCGTTATCGAGGGTGAGGGGGGAGGGTGCGAGTCGGGTGCGTTTGGCGCCCATGTAGTCGTCGAGTTCATCGTGCCAGGCCGTGGTGACGAGGCTGTAGGACGCCTCGCGGAATGCGCCGTCATCGGTAAAGCCCGCGCGGATGCGAAGAATCTCGGGTGTGACGGCAAGCAGACGAATGGGGGCGGCATCCGTGTGGAGGGTGACGGTGGCTCCTTCCTGTGTGCTGGAAAGGAGCGTGGTGGCGTATCGCATCTTCGGGATCCCTAGTCGCGGCGGCATCGTTGATTCCTGACTCGATCAGGGTTGCACATATCGCGGCGTTGTGCAACCGGTTGCCGTCGCGCTGGCCTCGGGGGTAGTCTCGACGTGACTGCACAGGACAACGACGTCGTCGAGAGCTCAAAATGCCGAACGAACACCCCGCACCACCGCGCCGCACACCCGCGCGTCGCGTCACGATCTACGACATCGCGAAGCACGTGGGAGTGAGCGCCTCTACCGCTTCGCGTGCCCTTCACAAACCCGGCCGCGTCAGCAAAGCCACCGAAGAGCGCGTCAAGGAGGCAGCAGCAACGCTCGGCTACCGCGCAAACCCCGCCGCTCGTGCCCTTCCCACGGGCCGCACTGGAACCATCGCACTGCTCGTTGCCGACATCACGAACCCCGTGTCATTCGAGATTGTTCGCGGCGCCGAACGCGAGGCAGAAAAGGACGGCTACGTACTCGTCACGTCCGAGTTTCGCGAGGACCACGTGAAGGAAGCCTCGCGTGCCCGCTCCCTCGCGCCTTCGGTTGACGGTTTCGTTCTCGCCAGCTCCCGTTTGGACGACGACGCGATTGCGACAATCGCGGCTCTCAATCCCGTGGTCACGATCAATCGCGAGTCGCCGTCGGCCTTTTCAGTCCTTGCGGATCACGAGCCAGCCCTGCGAGAACTCGTGCGAATCCTCGCCGCAGAGGGGCACGACCGCCTTTGCTACCTCGGAGGCCCCGAGAGCTCGTGGACGAACGCGAAGCGCTGGGCGGTCATCGAAGCCGCTGCCCGCGACGAGCAGATCGAGGCCCTCACGATCGGCCCGAACCGCCCCACCCGCGAAGCGGGGCAGCGCGCTCTCGACGCGGTGCGGGATACGGGTGCGAGCGCCGTGATCGCCTACAACGACATCATGGCGATTGGCCTGCTCACCGCCGCACGAGACGCTGATCTTCGCATTCCCGAGGACTTTTCGATCGCCGGCATCGACGACATTTTCGGCTCCGACTTCACCTGTCCGCCGCTCACCACAATCGCCGCACCGCTCGAAGACATGGGCGCCGCAGCCATCCGCCACGTTCACGCCGCGCTCAGCGGCGAGCGCGATCGTGGAACCGATAGGTACCCCACGCAGCTACTCATGCGAGGCTCCGTCGGCCCCGCACCCCAACCGAAAGGGAGAAAGTGACAGTGACGCTCGACCTCAACCCCGACCGACTCTTTCCCGCCGACCCCGAAACGCGCGCCCTCGCACGCGAAATCTATGCCGAGGTGAAGGACCTCCCAATCCTTTCCCCGCACGGACACGTGGACCCGCGCCTCCTTCTCGACAACGAGCCGTTCGCGGACCCCACCACCCTGTTCCTCACCTTCGACCACTACGTGTTCCGTATGCTCCACGCGAACGGCGTCAACCTCCGCGATGTAGGCGTGGGCACCGCCGATCCTGTCGATCCGCGCGAGGCCTGGCGTATTCTCTGCGCGAACTGGCACGTCCTCGAGGGAACCGCGAGCGGCTACTGGCTCACGGATGAATTCGTGTCGCTCTTCGGCATCGACGAGGAACCTAGCGCGCAAAGCGCCGATCGGCTCTACGACCAGATCGCCGAGAAACTCGCGACCGAAGAGTTCCGCCCGCGTGCCCTTTTCGCGCGGTTCAAGATCGCCTTCCTCGCGACGACCGACGACCCGCTCGACGACCTCGAGGCCCACGCCGAACTCACGCGCCTGCACGAGGCCGGCGAGCTCTACGGCCGCGTCGTTCCCACATGGCGCCCCGACCGCTTCCTCGACCCGAACAAACCCGGCTTCACCGAGGCCGCGACCGCGCTCGCGGACAGCGTGGGCGGCGACCCGCGCTCGCTTACGGACTACCTGCGCGCCCTCAAGGCCTCGCGCGAACGCTTCATCAAGGCCGGCGCGATCTCCGCCGACCACGGAGTGCCGACCCCGTACACGATCGACCTCGACGACGACGCACTCGAGGCGCTCCTCGTGAAAGCGGTCGATGGGACGGCGAGCGAGGCCGAGAAGCGCGACTTTACGGGCGCGATGCTCGTGCGCTGCGCCCAGATGAGTGTCGAAGACGGCCTCGTCATGACGCTGCACCCAAGCGTGTTCCGCAACCATTCGACGGCGACGTTCGAGCGGTTCGGTCCCGACACCGGCCACGACATTCCCGAGCAGATCGAATACACGCGCAACATTCGCCCGCTTCTCGAAAAGGTGGGGCTTGAGGAGGGCTTCCACCTCGTGCTTTTCGGTATCGACGAAACGATGTATTCACGCGAAGTTGCCCCGCTCGCAGGCTTTTATCCGAGCGTGTTCATCGGCGCCCCCTGGTGGTTCATCGATGCGCCCGACGCGATCATTCGCTTCCGTTCGGCGATCACCGAAACCGCGGGATTCACGCGGGGTTCCGGTTTCATCGACGATACGCGCGCGTTCCTCTCCATTCCTACGCGCCACGACATGGCGCGCCGCTGCGACGCGGCGTTCCTCGCGCGCTACGTCATGGAGGGGCGCCTTCCCAAGTCGAGCGCGCTACGGATCATCCGCGAGCTCACAGTTGACC
Source organism: Dermabacter sp. HFH0086 (assembly GCF_000413375.1). NCBI lineage: Bacteria > Bacillati > Actinomycetota > Actinomycetes > Micrococcales > Dermabacteraceae > Dermabacter > Dermabacter sp. HFH0086. Next base: position 1,084,301 of record NZ_KE340308.1, read on the forward strand.
AGCCCGCGCGAGTCTTCAAACTCGAATCGATGCTTTCGAAGGGAGAGAAGTGATGACTGTTCTCAGCCGCGACGCCGATCTCACTGCCAAGGGCGGCCTCGAGCCGCGCCCCGTGCGTATTGTCCACTTGGGCCTCGGAGCGTTCTTCCGCGCCCATCAGGCGTGGTACACGAGCGAGGTGGATGACGACGGCGAATGGGGATTCTCCGCCTACACGGGCCGTAGCCCCCGCGCCGCAGAGGAACTCTCGGCCCAGGACTGCCTGTACACGCTCATCGTGCGCGGGGCCGAAGGCGATGATGCGCAGGTCATGTCGGTCATTTCCGAGGCGCACGCGGCGAACGACCTCGAAGGTTTGTGCGCAGACCTACGCTCGCCCGACGTCTCGCTCGTGACCCTCACCGTCACCGAGGCCGGGTACGGCACCGACGCGAAGGGTGCGCTCGACCGCGCCAACGACGCGGTCGCGGCAGATCTGAAAGCGCTTGAGGAGTATGCCGCGGGCACGGCCGGCGAAGGGGAGTCCGACGCCCGCCTGCCCCAGCTCGAGACCGCCCTCGCGCGTCTCGTGCTCGGCCTCGACGCGCGCCGCCGCTCGGGAGCCGGCGCGATCACGATCGTGCCGTGCGACAACCTCCCCGGCAACGGCCCGCTCACGCGCGGCGTGATCAATGAATACGCGGCGTGCCTTGGCGCCGAGGCCGCGACGTGGATCAAGGACAACGTGTCGGTGACCTCCACCTCGATCGACCGGATCACCCCGAAGGCGACAGACGCCGATCGGGCAACGGCGCAGGAGCTCACGGGCCTCGAGGACGCCTCTCCGGTCGTCACCGAGCCTTTTGCCTCGTGGATTATCGAGGGCGAGTTCGTGGGCGACCGTCCCGCCTGGGAGAAGGCCGGGGCGATCTTCACAGATGATCTCGAGCCATACGAAAACCGCAAGCTGTGGCTTCTCAACGGTGCGCACACTCTGCTCGCGAACGCCGCCGTGAATCGCGGCTACGAGACCGTCGCCGAAGCGATTGGTGATCGAGAGGTGCGAGCAGAGGTCGAGGCGCTGTGGGATGAGGCCTCGCGCTACCTCCCCGACTTTGTGGAGGCGAATGCCTACCGTGAGGCTCTTCTCGAGCGCTTCGAGAATCCCCACATCAAGCATCTGCTGTCGCAAATTGGCAACGATTCGCTCGCGAAGCTCCGCATCCGCATCCTGCCGATTGCTCTCAAGGAACTCGAGGCGGGGCGCGGCGCCACTGGTGCCGTGCCCGCGATCGCCGGATGGATTCGCCGCCAGCGCGATGGTGTTGCCTCACCCGATGCGCAACAGAGCGCGATCGATGAGGCCAGGGCGAAGACCGGCGACGGGGGCGTGGAGCGCGCCCTCCTTGAGCTTCTCGAGCCAGAGCTCATGAACTACTCGGAGTTTGTGGAGCGCGTGATCGAGGCGGCCTAAAGCTTCCCGGCCGGTGGCGCGCTCGCGATGAGGGTGGAGAAAGGGAGCAGAGAAGGCGGCTAGCAAGGTTCGGCGATGATCGCGACGCGGCTGCCACCGGCCCGCGTGGCGATGAGCGTCGCCGCGCGCGGTGCGCGCCGATCAAGCTTGAGCTCGCTCCTGAACCTTGCCGGATCGATATCCATGCCGCGCTTTTTCACCTCGAGCGTGCCCACCTCGAGCTCGCGCAGCCTGGCCGCGATCTTCTTGGTCGTGAACGGCATGACCTCGCGCACGCGAAACGCCCGCGCGAGAGGCGAATCGAGAGCCGCTCGCGAGGCATCATCGCTGCTCAGGTAGGCGATCGAGTCGTCAATCGTGTGTGCGCCAATCTTTCGCGCGAGCGTCCCCAGAAGGCCCGCGCGAATCACCGCGCCATCGGGCTCCCACAGGTACGCCCCATTCGAGCCCACGGGAGGGTTGCGCAGCTCGGCCTCATCGTTCGAATCGGGCACGAGTTGGGCCGGGCGACCGTCGGAACCGAGCACGAGGGCTGAGCGCGCGATCACGGCGCCCTCAGCGAGGGCCCCGACGGGTCCGACGGTTGCCTCGCTCGGCACCGCGAGCGCACCCTCGCCGACGCGCCTGGCGAGCGGGCCGAAGTACATGCACGCCTCGAGAACCTGGCCGCGCCAACTGACCCACTGCGTCTCCGTGCCCGGCACGAGGTGCTCGTGATCGATCGCGGGGGCGAGCTTTGCCCCCACTGCGCCAACCTCATCGGCTACCGCGCGAACGAAGGAGAGCGGCGGCGTGGCCTCCTCGGGGTCGTGAATGCGCGCCGTGCGGCCGCGGCGGCTCTCGCGGCGTGCGGGGTCGAACCACGCGCCGTCGAGGTGTGAAAAATCGACGTCCTCGGCCCGACCAAGCGTGATGCGCGCATTCGGAAAGGGTCGCACGTTCACCGTTGCGAGTGCCGCCGTTTCCTCATCGCAGTCCACGCCCAGAACTTCGAGGCCGAGGGCCGCCTTTGCGATCGTGTCCCCACCAAGCCCGCAGCCAAGATCCGCCACGCTCTGCACGCCCGCGTCGCGAAACCGCGCCGCGTGATGAGCCGCCACCTCGAGGCGCGTGGCCTGCTCCAGCCCGTGCGCAGTGAACAGCATGCTCGAGGCGAAATCGCCAAACTTGTCGCGGGCCTTCGCGCGAAGACGTGACTGGGTGAGGGCCGCCGCGATGAGTTCGGGGGAGTGGCCTTCGCCGCGCAATCGCTGCGAGAGCGCAAGAGAGCCCTCCTCGGAATACTCGGGAAGCGAGTCGAGGAGGGCCATGCCCTCGGGCGTGAGGAGCTGCGAAAGACCGTAAGAACTCATGCCCTCAAGGCTACGCGACGGGCTACTTGAGCGAGCCCGCGCTCAAACCACCAACGATGCGGCGCTGGAACACGAGCACCATGATGATGAGAGGAACCGTCACGATCACGCCCGCCGCCATCTTCGTGCCGTAGGGAGTGTCGAACTGCGAAATGCCCGTGAACTTCGAGATTGCGACGTTCGCGGTCTGCATCGCGGGGTCGTTGACCATCGTGAGAGCGATGAGAAACTCGTTCCACGCGGCGATGAAGGTGATGATCGCCGTCGTGAAGATGCCCGGTGTCGCGAGCGGGAGGATGACCCTCACGAACGCGCCGATACGGGTGGTGCCATCGACCATCGCCGCCTGTTCGAGCTCCACGGGAAGCTGACGGAAGAACGCGTTGAGGTTCCACACGGCAAGGGGGAGCGCGAAACTAATCGTTGGCAGGATCATCGCCTGGTAGGTGTTGATCCAGTTGATCGGCGCCCAATCGTAACCGCCACTAAACAGCTTCAAGAGGGGAACAACGAGCGTGATCACGGGGAACATCGACGTCGCGACGATCGCGAACATCACGAGGACTTTGCCCCAGAAGTCGAGGCGCGCAAGCGCGTATGCGCCCGCCGTCCCGAGCAACAGCACGAGGAGGGTGGTGCCGCCCGCGACAACAAGCGAGTTGAGAAGTGCTCGTGCGAAGTTGTTGGAGGGATCGAATACGGCCTTGTAGTTCTCGATCGAGATCGGATTCGGGATCAGATCGGTCGAGCGGCCCATGCTCGGGAGTCGCAAGGAGCTCACGAGCATCCAGTAGAACGGCGCGAGGCAGTACACGAGGATGAACGCGACACCGAGACCGACGATAATCTTGGCGCCAGTGTTGCCCTTGTGCTTCTTGGGCGTGACGGGCGTGCGCGGCGTCTCGTTTTCGGATGCAGTGTGGGTGGCGGCGGTGCTCACGGCATGCTCCCCTCGGTCACGGTGGTGTTTTTACTGGCAACCAGGCTCGGCCGCTTCTTGTTCTTCTTCGGTTTCTTCTTGGCGCTGTCCCCGAGTACATCGGCCCCAAGCACCTTGATGAAGACGAAGGCTACGAGGCAGATGTAGCAGAACAGCACAATCGAATACGAGGATGCCATGCCGTAGTTGGTCTTGGTTGCGGCATCTTGCGCAAGCATCGAGAGGGTCTGGCCAGACTTAAGCCGGCCGAGCATCACGTACGGCAGATCGAACATGCGCATGGCGTCGAGCATGCGGAACAAAACGGCCACGACGAGCACGGGGCGGATCATGGGAAGCGTAATGCGCCAGAAGGTTTGCCAGCGATTCGCGCCATCGACCTTCGCCGCCTCGTAAATCTGCTCGTCGATAGTCTGGAGCCCCGCGAGGGTCAACAGACCAATGTACGGGGCGGTCTTCCAAATATCAGCGATGAGCACCGCGGCCTTCGCTTGCCACCCCTCGGTGGTCCACAGCACCTGGTGCTGGATCAGCTTGTTCGCAATGCCGTTCGCGTCAAAAATGAGCTGCCACATGAGGGCCGAGACAACCGTCGGAATGGCCCACGGGACAAGAATCGACGCGCGGATGAGGCCCGTGGCACGCATCGCACGGGCCATGATGAGGGCCATGGCAACGCCGAGAACGGTCTCGATGCTGACGCCAATAATCGTGAAGAGCGTGGTGTTCCAAAAGGCATTCCAGAACCCGGCGCCCGCGCCGACTGACGTGAAGGCGTCCATGTAGTTCTTGAAGCCCACGAAGGTATCGCCCTGTTGAATGAAGCCCGTCTCGGGGTCAATCCCACCGTTGGCGACGAAGAAGGACTGCCACACGGAGAGCACGAGAGGGAAGCCCACGACGACCGCCAGAAGGACAAGCGTGGGCAAGAGGAGTAGATAGGCGAGGCGACCTTCGCCTTTCGAGATGTCGGAGCGAGACATGCAGCGTTCCCTTCAAAGGGTTGAAAGCGGATCGGGCCCGCGGCACTGTGATGAGCGCCGCGGGCCCGATTCATAGCGTTTAGGCCTGAAGTTCCTCGAGGGTCTTCTGGAGTTCGTCGAGCGAAGCGTCGACCTCCTTCTCGCCCGAGAGGACGCTGTAGGTGGCCTCTTGGATCGCCTGCGTGACATCGCCGTACTTGACGGCTTGCGGGCGCGACGTGCCCTTGTCAATCGCTTCCTTGAGCGTCGTGAAGAACGGGTATTTCTCGAGAACGTCGGCATCCTCGTACACCGCGGCGTTGGCCGGAGCCTGCGAGGTCGCGAGAGTCCATTCCTTCTGCTGAGCTTCCTCGACCATGAAGGCGATGAAGTCGATTGCGGTGCCCATATTCTTGCCGAACGCCGAAATCGCGTAGTTCAAACCACCGAGTGCCGCTGAGCCCTCTGCGCTGCCGATCCCCGGGACTGGGCAGACGTCGAACTTGCCGTTGATCTTCGACGAGCCATCTTCAGCATTCGCGAGATCCCACACGTACGGCCAGTTCTGGAGGAAGGCAAGGCGACCGTCCTGGAAGGCCTGGCGGCTTTCCTCTTCCTTGTAGGTGAGGGCCTCTTCGGGGATGAACTTCTTGTCGAAGCCGTCCTTGACCGCCTTGAGGCCAGCCTTCGCCTCATTGGAGTTTGCCTGGGGCTTGCCTTCCTTGTCGAACAGGTCTTTGCCCGCGGACTTCGCGAGGCCCGTGAGCTGCACCGTGATGCCTTCGTACTTCGAGTACTGCGAGCCGAAACCGAGGGTGTCCTTGCCCTCTTCGGTTCCGCGGATCGCTTCGATCATCTGGTACATCTCCTCGAAGCTCTTGGGCGGCTCGTTCGAGCCAGCCGCCTGGAGGAGGTCCTTGCGGTAGAAGAGGAGCTCGGCGTTCGTCGTGTAGGGCACGGCGTAGAGCTTGTCGAAATACTTAGCCGTATCCACGGTCGAGGGAATGAGCTTATCGAGCTTGAACTTATCCTCGGGAAGCTCGACCACCCACTGCTGGGCAGCGAACTCGGCCGTCCACACGACGTCGAGGCCGAGCACGGTGTAGGCATCGGACTTCGCCTGTGCGTTATTGATGAACTGCGAGCGCTGCTCATCAGCCGATTCGGGAAGCTCGACGAGCGTCACCTTTTCATCGGCGTGGTCCTTGTTCCACTTCTCGAGGAATTCCTTGAGCTTGCCGGAGGTGTCTTTACCGGTCGCGAAGGTGATCGGACCGCGCTCGTCAAAATTGCCCTTGGCGCCGCTCGCGCCGCCGGCTTTCGAATTGTCATTGGAACACGCAGCGAGACCGGCGACAGCAGCACCAGCTGCGGTGGCCGCGAGGACTGAACGACGGCTGGGGTTAAACATTGGGGATCCTTCCACTCTTATCCGAAAGCAGCGTTGCATCCGGGCCCGGGCAACGTTACTCCGGGTGTGCTCCCATTGTAGGGCACGTGAGGCATGCATCACGTATCGGTCAACCACCACTGGCGCGTTCGCGAGCGTGTACGTTGGTGAGCAATGATCCCGCTGCCACGAAAGATGTCGATATGCACGTGAGCCTCGACGAATGGCGCGCGCGAGTGACTGCACTCGCCGCCCTTGCGCCCGACCATACCGAAGACGCCCCGCTCGCGGGGGCGCTTGGCAGGAGGCTCGCCGAACCCCTGACCGCCCGTATCCCCGCCCCGCAGTTCCGCATGAGCGCAATGGATGGGTTTGCCGTGAGTACGCGCGAACTCGGGTTGGGAGAGGGAGCGGCCGACGCTTGCTCCGCTCAACTCGAGGTCACGTGCGACATCTCTGCTGGCAGGGCAGTCGTCGGAAAACGCCGCCCGGGAACTGCCGCGCGCATCATGACGGGCGGCCTGCTGCCCGATGACCTCGATGTCGTGATCCCGGTCGAGTTCACGGATGCCGACCCCACGGCGGATCGCGCCCCCGCGCGCATTACCCTCGCGATTGCCGAGGCCGAACGCACCAAGGCATTCGCGCCGGGTCGCCACATTCGCGAGGTCGGCGAGGAAATTCCCGAGGGCGATATGCTCGCGCGCTCCGGCGACATCGTGACCCCCGAGCTGATCGGGATCGCGCTCTCGGTGGGGGTGACGCATGCGCGACTGACGAAGCCGCGTAGGGTCGCGATCATCATGACGGGCGACGAGCTCGTGACCGACTTGCGAGGAGATGCGGGTGCGCGGCGCGGCGCCGTGCTCGAATCAAACGGGCCGATGCTCGAGGCGGCATGCGCGCGCTTCGGCGCTGAGGCAAGCATCCATCACGTCGGTGATGATCCCGCAGAACTCATTGGACTCGCGCGCTCCATCGCACCGCGGCACGACCTCATCGTGACGACGGGTGGTGTCGGCTCTGGCGCGCGCGACGTTGTGAAAGCGGCATTCGGCGAGGGCTTCGGCGCCACGCCAGGCCTCAACTGTTCCATCTTCGAACACCTCGCGATGCGCCCCGGAGGGCCGCAAGGCGTGGGGCGACTGCCCGTCGACCATGCCGAAGGCAGTGCCATGATCCCCATGGTGCACCTTCCCGGAACCCCCGTCGGCGCCTTCACGGCGTTCCACCTCTTCGTCGCGCCACTGCTCGGCGCGCCCTCGCAACCCATCACCCTCCCGCTCGAGAACGTGCGCCGCAACGATAGCCCCCTCAAGGCCGGCGCAACCGTGAAACCCGCCCACCTCTCGATCGAGCACGGGCGCGTGATCGCAACCCAGTGCGAGGGCCCGCGCCTTCGCCCGTTCGCTGAAGCGAACGCACTTCTCATTCTCGAACGCGACCGCGCACGCGTCCTCTCGCTCGGCGGGAGCCTCGGTAGTCGATAGGCGATAATGGGTACGACCCCAAGTGAAGGAGATGCACTCATGAGCCCCAAGGCCGACGATCCGGCAATGATCGAAGCCCTTCAGCGTTTTATCGACGCCTCCGCCGAGGATTCCGGCTTCACCCCGACCTTCACCGAGGACGACCGCGACCTTATCCTTTCTCTTACGGGCGTTGCCGCCCACACCGTCGTGCGCCCCGCGGGGCCCTTCGCGGCAATGGCGGTCGGCTACCTCGTGGGTAGCGGCCGCGCGAAAACGTGGGCCGATGCTCACGACCAGGTGAAACGCTTCGTGCGCGCTTACATCGGCGATCCCGTCGAAGGCGACCAGTGACGCCCAACTTCGATACCGAAGGCGAAAAACCCATCTCTCTGCGTCCCGCGAGCGCACTGTGGATTCCCGCTCTCACGTGGGCGATCATCGCGTTCCTCCTGGCCGATGCCATCCTCAAAAACCGTTGGGACACCGTCCTCCAGTTCGGTCCGTGGCTCGCGCTCGCCGCCTCTCTCGTGTGGCTCGTCCTGTTCTCACCCGCGACCCTCGTCTACCAACGTGGCGTGGTCATCCGCAACGTTTTTCACGAGTACAGCGCGCCCTACGGCGCAATCGACCACATCGGCCTTGGCGCCATGGTCTCGATCCGTGCCCGTACAGAAAGTGGCACGACCCGTACCATTACCGCTTGGAACGCTCCGGGAATTGGGCGCGATAAACCTGCCGACGCCCACGTGCGAATCTCCGGCCGCGACCGGCGCGTGGGCCGCCAGCACATCGGCCCCGCCGAACGCCTGCGCAACGATCAGGAACGCTCACCCTCGCGTGTTCTCGTGAGCGCGTGGGAGGCATGGCAGATCGCGCACCACAAGGATTCCGACGCCAGCTCGATCTTCGCGACTGTCCAGTCCCACGTGAGGATCATCCCCCTCGCGATCCCGGTTGCCTTCCTCATCCTCGGGGTGCTGACCTGGGCCCTCTAGCGTCGGCCCCCTCGATCGCGCGCATACGAAACGGGCCGGGCCTCACCCTCCTCGAAAACCCGTGGAGAGCGAAACCCGGCCCGTAGCCGGAAAACCGATCAGGCCTTCTTGCCCACGGCCGTCCAGTCCGTCGTCTCGAACTGCGCAGCGCCAACGTTCACGAAGCCCTCGGTGAGGCCAATGATCGTCGGCGTCGCGTAGAACGGAAGCACCGTAAACGCGCCAAACTGCTCCTTCGAGAACTTGTTGGCGATCTCCACGCGCTTGCTCGGGTCAAGCTCCGAGTGAAGCTCCTTGTTGAGCCCCTCGAGGCTCTCCGGCGCGAAGCCCGTGAAGTTCTGACCCGAATCCTTGAGGAACACGTTCGTGCCCGACTGCTCCGCAAAGAGCGTGCCGCGCCACCCGAACGAGACCGCAGCAAAGCTGCCCGGGATCACGTAATCATCAAAGTACTTGTCGGCCGGAACGGTCTGAAGGTCAACCTTGAAGCCTACGGCGTTGAGGTTCGTCATGATCTGGCGTGCACGATCCTCGCTCGACTTCGTCTCCGCCGGAATGATGAGCGAGAACGCGAGCGGCTTGCCGTCCTTCTCGTACACATCGCCATTCTTCTTGTAACCGGCTTCCTCGAGGAGCTTCGCGGACGCCTCCGGATCGAACTTCAGGTCGCCGAAGGAATCTTCGTAACCCTCCTGACCAGGCATGTAAATGTAGTTGTTCACGAGGATCACGGGCGACTCGAGCGGCTCCATGACCGCACGAGCCACGGCGTTGCGGTCGATGCCGCGGAAAATCGCCTCACGAACCTTCGCGTCACCGAACGCGCCGTCAGCGCCACCCACGTTGAGCGTGAGGTGCGACCACGAAAGGCCGTTCGACTTCTGAATCACGGCATCCTTGCGGCCCTTCGCCTGACCGTAGGTATCGCCATCGGAAATATCGATGTAGTCGAGCTCGCCGTTCACGAACGCCTGCGCCTGGTTCTGCTGGGTCGTCACCTTGAAGATGATCGACTCGAGCTTCGGGGCACGGCCCCACCACTTGTCATTGCGCTTGACGGTGATCACGCCGCCGGTCGCGTCGATGTTGTCAATCGCGAACGGGCCGCGCGTGAGGGTCGGTTCGGTCGACAGGCCGTTAAACGCCTCGGGCGTTGCCGTGACTGCCTTCGGCAGGCTCGGGTAGAGGTAGATGTTCCAGAACGGGAACGTCTCCGCGTACTCGATCTCCGCCTCGAAGTCGTTGATCTTGCGGATCTCTTTGATCGAGCTCCAGCCGGTCGTCGAAGCGGTCTGGTACTTGTCGTTTTCCCCGTTCTGGGCCTTCTGCTGAGAAATCAGGTCATCGACCGTCACGGGCGTACCGTCGCTCCACACGGCCTTCTCATTGAACTTCACGGTGACGATCTGCGGATCCTCGCTCGTCAGCTCAGCCGACTTGATGTAGTCGGGATCAGGCTTGGCTTCGCCGTTTTCGGAAGCCTTGAGCGGGGTCTCCGGGCAGACGGTCTCCATGATCGCGGAGAGAGAAACCTCGTTGCCGTCGATGTGGCTTTGGTTCCAGTTCGCGGGAACCTGGGCAATGGCGATCGTGAAGGTGCCGCCGTCGGCGACCTGATCGTAGTCAACGCGCTCCCACGCGGTCGACGGCAGCTTCATCTGCTCCTCGACAGCCTTGTCGTTAGCGGCGTTTGCCTGCTGTGCCTGTTCCTCCGCGCTCTTTTGCGAGCACGCCGTGAGGGCTGCGGCAGCGCCGGTGAGCGCGGTGCCCTGGAGGAAGAGACGACGGGTGCTAGTGAAAGCCATGATGGCCTTTCTCGAGAGGGGGTAATTCCACGTTAATGTTATCCACGTTTCATCGGTATCTCGGACATAAGGCCTGCTGAGAGGGCTATTTGTGGGGTAACGAACATTGGAAATGAACAAAAGTGACCCCGCTTTTGCGCGTAGGCACAAAAGCGGGGTCAGTTCGTGTTGGCGCGCTAGCGCGATGAAGGCTTAGCCCTCCATACCCTTCTTGTAGCCTACCGCCGTGTAGTCCACGGTCTCAAACTGCGCGGAGCCAATATTCACGAGGCCTTCCTTCAGGCCGGTGATGTTCGGCGTCGCATAGAACGGGAGAACCGTGTAGCTCGAAGCGACCTGCTTCGAGTACTCGTTCGCGATTTCGCGGCGCTTGTCCTTATCCAGCTCGGTCTGGAGGCGCTTGTTGATCTCGTTGAGCTTCTCATCCTTGAAGCCGGTGTAGTTCTGGTTCGAATCCGGCAGGTACGTGTTCGAGCTCGACAGCTCCGCGAGGAGGGTGCCTACCCAGCTGAACGTCACGAAGTCGAAGCTCTGCTTGAGAACGTAGTCAGTGAAGTACTTGTCGCTCGGAACCGTCTTGAGATCGACCTTGAAACCGGCCTGGTTGAGGTTCGTCATCACCTGACGTGCGCGATCCTCGTTCGACTTCGTCTCTGCGGGAATGACGATCGAGAACTTGAGCGGCTTGCCGTCCTTCTCGTACACGTCGCCCTTGAGCTCGTAGCCGGCGTCTTCGAGGATCTTCTTGGCCTTGTCGATCTCAGCATCGCCCGAAAGATCGCCGTCGAACGAATCCTCGTAGCCCTCCTGGCCAGGCATGTAGACGTAGTTGTCCTTGAGAACGATGGGCGCCTCGAGCGGTTCAACGACGGAACGGCCCACGGCGTTGCGGTCCACGGCGGCGAAGATTGCCTTGCGCACCTCGACGTCTTGGAGCACTCCGCCACCACCGTTGACGTTCATCGTGAGGTGGGTCCAGGTGAGACCGTTCGAGCGCTGGATCTGTGCGCCCTTACGGCCCTTCGCCTGGCCAAGCGTGTCGCCGTCGGCGATGTCAATGATGTCGATCTCGCCGTTCGCGAACGACTGCGGCATGTTCTGCTGAGTCGTGACCTTGAAAATCACCTTCTCAAGCTTCGGGGCGCGGCCCCACCACTTGTCATTGCGTTCCAACGTGACGACGCCGCCGTTGCGGTCGATGTTCGTGATCGTGAACGGGCCGCAGCCCGGAACCGGGTCATTTACGTAGCCGGTGTTGAAGGCTTGCGGCGTCTCGAATAGCGCCTTCGGACCCGAGGGATAGGTGAAGCTCAACCAGTCGGGGAACGCAGTCTTGTACTCGATCTCTGCCGTGAAGTCGTCCTTCGCGCGGATCTCCTTGATCGAATCCCAGCCCTGCGTGGTGACGGCCGAAAATTCCTCGTTTTCGCCGTTGCAGGCCTTCCACTCGGCGATGAGATCGTTCACCGTCACGGGAGAACCGTCGTTGTCCCACACGGCCTTCTTGTTGAACTTCACGGTGACGATCTGGGGATCCTCGCTCGTGATTTCAGCCGACTCGACGTAGTCGGGATTCGGGCTCATCTCGCCCTTCTCGTTCGCCTTGATATTGGCGCCAAAGCCCTTCCATTTCGAGACTTGCGTCGTCGACACTTCGTTGCCGTCGATGTGGCTGGGGTTCCAGTTCGCGGGGATCTGACCGATCGCGATCATAAGCGTGCCGCCGTCGGCAACCTGCTCATAATCGAGTCGCTCCCACGCGGTCGAGGGAAGCTTCTCTGCCTCCTTCGCAGCGGCATCATTCTTCTTCTTGTTCTCGTTTTTCTGCTCCTCGGCGCTCTTCTGCGAGCAACCGGCCACGGCGGCAGCCACACCGGTGATTGCCGTGCCTTGGAGGAAAAGTCGGCGAGTACTCGTGATCTTCATGGTTATCTCACTTCCTGTGGGAAGCCGCGGCCTGTTTAAGGGAAAAGGGGGTTATGGTACGCGGCAAAATTTTTCTACTGGTCGTCCACTAGACGCCAGGTCTCCTCGGCATGATGGCATTCCACGCGGGAGGCTCCGACCTGCGTGCCCTGAGGATCCGCAGTTCGGCACAGGTTCTGCTGCTCTTCGCTAAGCATCCCGATCAGGGGGCAACGCGAAGCAAAATTGCAGCCGATGATCTCTTCAGTGGGGCTTGGTTGATCCCCTTCAAGAAGAACTCGCGTACGGGCGCGCTCAAGCTTAGGGTCCGGAACCGGAACCGCGGACATGAGAGCACGCGTGTAGGGATGCTTCGGGTTCTCAAAGACATCCTGGACGGGGCCGTATTCAACGATGCGACCCAGATACATGACCGCGATGTGATCGGCGATCTCGCGCACAATGGCGAGGTCGTGAGCAACAAAGAGGTAGCTCAAGCCGAGTTCGTCACGGAGATCCTCGAGCAGGTTGATCACGCCAGCCTGGACCGATACGTCCAGGGCAGAGACGGGTTCATCGAGCACGAGAAGCTTGGGTTCGGTGATGAGCGCACGCGCAATGCCGATGCGCTGGCGCTGACCGCCCGAAAATTCGTGGGGATAGCGGTCTGCCATCTCCGGGTCGAGCCCAACGCGCTCTAGGAGTTCGTAGACGCGCTTGTAGCGTTCGTCTTTCGGCACCTTGTGCACGGTGAGGGGCTCGGCAATGATGTCGCCCACGGGCATGCGCGGGTCGACCGCAGCCATCGGATCCTGGAAGACGATCTGGACGTCCTTACGCAGGGCGAGGCGTTCCTTCTTGTTCTTGAGGGTCGAGACGTCGACGCCACTCACCTCGAGGGTTCCGTGCTGCGGCGCGACGAGCTCGAGGATTTCGAGGCTCGTCGTGGTCTTGCCCGAACCGGATTCGCCCACAAGACCGAGGGTCTGGCCCGGCTTGATCTCAAACGACACGTTGTCCACGGCCTTGACGACGCCAACCTGGCGACGGAACACAGCGCCCTTGTAGAGCGGGAAGTGGCGCTGGATCTCGGTCGCCTTGACGATGGGCTTGTCGTTCTCGTGGCTCTTGACCGCGCGCTCCACGTGCGGGGGGCGGGGGAAGATGTCCGACGGTTTCAGCGTCCCCGCCGCAATTTCCTTCGCGCGGTGACACGCGACCTGTCGATCGCCGTCGCCGACGTGGGTCATAAGTTCGGGTTCTTCGGTGCGGCACAGCTCGATCGCGGCCGGGCAACGGTCAGCGAACGGGCACCCGGGCTTGAGATTGGCAAGGCTAGGCGGGCGACCTTCGAGCGGAACCAGGCGGTCCTTGCCAGCCGTCAGCATGTTCGGGACGGAGCGAAGCAGACCCATGGTGTACGGCATGTGAGGCTCGGCGAAAATTTCGTCAACGCCGCCTTTTTCCACGAGCTTGCCCGCGTACATCACGGCAACGCGATCCACGTTACCGGCGACGACGCCGAGGTCGTGGGTAATGAGCACGACGGCGGCCCCCGTCACCTCCTTGGCCTTTTGAAGGACCTCGAGGATCTGCGCCTGAATCGTCACGTCGAGGGCGGTCGTCGGCTCGTCAGCGATGATGAGCTGCGGGTCGTTCGCCATCGCAATCGCGATCATCGCGCGCTGGCGCATGCCGCCCGAGAACTCGTGCGGGAAGGCCTTCACACGGCGCTCGGCTGCGGGAATTCCCACGATCTTCAGAAGCTCGATCGAGCGCGCACGCAGTGCCTGCGAACTCATATTCGAGTTGTGCAGCGTGAGGGCCTCTTCGATCTGCTGGCCGATCGTATAGACCGGCGTGAGAGCACTCAGGGGATCCTGGAAGATCATCGAGATCTCGCGACCGCGAAGGTCGGAAAGCTGGCGGTCACTCTTGCGCAGGAGCGACTCTCCGCGGTAGGTGATTTCGCCCGTGATCTTCGCCGAGGTGGGAAGAAGGCCCATGACGGCCATCGAGCTGACGGATTTACCCGAGCCCGATTCACCGACGATACCGAGGAACTCGCCCTCGTTGACGTGGTAGTTCACGCCGCGCACGGCGCGAACATCGCCATTGGCGTTCGGGAAGGTGACCGTGAGGTCTTGGACGGAAAGAAGTGGTTCAGGCACGGTTGACCTCGCTCGTGGGATCGATTGCGTCGCGGAGTGCGTCACCGAGCAAGTTCACCGAGGTAAGCAGGGCGACGAGGAAGGCTGCGGGAATCACGAATAGCCACCAGCGGGTAAGAACCGCATTCTGGCCGTTCGCAATGAGCGTTCCAAGGGAGACGTCCGGCGGCTGAATGCCGAGGCCGAAGAAGCTCAGCGACGTTTCGGACAGGATTGCGCCGCTCACGCCGAGCGCCGCATCGATGATGAGAAGCGAGGCAACGTTCGGGATGATGTGGCGCGCGAGGATCGTGGTCGTGCCAACGCCCATGTAGCGCGCAGCCTTCACGTATTCGCGGTCTTTGAGGGACTTGGTCTGGTTCTTCACGATCTGCGCCATCACCATCCAGCCGAAGCCCGCGATGGCGACGACGATGACGATCCAGCTCACGTTCGACAGAAGCGGCGAAATGATCATGAGCACGTAGAACACGGGGAGCACGAGCAGGAGGTTAATGATCCAGTTGACGACGGTCTCAAGCTTGCCGCCGATGTAACCGGCGAGCGAGCCCACGAACGCCGCAATGAGCGTCGCGGCGGGCGCAGCAAGGAGACCGATCAAGAGCGACTTGCGAAGCGCTTCAACCATCGAGGCGTAGAGATCCACGCCAATCGAGTCCGTACCGAACCAGTGCTGCCCGCTAGGCGGGGAGTTGTAGCTGTAAGCATCGGTCTCGCCGAGCTCGTACACATTCGGAATGTTGCCGAAGAGCGCGAACAGAACGATCGCGCCAAGAACGATCGCGCCAATCCAGAAGTTTGGCTTGCGCTTGAGGCGACGCCACACGAGCGCCCAGCGCGAAAGAGGCTTCTTTTGCGCTTTTTCCGCCTTTCGGCGGCGCTTGCCCTTCGGATCCGTCGCTGCGCTGTCCGCGAGTTCTTCTGTCGCGGGAACGGCTTCGGGAAGCTCGGTAGCTTCGTTGACGGGGGGAATCGGGTTGCTGGAGCTCATGGCGTCACACCCTCACTCGCGGATCAAGCGCCGCGTAAAGAACTTCGGAAAGCATCGAGGAGAACAGAATCACGATCGACGTGAAGCACACGTTGCCCGCAAGGGCGTTGACGTCGGATTGCTGAACCGCGTTGATGCCGTACTGGCCCATGCCCGCCCACGAGAAGATCATTTCGAGGAACGCGGCGCCCGCGACGAGCGTGCCGAAGGAGTAGGCGAAGTACGTCGACATGGGGATGAGTGCTACGCGCACACCGTGCTTGACGAGAGCGTGATTACGGGTTGCGCCCTTCGAGCGGGCCGTGCGAATGAAGTCGCTTCCGAGGACGTCAAGCATGATCGAGCGCTGGTAGCGCGAGTACCCGGCTGCACCGAAGGCGGCGAGGACGATGGTGGGAAGGATCAGGTGGTTGACACTGTCGAGGAAAGCGGTCATTCCACCCTGCGCGTGATACGTGGGGGTGTACGAGCCGCTGAAGCGAATGAGCTGCGTGCCGAGTGCTTGGTTAAGCTTCGTGGCCACAACCATGAGTAGAAGACCGCCCACGAAGGTCGGGGTCGAAATCAGCACGTACGAGGCATACGAGACAACCTGGTCTGAAAGCTTGTACTGGCGAACAGCGCCCCACACGCCGAGGATGACGCCGATAAGGGCCCCGAGAATTGCGCCAGCGATCAGGAGGCGCAGCGAAACGCCGGCGCGCATCGCCATCTGATCGATGACCCACTGTCCCGAGATGTCCTTGCCGAGCTTCTGGCTCCACGGCTTTACAACGATGTTCGAGAGCCACGTCCAGGTGCGCTGAAGGATCGGCACCTTGTCATTCATGTTCAACTCGTTGAGCGCCGCGTCGATTGAGGCCTCGGGAATTGGAGGATTCTGATTGAGCCAACGTCGGCGCGGATAGAAGAAGCTGCCGGCAGCGATGTAGGCGAACACGGTTGCCACAACGGTGAGGAACGCGTAGTTCACGAAACGGCGAAGGAGGTACTTTGTCACGAGAGTGCTCCGATCAGAGCGGTGAAACGCTCGCTGACTTCCCATGCACTCTGTGCGCGGCGCGAGGGGGCTGCGACGCGGCAGGCGCTGAGGGGGGTGGATATAAGGGTCACGCGTGCTTTCCTTATTTGCAGTCGGCGCCCGGGGGCGACGGGATCGGGTGCGTCCGGGGCGGGCGCGGGGATGCTCCAGAATAGGGCAGTTCAACGACCGTGGAGACGCTGACCGTATTGTGAACAGCGGCGTCACGGAAAGGTCATGAACTATTCACGGAACGGTTGAACTGTACCTCATGTGAGGTGGTTCACCGGACCATTGTGAAGGATTTTTCTACGCCTCCTTTGTTCAAGTCAAACTGTGAGACTAAAAAACATGGTTAATTATGCAGTCGGTGATTCGCCTCGAGAGCTTAGTGGTACCGATTATAGGCGCTACTCCCGGCACCTCAATCTCCCGGGTTTCACGCTGGAGACGCAGCAAAAGCTGAGGCAGGCCCGGGTTGTGGTCGTTGGGGCGGGGGGTCTTGGAGCGCCTATCCTGCAATATCTAGCCGCCGCTGGCGTTGGTCACATTACCGTTGCGGACCCTGATCGAGTGGATATTTCCAACCTGCAGCGGCAAGTTATACATCCGGAGTCCGCCGTCGGAACGCTGAAGACCTCTTCCGCCGCAGCGGCCGTCCGCGCACTCAACCCCACCGTCGACGTACGGGAAGTGCCCGAAGCGCTGACGCCGATCAATGTGCTTCAAGTTCTCGAGGGTCACGACCTTGTTCTTGACGGCACCGACAATTTCCCTACTCGCTACCTCGTGTCCGACGCCTGCGAAATCCTCAACCTGCCTCTGATCTGGGGGTCGATCCTTGCGTTCGACGGGCAAGTGGCTGCGTTCTATGGCGATTCAGGCCGTGGCGTCACCTATAGGGATGTCCACCCTCGCCCCCCGAAGCCAGGCGAGGTCCCTAGCTGCAGTGAGGCGGGGGTGCTGGGTCCGCTCGTAGGCGTCATCGGTTCAACAATGGCGATGGAGGCCCTCAAGGTCCTCACCGGTCTCGGCACTCCGCTCTATGGGCGCATTCAGCTCTATAGCGCACTGACCGGCGACTGGACGCGCATCGACGTTGCCCGTCGTCCGGGCCGCGCGCCCGTCACCGAACTCGAAGACCTCGTGGAAACGTGTGGTTTCCCCGCGGTCGAGTCACCCGGGGCGGCGCCGGTGCACGGGGAAGTCCTCTCGCCAGCTCAGGCGCGGCGTGAGGCTGCCTCCGGCCGGCTCCTTATCGACATCCGCGAAGAATCGGAAGCTGCGGCGGGCATGCTGCCTCATGCCGTCAATATCCCGCGGGCCGAACTCATGGAATTTGCGCGAGGGGAGAGAGTGGCCGTCGGGCCGCTTCGAAGCGTCGATGAGCTGTCCGGCGCGATTGTGCACTGCGCGGGAGGGGCGCGTTCGGCGGCGGTGCAGGCCGAGCTTGCAGCGCTTGGGATCGAAGTGGCCGACATGGCGGGCGGCTACCTTGCTGCAACCCTGGGTGATTAGTGGTGTTGTGGCTATGGAGGTGAGGGGTGCTGGCGTGGCTCGTGCTCCCCATCCTTTCGCCACTGCCTTCTTGTTGCTCCCCATCCGTTCGCCGCAGCCTTCCTGCCTGTAGCCCCGCTCCTGCCTCTCTTCCGCTTCCCGCCCCCTTCTTCTGGCCTAGAAAACTAACCCCAACGTTTGTGGGGGTATTCGCCGCGATACCGCCACAAACGTTGGGTACAGATTCGGGGTCTTGGGCCGCGGCGACCTGAACCATCGGAAGTTATCCACAATTTGGCAGGGGCGCTTTTTCGCAAGGCCGCCGGCGGCAAGACTTGCCGTATGAATCGACCTCCCTTGCCGCTGCCAAAGAAGCTTCCTCCGGTGTTTGTTTCGCGTGACCTCGCTGATCACGGGATCAGTCGAGACCGACTTCGACGAAGCGACATCGCGACCCTCGGCCCCGGCCTATATGCCGACAGGAACCGGGACTTCACCGAGCCTGAACTTGCCCGGGCGCTTTGCGCGAAGTACTCGCACCTGGTGCTTTCGGGGGTGAATGCGGCGCGGGTGCATGAGATGCCGCTTCCGCCCCAGCTCTCGACGTGGGACCCCGCGGCGCCCATGAGCTTCACGACGTCGCTGAAGGACGCGCGGCCACATCCCATGATTGACCTGCATTTTTCACGGGTTGAACCGCACGAAGTGCGCACTCTCCGGCGCGGGAACCACACGCTGCAAATCCTGTCTCGCGTGCGCACCTGGCTCGATCTCGCGTCGATCGTTCCGCTCGATTACCTCGTGGCCGCCGGTGATGCACTCGTACGCGTGCCTCGCCCGAACCTCGAGATCGGGCGAACTGGAGCCTACGCAACCCTCGCAGAATTGGAGGCAGCAGTCGCCGCCTACCCAGGCCTTCCCGGAATTTGTCGTGCGCGAAAGGCACTCGAACTTATCAGGGTGGGCTCCGATTCCGCACAGGAGAGTCGTGCACGGCTCGCAATGGTCTTCGCGGGGCTCAAAGAGCCGCGTCTCAATGTCCCAATTCTCGACGAGCATGGGCGCATTGTGTGCTCGCCAGATTTCTTTTGGGAAAGGGAGCGGGTTGTGGGGGAGTACGACGGTGACTACCACCGCACGCTCGACGCGATCGAGCGGGATCGCGCAAAGGACTTCGTGTACGCGGATCGCGGTCTCGAGGTGTTTCGTCTCCATATCCGTGACCTGCCGCTACTTCCGCTCAACGCCCCCGATGATGTGGTGATGAGGGCACTCGGGAATTCCCGCGCGGCAGCGGTTGCACAGAGGGCACTGAGGCGTAGGACGAGAATTGCGTGCGGCCCGACGCGGTCATAGCAACGGTCGAGCAAGGTGGACAGGGACCGAATGGGAATCTGTACCCAACGTTTGTGGCGGTATAGCGCCGAAAAGCGCCACAAACGTTGGGGTTAGTTTCCTAGAGCAAGGAGAGGGCCCGGAGGCGACGCAGAGGGGTGCCGGAGTGGGGGCGGAGGGGTACCAGAGAGGCTGCGGAGAGGCCTCGCCTGGAAGGCTGCGGAGACCCTGCCTGGAGCGAGACAGAGACCCCGCCCGGTGGGGCTGCGGCTCCGGGGAAGCCGTGAAAGGGACGACCCTCAGCCGCCCGCGAATGGCGGCAGCACGTCCACCCTGATAGTGCCGCCCTCGCTCGCGACGAGGCGCGCCTTCGGGTCGTTCTCGCTCACCGCATTCACGAGGAAGCTGCAGCGGCCAAGTACCTCACCGGCGTCGGGCCCCGCCTCCGAAATGGCGCCTGACCGCAGCGCTTCGAGCAGGTCCCCGAGGGTCGTCCCTTCGAACTCGACCCGTTGCTCGCTTGTGCCGAAGGCGTGGGCCGCGCCGGCAAAAAAGCGAACGTCGGCGGTGGTTTTTTCAGTCATGCGTCTATCCTCCAATGGCGCTCATGGGCCGCTCGGGTTGAACAAAGTCGCTGCGTTCCATGCCGTGACCGACCTGCTTCCCCCATTGGGCGGCGCGCCAACGATCGGCGATAGCTTCGTCACTCGCGCCGGAACGCATGAGGCCGAGGAGGTCCGTCTCGGTGTGCGAGAACAGGCACGTGCGCACGCGGCCCTCGGCGGTAAGGCGCGTGCGGGTGCAGTCCGCGCAGAACGAGCGGGTAACGGAGGCGATGATTCCGACGGTTCCGAGCGCCTCAGTGCCCGGCCGCTCGCACGCTTCGACGAACGGCTCGCCGGGCGGTGGCGGTAGAACCCGCCGCACCGCGCGTGTGTCGGCGGGGTCGATGCCGCGATCCTTGAGCGCCTTGGCGATCGTGCCCGGCGCTCCCGGGCCCGCGACGCCTTCTCGCGGCCACACATCGAATTTTTCGGCGGGCGCCCCGCCGCGCACCTCGCGCACGGGGTGCAGAACGTAGTAGGGGCTGAGCAGCTGCCACACGTCGTCGGCGGTCACCATGCGCTCGCGGTTCCAGCGGCCGGCGCCATCGAGTGGCATGTATTCGATGAAGCGCAGTTCGAGGCCGCGCTCGAGGCACCACGCGAGGAGCTCGGCCGCTTCGTGCTCGTTCGCGCCGGGTTGGAGAACGGCGTTGATTTTGATGGGACTCAGCCCGGCTGCGCGTGCGGCCTCGATGCCCTCGAGGACGCGGTGGAGGAACGGGCGGCGAGTCATTGCCTCAAACGTTTCGGAATGCGCCGAATCAAGCGAAATGTTGATGCGGTCAAGGCCCGCAGCCACCAGTCCTTCGGCGCGTTTTTCGAGGCCGATCGCGTTGGTCGTGAGCGAGATGTCGGGCCGGGGATCGAGGGCGGCGACTTCGGCGATGATGTCGGCGAGGTCGTTTCGCGTGAGCGGCTCGCCGCCCGTGAAACGCACTTCCCGGATTCCGAGCTCCTCCACGCCGATGCGGACGAACCGCGCGACCTCTTCGACGCTCATGAGCTGCGGTTTCTTGAGGAATTGGAGGCCGGCCTCGGGCATGCAGTAGGTGCAGCGGAGGTTGCAGAAATCCGTGAGGGAGATGCGCAGGTCGCGCGCCGTACGCCCGAAGGTGTCGATGAGCGCGCCCGTTGCGGGGCGCCCTTCGGTCGAGGGCGCTTCCTCGATGGGGTCCATGGCGCGGGGCTTCGGCATCCCGAGATCGATCGACATGCTCTCCTTTACGGGGAACGACAAAGAGGTGTCACACCAGCTTAGGGGACTTTCGCGCGCTACCCTAGAGGCCCTGGCCACACGAGGAAGGAACACCACCGTGGAGCAAGACTCGCGCCTCGCGCCTGGTCGCATCCCTCTCGCCGAGCACCGGCGGAGCCTTCGGGAGCTCATGGGCGCCGTGCTGGATTCGCCACACGCCCCGGGCGTGGCAACCGTCGGCCTCGAACGTGCCCGAGGCCGCACCCTCTCCCGAGACGTGACCTCGCCCGTGAATGTGCCTCCCGTCGCAAACTCGCAGATGGACGGCTTCGCGCTCAACGTTGAAAGCCTCGCCCCAACCCCCGACGGTGCCCCGATTACGCTTCCGCTCGGCCCTCTCATCGCGGCGGGCGACGAGCCCTCGACGCTCGAGCCGGGATCGGCTCGCCCCATCATGACGGGCGCCCCCATCCCCGCGGGCGCGAACGCCGTGATCCCCGTCGAAGAGACCGCGGTCGGCCGTTTTGCTCAGCGGACGAAAGAAGAATCCGACGTCGGCCAGCAACCGTCGGACCTCACGTTTACCCTTGCCCCCGAGCACCGCACCGAGGGGTGTTTCGTGCGCCCCGCGGGAAGCGACACCGAGTGCGGCGACGTTGTCGCGCGGGCGGGCCAGGTGCTGACTGCGCGCCTGATCGGGCACCTCGCTTCTGTTGGCGTGGCCGAAGTGGAGGTGCGCGAGCGGCTGCGCGCCGTTGTCGTCTCGACGGGAACTGAAGTGCGCGAGCCGGGGGAGCCGGAGCCGGATGACTGGCGCATTTTTGATGCGAACTCCTTCCTCGTGTCCGCGGCGCTTGAAGACGCGGGGATCGAGGTGTGCGCCAGGCTTCGCGTTCCGGATGATCCGCGTGCGCTTCTCGATGACGTGGGTGCGGCATGCGAGAGTGCCCGGGCGCATCTTGTCGTGTCGACCGGCGGGGTGAGTGCGGGGGCCGTCGAGCCGATTCGCCAGGCGGCCCAGATGGCAGCCTCGCCGCTGCGCCTCGCGTTTGACAAGGTGGCGATGCAGCCGGGAGGGCCGCAAGGACTCGGGATGCTCGCGGCGGAGCATGGCGAGGTCGCGTGGATCGCGCTACCCGGCAACCCGGTTTCGGCGTACGTGAGCCTCGAGATGTTCGTTCGCGACGCCCTCGCAGCACCGCCGCGCGCGCGTGTGCACCTGCCGGTGCGCACACAAACCGGCGCGAGCGAGCCTTCCCCGG
The DNA here is from genome assembly GCF_000413375.1 of Dermabacter sp. HFH0086. Taxonomy (NCBI): domain Bacteria; kingdom Bacillati; phylum Actinomycetota; class Actinomycetes; order Micrococcales; family Dermabacteraceae; genus Dermabacter; species Dermabacter sp. HFH0086. The sequence goes on from NZ_KE340308.1 coordinate 1,106,652, forward strand.
AGGGGCTCGTGCAGGTGCGGCGGGCCCGGCTCAACGCTGACTCAACTGTGAAGCTCGTGGGCGGCCCCGGTTCGCATCTCGTGGGCGCGCTCGCCCTGAGCGATGCGCTCGTGCTTATTCCCCCGGAGGTCACGCGCGTGGCCGACGGCGACATTCATGAGGTGATGATTCTTCGATGACCAGTGTCAACAGTGGCGATAGCAGCCCCCTTACGCACGTGCGCTCCGACGGTTCGAGCCACATGGTCGATGTGTCGAGCAAAGCCGTCACGACCCGCGAAGCTGTCGCGAGCGCGACCCTGACGAGCCGCGCCGACGTGATCGACCGGGTTCTCGCGGGCGAGCTGCCGAAGGGGGAGGCGCTCAGCGTCGCCCGAGTTGCGGGCATCATGGCGGCCAAGCGCACACACGAGCTGATCCCGCTGTGCCACCCGCTTCCCATTACCAAGGTCACCGTGGACTTCGCGCGGATCGCTCCCGAGGCGATCGAGGTTCGCGCGCGCGTCAAGACCGAGGGGAAGACTGGCGTCGAAATGGAAGCACTCACGGCGGCGAGCGTTGCGGCGCTCACGGTGTACGACATGGTGAAGGCCGTCGATCACCTCGCGGTAATCGGCGACGTCAAGGTTCTCGCGAAGTCCGGGGGTAAGAGCGGCGATTGGGACCGTAACGTCGCGAGCGGCGACAAGGGCGGTGCGCGGTGAAGTGTGTGGGGGAGCGCGGTTGGTCGGCGTGCGTGATCGTCGCCTCGACGCGCGCGGCTCGCGGCGAATACGAAGACCTCACGGGACCCGTGCTCTCCGCGTGGCTTGAACGGTGCGGCTTTCGCGGGTGTGGCGTCACGGTGGTTCCGGATGGGCCCGACGTTGGCCGCGCCCTTGCAGATGTCATCGCCTCGGGAGTGGATCTCGCGATCACGACGGGAGGCACCGGCCTCACGCCGAGCGATGTCACGCCGGAACAAACTCGCCCCCACCTCACGCGAGAGATCCCCGGGATTGCGGAAGCTTTGCGACTCAAGGGGCGCGAATCGACGCCGTACGCGGTAGTGAGCAGGGGGCTTGCCGGTTTCGCCGGTCGCACTCTCGTGGTGAATCTGCCCGGCTCCCGTGGTGGAGTGAAGGACGGTATGGCGGTGCTCGAGCCCATTGTCGAGCACGTCCTGCGCCAGCGCGATGGGGGAGGTCACGAATGAGCGAGGGGAAAGACGTGAAAGCAGTGCAGGATGAGCGCGACCCGCGCCTCGGCGGCGTCGAGGACCGCGTGCGTCACGCGAGCGTGAGTGGCGAGCCGGTCGCCGTCGCTGACATGGTCCGTTGTGTCGAGGATCGGCGCTGCGGCGCGCTCGTGACCTTCGACGGACTCGTGCGCGACCACGATGAGGGGCGCGGGGTTGTGCGTCTCGCCTACGAGGCGCACCCGAGCGCGAGCGAGGTCATGGCCAATGTGGTGCGCACGATCGCCGAGCGCTACCCGGATGTGCTCGTCGCCGCAAGCCACCGCCACGGTGCTCTTGAGGTGGGCGATTCGGCGCTCGTTGCTGCGGTCGCAGCTCCCCACCGGGCGCGTGCATTCGAGGCGTGTGCGGATCTCGTGGATGAGGTGAAGGCGCGCGTTCCGATTTGGAAGGACCAGTATTTTTCCGACGGTACCCACGAGTGGGTCGCCGCGATCGGCTGAGGAGCGTTTCGATCTTAGGTTTTGGGGCATGAATAAACGCCCGGCGCTGCTGCGCTCGTAGGAGCGGCGCGCGGGGCGTTCGGTAGGTGAGGTTGGGGGATTTAGCGGCCGAGACCGAGGGTTGTCGAGCCCTGGCTGCTCCGGGCCTGTGCGATTGCCGCGAAGTCGCCGCCAAGTCGGTTCTTGTGAACCGTGTTGTGTCTTTCGACGTCCTGTCCAACCATGTGATCGGCGAGGTTTTCGAAGGTCTTGAAGATTGAGCGGATGATGGTCATTTTGGGTGTGTCCTCACTACCGGTGGTACCTAATTTGTGCGCGAAAAGTGGCGGTAGAGCGCTCTCCACCGCTGGTTTCTCACGTGTTTCAATCTTATGAAGTGGACACAAAGTCGCGCTAGGGTGGACCGTGTGATATGGAACCCGGGTTCCGGTATGCCGGATATGTGACGTAGGAGCCGCGGGCTTATGGGACCTAGGCCCCGTTTTGACCCGAATCCCACCCACCTGAATTGCATAGGAGTTGTGGGGGTTTGCGCTCCGCGTAAAGCTGGCACTCAGCTTTGACGAGTGCTAACGGGCACACTAGTCTTGATCCGTTGGCAGTCTCAGCGTGAGAGTGCCAAAGGTGCGCCGGGTTGCTCGGCACCGCGACGACGAGCATCCCACCGTGGCACACCCGTCAACTTCACATTGATTAAAGAAGGAGTGAGGTCGCATGTCGGTCTCCATTAAGCCCCTCGAGGACCGTGTCGTCGTCCGCCCGCTCGAAGCCGAGCAGGTGACTGCTTCGGGCCTGATCATCCCCGACACTGCCAAGGAAAAGCCCCAGGAGGGCGAGGTCGTCGCCGTTGGCGAAGGCCGCTTCGACGACAAGGGTGCTCGCATCCCCATGGACGTCAAGGTTGGTGACAAGGTCGTCTTCTCGAAGTACGGCGGCACCGAGCTGAAGTACGGCTCCGAGGAATACCTCGTTCTGAGCCAGCGCGACGTTCTCGCAATCATCGAAGGCTGAAAGGCGCACCGTGGCAAAAGAAATCATTTACGACGAGGAGGCGCGTCGCGCGCTTGAGCGCGGCGTCGACAAGCTCGCGGACACCGTCAAGGTGACGCTTGGCCCCAAGGGCCGCAACGTCGTCCTCGACAAGAAGTGGGGCGCCCCCACCATCACGAACGACGGCGTGACGATCGCTCGCGAGGTCGAGCTCGATGATCCTTACGAGGATCTCGGCGCTCAGCTCGCGAAGGAAGTCGCGACCAAGACCAATGACGTTGCTGGCGACGGCACGACGACCGCAACCGTTCTCGCCCAGGCGCTCGTGCACGAGGGCCTGCGCAACGTTGCTTCGGGTGCCGCCCCCGCGGCGCTCAAGCGCGGCATGGAGAAGGCTGTCGAGGCCCTCAGCGAGAAGCTCGGCGAGATCGCGATCGACATCGATTCGAAGGAGCAGACCGCTTCCGTCGCGACCGTGTCGTCGCAGGATGCCGAGATCGGTGAGCTCCTTGCCGAGGCATTCGACAAGGTTGGCAAGGACGGCGTCATCACGGTCGAGGAGTCCTCGACGACGGCGCTCGAGCTCGACTTCACCGAGGGCATGCAGTTCGACAAGGGCTTCATCTCCCCGCACTTCGTGACCGACGCTGACCGCCAGGAAGTCGTTCTCGAAGACGCCTACGTGCTCATTAACCAGGGCAAGATCTCGAACGTGCAGGAGTTCCTGCCCGTGCTCGAGAAGGTTGTGGAGTCCGGCAAGCCCCTCTTCGTGATTGCCGAGGACGTCGAGGGCGAAGCCCTCGCAACCCTCGTGGTCTCGAAGCTGCGCGGCTCCTTCAAGGGCGCCGCTGTAAAGGCTCCTGCCTTCGGCGACCGCCGCAAGGCCATGATGCAGGACATCGCGATCCTCACGGGCGCTGAGGTCATCACGCCGGATCTCGGCCTCGACCTCAAGACGACCGAGCTCAGCCAGCTCGGCACCGCACAGCGTGTTGTCATCACGAAGGACAACACGACCATCGTGGGCGGCGCCGGTGATGTCGAAGCCGTGTCCGATCGCGTCCAGCAGATCAAGGCAGAAATTGAGAACACCGATTCCGAGTGGGACCGCGAGAAGCTCCAGGAGCGCCTCGCGAAGCTCTCGGGCGGCGTGTCCGTCATCAAGGTTGGCGCGCACACCGAGGTCGAGCTCAAGGAAAAGAAGATGCGCATCGAAGACGCGGTCGCCGCAACGCGTGCCGCGATCGAAGAGGGCATCGTCGCTGGCGGTGGCTCGGCCATCGTCCAGGCCGCGACCGTCCTCGCCGATGATCTCGGGCTCGAGGGTGACGAGGCCGTCGGCGTTCGCGCCGTCGCCAAGGCCGTTGCCGAGCCGCTGCGCTGGATCGCCGAGAACGCCGGTGAAGAGGGCTACGTCGTAGTCGAGAAGGTCAAGGAGTCCCCGGTGGGCACCGGCCTCAACGCTGCGACCGGCGAATACGTCGACCTCGTCGACGCTGGCATCATCGACCCGGTCAAGGTGACGCGCAGCGCCCTGCGCCACGCCGCCTCGATCGCGGGCCTCGTTCTGACGACCGAGACCCTCGTCGTCGACAAGCGCGAGGACGACGAAGAGTAGTCAATCGTCGGCCCCCCATCTCACGCGCCCCGCTCCTTGAGGTTTCTCGAGAAGCGGGGCGTATTCTTAGCGGAGTGCACCCACAACGCGCCGCGCGCGCCCACGCACACCGAAGCCCGAACTGCCGAAACTCGCGAGAGTGAGAGGGGATCGCATGAGCGCAGTGTTCCACTCACCATCGCGCAGCACGCCCAGGGGTGAGCGCCCCACGCAGGATGTGACGACGAGACACAACGGCAAGGCGCACAGGATTGTTATGCGGCCGAGCCCCGCGGCCATGAGCGCCTCGCTCCTTGCGGCGATCGTGTTCACGGTTCTTCTTGAATTTCTCGTGGGCATCAGTTTCATCGGTCAGGGCCTCTGGAGTGATGCGCGACTGTTTCGCGATCACTGGTTCACCCTGCCGCTTTACGTGTGGTTCGGTGTCGTGGCTCTTGCGCTCATCGGGGTGCTGCGCATTGTCAGCCAGTGCGTGATCCTTCATGACGATCGGATCAAGGTTCGAGGGCTCTTCCGCATCCCGCGTTCGGCGCGCTGGAGTGCGCTTTCGGGAATTTGGCTCGTGCGCGACATCTACCGCGGCAAAGAGCCTCGTGACCCCGTGGAGTCCGAGGTCGATGCGTTCGATGCTGCCCTCATCATGCGCTCGAGTACGAGCCGCGTGGCGAACCTCTCGGGCGCGTTTTACGGCACGCGGGCGCAGTCGATTCTCGTGCGCGAAGCCGAGGCTCACGGCGTCAGGATCGACCATATTGATCATGCGCGCCCCGGTGAGCTTGCCCGCATGATGCCCGGCTCGCTGACGGTCATCGATCGTCACCCGAACATGTTCGTGCTCGCGATTGTCGCGTTCTACGCCGCGCACAATGTGCTGACCTTCATGATCTGGGGGATCTGAAGCCACCGGTTCCTTGGCACAATGGAGCCATGCCTGCCCGCCGTACGAAGCGTTTTGCCCGCCCGCCTTTGCCGCAGAGGGCTGGGCTCGATGCCGTGAGGGTGGTGGCGGCGCCACGCGAGGTGGGCCGTCCGGTAGGCGAGGTGCTGCTGGACCGATTCCCTGCGCTCGGTTCGCCTGAGGCGCGTGACCTCGGTGCGCGTTTCGCCGAGGGCGAGGTCGTGGACCAGCATGGCGCCGCGTGGTCAGCCCAGGAGCCGATGATGCGTGCGCGCGAAGTATTTTTCCACCGGGAGCTCGCGCCGGAACCTTTCGAGCCGGCCGAGATTCCGATCGTGTACGAGGACGGGCATCTGCTCGTGGTCGCGAAGCCGCGCACGATGGCGAGCATTCCGCGCGGCGAGCACATTCGCCGCAGTGCCCTCGTGCGACTACGAGTCGCGCATGGGCTTCCCGATCTCTCGCCGATTCATCGGCTCGATAAGCAGACCGGCGGGATCCTCGTGCTCTCGAAGATTCCGCAGGAGCGGGGCGCCTACCAGCAGCTCTTCGCGCGCGGGGAAGTGCAAAAGCGGTACGTGGCGTGGGTGTCGGGGGAGGGGACGACGCTTGCCGAACTCGAGCGCGGCCCGATCGAGATCCGCGAACCCATCGCGAAACGGCACGGTGATCTCTGGGCGCACATTGACCCGCATGGGAAAGAGGCGTGGACGAGCGTGCGGATGATGCGGCGTGAGGCGGAGAGCCGTCGGAGTCTCGTGAGCCTGGTACCGCATACGGGCCGCACCCACCAGCTGCGCGTGCACCTTGCACACGTGGGCCTGCCGATTGTGGGGGACGAACTGTATCCCGCGCCCCCGCCCGATCCCGCGACGGGGGAGCGGTCACGACGGGACGTGAGTGAGCCTCTCGCCCTGTGGAGCGTGCTCATGGCGTTCACTGATCCGGTGACGGGCAGGGAGCGTCGGTTCGAGTGGTGGCCGCCGGAGGTGCCGGGAGATGACTGAGCGCGTTGAGCCGCGTGTGAAAGGTGGCCGGATCGCGCTCGGCCCGACCTTTGTCGCGCGCCTAGTGCCGTGGCTCAAGTGGGGGGCGCCGCTCCTTGCCGCGCTGTTCCTTCCGGTCACGGGCCTGTATGTGGGGCGCATCAGCGGTTGGCCATGGTTTGTGTCGCTCCCGCTTGCGTGGTGTGCGGGCTGGGCCCTGCTCGCGCTGCTTCTGCTCGCCGTGCTCGCGTGCGTGCACAGGACTACCTGGTGGGACCCGGTTGCGGGCGAGGTCCGTCGGGGCCGGCAGCATCTTGCGGTCGCGCACGTCCAGGCGGTGGTTCCGGACTTTCGGCCCCAGGGTGTCACGGCGCTGGAGGCGGGGGAGGGGGCCCGACGCTTGCTCATCCCCTATAGCGGCTGGGACGACCGCAGTTACGAGGGAATCGCCGAATTCGAGCGGAGGGTATTTGCGGGGGAGGGGGTATCTCGCCCGCAGTTGCTCGCGCGCGATCGAGCCGCGCGAAAGTCCTGGGAGAACCGCGCTCTTGCGAAGAAGTACGGGATGGCATGGCGCGGCGAATTCGAGGATCCGCACGTGTTTCTCGAAGCATTTGATGCGCGCAGGAAGCAACTGGCAAGGAGGCGGCGCTAAGGTTGGATCATGACGAATGATCCCTTCGGTTTTGTTGGCCTTACCTACGACGACGTGCTGCTTCTCCCCGGGGAGACGGACGTCATTCCCAGCGATGTTGATACGACCTCGCGCCTCACGCGCGAGATTAGCTTGAGGGTGCCCCTCGCCTCCGCCGCGATGGATACCGTGACCGAGGCTCGCATGGCGATTGCGATGGCGCGCCTCGGCGGTATTGGCATCCTCCACCGCAACCTTTCGATTGAGGATCAGGCCCACCAGGTCGACCTCGTGAAGCGTACCCAGACCGGTCGCATCCCGAATCCCGTGACCATCGGTCCGGAGGCGACTCTCGAGGACTTCGATGCGACGTGCGGCAACTACCGAGTTTCGGGCCTGCCCGTCGTCGATGAACACGGGAAGCTTCTCGGTATCTGCACGAACCGCGACCTGCGCTTCATTCCCGTCGCCGAGTGGGCGAGCACGAAGGTTGCGGACGTCATGACCCGCGAGGTGTACACGGCACCCACCGACGTGAGCCGCGAGGAGGCAACGGCGCTGCTGCGCAAGCACAAGCGCGAACGCCTTCCCCTGGTCGACGAGAACGGGACGCTCACGGGCCTCATCACCGTCAAGGACTTCGTCAAGAGCGAGCAGTTCCCGAATGCCTCGAAGGACGCCGAGGGGCGCCTGCTGATCGGCGCGGGCGTGGGCTTCTTTGGCGATTCCTACGAGCGCGCCGGTGCGCTGCGCGACGCGGGCGTCGACGTGCTCGTGGTCGACACCGCGAATGGTCACGCGCGCCTCGCCCTCGACATGATTCGCCGACTCAAGGCTGATAAGGCCTTTGACGGCGTTCAGATCATCGGCGGTAACGTCGCAACCCGCGAAGGTGCCCAGGCCCTGATTGACGCGGGCGTGGATGCCGTCAAGGTTGGCGTGGGCCCGGGCTCGATCTGTACGACTCGCGTCGTCGCCGGCGTTGGCGTCCCGCAGGTCACGGCCATTTATGAAGCCTCGAAGGCATGCAAGAGCGCGGGTGTTCCCCTCATTGGCGATGGTGGCCTGCAGTACTCGGGTGACATCGCGAAGGCTCTCGTTGCCGGTGCCGATACCGTGATGCTCGGCTCGCTCCTGGCGGGCACCGCCGAGTCGCCCGGCGAGGTGATCCTTATGAACGGCAAGCAGTTCAAGAGCTACCGCGGCATGGGCTCGCTCGGCGCGATGGCTTCGCGCGGCAAGAAGTCCTTCTCGAAGGACCGCTATTTCCAGGCAGATGTCGAGACCGACGACAAGATCGTGCCCGAGGGCATCGAGGGAACTGTCGCCTACAAGGGCGCGCTCGGCACCGTCGTGCACCAGCTGACGGGCGGCCTCGCACAGTCGATGTTCTACGTGGGGGCGCACACGATTCCGGAGCTCAAGGAGCGCGGCAAGTTCGTGCGCATCACGGCGGCGGGTCTCAAGGAATCACACCCGCACGACATGGCGCAGATCGTCGAGGCGCCGAACTACCGCGCCCGCTAAGGCCTGGGGCTACTCGGCGCGCAGGGCCTCGACCGGGTCCTGTCGCGCCGCCCTGCCCGAGGGGATCACGCCCGCCAGTACGGTGAGCACCACCGAGATTCCCACGAGGATCACTCCCGCGAGCGGCGGGAGGCTCGCAATGTTCTCGACGTCGAATTTTTGCTCGACGATGATGTTGGCAGGAATGCACAGCAGCAGGGTGACCCCCACGCCCATGAGGCCCGCAAGCAACCCCTCGATCACGGTTTCCGCATTGAACACGTGCCGGACGTCGGCCTTGGAGGCACCCACCGCGCGCAGGATGCCGATTTCCTTGCGCCGCTCAAGCACGGAAATGTAGGTGATGATCGCGATCATGATCGACGAGACCACGAGCGAGATCGACACGAAGGCGATGAGCATCCACGTGATCACGTTGATAATGCTCGTCACCGAGCTCATGAGCATCCCCACCATGTCGGTGTAGACAATCTCCTTTTTCTTCTCGCCCCGCGCCTTGGCCTGCGCGTTGTAGGAGTCGAGAATGGCCTTGACCTTGTCCTTGTCCTTGAAACTCGCCGGGTAAATATCGACTTGATCGGGACTCGTGCGATCAGCCCAGCCGAGCTTTTCGAGATTGTCCTCGTAGCTTGCCGCGCGCGTCGACACCATCGTCGACATGAACGCAGCGAGTTCTTCCTTGTCCATGTTCATCTCGAACGCATCGGCGAATTTCTCCGGATCGACGCTCATGGCATTCGCGAAATTCTCGCCCATCGTGGACATCGCGTCATTGATCTGGCGTTCAATCTCGCCCTGGAGGGCGCTCATGTATTCCTGCATCATGGAGCCGATCGCGGTCGTCATATACTCGCCGATCGTGTTCTGGATTTGGCTGGCGAGCGCGCCGCCGAGCTGGGTGGAAAGCTGCTCGGCGATGGCGCTCGAGAGATCGTTGCTGACCGCCGAGGAAATCTCCTGGAGCGCCGGGTCCTCACCGAGAGCGTCGGAGAGTTGTTGCTCGAGAAGTTCCCGATTGACGACCTGGTCGGAGTTCGAAATCTCCTCGATTTTCGCGCGGACCTCGTCGGTTTGGAGATAGTCGAGCACCACTTCGGCCGTGTCCCGATCGGGAATCTGGTCGCCGTCGGAATCGGCATGGGCCGCGTAATATGCCTGGAAACCCTGGACGAGCGCACCCGCTTCACCGCTGAGGTACTCGCCGGCGCCCGGCCGGACCACCTCGCCCTCAAGTGCTTTCGCAAGAACCCCTGGGAGGTCGATATCGGCGAGCTGAGGGTAGCGGGCCGTGAGATCGGCAAGGTCGAGATCCCCCACGTTTACGTTCGGGCTTCCGACGGCTGCCGCGCCCGGGTCGAGGCTCGAAAGATCAAGGTCGCTCATATCGAGTGCGCCCGGATCGAAGTTCGGAGCGGGCATCGAGCTGAGATCGAGGCCGCTGAGGTCCATCTGGAGCTTCGACTCGTCGATCTGGAATGCGCCGCGGATCTTCTCCTGGTCGACCGTAAACAGGGAGCTCATATCGAAGTCGTCGCCCTGATCGTCGTTTTTGAGTTCGTCGAATGTCTTTCCGGTGAAAACGTCGACATCGGGATGCGCCCGCTGCTCGTGGACGATCTCCGACTGGGCAGCTTCGGTAATGACCTGGTCCGTGAGGGCGGGGAGGTAGGAGATGCCCTGCTGGAGCGCGCCCATGTCCTCGCCTTCGTTGGGGCGCACGATGCCGACGATCGTGAGGCGCTCGCCTTTTTCGATTTTCTCGCGCATGAAGTCGGCATCGCCGCTGCGGTCGATCCACGTGCCGGTGTCGTCGTTGTGGGTGTAGGTCTCGAAGGCGTTGACGCGCGAGAACTCGGTGCCGATGATCTGGTCGAAGGTGTACTCGCCCGGTTTTGTGGAGTTCTTGTCTCCCGAGGTGCCGTCGGAATCTCCCGATGCCCGGCCAGCCTGCGTGTTCTCCATCATTTCGTCGAGTTTCGCGTGGTCCTTGAGGCCGAGTGTGTACTCGTATAGATCGGGCATCTCGCCGTTTTCGTCGAGAACGAGCACGAGTTCGTGCGCGTTTGTTGGCCAGCGGCCGTCGAGGACCCGGTATTTCGAGGTGTAGAGCGCGGTGTTTTCGGGAAGCTGACGGAAGGCGTCCATCGAGAACATTGCGCTCGCGGGGCTGAGCGAGAAGCCTCCCGAGTATTGAGAAAACGCCTGTTCAGGATGGACCTGCACGGGTTTGTCGGTGCCGAGCGCGTAGATCTGGGGTTCGGCTGCATACGAGTATTCGATCGCCTTGACGTAGGAGTTGATTCCTCCTCCGTTGGCGTCGAAATACTTCTTGAGGGAAGCGAGATCGTTGGTGCTCGTCGAGTTCATGGAGCGCGTGTACATCTCAACGGCGCGGACCGTGTTCGCTTTTTCTTCGCCTTTGGGCTTGGCGTTCGCGAGTCCCGATTCCATCGAAACCCCCGTCTTCTGGATGCTGAGAGGGTAGTTCGCGAGAGCGTTTTCCTCGGTTTTGGCGATGTAGCTGTTGACGCCGTTCGCGAGCGCGAGAATCGCGGCGATACCGATGATGCCGATCGAGCCCGCGAACGAGGTCATGATCGTGCGGCCCTTTTTCGTCATGAGATTGTTGAAGCTGAGCATTAGTGCCGTGAGCGGCCCCATGCGCGTGTTGCGCGTGGGCTTCGCTTCGCGCGTCTCCTCGAGGGCCGGGTCGAAGGGATCGGAATCACCTACGACGTTGCCGTCGGCAAACTCGACGACGCGGGTTGCGTATTCGTGGGCGAGCTCGGGGTTGTGAGTGACCATGATGACGAGGCGATCGCTCGCGACCTCGCGAAGAAGGTCCATGACCTGCACGGACGTGGCGGAGTCGAGGGCACCCGTGGGCTCGTCGGCAAGAAGAATCTCGGGGTCGTTGATGAGGGCGCGTGCAATAGCGACTCGCTGCATTTGCCCGCCGGAAAGCTGACTCGGTTTCTTGTGCACGTGTTCGCCAAGGCCCACTTTGGCGAGGGCATCGAGGGCGCGTTCGCGGCGCTCGGACCGCCCGACGCCCGAGAGCGTGAGAGCGAGCTCAACGTTCGCAAGGACACTCTGGTGGGGGATGAGGTTGTAGCTCTGGAAAACGAAACCGATGCGGTTGTTGCGGTAGCGATCCCAGTCGCGGTCCTTGAAGTTCTTCGTGGAGATACCGTCGATCACGAGGTCGCCGGAATCGAAGTGATCGAGTCCTCCCACAACGTTGAGCATCGTGGTTTTTCCGGAGCCGGACTGCCCAAGGATCGCGACGAACTCGTTGTCACGAAACGCGACGCTCACGCCGGCAAGTGCGACCTGGGTAAAGGTGCCCGTCGTGTAGGACTTGGTGATGTTGTGCAGTTCGAGCACGGCTCTCCATGGTTGCTCGCGCGAAGGGGGTCTTTCCTCATCCTACGGCCGGCCACGTTTAAATGTCCCACCCCGACGTAGGCTTGTGACATGAGTTGGATTGACGGCCCGATGCTGGGCTTTGATACGGAAACCACCGGCACGGATACCGCGAATGATCGCATCGTGACCGCAGCCCTCGTGTTCTCCACGGGGCCGGGCCGCGAGGGCGAAACTGTCGCGACGTGGCTCATCAACCCGGGCGTGGAGATTCCCGAGCAGGCCTCGCGCGTGCACGGCATCTCCACGGAACACGCGCGCGCCTACGGCATGGAGCCCGCGCCCGCCCTCGAGGAAATAGCGGTGCGCATCGTTGAGTGCCTTGAGCAGGGCGCTCCGATCGTCGCGTTTAACGGCGGCTTCGATCTTTCGATCATCGAAGCGGAGCTGAGCCGCAACGGCCTGCCCACGATCGAGGATCGCCTCGGCCGCGCGATCGCGCCTGTCGTCGATCCGCTCGTGCTCGATCGCGGGTTGGATCGCTACCGCAAGGGCAAGCGCAACCTCTCGACCCTCATGGAGGTGTACGGGATCGAGGAGCCGGAAGGCAATATGCATACGGCAGATGTCGATGTATCCATGACCCTCGATGTTCTGCGCGCCATGGCGAAGAAGCACACGGTCATTGCCGAAAGCGATCTCGCCGAGCTGCACAAGAAGCAAATCGAGCTCCACCGTGCATGGGCCGATAACTTCATCGACTATCTCAAGCGGCAGGGCAAAACACCAGACGTCAATCCCGTATGGCCTCTGTAGACTGGGAACCGTGCAGAACGAAATCGAAATTGGACGCAATAAGCGAGGCCGTCGCACCTACGGCCTCGACGATGTAGCCGTGGTGCCCTCCCGCCGCACGCGGGACCCGGAGGATGTCTCAACCTCGTGGCAGGTCGATGCCTACCACTTCGACATCCCGATCTTCGCGGCCCCCATGGATTCCGTGATGAGCCCCGAAACGGCGATCCAACTCGGCCAATTCGGCGGGCTTGGTGTGCTCGATCTCGAGGGCCTGTGGACTCGCTACGAGAACCCCACGCCGCTCCTGGAGGAGATTGCGCGCCTCGACCCGAAGGATGTTCACCACCGCATCCGCGAGATCTACTCGGAGCCGATCAAGCCGGGCCTCATCCGTGAGCGCATCACGCAGCTACGCGAAGCTGGAGTGGTCGCGGCCGGTTCCCTCTCGCCGCAGCGCACGCAGGAACACTGGAAGAGCGTCGTCGATGCGGGCGTCGACATCTTCTTCATCCGCGGCACCACCGTGAGCGCCGAGCACGTCTCGGGCAACCGCGAGCCGCTCAACCTCAAGCGCTTCATCTACGAGCTTGACGTCCCCGTCATCGTGGGCGGGTGCGCAACCTACACCGCGGCCCTTCACCTCATGCGCACGGGGGCGGCGGGCGTTCTCGTGGGCTTCGGTGGCGGCGCGAGCCAAACCACGTGGGAGACCCTCGGTATTTCCGTGCCGCTCGCCTCTGCCGTCGCGGATGTCGCCGCGGCCCGCAGGGACTACATGGACGAATCGGGCGGCCGCTACGTGCACGTGATCGCCGACGGTGGCCTCGGTCGCAGCGGTGACATCGTGAAGGCTATCGCGTGCGGGGCCGACGGTCTCATGGTCGGTGCCGCGCTCGCACGAGCCACGGAGGCCCCCGGCGGCGGCTTTCACTGGGGCAGCGAGGCACACCACCCAACGATGCCGCGCGGGCACCGTGTCGAGGTCGGCCAGGTCGCGCCACTCGAGCAGATCCTGTTCGGCCCCGGCCTTTCTGCCGATGGCACCACGAACCTCGTCGGCGCGCTTCGCCACGCGATGGCGACGACCGGCTACACGGACCTCAAGGAGTTCCAGCGCGTCGAGGTCGTCACGACTCGCTGATACCCTCCACGAAAAATGGGGCTCGCCATTGTCGGCGAGCCCCACTTTCTGTGCGGTAATCGTTAGCCGCGTGCAACCTCGAGGGTCTGCTGCGCGATCGCGAGCTCTTCGTTCGTGGGGTACACGACAACGGTGACCTTCGATTCAGGCGCCGAGATGATCCACGGTTCCTTCTTACGCTGGGCGTTTGCTTCCTCGTCGAGGATGATCCCGAACTCCTCGAGACCCTCGAGGGCGCTCGAGCGGGCAAGCGAAGCGTTCTCGCCGATGCCCGCGGTGAACGTGATGACATCGAGCCCACCGAGGATGAACGCGTACGCACCCACGTACTTCTTGACGCGGTGAGCCCACATACCGAGCGTGAGCTTCGCGGCTTCGTCGCCAGCCTCCACGGCGGCGGAAATGTCGCGGAAGTCGCTCATGCCGAGCTGGCCCATGAGACCGGACTTCTTGTTGAGAAGCGTGTCAACCTCGGCGGGATCCATGCCGGCCTGGCGGCTGAGGAGCGCGTACACCGACGGGTCGATGTCGCCTGAGCGGGTGCCCATGACGAGGCCCTCGAGCGGGGTGAGACCCATCGAGGTATCAACGGGCTTGCCGTTCTTGACGGCGGAGGCAGAAGCGCCATTGCCGAGGTGCAGGACGATCTGGCGGAGGTCCTCGCCTTCGCGGCCGAGGAAGCCCGGCACGCGAGAGGAAATGAACTCGTGGGAGGTACCGTGCGCGCCGTAGCGGCGAATCTTGTACTGCTCGGCGACCTCCTTGTTGATCGCATACGTGTATGCCTCGGGCGGAAGCTGCGTGAAGAACGACGTGTCGAAGACGACGACGTGGGGAAGGTTCGGCAGGAGCGCGCGTGCACCGTTGATGCCGTCCACCGCCGCGTAGTTGTGCAGCGGCGCGAGGGCACCGAGTTCGTGGATCTGGTCGCGGACCTCGTCGGTCACGAGGGTGGCTTCGGGGAACACCGCGCCGCCCTGGACAATGCGGTGGCCAACGGCGCTCACGGTTTCCTCGGTCAGCTCAACGCCAACCTTCGCGAAGAGCTCCTCGACGACCTGCATGCCCTTAACGTGATCGGGGATCGAACCCTCCCACGTTTCTTCCTTGTCTCCGGCTTCGATCGACGCGTTGCCCGTGGGCAGCGTGATGCGCTCGACGATGCCGGAGGCAGTCACGTGATTCGAGGTCGGGTCGATGAGCTGGAATTTAATCGAGCTCGAACCCGAGTTAATCACGAGAACGTTGCTGTTGGTCACGGTTTCTCCGTTCGTAGTCAAGAAGGGGCTCTTCGCCCGTCAGTTCTGGTTCTGCGCCTGGATCGCGGTGATCACGACGGTGTTGATGATGTCCTCGACGAGCGCGCCGCGCGAAAGGTCGTTCACGGGCTTGTTGAGTCCTTGCAGGACGGGGCCGATCGCGATCGCTCCGGCGGAGCGCTGCACTGCCTTGTACGTGTTGTTACCGGTGTTGAGGTCGGGGAACACGAACACGGTCGCGCGGCCTGCGACGGCCGAATCGGGAAGCTTGGTCTTGGCAACCGAGGCGTCCACGGCGGCGTCGTACTGGATCGGGCCCTCGACGTTCAGGTCGGGGTGGTTTTCCTTCACGAGCGCGGTCGCTTCGCGTACCTTGTCGACGTCGGCCCCCGAACCGCTCGTGCCCGTCGAGTACGAGAGCATCGCAATCCGCGGGTCCACGCCGAACTGCTCTGCCGTTGCGGCGGACTGAGCAGCGATGTCGGCGAGCTGCTCGGCGGTCGGGTCAGGGTTCACGGCGCAGTCGCCGTACACGAGGACGCGGTCCTCGAGCGCCATGAGGAACACGGAGGAGACGACCTTCGCGCCCGGCTTCGTCTTGATGATCTGAAGCGCGGGGCGGATCGTGTGGGCGGTGGAATTCACGGCGCCCGAGACCATGCCATCGGCATACCCCATGTGGACCATCATCGTGCCGAAGTAGGAGACGTCCTGTACCGCGTCGCGCGCCTGATCGAGGGTCACGCCCTTCTTTGCGCGAAGACGCGCAAACTCTTCGGCAAACTTCTCGACGAGCTCTTCATCGTGCGGGGATACGATGCGGGCTTCGGCGATGTCGTGGCCGAGCTGTGCAGCCTTCTGGCGGATCGCGGTTTCGTCTCCCAGCAGCACGAGGTTTGCAACGCCGCGGCTGAGGATCGCTTCGGCGGCTGCGATGATGCGCGGCTCATCGCCCTCGGGAAGCACGATCGTCTTCTTCTCACCCTGCGCGCGGGCAATCAGGTCGAACTGGAACATCATCGGGGTCACCACGTCGCTCTTTGCGAGGTTGAGTGCCGAAATGAGGTCGGTCATTGCAAAATTTTCGGCGACGAGGCGGCGGGCCGCATCGATCTTTTGCGGCGTCGAGGTGAGCTTGCCGTCGATATTGCTCGCGGCAACGGCGGCCTCGAAGGTGTTTTCCTCTGTCACGATGATCGGCAGGTCGCCCGTGCCGAGGGCTTTGATTTCCTCGGGAAGGTCGTAACCGCCCGTGAGCACGAGCGAGCTGAGCGACGGGAACGTGCCCGACTGCTGTGACATGAGGATGCCCTGGATGAGATCGTGCCGGTCACCGGGGGCGATCACGGTGCTCGATTCGTGGAGGTTCTTGAGCACGTTCGGCAGCCCCATCGCGGCTACGACGATGTCGAGCGCAACGCGCTCGAGAAGCTCAGGCGCACCCTGGACGACCGTGCCGTTCACAGCGTCCTTGATAGCGTTCACGCTCGGCGAGTACACGATGTCCGATTCGGGAAGGGCAGCGGTGATCACGCCTTCCGGAAGAACCTTCGCGATCTCTTCGCGGGTTGCGGGCAGGTCCTCGTCCGCGGCGCGGTTGATAACGACGGCGACGGGGGTCGCGTGGTTCTGGGCGAACTCGTGGAAGGCGATCTGGGCGACCGTTGCGGCCTGCTGTGGATCGCGGCGGCGCGAGCTTACGACCAGCACCACCGGAGCGCCGATGTTCGCGGCCACAGAAGCGTTGAAGGCGAGCTCGGTGGGGTTTGCGAGACCGTTGTAATCAGAACCGAGAACGAGCACCGCTTGATACTTCTCGCGCAGCTCCTGATAGCGGCGCATGATCTCTTCCTGCGCCTTCTCAGGATTGGAGTTCACGAGGTCGTAGGTGACGCCGAGTGCTTCGTCGTAGCCCTGGCTAATGCCCGGGTGCGAAGTAAGGAGTTCAACGGCGGCGTCACGCTCGTGGCGCGAATCAATAATCGGCCGGAACACGGCGACGTTCTCTGACGTAGCGACGAGGGCTTCAAGGAGGCCGAGGGCAACGGTGGATTTGCCGGAGCGTCCTTCTGACGAGGTTACATACACACTGTGAGACACGTTTTCTAGGATAGGGCGAGGAGTTGGACGCTGCCCGGGAACCGAGGGCCCACTCGCTCAATCTCACGCCTACACTTAAGGAATGCTTCGCGTCGCTCTCCGCCCCAAGTTCCTGGGCCTACTGGCCCTCATGGCAACAGCGACCCTCGTCTGCGGTCTCCTCGCGAACTGGCAGTTCGAGCGAGCAACGCGAGCCCTCGAGGCCCGCGACGAAACGACATCCGCCGCGCCCGTCCCGATCGAGGAGCTCATGGACGCGAACGCGCCTGTCACAAACGCGGTCCAGGGTCGCCTCGCGTCATTCACGGGGGAGTTCGTGCCTTCGGAGCAAGTGCTCGTGCCCGGCCGCGAGATCGACGGCCACGAGGCCGCCGTCGTTGTCACAAACGCGCGCATCACTCAAGGGCCGCTTCGCGGCACATCCATCCCCGTCGCGCGCGGTTACACAACCGTCCCCTCGAGCGAATGGGACACCCTTCCCGAGCCGCCCGCCGGAGCGCGCACAATAGTCGTGCGCCTCGAGGCCTCCGAGGAGGCGAGCGGCACCGTGCGCCGCGAGGATGACGGGGGTGTGGCGACCGTCGGAACGCTTTCCTCCACCCTGCTCGTGAACGTATGGGAGGGGCCCATGCTCGCCGGGTACGGGGCCCTCACGAACGAGGCGCGTCAGTACATGGCCGGGCCAGGGGAGTCCGACGGTGCGAGCGCAACCGCTGCGGACGCGTGGCGTGACCTCGGGCCGCTTCCCGCCGCACAGTCGAGCTTCACGAGTGGCCTCAACCTCCAAAACTTCGGATACATGCTCCAGTGGATCCTCTTCGGCGTGTTTTTCCTCTACATCTGGTGGCGAAGCGTGCGCTCCACCTACCTTGACGAGCAGGCTGAGCGTAGGCTCGAACTCGAATCGCGGCTCGCCGGCGAAAGCTCGGACTAGCCGCCACCGCCCCAACCATGCCGCAAGGAGGCCCCGTGGCTCGCAAGCCGCTCAATGACACTCAAATTCGCACGTCGATGGCCCGCTTCCGGGTCGCCTCGATCGTGGAAGGTATCGCCCTGCTCGTGCTCGTCGCGATCATGATCATGCGCTACCTCGTGTACGGCGGCCAGAGCGATCTGTGGGCGACGATTTCAAAGACGTGGAGCCCCATCCACGGCCTCATCTACATGATTTACGTCGTGCTCGCCTTCGACTTGTGGAGCAAAATGCGCTGGGGCCTCGAGCGGATGCTCCTGCTCATGTTCTTCGGCGTGATCCCCGTGCTGAGCTTCTTCGGCGAGCGCTGGACTCACGCCAAAGTCGAGCGCGATCTCGCCGAGCGCCCCACACTCGGCGATGCAGCGGACCAGTAGTACGCGCATTAGGATGGAGAGCGTGATGAACGACAACCAGCTCAGCACCCAGCAAGACCCGGTCCTCGTCGTCGATTTTGGTGCGCAATACGCGCAGCTCATCGCGCGTCGGGTCCGCGAAGCGAACATCTACTCCGAGGTCGTCCCGAACTCGATGAGCGCGAGCGAAATCCTCGCGAAGAACCCCAAAGCACTCATCCTCTCCGGCGGCCCCAGCTCCGTGTATGCCGACGGCGCCCCGAAACTCGACCCCGCTCTCCTCGAGGCGGGTATTCCGGTGCTCGGCCTGTGCTACGGCTTCCAGGCAATCGCGCAGGCCCTCGGCGGGACAGTCGCCCCCACGGGCACCCGCGAGTACGGCGCGACCCTGCTCACTGAAATCCAGGACGATTCCGTTCTGCTCGCGGGCCAGGATCTCCACCAGAACGTGTGGATGAGCCACGGCGACAGCGTTCACGAAGCCCCCGAAGGCTTCGACGTGATCGCCGTTTCGGCGGGCTCGCCCGTTGCCGCATTCGAGAATCGCGAACGGCGCATCTTCGGCGTCCAGTGGCACCCCGAAGTCAAGCACTCCGAACGCGGCCAAGAAATCCTCGAGAGCTTCCTCTACCGCGGCGCCGGCATCAAGCCCGAATGGACGATGTCCAACGTCATCGACGAACAGGTCGAGCTGATCCGCGCCCAGATCGGCGAAGACGGCACCGCCATCTGCGCCCTGAGCGGCGGCGTCGACTCCGCCGTCGCCGCTGCGCTCGTGCAGCGTGCGATCGGCGATCGCCTCACGTGCGTGTACGTCAACCACGGCCTCATGCGCCTTCGCGAATCCGAAGAAATTGAGCGCGCCTTCAGCGGTTCAACGGGCGGCGCGAAGCTTGTCGTGGTCGATGCCGAAGAGCGCTTCCTCACCGCGCTCGCGGGCGTCACCGACCCCGAGCAAAAACGCAAGATCATCGGCCGTGAGTTCATCCGTGTATTCGAGCAGGCGCAGGAAGACATTCTGCGCGAGCAGGGTGTTGTTGATGGCGACCAGGCCCGCCGCAAAGCCTTCCTCGTGCAGGGCACCCTGTACCCGGACGTCGTTGAGTCCGGTGGCGGCGATGGTGCCTCCAACATCAAGAGCCACCACAACGTCGGTGGGCTTCCCGACGATTTGACCTTCGAACTTGTGGAGCCGCTTCGCCAGCTTTTCAAGGATGAAGTGCGCACCGTCGGCACCCAGCTCGGCCTGCCCGACGAAATCGTGTGGCGCCAGCCTTTCCCCGGCCCGGGCCTCGGCATTCGCATCATCGGCGAGATCACGAAAGAGCGACTCGACACGCTTCGCGCCGCCGATGCTATCGCGCGCGAAGAGATGACCCTCGCTGGCCTCGACCGCGACATTTGGCAGTGCCCCGTCGTGCTCCTCGCCGACGTGCGCTCCGTTGGCGTGCAGGGCGATCACCGCACCTACGGCCACCCCATAGTTCTTCGACCGGTGACGTCGGACGACGCAATGACCGCCGACTGGGCGAAGGTTCCCTACGATGTTCTGTCGAAGATCTCGACGCGCATCACGAACGAGGTTGATGGCATTAACCGCGTCACCCTCGATGTGACGAGCAAGCCGCCGGGCACGATCGAGTGGGAGTGATCCCGCGGTAGTAAAGGGTCCGCTCCTTTGGGGAGCGGGCCCTTTACAACACCTCAGTGGAACCGGCCTTTCCCCCAGCCAGCTAAATGGGGAGCCTAGTAGCTGACTTTCCTTGGCTCCGGGTCCCTAGGCTACCGGGGGTCGTCTCGTTGCCCACTTTCCCCCGTCTCTTCTCGAAGGTGGTGAAAAATCGCCACCTCACGTTGATATCTGGGCCTCTGACGCCGTTTTTCACCACTTCCGCAGGGAAGAAGACGGCCGCGGGGTGAGAGGGTTGCCGCGGGTAAAGGTGGGGCGGTGCGAGGGACTAGAGAGTGATTTCCTTGTGCCACGTCTCTTTGAGGAAATCCTGGCGCCAATTCATTTTCTCGTAGGCGAGATTTGCCCCCGTGGGAGAATCGGCGTCCACAAAAAGCTCGCCCCGGCCATAGCCATGTTCCATGGCAAGCAGGTAGAACGCATCGAGCAGCGCATGTGCCGCTCCCTTACCGCGACCCTCGCGCGTCACGCCGAGATACTCCACGTGGGCCGTCTTCGACTCGGGAAGCCACGACGTCATGAGCGTGCCGATCACCATCGGTGCCGAACCATCCGCGGGAACGAGCTCAGCCAAAAGGTCGCGGTCCCACTCGTGATGCGCATACAGATCCGTGCGCTCGCACCACTCGTCGAAGCTCTCCTCGAAATGATTGAAGTGATCCTCAAAAGCATGCTCGAGGGCAGCGTGGGCCGCGCGGCGATCCTCAACGTCGGCAAGAGTGCGAACGCGAACATTCGCAGCTACGCGGGGAGCCAAGGAAGCGTCGGACTCCCGCTCCCTGATTTCTTGCACACGCGCGGGGATGTCCTGGTCCATCACCACCCAGGTGCGCGCTTTTGCAAAGCCGGCGTCAGCGAGAGCCTCCGCGCGGATAAAATCGCCCGGGCCGACCTCCGTGACGATCACGAAGCCCTCCTCGCCGCGCTTCTCGCCAAGCATGCGGGCCTGCTTCTCGATCCACTCCAGGCAGCGCGCGGCATGCGCGATATAGAACTCATCGCCACGACGCACCGCCCACTTCGCATCGATGCGACCCCGAGCGTGATCGTGCACCATCGCGTACGCCACCACCGGTGCCGGTTCCTCGCCAGAACCGCGTGATTCGCGAACCACCATCGCGGGGTGTCCCGCCTCAATCGTGTTGATGAGATCGGTGCCGTCGAATACCTCAGAAGGATCAGAGGCGCGCAAAAGATCCCTCGCAATAAAGGCGATAGCGGGGTAATCGGCGGGGGTGGGAGTATCGACGAAAGCCATGGCTTTAGCCTAGAGCAAAAACCTGCACCAAAACTGTGTTGAAAAGTCCATTACTGCAGGTCAGGGGACTCTTGCGGGGGTTTTGCGCCGAGCTTGTCCTGAAGCCTCAAATGCAGTTCGGCGCGCATGCCACGCAACGCAATAATGGTCGCGGCAAAGGCCGCAATGCCAGCGAGATACATCGCGGCATTCTGCCCATCAACGAACGATGCCTTTGCAAGACTCCAGGCCATATCCGGATTCGCAGAATTGCCGGGCTCGGCCAGTACCGCCGCCGAACCGATCGTCTGCTTTGCCTCCTCAAGCACTTGATCCGAAATACCCAGACCAGCTTCACGCGAGGACAGGGAGAGGCGATAAGCGAGCATCCCCACGCCACCAAGAACCGCAGTGCCCAGCGCCCCGCCAAGCTCGTACGCCGTTTCGGAAATCGCCGAAACGGAGCCGGCCTCCTTATCCGGGGCCGACGACAGAATCGTATCGTTCGTGAGCGGTTCCGAGAACCCGATTCCAAGACCGATGAGGAACGTGCACAGGAAGTAGAAGAAGGGGTTGAAGTGGACGGTCACGAGCAGCGGCACCGAAAGGCAGCCCATACCGCACGTGAAAAGGCCGAGAGCCACGAGCTGGTTCGACCGGAACTTTCGCGCAAAGACCGGGGAGATGAGTGCGCCGAGAATCGTCGCCACAACCATCGGAAGTGCCCAAAGGCCCGCCTCGATCGGCGAAAGTCCCGAAACAACCATGAGGTACTGCGGGAAGAAGAACAGTGTGCCAATCGTGATGAAGTACGCGATGCCGTTAATGAGTGTTGCCGAGCGGAACGTCGGCTCCGAGACCACATCCACGTCGAGAATCGGGTTCGCAACAACGTACTGGCGACGCCAAAAGAGCGCGAGACCCGCCGCACCAGCGACCAAGAGCCCTACCTGCCAGATCGCGAAATCATCAATGAGAAGCTTGAAGCTCAGCACGAGCGCAAAGATCGACGCGATCAGCAGCACGGGGGAGAGAAGGTCGATGCGCTCGGCTTCCTCGAGTTCTGATTCGGGAACGTAGAGCTTCGCGAGGATGACGAACACGATCACGATCGGCACGTTAATAAAGAACACGTACCGCCAGTTGGCGACCTCGAGCAAAATGCCGCCGAGAAGCGGGCCAATCGCGCTACCGCTAGAGAAAGCTGCCGACCACAGTGCGAGCGCGAGACGCCTCTCCGAACGCTTCTGGAAAATGTGGCGGATCATGCCGAGCGTCGACGGCATGAGGGTCGCGCCGCCGAGTCCCTGGAGGGAACGGCCCACGATCAGCATGAGCGGTGACGTACTAAAGCCCGACAAAACAGAGGCCGCGCCGAAGAGGGCAGAGCCCCACATCAAAAGACGAAGCCGCCCGAAACTGTCACCGAACTTGCCCATCACAATGAGCAGGCACGCGAGCACAAACGAGTACGAATCGACGATCCACAGAAGTTCGTTTGCCGACGGATGGAGATCCTGCGAGATGCCCGGGAGCGAGATGCTCAGAACCGTGACATCGATACTGATCAGGAAAACTGGCAACAGAACGACAGCTAGGGCAGCCCAGCGCGCTCTCCACGACATTTCTATACACCGTCTTTAAATCTTTAGTTTATGGATCCAGTATATCTGACGCGTGACTGCTTGGCCCGCAAGTGTGGGGAACATCGTTATTGGGGTGTGTGGTGGACCACCTCTCAGGGCTGGCGACTCGAGCATCTGCGCGGAGGCGTTCCCGACGGCGGTCGATGACCTTTACTAGCGGTCCCAGTGGGTGACATGGACGGCACATGAGGGCGCGGAAGCAGATTTGGGGCGGCGGCTGTCAACTTTGTCCATTTTGCGGGACCAGTGTCCTGGTGCTCGGGTGTCATCTATGTGAGGATTTCACTAGGCCTTGAGACCTAGAACCCGGGCTGGGTAGCCCTCTAGGTGAAAGGTTGAACAATGCAGTATATCCGTATCGTTAGAAAGGGCCCCGGCTCTGCCGAGGGATTGAAGTGAAACACGGAAACGTAGTTGTTAGCGACTCGCTCGCTGAAAGTTATAAACGTTGGTTCCCAACTGAACGCCAGGTAGTTGCTCTTAGCGAAACTGACCTCACCGATGCTGCTGTGGTCGTGCTGTCCGAAGAGGATGTTCAAGACGGTAAAGGCAAAGAGATTGTAGAACTCGGCTGGGGTCTCCCGGTTATTGCGTGTGTCTCGGCCGACCGTAAAGATCTTATCGGTAAGGGTGAAATCGATGATGTGATCACCAAAGACCGCATTCAGAGCGATTATTTCGCACGTAAGGTTGAGAAATTTGCTCGCCGTTACGACCGCGAAATTCTCCCCCCGTTCTTCGAAGCTCTGGTTGACTACCGTGACCTTGGCAACTCGAACTTCCCGAGTCCTGGCCACCACGGCGGTCAGTACTTCCGCCGGCACCCCACAGGTCGCCGGTTTTTTGAATTTTATGGCGAAAACCTTTTCCGCACTGACCTTTCCAGTTCGGACGTCGCGCTTGGCGACCTTCTGATTCACGAAGGTGCCCCCGAAGAAGCTCTCGAACGTGCAGCTGAAGTTTTCCACGCTGACGACACTTGGTTCGTCCTGAACGGCACCTCTTCATCCAACAAGGTTGTTCTGAACGCTCTCCTTGCGCCGGGAGATGTCGTCCTGTTCGACCGCAACAACCACAAGTCGGTTCACCATGGCAGCCTCGTCATGGCCGATGCTAAGCCTGTCTACCTTGAAACCGAGCGAAATGCGTTCGGTCTCATCGGTGGTATCGACGCGCACTGCTTCGACGAAGCCTACATCCGCGAGCGTGTCGCGAAGGTCGATCCCGAGCGTGCCAAGGCCGAGCGACCCGTTCGCCTCGCCGTGTTCCAGCTCGGCACCTACGACGGCACCATCTACAACGCTCGCCGTGTCATTGATAAGATCGGTCACCTTTGCGACTACGTCCTGTTCGACTCCGCATGGGTTGGCTACGAGCAGTGGATCCCGATCATGAAGCAGTCCTCGCCGATGCTTCTTGACCTCAAAGAGAACGACCCCGGCATTATCGTGACCCAGTCTGTCCACAAGGGTATGGCGGGCTTCTCGCAGGCTTCGCAGATCCACAAGAAGGACAACCACATCAAGGACCAGGCTCGTTACTGCGATTCCGATCGCTTCAACAATGCATACATGATGCATGCCTCCACGAGCCCGTTCTACCCGATGTATGCGTCACTCGACGTTAACGCACGCATCCACGCAGATGGCTCTGGTGAAAAACTTTGGGCTGAGGCGCTCAGGGTTTCGATTGAAGCCCGCAAGATGATCCTGAAGGAATGCAAGTACATTCGTCCGTTCCTCCCGCCGACCGTTAACGGTGTTAAGTGGGAAGACACTCCGACCGAAGAAATCATGGCGAGCCGTGAGTACTTCGAGTTCAAGCCGGGCGAAACTTGGCATGGATTCCCCTCGTACCGCGAAGGCCAGTACTTCATCGACCCGATGAAGTTCCTTCTCACAACTCCCGGTGTTCGTAACACTGAGGACGGTTACGAGTATGAGGACTTTGGCGTTCCGGTCAATATCCTCGCTAACTACCTGCGTACGCTCGGTATCATTCCTGAAAAGTGTGACCTCAATACAATCCTCTTCCTCATCACGCCCGCAGAAACTCTGCCGAAGATGCAGGAACTGGTTGCTGCACTTGTTCAGTTTGAACAAATGCTGGACGAGGATGTACCGTTGGCCGAGGTGCTCCCGCGCGTTTATGCTGAAAACGAAGAGCGCTACCGCGGCTACACCATTCGCCAGCTTTGCCAGGAGATGCACGACTTCTATAAAGAGCGTGAGGTCGCGAAACTTCAGCGAGCAATGTTCCGTGAAGAGACCCTGCCGAAGAGCGAAATGAGTGCACGAGATGCGAACACCGCCCTTATTGCGGGGGATGTTGAACTCATCCCGCTCAGTGAGGCAGAGGGTCGAATCGCAACCGAGGGCGCATTGCCTTACCCCCCGGGCATCATTTGTGTTGTTCCCGGTGAGGTATGGGGTGGTGCCCAGCTCAAGTACTTCCTCACCCTTGAAGAGGGCATCAATGTGCTTCCCGGCTTCGCACCGGAGCTCCAGGGTGTGCACATGGTGAATGAAGACGACGGCTCTACGCGTGCATACGCGTACGTGGTCAAAAACTAATTAATTTGTCAAAGGGGTGGGGCCGCGGCGGTCCCGCGGCTCCGCCCCTAGACTATGGAGAATTGAAACATGAACGATAAACCAGTTCAAAAGAAAATGGGAGTTGTGCAGTTGACCATCCTCACGATGGTTAACATGATGGGCTCCGGCATTATCATGCTTCCTACGAAGCTTGCTCAGATCGGCACAATCTCGATCCTTTCTTGGATTGTCACCGCCGGCGGTGCGACGATTCTCGCGTACTGCTTTGCAAAGCTTGGTCGTTACAGTCGAAACGCCGGTGGCATGGGCGGCTACGCCGAATATGCTTTCGGTAAGTCCGGCTCGTTCATGGCCAACTACACCTACATTCTTTCGCTCGGTATTGCGAACATCGCGATCGCGATTTCGGCTGTTGGCTACGGCCTCACGCTCTTCGATATCGATACTTCAGGCATGAGCAATGGTCCCCTTATCGTGGGTGGTCTTGCCATCGCCACCATGTGGCTTGCAACCGTGCTCAACTTCGGTGGTGCCAGCATCACTGGCAAGATCGGCTCCATCACCGTTTGGGGCGTTATCGCACCGGTGCTCGGCATTTGCATCATCGGCTGGTTCTGGTTCTCGCCGTCCACATGGGCCGCCGCCTGGAACCCGCATGACCTTGGGTTCTTCAAGGCAGTTTCGTCCTCGATCGCAATGACCCTTTGGGCCTTCCTCGGTCTCGAGTCCGCTTCTGCGAACTCCGATGCCGTTGAAAATCCCGAGAAGAACGTTCCTATCGCGGTTATGGGCGGTACTCTCGGTGCTGCAGTTATGTACATCCTTTCGACCAACGTTGTCGCCGGCATCGTCAACCACGAGGAGCTCGCTGCATCGAACGGTCCGTTCGGCCTTGCCTTCGCACACATGTTCAACCCGGTTGTTGGACGCATCATCACTGCACTCATGGTTATTGCCTGCTTCGGCTCGCTCCTCGGCTGGCAGTTCACCATTGCGGAAGTTGCCCGCTCGATGGCGAAGGTTGGGCAGCTGCCTAGGATCTTCAACCACGTGACCAAAGCTGGCGCGCCGATCATCGGTATGTGCATCATCACCGGTCTGCAGACTCTCCTCTCGTTCTTCACGATGAGCCCGAGCCTTGCTGAACAGTTCGAGGTGCTTGTCAACCTTGCAGTTATCACCAACCTGATTCCCTACCTCCTTTCTATGGGTGCGGTCAAGATTCTGCAGAAGCGTTCTGGAGTTCCTGCAGGCAAGGCACGCGCAGTGAACGTGCTCGCATTTATTGCGGCTCTCTACTCGCTCTACTCCCTCTTCACCGCTGGCGAGCAGGCCATGATGGGTGGAGCGCTTGTCACCTTCTTCGGTTGGACCCTCTTCGGTGTCCTCGCTCCGCGACTGCTTGACGGGGGCAAGGGCGACGATGCCAAAGCCCACGAAGAGATTGAACAGGCTAAGCAAACCAACTCCGGCCTTAACCCAGCGTCGGCCTGATCTAGCTTGAGCCTAACGGGTTCGTTCCCGGCTCTATATGAGTGTCAGGACTGAACCCATATAACTAACTACCGCCCCGCTTGCTAATAGCTCCTGTAAGCGGGGCGGTTTTTTGTGCCTGGCTTTTGGGTGTGCTCACCCTTCGTTCTTTGCTAAAACGACACGAGGTGCTACCCCCCCTTACGGACGGGATTGGAACGGGCAGAACAGGAGACCGTCGCCAGCGGTGTGCGCAGGTCGCTGTGATCGAATGCGAAGGCATTTGGCATCGGCGTCACTAGCTGTTAGTGAATGAATGTGATTTGTCAGCAGAGTTCAAGATTCTCTGGTGTCCAGGTGGACTTCTAAGCCATTCAGGTTGCCGAAACTAGACGAAGTACTAAGTTTGTGTAGTGTGCCAGATCCTCAGGGACGCTGTTGACATGCAAAACAGCAATAGAATCGTGGGGCGTCCAAAATGCTCCACCGGAGGTGACTCCTGGTCGATGACTGCCGTATGCAATCAAGTGCGAATGGTCCATACAGGAGCCAGGCGGCTGTAGTCCCCTGCGTCCGAGCGGACTGCCACAACGTCGCTGCGGTAGTAGTTCGCGCGATTCCGCAAACGTCTTGAACGTTCTTCTGTCTTGAAATAGCTAGTGTTGGCGGAAGTGAAGTGATGGCATTGAGCCTCGGGGCAATAGTGAGAAACTCTAGTCTTTGGTTTCGTTGTGAAGATCAAGCGTTGTGCCAACAGAACACTATCGATGAGCAAGCATAGGGATGTGGCTTTCGAATACGTGTGAGGCGTCCACGGGTCGGTGGGTAGCCAACATAAAGTAATCCCCACCTGGGAAGGTGGGGATTACCGTGCGCCATCAGGGATTCGAACCCCGGACCCACTGATTAAGAGTCAGTTGCTCTAACCAACTGAGCTAATGGCGCGATTATCCAACTATAGCAGAAGTCTGCGGCTATTTCTACGCTTTCGGTCTTAGAGCTGATTCGCGTTTGTATGCGAGTTCCGGCTGCTTATATGCAGTAGTGACCGGGCCACCACAGGGGCAAAAATGCCGGCCTGTGGTGGCCCGGGGTCAAGGAAGGCTCACGAAGCTAATGGCTATTAATCCACTGCTTGAGCCCCGTGGATTCCTAGTTCTCGATGGGCTTGATAAGCGGGAAAAGGATGGTTTCACGGATACCGAGACCGGTGATGGTCTGGAGTACACGGTCGATGCCGATTCCCATGCCGCCTGACGGAGGGAATCCGTATTCCATGGCGTCGCAGAAATCTTCGTCGTAACGCATTGCATCTTCGTCGCCGCCAGCTGCAAGCTGCGCCTGCTGCACGAACCGCTCCCTTTGGATAACCGGATCAGCAAGCTCGGAGTAGGCTGTGCCGATTTCCGAGCCACGGATGTAAAGATCCCACTTCTCCACGACGCCCGGGCGGTCGCGGTGATCGCGAGTGAGCGGGCTCGTCTCGACTGGGTAATTCATGACGAAAACGGGATTGTAGAGCTCTTCGGCGGGGATCAGATGCTCCCAAATTTCTTCGACGAGCTTTCCGTGGCCGAGCGTCTCTTCATCCACATCTACCTCAAACTTGCGGGCGAGTTCGCGAAGGTGCTCGGCGGAGGTTTCAGGAGTGATCTCTTCCCCTGCATAGTGTGAAATGCTCTCGTAGAGGTCGATGCGCTTCCATTCGCCACCGAGGTCGAACTCAGTGCCGTCATCGAGGGTGACCAAGGTTGAGCCGGTTGCTGCGATGGCTGCGTTCTGGATGAGTTCTTGTGCCAGATCGGCCATGACGTTGTAGTCGGCGTACGCCTCGTAGCACTCCAGCATGGTGAACTCGGGGGAGTGCGTCGAGTCCGCTCCCTCATTGCGGAAGTTGCGGTTGATCTCGAATACGCGGTCGAGGCCACCTACAACGGCACGCTTGAGGAAGAGCTCAGGAGCGATACGTAGCGAAACCTGCATATCGAACGCGTTCATGTGCGTATCGAAGGAACGCGCGGATGCACCTGAGGGCACAACCTGGAGCATAGGCGTTTCGAGCTCGATGTAGTTACGCTCGCGGAAGGTGTCGCGCAGAGCCTGGATCACACGAGTTCGCAAGCGTGCGATGCGCTGTGCCTCGGGGTTGACAATGAGGTCGACATAGCGACGACGCATTCGCATTTCGTCGCTGAGGTCGGTGTGGAGGTTCGGTAGTGGGCGAAGCGACTTCGAAGCCATTTCCCAACGGTCAGCGTAAATGGAAAGCTCGCCAGTCCTGGAGGTGCCGATTTCTCCGTGCACGAAGATGTGGTCACCGATATCAACGAGGCGGTTGAAGTCTTCGAATGCTTGTTCGCCAACTTCATTCTCCACAAGCATTGACTGCAAGCGTGAGTGATCCCCGGCTTGGAGAACGGCGAAAACGAGCTTGCCGGTCTTGCGGATGTGGACGACGCGTCCAGAAAGGCCGACTACGTCGCCGGTCTTTACTTCGGAACCTTCTAGTTCACCGTGCTTTTCGAGGACGGCCTGAATCGTCGAGGTGTTTTCTACACCAACGGGGTAAGGCAGACGCTCCTGCTGCTTGAGCATGTCGGCCCGCTTGCCCATGCGCACCGCGCGTTGGTCAGCGGTAGTTTGGGTCTCGACGCCCGCTTGGGGGCCAGCATTGAGCTCAGACACGATGATCTCTCTCTCTTGATGTTGTGACATTGTTCCTAGGTAAGGAACAAAGTCAGTGTAACAGCAAATCTGCGCGGCTGTGTTGCCTGTCTTACTGTGTATTGGCTTCTCAGTTAGTTTCCCGGGGGACGGTTTTTTCGCCTGGATATATGGAAATAGGGAAATAGGTTGCTGATCTTTATTCGCGGTCAAGCTGCAATTTGGTCGGTGAACCTTTTGGCCACGAAAGCGCACATAAAGGGGCGCCCGCGTGGAATGCTAGCTTTCCACGCGGGCGCCCCGCCGAAATTATTGGCAGATGTTGGTCTACCCGTCCTTACTTGTTGCGGATGACGTACCCGTAGGCGCGCTGGCGGCCGTCGTCTTCGGTCACCATGTGAACGCCCTGGAGCTCAGGAGCGAAGCCGGGCAGCTGGTTGATGCCCTCTTCAAGTGCCATGAAGTAGTCGTACTGCGGACCGCCCCAAACCTCACCGGGGACAACCACGACGACGCCCGGGGGGTAGGGAAGAGCGCCCTCGGCCGCGATGCGGCCCTTGCACTCTTCGATCGGGAGGTAGTCGACGTTGCCACGGATGAACTCGACGTTTGCTTCCTGCGGGGTCATTTCGACCTTCGGGAAGTTCTCCTCGCGGAACATGTCCTTCTGGAGCTGAGCAACCGTGCGGTTCTTGTAGAAGTCGTGCATCTCCTGGCAGAGCTGGCGAATCGTGTAACCGCGGTAGCGGTCCTCGTTCGCAGCGTAGATCTCCGGGAGAACTTCCTGAAGCGGAACGTCCTTCTCAACAGCCTCTTCGAAGCGGCGGAGCGCAGCGACGAGGTTCGAGTACTTCTGGATCGTGTCCGCCGGGGTGAGGAGGAACAGGATCGAGTTGAGGTCGCACTTCTCGGGAACGATGCCCTGCGTGCGCAGGTAGTTCGCGAGAATATTCGCCGGGATGCCGAAGTCCTCGTACTCGAAGCCACCGGTCTTGTTGATGAGGCCCGGAGTGGTGAGCAGGAGCTTCATCGGGTCAACGAAGTACTGGCCCTCAACGTAGCTGTCGAAGCCGTGCCACTGCTCGCCCGGGTGGAACTCGAAGAACTTACGGTTCGAAGCGATGGTCTCGGTGTCGTACGACTCCCAAGGCTTGCCGTCGACCTCGGCGGGAACGAACGGCTTGAGCATCTTGAGGTTGCCGAGGATGAGCTTACGAGCCTCAATCGAGTTCTTGAGGGCTTCGTGCCACAGCTTCTCGCCGGCGCCGTTCTCGTGCATCTTGGCGTTGATGTCGAGCGAGGCGAACAGCGGGTAGTAGGGGCTCGTCGAGGCGTGCATCATGTACGAGTTGTTGAACTGATCAAAGTTCACGTACCGATCCTGGCCCTTGATGTGCGAGTCCTTCTTGTGGATCTGCGAGGCCTGCGAGAAGCCAGCCTGCTGCTTGTGCACCGACTGGGTCACGAGGATACCGGGGTCGTTCTCGTCGAGCTCGAGGAGCATCGGCGAGCCTTCCTTCATGATGTCGATCCACTGCTCGTAGCCAACCCATGCGGAGTCGAACAGGATGTAGTCACAGAGGTGACCGATCTTGTCGACGACCTGCCGGGCGTTGTAGATCGTGCCGTCGTAGGTGCCGAGCTGGATGATCGCGAGGCGGAACGGGCGCTCAGCCTTTGCACGCTCGGGGTCAACCTTCTCGAGGCGCTCACGGATGTAGTCCTCTTCGAAGCAGTGCTCGTCGATGCCGCCGATAAGGCCGAACGCGTTACGTGCGGTCTCGAGGTAGACGGGCTTGCCGCCGGCCATGACGAGGGCGCCGTGGATGTTCGACTTGTGGTTGTTGCGGTCGAACAGCACGAGATCGTCGGGGCCAACAACAGCGTTGATGGCAACCTTGTTCGACGACGAGGTGCCGTTGAGGATGAACCAGGTGTTGTCGGCGTTGAAGATGCGAGCAGCAGCTTCAGTGGCCTGGACGGGCGGGCCGTCGTGGATGAGGAGGTCACCCATGGCGACGTCAGCGTTACAAAGGTCGGTGCGGAAGAGCTCTTCGCCGTAGAAGTCGAAGAAGCGACGGCCGGCCGGGTGCTGGCGGAAGAACTGGCCGCCCTGGTGTCCGGGGCAGTCGAACGGCGAGAAGCCGCGGTTGTAGTACTTCGTGAGCGCGCCGAAGAACGGGGGGAGAACCTCGTCCTCGAACTTGTCAGCGGCGGCAGCGATCTGGCGAGCGAAGTAGTCGCCCTGGAGCTCGTCGAGGGCGATAACGCCGTGGAGGCCCTCGAGGTTAGTGGTGTCCTTGGTGCTCTTCACGGCGGCGAAAACGGGAATACCGAAACCGTATTCGTTGATCTCGGCGACCTTACCCGCGTCGATGTCATCCTGGTCGAGGATGATCGCGGAGATGTTCGCGAGGTCGCCGCCCTGGAGTGCGGTCAGTTCGTAGCCGGGAATCGGATGGATCGTTGTGTCAGAGCCGAGAAGAGCGGCGCTGACTCCAATAGTCCTGCGGAGCATTTTCACTTTCCTTGCATTGGAGAAAATCTCGTCGGCACAACTCTGTCCGACACCATGACGCTACACCTTCGAGGTTGTGTTTTTCTAGGGAGTTAAGTCCCTTCGCTTGCTGCCGTAACGGGATGTTTACGTTGAGCGCGTCTGCGATTTGCGTGGGGTCGGGTTTTGTGCACCTCTCTGCAGCCCCGTCCAAGTTCACCCAAATAGTGATCTAGATCCTTTTGTGGATGGGGCGCTCCCAGTGTTGCGGCCTGCGGCTTTGCCTTTGGGGTCCGATGGTGGCATGCGTGACACCGTGACTACGGGCGCAGTGTGGTGTGTGCCTCGTCGGGGGGGGTGGGCCTTGGCGTTTCAGTGGGGCGACACCCTTAAGTACGGTTGCGACACCTTTGAAACTGCACGGCGAGACTGAAAGTGGGCAGCGCTCGTCGATATTTGTTGCCCGCAATCCTCCTAATTGGGAGTTTTTCTGGATATTTAAAGTTCCACAGCGTATTGGTCTGATTTAGGGGGATAGTGCGCACGCACTTCTTGCTCGGTGAGGGGCGGTATTGAAGGTGGGGGTTGCGGGTTTTGAGGGGCATCGGGCGTTGGGGCGCTGACGGTGGGTGTTGCGGGTGCTGGCGCGGTTGGCTTTGGGGTGGGGTGTCGGTCGGTTCGTTGGTGGTTGCTTGTTTGAAGGTGGTGAAAAGTGGCCGCCTGGAGCTTGGATCCGGGCATCTGGGGCTGTTTTTCACCACTTTCGCGAGAGGGGCGGCTGCCGGGCGGGGGTTGGGGCGGCTGTTTGGGGGGGGCGCATTTAGCGACAGTCAATAAGGTGTCGCCCCGGATGCCTGCTCACCGGGACGTTCGTCCCGATCTGTGCCGCTCACACCGTCACGAAACCACTACATGTTGTGGCCTCCGCGTGTCGCGGCACAAGATGTGCCTCTCGCGAGTGAATCTAGGTGGGCAGCCGAAAGCTCCGCACGCGGGGCCTATCGGCACATCGAAGCACACCACCCCATTTGCGATAGGAGCGCACCATGCCCGCACGCCACCACGCCGAGCGCACCCTTGTAGACCCGATTTCGACGATCAATGATTATCTTGGCCGCGCCGATTGGCGCGTGAATGCGAACGCGAACCAGGGGTACAGCGTTGGCGGGCTCGTGCTCAACTCGGCGGGAAAGCTGGTCGCGAACTACTGGCTCGATGAGGTTTTCAGCGCGGAGGCTGGCCAGGCCCACCGCGAGGGCGATCTCTATATCCATGACCTCGACATGCTCACGGGATACTGTGCGGGCTGGTCGCTGCGCACGCTCTTGCAGGAGGGCTTCAATGGTGTGCCGGGCGCGATTGCCTCCGCGCCCCCGAAGCATTTTTCCAGTGCCTGCGGGCAGATCGTGAACTTCCTCGGGACGCTGCAAAATGAGTGGGCGGGTGCGCAAGCGTTCAGCTCATTCGATACCTACATGGCGCCGTTTGTGAGGCTCGATGCGATGAGCTACGAAGAGGTGCGGCAGAACATGCAGGAGCTCATCTATAACCTGAACGTTCCGAGTCGCTGGGGGAGCCAGTGCCCGTTTACGAACTTGACGTTTGATTGGAACTGCCCGGATGACCTCAAGGATCAGTATCCGCTTATTGGCTCAGAGGTGTGCGACTTTACGTACGGCGAGCTGCAAGAAGAAATGGACCTGATTAATCGCGCGTACATCGACGTGATGACGGAGGGGGACGCGAATGGTCGCGTGTTCACCTTCCCGATTCCGACGTACAACATCACGCGGGACTTTGATTGGGACTCACCGAACTCAGAGCGTCTTTTCCGGATGACCGCGAAGTACGGCCTCCCGTACTTCCAAAACTTCATCAACTCGGAGCTTGATCCCGGGCAGATTCGCTCGATGTGCTGCCGCCTCCAGCTCGATCTTCGAGAGCTCCTCAAACGCGGCAATGGCCTTTTCGGAAGCGCTGAACTCACGGGCTCGATTGGCGTGGTCACGATCAATATGGCGCGCCTGGGCTACCTCCACAAGGGTGATGAAGCCGCGCTCATGGATGCTCTCGATCGCCTCCTTGACCTGGGTAAAGACACTCTCGAGAGGCGGCGCGCGACGGTGCAGGAGCTCATCGATCGCGGGCTTTACCCGTACACGAAGCGCTACATGGGCCACCTCGGTAACCACTTCTCGACGCTCGGGGTTAATGGCATGAACGAAATGGTGCGGAACTTTACGGGTGATGCCCACAATCTCGTGACGGGCGAGGGGCGCGCGATGTGCGTGCGGATTCTCGACCATATTCGCGGGAAAATGGTCGAATTCCAGGAAGAAACCGGGAATCTCTACAACCTTGAGGCGACCCCCGCCGAAGGCGCTACCTACCGCCTCGCGAAAGCGGATCGCGAGCGCTTTCCCGCGATCATTCAAGCGGGTACCGCCGAAAACCCGTACTACACGAACTCCTCCCAAATTCCCGTGGGTGCGACCGACGATCCATTTGAAGCGTTGGAATGGCAAGACGAGCTGCAGACCAAATACACGGGCGGTACGGTTTTGCACCTGTACATGAATGAACAGATGAGTTCGCCCGAGGCGGCGAAACAGCTCGTGAAGCGTGCCCTCTCGAACTTCCATCTTCCGTATCTCACCATCACTCCAACCTTCTCGATCTGCCCGAGCCACGGCTACCTCAAGGGTGAACACCACGAGTGCCCCGCATGCGGCGACGTGTGCGAAGTATGGACGCGTGTCATGGGTTATCACCGGCCAGTAAGCTCGTTCAACATCGGGAAGAAGGGCGAGTTCGAGGAGCGTAAGTTCTTCACGGAAGGTGCGGCTGAGCGCCACGGGGAACTTCGCGCGTCCGAAGCTCGCCCGGAAACCGTCGTCCCTGCATGAGTGAGCATTCCGCAGCCCTGAGTCCGCATGATCTCGCAATTGCGGGCCTCGTGCCGCTCTCGACGGTGGATTGGCCTGGAAAGCTTGCCGCGACGCTCTTTCTCCAGGGCTGCCCGTGGCGGTGCAGCTATTGCCACAACCACGCGATCCTCGACCCCCGAACTCCGGGCACGGTCACGTGGGGCGAGGTCGAGGATCTCTTGGCAAGAAGGCGCGGGCTCCTCGATGGTGTCGTGTTTTCCGGGGGAGAGGCGACGCTCCAGCGTGCCATCATCCCTGCGTTTCAAGAGGTGCGGGCGCTTGGGTTTCGCACCGGCCTGCACACGGGAGGTGCCTTTCCGTCCCGGATTCACGACATCGTCTCCTCGGACCCAGGCGGGCCTCTCGTCGATTGGGTCGGATTTGACCTCAAAGCACCGCCCGAAGTGTTTGAGGAAACCGTCGGACTGAGAAGCGTGAACCCGAACGCGAGCCGCGCCTTTGAACGCTCACGCGAGTCGTTCCTCGCACTTGCGCGCGCCGGTGTGGAGATTGAGCTGCGCACGACCCTCACCCCGGTGCTCGCCCCGTACGCCCCGCGCATCGTTGAGGTCGCCTCGGATCTCTGGCGCGAGGCTGGGGTGGAGAGGGGAGCGCGAACGCTGATTTTTCAGCAGGCGAGGTCCGACGGCACTTCCGACACCTTTGCGCGCACGCTTCCCGAGCGCCCCCGCTGGGATCGAATGTTCGAGGCGGTGCTCGAAAGTGCGCGGACGACCGGCGACGTTGTGGGTGTTCGAGTCGAGGCTCGTGCCTAGGTAGGACCTTCTGCCGCACCTACAGGATTAGGTTGAGGGGAATCGATCCTGGGCTGGGGCGCCGATCAAGGTGTCCCCCTGTACGCTCTCTGCC
Source organism: Dermabacter sp. HFH0086 (assembly GCF_000413375.1). NCBI lineage: Bacteria > Bacillati > Actinomycetota > Actinomycetes > Micrococcales > Dermabacteraceae > Dermabacter > Dermabacter sp. HFH0086. The sequence goes on from NZ_KE340308.1 coordinate 1,142,536, forward strand.
GCGTGCGAGGGATCTAAACCCAACGTTTGTGGCGGAATGAGGCCGGATACCGCCACAAACGTTGGGTACAGAACCGAAGGAGGGGAGGCGAGGAGGGAAGGGGAGACGCGGCGAGGAGGGGAGGCGAGGGGGACACGGCGAGGGAAGACGAGGGGCGGGGCGCAGACGGGCCGTGAGCGAGGCGAGCCCGCCGCCCTGCTCCGTTTGTCACGTTCCGCCGCGCACCCCTTGGTGAGGCGGGCAGGAGGCGATAGTCTCCCACACGTTAAGGATTTTGCAGTCGCTGCATAATTTTTGTGGCGGTGCACGGACGAAAAGGGGACCATGTCTACATCACTTCAAACTCGCGCGGCGCGCGGCGACGCTCCCGTGGAATTCACCGGCCTCGACCGCGACGGTAAACTCGTGTTCCTCGGCCTCATGCTCGGTATGTTTGTCGCGTCGATCTCGCAGACGATCGTCGGCCCCGCCATGCCGCGCATCGTCGCCGAACTCGGCGGCATGGAGCACTACAGCTGGATCGCGACCGCGGCCATGCTCGTCTCGGCGGTCGCGGTGCCGGTCGTCGGCAAGCTCTCCGACATGTACGGCCGCAAGACGTTCTATATCGCGGGCCTCGTCGTGTTCATGATCGGTTCGGCCCTGTCCGGCATGGCCACAAACTTCTGGTTCCTTGTGTTCTCGCGTGCCGTCCAGGGCCTCGGTATGGGCACGATCATGCCGCTCAGCCAGACGATCATCGGCGACATCATCCCGCCGCGCCAGCGCGGAAAGTATCAGGGCATCATGGGTGCCGTGTTCGGCGTGTCCTCGATCGCTGGTCCGCTTTTCGGAGGCTGGGTGACCGACAACTTCGGTTGGCGCTACCTGTTCTATCTCGCCCTTCCGCTCGGTGTCGCTGCCCTCGTGTTCCTCACAAAGTTCATGCGCCTGCCGCATACGGCAAGCGCTGGAAAGTTCGACCTCATTGGCGCGCTGACTCTCACGCCCGGCCTTGTCATCGGCCTGCTCGCCGTGTCGTGGGGTGGCAATACCTACGATTGGGACTCCTCGGTCATCATCACCATGTTCGTGGCTGCGGCAATCCTCCTTGCGCTTTTCGTGGTCGTCGAGATGCGAGCGGAGAACCCGCTCGTCCCGCTCCGCATGCTCGCCGACTCCCGCATCTCCCTATCGATCCTCGCGAGCTTCGCGATCGCGGTCGCAATGTTCGGCGGAATCATCTACATCCCCGTGTTCGCGCAAGGCGTCCTCGGGGTATCCGCAACGAATTCGGGCGCGATCCTCATCCCGCTCAACGTCGCCATGATCGTGACGTCGATTCTCATGGGCATCATGATCACCAAGTGGGGCCGCTACAAGGGACTCCTCGTTCTCGGCGGTATCGTCATGAGCGTCGGATACATCCTTCTTGCAGGCCTCGACTGGCAATCCTCGCAACTGCATCTCACGCTCGTCATGATCGTGATCGGCACGGGGCTCGGCATGTGTATGCAGACCTACACCCTCATTGTCCAAAACGCCGTCGCTCGTGAGGATCTCGGTGTCGCGACGTCTGCCGTGCAGTTCTTCCGTAACGTCGGTTCGACGATCGGCACCGCCGTTCTCGGCTCCGTCATGTCGGCGAATCTCATGCCAAAGATCCAGGCGCAGCTTCCGCCGCAGGTCGCAGCCGCAATGGGAAAGATCGGTGGCGAGTCCGGCGGTAGTGCAGCGGCGATTCTTGACCCCTCGAAGCTCGAGGGCATTCCCGCCCCGATCGTCGAGGCCATTCGCCACGGCATGGGAGACGCCATGCAGGTTGTCTTCACGACGGCGGCCCCGTTCGCGGTTGTCGCTCTCGTGCTTTCCCTGTTCATCCGCCACACCGAGCTGCGCAGCACCAACTAGCGCCCGGCCATGCTGAGAGGGACCGCTTGACGGTCACCTCGAACACGAAGATGCACCGCACGTCGATACGAGGAGGCGTGATTGACATGAGCGACACAGCCGCAACGGAGAAAGAGCAGGCGTCAGACCTGGCCGCCAGCCACGAGGGTTTGCGCGAGCGAAAGAAACGCGAATCGCGCGAAGCGATGCATCTTTCGGCGCTCGAACTCGTAGCCGAGCACGGTCTTGCCCAGGTGACGGTCGATCAGATCGCGGAGAGGGCGGGGGTATGCTCGCGCACGTTCTTCAATTACTGGGGTTCCAAGGAAGCGGCCGTGCTGGGCGTCGATCCTGAACAGAGCAGTCGTTTTGTGGACATTCTTGCCTCTCGCCCCGCGCAGGAGCCCGTTCGCGACTCTATTCGTGCGCTCCTTCGCATCCACGCTGATGACGCTTCTCGTCGCAGTGACACCCGCGAGCTCACACACCGCGTGCTTTCTCGCGAGCCGCAGCTGCTGCAAATCCTCACCGACCGTAACAGGGGAGTGAGCCGCGAACTCAGCGCGGTCATCGCCGAGCGTCTCACCCCGAGCATGGGGGCGGACGACGCTCGTGATGCAGCGGCGATTCACGTTGCCTGGGGATTCGCCATGGCGCGCAGCGTCTACGCTATTGCTGTGCGCCGCGATCTCTCGCTCGCGGACGCTTTGCCGATCGTTCTCGACTTTCTTGACTCAGGTCGTGTTCGCCTCTAACTGACCACCGCGAAGGAGCTCCTACCTCATGGCCGATATCTCTCAGCCCGACACGAACGACCTCGTTGCCGCCTACGCGTTTGAGGAGCCGCGGATTCATCTCGGCGCGGTCGTCGATGGCGGCGAGCCGAACCCCGAAGCGCCGCTTTACATGCCACTCGGAATGCTCAATAGGCACGGTTTGATCGCCGGCGCTACCGGCACCGGCAAAACAAAAACTTTGCAGCTCATCGCGGAGCAAATCGCGGCCGCCGGTACCTCCGTTTTCGTCGCGGATATGAAGGGTGACCTTTCCGGCATTGCTGTTCCCGGGCAGGCGTCGGAAAAACTCACCGAACGTGCGAAGGCTCGCGCCCAAGACTGGGTATCTCGCGCTGGCACCACCGAATTCTTTTCGCTGGGTGGACACGGTAAGGGCGTGCCGATTCGCACGACGGTTACCGAATTCGGGCCGGTTCTCCTCTCGAAGGTGCTGGGTCTCAACGAGACTCAGGAATCCTCCCTTTCGCTTATCTTTCACTACGCTGACCAGACTGGCCTTGCCCTCCTCGACCTCAAGGATCTGCGCGCCCTCATCCAGTACCTCACGACCGATGGCAAGGATGAGCTCAAGAGCATCGGCGGTATTTCCACCGCGACCGCCGGCGTTATTCTGCGCAACCTCACCCAGTTCGAAAACTCCGGTGCAGACGTGTTTTTTGGAGAGCCGGCTTTCAACGTCGAGCATTTCCTCCGGAAAGATTCCGACGGTCGCGGGATCATCTCGTGTCTCGAACTTCCCGGCGTTGCCGAGCGGCCAGAAGTGTTTTCAACCTTCATGATGTGGATGCTCGCTGAGCTCTACCAGGTGCTGCCGGAAGTGGGCGATCTTCCCCAGCCGAAACTCGTGTTCTTCCTCGACGAGGCGCATCTGCTTTTCAAGGGCGCATCCAGTGCCTTTATCGACCAAGTCATCCAAACCGTGAGGCTTATTCGCTCCAAGGGCGTCGGCGTATTCTTCATTACCCAATCGCCCAAGGACATTCCCGCCGACGTTCTCGCGCAGCTCGGCAACCGCGTCCAGCACGCTTTGCGCGCCTTCACGCCCGATGACGCAAAGGCCATCAAGAAAGCAGTCGCCACCTACCCCACAACCGAGTACGACCTTGAAAAGCTCTTGACCTCCCTCGGCACGGGCGAAGCGGTCGTCACCGTCATGAACGAGAAGGGCGCGCCGAGCCCCGTGGCCTACGCCGCGATGCGCGCTCCCGAATCCTCGATGGAGCCCGCGCCTGAAGCTGAGATCGATCGGATTATCGCGTCCAGCCAGATCGCGGTCCAGTACAGCACTGTTGTGGATCGCGAAAGCGCGTACGAGATCCTCAAGGCGCGTGCGGAGGGTGGCCAGGTCGGGCAGGGGGAGTCCGACGTTTCCCCGGCAGCCGTCGGAACTGAAAAGCCCGGTGCAGGCGCAGCCCCCGCTGCGAAGGCGAAGCCCGCGAAGGAAGAGCCTGGATTGGTGGAGAAGATCGCGGGCAATAGCGCGGTCAAGAGTTTCTTTCGTTCGGCGGGGACGGTGCTCGGGCGTGAGATTACGCGTTCGCTGTTCGGGACGACTCGCAAGCGTCGCCGATAATGGGCGACTGGAGCGCTGGTGCCTACGAACGTATCGGCGGCGCCGGCGCTATGGGACGTCCCGGAAGCCTCGGCGCTCGCGCCTTACCCGCGCTGAATCGGCAGCGCTGAATCGGCACTAAACCCCCACAACTCCTATGCAATTCGAAAAGGGGGGGAAGCGAAGGCCCCGGGATCCGAGAGGATCTCCGGGGCCTCGTGTGTAGGCAACCGTCGGAACTCGAGAGGTTACGGGGCGGGCGTGAGCCCGAAACCCCCACAACCCCTATGCAATCCGAGAGTCTACTTTTTACCCTGGTTGGCGACGGCCTCTGCCGCCTTACGCGCGGCCTCCTCATCGAGGTAGCGACCGCCCTTGGTGACAGGCTTGAAGTTTTCGTCGAGCTCGTAAACGAGCGGCTGGCCGGTCGGGATGTTGAGGCCGACGATGTCTTCGTCAGAGATGTCGTCGAGGTACTTCACGAGGGCGCGAAGCGAGTTGCCGTGCGCAGCCACGAGAACGGTCTTGCCGGCGGCGAGGTCGGGCTTGATGCCCTCTTCCCAGTAGGGGAGGAAGCGCGCGATGACGTCCTTGAGGCACTCGGCCTTCGGAACCTCGGTGCCCTCGTAGCGGGGGTCGCCGTCCTGGCTGAACTCGCTGCCTTCCTCGATGGCGGGCGGCGGAACATCGAACGAGCGGCGCCACAGCATGAACTGCTCGTCGCCGTACTTGTCGCGGGTCTCGGCCTTGTCGAGACCCTGAAGCGCGCCGTAGTGACGCTCGTTGAGGCGCCAATCGCGCTTCACGGGGATCCAGTGGCGATCAGCGGCATCAAGCGCGAGGTTCGCGGTCATGATGGCGCGGCGCAGGAGCGACGTGTGCACAACGTCGGGAAGGATGCCCGATTCCTTGATGAGCTCGCCGCCATGAGTGGCTTCACCGCGGCCCTTCTCCGAAAGAGGAACGTCGACCCAACCGGTGAACAGGTTCTTTTGATTCCATTCGCTCTCGCCGTGGCGGAGCAGTACCAGTGTGTATGTCATACATCCACCCTACTCGGTCTCGATGAGTATCGTCATGGGACCATCGTTCGTGATACTGAGCTGCATGTGTGCGCCGAATTCGCCCTCGTGCACGGTGAGGCCACGCTCGCGCACCCTGTCAATGACCTGCTGCACGAGCGGCTCCGCAACGGGCCCGGGAGCGGCTTTGTTCCAGCTCGGGCGGCGCCCCTTGCGCACGTCCGCATACAGCGTGAACTGGGAAATGATCATGACGGGCGCGCTCTTATCGAGCGCGGATTTTTCGTCGTCGAGGATGCGCAGTTCGCAGATCTTCCGCGCCATCGTTTCGACCGCGCTCTCGCCGTCGTCGTGCGTGATGCCCAGCAGCACGACGAGGCCCTCGCCCTCGAACTCGCCTGTTGTGCGTCGGGGGCTGTCGTGAGTATCGAGCACCTCGACCTTCGCTCCGTTCACCTTCTGAACGATCGCGCGCATCAGCTCTCTCCTTCCTCGTTGGCCTTTGCTGGAGGATCCTCGGCAGCGTCGGCGCGGTGAGTATTACGCCGCACGGGTTCCGACGGTTGCGCCGCCTCCATCGACTTCAGGAATGTGTGGCGTGCGGGGCGCACGTGAGGGCGTCGCCGCATTCCCGGCACGTAGACGGGGGTCGGCGGGGACATCGTGATGCCCGCGCGCCCGAAGTGTTCGTGGGGCTGTTCGTTGGCGCCGCCGAGCGCGAGTTCCATTTGCTGACCGGACAGCTCGGGAATCGGCGGGAGCGGAATCGTCGGATCCTGCTCGAAGTGGGCGGCGCCGTGGGCGAACGAGGTGTCGGCGCTTGGAACGGATGGCACGATGATCGGCGACGGCGAGGGGTCCTGTTCCGGTTGTCCGGCTGGCGCGCCATCGGCGTCGCCCGCCGGAGCACTCGTCGCCTCGGCATTCGTCGTGGCATCGGTGCGTGGCCGGGTGGCGTCGGATCCGGAAATGAGCCCGCCCGGCATGGGCCCCACGTAGTGCGGCCCGTACTCGGCGACCTGCACCCACGTTTCGGCAACGCGAACCATCGCTTCCGTGGCGCGCTCCCAATCGGGTTCCTGCTGGCGGTGCGGGCCCGTTGCGAGGGAAAGGACGACGCCGGCGGCGCGCAGTGCGAGTTCTTGCGGGTCAACGCGGTTCGCGAAAACGGGATACCACGTGCGAATCGCTTCCGCGACCCGTTCGTGAATGTCGAGCGTCAGGCGACCCTGATTCGCGTAGTCGCCAAGCACGGAGAGGTGGGCGCACAGGCACGCGAGGTCGTCGGCGCGGCGGCCCGGACCAACCCCGTCAATGTCGAGGACGCCAACGACGCGAGAATTGTCCACGAACACTTGCGCCTCGTAAAAGTCGCCGTGGACGACTTCGGTGGGCTCGAGGCCAATGCGACGCTCGACGTCGGCGAGGCCCAGCTCGATGCGGTACACGAGGACATCGAGGCGGTCTTTGAGGGAGGGGAGGCTCGAGGCGACAACGCCAGCGTAAAACTCGGCGGAATCGGTCCACGGCGGGCGCACGGGCTGATCTATCAGGGAAGCGGGGAGGCGGTCGAGCATCGCGACGAGATCCTCGGCGTGGCACGCGCGCTCGCCCTCTTCGATCACCGCCTTCGCGAGAACCGTGCCGGGCAACTCGGCGAGCACGACGAGGCCGTCCGTCGAGCCGAGAACGGCGGGGACCGGAACGCCTGCCTCGAGCAGGCTGTGGTGGAGGTTGACGACGCTCGAGGTCGTGTGCGGCTGGAACACCTTGAGGAACACGTTGCGGTCGGCGAGGGTGGCCTTGAGCACGGCGCGGCGACCGGGGCGGTAGCTCACAACCTCAACCGGCACGGGGGTGCCCTCCGCGAAGCCCGTGGCAACACCGAGACGGGCGAGGGTTTCGTGGAGAACATCCGGGTAGCACACCTGCGGGAGCATCGGCAGCCACGGGTCGTGGGGGTAGCGCCACACGCGCACGTTCATGTCGCCGTCGGTCATCACGAGGGACTGCTCGGGGGCGAGCACGTTCTTTTCCTGCTCACCGATGTGGGCACTCACGCCGAAGAGCTCATCGCGAGGTTCAGCCTCGGCGCCGTCAAGCTCCACCCAGCGCACCTTCGTGCGGAACATTGCTTTCGTGGAGCGCGAAGGGCGGTGGTCGACGTGGTCGAGCGTCCATTCGACGAGCTCGCCGCCCGCGTTGGTGACGGCCGCCTCGAGCACACCTCCGGCCTGGGGCCCCGTGAGAAGCTCGGAACCGTCAAGGGTCTCTGTCATGCCCCCATTGTTGCAGGTTGTGGCCGGGCCCTTCTAAACAGCCGTGTACGCAGGGTGTATGGCACAGACACTTTGTAGGGTGGGGGTATGAGTGAAAACACGACCTCCCGCCCTCGCCCCGAGCTTGGCGGCAACCTGCTTGGCCCGAAGCCGACCTTCCTGCCCGACGAGCTCGATCGCCCCGTTCGCGACCGCGAAGGTGACGACCCGAAGAAGGTCGCTGCTGACCACCCCACCTCCCCGCTCGCCTGGGCGCTCCTCGCCCAGGAGTCAAGTGCCGACGGCGACACGATCGAGGCCTACGCATTCGCGCGCGTCGGCTACCACCGCGGCCTCGACGCGCTGCGCCGCGCCGGCTGGCGAGGCCAGGGTGAAGTCCCCGCCTCCCACGAACCAAACCGCGGTTTTCTTCTGTGCCTCCTGCACCTTGCGCGTGCCGCAGAAGCGATCGGCGAGACCGGCGAGGTAGAACGCCTGAGGGATTTCATCGCCGAATCCGACCCGAGCCTGAGCGACGCCACAACGCTCGCCCCTTAACGTCGGCAATCACCCCGCGTAAAATAGGCCTTTGCTGTTTCGTTACCGCGCGCACCAGGACGCCGCGCACAAGGAGATGTCATGCCCGCGATCGTGATCGTTGGAGCCCAGTGGGGCGATGAAGGAAAGGGAAAGGCAACCGATCTTCTCGGCGATCGCGTCGACTACGTTGTCAAGCCCAACGGCGGCAACAATGCGGGGCACACGGTCGTCGTCCACGGCGAAAAGTTCGAGCTTAAACTCCTCCCCGCGGGGATTCTGTCGCCGAACGCGACGCCCGTGATCGGCAACGGCGTGGTCGTGAACCTCGATGCGCTCTTCGAGGAAATCGACACTCTTGAATCACGCGGCGTCGACACCTCGCACTTGCGCATTTCCGCGAACGCGCACATCGTTGCCCCCTTCCACCAAACGATGGACCGCGTCACCGAGCGCTTCCTCGGCAAGCGCGCAATCGGCACGACCGGCCGCGGCATCGGGCCCGCCTACATGGACAAAGTGGGGCGCCTCGGCATCCGCGTTCAGGACCTATTCGACGAGTCGATCCTGCGCCAAAAGGTTGAAGGCTCGCTTCGCCAGAAGAATGGCGTGCTCGTGAAGCTCTACAACCGTCGGGCCGTAGAGGTTGAGGAGATCGTGGCAGGCCTTCTCCAGTACGCGGAGCGGATCCGCCCCATGGTCGTGGACACGACCGAGATGCTGAACTCGGCGCTCGACCGAGGTGAGCTCGTGCTCATGGAGGGCGGCCAAGCGACCTACCTCGACGTGGACCACGGCACGTACCCGTTCGTGACGAGCTCGAACCCCACCGCGGGTGGCGCGTGCACGGGTTCCGGTATCGGCCCGACGCGCATCGACCGCGCGATCGGCATCGTCAAGGCGTACACGACGCGTGTGGGCGCTGGTCCGTTCCCCACGGAACTCTTCGATAGATGGGGCGAATACCTTCAGCAGAAGGGCCACGAAGTGGGCGTCAATACGGGGCGACCGCGCCGTTGCGGCTGGTACGACGCCCTCATGATTCGCCACGCCGTGCGCATCAACGGTTTCACCGATCTCGTGCTCACGAAGCTCGACATTCTCACGGGTCTCGACGAGGTGCCGATCTGCACCGCCTACGAGATCGATGGCGAAATCCATCGAGACATGCCCATGACGCAAACTGAGTTCCACCACGCGAAGCCCGTGTACGAGACGATGCCCGGGTGGAGCGAAGACATCTCGAAGGCTCGCACGTTCGAGCAGCTTCCGATCGAGGCACAAAACTACGTGCGCCGACTCGAGGAACTTGCCGGCTGCCGCATTTCGGCGATCGGTGTTGGCCCGGACCGCGATGACACGATCGCGGTGCACTCGCTCATTCCCGGCGAGGAACGCCTCGCGGGTGAAGGGTTCGACGGTGCCGGCGCGTAAGCCGATCCCGATCTCCGACGGCACGGCCGCGATCCGTTCGTGGTGCGAGAACGGCAAAGACACGGCGAGACCTACCCTCGCGCTCGCGGTGCGATTCACCCTCCAGGCGCTCGCCGAGGAATACCCGGGCGGCGCCGTCGAACTGCGCGTTCCACCGTTCGGCGCCGTGCAGATCATAGAGGGCACGAGCCACACGCGCGGAACCCCGCCCGCAGTCGTGGAGATGGATGCAGCAACCTGGATGCGCCTTGCGACGGGTGAGCTGACGTGGGCAGAGGGCCGCGCGAAAGGCGGCGGTGTGAGCGCATCCGGCGAACGCAGCGACCTCTCTGAAATTCTGCCCGTGCCGATCGCCCGGAGAATCGCCGCTGAAGAAGCGCCCGCCCGCCCCACTACGACCGAGGAGAATTAACACGTGACGAGCGAGAACACGCCCGAAGCCGGCTCCCTCCCCGCCGATGCCTCCGACGCACACGTCGAGCATCACGGACAGGACGATAGCCAGGCGAATGTTGAGGCCGCTGCGCCAGCTGAGGTCGACTCCGACGATGCGGGTGCCGCGGGCGCGGATCCTCACGCGACGCCGATGCCAACAGCGCTCTTCGTGAGGCGTGAACGCCGCATGAATCTCGGTGGGTGGGTCGTGCTCGCCCTCGTGCTCGGAGCCCTTTCCGGGCTCGTGTGGGGCATGTTCCGGGGTGTTTTCGATGTGGCGCCGCTCGTGATCGCCGCGCTCTACGGGGTTCTCTTTATCGGGGGTGCCCTCGCCCTTCTCGCCGTGATCATCGATTGGCTCCTCGAGCGCACGCGCGCGAAATAGATAACCTGAATTGCATAGGGGTTGTGGGGGTTTCGGAAGCGGATCAAACCCCCGCAACGTCTATGCAATTGGTCGGGCCTCGTGGCAAAACCCCCACAGTCTCTATGCAATTCACGAGGGGCGTGTGCCGTATTAGACTGGATTAGTGCTACCCGCAGACGGACGACTTACCCACGACCTCCTTCCCGACGATCGCCAACCGAAAGACGAATGCGGCGTTTTTGGCGTGTTCGCGCCAGGAGAAGACGTCGCCACCCTCACCTACTTCGGGCTCTATGCGCTTCAGCACCGCGGCCAGGAGTCGGCGGGCATCGCGACCTCAAACGGCGAAAAGATCCTCGTCTACAAAGACATGGGTCTCGTCTCGCAAGTGTTCGACGAAGGCAATCTCAAGACTCTTCAGGGCCACATGGCCGTGGGCCACACGCGCTATTCCACGACCGGGGCAAGCCACTGGGTGAATGCCCAGCCGACGCTCGGCCCTCGCCCCGATGGCACGATCGCCCTCGCCCACAATGGCAACCTCGTGAACACCCTCGAGCTCCTCGAGCTTCTCCACGAGCGCCAGGGCAGCGCGAAAATCGGTGAGCTCAAGCAGGGCAACACGACCGACACGGCGATCGTGACGGCGCTTCTCAATCACGACGGGAGCCTCGAGGAGAACCTCAAAGACCTCATGGGCCGTATCCGCGGTGCCTACTGCTTCGTGCTCATGAATGAAAAGACCCTGTACGCGGCGCGCGACCCGCAAGGCATCCGCCCGCTCGTGCTCGGCAGGCTGTCGAACGGGTGGGTTGTGGCCTCCGAGACCGCCGCCCTCGACATTTGCGGCGCGAGCTTCGTGCGCGAAGTAGCGCCCGGCGAGCTCATCGCGATTGACGAAGACGGCTTGCGCTGCGAGCAGGTCCTCGAACCCGCGCGCAAGAGCTGCGTATTCGAGTACGTCTACCTCTCGCGCCCTGACACGAACCTCAATGGGCGGAGCGTGAACGAGTCGCGCATCGAGATGGGGCGCGAGCTTGCGCGCGAACACCCCGTCGACGCTGACCTCGTGATCCCCACGCCCGAATCGGGCACACCCGCCGCGATCGGGTACGCCCAAGAATCCGGCATCCCCTACGGGCAGGGCATGGTCAAGAACGCCTACGTGGGTCGCACGTTCATCCAGCCCACGCAAACACTTCGACAGCTCGGTATTCGCCTCAAGCTCAACCCGCTTCGCGAAGTTATCGAGGGCAAGCGCCTCGTGGTTATCGACGATTCAATCGTGCGCGGCAACACGCAGCGAGCCGTGGTTCGCATGCTCCGCGAGGCGGGCGCGAGCGAGGTGCACGTACGGATCAGCTCACCGCCTGTGAAGTGGCCCTGCTATTACGGCATCGACTTTGCGGATCGCGCCCAACTCATTGCCAACGGTCTTGATACCGAAGAGATCTGCCGGTCGATCGGTGCCGACTCCCTCGGATACATCAGCTTTGACGGCATGGTCCGCGCGACCGCGCAACAACCGAACCAGCTGTGCTCTGCATGCTTCACCGGGGAATATCCCATCCCACTGCCCGCTCCCGATTCCGAGGGCCGCGAACTGCTTGGCATGGCCGACAAGGAGATCCAGAAATGACCAACGCACCGAAAGGCGAGGGCCTCACCTACGCCGCTGCCGGCGTCGACACGCACGCGGGGGACCGCGCCGTCGAACTCATGAAGGCCGCCGTAAAAAAGACCCACGGCGCGAGCGTCGTGGACGGTGTTGGCGGCTTCGCCGGTCTCATCGACGTGAGTGCACTCAAAAACTACGAGCGGCCCTTGCTCGCCTCGAGTACCGACGGCGTGGGGACGAAAATCGCGATCGCCCAGGCGCTCGATGTGCACGACACGATCGGTCAGGACCTCGTGGCGATGGTCGTAGACGACATCGTCGTGAGCGGTGCGAAACCGCTCGCCATGACCGACTACATCGCGTGCGGGAAGGTTCACCCCGAGCGGATCGCCAACATCGTGCGCGGCATCGCCGAGGGCTGCATCCTTGCCGAGACCGCACTCGTGGGCGGCGAAACGGCCGAGCACCCCGGCCTCATGGGCGAGAATGATTACGACGTGGCGGGCGCAGCCGTCGGCGTCGTCGAAGCCTCCCAGATGCTCGGCGCCGAGCGTGTGAAAGCCGGCGACGTTCTCATCGGCATGGACTCCAGCGGCCTGCACTCCAACGGCTATTCCCTCGTGCGCGCCGTCGTCGACCACGCAGGGCTGAGCCTTGACCAACACATCGACGATTTCGGCAAGACCCTCGGCGAGGAACTCCTTACCCCGACCCACATCTACAGCGCACAGATCCTGCGCGTACTCGAGAAGGCAGGCGTCGGAAACCTCCACGCACTCTCTCATGTGACGGGCGGTGGCCTTGCCGCGAATCTTGCCCGTGTGATTCCCACCGATTGTGGCGCTCACGTTCGCCGTGGCTCTTGGGAGCCCGGTGCGGTGTTCCGCGCGATCGGCGAGTGGGGAAATGTGCCGCTCGCGGACCTCGAGGCGACTCTCAACATGGGTATTGGCATGGTCGCGGTTGTGAGCGAAGAAAGCGCCGACGCGGTTGTGCGGCATTTCGAGGCCGAGGGCGTGCGCTCGCGGGTGATCGGCGAAGTCACCCGGCGCGAGGATCTTGCACAGCCGCGCGGCGAAAGCGATGTGCTCGTGCAGGGGGCAAAGGGGGCGCACGGCGGCCCCGTCCTCGTCACTACGTAACTGTCCCCAAAAATCTGAATTGCATAGGCGCTGCGGGGGTTTTGGGCGCGAACCAAACCCCCACAAACCCTATGCAATTCGAGGGGGCGGGGACCGGGGAGGGGGTGGGCTTCACCGCATAAAAAATGACGCCCCCAAACGGCTGTAGTTCTCGCGAATTACCTTCGTTTGGCGGCGTCAGTTCACAATGAAGGGGCGGTCAGGACTCCTCGTCCTCGTCAGCCCAGTCGTCGTACTCGCTTGCCCACTTGTCTTCGTAGCGGTCATCTTCGTCCCACGAAGCGGACTCGTTCTTTTTCCCGCTCAGCTCACGCTGAAGAGCGTTGAGATCCGTGGGCGGGCTGTAGTACTTGAGGTCCCGAGCAATCTTGGCCTGCTTGGCTTTCTGACGGCCACGACCCATAGGTACGACCCCCTGTGCGTCGAACATGCGGGCGTCTTTCGCCCTGGAGAGTAAGTTTCGGACTCTAGGTTACACTGCGGCGCCTGGGACTTAAAGTAGAAGCAGGCCCGCGCGGGGCCACGTCACACCCGACGGCGGCTCCGTCACCGGGAAAAATGCCCTGCTACCGAGTGCGAATAGCGACGAAAGAAAGCTCCAGCCATGTCCGCCGAACACGACCGCACCTATCCGCCCGTTGACGATTCAGCTCTCGTCGCGCATGGTTTCGACATCAGCCACCACGACGGCGGCGAGGACGCACTCGGGCCGTGGGGATTCACGACGATCGCGCGGCCCGCACCGAAAGAGCGAGCGACGGGCGCCATCGCGTTGTACCTCCACGGCTGGAGCGACTACTTCTTTCACCCGCACGTCGCGAACTTCTTTAACGACCGCGGCTACGATTTTTGGGCGATCGACCTGCGCCGAAACGGTCGTTCGCTGCGCGAGGGAGATGTGGCGACCGCGATTGGCGACCTAAGCGACTACGCAGAGGAGATCAGCCGCACGATCGACATGGCGAGCACGGCCGCCCGCGAGCGTGGCCTCACCCCAAAGAAACCGGTCATCTATGCCCACTCGACGGGAGGGATCACGACGGTCACTTGGGCGGCGAGGAACCCGGGGCAAGCGTCGGCCCTTCTGCTCAATTCGCCGTGGCTCGAACTGCATGGCGGGCCGCTCGTCCGCCGAGCCCTCCTTCCTATGCTCGAGGCGCTCGCGCGCACGCGGCCCCTAAGCTCGGTAATTCCGGGCACGCCCGATTTTTATGCCCGGACGCTTCACACCCACTTTGGGGGGCATTGGGATTGGCATGTGCCGTACAAGCCGTTCGAGTCGTTCCCGATGCCGGCATGCACACTCGCTGCCGTTGCACGGGCCCAGAATCAGCTCGCGAGCGGGCTCAATATCCGCGAGCCTATTTTCATGACGGCCTCGACGCGATCCGCTCTCGAACCGTTTTTCACGCGCCGTGCCTACACGAGCGATGCGATCTTGAACGTCGAGCAGCAGGTGAGGAACGCGCGCAACGCGGGGCGAGATCTGACGATCGCGCGGATTCCTGGAGCAACGCACGACATGGCCCTCGCGTTCGAGGCCCCGAGGAAGATGTTTTTCGCTGAGCTTGCCGCATTCATGGAGAGGCGCGGACTTTAGGCCCTTCTGGCCTTGGCGTCAGCCTCGGCATCGCGAACCCCGATCGGGATGGCGAGCGCACCGGCGAGGGCAGGCGTGAGTATTTGGCTGAGCGTGAACGCGAGCGCACACGACACAGCCGCGGCGTTTGGTGCGCCGCATTGCACGAGGGCCCACGCGACGCCGACGTCGATCACGCCGATGCCTCCCGGCGTGAGAGGGATGAGGGCGAGTAAGCGGCTGAGGGCATAGATGCCGAAGAGGAGGAGCGGGCTGATGGTGAAGCCGTAGCCGAACGTGCACCAGGCAATGAACGCGAGGCCCTGCACTATGCGCGCAATGGTGGGGGCGCCGAGGATCAAGGCGCGTGAACCCTGAGCGTCGGCGATCGCCATGTTGCGCGTGGCGAGGGCGGGTGTGACGATGTCGCGGCTTCGCCCGCCGTAGCCCTCGTGGAAGGCGTCGGTGATCGTTTGCACGCGTTCGAGGAGTGTGCGCAGCAGTGTTTCGCTCGAGGCTAGTCCGAGCGCCGTGCTCGTAAGGGCGAGGCCGAGCGCGGCGGCAACGACGAGGGCGATGCGGACCCACAGCGGAATGTCGAGCGGGGCGAGAGCGAGGAGGGTAACGGCGAGGATCGGCAGGAGGATCTGCGCGAGGATGTCGGCGATCGAAGCCAGAAGGGTGCCCGAGGCGATCGTTTTCGCGCTCGCCCCCGCGCGTTTGAGTCGAGCGTAGATAAGGCCGAGGGAGATGGTTGATCCCATCGGGATTGCGACGGTGACGGCTTGGGCAACAGCATTCGTTTCGGCGCTGGCCCTGAGGCTCACGCCGCGAAAGCAGGCGGAAAAACCGATTGAGTCGATCGCGAGGACGACAAGCGCGACCGCGAGGAGCGCGAGGACCCACCACACGCTGATCCCGGTGAAGGACGCGAAAATGTGTGTCCACGATGTGTCGAGAGCGCGGGGGATGAGCCACACGATCAGAATTGCTGCGAGGGCAATGGAGCCGACGGCGAGCAGGGCGCGCGTAAGTTTTTGTTCGCGTGTGAGGGGCGTGGGGCTGGAGGAGTCGTTCATCGCGGACCATTCTCGCAGAAACGCGCGGTCTCGACGTGATGCGAGCGACCCCGTCGGGGCCCCTGAGTTTAAATGTCTCACCCCTTTCGTAGAGTGGAGTCATGCATACGTTCATGATGATTTTTGTTTTCCTCCACATCCTTTGTTGGGCCGGCGCCTTCGGCATGTGGATCGCCGCTGCCAAGAACCGCCAGCCTCGTCCCGGCATGGCGCACATGGCCGCTGCCGCACCCGTGTTTGGCCTGATCGCCGCCCTCATTGGGATCGCCGCAGACATGGGTATCAACCACATGGTGATCGGTATCAAGCTTGTGCTGTCGGTCATCGTTGCGGTGTGTGCGTTCATCGCGATCAAGAAGCGCGAAGCAACGCCCGCGCCGGTCTGGTTCGCGATTCCTACGGGCATCGTCGTGAATATCGCGGTTGCGCTGTTCATGTGAGAGCGCGTGTAAGCGCCCCCGTGCACGGGCAAGCCGCTACACGGGGTAGGCCCGCAGCGCATGAACCTGTGCATGCGCGCCCACGCATCCGTTAACTATCCGCCCTATCCGTACGTGAAGGTGCCTCTATGTCCTCGCTTTTTGACGATTTTCCACTTCCCGAATCCTTCCGCGCGCTTGGCGAGGCCGGGAAGGGAATCAAAGGCGAGGGTGGCACGGGTGCGCGCGCACAGAGCGGGGGTGCGCGAGGGGAGTCCGACGCTTGCCCGCCTCCCGACGAATGGGATTTTTCCGAGGATGCCCCGCCCGAGGATTGGGAAACCGCGTTTGACGAGCAGGTGTCGCAATCGCCCAATCCCGAGGCGGGGGTGAACTTTGAGCCGGTTCCGGATGAGCCCGAGCCCGTGCGTCATGAGAGTTTTGCGGCCTGGGGCGGGCGCGATGAGGCTGCTCTCGAGGAGATCGTCGAGGGGCTCAACCCGCCCCAGCGCGATGCGGTCGAACATCGCGGCTCCCCGCTGTTGATCGTTGCCGGGGCAGGCTCCGGCAAGACCCGCGTGCTGACCCGCCGCATCGCTCACCTTTTGCGAAGTGGAGAGGCTCTTCCGGGCGAAATTCTCGCGATCACCTTCACGAACAAAGCTGCCTCCGAGATGAAGGAGAGGGTTGAGGCGCTCATTGGGCCCGCGGCCCGGTACATGTGGGTGTCGACCTTCCACTCGGCGTGCGTGCGTATTTTGCGGCGAGATGCGGCCGCAGCCGGGCTCAAGTCCACGTTCTCGATCTACGACTCGGCAGACTCCAAGCGGCTCATCACGAACATCGCGAAGGACATGGGGCTCGACTCGAAAAGGCACTCGCCCCGAGCGTTCCAGGCAAAAATCTCCTCCCTCAAGAACGAGCTCGTGACGCCCGAGGAATACGCTGCCCAGGCGGAGAACGCGAAGAACCCCGCCGAACGGATGATCTCGCAGATCTACACCCAGTACCAGGAGCGGCTGCGCACGGCGAACGCCGTGGACTTCGACGACTTGATCGCACTGACTGTGCGCCTGCTCGCCGAGAATCCGGGGATTCGCGAAGGCTATCGCCGTCGGTTCCGGCACGTGCTCGTGGATGAGTATCAGGACACGAATACCGCGCAGTACAGGCTTGTGCGCGAGCTCGTCGGCGATGACCCTCATGCGGACCTCACGGTCGTGGGCGACTCGGACCAGTCGATCTATGCGTTCCGCGGCGCGACGATCCGCAACATCATCGAGTTCGAGCAGGATTTCCCGAGCGCCCGCACGATCGTGCTCGAGCAAAACTACCGCTCGACCCAAACGATCCTCAGCGCCGCGAACGCGGTCATCAAGGAAAACCAGGGCAGGCGGCCCAAGAAGCTGTGGACCGATCAGGGCGAGGGCCAGCAGATCACGCTGTATGTGGCCGACGATGAGCAGGGCGAGGCGCGGTACATCACCCGCCAGATTGATGCTCTCATCGATGAGGGGGCGAAGGCTGGCGACATCGCGGTGTTCTATCGGGCGAATGCCCAGTCCCGCGCGCTTGAGGATCAGCTCATTCGCGTGGGTCTCCCGTACAAGGTTGTGGGCGGAACGCGCTTTTATGAGCGGCGAGAAATTAAGGACGCGATCGCGTACCTTCGCGTGCTGACGAACCCCGCAGATGAAATCAATCTGCGCCGCATCCTCAATACGCCAAAGCGCGGAATCGGCGAGAGGGCTGAGGCCGCCGTGTCAGTGCTCGCGGAGCAGGAGCGGATCAGTTTTGGCGAGGCGCTCGAGCGTGCGAGCGAAGCTCCCGGCATTGCAACGCGCTCCCTGGGCGCGATTGAGAAGTTCGTGTCACTCATGTCGCGCGTGCGCGAAAAGGTCGAAAAGGGCGAGGGCCCGAGCGACGTTCTCGAAGAGATCCTGAGCGAGAGCGGGTATTACGCCTCCCTCCAGAGCAGCGACGATCCCCAGGATGAATCCCGCCTCGAGAACCTCGCGGAGCTCGTGAGTGTCGCCGCTGACTTCGAGGCGGATCTCGCGGCCGCCGAAGCCGCGGCTTCCGAGTTCGAGGACGAGCCGGGCGGCCCCGAGGCCCCTAGTGGTTCGCTCGTCGATCAGTTCCTCGAAAAGGTTTCGCTGGTCGCCGACTCCGATCAGATCCCCGAGGGCGACGATCAGTTCGTGACCCTCATGACCCTCCATACCGCGAAGGGCCTCGAGTTCCCGATCGTGTTCCTCACGGGCATGGAAGACGGCACCTTCCCGCACCAGCGGACCCTCGCCGACCCGAAAGAACTCGAGGAGGAGCGCCGCCTCGCCTACGTGGGGATTACCCGAGCGCGCGAGCGGCTGTTCATTACGCGTGCGAGCGTGCGCGCCGCGTGGGGCACGCCGCAGTTCTTCCCCGCGTCCCGGTTCCTCGAAGAGATCCCCGAGGCCCTCGTGCACGTAGCGCGCGCAGGCAACGCGCGTGCGTACGCCGATTTCGGCGGTGGCTTTGGTGGCGGCTTCGGCGGTTCCGACGGTTGGGGTACTTCGAGCAGGCGTGGCCCATCTGTTACCGGCGTAGGCGTCGGCGGCGGCCGCCGCGACGTATCGCGGCCGAGTTTCGGTTCCGGCAAGAAGGCGAAGACGGCGAGCGAAATCCCGAACCTCGAGGTTGGCGACCGCGTGACGCACGACAGCTTCGGCATGGGGACCGTCGTTTCCGCGACCGGGGCGGGGGAGAAGCTCCAGGTCGAGGTCCAGTTCCGGGAGCCGCACGGGAAAAAGCGCCTCCTGGTGCGCTACGCGCCGATTACGAAGCTCTGAGCGAGTGGGGCCGGCGACCGTCCGGGCATCCGTTTCTCGGGCTCGAGACGCAGTTTTTCTCGACCCTCGTGAGTTTCGGGCTGTACGTCTCGCAGGCACGCGGTAGATTCGTAGCAGGTCCCATGCGCACATGGGCATCTCGCACTAAGGAGTGACATTGCGAATCGGAATCCCGAGAGAAACACTCGAGGATCAGCCGCTCGTCGCCGCCACGCCCGACACCGTACGCAAGCTCCGGAAGCTTGGTTACGACGTCGCGGTTGAGCGCGGTGCTGGGGAGCGCGCTTCATACCTCGATGCCGCCTACGCCGACGCTGGCGCCGAGATCGTGGGGGAGGAGGTGTGGCAGTCCGATATCGTGACGACGCTCGATACGCCCCCGCGCGAGATGCGCGAGAGGATGCTCGCCGGTGCCGTGCTCATTTCTCGCATGGCGCCGGGTCGCAACCCGGAGCTCATCGACGAACTCAAGGAGCATCGCCTGACGGCTCTCGCGATGGACGCGGTGCCTCGTATTTCGCGAGCACAGTCGATGGATGTGCTCAGTTCGATGGCGAACATTGCCGGCTATCGCGCGGTGATCGAGGCGGCGAGCAACTTTGGGCGTCTCTTTACGGGGCAGGTCACGGCGGCTGGCAAGGTGCCGCCCGCGAACGTGTATGTAATCGGGGCCGGCGTTGCGGGTCTCGCGGCTATCGGAACGGCGAATTCGATGGGCGCGATCGTGAAGGCTACCGATCTTCGCCCCGAGGCTGCCGAGCAGGTCGAGTCGATGGGCGCGGAGTTCGTCCCGATCGAGGCGAAGACGGAGAAGTCTGAGGATGGCTACGCGAAGGAGATGACGGCGGACCAAGCGAAGGCGGCCGCGGAGCTCTATTCGCGGCAGTCGGCCGAGGCGGACATCGTCATTACGACCGCGAATATCCCGGGCCGCAAGGCGCCGGTGCTTCTCACCGCCGCTGATGTTCAGAACATGAAGCCCGGCTCGGTGATCGTGGATATGGCTGCCGCGAACGGCGGCAACTGTGAGTTGACGAGGCCTGGCGAGGTCTACCAGATCGAGAATGGCGTGACGATCGTGGGCCACACCGACCTCGCGGGCCGGCTTCCCGGTCAGGCGAGCCAGCTGTACGGGCAGAACATCGTGAACCTCATGAAGCTCGTGACGCCTCAGAAGAATGGCGTGATGATGCTCGATTTCGAGGACACGATCGTTCGTGGCATCACGGTGACGTTCGCGCACGATGGCCAGGCGGATGTGCTGTGGCCACCGCCTCCCGTGAAGGTGTCGGCGGCGCCTGCACCTGCACCCGAAGCGGCACCGGCTCCTGCCGAAGCGCCCGAAGCGAAGAAGTCCCACGCGGGGACTATCGCGGCGATCATTGGTGGAATCCTCGGTGTGGCGCTTGTGCTTGCGAGCCCCTTCCAGGTGGCGGAGCAGTACATGGTGCTCATGCTCGCGATCGTGGTGGGCTACTACGTGATCACGTCGGTCACGCATTCGCTGCACACGCCGCTCATGAGCGAGACGAACGCGATTTCCGGGATTATTCTCGTGGGCGCGATTTTGCAGGTGGGCAGCGCGAATATTGCCGTGGCGATTCTGTCGTTCATCGCGATCGTGATTGCGAGCATCAACATTTTTGGCGGGTTTACGGTCACGCACCGCATGCTCTCCATGTTTTCGAGGGAGGGCTGATCGATGGACATGCAGCTGGTTGACTGGACGTTGAGGCTCACGACCCTCGCCTACATTGCCGCGGCCATTCTCTTCATCCTCGCGCTCGTGGGGCTCAGCGCGCAAAAGAGCGCGAAGCGCGGCAACATTTTTGGTGCGGCCGGTATGGCCATTGCGCTCGTTGCCACGATCGCGCGTGCGCTCGCGAACTCGCACGTGGATCCCGAGCATTTCAACGGCCCGATCGTCACCCTCATCTTGATCATTCTCGCGATGGGGATTGGCGCCGGCGTCGGCATTCCGCTCGCGAAGAAGGTGGAGATGACGGGCATGCCCGAGCTCATCGCCATGCTTCACTCGTTTGTGGGTCTTTCGGCGGTGCTGATTGGCTTTAATAGCTTCCTTCATCCGCACGGTATTTCCCCCGCGATGGAGACCTTCCATTTGGGCGAGGTGGCGCTCGGTATTTTCATCGGCGCCGTGACGTTCACGGGCTCGATCGTGGCTTACCTCAAGCTTTCGGCGAAGATCAAGGGCGCGCCGCTCATGCTTCCGGGCCGCAATTGGATCAACCTCGGCGTCCTCGTTCTCTCGCTCGTTCTCACGATCGCGTTCATGGCGAGCGGCGGCGAGGGCTTTGCCGGCTGGGCCTCGATTCTTCTGCTCACGATCCTTGCGCTCTTCCTTGGCTTCCACCTGGTGGCGGCGATCGGCGGTGGCGACATGCCCGTCGTCGTCTCGATGCTCAACAGCTACTCGGGCTGGGCCGCGGCGGCCGCGGGCTTCATGCTCGGCAACAACCTGCTCATCATCACGGGTGCGCTCGTCGGCTCGTCGGGTGCGTACCTGAGCTACATCATGTGCAAGGCGATGAACCGTTCGTTCATCTCGGTGATCCTCGGCGGGTTTGGTTCCGACGGTGGCTCCTCCACCGTCGAGCGTGATTACGGGCAGCACACCGAGATCACGCCTGAAGAGACGGCGGAGCTTCTCAAGGGTGCCTCGACGGTCATGATCACTCCCGGCTACGGCATGGCTGTGGCACAGGCGCAGTACCCGGTCGCGGAACTCACGAAGAAGCTCCGCGAACACGGCGTGGAGGTCACGTTTGGTATTCACCCGGTTGCGGGCCGCTTGCCCGGGCACATGAATGTCCTTCTTGCCGAGGCGAAAGTTCCCTACGACATCGTGCTTGAGATGGACGAGGTGAACGACGACTTCGCCGACGTTGATGTCGTGCTTGTGATTGGCGCGAATGACACGGTGAATCCGATTGCCGAGGAGCCGGGCAGCCCGATCGCGGGCATGCCCGTGCTCAAGGTGTGGGACGCGAAGCGTGTCGTCGTGTTCAAGCGGTCGATGGGCGCCGGATACGCGGGCGTTCAGAACCCGCTGTTCTTCAACGAGAACACGGACATGCTGCTCGGCGACGCGAAGACTTCCGTCGAGGCAATTTCGAAGGCGCTCTAGCCTCTCTCGTTCAGCCAAGGGCCCCGCGCGCACCCGTAGTGGGTGGGCGCGAGGCCCTTTTATGCGGCAATCTTGCCCGCGGGTCCTAGGGCCGGAGTCAGGAGTCGAGGAGCGCTTTGAGCATTGGCTCGATGTTTTCGCGCTTCACGAAATCGGTGTCCGTGCCCCACGTGTCGAGCATTTCCTGGTCGTTCGCGTGGCGCTTGCTCGCGGGCACCGCCTTCATGAAAGCGTGTACGCCGGTGAGTGCAGCCTTGTGGGCGAAAGACACCTTGGAGTGGGCAAGTCCGCCGCGCGCGTGGAAGCGTTCGGTGCGCGCATACACGTCACTCGGGAGGTTCGCGCGATGAACTTTATCGACTTCGTCGGTGCGGCTCGGGTCAGCCCAGGCAACGGAGAGCAAGGCGAGGCGGGCGCCTTCGAAAGCGTGCGCGGCACTCACGAAGGCCTTGACGTCGTGGAGCTTACCCGCATAGTTGCCGCCCGCGTACACGACGAGGTCGGGTTCACCTCCGAGCGTCTCTCGTGCCGCCTCGACGGTGAATCCTTTGGTGGTGAGGGTGTGCACGTCCCAGCCCGCATCCGTGAGGGCGCTCGCGATCATCTCGGCGTATCGGCCGGAGTGCCCGTAGATCGAGGCGTTGAGGATGAGGGCTTTCATGGGTGCTCCTTCGCGGTCGTGTTCGGTACTTCCAGCCTGCCACGCACCGCCGCGTACGGGCAGGGACCACCGGTGCCCGGCGCTCAGGCTGTCACGTTAATGAGCGCGAGCGCCCCGCGTTCGAGGTCCGCAAACTGATGATTGACGGCCTTGTAGGTGCCTTCCTCGTGGAACACCATTTCGACGAAACCTCCCTGGCAGCTGCCGAGGTCGAGAGCTTGCGAGCCGCCGCCGGTGGTGTTGTCGGGCTGCAGCAGGTATTTGCCTTCCTTGAAGACGGTGTCAAAAACGGTACCGACGACGTGGAAGGCAATCCCTCGACTCGGCCCGGCGGCGAGTACCCAGATGCGCACGCGCTCGCCGACCTTCGCTTCGAGGGGTGCGTGCACGTACTGGTTCGCGTGTCCGTTGAACACGGTGAAGTCGGGGCGTTCGGCGAAGATTTTTTCCGAGGAGATGGCGTGAACCGCGCAACCGTCGGGCCCCTGAACAGGGCTTCCATCCGCGCCGGTGCTGGCCTCCGGGGTGAGGTAGTGCTCGGATTGGACGAGCACGTATTCGCGGTCGGCCTGTGCAAGTCCCTGTGGCGGGACGATGAGGATTCCATACATGCCGCCAGACAGGTGCATGGTCATGGGTGCGGTCGAGCAGTGGTAGAGCCACGCGCCCGCGTAGTCAGTGGTGAAGGGGTACACGAGGCTCTCGCCGGGCGCGATCGTGCGCATGTAGGTGCTCGGCGCGACGGTGCCGGCGTGGAAGTCGATCGAGTGGCCCATCTCGCCGCTGTTGGTGAGGGTTAATTCGACTTTTCCGCCAAGGGGGGAGGTGACGACGGGCCCCATGACCTCGCCGTTGTACACCATCGATTCCATCGCGATGCCGGGTGCGATCTCGAGGTTCGCCTCGGTCACGTCGAAGGCGAGTTTTTGCGGCGTACCGGGGGAGGGGACTGCAGGCACGACCGGGTCACGCCGCGTGCGTGAGGTACCTGGCGCGGCAGTGAGGTCGGCGCTTACTCGGGTGAGGGGGTCGGTTCCGACGCCTGCTGCGCCAGCGTTGCCGCCCTCGGTTTCGCTCGTGCTCGCCCCGGTTGGGGTGATCTTGAGGGTCATGCCCATCGCGCGGTGACCGACGATCGAACACCAGCCTTCGACGGGTTCCGTGATGATGCCGGCCTCGAGCACGGCGGTGTCGCCTGGGTGGAGGCGCGCCGTGTGTGGGCCCGTGGCGAGAACGAGGTCGTGAGTATTCGCGGGATCGACGTTGCGGACCTCGATTTCGAGTCGGTCACCCGCGGGCACCTCGAGCGTGTTCGGAACGAAGCGCATGTCGGCATTCGCCTCGACCTTGAGGCGCGTCGTGCGACCGGTCGGGGCGATGGCGGGGCCCGCACCGTTCGTGTGCTCGGCCCCTCCGGCGGGGTTTCCGACGGCCGCCGCGCCTGCAAGGGTGCCGTCGAAAGCGCGCCCGACCGCGGCAAGGGAGAACACGGTCCCTACGCCAGCGAGTGCGCTCGTAAGGTGGCGCCGGTCGAGCATCGCGGGTTCGCGCGAGGGCTGTGCTTCGCGCGCGTCCGCACGAGGTGCACTCACGGCAGAGGACGTGGATGCCGAAGTAGCACCGCCTGCTGCGTGCATCGGTGCGGTCGGTGCGCCCACTCCCGGCATGCCAAGCTGCGCCGAGCGCTCCTTGAACTCGAGGCGCTCGCGCAGATTCACCTTGACCATGCGGAGCATGAGGACGATGAACGACGCGAGTACGATAAACGCCACCGCCGACACGAGAACGCGCGTGACCGAGCCGAACTGGCTCGGCGCGAAGGTGCCGAATGTGAGAGCACCAAAGAGCGCCTCGCCAACCGTGCCGGTGACGCTCGCGAACGCGAACATGCCAAGTGCGAGGTTGAGTGTCACTACGCGGAAGATCGCCCAGCGGCTCATGACGGCGAGACCCGCCTTGAGAGCGCGCGGACCGCCGCCCATCGAGGCCGGCAGAAGGTAGCTCATCGCGCCCAGGAGAAGTTGCAAGAGGAAGCCCGCGACGAAGGGGACGCTCAGATCGTGGAGGCGTGCCGCGGTGAGCGAGAAGTTGAGGGGCGAGGTGACCGGGGAACCGTCGGAACTGCCGATCGAGCTGAACCACAGCCCCCACAGCGCCACGCACGTGCCGAGAAACCACAGCGCGGCCGTGCCGATCGAGAGCACGGGGAAGAGGGCGAGCGGCTCGCGACGGGTTTGCTGAGCCGATTGTCGCGCAAGCGCCACGAGGAGCGAGCCGAGGACGACCTGACCGAGAATGTAGAGGGTGAGGCCCGCGAGCCCCACGAGGACGTTGTCGACGAGCGCACCGAGCATCGCGATGAGCGTGCCGATCACC
Organism: Dermabacter sp. HFH0086; assembly: GCF_000413375.1. Lineage (NCBI taxonomy): Bacteria > Bacillati > Actinomycetota > Actinomycetes > Micrococcales > Dermabacteraceae > Dermabacter > Dermabacter sp. HFH0086. The sequence goes on from NZ_KE340308.1 coordinate 1,167,660, forward strand.
ATGACGATGAGGAAACGCGAGGCGCGCGAGGCTTTCGCCGTATCGAGCTTCGTGCGCAAGACCGTGGGCCAGAGCGTGAGCAGCGTTGCCGAGACCGTGACGCCCACGAAACCGAGGATATTGACGACTTGATGAGCGAGGAGCAGACGCCCCTGCCACGGTTCGCCGGGGGAGAAGGCGAGGATCGCGCCGAGCGTTGCACCGAAGGGGAGGAGGCACGCGGCAATGAGGTAGGCCCGCACGACGAACGAGAAACGCGGGGCGAGGGCTGCTTTGAGCTGCGCGCCAAGCGCAAAGGCATACCAGAGGATCATGGCGCTCACGCCGACGGCACCGAGCACCGTGACGGGCGGGAGATTCGCGAGCATGCCCGCCATCGTGAGCACAATCGACGCCGTGAGGCCCCAAATGCGCCCCACTTGCGTCGGGCGGGATTCCTCGGCGAGGCGAGTCTTAAGGAGCGCCTCCGTGAAGTGCTGGCCCCAAATCATGATCGATGTCGTCACGAGGCCGAGCGTCACCATGTGCACGAGTAGCCACCGAAACTGCGGGATGAACGGGTGCGCGGCGACGGCGATCACGAGCGCGATCATCCAGTAGGAGACGGGTTTCGTGGCCTTCCTGTGCCAGCTGCGGCGGGTGAAGCCTTTGGGGCGATTCTCGGTCGAGTGCAAGGCTGACCTTCCGTGCGGGGACGACAAACGGGGCGCGAAAAGCGCCCCGTTCATGCTATCGACGAAAAGGGAACTCGATCAGGACTTAAACCTCTTGACCTTCGCGCCTTCGGGGAGCTCCTCGCCAGGAATGCCCTCCGGATCGTCGAGGTCTGTTTCTTCGTAGGCGTCCTGCATGAGAGCGGCAATGATCCGCAAGAGCACGATCACCGCGAGGAGGATGAGCATCCACGTCACCGGAATAGGGATGATCCTCGAGAACACAAACCAGATCGCGCCGAGCGAGAGGGCGATGATTGACGTGTCGCGCAGGGCCGCGAGCAGGCGCTTCGTCATATTCGCGCGGCGATACCGGCGCCCCGCGACCTTCGCGGCCGCGCGCATCGTCTTTGCCGATTCGCTCGCCGAGTTCTTCGCGCTCTCGGCGCCACGGCGCACGTTATCGGCTGCTTTCGCCTCCCACACTTTCTGCGCTCCGCTCGCGTAGGCGCGGGCCTCCCGCTGCACGGCGCGCTTCGCGCCGGGAGCCTGCTTGCGCGCCGTGTTGCGGGCCGCCTTCGCGTAGGTCTTCCAACTGGCCATTACTTCTCATCCCTCATGCGGATATCGCCATCGCGTCTGTCGCGCACATTCGCGCGGCCTTCGCGGATCGCGGCGCGCTCGCGGTCGCGACGCCATTCGTAGTAGTAGGAAAGCCCCACGTTGAGCGCGAGCGTGAGCAGGATCGACAGCACGAGGCTTGCGAACTTCGCCTTGATCCCCATGAGTGAGAGGACCACGAAAAAGAGCGTCATGACCACGACGGAAAAGAAAAGGTGATCCATGATGCGCTGGCGGAGCGTTCTACGCTGGGGGCGGGGGCTCGTCATTGTTCCATCGTAACGGGCCCGGTATGGCGGGTGTGACGGGCGCGCGGGTGTCCGCTGAGCCGCTTGGCTGTGGCGATCCCCTAACCTGGAGTGACAATTGCCTGCCATGAAAGGACCCCCGTGGACCTTCTCGAACATCACGCGCGTGAGCTATTCGCCCGCCACGGCGTTCCCGTTCTCGACGCCCGTCTCGCGACTACACCGCAGGAAGCGCGCACAGCCGCGGAGTCGCTCGACTCTCCCGTGCTGGTCGTGAAGGCCCAGGTCAAGGTCGGCGGTCGCGGAAAGGCCGGCGGCGTTCGGGTCGTTCGCACTCCAGCGGAAGCCGAAGATGCAGCCCGCGCGATCCTCGGTATGGACATCAAGGGGCACACGGTGCATTCCGTCCTGGTTACCGAGGGCGCCGAGATCGCCGAGGAACACTACTTTTCGATTCTTCTCGACCGCTCGGCGCACGGCCTCACGGCGCTGTGCTCGAAAGAGGGAGGCGTCGAGATCGAGCAACTCGCCAAAGACAAGCCCGAGGCGCTCGCGCGCCACGAAATCGACCCGCTCGAGGGCCTCACGGCGGAAGCATCGCGCGATCTTCTCGAAGCTGCGGGCTTCGATGCCGAGCAGATCGGCGCCATCGTCCCGGTTCTCGAACGGCTTTGGGAGGTTTATCGCGACGAAGACGCGACTCTCGTCGAGGTCAACCCCCTCGTGACCACCACGAGGGGAGAGATCCTCGCCCTCGACGGCAAAGTGTCGATCGACGATAACTCGCTGTTTCGTCACGACGACCTTGCCGCCCTCGCCTCAACCGACAGCAAGGACCCCCTGGAGGAAGAGGCCCAGCGCCTCGGCCTCAATTACGTGAAGCTCGACGGCGAAGTCGGCGTTGTGGGCAACGGTGCAGGCCTCGTGATGTCGTCTCTCGACGTTGTCGCTTACGCGGGTCGCGACTTCGGCGGGATTCATCCGGCGAACTTCCTCGATATCGGCGGCGGTGCATCGGCGAGCGTCATGGCCGATGGGCTCGGGTTGGTCCTCGCCGACCCTCAGGTGAAAAGCGTATTTATCAACGTGTTTGGCGGTATTACCGCGTGCGATCAAGTCGCCCTCGGCATCGTCGGCGCCCTCGAGAGAATCGGCGACCGCGCAGCGAAGCCGATTGTCGTGCGACTCGACGGCAACGCCGTGGAGGAGGGGCGCGAGGTTCTTCGCCGCGCGAAGCACCCGCTCGTGCACATCGCGGATTCAATGGACGACGCCGCGAGGCAAGCCGCCGCGCTCGCCGCTGGAAAGTAGGGCAATCATGGCGATTTTTCTTGACGACAACTCCCGCATCATCGTGCAGGGCATCACCGGAAGCGAGGGTCTCAAGCACGCGCGCCGCATGAGCGCCGCGGGCGCCCAGATCGTGGGTGGGGTCAACCCGAAGAAAGCCGGGAGCGACGTGGACCTCGGCAACCGTCGGACCCCGGTTTTCGGCACGGTGGCCGAAGCGATGCGCGAAACCGGCGCGAATGTCTCCGTGGTTTTCGTGCCGCCCAGGTTTGCGAAGGGGGCCGTGATCGAAGCGATCGAGGCGGGTATGCCACTCGTCGTCGTCATCACGGAGGGCATCCCTGTTCTGGACACCGTCGAGTTTTATGCGCGCGCGCAGCGCAGTGGTCGCACGCGCATCATCGGGCCGAACTGCCCGGGGATCGTCTCGCCGGGTCTGTCCAACGCGGGGATCATCCCCGACCACATCACGGGCCCGGGCCCGATCGGGCTCGTTTCTAAATCCGGCACCCTCACGTACCAGATGATGCACGAACTCTCCGACATCGGCTTCACGACCGCGATCGGAATCGGCGGCGACCCGGTCGTGGGCACGAGCCACATCGATGCCCTCGATGCTTTCGAAGCAGACCCCGCGACGGAGGTGATCGTCATGATCGGTGAAATCGGGGGAGACGCCGAGGAGCGCGCCGCCGAATTCATCCGCGCGAAGGTCACGAAACCCGTCGTCGGCTATATCGCTGGCTTCACCGCTCCCGAAGGCAAAACAATGGGGCACGCGGGCGCTATTGTGAGCGGCTCAAGCGGAACGGCGCGCGCGAAGAAGGCGGCGCTCGAGTCTTCGGGTGTGCGCGTGGGAACGAGTCCGAGTGAGACCGCGAGGCTCGTACGAGAGGGCCTCTAGCGGGCGTCCCCTCCCGTCACGGATAGGCGAAGCTCGACCTCGCTCGCTCGCGAGTCCTGCACCGCGTTCGCTGTCTCAAGATTGCGACAAGTTGCGCGCCCCGCGACGCCGGCACACTCAGTAGCCTTGCCGCATGAGTACATCAGGACCCACCAGGAAAACGCCGAGCGAGGCCCCACGCTTCAACCCCTCGATGCTTGAGGGCGCTTCGAATTGGGACTCCACGCCCGCGCGCACCTCTCGCAGCGGCGCGTTCCTCAAGTACCTCTTTGGCACGGGTCTCGGCCTCGCCGCGCTCTCGCTCGTGCTGAGCTTTCTCGGTCTTGTCTGCGTCGTGTGCTCGTTCGTCGAACCTTTCGAGCGCTTTGGCCTTGGAACACTGCCCCTCGCGGCTCTCGCGCTCGTGCTCGCGTTTTTGAGCGTCCGCCTTTCGCAGCGACAGGGCGGAAGCGTCCTCCTCTCGTTTGCCGCGATCGCCGCCTCGTTCCCGCTCGTGTTCTTCGGGCTGACTCCGTACGCGTTTATGTTCCTCATGCCGGTGGGGAAGGCCTGAGATCCGACGGTTTCTCGCCCCACGCGTTGCCAAAGGTTTCTAAGGAAGCCGCTTTTAGGATGGGAGGCATGAGTACTCCTTACGGCAACGATCCCGTCAACAACCCCCAGGGCTACCCAGAGCCCGAGAAACCCGAGAATTCGCCGAGCGTCGAGAACGCCCAGCAGGAGCAGTCATCGGCACCGAATTGGCAGGCGCAGGAAGCGCTCGCCCCTTCGCACGACGAGTCCGCTGCTGCGACGCCCGAGGGCGGCGTTGTGCACGAGGTCGGCCCGTTCGCCTCGCAGAATGCTGAGGCTGAGGGAGATCGAAAGTCCCCCGAAGCTTCGCAGAATCCCGAAGCGACTCCGGACACAAGCGAAGACGTGCCGTCGTACGGCTCGACCTACCAGCCCGCCCACTACGGCAACGCCGCAGAAGCGGCTCCCGCGGCTCCGAGCTACGGTGCGTCCGCACAGAATGAGCAGGCGCAGCCGGAAAAGGTCGAGGCTGCTCAGGGTGAGCCGGCGGGCGTTGAGCCCGAACAGCCGCGCGAAGAATCCACGCAGTTTGGTTCCTACGGCGCACCGTCGCACGGCGGTGAGTCGAGCGCCACCGAGCAGCACAGCGAGCAATCCACGCAGTTTGGCGCCTACGGCGCACCGGGCCACGAGGGCGCGGCGTCCCAGTCGCAGAGCTACGGCGGGGCCAGCTACGGCGCACCCAGCTATGGCGCGCCGAGCGAAGCGCCCAGCTACGGTTCGTCGCAGCAGAACCAGACTTATGGCGCCCCGAGTGGCGCGCCTGATAGCGGCTACTCGAATACGGACAGCAGCGCCGCGCAGTACGGCACGGCAGCATCCGCAGCGTCGGCAAACTCGGCAACCCCGGCAGCGTCGGCAACCTCGGCAGCTCCCGCGTACTCGGCTCCGTCGGCCCCTTCGGCGAACGAGCCGCAGCAGTTTGACTCGACCGCCGCGGGATCCGGGCAGGCGTCGGCCTTCCAGCAGCCCGGTGAAGCGCAGGGCTTCGGCGCCCAGACTTCAAGCGCCGTGAGCGAGGGGTACGGCAGTGAATCCGCACCCCAAGCGCAGAGCTATGGCCAGCAGAGCTACGGCAACGACTACAGCCAGCAGAGCTACGGCCAGCAGAACCAGCAGCCTAGCTACGCCCAGGGCTATGGCCAGCAGCAGGCCCCCGAGGGCGGCTACAGTGCGATGAACTCCGGCGATCACGGGGCAGCGCCGCAGGGCGGCTACAGCGCCCAGAACTCGAGCGCTAACCAGTTCCAGCCGAGCAACCCGGGTGTGCAAAGCGGTTACTCGGCACCGAGCGCAAATACCGGCTACCCGACCCCCGCGGGCTACAACCAGCAAGCGCCCACCGCCGCAAGCACACCGAAGAAGAACGGCACTGTGCTCGCCATCATTGGTCTTGTGCTGGCCCTGATCGGTATCGGGCTCTCGTTCGTGCCGCTCATGTTCGTGTATGCCCTTGCACTCCCGCTCGGCCTCGTGGGGCTCGTGCTCGGTGCTTGGGGCGCCGCGCGCGGCTTCAAGGGCGGTAGTGGCAAGGCGCTCGGCATCATCGCGTCGGTGCTCTCGGTTATCACGATCATCATCGGCGTCGTGTCCATCATCATTGGCCTCATCGCGATGCTGTCGTAGCACACCTCTGCTCAATGCGATTTCGCCTCGTGCCATCTCCTTCGAGGAGCGTGGTGCGGGGCGATTTCTTTATTCGCACCGGGAGGGTGTGACCTGTCATACCTTTGTGGCCGGCCGGCGTCTATGATGGCCGCATGAGCGCACCGTCCCTCGGTCCCGGAATGAATCAGCCGCAACCCACGCCCGCACCTCTTCAGACCGGAACGCCCGGCACTCCCGTCGATGCGGGCCAGGTTCAGGTCACCGCGAAGAGCAACGGGAGCAATGCGAACGCGAGGCAATTTTGGCTCACGAGCAGCGCACACCAGGGGGTACGGGCCTACGAGGATGACGATGGCGTGGAGCATAACGTGCAGTGGCGTGTTAATTGAATGGCATAGCGAACGAATCCCATTGAAACTTGAGGCCAGGTGACACCGTGACCATGCACGCCCCCGCCCCTTCGCGCTCTCCGCTCCTTTTGCCCGCTCTTGCCATTGGCGCTCTATTTCTCGCAATCGTGGGCGGCGCACTCGGGCTCCTCAAGTGGGCGATTGTTATAGGCATCGGCATCGGACTCGCAGTGGCGGGGCTCGCCCTAGCCGCGTGGGTTCTCGCGCGTGCAGTCCGGGACGGGGATACCGCCGGCATGTTCGTCGGTTCCGTTGCGGCGATTGCGGCGTTTTTTGCCTCGACGGCAGGAGTGCTCACGCTACTCGCGAGGATCGTGGCACACGACGTGTAGTGCGAGGCGCTTTGTGCGTCTCGGTCGAGGCGGGGGAGCGCAAGCAATGTGGGGTCCGACGCTTGCCGGGCTGCCGTCGGAACCTCACTTATAGAATCGAGCAGCGCCCCCATATTTAGCGCCCCATATTTTCTGCGCCCCGTGCGCCCCACTCGAAGGAGCATCGTGACTGACCTGATCGATACGACAGAGATGTACTTGAAAACGGTGTTCGAGCTGCTCGAACTCGGGATTACGCCGATGCGGGCGCGGATCGCGGAGCGACTGCATCAGTCTGGACCCACCGTTTCGCAGACGGTTGCGCGCATGGAGCGCGATGGCTTGCTCTTCCTTGACGATGAGCGCGTCATTCACTTGAGTATCGAGGGAGAGCGGATTGCCACGGGCGTGATGCGCAAGCATCGCCTCGCCGAGCGCCACCTCATCGACGTCATCGGCCTCGAGTACTCGAAAGTGCACGAAGAGGCGTGCCGCTGGGAGCACGTGATGAGCCTCGACGTTGAGCGTAAGATCGCGTCGCTCCTCACCCCTCCGTATCGCGATCCCTACGGAAATCCGATCCCGGGCCTCGCCGAACTCGAGGGCGGCCTTGAAGATATCCACCCCGGTGTAGCCGAGGGGGTCAACGGCTCGGGAGTTCGGCAAAGTGCGGGTCAAAGACTCGTGGATTGTGACCTGAGCGCAGGGCCGTGCACTGTGCGGGTTGCGTCGATCGGGGAGGTCATTCAGTCGGACGTGTCATTCCTGGCGGATCTCGAGGCCCACGGGGTCGTTCCCGGTGCTGACGTGCGCGTTTATGCCGACGCGGATGCGATCGTTCTCGAGACCGAGGGCGGCGAACCGATCTCGCTTACTCCTTCCGATGCGGGCCACATCGGGGTCGATCCAGTGTGACCTGATTCCGTCTAGGTAAAGGACTGTCAAAGACTTGGAACAGCCTCCGTCAGATCCCACTGACGGAGGCGTTTTGTTTCGTAGAGTCGTACTCGGTTGCGGAAGAGCCGCGCCCTAGCTCCTGGATTTTCATACCTGCTCCGGGAAGCTCGAACTCTTAGGCAGGAGCCGCAAGGTCGAGAACATGGAAGGTCCCCACGTGTCGAATCGTTTCGCGAACACCCATCGCCGCCAGATGCGCCCCGTTACCCCCGTGGCGCGCGCTACCCGTGGCACCGCTGGCGTTGCTTTCGCTGCGACCTTCGTGCTCACCGGCTCCACCGGCGCACTCGCTGACGGCACGACTCAGGCCGATGCCGCTGCCGAGTCGACGAATGTCATCGCCCCCGTCACCGCCCCGGCTGTGACCATCCCCGTCGCTCAGAAGCACGACGACTCAGCTTTCGGCGTGTTCGCCGCTTCGGCCGCGACCCTCAAGCCCAAAGCTCCCGTGGTTGAGGTTGAAGAGCCCGAGGCTCTTAATGACCGCGACGAAGACGAATCCGACAACCGCGAAGAGGATTCGCGCGAGACCGAAGAGAATTCGCGCGAGACCAACGAGACCGAAGAGCGTCGCTCGGACCGCCGCGAAGAGCGCGCAAACGACGAGTCGGAGGACACCGACAACTCCGAGGACACCTCCGATCGCAAGAAGCGCGAAAAGAAGAGCGAGGAGCGCGACAACGAGACCGAAGAAGCCCCGAGCTCGTCGGCTGCTACTGGTTCGATCTTCTCGACTGCTAAGCGAGGCATCGGCGTTCGCTACGTGTTCGGTGGCAGCTCGCCCTCGGGCTGGGATTGCTCCGGCTTCACGTCGTGGGTGTACCGCCAGCACGGTATCCACCTCCCGCACAGCGCGGGCGCCCAGGCACGTATGGGCAAGCGCATCTCCCGCTCTGAGGCTCGCCCCGGCGATCTCGCCTACTACCCCGGCCACGTCGGCATCTACGCCGGCAACGGCATGATCCTCGACGCGGGCAACAGCGCAAAGAACACGAGCATCCGCAAGCTCTGGAACGCGAACTGGTCCTTCTACCGCATCGCTGACTGATCACGACTTTGAGAACGCCACCCCGGATCGTGCCGGGGTGGCGTTTCCTTTTAAGAGGTATGGCCGGTTCGGTAAGGTGAGCCTATGACTATCGTGCGTGAAATCGGGGCCGTGCTCCTGGTGCTTGTCTCGTTCGTGGCAACAACCGTGAGCGTGCCCGCCGCGTGGGTGCGCGACCGCATCGTGAACCGCGAGGGCTTCTTGACGCTCACGAGCCCCCTCGCGCGCGACCTCGACCTGCAAAAGACTCTCGCGAATGAGGCGATGAACCAGGTCGGTGCGGGGCTCCCCATCCCCGAGAGCCTACGGGCAGGGGTGCAGGACATGCTCTTGTCCCAAGTCGGTGCGGTCACAGGCACCGAGGCCTACGGGACGATGTGGTCGGGAACGATGGGGGACATCCACGACCAGCTCACGAGCGGCGCCACGACCGTGACGGTGCACGCCGATCTCACGCCAATCTGGGATGCGCTCCTCGCGCCCGTGAAATCAATTCTCCCGTTCGACATCCCCGATGTCGGACCGACCGTCGTCAACCTCGGTACGTTCGATGCCGGCTGGTTTGAGATTCTTGAGGCCATCGCCGTAAACGCAACCCTCCTTACCGTCGTCGGTATTGCTGCGGGCATCGGCGCGCTTCTCGTGTCGAGCGTTCGGCTGCGCACGCTCATGCTCCTGGGCGTCGCCGTACTGGTGACGGCCCTGACTTGGATCGGCGTGCTCTACGGCCACGCGCTGTGGGTGCCCGAGACTCTGACCGATTCGACCGTTGCCGGGCCCGTGGTCCAGCGCGTTCTCGACGTTGCTGCCCACGACGTTTTCGTTCCGGCGGTCCTGTGCGCTCTCGCGGGTCTCGGCCTCATCATCGCTGCCGTCACAGGCATGTCGATCGTTGCGGCGCGACGGTCGGCCGCGCAGCGCCAGGCGATTCCCGCGACACAGGGCGGATATCCTGAGCGCTGGTAGCCTCGCCCGCATTCGGGGCTTCTTGCTGCCACGAGCGGTTGATAGTGCGCTGACCTACTGGAAACGGCGTGAGGTCGGCGCGAATCTTAATTGTCGATGAACAGGTTCCGACATTTCGATGCTTGTCTTGCCGAAAACTCCCGGCATTGATTTATTTAAAGCGGCTTTAAAAACTACTGGCCCGAACGCGGCAGTCGCTGAGGTGGGGAGGTTCGCACATGGCGCGCACGCGAAATGTGAGTGCAGCATCGCGCTCGGTTCAACCCGAACTGCGCGCAACCGGTCTTCACGTTTCCCCCGAAGAACAGTGCCTCCTCCTGCTGCGCGACCACCGCTCGCTCACGGCAAGCGCTATCGCGAGCCGCACCGATCTTTCGCGGCCCACGATTGACGCTGCTCTGCGTTCTCTTGAGACGGCAAAAATCGTAACCTCGGATCTACGTCCCACAGGAAAAGCCGGTCGACCAGGGCGAACATACACCTTCGTTCCTAGCGACAGGATGGTGGGCGTCGATATTGGTGAGCACGCGATCAGGGCGATCGCCACCGATCGCGCGGGCCGCATTCTTGCGCGCTACGAGGCGGATCGCGTGCGCGAACCCTCGCGCGACACGTTCCTGCGAGACCTCGACGACGTGGTTCGGATCGTGGGCGAAGGCGCCTCGATCGCGGGGGTTGGCCTCGCAGTTCCGGGTATCGTCAAAGCGCAGAAGGTCAAGCTTTCGCGTGTTCTGCCGTACCTTAATGATTGGGATTTTCATCGCGAAATTGAATCCCTCATAAACGTGCCGCTTTTTGTGAGTAACGACGTCAAGGCTGCAGCGCTCGGCGAGGCCCGCCTCGGGGCCGGCACGGTCGACTCATCCCAGGTGACGGTGTGGCTCGGGCGCCGCGTCTCGAGCGCGGTCACCTTCAATGGCGAGCTCTTCGAAGGCGCCAACGGCGTCGCCGGCGAAATGACGACAGCCGTCGGAACTCAATGGACCCCCGGATCGGTATGCGGTGACTGGCAGTGGCCATCTGGCAGAAGCCCCCTCCAGACCGCCGAGCGGGCCCACGCGGGGGATGCCGAATGCCTCGCGAGCCTGCACGACTATCTCAAAGCACTCGCCGACCCCCTTTCGCGCCTCGTCGCGATCCTCGACCCGGAGGTTCTCGTTCTCGCGGGCGCGCTGAGCGAGACATCCGCACCGCTCGCGGATTTCCTCGCCCCCTACCTGAAGGAACGCCTCACCGTCCCCTTCCTGCCGCGGATCAGGCGCTCGGCACACGGGCGCTATTCGACAGCCGTCGGAGCCCTCTACACCGCGTTCACGAACCCGAGCGCACCCGCGCTCGCACACTGGCAACTGCCCGCCCCCACGACCCTGACCGAAAACGACCCCGCAACCGAGCGGGCTGACCACCCGAGCCACGCGCTCGCCAGCTGACCCCTACCCCTATACCCGCTATCCAAGGAGCACACCATGTCTAAATCCACCATCGCCCGCCGTTCCCTCCTCGCCGCGGGTGGCGCTGCGTTCGCAGCCGCCGCCGCTGGCTGTGGCGGTTCCGGCACCGGAGGCACTTCGAGTAAGGGCACGAAGAACGAAATCGGCGACGACCCCGCAAAGATCGAGGGCAGCATTTCCTACGCCTTTTGGGACGTTAACCAGCAGGAAATGCTGGAGGAAATGATCAAGGCGTTCAACGAGAAGTACCCGAACGTGAAGGTTAGCCTCCAGATGACCCCGTGGAAGGAATACTTCGGGAAGCTGCGCACTCAGGTGTCCTCGAAAGCTCTTCCCGACGTGTTCTGGATGACGGGCCCGCACTTCCGCTCCTACGCCGAGAACGGCCAGCTCGCCTCGCTCAAGGGGCTCCAGGATGCGGGTCTGTTCGATCCGAAGAACTACCCGGAAGCGCTCGCCAACATGTACAGCGTCGACGGTGAGCCTTTCGCCGCGCCGAAAGACTTCGACACCGTCGCCATCTGGTACAACAAGAAGCTCTTTGATCAGGCCGGCGTCGCCTACCCCGACGAGACCTGGACGCTCGACACCTACAAGGAGAAGGCCGTCGAACTCGGCGAGAAGCTGCCCGACGGTGTGTGGGGGTGCGCGGAGGTGTTCTCGCGCACCGCGTCTTACTACCACTCGATCGCCATTACGGGCGGCTATGTGATCTCCGACGACAAGAAGAAGTCGGGGTACGACGATCCCAAGACCATTGAAGGCGTGAAGTTCTGGCGCGATCTCATCGAGATCGGCGCATCCCCCGACCTTGACTACCTAGCCGAGAACTCCGCCTACGCCATGTTCGAGAGCGGTAAATGCGCGATGCAGTGGTCGGGCAACTGGCGCGTGCCGGCCATGCTCAAGGCCTCGACCAAGGACGACGTGACCGTCGCGACGCTGCCCGGTGGCGATATCCCGAAGACCGTCGTGCACGGCATCGGCAACTGCATCTCCGCATTCACCAAGAACATGCCGGCGGCTCAGGCTCTCGTTGCCTTCCTCGCCGGTGAAGAGGCCGCAAAGATCAGCGCCGAATCCGGCGCGGCGAACCCCGCCCTCAACGGCACTCAGGATGGCTACGTCGACGCTCACCCGGAGCTCAACCTCCAGGTGTTTATCGACCAGGCCGAGAAGAACGGCGTGGCGTTCCCCATTTCAAAGAGCTGCCCGGACTGGCAGGAGCTCGAAGGGGAGTACCTCACGAAGGTCTTCACCGGTGAACTCACTGCCGAGGAAGGCTGCACCGAGCTCGCGAAGGCCATGAACGAGGTGCTCGCGAAGGAGAAGGGCGAGTGAGCTCGCTCGACGTTTCGAACGCTGCCGCTGGCGCCGCCTCTGAAGAGATTCATGAGGCGGGCCAGCAGGCCCCGCGGAAGAAGAAACGCCGCGGAAGCATGAGCGACGGCATCTGGCCGTGGCTCTTCATCGCCCCGACCGTGATCGGCATTGGCCTCATGTATTTCGTGCCGATGATCATGAGCTTCGGCATGTCGCTCACGTCGTGGTCAACCTTCGAGCCCGCCCACTTCGTGGGGCTCGACAACTTCAAACGCCTCGCCGAGGATCCGCAACTACCGCGTGCGTTCCTCAACACGGTGATCTACACGGTCATCATTCTGCTCGCGATTCCGATCTCCGTTCTTTTCGCGGCGCTGCTCGAGCGCCCGGGCCTCAAGGGTGCCGGGATCTACCGAGCCCTGTTCTTCCTGCCGTACATCGCGATGCCCACAGCGATCTCGATGGTGTGGCGCATGATTTTCCACAGCGAAGCCGGCATCGTGAACGTCATCTTGCGCTTCTTCGGTATCGAAGGCCCTCGGTGGATCACAACCGAATGGGTCGCCCTAATCGTCGTCGCGATTGTGGGGCTCTGGATGAGCATCGGTTTCAAGATCATCGTGCTCGGTGCGGGTCTGAAAACGATTCCGCCCGAAGTGTACGAGGCGGCGCAGCTCGATGGCGCGGGAACGTGGCGTCAGTTCTTCTCGATCACGATTCCACTGCTGACTCCGAGCATCTTCTTCCTCACGGTCACGAGCATCATCGGCGGCTTCCAGCTCTTCGACCTCATCTTCGCGGTTCTTGGCGACGCCAACCCCGTCACGAAGAAGACGCTCTCGCTCGTGTACCTGTTCTACCGCGCGGCGTTCCCGGGCGACGATAAGGGCTACGCCTCCGCGATCGCCCTGCTCATCCTCGTGATCGTCGGCATTCTCACGATCGTCCAGTTCCGGGTCCAGAAGAAGTGGGTGAACTATGACTGATTCCCTCGCTCCCGATCTTCCCTTCGACGACACCAAGGCGAAGAAAAAGAAGAAGCGAAAGCGCAGCAAAGGCCTGCACGGGCACACGTGGGACGCGCACCTGATCCTCGCGATCGGCGCCCTCACGATGCTGTTCCCGTTCCTGTGGCAGATCAAGCTCGCGCTCAGCACCCGCGCCGAAGTCGTCGAAATCCCGATGAACCTCTGGCCCGAGAAACTCCGGTGGGAGAACTTCGCGCGTGTCTTCGAGTTCGTGCCGTTCACCGAGCAGATGACCGTCACCGTCAGTTACGCGATCTTGAGGGTCCTTGCGGAACTCGTGACGTGTTCACTCGCCGGATACGCGTTCGCGCGGATGCGCTTTCGTGGCCGCAAGGTCATCTTCTTCCTTCTGCTCACGGTGCTCATGGTTCCCGGGCAAATCTTCCTCATCCCGCAGTACCAAATGGTCGACGCGGCAGGGCTTCTCGATAACTTCTTCGCGATCCTTGCCCCGGGCCTCGTGAGTGCATTCGGCGTGTTCTTCATGATGCAGTACTTCCGTCGCATCCCCGAGGAACTCGTCGACGCCGCGAAGCTCGATGGCTGCAACCCGTGGCAAATGTTCTGGAAGATCATGCTTCCGCTCGCGCGACCGGCGCTGTTCTCCTTCGGCGTGATCACGCTCCTGTCGGCCTGGAACAGCCTCCTGTGGCCGCTCGTCGTTATCAACTCGACCGAGAAATACCCGGTGGCAGTAGGCCTCGCGATGCTCCAGGGCGACCACCTGGTGGGGCCCGACTACCCGATGATTATGGCGGCGAGCCTCATGGCCATGGCCCCGGTGTTCCTCGCATTCGCCATCATGCAAAAGAAGGTCATTGAAGGCTTTGCCCTCTCGAGCTTCCGCTAAAACCTTCGGTTCAGTGTCACCTGAAAGAATGAACGAATGATCCTCCAATCTGAGCCGCGCCCGCGCGTGGGCATCGTGGGCACGGGCGGCATTTCCCGTTCCCACGCCCGCGGCTGGCGGGCCCTCGACGCAGACATCCACGTGTTCAGCAACCAGGGAGCGGAAGACTTCGCCGCCCAGTTTGCGCCCGTCACGATCCACGACTCGTTCGAGAGTCTCCTCGGGGCGGTCGACGTCATTGACGTGTGTACCCCGACCCCTTCGCATCCCGAGTACGTGCACGCCGCGCTCGATCACGGCACGCACGTGCTGTGCGAGAAGCCGCTCGCCCTCTCATCGGGTGAGGCTGCGCGCATGGCGGAGCACGCTCGCGAGGCAGGCCTGCTTCTTTTCCCCGCACACGTCGTGCGGTTCTTCCCCCAATACGAGGCGCTTCGCCGTGCTGTTGATGCTGGCCGCCTCGGTGAACTCGCCGTGCTTCGCTTCGAGCGCTCCGGTTCGATGCCCGTGCAGCCCTGGTTCGCCGACGAATCCGTCAGCGGCGGCATCATCATGGACCAGATGATCCACGACATCGACCAGGCGCTGTGGCTCGCGGGCGAAGTGACGAGCGTCTTCGCCACGCAGAACATCTCGAGCGGTGATCAGAGCGTGCGCGCCGCTCACGTGATCCTCACCCACGCAAACGGCGCACTCACGTTCTGCCGCGGCCTGTGGGGTGCGAAAGGCACCGTCTTCCATTACTCCTTCGACGTCGCGGGAAGCAGCGGCAAACTCACGTACGACTCCGCAAAAAACACCGGGATCGAATTCGACGCGGTCGCCTCGTCGGGTGAGAGCAAGAGCTACCTGCCGAGCGTCGCCGGGATGCGCGACCCTTATGGGGCCGAGATCGAGGATTTCTGGAACTGCGTAAAGCAGGCGAGCGTCGGAAACCCCGGGCCCACCCCGCGCGTGAACGGTTCCGACGCCACCCGCGCCATCGCCGTAGCCGAGGCCGCTCGCGAATCCATCCGTACCGGCGAAAGGATCGTGCTGTGAACGCGACCGACCCCACCCTTGCGGGCCGCGCCCTCCGCGTGGCCGTACTGAGCGCCGCCCACGTCCACGCTGCCTCCTACGTGCGCCTCTTGGAAAGCCGCGCCGACACCGAGGTGATCCTCGCGGATCCAGACGGCTACGGCGACGTTCCCGCCGAGCACACCGTCGCAACGATCGACGAGGCATGGACGGCATTCGACGGCGAGGCTCCCGACGCCGTCGTCGTCTGTAGCGACAATGCCGGCCACAAAGCTCTCGTGCTCGAGGCTGCGCGTCGTGGCATCCACGTCCTGTGCGAGAAGCCGCTCGCGACGAGCGTTGAGGACGCCGAGGAGATGGTCGACGCCTGCGCGAACGCCTCAGTCGTGCTCATGACGGCCTTCCCCGTGCATTTTTCGCCCCAGGTTGCTGCGCTGCGCCAAGCCGTCGACAACGGCAGCCTCGGCGAAATCATCGCGCTCGCGGGCGCCAACAACGGCAAGCTTCCCGCAGGCCGCGATTGGTTCACCGACCCGGAAGCTGCCGGTGGCGGGGCGCTCGTCGACCACGTCGTGCACATCGCCGAAATTCTCGATTCGCTCTTCGGCGAACCCGAATCCGTGCACGCGGTCGCGAACGGCGTGCTGTACGGCCACACGAACGACGGCGACGCCGAGACCGGCGGTCTCGTGACGCTTCGCTACGCGAACGGGTTAACCGCGACGATCGACTGCTCGTGGTCGCAGCCCGCCGAAGCCCCCACGTGGGGAGGCCTGAAACTGCACGTGGCTGGCACGGGCGGCCAGCTCGAGATCGATGCGTTCTCGCAACGCGTCGATGGTCCCGGGCAGTGGCATCCCTTCGGCCTCAACCTCGATGCGCTCCTTCTCGATGCCTTCCTTGAAGCCGTGCGCAGCGGCGAGGCACAAGAGCCGTCGGGCGCCGTTGGTGCGCGCACAGTGCGGGTCGTGAACGCTGCGCAGGAGTCGGTGCGCACGGGAAGGCCCGTGCCACTGCGCTGACGCGGCGGTCGCCTGGCGGTGGAAGCTACTGCGTATCCGCTGCGTACCGGAAGGTCGTACGACGAAGCCCAGGCCTTATGACCTGGGCTTTCGTTGTGCCCCCGAGACGATTCGAACGTCCGACACCCGCTTTAGGAGAGCGGTGCTCTATCCCCTGAGCTACGAGGGCAATCGAAAAGCGCATGCTTCACGCTTTCGAGCCCTTCCACTCTAGCGGCGATCGTCGCAGCCTCAAAGTTCCAAGCGGTGCGCGGAAGCGGATGTCACGCGAAGCGGCGCGGGTGGGAGGATGGAGACATGGAAGCTTTCGAGGTTACAGGTGCGGCCATCGTGCTTGCCGGCGGCCGTGGTTCGCGCATGGGCGGCGTCGATAAACCCACTCTCGAGGTGGAGGAGCGGTCCATGCGCGCGAGCGCGCTGTTGGCGGCGCGTTCGGCGCTCGGCGAGGGTGCGCCTCTCGTCCTCGTGGGGGAGCCGGGCGCGGACGTGCAGGGTGTCGGTGCGGTGTGCGTGCGGGAGGACCCGCCCTTTTCCGGCCCTGTCGCGGGGCTCGCGCGCGGACTGGCTGAGTTGGAGCGGCTCGGGAGTACTGATGAGGTGGTGCTTGTGCTCGGCGGAGACATGCCATGGCTCGAGCCGCGCGTGCTCGGCGCTCTCTTAAAAGAGTGCGCGGAAGCACCCGGAAAGGTTGCGGGTGCCGTGGATGCGGGCGGGCGTCGGCAATTCCTGTGCGCCGCGTGGCCGCGCGCGGTGCTTGCGCGCGCCCTTTCGCATGTTGCGGGGGAGGGCGGCTCTCTCGTTGGGGCGAGCGCAAAGTCCCTCTATCGCGCTCTCGGCGAGCTTACGCCCGAGCCCGTTCAGGCGGCGTGGCTTGACGTTGGTACGCTTGCAGGCGCGAGCGGACTAGCGCCGGAGCTAGTGGCCCGCTCGTTGAGCGATATTGATTCACCCGAGCAGCTCGAGCAAGCCCGCTCGCGCCGCTGATTGCCGGTGTTTGCGAAAGGACTTTCATGCACGCGCTATCACGCCCCGCTTCTCGCTTTTTTACCCTCGTGTGTGCGGCTCTTGCCGCGATGATGATTTTCGCGGCGCCTGCACTCGCGCACGACCGACTCGTGGGCTCGACGCCGGCGGATGGCGCCGAGATCCTCCAGGGGGAGGCTCGCACCATTACGCTCGAGTTTTCTGCGGAACCGCTCAAGCTTGGGAACGAGGTGCGCGCGAAGGATTCTGCCGGAACCGTTCTGTTCGAGGGTGAACCCCAGGTTGATGGACACGAGGTCCGTGTCGAGCTCGACCAGCTCCCAGCTCCCGGCGACATGACCCTCGAATGGCGCGTCGTGAGTTCCGACGGCCACCCGATTTCGGGCACGCTCACCTACACCGTCAAGGAAGACCCGAGCAGGCCGTCCGAGGAGGCGGCAAGCTCCGCCACGGAAGAGAGCGCGGGCGAAGGGGCCGACGGTGGCTCGGCGTCCGGTGACTCCGGTAAGAGCGGCGATGCGGCCGGTAAGGGCGACAAGAATGACAAGGCGAGCGCGGAGGCCACTGCGACGTCGATCGAAACACCCGACAAGGTTGTCACCGATGAGAAGAAGTCGTTCAACTGGGCGCTGTGGCTCCCGGTGATTGTGGTGGCGCTGCTCGCGATCGCCGTGGCTATCTGGCTTCTGCGAAAGAACGACGACGAGGACTAACCCACTCATAACTGAATTGCATAGGGGTTGTGGGGGTAATGGTGCGGTAAATCCGTGAGGTTCCGCCGAAGCCCCATAACCGGCTCTTCGCGATTTGTGGTGAATGATCCTGCTGGGGCGGGTATTCACGCTACGGTTTTTGCGGCGCTGGTCAGCAGGATGCGCATCCGGTAGTTCTCTGGGTTGCGGAATCCGCGGCCGGTGCGTTTGATGTTCTTGGTGCCGGTGTTCGCGGCCTCGACCGCAGCGCTGCTCCAATAGGTGAGTGCAAGTCCAATCCGAACGAGTTATTTAGACGAGTTCAGAGGAACTCGTTCGTGGAAAATCATAGGCTTGAACTTCACGAAGCAGTGAGCGAGTTCTGTTGCGAATTGATGCCCTGTGAGGAAGGTTTTGCGAATGATGAGGATTGAACTTCCCAACAGGCTTCGGACTCGGACCCTCTCGGTAAGTGGAGTCAGCCATGATAAATTTAGTTGAGAGCTGTTCGGACATTGCCCGGAGGTGCCGGGTGTAGCTCTAGCTGGGGGACCGGTAGTCGTGTCGGTCACCGAAGTTTATGGCGAGTTCGCGCCTGGAGATTATGACTCCTGAAGCTTGGTTCGGTATGTCTTTTAAGAGCGGGACAGGCACGAACGTTGACATAGATCAATGTTCATTCGAGGTGGCGGAGGTTGAGGAGTTGCCCGACGAGCAGAAGCAATCCCTGTTGCTTAGTCCTGAGTTGGTTGTTCCTACATTGGGCCTAGAGGCTGCTGGACCGTCACGTTTGACAGTTGAGAATTACCGACACACCGATCCTTCACGGATCGCTCGAGATGTCAATCAATGGTCAGGAATGGTGCTTGGACACGAGATCGTGGCGCAGGCTATCTGGGAAGTTTCTGACGAATTTATATTGACTGGATCTGAACCACTATTGTGACTATCTGAGGAGTTGCTCATGAATCACCCGGTCAAAGTGCTCATTTCAGGGGGAGCTGGCTACATTGGAAGCACGGTTGCTTCTAGGCTTCGGGACGAAGGTTTCGAGGTAGTCGTTCTGGACAATCTCATCACCGGTCGACGTGAGTTCGTTAAGGGCTTGACGTTCTATGAGGGTGATATCGACGATCGTGCCCTACTAGACCGGATCTATGAGGAGCATCCTGACATCGCAGTCGTGCTTCATTTTGCAGCACTGATAGTGGTTCCCGATTCGGTTGCGGACCCGCTGGGATACTACGAAGCGAACATCAGCAAGTCTCTGGCGTTCGTGCGCGGATTGATCGCGAACGGCTGTTCGCAGCTTGTGTTCAGTAGTTCGGCGTCAATCTACGCTGTGAGCGAGGACTTTTCGGTAGACGAGAGCTCAGAACTGGCCCCTACGAGTCCATACGCTAGAAGCAAGGCGATGTTTGAGGTAATGCTTCAAGACATCGCTGCGGCGAGCGACCTCAACGTACTGTCGTTGCGTTACTTCAATCCCATTGGCTCTGACCCTAAGTTTAGAACCGGGCTTCAAATAGCTTCACCCTCGCACGCCCTCGGTAAGTTGATTGAAGCACACCGAGGCGATACTGAATTCCAAATCACGGGCACTGATTATCCCACTCGGGACGGTTCGGGAATTAGAGATTATGTCAATGTTTGGGATCTCGCAGAGGCGCATGTTGCTGCAGTCAGGGAGGGTGCAAAAATCGCAGCCGACTCCGCCTATCAAGTTATCAACTTGGGCACAGGTGAAGGAACTACCGTTCGTGAGCTAGTCGCCGCGTTCGAGAGCGTGGTCGGGGAGAGTGTGCGTGTCGTTGAAGCTCCGCGCCGTCCTGGCGACAGCGCTGGGGCGTTTACTCGTTCCAGGAAGGCGGCGGAGCTCTTGAACTGGACTGCATCGTCATCTCTTGAGGACGGTATTGCGAGTACCCTGGAGTGGTTCGAGCGTCGGAAGCTTATACTTCCCGATTTGGCGGACTGAGTAGTTGATTCTGACGTGAAGCCTAAGCGAGGGCACGAGGGATCAGAGTGGAGAGAGCTCGCAGCATCGCGCTGCGAACCATTATTCTCGTGCACAGGCTCGTGGTCCTCCGAGATGTGGATGACTTGACAACACCCATCACAGCAGGGCAACGAGCCGTTCTACGTCAGCGACGCGACGCTCCCCTTCACCACGAACCTTGAAAATCCCCACAACCTCTATGGAATTGAAGAAGGGGCGCTTCCCGGAATCGGGAAACGCCCCTTCAGTGCTAACGCCGTGGCGCTAGCGACGAGTCAATGGGGATCAGCCGTGGAACTTGTCGAATGCGTCCTTGCCCTTGTCGGCACCGTCAGCAATCTTGTCGCCGAGCTGGTCGGGAGCGACGTCCTGAGCCTTCTCGCTCGCCTTGTCAATCGCGCCGTCAACCTGAGCGTCGTGCTCCTTGGCGAAATCCTTGACCTTATCTTCGTTCTGTTCGAACGCGCCCTTGGCCTTGTTCAGTGCATCATCGAATCCCATGTCAAGTCCTTTCGTAGAGTCTCAACTGCGTGAGCCTCCCGTGTGGAAGCTACGACGAAAACGCTAGGGAAGAAACCTGGAGGGTTCGTGAACGTCGTCAGAGAAGAGTGCGCGAGGGTAAAAATGCGGTAAGGAGCGGCGCGCCACATGCCCGCCTCAGTGGCTCAGGGGCTCGGCTCGGATACCGTGGGAAGGTGAGTTGGTTTGGACGTTCAAAACGCGCGAAATCTCAGGGCAGTAAGAAGGCCGAGGATGACGCGCTGACTTCACGCGCGCGCGAAAGTCACGCGTGGGTGGGGCGATCGGCGAGCGCCGAGGGCGCCCGGGATGCTAGCGAGACCGAAAACGCGAAAAATGACGGCGGCTCGCATGCGGCCGAGGAGCCCACGCTCGAGATTCGTGACCCGCATGAGACGCGCGAAACGATGCACGAGTACACCGAAAGCAGTGTCGAGGACACCGGCGCGCACGTGTTCACCCCCGCGGCGTTCGACGACGATGATGACGTCACCGACCTGCAGGGTGCCCTCTCGCGCGTGCTCGTGACGGAAGCCAGCCGCGAGGAACGGATCGAGGAATCGCTTGCGACGTGGCGCACGGCTCTCGCGTCACTCGCCGGAGACCACGACTTCCTGACAGACATGCGCTCGGGTGTGTTTCTCGACCTCACGAACTCGCATCCGCAGGGGCTCGCCCACCTGTTTGCGAGCCGCGGCTCCACACGACTCTCTTCGCTCGTGCGCGAGGAAGCCTCCCTCGAGCGTGCGCGTGAAGCCGCATTCCAGATCCGCGAGAGTGCCCTCGCCCACGCCGAAAACCGCGGTCTCACGACGTGCCACCTCGCGATCGGGGAGGCAACCTGGGTGGATCTTTCGGGCGAGCAGGTGCATGCGCCGCTCCTTTTGCGTCCGCTCAACCTGCACGTGCGAGGTGGCGCCCGCGAGGACATCGACATCGACCTTGACGCCGCTGTCGACCTCAACCCCCTCGTGCTGAGGGCCCTTCGCGACGAAGGCGTCCTCATCGACGCCCGTGCGCTACTCGAACTCACCGACTCTCACCACGGTTTCGATCCGCAGCCGGTCCTCGACGCGTTCCGCTCGCTCGGGGAACCGCTTCCCGGTTTCCGCATCTCCCACGCTCTTGTCGTTGGCAACCTCGTGGATACCTCGGGCCCCATGCTCGAAGACTTCGATGTTCCGGCCGAGGACCTCGCGGACCTGCCGATCATCGGCGCGCTCGCGGGTGACGAAGAATCACGCGATGAACTCGCAGTTGAGCCTTCTTCAGAAGAGGAGGTGCCCGAGTCGGTCGCGAGCGCCGATGCCGATGCGCGCCTCATTGCCGAAAACCTCCAGGGGCGCCCCGCACTCGTGGTTCACGGCGCGCCAGGTCGCCCACTAGCGCCCACCGTCGTGGCGTTCGCGGCTGAACAGATCGCCGCCGGCAAACGCGTGCTTCTCGTGTCGCAAAGCTCGAGTCGACTCGCCGAGCTTCAGTCAGAAATCGAGGCCGCGGGCCTCGAGGACATCCTCCTTAGCCTCGTCCCCGACCCGCATCTCCAGCGCGAGGCGAGCCGCTCGATGCTGCTCTCGCTCGCGAAAGCAAGCTCGTTCGTGCCGCCCGTCAGTCTCGCTGAGCCCGAAGGGCTGGCAGAGGCGCGCGACGTGCTCACGGGGCACGTCGAGGCGATGCACCGTGTGCAGGAACCGTGGGGTGTGAGCGCCCACGAAGCGATCAATGAACTGGCCGATCTTGCACGCCGCCGCCCCGCGCCGCGCACGGGCGTGCGACTGACGTCGAACGTCGCCGTGGCGATCCTCAAGGATCGCGAACGGTACGAGCGACTCATGCGCGAGGCAGTCGAATCGGGCGCGCTCGGCATGGTTCCCGAGGACACCCCGTGGTACGGGGCCTCGATCACGAGCGAGCACCAGGCCAAGCGCGCACTCGAACTCGTGACCGAGCTCGATGAGGCCTCACTTCCGCAGCTTATAGAGCACGCCGAGGCTCTCGGTGCGCCGTGCAACCTTGAAAAGGCCCGCAGCTTCGCGGAGCTTCGGCACACGGTGCGCGTTCTCGATGCCATGCGCTCCCTTTTCCGCCACGTGCGCCCGGAGCTGTTCAACGAGAAAATCGACATGCTTCTCGCAGCGGTTTCCGACAAAACCTTCCGCGAGGAACACGGGGCGGTCATGGGCTTTGGCGAGCGTCGCCGCTGGAAGAAGCTCGCAAAATCGATGCTGCAACCGTCGGAAAACACGGAGAACTTGCGCGCGCACCTCCTGGCCGCTCAGGACATCCACCGCCAGTGGGAAGCGATCGCGACCGACGCTGGCCTCACCCCGGTTGTACCGAAGTCGCTCGGTGAGGTTGAGGCGCTCGTGGGTAGCACACAAAAGAGCCTCGATGAACTGCAGGTTCTTCTCGCGGGCACCGAGCAGGGCACCGACTTCGACAACACCGAACTTGGCGCGCTTCACGAACGCATGAAGGAGCTCAACGCGCGAAGTGAGGTGCTCGATGTTCTCCCTCGCCGCACGAAGGTCATGCGTGAACTTGAATTTGAGGGATTCACGGCGCTCCTTCGCGATATTCGCGGCCCGGAAATCACAAGTGACCTCGCCGTCGCCGAGCTCAATCTCGCGTGGTGGGTGAGCGTGCTCGAGTTCATCGCGCGCGCTGAACCGACCCTTTCGCAGTACGACGGTACGAAGCTTTCCCAGGTGGCCGAGCGCTATCGCCGCCTCGACGTGCACAATCTCAACGCCGGTCGCTTCCGGGTTCGCAAGCGCGTGGACGAGCTGCTCGTGGAAACCATGAAGCGTTTCCCGGAAACGTCGCGCAGCGCGATTATTGAGCTCAATACTCCGGGAACGATGAGCGTGCGCGACACTGCCGGGAAGTATCAGGACATCATGTTCCGTGCGCGGCCACTGTGGCTTGCTTCGCCGTTCATGGTGCCGCAAATGATTCCCGCCGGGCGCCACTTCGATCTCGTCATTCTCGCCGATGCTGCGCGACTCCCCACGGCCGCGGCGATCCCGGCAGTGTCGCGAGCGAGCCAGGCCGTGATCGTCGGCGACCCGTTTGACTTCGTTGATGGCGACGATGTTCGCGCCCACCACTCGGGCATGGCCCGCCTCCTCGACGAAGCGAGTGAAGTCGCGCCCGTGCTGCGGCTCGTGCGCGACACGCATCCCGCGACCGGCGGCGTGCGACGCTTCGTCGAGAACCGCGCGAAGGCGCTCGATGCGGGATGGGGTGCGCTGCTCGCGCCGCCGAGCCCCGAGCACATCGACGAGGACACCTTCATCTACGTCCCGGATGGCAGGGGCCCCGTGCGCCAGGGCGCGGAATTTGTGGAGTCGACCGACGCCGAGCTTCGCCGCGTCACCGACCTCGTGATCTACCACGCGCGCCACAACCCCGAGCGCTCACTCGCGGTCCTGACCCTCACACCCACGCATGCCAAGGCCGTCCAGGACTCGGTCATGCGGTCCGTGAGTCGCCTGCCCGATCTACACGACTTCTTCAACCCCGAGCGCGAAGAATTCTTCACGGTCGTGCCCGCGCAGGCGGCAACAGCGATCGTGCGCGACGACGTCATCGTGTCACTCGGCTTCGGTCTCACCCCCCACGATCGCCTCTTGCATCGCTTCGGCCCGCTGTCGACGGACGCCGGCCGCAGGGCCCTCCTCACGGTTTTGACCCGAGCCCGCTTCCACACGAGCGTCGTAAGCGCCGTGCGCAGCAGCGATCTCGAGGTGGATAGGCTTCGCACGGAGGGCGCGCGTGACCTGCGGCTTTTGCTTGAATTCCTCGAGGCTGGATTCTCGCAAAGCGTGCTTGATCACGAGGCTGCGGTAGAGATCGAGGAGCCGTCGGAACCTGCCGAGCAGAACGAGAGTGCCGACGCTAGCCCCGCCGAAACCGAACCCTCGGAACCGGTCGACGCCGGCGAGGATAGCGAGGGCGACGAGCCGGCTGACGAAGGCGAACCCGGAACTGCGGTCGAGGGCGAGGCTACCGACGATAATGCTCCTGAGCATCCCGCCGAACCGGACATCCCCGATAGCTCCGAAGCGCTCGTCGCTGACCTCGCCGACCGCCTGTGGCGCGCCGGTTACACGGTCGAACTCGATTACGGCCTGTCGAGCGAGCGCGTCGAACTCGCGATCGCCCACCCCGAGCTTCCCGGGCGCTACCTCGTCGCCGTCGCGACAGACGGCCCGCGCTACCGCGAAATCACGGACCAGCGTGAACGCGACCGCTTGAGCGCAGAGCGCCTTGAAGCGGCGGGATGGACTGTTGAGCGCGTCTGGTCGTGGGCCCTCTTCATCGATCCCGAGGGCGAAGCAGAACGCGTGATCAAGAGCGTCGAGCGCGCCTACCACGACTACCTCGAGCAGCAGGACATCAAAATCGGGCGGGGCGCTGCCCGCCATCGCTTGCCGAAGCCGAAGATCCCGGCCGGTCACCCGTTGAGCTTCTACGGACCGGACGACTTCGATCAGGTCGTCGCCTACATATGCTCGGACGGTCAGGCTCGATTCTCCGAGCAACTCGCTACGGAGGTGCGCGAGTTCCTGGCGTTTACCGAGCGCAGCGTCCTGCTCGACGTGTCAGTTTCAGCCGCGATTCGCCGCTACCTCGCGAAACAAAGCGAGGGAGAGGCTCGGTGAGCGAGAAAAAGGCTCGCAGCAGGCTCGTCGTTTCCTCCATCACGGGAAAGCCCATGGAGGTCGAGCCAGCGAAGGACCGCGTGATCCCGAAGCGGGCACCGGCCGATCGCGGCGACGACTCAAACGACGAGCGGCTCATGCGGGACGTGCCGCCGCACTGGGGCCGCACTCGATAGCGAAGGATGCGTGCAATGGCGAACCTTACTGACCTCACCGTCACCGTGATCGGCGCCGGCAACATGGGCGGCGCGGTCGCGCGTGCCATCCGCAAGGCCGGCGTCGGCGCCGACAGACTCGTTCTTCTCAACTCGAGTGCGACGTCCACGCAAGTGGCCGCTCAGGAGATCGGCGCCACGAGTGCGTTTGAACGCTTCGGGTCCGACGACACCCTCGCAGCCGCCGTTGCCGAATCCGACGTGATCGTGCTCGGCTTTAAGCCGTACCACCTCGACGACATGGCCCCCGCGATTGCCCCGCACGTGCGGAAGGACACGCTCATTGTGTCGCTTCTCGCCGGAGCGAGTCTCGCAACGCTCGGCGATGCTTTCGACGGGCACACGGCGCTCGTGCGGGCGATGCCGAACACGCCCATCGCGGTCGGTCGCGGCGTCGTGGGCCTCATGCCGGGCGACCACGCGAGCGAGGCTGAGCGCGCGCTTGCGCACGCCCTTTTCGCGCAGTCCGCGACCGTCGTCGACATTCCCGAACATCAGGTTCACGGCGTGATCGGCGCCGCCGGGAGCGCAAGCGCGTACTTCTTCCTCATCGTCGAGGCGATGATCGACGAAGCCGTCGCCCAAGGCTTCACGAGGGCCGTTGCCACGGATCTCGTGGTGGGCACCATGCTTGGAAGCGCAACCCTCCTGCACGAGACCGGTGAAACGCCCACGAGTGCGCGTTACGCCGTGACCTCACCGGGCGGTGCGACCGCGCAGGCCATCGCCGCACTTGAAGAAGGCGGGATCCGTGCGCTCATGGCACGCGGCATGAGAGCGGCCGCACAGGCGTCGCGGAAAATGGAAGAGCGCTAGGGGCGAGGCAATCGTCGGAACCCTTTACCCGGAAACTCGTGCTACGGGCGGTTAGAGAAACGCTCGATCAGCTCGGTGTGGCCGGAAACGATGAGCGTGTCGTGCGAGGAGACGACCGTTTCGGGCTCAGCGTAGGTGAAGTCGCGGCCCGGAGACTTCACGCCAACGACCGTGACACCGTACTTCGTGCGAATGTCTGATTCGCCAAGGGAAAAGCCCTGGATCTCGCGCGGCGGATGCATTTTCACGATCGCCCACCCGTCGTCGAACTCGATGTAGTCGAGGAGGCGACCGTTGACGAGGTGCGCGACCCGCTGACCCGCGTCTTTCTCGGGGAACACGACGTGGTGCGCGCCGATGCGCTCGAGAATCTTGCCGTGGGCAACCGAGATGGCCTTCGCCCAAATGACGGGGCCCGCGAGGTCCACGAGATTCGCGGTGATGAGCACGCTCGCTTCAATCGACGTGCCGACGCCAACGACGGCGACGTCAAAGCTGGACGCGCCAACCTGGTTGAGCGCTTCAATATTGGTGGCATCTGCCTCGACCACGTGGGTCAGTTTGCCCGAGTAATCCTGGACGAGATCAGCGCGTTTATCGATCGCGAGCACGTTCGTGCCGAGCGATTCGAGGTTGAGGGCCATCGACGCCCCGAAACGACCGAGGCCGACGATCAGGACGCTGCGGCCGAAGGAGCGGGAGTTTGCCATGTGTTCCAGCCTACCGGACTCAGCCGACGACGGGCCGTTCTTCGGGCAGGTGGATGACCCGTCGGCGGCTGCGCAGCGCGAGCGCCGCACCAAGGGTCATTGGACCGATACGCCCCACGTACATGCACACGATGATGACGTACTTCGCGGCAAGGCTGAGATCGCTCGTGATCCCTGTCGAGAGCCCAACCGTGCCGTACGCGCTCAGGACCTCGAACAGGACGCGATCGAGCGGGTAATCCGTCAGGCGCAGCATCGTCCACGTTGCGATCGCAACGAACAGCACGCTGATCACGAGAACGGCAATCGCCTGGCGAATCGTGTCGTACGGGATGCTGCGACCGAAAATCTCAATGTCGCGGTCGCCCCGTGCTTCCGCGATGATCGAGAGCACGAGCAGGGCGAACGTCGTGACCTTGATGCCACCACCCGTCGACCCTGAGCCGCCGCCGATGAACATGAGCAGATCCATGATGAGCCACGTGTCGGTGTTCATCGCGCCGATATCGAGAGTGGAGAAGCCGCCGGAGCGGGTCATGACGCTCGCGAATGTTGACGACAGCAGCTTCGTGTCGAAGCCGTGGCCACCAAGGGTGGCGGGGTTGTCCCACTCGGAAAGCAGAACTCCGACGGTGCCCGCGACCAGCAGGATGCTCGAGGTCCAAATCGTCAGCTTCGCGTGAAGACTCCAGCGCTCGGGCGTGCGCCAGTTTTGCACGAGCACGAGGATGACCGGGAAGCCGAGCGCGCCCACGAACACGGACGTGGCGATCGGGATCGAAAACCACGGATCCGCCATGTAGCGCGAAATGCCGCCAACCTCCGGGATGAACCCCGCGTTATTGAATGCCGAGATCGCGTAGAAAATCGAATTGAAGAGGGCGTACTTGAGGCTCGTTTCGTGGCGCAAGAGGAAGGGGACGAGGGCGATGAACGTCGCGATCTCGAACCCCGTTGAGGTGATAACGATCGTGCGCAAAACCCCGCCGACCTCGCTGAGCTTAGCGGCCTTGGTTTCGCGGGCCGTCACGATTCGCTGAGCCAAGCCCATATGCCGCATCACGCTCAGGCCAAGGAGCGAAGCGAGAGTCAAAACACCGAGACCGCCCACTTTGATCGCTGCCATGAGTACGACGAGCCCGAACGTTGACCAGTGGGTTTGCGTGGGTACGGTGACGAGGCCGGTGACGCACATGGCGCTCACAGCGGTGAAGAGGGCGTCAGCAAAGCGGGTGCGCTGACCGGACACGCTTGAAATGGGCAGTTCCAGGATGATCGTGAACAGCAGGATCATTGCCGTGAACACGAACAGTGCGAGGCGCGCGGGGGAGGTGCGGGCCGCTTCGCGCACGAGGCGCGAAATAAAAGACGTGATCGCGTTGAGGCGGCGCCGTGGTTTTAGGCGGGGGATGACGGGTGCTCCCACGGAGCCTCCTTTCGGCGCGAGAAGTGGAGCCGCGTTTACTCTATTCCCTTTCAGGGCGCGGGGCATGTTTGTGGGGGACCGGTGGGCCGCTCGGGTCCGACGGTTGTCGCGCTCCACTGCAGGCCCAGTTCGGTAGGCTTGTGTCATGGATGCACGTGCCGATTCCCCCCTTCTGTCGCCGCTCGCGCGACGCACGCGCGAGGCGAGTCTCCCTTTTGACATCGCCGGCGCGGCTGAGGCGCGCGAAAAGGCAGGGCATATTGCGCAGCAGATTGAGGACCACCTCGCACCGAGGCTTGCCTCTCTCGAGGCGCCGCTTCTCGCGGTAGTGGGCGGCTCGACCGGCTCCGGTAAGTCGACGCTCGTCAATGCCCTCGTGGGGGAGAACATTTCGCGCGCGGGGGCTTTGCGGCCGACGACGCGCCAACCGGTTCTCGTGCACAATCCCTCTGATGCGCAGTGGTTCGAAGGGGACAGAATCTTGCCCTCGCTTCCTCGCGTGCACATGAGTGCGTCAAGCCCCGAAGCGCGCGAACGCGGAGCTGGATTCGGCACGGCCCTTCACCTGGTCGAAAGCGAACGCGTGCCCCAGGGAATCGCACTTTTGGACGCGCCCGATATCGATTCGGTCAGCCGCGAAAACCGCGAGCTTGCTGGCCAGCTACTTCGTGCGGCAGACCTCTGGATTTTCGTGACAACCGCGCATCGGTACGCGGATGCGGTGCCGTGGCTCGCCCTCGCGCAAGCCGCGGAGCGCGAGGTGACCGTGGTCGTCATCATGAATCGCATCCCGCACAAGGACGGGGTTGCCGAAGATTTGACGTCGCACCTGGGAGCGATGCTCGCGGAGCGCGGCGTTATGACGGAGCGACTGCTTGCGATCCACGAGCAGGAGCTCGGCGAGGGGGAGATCCTCGAAACAGATGAGGTGCGCGAGCTTTCGGCGTGGCTGGGGGCGCTCGCCCGCGATAAGGAGGCGCGCAGCGCGATCGCGCGGCGCACCCTGCGCGGGGCGCTCGTGGCGACAGCGCAATCTCTCGACGAACTCGGCGAAGCGGTCGCCGCGCAGGAAGACGAACGGGATCGGCTTGCGGCGCTCGCGCGCGCCGAATTCGATGCGGCGAAGGATTCGATCGCGAACCTTACGCGCGACGGTGCGCTGCTGCGCGGTGAGGTTCTCGCGCGCTGGCAGGACGTCGTTGGCACCGGTGAGTTTTTCAAGGGCGTACAGGGGTGGGTGTCGCGCACGCGCGACCGCATCACCGCGGCTCTTACGGGACGCACGCGCCCGGTGGTCGCAGCCGAGAACGCGATTGAGACGGGCCTCGTGACCGTCGTCATCGACCAGGTTGCCAACGCTCGCTCGCGTACCGTTCGTGCGTGGAACTCGCATGCGGCAGGCGCGTCCCTGTTGCAGTCGAGCCCCGGCCTTGCCGTCACGCTTATGCAGGTGCCCGAAGGCTTCCGCCGCACTGTTGAGGATCAGGTACGGGCGTGGCAAAAGGACGTCCTTGACCTCGTCGAATCAGAGGGTTCAGACCGCCGCACGCAGGCACGAGTGCTGTCCCTCGGCGTGAACGTCGTGGGCATCGCGCTCATGGTCGTGGTGTTCGCCTCCACCGCCTTCATGCCGACTGGCCTCGAGGTAGGCGCGGGAACGGCGACGGCGCTCGTGGGGCAGAAACTTCTCGAATCGATCTTTGGCGATGAGGCCGTGAGGCGGCTCGCGAAGAAAGCGCGCGGAATGCTCGATTCGCGCATCGGCAACGTCGTGGACACACAAGCAACAGCTTTCGCTACGGCACTCGCTGCGCACCCCATCGCGACGGCATCGAGCACGATTCACAGCGATGCCGAGACCGTGCGTCAACTCATCGAGAACCTGGGTGGCCCCTCCGCTGCTCCCCGAAGGGGTGGGCAATAGTGAGCACTCGATCCGTCACGAAGACCCGCGGCCGACTCGACACTGCCGTGGAGGCCCTGAGCGGCGCGGTTGTGGAGGCGGAGCCGCTCCTCGACGATGCGACGCTCGAGGGCGCGCGTGCCGCGTGTGCGCGGCTCACGGAGCGTCTCGAGCATTCGAGCGAGCACACCGTGATCGGGCTCTTCGGGGCAACGGGATCGGGGAAATCCTCGCTCGTGAATGCGATCGTCGGTGAGGACATCGCGCGCGTTGCGCACAGGCGCCCCACGACCTCGAAAGCTCTCGCGATCCTCCCCGAGTCTGCGGATGAACACGTGGACGGCTCAGCGGCCTCGCTCCTTGACTGGCTCGAGATTCGCGAGCGGCACACGGTGGGCCGCGGATCCCTCCCGCAGGGAGCCATCCTCGTGGACCTCCCCGACTTCGATTCTGTCGAGAGCGCTAACCGCGAGATTGCCGAGCGTCTCGCCGGCACCGTCGATGTGCTCGTCTGGGTTACGGATCCCGAAAAGTATGCGGACGCCGTGCTGCACACCGAGTTCATTAGCCGCTTCGCGCGCCACGATGCGGTCACGATCGTCGTCGTGAACCAGGCCGATCGCCTCACGAAGGCCGACGGTGCGGCGGTGCGCTCCTCGATGAAGGCACTGCTTGCCGAGGACGGTCTTGCGAAAACAGAGGTATGCCTCGTGAGTGCCGTCGATGGCACCGGGCTCCCTCACTTGCGAGCTCAGATCGCCACCGTTGTCGAGTCGAAGCGCGCTGTTCTCGAGCGTCTGCTCGCGGACGCTCGCGCCGAGGGGGAGGCCATCGCGCGTGCGACCGGGGTGACCGTTTCGCGTAAGTCCGCCGAGATTCCTCGGCTCGCGCGAGAAGTACCAACCGTCGAGCTCGACCGACTCGAAGATGCCTGCGCTACCGCGGCCCAGGTGGACAAAATCTCTGAAGCAGTTGCGCAAAGCTACCGCACGCGCGCGGGTCGCCATACCGGCTGGCCGGCGCTGCGGTGGATTGGCGCGTTTAAGATTGACCCGCTCGAGCGCATGCGCGTCGGGCGGGGAGGTAACAGGCACCGCAAGGGAGATTCGGACGACGAATTCGTCGCACGATCCTCACTTTCGATCGATGCCCCTGGCGCACGTGCCCGGATGAATCGCGCGGTCGATGAGTTCGCGTTGGCTCTTGCCGGTCAGGCACCGGATCCGTGGCCGGGTCGTCTCGCGGACGCTCTCGAAGAGGAGAAGGACGCCCTTCCCGACGAGGTCGATTATGCCCTCACCCATACAGACTTTCGCGGAGCCGAAAAGTCGTGGACGTGGCTCCCGCTCAACATCGTGCAGTGGCTCTCGTTCCTAATGGCAATAGCGGGGCTCTTGTGGCTTCTCGCCCTTGCTGGCTTCGACTTCCTTCAGGTGCCGAAGCCGCCCATGCCGATGCTTGAGGGGCTGTGGGTTCCCGTGCCCGTACCGACGGCGATGATTATTGCGGGGCTTGGGCTCGGAATCGTGTTGGGTGCCCTTGCCGCGGTTCTCAATTCTTTCGTTGCGGCTTCCCGGAAGCGGCGGGCTCGTCGCGCGCTGCGATCCTCGCTTCGTGAGGCAGCGGAGCGCACAGTCGTTGCACGTGCCCAGGGGGAGCTTGATCGGGCGGCGCGCCTTGAGGCTTCCCTTGCCACGCTCGTGGCGTCGGTCTGAAACGTGCGCGTGAAGCCCCTCACGCTTCGTCAATGCCCTTTGAGCGCATTGGGGTGCAGCGCTAAAATAGTTCATTGTCTGTGTTTGTGGCCGCTGCCCCGCGAGAGGGTGGCCGCCCCGGCTGCGCTCGGCGCGTGCCGGCCACTGACACCTGGGCGGTGCCGCCGCCACCACGTACTGTAAGAAAAGAGGCAATCATGGGTTCCGTGATCAAGAAGCGTCGCAAGCGCATGTCGAAGAAGAAGCACCGCAAGCTTCTCCGCAAGACCCGCCACCAGCGCCGCAACAAGAAGTAAGGCGCAGCGGGCCAAAGCCCGCTTGTGCAGAAGGCCGCCGCCACTCCATCCGGAGGGCGGCGGCCTTCTTTGTGATTCATTCCAGGCTATAGCCCCCGGTTTCAATCTCGGCCCCTGGTTTCTGTTCTCGCTCCCGGATTCTAAGTGGCGAAAAATCGCCTCCTGGCGCGCCAAAACGCAACTCTCACGCCGTTTTTCACCACTTTCGAAAAGGCAGGCGGAGAGGGGAAAGGGAGGGGGCGGAGAGGAGAAGGGGGATGGATAGGGGGGATGGTGAGGCACACAAAGCACTAGGGCCCCTCCTCATGAGGAGGGGCCCTAGTGCCTGAACCGGGAGTTACTGGGCGGTGTTGCCGCACCCAGCCCTACGCTAGCCGCGGCGGAAAATGCGCGCTGCCGCACCAAAGAGCGGATTCGGGCGCCTCAGGCCGCGTACGAGGGCAGCCTTGAGCTCCTCTTCGTTCACGCGATAGACGGCGACAACGTCGCCGTCGACGGCGACAACGGGAATCTCAATCGACCAACGCCGCGCGAGCTCATCATTGGCTTCAATGTTGACGCGCTCGACCTCTTCACCCGTGAGCGCGGCGACGCGCGAGACTACCTCGGCTGCTTCCTCGCACAGGTGACAGCCGGGCCTTTCGAGCAGCACAATGCGCGCGCCGCTCGAGGAGACGAGGCCCGGCTCGGCGGATCCTTCGGGGGGTGTCATGCTGCCGCGGGCGCCGTGAACTCGACGTCGATCGTGATCGTGACCGTGTCGCCCACGAGAACGCCGCCGGCTTCGAGGGCCGCATTCCACGTGAGTCCAAATTCCTTGCGGGAGATCTTGGTCGTCGCCGAGAAGCCCGCGCGGTAGCTGCCGAAGGGATCGGTTGCGGCGCCTTCGTAGTCGACGTCAAGTTCGACTTCCTTGGTGACGTCTTTGATCGAGAGATCACCCTTGAGGGTTGTGCCGTCGAAGGCCGTCGAGGTGAAGGCCATGGCGGTGAACTGTTCGGCGTCGAAGAAGTCGGCGCTCTTGAGGTGGTTGTCGCGATCCTCGTTCCCGGTCGTGAGGGAGGCAATCTGGATCTCGGCATTGACGCGAGAGTCCTCGAGCTTTTCGCCGATGACCATGCGGCCGGAGACGTCGGTGAACTGCCCGCGAGTCTTCGAAACGCCGGCGTGACGAACGGTAAAGGCGACGGTGGTGTGCGAGGCATCGAGGGTCCAGGTTCCCTGCGTGAGGCCTTCGGGAAGTGCGGTCATGGGGTTCTCCTTTTCTGCCGTGGATTGGGGCGGGCGTGTTCCACAACCCCAGAAGTTGAAAACTAAACTAAAACCTGATGTGTGGTGTTGTCAACCCTCGCGACCTGCCCTCGCTGCCGCTCAGGAGGTGAGGTGGGGGACACCCTTTCGTGCACCCGGGTCCCCATACGCGCATAATAGGAGGCGTTTTCATGCACTATCCGAGAGTTTGAGCGAAAGGGGCCGCAGGTGGCGAACGAGGACGTCGGGCAGGAGGTCCCGTGGCTCGACCTCGAGGAACAAGAGGCATGGCGCACCTACCTTTTCACGACCACGCGCCTCAAGGATCGCCTCTCGCAGACCCTCGAGCAGGATCCACGAATCGACCTTTCGCTCCCCGAGTACGAAATTCTCGTACGGCTGAGCGAGAGCGAAAGCGACTGCGTGCGCATGTCGGATCTCGCCCAACAGGTCGTCCACTCGCGCTCTCGGCTCACGCACAC
This sequence comes from Dermabacter sp. HFH0086, assembly GCF_000413375.1. Classification (NCBI taxonomy): domain Bacteria; kingdom Bacillati; phylum Actinomycetota; class Actinomycetes; order Micrococcales; family Dermabacteraceae; genus Dermabacter; species Dermabacter sp. HFH0086. The sequence goes on from NZ_KE340308.1 coordinate 1,201,618, forward strand.
GGTGGCGCGCATGGAAAAGCGCGGTCTGGTGGCGCGGGAGCGTTCGGTGTCCGACGGTCGCGGGCGCGTCGCCGTGTTGACGGCCGCGGGCCGCGAGCTGCTCGAGCAAGCGGCGCCGGTGCATGTGAGAAGCGTGCGTGAATTTCTTCTGGAGCCGCTGGGTAGAGAGGATTTTCTCGAGCTTGCTCGCATCCTCGATAAGCTCGTGAGTGATGAGGACCGCGAGTGCATTGAGTTTTCCGCCGGCGAGCGGGACTAGAGGCTAGGCTGGACGGCCAAGGCTTTGTGGTCGCTTCGTGGCCACTCTTTCTACCTTCGAGAGGGGCTTATGACTGAGACGATCGTTCACCTGGTTCGGCACGGTGAAGTGCATAACCCGGGAAAGATCCTCTATGGACGCCTGCCCGGCTATCGCCTTTCGGAGCGCGGTGAACAGATGGCCCGCTTGACGGGCGCGGCTCTTGCGGAGCGTGACATCGCGAAGGTGGTGGCCTCTCCACTGTTGCGCGCGCAGCAAACGGCAAAGCCGATCGCTGAACCGCACGGGCTTGAGATTGAGACTGACGAACGCCTCACGGAGGCCCTCAATCACTTTGAAGGCCACAGGATTGGCCACGGCGAAGCGAGCTTCACCAATCCGAAGAACTGGAAGTACTTCGTGAACCCGTTTCGCCCGAGTTGGGGCGAGCGATACCGCGACCAGGTGGATCGCGTCATGGCGGCGGTGCGCGATGCTCGATACGCCGCCGAGGGGCACGAGGCAGTGCTCGTGCTGCACCAGCTGCCAATCTGGCTCACGCGCCGCGCCGCAGAGCACAAGCCGATGTTGCACGACCCGCGCAAGCGTGAATGCGGCCTCGCATCCGTGACCTCCCTCGTGTTCAGCGGGGAGCATCTTGATCACGTCGAGTATGCGGAGCCTGCCGCCGCGCTCTACGAGGGCGCGGTGGATGCCACGGGAGGGAAGCTCACATGAGGAACGTATCTTTCACGCGTCGTGCGGCGCTGGCTCTTCCCTTGGGGATTGTGGGCCTCGCGGGTTGCGCGAGCACGGATACCTCCGCGCGCTACGACACCGGCTACGTTGAAGGCTCGGGCGTGAGCACCGAAATCGCGGTCGACAAGCGCGGCGATGCCTACGACTTCTCGGGCGAGACATTTAGTGGCGAGACTTTCACGCTGAGTGAGAAGCGTGGCGCCCCGGTCGTGCTCAACGTGTGGTACGCCTCGTGTGCACCATGCCGCAAGGAGGCTCCCGACCTCGTCAAACTCCACGACACCTACGCGAGCAAAGGCGTGACGTTCGTCGGCGTGAACGTGCGAGACGAAGCCGGTCCTGCCCAGGCGTTTGAGCAAAAGTTTTCGATTCCCTACCCGTCGATCCCCGACCGGGACGGCACCATCATGTATGCACTTCGCGGGCAGGTCTCCCCGAATGCCGTGCCCTCAACTCTCGTGTTTGACGCGAAGGGGAGGGTTGCCGCGCGTATCTCCGGCCTCGCCGACCCCTCGATCCTTGGCGCGATGATCGATCGGGTCCTCTCCGAATGACCGAAATCCAGCACGTGTTTGCGAGCACTGTTCTCGACGGTTCGCTTCTTCTCGCCGCTGCCGTGAGCGCGCTCGCGGGGATCGTGGCATTCATGTCGCCGTGCGTATTCCCGGTCGTTCCCGGCTACCTCGCCTACGTCTCCGGCTTGGCCGGCCAGAGGGAAGAGAAGAATAATCGCACCGGTCGCCTCGCCCTGGGAGCTTTTCTGTTTGTGCTGGGCTTTACCGCGATCTTCATGGTCATGGGCGGTTTCGTTGGGGCCATTGGGTACACCCTCAGCGCACACACCACGTGGATCAACCGCATTGCAGGCGTCCTCGTGATTCTTATGGGACTCCTGTTCATCGGCCTCTTCCCGCGTCTGAGCGGGGAGATGCGCGTGAAGAAACGGCCCGATGCCGGACTGTGGGGCGCCCCGCTCATGGGCATCATCTTCGGTTTCGGTTGGACGCCGTGCATCGGACCGACGTTCGCCGCCGTGAGCACGCTCGCTCTCGACGGCGGGAGCGCGAGTCGCGGCGCGCTCCTCGCCCTCGCCTATTCGCTCGGTCTCGGCCTCCCGTTTCTCGCGTTCGCCCTTCTCTTTGACCGCGCACTGACGTGGTCGGCGTGGCTCAAGAGTCATCGTCGATCCGTCACCGTGGCCGGCGGTGCGCTACTCATCGTGATCGGCACGCTGCTTCTCACGGGGCAGTGGAGCGCCTGGATGGCGCAGCTTGCCACGTGGACCGGCTCGTTTACGACCGTCATATGACCGGCCCGAATCACACGAAAGGAGAAGCCGCGGTGAAAGCCCAGCAAGCGTCGGACACCCCCGACCCCACTCCCGCTAGCGAGCCCACCCTGCCGCGTCTCGGCCTGCGCGGAAGCTTGCGCTTCATCTGGCGCCAGCTCACGAGCATGAACACGGCGCTCGTGCTGCTTCTTCTGCTCGCGGTCGCGGCTGTGCCCGGGTCGCTTTTGCCGCAACGCTCCGTGAATCCCGCGCAAACGGATCAGTTCTTGGCCGAGAACGGCTGGTGGGGCGAGCTTCTTGACTGGGCAGGATTCTTCGAGGTTTTTACCTCGCCGTGGTTTAGCGCGATTTACCTTCTGCTGTTCATTTCCCTCGTGGGCTGTGTGCTTCCGCGCTGCGTGACATACGCGCGTCAGGTTGTCGCGCAGCCGCCCCGCACGCCGCGCCGGCTTACGCGCTTCACTGGCTACACGAGACGTCCTGTCGAGGCAGCCACGGCGAAGGATATCCAGGATCGCGCCGGAAAGCGCCTCAAGCGGACCGGCTATCGCGTGCGGCACCTCGAGGAGGAAACGGGTGCGCTGAGCGTGAGCGCCGAGCGCGGGTATTTGCGCGAAGCCGGCAATCTCGTGTTTCACATCGCGCTCCTCGGCGTCCTCATCGGCGTGGGGCTCGGCTATCTCACGTCATATCGCGGGCAAATCACCGTCGTCGAGGGGGAGGGGTTTGCGAACTCTCTGACCGGCTACGACACGTTTGAGTCGGGCGCGTGGTTCAATCCCGACGATCTCCCGCCGTTCCGCTTCACGCTCGACGAGTTTCGCGCGGAGTTCTCGACCGATACCTCGAATCCGAAGGCCTTCGGGCTGCCCACGAAGTTCGAGGCGGACCTTACCGTTGAGGCACCGAGCCGCGAAACATTCCGCAAGCGCGTGCGCGTGAACGAGCCCCTCGAGGTCGATGGCGCGAGCGCGTTTCTTCTCGGCAACGGCTACGCCCCCATCCTCACCGTGCGTGACCCCGAGGGGAACGTCGTCGCGGACGGGCCCGTTCGTGCCGTCTCGAACGACAAAAACTACACCGGCCAGATCGTGTTGAAGATACCCGATGCGTCCCCGAAGCAAATGGCTCTCGTGGGGATCTTCGCGCCGACGGCCGTCGTCGATGAGCGCGGCCCCCACTCGACATACGCGGGCCTCGTGGAACCGAAGCTCTTCCTCACGGCGCACACCGGTGACCTGGGCCTCGATGCCGGCGTGCCCACCAACGCCTATCAGATCGACGTCTCCACGCTTGACCAAGTGACCCAAGCCGATGGGAAACCTCTGCTCATGAGCCTTTCGCCCGGGGAGAGCTTCGATCTTCCCGATGGCTCGAGCATCGAGTTTCGCGGCGTCAAGCGCTATGCTGCTTTCGACGTGAAGCATGACCCCTGGCAGGGTTTCACGCTTGCGATGGCGCTCACCGCGGCCGCTGGCCTCATGCTTTCGCTCTTCATCCCGCGCCGCCGCCTGTGGGTGCGCGCGATCCCCGCGGGCGAAGGCGTAGAGATCGAGGTTGCTGGTCTTGCGCGTAGCGAAGACTTCGCCCTCGCGAACGACGTGGCCCGCCTCGCCGACCACCTCGCGCCTGCCTCCCCCTCCGCCGTTCCTCGAGGAAAAGGACCCCGTCAGTGAATTTTCAGCAGCTCGCCGCGGCATCGGATTTCTTCATCCTGCTCGCGATGGTCGTGTACATGATGGCGTTCGTCGCCTTTGCCATCGATCTCGCGAAAGCGGTTCGGGTGCGCTCGGATGTGCGCCTCGCGAAGAAAGCGCGCGAGCGTGAGCTCGCCACCGTCGGCGCGCCTGCGAGCTCCAATTTCGCCGGCTCTGCCCCTGCCGCGGATCTCGACCTTTCTGACGGCGCCGACGATGCCGAGGCCGAACTCACGCCTGCACGTGGAATGAGTCCGCTGAGCTTCGCCCTGGGGGCTGCGACGATCGCGACCGCCTTCCAGCTCCTCGGCGTCATTGCGCGCGGTATCGCGACTCAGCGTGTGCCGTGGGGCAACATGTACGAGTTCTCGATGACCGGGGCGGCCGTCATCATGGCAATATTTCTGCTGCTCGCGCACCGAGTGCGGGACATGCGTAGGCTTGGACTCTTCGTGCTTACGCCCGTCCTTTTCATTATGGTCATCGCGTACACGTCGTGGTATTTGCCGGCCGCGCACCTCACGCCGAGCCTCCAGAATTCGCCGTGGCTCGTGATTCACGTGATCGTGGCGATCCTCTCGATGGCCCTGTTCTCCCTGTCCGCCGTTGTCGCGCTGCTGCAGCTGCTCCAGCATTCGCGTGAGAGTCGCCTCGAGGCGGGGAATGAGGCGGGCTCGTCGCTTCTCGAGCGGGTGCTCGAGCGGGTTCCCAACGCCAAGCGCCTCGAGCAGGTTGCATTTCAAACGACGGCCGTGGGCTTTGTGCTGTGGACGTTCACGCTGATCTTTGGTGCTATTTGGGCGAACTATGCGTGGGGGCGCTACTGGAACTGGGATCCGAAGGAAACGTGGACGTTCGTCATTTGGATCGTGTACGCGGTGTACCTCCACGCGCGCGCGACGGTGGGTTTCCGAGGAAAGACCGCCGCGTACTTCTGCATCGCCGGTTTCGTGTGCGTGATCTTCAATTACACGATCGTCAACACGGTCATCAACGGCTTGCATTCGTACTCGGGCCTGTAAATGTCGGTGCGTGAGTGCGACGTCTTCCGCAAACCTGGGACCGCGCGCGCGATCCAGTGGGAACGCGCGGGTCTCGAGTGGCTTGAGGAGGCCGCGACGAGCGGTGGTGCTCGGGTGGTCGGGATCGTGGGGTCCGACGCCTCCCAGCTGTGCCTCGAACGCATTTCGCACGTAGCGCCTAGCGCGCGTGCGGCGCGCGACTTTGGCGCGGCACTCGCCGTGACGCATGGCGCTGGTTGCGGCCGCGCGAGTGAGAGTGGCGAGCGGAGTTTCGGGCTCGGGCCGGTCGATGCCGAAGGCCGCGCGTGGCGGGGAGACGGTCTCCAGGGGCCCGCGGGCGAGCAGCTTGCGCTTCCCCTCGCGCAGGAAGGCGAGTACCTTTCGTGGGGCGCGATGTTCGCGAATGCGCGGGTCGACCCGCTCGTGCGCGCGTCGGGGGATCTGTTCGACGCGGAGCAGCGCAAAGTTTTCAGGCGTCTCATGTCGAGGCTGTGCGCCGGTGATTTTGATGACGACGAGCCTCCCGCACGTGTCCACGGTGATCTGTGGGCGGGCAACGTGCTTTTTGATTCCGAGGGGGCAGTGTTGATCGATCCCGCGGCGTATTCCGGCCACCGTCTGGATGACCTCGCGGCCCTTCACTTGTTCGGAGCGCCGCATCTCGCCCACGTGGTCGAAGGCTACGAAGCAGCGCATCCACTCGCGCATGAGTGGCGAGACGTTCTCGCTCTCCATTCGCTGCATCTTGTGCTCCTGCACGCCGCACTTTTTGGCGGCGGGTACGCCGGCGAGGCGCTCACGATCGCGCGGCGCTACGCCTAGGATTAATACCCGTCAGGGAACAACCCTTGGTTCGGAGGAACCCCGTGATCACCACCGCTGTAATTCTCGCCCGCGGCCTTGGCACGCGCATGCGCGCTGAGGGCGAAAGCACGAGCTTGAGTGCCGAGCAGGCTGCCGCCGCAAGCCTCGGCTACAAGGCGCTCATGCCGATCGGCGCGCATCGCCTCATCGACTATTCGCTCAGTGCGCTTGCGGATGCGGGCATCACGCGGGCCGTCGTCGTTGTCGCGCCCGAACACGAGGCGTTCAGCGCGCATGTCCGCGCGCTCGCGCCGAGCCGCCTGCGCATTGACTTTGCGGTCCAGGATGAGCCTCTCGGCACGGCGAACGCCCTCGCGAGCGCTGCGAGCGTCGTGGTGGAGGAGTCGATGCTCATGGTCAACGGCGATAACCTCTACCCGCGCGAAGCCCTCGAGGCCATGGCGAAGGTGTCGGGGAGCGCAATCGCGGGCTTTGACCGGGCGTCGCTCATCGAAAACAGCAACATTCCCGCCGAGAGAATCGCCTCGTTCGCGCTCATCAGGCACGAGGGCAACCGCCTGACCGGCATGATCGAGAAACCGTCCGAGTCCGAACGTGCCGAGTTTGGCGAGAGCGCACCGGTGTCGATGAACCTTTTCGCGTTCGATCCGTCCATCTTTGAGGCGTGCCGAAGCATCGCGCCGTCGGCCCGCGGCGAGTACGAGATCGTCGATGCCGTCATGGCGCTCGAAAGCGTGCAGGTCGTGCCGGTGTCGGGCGGGGTGCTCGACCTCTCGCGCCGCGATGATATCGCCGATGTTCAGGCGCGCCTCTCCCACGTGGACGTGCGCCTGTGACCGGGTGGCGGGTTCCGGGCCGCATCGAAGTCCTCGGAAAACACACTGACTACGGGGGCGGCCAGGTGCTCGTATCGGCGGTGAGCCGGGCCGTGACGGTGCGCGGGCGGAACAAGCCCGACGCTTCCTCGACATTCACCATCCGCACGTCGCTCAGTAGCGAGCCGGCCGAACTCACCCCGCTGCGCGACCCAAAGTTGCCGAACGGCCACTGGGCCCACTACGTGCAAACGGCGCTCAACCGCCTCACGGCGAACTTCGGTCCGCTTGCTCCGGCTGAACTCACCATTGACTCGGATCTGCCACCCGCCTCGGGGATGAGCAGTTCGTCCGCGGTCCTCACGGCGGTGGCACTCACTCTCGCGGACCTCAACGACCTTCCCGCGCGTGAAGAGTGGACGCGAAACATCGACAATCGCGTGGATCTCGCGGGGTACGCCGCCTCGATCGAAAACGGGAAGCGGTTCAAAGACCTCGCGGGTCTCACGGGCGTGGGCACGTCGGGCGGGTCGCTCGATCACACCGGGATGCTCGCGACGCAGCCGGGCGCGCTCAGCCACGTGGTGTTTGATCCGCCGACGGTTCTCGGCACCTCGTCGCTTCCTGAAGATCTGGTGTTCGTCATCGCCGTGAGCGGGGTCCTCGCCGAAAAGACGGGTGCGGCGCGCGAGGCGTACAACCGTGGGCCTGCTGCGCTCGGGGCGGTGCTCGAAGCGTGGAACGAGCAGCAGGGACGCGATGATTCATCGCTTCACCGCGTCTTGCGAGAGCTGACCGGGAGCAGTGATCCCTCATTGCCCGTGGATCGCTCCTCGCGCGAGCTCGATCCGCTCAGGCGCGTCGCTCCCGAGGGGTATGCGAGTCAGAGGCTCGAGCAGTTCATCGAGGAGTCCGAGGTGCTCGTGCCCGAGGCTGCCGCAGCCCTCAATCGAGGGGATATCGACGCGTTTTCGGCGATCGTGTTGCGCTCGCAGGACCTTGCGGAACGAAAGCTCGGCAACCAGATTCCGGAAACCATCGAGCTTGTTCGCTCGGCACGCGCGCTCGGGGCTCGTGCCGCCTCCGCGTTCGGTGCAGGGTTCGGCGGGAGCGTGTGGGCGCTCGTTTCTCGCGCGGATGCCGCGGCGTTTGCGCGCCAGTGGAAGCGCGAATACGAGGCAACATACCCGCAGCACTCTGCTACAACCCTCATGTCCGAGCCCGGAGCGCCGGCAAACCGCCTCTAGCTCAGGCGGGCGATATCGGCGCCGTGCGCGGGCAGGGCACCTAGCGTCAGCGACGGGAAGTGACCTTAGCGGCGGGCGCCATCGTCGTCGGGGCCCTCAAGGTCGCCCGTTGGCTTGTCTTCGGGGCGCTCGTAGTCGCGCACAGTGTAATCACGCGGTCCCTTGGCAGGGGTGATTCTCGAATCGTCTTTTGGCGCGGGTGTGCGCCCAGGCGCCGGGCGCGGCTTGTTCGACGCTGCGGAACTACCTAAGGCGCCCTCTTCGCGTTTCTTGCGGCGCATCTCCTCCTGAATGTGCTCGCGGCGGCGCGCGCGGTTTTCCTGGTCGAGCTTCGCGAGGAAAGCCGGGTCGTCATCCGGGGCCAGCGGGCGCTGAGGTGCACGCGAGCGGGGCGCGCGAGCAGCATTCGACTGTGAACCTCGGTCTTTTCCTGCGAGAAGCCACAGGAACGCCCCGAGGAAAGGGACGAACACGATCACGAGGAGCCACCCGAGCTTCGGCAGCCCCTTAGAGCGCGACTCGGGAGTGTTCGCGACATCCGCGAGGGCATATACCGTGAGGGCAACGTAGGCGAGAACCAGGATCAAGCGAGGCATGCTCGCCATTCTTTCACGACGAGGGATAATGGAGGTAATGCGAAATTATGTTCTCTACTCGGTCATCCGCCTCGCCCTCTTTGCCGGGGTGTGGGCACTCTTGTACTTCTTCATGCCCGGCGTGCATTGGCTCTTCACAGGAACGCTCGCCGCGGTCATCGCGATGCTGATCTCGATCCTTGCGCTCGGAAAACTACGCCAGGGGGTTGCCTCGAACCTTGAGCACTCCGTCGAAGAGCGACGAGAGAAAAAGCGGGGTCACAAATCTGACGCCGAGCTCGATGCGGAGGAAGAGGACAGCCTCATCGACCGCGGTGAGTAGCCCCTGCTTTTAGAGGAGCGCCGAACTCAGGGCGAACCCCGCGAGCATGAGGAGCGAGGCCACGAGTTCAAGTTTGCCCGTCGCCGCGAGCACGGGAATTAACTCTCGGCCCGAAGCGCGCTGCTCAATCACGCGCCGGATGGGCGCCATCGCAAGGGGCAGTGCGAGGAACGTGAGCGCCACGAGTGGAGCGTGCGGAACCACGGGAATCAGCAAAAGGAACGGCACGAGGATCATCGCCGCATACAGCAGGCGCGTGGCACCGTCGCCGAGCCGGACAGCAAGTGTGCGCTTGCCGGAGACGCGGTCGGAGGGGATATCGCGCAGGTTGTTCGTGAGCATGACCGCGCAGGCCCACAGGCCAACGCCGCTCGCAACGAGCAGGTCGTCGAGCCCAGTGCGCCCAGATAGGAGATAGCTCGTTCCCATGACCGCAACGAGCCCGAAGAACACGAACACCATGACCTCGCCGAGGCCCATGTAGCCGTAAGGGTGCTTGCCGCCCGTGTAGTACCACGCCGCGAGAATGCACACGATCCCGACCAGAATCATCCACCACGCGCCCGCGAGGATCACGAGCGTGAGGCCCGCGAGGGCCCCCACCCCAAATGACGCGAAAGCCGCGCGCTTCACGGCCATGGGCCGCGCCGCCCCCGAACCGGTCAGCCGGAACGGGCCGACGCGGTCATCGTCGGTGCCGCGGACACCGTCGGAATAATCATTCGCGTAATTGACGCCCACCTGCAGGGCGAGAGCGAGCACGAGCGCGAGCAGGGCCCGCCCGACGGTGACGCTGCCCTGGTAACCCCCGTGCATGAGGGCGAGGCCCGTGCCTGCCGCGACCGGGGCGATGGCCGCGGGAAGCGTGCGGGGCCGGGCCCCCTCGATCCATTGTGCTGCACTCGCCATTTACTCGTTGTCCTCTTCGTCGGGCCCGCCGAATTCGAGCTCGTGGTGCCCGTCGGCGCTGAAACGTGTGCCGAGGCTCTTCGCGTACTCGAAAGCCTCGATATTGAGCAGCGCCTCGTGCGCTAGCTCAGCGGCGGCTTTGCGGTCCACCTTTCCGCTGTCGAGGCGGGGGAGGGAGCCCGTCGTCAGGACGCTGCGGGGAATTTCGTGCCGCGCGAAACCGGCATCGGTAAGGGCGGTCGCGACCGTCAGCTGCGCCTGGAGATCCGCCGTCCAGGTTTGGGTGGGCATCGCCCCCTCAACCTTTGGGACGGTGAGGGCCACAGCCATCTGGCCCCACTCCTTCGACTCGACGGGAACGACGAGAACTTCGCGAAACTCGCCCGTGCCCTCGAGTACGCGCTCAAGTGCCTGCGGAACGATTTTGCGCCCGCCCGAAATGATGACGTCATCCGCACGCCCCAGGATGGTGAGGCGCGTGAGACCAGTGGCCTTGTCGCGAGTGAGGCGTGCGAGGTCACGCGTGCGCAAGAGGCGCGTTGCGGCGAGCTCGGGTGTCGAAAAGAAGCGGCGGCGCGTATCGGCATCGTTGCCGTCGACATTCGTGAACGCGCCCGTCTCGTAGATATATCCGAGCGCGATCGACGGCCCCGTAATCATGAGCTGATCCTCATCGTTGACCTTGAGTTCGACCCCCTGGAGGGGGAGACCGTTGTAGACGCAGCCACCGGCGGTCTCACTCGAGCCGTAGGTCGTGACGATCCGTGCGCCGAGCTTTCGCGCGCGATCGAGGAGCTCAGGGGCAGTCGCGGCGCCGCCCACGAGGACCGCCTCGAAACGGGAGAGGGCGCGCGATACAGCAGCATCACCTGCTTCGGCCGCGCTCACGATTCGTTCGAGCTGCGTGGGAACGAAGGACGTGTAAAGCGGCAGGTCAGCAAGGGCCTGATCGCTGCGGACACGTGCGTTCCAGCGCTCCATTGCACCCGTCAGCACCGCCGCATCGAAATGACCCGAAAGATCCACGAGCGGCGCGAGTGCGCCAGGAAGCCCGTCGTGATCGTCGAGTCCCAGAAGTGTGCTTGCCACGCTCGCCCGAGCGATGACCTGCACGCCCGCGATGTGCGTGGGGGGAAGAAACAGCATCCAGGCACCGTGCGAACCGAACTCATAGGCCGTCGCGTGAATCGAGGCCTTGAGGCTCTGGATCGAGTGCGCGACAGACTTCGGCGTCCCGGTGGAACCGGAGGTCGGCACCACGAGGGCGATCTCGCGCGGATCGGGCTCACGTACCCCCGCGTTAGAACGCGCACACGTACAGCCCGCGCACGCGTTTTCGCGCGGTTTCGCGCATTCGAGCGGGCCGATCAGCTCAGGTCGCTCATGGGCGCCGAGCCAGAGGCGAGCGGTACCAGCGAGGGCCTCGCCGATGCCGCGCGCGTACTGAGCTTGCGAGCACACGGTCCCATCGAACGGGCCGGGCGTTAGCCACGGAAGCGACTCGCGGTCGGGGGTATGTGAGGTGCTCACGCGTGCTCCTTTCGGTGAAGAATGTCGATCCGACGCTTGCCGGCAACCGTCGGAACCCTAGCCTTGCGGGTGGGGGAAGGCCGACCAATCCGGCTCGCGCTTTTCGAGGAACGCGTCGCGCCCTTCGACCGCTTCGTCGGTCATGTAGGCGAGGCGTGTGGCCTCACCCGCGAAAACCTGCTGGCCCATGAGGCCATCGTCAGCGAGATTAAAGGCGAACTTGAGCATGCGAATTGCCTGCGGGGATTTCGTGCCGATCACGCGGGCCATGCGCAGGGCCTCGTTTTCGAGCTCCTCGTGAGGCACGACGCGGTTGACGGCCCCCCAGTTGTAGGCATCCTCCGCCGAGTACTCCTCGGCGAGGAAGAAGATTTCGCGCGCGCGCTTCTGCCCGACCTGCTTCGCGAGGTACGCACTCCCGTAGCCGCCGTCGAAGCTGCCCACATTCGCGTCGGTCTGCTTGAAGCGCGCGTGTTCCCTACTCGCGATCGAGAGGTCGGCGACGACGTGCAGTGAGTGGCCACCGCCGGCAGCCCAGCCGTTGACCGCAGCGATCACGACCTTGCCCATCGTGCGGATGAGACGCTGAACTTCGAGGATGTGGAGGCGGCCTGCGCTTTCCGGGCGGATCGATTCGGCCGTGTCACCGTCGGCATACCGATACCCGCTGCGCGAGCGGATCCGCTGGTCCCCGCCCGAGCAGAACGCCCACACGCCGTCCTTGGGGGCGGGACCGTTGCCCGTAAGAATGATGACGCCCACGCTCGGGTCGAGGCGTGCGTGATCGAACGCGCGGTACAGCTCGTCGACCGTGTGCGGGCGAAAGGCATTGCGCACCTCGGGCCGGTCAAACGCGATGCGTACGGCGTTGAGATCCCGGCACTGTTCCTCGCCGTACTCATCGCGCGTGCGCTCGACAGCGCGATGGTAGGTGATGTCCGTGAACGGTGCGGAGCCAAGTTCGGCCGCGTCGATGTCACGCCAACGATCGGGGTCGAACGTCGCTGATACGGGGGCGGGAAGTGGCGCTGCAGTCATGATGTCAAGTTTAAAGCTTCGTGTGAAAAGCGCGCCGTCGCAGGCCTGAAACCACCCAAGCGCTCGTGAAAAATGAGGCGTAGACTACATTAAGCAATCGGCATTGGCGCATGAGCGGCCTGCCGCCCTGCGCCGTGTCGCCCCACTAGTGCAAGTCCCAGTCATGGGCAGGGAGAGACATGAGCTCCGCACGCGAATGGCCGAACGAGCCATCCCATCCACTTACCGCCGAAGAAGCCCATCAGCTCAATTCGTGGTGGCGCGCCGCGAACTATCTTTCGGTGGGCCAGATCTACCTCATGAACAACCCGCTCCTGCGCGAACCTCTTTCGCGCGATGACGTGAAGCCGCGCCTTCTCGGTCACTGGGGCACTACCCCCGGGCTCACGTTCCTGTACGCGCACGCAAACCGCGCGATCAAACAGCGCGGCCTCAACGCGTTTTACGTGACGGGCCCAGGCCACGGCGGCCCGGGCCTCGTTGCCGCGAGCTACCTCGAAGGCACCTACACCGAGACCTACCCGGCCATCACGAAGGATGAGCGCGGCCTCAAGAAGCTCTTCACGCAGTTCTCGTTCCCCGGCGGTATCCCCTCGCACGTCGCCCCCGAAACTCCGGGCTCCATCCACGAGGGCGGTGAGCTCGGCTACGCGCTCTCGCACGCGTACGGTGCGGTGCTCGACAATCCCGACCAGATCGCCTTCACGATCGTGGGCGACGGCGAAGCCGAGACGGGCCCGCTCGCGACGAGCTGGCACTCGAACAAGTTCCTCAACCCGAAGAACGATGGCGTTGTGCTGCCGATTCTCCACCTCAATGGGTACAAGATCGCGAATCCCACCGTTCTTGCGCGCATCAGCGAGGATGAGCTTCGCTCGCTCATGGTGGGCTACGGTCACACCCCTCTGTTCTTCGAAGGTGGCTTCGACGACGAACCGATCGAAGAGACGCACAAGCGTTTCGCTGCGGTGCTCGACGAGGCGCTCGACATGATCGCCGACATTAAAAAGCGCGCCGCCGAAGGCGACATCGAGCGCCCGATGTGGCCGATGATCGTGTTCCGCACGCCGAAGGGCTGGACTGGCCCGAAGGAGATCGACGGGAAGAAAACCGAGGGCTCGTGGCGCAGCCACCAGGTGCCGCTCGCGAGCGCACGCGACACCGATCAGCACCTGAACGACCTGCGCGAATGGCTCGAGTCCTACAAGATCGAGGAGCTCGTCGACGAGGACGGCGCGTTCATCGACGAGGTCGTCGATGCTGCGCCGGAGGGGCTCAAGCGCATGAGCGCCAACCCGATCACGAACGGCGGCGAGGTCCTCCACGACCTCGTGCTCCCCGATTTTCGCGAGTACGGCGTTGACGTGCCTCATCACGGTGGAACGAATTCCGAGGCCACTCGCGTTCTTGGCACGTGGCTGCGCGACGTCGTCAAGAACAACATGCATAACTTCCGCGTGTTCGGCCCTGATGAAACTGCCTCGAACCGTCTCCAGGCGATCTATGAAGTCTCGGGAAAGCAGTGGAATGGCGAGTTCGAGGACCATGACGCCTCCGAGAATCTCGCGCAAGAGGGCCGCGTCATGGAGATGCTCTCCGAGCACCAGATGCAGGGCTGGCTCGAAGGCTACCTGCTGACTGGCCGCCACGGCCTTTTCTCGAGCTACGAGGCATTTATTCACATCGTCGATTCGATGGTGAACCAGCACGCCAAGTGGCTCAAGGTTACAAATGAGATCGAGTGGCGGCGCCCCATCGCCTCGCTCAACTACCTCCTGAGCTCGCACGTGTGGCGCCAGGACCACAACGGCTTTAGCCACCAGGATCCGGGCTTCATCGATCACGTGGTGAACAAGAAGAGCGAAGTTGTGCGCGTGTACCTTCCGCCGGACGCCAACACGCTGTTGTCGACGTACGATCACTGCTTGCGTTCGCGCCAGTACATCAACGTGGTCGTCGCCGGCAAGCAGCCGAACCCGAACTGGCTCACGATGGACGAGGCGATCGTGCACTGCACGCGCGGCATCGGCATTTGGGAGTGGGCAGGCACCGAGGTGAACGGTGAGGGCGTGGACGTCGTCCTCGGCTGCGCGGGCGATATCCCGACGATCGAGACTCTCGCGGCCGCGAAAATCCTCCGCGAGGAGATCCCCGAGCTGCGCGTGCGCGTTGTGAACGTCGTTGACCTCATGCGTCTCCAGCATGAGCGTGAGCACCCGCACGGTCTTTCCGAGAAGGACTTCGACGGCCTCTTCGGCAAGGACATCCCGGTCGTGTTTGCCTACCACGGTTACCCCTGGCTCATTCACCGCCTTGCCTACCGCCACGACCCGAACGCGCGCATCCACGTGCGCGGGTACAAGGAAGAGGGCACGACGACGACGCCGTTCGACATGCTCATGCGCAACGACATCGATCGTTTCCACCTCGTCATGGATGTGATCGACCACGTCGATTCGCTCGGTACGCGGTACGCGGGACTGCGCCAGCGCATGTCTGACGAGCGTATTCGCGCCCGGCAGTACGCGTTCACGCACGGCGCCGACATTCCCGAGGTCGCGAACTGGGTGTGGGACGATGAGCAGCACGATGCGGTTATCGCGAGCGAGGCCGTGAACGTGACGGGCGGCGACAACGAGTAGCTCCCCGCCACCTCCCCTTTCCTGAATTGCATAGAGGTCGTGGGGGTTTGCGAGGGGCGAGACCTCGCGGATAACCCCCACAACCCTTATGCAATCCGGGTGGCCCTTGTCCGCCTAGTCGCGCGAACGGAACCACCATTACCCCCAAAACTCCTATGCAATTCGAAGGACAGATCGAGCGCATCGAGATCGTGCGCATCCCCATGCGCACGCGCTTTCGCGGCATCGACGTGCGGGAGGCGGCCCTCCTGCTCGGCCCCGAAGGCTGGGGCGAGTTCTCGCCGTTTCTCGAATACGGCCCAGAGGAGGCCTCGGCCTGGCTCGCCGCCGCTCTCGAGCAGGCCACCCTTCCCTTCCCGGAGCCCCTGCGCCCCCGCATCCCCATCAATGCGACGATCCCCGTCGTGAGTCCGGAGCGCGCGTACGCGCTTGCCCGGTCGTTCGGCGCCGCCACCGCGAAGGTGAAGGTGTCCGACGCTAGCTGCGCCCACAGCGATGATGTGGCGCGAGTCGCGGCCGTGCGGGAGGCCCTGGGTGATGAGGCCAGAATTCGGGTGGATGCGAACGCCTCGTGGGAGGTGAACGAGGCGATCGAGAAGATTCGCGAACTCGATCGCGCGGCTGGCGGTCTCGAATACGTCGAGCAACCGTGCGCGAGCGTCCGCGAGCTTGCCGAGGTGAGGCGCGGCGTCCACGTGAAGATCGCCGCGGACGAATCGGTGCGCAAAGCCGACGATCCCCTCGCCGTGGCGCGAGCGAAAGCCGCCGACATCCTCGTCATGAAGGCACAGCCGCTCGGTGGAGTGCGGCGAGCCCTTGCGCTCGCGGAGCAAACGGGGCTTCCGGTTGTGGTGTCGAGCGCGCTCGAAACGTCGGTCGGCCTCAGCGCTGGTCTCGCGTTCGCGGCGGCCCTTCCTGAGCTCGAGCATGCGTGCGGGCTCGGCACGGCGAGACTCCTCGAAGGGGACGTGTGCGAGCGTCCGCTCGTGAGTGACGACGGCACGCTTCCCGCGGGGCGCATCGACGTGAGCGAGGAGTTCATTGAGAAGTACCGCGCGAGTGAGAGTCGCGCGCGCGAATGGCATGCGCGCATTTCCCAGGCAGCCGAGGTGCTCGAGGCGCGCACGCGGTAGCCCGGTAAGCTGGGGACATGCATATTTCTGCCCCGCCTCGTGCCGGTTCGGGCGCGCTTGAGGCCGCACACGCCCTTCTTTCCTCCCTCATCGCGTGCGGGCTTCGCCACCTCGTGCTTGCCCCCGGATCGCGCTCGGCTCCGCTCGCCTATGCAGCCAGTGCCCTCGCCGAGCGCACAAGCACGGCATTCGAGGTGCACGTGCGCCACGATGAGCGATCCGCGGCGTTTACGGCCCTCGGACTTAGTCGAGCTGGGGAGCTGGCCGCCGTCGGAACGACGAGCGGAACCGCGACCGCGCACTTGCTTGCCGCCGCCATGGAAGCCCACCATAGCGGTATACCCCTCGTGCTGCTCACGGCCGACCGACCGGCCGAGCTACGCGGGACCGGTGCGAACCAAACGACGTGCCAGGCGGGGCTCTTTTCGCCGTTCACCGTGCTCAACGTCGACCTTCCCGCGCCCGGTGCTCACGAGGCGAGCCACACCGATGTTCGGCTCGCGGTCGACACGGCTGCGCGCGCGGCCCACGCCACCCTCGAATCTCCAGGGCCCGTGCACCTCAACCTCGGTTTTCGCGATCCGCTCGCGGCGACGTGGGCGACAGTCGAGCGTGTCGAGGAAGTGCTCCGCATTCCCGAGCACACCGCTTCGGCGGACCGCGCCGGTGTTCCTCTTCGCGACCTGCCCGCCCGCACCGTGGTCGTCGCCGGCGACGGGTATGACTCCGGGCGCCGAGCCAGCGCGCTCGCCACACGCTTGGGCCTGCCGCTTTTCGCCGAGCCGAGCAGCTATGCACGCGCGTGCGCAGACGTCCTCGTGCCCATGTATCCGGAGGCGATCGCGCACGTCATGGGCGCGGAAGCCCACGAGCTTCGACCGCGAACTGTCATCGTCGTGGGCCACCCCACGCTTTCTCGGCCCGTGATGCGGCAACTTCTCGGCGCGAGCGACATCGAGGTCATCCTCGAAAGCAGCCGCCTTGAATGGCCCGATGCGCCTCGCAACGCCTCGCACATCATTCCCTTGATCGACGTCGAAACCTCGAGCCTCGCCGAGGAACAGCCGAGTTACCTCGACGCGTGGAAGGACCTCGGCAGGGAACTCGACGCGCGGGGCCGTGAGCGTCTCGCGCCGCAAGCCGTGGCCGCGCTCGCGGTATGGGAGGCATGCGCGCAGGACCGCGCCCCACTCGTACTCGGCGCGAGTTCCCTCATCCGCGACCTCGAACAGCACGCGGGATCGAATAGCGCGCGCGTGTACGCCAATCGCGGCCTCGCGGGAATCGACGGCACAGTGTCGATGGCGAGCGGCATTGCCCTCGCCGAACGGAATCGCACGCGCGTCCTCCTCGGCGATGTGAGCGCGATTCACGATCTCACGGGTTTTGTCATCGGCCCCACCGAGCGCGAGCCCGAACTCGACATTGTGATCGTGGACGACAACGGCGGGCGCATCTTCTCGGGCCTTGAGCACCAGGGGGCGCCGAGCTCGGTTCTCGAACGGTTTTTCACGACGCCTCATGGGATTGATTTGGCTTCGGCGATCGAGGGGCTCGGCGTTCAGGTTGAGCGGTGTGCTCCCGGTGAACTCTCAGGGCGCCTGTCGACCGCCTCACACAACGCTCGCCGCCGGGTGTTTTTTGTGGATATCGGAAGCGAACGTTCAGGAAACGGGGTTTAGATCACGCCTATGAAGAAATCACCGTCGTGGCTTGCGACCGCCACCCTCGTCATCGTTGGCATGCTCCTCTCGTCGATCTTCACGATCGGCGCGGCAACCGGCCTCGGTCTTATGTTCTGGGGAGCGCCCGGTGAGGCCTCGCGCAGCAAGGCGCAGTCGGGGACCCCGGCTGAAAGGGTCGGCCACGGTGGTGACGTTGTCGAGGACTCGTGGGTCGATACCGCCCGCGTCATCTCGCCGAGCACGGTTTCGATTCGCGTTGATACCGGCAACGGCGGTTCAGAAGGCACGGGCATCGTGTACGACGGCAAGGGCACGATCGTGACGAACGCGCACGTAGTCGCGGGCGCGGTCCTCATTAACGTGACAACCTCCGATGGGCGGACGTTCGATGCGACCCTCATCGGTTCGGATGAAAGCACCGACATCGCACTCGTTCGCCTCTCGAACCCGCCGAAGGATCTCACCCCGGCGACGTTCGCGGATTCCTCCGCCCTTACGGTGGGGCAGGATGTCATGGCGATGGGCACGCCTCTCGGTCTCGCGAACACGGCGACGACCGGCATCGTTTCGGCGCTCAACCGTCCCGTTGTTACGCGCCCGGAGCGCAGCGAAAACCAAGACCCCTCGACCGCGTCGTACACGTCAGCGATCCAGACCGATGCCTCGGTGAACCCCGGTAACTCGGGCGGCCCGCTCGTCAACCGCGCCGGCGAGGTGATCGGCATTAACTCTTCGATCGCGTCGAACGCGTCGAAGAGCGAGGGAGCGGGGAGCATTGGCCTCGGGTTCGCGATCCCCTCAAACACCGTGAAGCTCATCGCGGAGCAGCTTGCGAAAAACGGCAAGGCCAAGCACGCGTTCCTCGGCGTGCGTATCAAGGACGGCGAGGCCAACACGGGGTCGGCCGTGGTTCAGGGCGCCCACGTCGTCGATGTGACTGCGGATAGCGCCGCGGCCAAGGCAGGAATCGCCAATGCGGATCTCGTGACGAAGGTCGACGACGTTCAGATCGGCTCCTCGTCAGCGCTGACCGCGTATGTTCGCAGTCTCGAGGTGGGCAGCACCCACACGTTTACCGTGCTGCGCGATGGGAAAGAGCGGACCGTCGATATCACGCTTCAGGGGAGCTAAGCGCCTCGAGGGCGCGCACGATCGGGCGGGTTTTGGCGAGCGCTTCTGCGTGCTCCGTGAGCGGATCGGAATCGCTCACGAGCCCGCCGCCCGCTTGCACTGTGAGCGTAGTGGCGCCCACGTGGGCCATGCGCAGGGCAATGGCAAGCTCGCCGTCGCCGTCCGCGCCGATCCAGCCAACGGGGGAGGCGTAGCCGGCGCGGTCAACGCGCTCGAGGCGCGCGATGACCTCGTTCGCGACCGAAAGTGGCGTGCCCGAGACGGCTGCGGACGGGTGCAGCGCCCCGGCGATCTCGAGAATCCCGAGGCCCTCGGGCGCGACGCCCCGAATGTCGGTCGCCAGGTGCTCGATTCCGGGCACATGCAGCACAAAGGGGCCTTCCGACGGCGCCAGGCGCACGCCGAGCCTTTCGAGCGGTTCGCGCACCGAGCGTGCTGCGAAATCGTGTTCGGAGCGCTCTTTGGGGTCGTGGAGGAACGTTTCTCGCTCCTCGGCGCTCAGTTCCTCGTCCCCGCTCACGGGCCGCGATCCCGCGAGAACGCGCGAGAACACGGTCGAGCCCTCTGTGCGCACGAGCATCTCGGGGGAGGCGCCCACAATGTCGTCGAGTGCGAATGTCCACGCGGTGGGGTAGCGGCGACTGAGCTGGGAGGCGAGCGCTGGCACGAGGCTTTTCGCCTCGAGTGCGCCGAGGTCGATCTCGAATCGCTCCGAAAGCACGATCTTTTCGGCCACGCCGTCGTCAATCTCCTGGACGGCTTCTTTGACGAGCCCGCGGTAGGCCTCGCCCGAATGCGCGGGTCGCATTGCGCGAGGGGCAACCGTCGGGGACTTTCCGGCCTGAAAAAGCGCGAGGACCTGCTCGGCTGAGGTGGGGGAGGTTCCGACGGCTGCTTCGTTTTCGGTGCTCACGATCGTGAGGAAGGCGCAGCCGTCTACGGAGCCGAGCAGGTAGCGTGGAATCACGAGGCGTGAGGGGCGCGAGGATCCAGGGGAGTAGGAGAATGACGCGAAGGCGACGAGGCCGCTCCCGCGGAGATTGGCGAGGTCTTCTACCTCGGCATTGTCGCTCACGGCGCGAAACGCACGCGCGAGTGCATCGAAACGGTCGGCACCAGTGGCCTCGAGCCTTGCAGCCTCACCGATTCCGATGAGGCCCCCCGATCCGTGGAGCCATAGCGCGCTTGGGTCCTCCGGGATGCGCTCGGCGATGGTGACGGGGCTGTCAAGCTGGACCGATCGCACAGAAAAACGTGGGGGATCTACCGGGGGATGGGCGTCAGGGGCTAATAAGATGGGCATGATGTCCACATTATTGCGCACCGTTTGTTTTGCTCTCGCACCTACCGCGGTTTCTACGACCAGCCAGGGGCCGCGATGAGGCGAAATGACGCGACCCCAATCTTCCTCGGAGTCACGGCCGCCGCAATCGCTTTCACGATCAACCTTTCGATCGTCGCCGTCCCGGTGCTCGTTGCGCATGGCTTCAACACCCTTACCCAGGCGAGCACGCTCGATGCCGTGATTGTGTCGCTGTGCCTCGTCGTGCTCGGTCATGGTGGCGCGCTGTCGCTTAAGGATGTGGGGATCGATGGCACGGTGGTACTCCCGCCGCTTGGGCTGACGCTCGTGTTCGCGCTCGTGTGTGGCGCGACGATGCTGCGCACTGGTCGCTCATTGACACTCACGGAGACCTCGGGAGCTCTCAAACGCGGTGCGCTCACGGCGCTCGGGCTGATCCTTGCGGGCTTTGGAATTTCGTACGCGCTTATGGCGACAGTTGCCTCTCTGCTTGCCCGCACTCCGGGCGTTCAGCCCGTGACGGTGAGCGCTGGCGTGAGTGCACTCGCGCTTTCGGTGATCGCCGGTGCTGCCGGCCTCATGGCGTCGCTCGTGCGGCGCAAGAGCGGGACGGCGCCGCGCGTGGGGCTGCTCGCGCTCGTGCCGGAGAAGTACGCAGCGGCGCTGCGCTCGATCGGCGTGCTCGTACTTGGACTTTTCGGCGGCGCGACAGTTGCCCTAACGGTGTGGATGGTGATTCGCCGTGACGCGATTATTCACCTTCATCGGGGCCTCGAACCGGATTTTTTTGGCACGGTTGCGCTCGTGCTTGCGGCCCTTGCCTTCTTCCCCACCATGCTCGTGTGGATGGTGGCGTTCGTGAGCGCGGGGACGGTAACGCTCGGCCCTCACACGCACACGTCGTTCGAGGGATCGCTGACGGGGGTACTGCCCGCGTTCCCGATTCTCGGCGCGGTCCCTGAGCCGGGCCACTTTTCGCCGTGGGTGTGGGCCTTTCTTCTGATACCGATCTTCGCCTCGATCGCCGCCGCTGTAGTCCTTGCCCGTCAGACCCGTGACTTCGACGTTCGCGCAAAGGTCACGTCCTGGCTCACGTACGCGATCGGCGCCCTGATCGTTCTCGCGGTGCTGTTTTTGCTCGGAAGCGGGACAATCGGCACGGCTCAACTCGCGCACGTGGGCCCGCGGCTCACGACTCTCGTGCTTCCCGTGGCACTTCTCGTGTCCGTGCCTGCCGCTCTCATTGCGGGATGGAGCCAAACGGGTCTCGACACCTGGGTTTTCTCGCAGTTCCGCGCGGGGCGTGCCCGCGTGAGGGAGGGAGCGGCCGCTCTTCGCGCACGGGTTGAAGAAGCCGAATCGAAAGATGAGGGCGCGGAACGCGGTGAGAGTGACGCCGCCGAGAGCGTGGCGGACTCATCGAGCGAAGGCTCCGAGAGGAGCGTGGACTCGGGCGGTGAGGGCATCAAGGCTGACGCCGTTGAAGACACGCTCGAGCGTGAGGAGAAACCCGAGCGCGCAGTGAGCGACGCAGACGAGGGCGGCGAGGCGCAGAGCGCACCCTCCCCTTTGCGCGAGTCAGACTAGAGGTGCAGCCACTCGAGGATCGCGCCCGGCAGGTCCTTGCCGCACGATGACACTGCCGCGTTGGTGAGCGCGGAATCGAGGCACTCCTGGTACTGGGTCATCGGGCCGTAAAACACGAGCGAAACAAGCGCGAGACCGATGACCACGATTGAGGCGGGGATCCCGAAGGCTGCCGTGACACTCGCTGAACGCCGGGCTGGCGTCGGCCACGCCACAATCAAAAGGCGCACGAGGAACACGAGGGCGCCGATGCCCGCGGGGCCCGCGAGCAGGCTAAAGGGTAGGGGCAGGAGAGTCGCACCCCACGCGAGGATCATGCACGTCGCGGCAAGCAGGAGTGCACGAGAGAACGCTTGCTGACGCTCGGGGGTAAAGGCTGGCTGGTCCTGTTGAGGGTGGTTCGGTTCGGAAGTCACGAATTCCATTGTGCCGCATGGGCGCCTACCGAAACCTACACGCGCCCCAGGCACGGGCCCCGCTACTGTTAAGACATGAACGATTTCACGTGCGTCGTGTTCATTTCCGGAACGGGGAGCAATCTTCGAGCGATCCTTGAAGCAATCGAGAAAGGGGCGCTTGCTGGCGTGAAGGTCGCCGCCGTCATCGCCGACGTCGACGCCCCCGGGTTGAGCTTCGCGCGCGATCGCGGGATTCCCGCGCACGTTGTTCCGCTCGCCGATTACTCCACGCGCGAGGACTGGAACCGCGCACTCGTCGACTGCACCGCACATTACGCCCCCGACCTCGTCGTGCTCGCGGGGTTCATGCGTCTGCTCGGAGCCCCCATGCTCGAAGCCTTCCGGGGGCGCATCATCAACACTCACCCGGCGCTCCTTCCCGCTTTCCCGGGCGCCCACGGGGTGCGCGACGCCCTCAACTACGGCGTGAAGGTGACGGGTGCGACGGTCATCGACGTCGATGAAGGGGTCGATACCGGCGCAATCATCGATCAGCGTGCCCTCACCATTCGGCCGGGTGAAAGCGAAGAAGAGCTTCACGAGCGGATCAAGGTCATCGAACGCGAGATGCTCGTGGACGTCATCGCCCGCCGAGCCCGCAACGAATAAACGCCGCGACAGCTCAACGTCACATCGCGTTCACGCGAACGCGATAGGTTTAAAGGGCAAATCGCCCAATCACACCACGACGAAGGAGCCCCGCATGTCCAAGCGTGCCGTCACGCGCGCCCTGGTCTCTGTATACGACAAGACTGGTCTCATCGAGCTCGCGACCGGTCTCCATGCGAACGGCGTCGAGATCGTTTCGACCGGCTCCACCGCGAAGGCGATCGCCGAGGCAGGAATCCCCGTGACGGCCGTGGAGAACGTGACGGGCTTTCCCGAAATTCTCGACGGCCGCGTGAAAACCCTCCACCCGAAGATCCACGGTGGTCTTCTCGCCGACCGCAACAAGCCTTCGCACGTCGCCGCGCTCGAGGAGCATGCGATCGCCCCGATCGACCTGCTCGTGTGCAACCTCTATCCCTTCGAGGACACCGTCGCGAGCGGCGCATCGTTCGACGACATCGTCGAAAAGATCGACATTGGCGGCCCCGCAATGGTGCGCAGTGCCGCAAAGAACTTCTCCACGTGCGCCGTGGTGACAAGCATCGAACAGTACGACCTGGTCGAAGGAGCCGTCGCCGACGGTGGCTTCACACGCGAAGAACGCCTCGTTCTGGCCGCAGACGCCTTCTCGCGCATCGCCGAATACGACGCCGCTATCGAGGAGTGGATGGCGGACCGTGCCGACGAAGCCCTCGGCGTCGATCCTGAAGACGAGGACCTCACGCCGCTTCGCTACGGCGAAAACTCGCATCAGAAGGCCTTCCTTGATTCGAGCCGTTCGCTGTTCGAGGATTCGACGACCCTCGCCGAGGCGGAACCGCTTGGCGGCAAGGCGATGAGCTACAACAACTATGTCGATGCCGATGCCGCGCTGCGCGCTGCCTTCGACCACCCCGAGCCGTGCGTCGCGATCATCAAGCACAACAACCCGTGCGGCATTGCCATCGCCTCCGAAGATGCCGACATCGCCGATGCCTACACGAAGGCCCACGCAACCGACCCGGTATCCGCCTTCGGTGGCGTGATCGCCGCGAACCGCCCCGTGAGCCTCGACATGGCACAGCGCGTCAGCGAGGTCTTCACCGAGGTCATCGTCGCCCCCGGCTACGAGGACGGCGCACTCGACGCTCTCAAAGCGAAGAAAAACCTGCGCATCCTCGAGATCTCCGGTGCGCCCCGCACTGATTCCACCCTCGACGGCCGCGAGATTTGGGGCGGCGTGCTCTACCAGGAGCCCGACCGCTACCAGGCACCGGGCGACGACCCCGCGAACTGGGAGCTCGTGTGCGGTGAGCCGGCCTCGGCCGCAACCCTCGCCGACCTCGCCTTCGCGTGGCGCGCCGTGCGGGCCCCCCGTTCTAACGCGATCCTGCTCGCGAAAGATGGCGCGGCCGTGGGCGTAGGCATGGGTCAGGTGAACCGCGTTGACGCGTGCCGCCTTGCGGTGGAGCGCGCCAACACCCTCGGCGGCGAGGGCGAGGAGCGCGCACGCGGTGCGGTGGCGGCTTCCGACGCTTTCTTCCCCTTCGCTGACGGCCCTGAACAACTCATCGACGCGGGCGTGAGCGCCATCGTGCAGCCCGGAGGGTCGATCCGCGATAAGGAGGTGATCGAGGCATGCAAGAGCGCGGGAATCACCATGTACATGACGGGAACTCGCCACTTCGCGCACTGATCGCCTTTATCGCGCGGATTTTTGGCAAGCGCACCGAAGCAGAGCAGCCGTCGGAACCTTCCATCGACCCCGCCCCGGCGCCAGTCGATCCCAGCCCTGAGACCCCAATCCCCGCCCCCACGAGCGAAAGACGAGCGATGAAAAAAGGCAAGAAAGCCCCCGTGCCCGAACTCGATCTCAACGGCGAACTGCCGCACAGCAGCAACCTTCGCGAATTTATCGAGCACCTTCGCGAACTCGGCTATACCGTTGCCGATGGCCACTCGCCCGATCCTGACCTGATCGACCCGCATGGCAACCCCGTGTACACGTGGCAGGAGGGCTACCCCTACGAGACACGCATGGAGCGCGACGAGTACGAGCGCGAGAAGTATTTCCTTCAGGTCGAGCTGCTCAAGCTCCAGTACTGGCTCGAGGACGCGAAGAAGAAAGCGATCATCATTTTTGAGGGGCGCGATGCTGCCGGTAAGGGCGGTACGATCAAGCGCTTCACCGAACACCTCAACCCGCGCATGGCGCGCGTCGTCGCCCTCAACAAGCCGACCGAGCGAGAGAAGGGCCAGTGGTACTTCCAGCGCTACGTCGAGCATCTGCCGACCGAAGGCGAGATGGTGCTGTTCGACCGCTCGTGGTACAACCGTGCCGGTGTCGAGCGCGTCATGGGCTTCGCGAGCGATGAGGAGTACGAAACCTTCATGAACCAGGTGCCGCACTTCGAGCGCATGCTCGTCGACTCTGGTATCCACGTCACGAAGTTCTGGTTCTCGGTTTCGCAAAAGGAGCAGCGCACCCGCTTCGCGATCCGCCAGCTCGATCCGGTCCGCCAATGGAAGCTTTCGCCCATGGACCTCGAATCGCTCGACCGCTGGGAAGCGTACGGTGCGGCAAAGGAAGAAATGTTCCGCCGCACCGACAAGAAGTATGCGCCGTGGACGATCATCCGCTCGAACGACAAGAAGCGCGCTCGCATCAACGCGATGAAGTACTTCCTCTCGCAGTTTGAATACGAGGGGAAGGACCACGAGGTCGTCGGCACGCCCGATCCGCTGCTCGTGATGCGCGGCAAGAACGAAGAGGCCGACGAATAGCCCGCTAAGCGGGGGCGGCCCGAGCTAGAGCTCGAGGTCGTCCTGGGCGATCGGGTCAGAACTGTCGAGCGCGGGGATCGCCCCCGTTGCGGTTGCCCTGTACGGCTGGGTCATGCGAGCCGGCGTCAGGATCTCATCGAGGTGCCCCTCGCTCACGAGGCCGCGCTCGAGTACGATATCGCGCACCGACTTGCCCGTGTGGAGGGCCTGCGAGGCAATTTCCGAGGACGCCGAGTAGCCGATTACGGGCACGAGCGCCGTGACAATCCCGATCGAGCGCTCGAGGTTGCCCGCGAGAACGTCCTCGTTCACGGTGATGCCCTCGATGCAGCGCGTCGTCAGTGTGCGCATTGCTCGGGTCATGATGCGGGTTGAAGTGAGGATGTTGTAGGCGATCACCGGCTCGAAGGCATTGAGCTGAAGCTGTCCGCTTTCAGCGGCGAGCGTGACCGTGAGGTCGTTTCCGATCACCTGGAAGGCCACTTGATTGACGACCTCCGGGATCACGGGATTGACCTTGCCCGGCATGATGGAGCTGCCCGGCTGGACCGCGGGAAGGTCGATCTCATTGAAACCTGCGCGGGGGCCGGAGGAGAGCAGACGCAGGTCGTTGCAGATCTTCGAGACTTTGACCGCGATCCGCTTGAGCACGCCCGAAAAGGTGACGAACGCGCCCGTGTCGCTCGTGGCCTCCACGAGGTCGGCGGCGAGGGTGAACTCTGTTCCCGTGATCCGCGTGAGCTCCTCAACGACGAGCGAGGCATACTTCGGGTCGGTCGTAATGCCCGTGCCGATCGCGGTCGCACCCATGTTGATTTCCCGGAAGAATCGGGCGGTTCGCGTGAGACGCTCGACGTCCTCGCTCACGGTCGTCGCCCACGCGTGGAACTCCTGCCCCACGGTCATCGGGACAGCGTCCTGCATTTGCGTGCGCCCCATTTTGAGGACGTGCTCGAACTCGTCGCCCTTGGCGCGCAGCGCCTCGATTAGGCCCTGCATCGCGTCGGCAAGATCGGGGAAGCTCAAGAGGATCGCGAGGCGCACCGCCGTCGGGTAGACGTCGTTGGTGGACTGCCCAAAGTTCACGTCGTTGTTCGGGTGGAGGTATTCGTACTCGCCCCGCTCGTGCCCGAGGATTTCGAGGCCGCGATTTGCGATGACCTCGTTGGCGTTCATGTTGGTGCTCGTGCCCGCGCCGCCCTGGATGAGGTCGACGACGAAGTGCTCGTGATGCTCTCCGTTTTCGATCTCGGTGCAAGCCTGGGCGATTGCATCGGCCTTGGTCTTTTCGAGGCCGCCGAGTCGCTGGTTGGTGCGGGCCGCCGCGTGCTTGACATACGCGAGTGCCGTGACGAGCGAGGGGAAGTGGTTCAGGCGGAAATCGGAAATGCGAAAGTTCTCGAGCGCCCTGAGGGTTTGGACCCCGTAGAGGGCGTCGGCTGGTACCTCGCGGTCTCCGAGGAGGTCATGCTCGATGCGCACGGCGGTCATATTGTGGTTCACGTCCTTGTGGTGGGTTGGTAGCGGTAGTGCCTCGTTGCGTTGCACGGGGTGCGACCCCACTAGCGTAACCACGTCGGGCTACGATGGTTGTGTGAATCGATCGCCCTATTCCTTCGGCGCCGCCGTGCACCGCCAGCGACTTTTGCTGGTGACGCTGGGCATTGTCTTTTTCGTGGTGCTACCGATCGGGGTCTTTTTTTCTGTCCCGACCGCCGGATACGCGCTCTCGGCGTTGCTGTTTGCTCTCGCCGTGGTGCGGCTCATCCTGCCCGTGGATGCTCTCGGAGCGCTCGTGGTGAGGCGCCGGTCGATCGATGTCGCGACGATTCTCATCCTCGCCGTTCTCGTTTGTGCGCTTTCCTCGAGCCCCGGTCTCTGAGCGGTGGATTAGTCGCCGAAATCGACGCGCCCCGTATCGAGGGTGTACATCGCATGGGCAAGCGCGAGCTCGCCCGACTCGTGCGCCGCGCGTATGAGCGGGGAACGCGCGCACACTTCCGCTTTCGCCGCGGCGGCATTCACGGCAGCGGAGTCCCTGGGTGCGTCTGCCCCGGAAAGGGGAGGGTTTCCGACGGCCGCTTGGCAAGCGTCGGACCCCAAACGCCGCGAAATCTGCTCGGCAAGCGCGTTGAGGTGTCCCGGGAGGAGGGCTAGTGACGTCCCGCTGGCGCGCTCTTCCATGAGGGACTCGGCCGCGGCGACAGCCCCGCAGTTGTCGTGGCCGAGGACGAGGATCAGCGGAACAGCGAGCTTATGCACCGCGAATTCCAGCGAGGCTAGGACGGCGTTTTCCACCATCTGTCCAGCCGAACGCACAACAAATAGATCGCCGAGCCCGCAGTCGAACACAATCTCGGGCGGGACGCGTGAATCGGCGCACGCGAGGATCGCCGCGAACGGTGCTTGCCCCGAGGAAAGGTCGAGGCGTCGATCCTCGTCGCTATTCGGGTGACGGGTCGTTCCGCTCGCAAATCGAGCGTTGCCTTCGCGCAGGCGTGCGAGTGCAGCGCGAGCGTCGATCGAGGTGTGTGTCATTCGCTGATCCTTTCCGTGCGCGGCCTGCGAGCCTGTGCCACGATATGAGTGTGAGCACTTCCCTGACCCGTCTGCACCAGGTATTCGAACTCGCCATGCGCATTGGCGAGGTCATGATTTCCAACGGTGCCGCGGCGGCCGACGTGACCGCGACAATGCTACGCGTGACGGCCTCCTCCGGCATTCGAAATGTGTCGGTGCAGACGACTCTTACGGAAGTGTCGGTCTCCTACTACCCGGACACGCAGTCGGCACCGTTCACGCGCATCAGCACCGCGGGCGGCTACACGTACGATTTTACGAAGCTCGACCGCGTCGACGAGATCACCACAAAATACGTGAAGGGCGAGATGGATCTTCACGAGGCGCTCCTCGCGGTTGATCGCGTGCGCTCAATGAAGCGGTATTACGGCCCGATCGTGACCACTCTCGCGTGGGTGCTCATGGGCGGCGCGTGCGCGATGTTCTTCGGCGCGGGGATTCTCGTGACAGCTTTTGCGGCTTTCGCGGCGGGCGTGTTGTGGCAGGTCTACATTCTGTTCGACAAGCTGCGACTTCCCGTGTTCTATGCGCAAATCGCTGGGGGATTCATCGTGGTGCTCATTTCCCTCGTCGTGAACTGGCTGGACCCGACGGCGAATTCGTCACTCGTCGTTGTCGCGTGTCTCGTCATGGTGCTTGCGGGCTCGACGTCGGTCGGGGCGATGCAGGATGCGATCACGGGATGGTACGTGACTGCCGCGGGGCGAGTGCTTGAGACGTTCATGCTGACCGTGGGCGCTGTCATCGGTATTCGTGGCGGCATGCTCATCGCCGAGTGGGTCGGCGCGGACATCTCGATCACGTCGACGATTCCGGCCACCCTGATTTCGACGCTCCTCGTGGCGATCGCGGGAGCGTTCATCGGGCTCGGTTTCGCCGTAGGTTTTCAGGTCCCGCCGCGCCTTTTGCACTGGGTGACGCTCCTGCCGGGTTTCACGGCTACGGCATCGTTCCTCATCGAGGTCGCGGGTCTCGAGCGGGCGTGGGCTACCGGCATTACCGCGTTCTTCACGGGCGTGTTCGCGGTCGCCATTTCGCAATATGCAAAGGCATACGTGAACATCCTCATCGCCCCCGCGATCATCACGATGGTGCCGGGCTCGGTTATTTATCGAGGCCTTCTGGGACTGAGCGACGGGAGCAATACGGGTGCCGGCTATCTCTTGCTTGCGTGTGAGATCGCCATTGCGATCTCGGCGGGCGTGATCCTCGGTGAGCTCGTGGCGAGCCGTGCGGTGACACTCCTGGCGAGCGGGCGCGTGCGCGTGCCTGCAATTTCACAGCCGTTTAGCACCAATCGGCGCCGCCGCATGGTGACCTTCAGGCGTCGTCGAAAGCCCGGCGCTCTCACCACCGCGATTCCAGTCGTTCACCTCGATCCCGGTGAACTTGACCCCACGATCGATCTTGAGGCCGGCCCGGAGTGGCGCGAGGATTTCGACAACCTTCAGCCGGAAGCGCGCGAATCAGGATTCGAGATTGTCGAAATGGACCCCGAAGACGTCGGGATGCCGGCCATCCGCTCCGACGAGAGCGCAGATGAGGACGCGAATGGCGTCGAGCACCTCTAGACTTGAGGCATGACTGAACTACATGCTGCTCCCCGTGACGTTGAGGCAATCGACAAGGCTGCTCGCGAGTTTCGCGAGGCCTTTGGCGGCGATCCGGAAGGCGTGTTTTCTGCGCCCGGCCGGGTGAACATCATCGGCGAGCACGTCGATTATCAGCAGGGGCTGTGCGTCCCAATGGCGATCTCGCATCGCTGCTTCGTCGCGGCACGCCGCACTGACGCGGGCGTCGTGCGGATGCGGTCCGTGCAGTCCGGCGAGACGGTTGAGGTGCCCGTTGCGACTCTCGCCCCGGGGGCCGTCGAAGGTTGGGCTTCCTACGTCGCGGGGGTCGTGTGGGCGCTCGCGGAACACTTCGAAGACGAAACACCGTGCGGTTTCGATCTCTTGATCGATGGCTACGTTCCCCTCGGCGCCGGCCTCAGTTCGAGCGCAGCTCTCGAATGCGCGGTCGCGGCCGCGATCGATGAGCTGTGCGAACTCGGAACTACTCCCCACGACCGTATTCGCGCGGCGATCAAGGCGGAAACGCAGTTCGCTGGTGCGGCAACCGGCGGGCTCGATCAGTCGGCCTCAATCCTGTGCGAGGAGGGACACGCCATCGTTCTCGATTGCCGGGACTTTTCGACGACGTCTGTCCCGTGGGATCTCGCGGGACAGGGCCTCGAGCTGCTCATTATCGACACGCGGGCTCCTCACAGCCTCGTGGGTGGCGAGTACGCGCAGCGCAGGGCGCAAGCGGAGGCGGGGGCCCGAGCGCTCGGCGTGGACAGTCTTCGTGACGTGCCGTTCGAGGAGGCTTTAGACGCGTGCGAGGGCCTCACCGATCCCGTCGTGCAAAAGCGCAGTCGCCACATCATTCACGAGATCGAGCGCGTGCGCGAATTTGCCGCGGCGCTCGAGGCGGGCTCTATCCGCGACAACCTCGACACGATTGCCCGGCTGCTCAACGCCTCGCACGATTCGCTTCGAGATGATTATGAGGTCACCGTTCCCGAGCTCGACGTCGCCGTCGATGCGGCGCGCGCAGCGGGGGCGCACGGCGCGCGTATGACCGGCGGCGGCTTTGGCGGTAGCGTGATCGCTCTCGTCGATGCGGACAGGGTGGAGGCCGTCGCGGGCGCGGTGGCACACGCATTCGCCGAGCATTCGTTCGCCGCCCCGGCGTTCTTCCTCGCAACGCCGAGTCGCGGCGCCGGCCGAGACCGCTAAGACGCGCTCAAGCCGCGCCTTCGTACCACTCGCGCACGCGTTCAAGCTGCGCTACCTTGTGCGCGTCGCTCATGCGCGAGGCGCGGATCGATCCGGCGGCGAGATCGGCGATTTCTCGATCGCTCATGCCCATTGCGCGCACGGCTTCGTATTGGGCGAGAAGGCGCGAACCGAACAGGAGCGGGTCGTCCGCGCCGAGGGCGATCGTGGCACCGGAGCGTGCGAGCTGCGGTACGGGCACATCGCCGATATCGCCATACACGCCGAGTGAAACATTTGAGGCCGGGCACACTTCAAGGGCAATGTCGCGCTCCACGAGTGTGTCGAGGAGCCGAGGATCCTCGATCGCGCGCACGCCGTGGCCGAGGCGCGTGGGCCTCAATGCCTCGACGACCTCGTGGATATGCGGCGGGCCGAGGAGTTCGCCGCCGTGGGGCATCGCGGCGAGGCCTCCGTTGTGGGCAATTCTGAACGCGCCCGCGAACGCACTCGTATCCCCGCGCCGCTCGTCGTTGGACAGCCCGAATCCGATCACGGTGCCCGCATGCTTGACGGCAAGGCGGGCGAGGATGCGGGCATCGAGCGGGTGGCGCATGCGGCTCGCCGCGACGATGATCCCCATGGAGATTCCGAGGTCGCGCTCGATCGCGCGGGCTTCGTCCACGATGATCTCGATTGCGGGGGTAATGCCGCCCACGAACGGTGCGTAACTCGTGGGATCAATTTGCAGCTCGAGCCGTACGGAGCCCTCGGCGAGATCATCCTCGGCGGCCTCGCGAAGGAGGCGGCGCATAATCGTCTCGCTGTTGACGACGGTGCGTGCGGCGTCGTAGAAACGCTGGAAACGGAACCAGCCACGCGCGCTCGGCTCGACCTTGAGCGCGGTCTGTTCCGTGAGCGTGCGCGGCAACCGCAACTTCTGTGCGGCCGCGAGCTCCTGCAACGTGTCGCGGCGCATCGAGCCCGTGAAGTGCAGGTGCAGGTGAGCCTTGGGCAGCGCGCGCAGGTCTCGCTTGCCTTCGCGATTGGGGTGTGGATTTCCGACGGTTGCCATGGCTAGCCGAGCACCTTCTGAAGTCGAGCAACGCCCTTCGCCAGGTCGGCGTCGGAAAGTGCATAGCTGAGGCGGAGGTGACCCGGCGCATCGAAAGCCTCCCCGGGCACGAGTGCGACCTTCGCGCGCTCGAGGATGAGTGCGGCGAGTTCGGCCGACGTGGTGACGCACGTACCGTCGATCTCGCGCCCCAGAAGGCCCGTGACATCTGGGAAGGCGTAGAACGCCCCGCGAGGAGTCGGCAGCGTGAGACCTTCGATCTCGCTGAGCATGTCGACCATTGTGCGGCGTCGCCGATCGAACGCCTCACGCATTGTGTCGAGCGGTTCGGTGGGGCCCGTCAGCGCGGCGATGGCGGCGCGCTGGGCAACGTTGTTGACGTTCGAGGTCAGGTGGCTTTGGAGCCGCGCAACGCCCTGGGCGATGTCCGGCGGAGCGATCAACCAGCCAACGCGCCAGCCGGTCATGGCGAATGTCTTGGCGACGCCGTTGACGAGGATCGTGCGATCCTCGAGCTCGGGCACCACGTCAAGGATCGAATGGAACGTCGCGCCGTCATAGACAAGGTTCTGGTAAATCTCATCGGAGAGCACCCACAGATCGTTCTCGAGTGCCCAACGCCCGAACTCTTCCACCTGAGCGCGGCTCATGACCGCCCCCGTAGGGTTCGACGGTGAACACAGCAGCACGACCTTCGAACGCGGCGTGCGGGCGGCCTCGAGCTGCTCGATCGAGGGGATATAGCCCTGGTCAGCGCCCGTGCGTACGGCGACGGGAACTCCGCCCGCAAGCCGAACTGCCTCCGGATACGTTGTCCAATAGGGCGCTGGCAGGATGGCTTCATCGCCCGGATCGAGGAGCGCTGCGAGTGCTTCGTATACAGCCTGCTTCCCGCCGTTGGTGACGATGATGCGTGAGGCATCGACGCGAACGCGGTCGCTCTCATAGGTCTGGTGCGCGATCGCCTCCTTGAGCTCTGGAAGGCCGGTCGCGGGGGAGTAGCGGTGATTCTTTGGATCGCGAGCGGCGGCGATCGCAGCCTCGACGATGTGCTCGGGCGTGGGGAAATCTGGCTCGCCAGCGCCGAAGCCTATGACGTCTTCTCCTTGTGCGGCGAGAGCCTTCGCCTTCGCGTCAACGGCGAGAGTGGCCGACTCAGCGATCGATATGAGGCGCGCAGAAAGGCGCCGTTCGTGCGGTGTGGAGGTGGAGTCATCGAAGCTCATGGATTCGATCTTGTCAGAAAAAGCAGAGCGTCGCGTGAAACCCGTGCGTCATGCGCCCGCAAAGGACGCTAGCGCCTGATTCAAGCCGAGTGCGTCACACAATCGCGATAAGGGCCCTCATGACTAGACCGCGGCGTTCAATTGCCCTATGATCGTATCTGGCCCTTTTTGAGGGCTTCGCTCCTCGGGCAGTGCTCGTGAAGCACAGGGCAGTGGCGCAATTGGTAGCGCAACGGTCTCCAAAACCGTAGGTTGCAGGTTCGAGTCCTGTCTGCCCTGCTTTTTCTTTAAGCGGTAATCCCCAGCGCCCGATCGACACGTTGCCGACGTCGAGATGGAGAAGGAAAACGATGAGCGTTCACCCCGAGACCGACCCCACTCGTGGCGACTTCGAGCAAGAGTCGACCATCGGCACGAAGAACCCCTTCAAGGCGTGCTGGGTCTTCCTCCAGCAGGTTTTCACGGAACTGCGCAAGGTTGTCACGCCGACCGGTCGCGAAATGGTCACCTACACGATTGCGGTTGTCGCGTTCGTCGTGTTCATGATCCTTCTCGTGTTCGGCATGGACTTCGTGTTCGGCTCGCTCACGCGCGCACTGTTCACGGCGCACTGAGATTTTCGAGAGTAAGGAAACGATACTCGTGGCAGAAGATATGCACGACGACCTCGCAAACGAGGCCCTCGACACCACCCCGGAAGTGGCCGACGCCCCCGAGAGCGGCGAAGCTCCCGAAAACGCAGCGCCAGCGGAGGAAATCGAGGGCGTAGAGGCCCCCGTCGTTCTCGACGAAAACTCGGAGAGCGCGGTTGAGGATCCGGTTGTGGCCCTCAAGCGTCACCTGCGTTCCGCACCCGGCGAGTGGTACGTCATCCACTCCTACTCGGGTCACGAAAACCGTGTGAAGACCCAGCTGCTCACGCGCACCGAAACCCAGGACATGGAGGATTACATCTTCCAGGTCGAGGTGCCCATGGAGGATGCGACCGAGGTCAAGAACGGTCAAAAGAAGATCGTGCGCCGCGTGCGCATTCCCGGTTACGTGTACGTGCGCATGGATCTCACCGAAGCTTCGTGGCGCGTGGTGCGTGACACCCCGGGCGTGACCGGGTTTGTGGGAAACAGCACCGATCCTGTACCTCTCTCGTTCGATGAGATTTACTCTCTGTTGGCGCCGTCGGTCAACCTCCCCGAGAAGAAGAAGTCCTCTTCTTCCAAGGCCAAGGAAAAGGCCATCCCGGCGTTCGAGGTGGGCGAGTCCGTCACCGTCATGGACGGCCCCTTCGAAACGATGCCCGCCACGATCGCGGACATCGACAACACCAACCAGAAACTTCGGGTTCTCGTGTCGATCTTCGGCCGCGAGACCCCGCTCGAGTTGGGCTTCGAGCAGGTCGCCAAGATCTGAAAACGCCCGCCCGCACTCGCGGGACCGTAGTGGGAGGGTGCCGAACGGCATCCGCCCGAACCACGACAAGAAGGAAGAGCAATGGCTCCCAAGAAAAAGGTCGCGAGCATTATCAAGCTCCAGATCCAGGCTGGACAGGCGACGCCTGCCCCGCCGATCGGCCCGGCACTCGGTGCCGCCGGTGTGAACATCGTTGAGTTCACCAAGGCCTACAACGCCGCCACCGAAAGCCAGCGCGGCAACATCGTCCCGGTTGAGATCACCGTGTACGAGGATCGCTCGTTCACGTTCATCACCAAGACTCCGCCCGCTGCACGCCTCCTCCTCAAGGCCGCCGGCCTTGACAAGGGCTCACCCGTGCCCCACACCCAGAAGGTGGGCAAGGTGACCATGGAGCAGGTCAAGGAGATCGCGCAGACCAAGATGCCCGATCTCAACGCAAACGATATTGACGCCGCCGCGAAGATCGTGGCTGGAACCGCGCGTTCCATGGGCATCACGGTGGAGGGCTGATCCAAATGGCAAAGAAATCAAAGGCATTCCAGGACGCCGCCGCACTTATTGAGGAAGGCCGCCACTACGCGCCCCTCGATGCCGTGCGCATCGTCAAGAAGTCCGGCTCCAAGAAGACCGACTCGACCGTTGAGGTCGCCATGCGCCTGAGCGTTGACCCCCGCAAGGCGGACCAGATGGTGCGCGGCACCGTCAACCTCCCGCACGGCACCGGTAAGACCGCCCGCGTCATCGTGTTCGCGACCGGCCCCCAGGCCGAAGCAGCACGCGCCGCAGGCGCCGACGAGGTCGGCGACGACGACCTCATCGAGAAGGTTGCAGGCGGCTGGACCGACTTCGACACCGCCGTGGCAACCCCGAACCTCATGGGTAAGGTGGGCCGCCTTGGCCGCGTGCTCGGTCCCCGTGGCCTCATGCCGAATCCCAAGACCGGCACCGTCACGATGGACACCGCGAAGGCTGTCAGCGACATCAAGGGCGGCAAGATCGACTTCCGCGTTGACCGTGCTGCCAACCTTCACTTCATCATCGGCAAGGCCTCGTTCACCGAGAAGCAGCTCGTGGAGAACTACGTTGCAGCTCTCGAGGAGATCCTGCGCCTCAAGCCGGCGAGCTCGAAGGGCCGCTACATCTCGAAGGTCACGATGTCCACGACCTTCGGTCCCGGTGTTCCGATCGACGTGAACCGTACGCGCAACCTCACCGAGGAGACCGACGAGGCCTGAGTCTCGAAGCTCTCGGAGAGCACAGCATAAAAGAGCGGGCCCCGCGCAATGCGCGGGGCCCGCTCTCGTATATGAGGGTGTGAGACTACTTCGCGACCTTCACGCCAACCTCGCGCGCTCCACTGAGCTCGCGCTGATCGACGTCGTCCATCTTCGCCTGCACCCAGGGGGCAATCATGAACATAATGATCGCCACGACGATGGTCACGGCACCGAGGCCGTAGTAGTAGACGGCGTCACCGAGGTTTGCTCTCTTGACCTGGTCGATAATCACCGACGTGAGACCCATGCCGACGCTCGGGGCAAGGTACCAAAGGGTCATGGTTTGCGAGGCAAACTGCTTCGGTGCGAGCTTGGTCGTCACCGAGAGGCCCACGGGATTCATGAACAGCTCGGCAACCGTCTGCACCACGAACACGAGGCCCAGGTACCAGAACGGGGCGAGCATGCCCGCGCCCGGCCACGTTCCGAAGCCGTAGCCCATGAGCACGGCCGACAGCGCGATGATGATAAGAGAAAGCGCGAACTTTGCGGCTGTGTTCGGGAACTTGCCCTTGCGGCGTGTGAAGATCCACGCGATCACCGGCGAGAGCAAGAGCACCGCGGCGGGGTTGATCGACTGGTAGACCTCGGGGGAGAGGTTCAGTGCGCCGATCGTGCGGTCCGTGTTGTTCTCGGCGAAGAAGGCCATCTTGCCGGCAGCCTGCTCGAAGATCACGACGAACAGAATCTGGCCAACCCAGAGGGGCAGGAATGCGCCGAGGTGCGTGCGCTCCTGTGCGGTGACCTTCGGGCTCTTAAACATCGTGAGGAAGTAGTAGGCGCTCATGATCAGAGCGAAGGTGAACAGCGAGTAGGCGATCGCCGAGTGAAGCTCGCCGAGGAGGGCATTGAAACCGAGCACCAGGAGCGTCGCGACGACGACGATGCCGAGGCCGCCGAGGGCGAGACGCGCGCCTTCACCCTTCTGGAGCGGGTTCGGGATGCGGTAGGCGAACTCGCCGAGCTTGTGGCGGCCGTAGAAGAACGACACGAGTGCAAGCGCCATGCCGACGGCAGCGGCGAGGAAGCCAACGTGGTAGCCGAAGTGGCCACGCAGGAAGCCCACGATCAGCGGGGCAACGAGCGAGCCGACGTTCACCGACATGTAGAAGTACTGGAAGCCAGCATCGCGCCTCGGGTCGTCCTCATCGTAGAGGCCGCCCACGATTGTCGCGAGGTTCGGTTTGATGAGGCCCGTACCAATAGCGATGCAGATCAGGCCCGACCATGAGGTGATCGCGGCCGGGAACGCGAGCAGCACGTGGCCGAGCATGATGACCGATCCACCGATGAGGCCAGAAATCCACGGGCCGAGGATACGGTCAGCGATGATGCCGCCCGGAATGGTCATGAGGAGAACGGCAGCGCCGTAGGCGGAGACGATGACCTGGCCCGCGGTATCCGAAAGGCCGAGGCCCTGGTTGGCGGCGACGTCGGTGAGGAAGTACAGCAGGATCGCGCGCATGCCGAACCAGCTGAAGCGCTCCCACATCTCGACCTGGAGCATCCAGGGCAGGCCGCCCGGGTGGCCAATGAAGGACTTATCGTTCTTGGAGGGCCCCGTGCGTAGTTTTGAGGGCCGGTACTTGTATACCGCTGAATCTTGTGCGGTCGGATTGGTCGTCATCGATAAATCCTTGCTGTGTCGTTCCTATCAATCGCGTATCGCGGGGGCCAACCGGCGCACGGTGTGTGGCCGGGCTGCGCGGGATATGCGCCACATCCATGACATCAGACGAACGGGACGCCCGCAGGCTCAGGAGACGGGTGCAGGAGACGTAGTTTTATGCGTAATCCGGTTGCCCGGATCGGTAAGAGATGTAGGGACCTAGGGCACGACAGTTATCGAAGGGACGCTCATTTGTCACGCCGCGGTTGCTGAGCTCGCGCCGTCTGATTGGATACTGTTAGCGGCCAAGGCCACGTGATCGGTGCGTCGCGTGGTCGCCCAGTGAAGGCTGTGCTTGCACCGCTGTTGAAAGGGGATCTCGTTGACTCAGAACGCCGATCTACGAGTAGGAGTGGTGGGTTTTGGCGCTCGTGGCGCTCTGGCGCGTTACGCGCATAAACCGGGAGAGGGAGCCCGCGTCACGGTCGTCGCGGATCCCACCGAGCGAGGCAAAAAGAAAGCGCGCGAGATCATTGGCGAGGATGTCCACACGGTGAACACCGTCGATGATCTGCTGGGCAGCCACGACGTTGATGCGGTCATGATCCTCGCTCCCGACGACCTACACGCCTCGATCGCGCTCACAACGCTCGGGGCGGGTATACCGACGTTTTCCGAAAAGCCCATGGCGATCTCTGTCGAGGACACCGATGCGATGTTAAACCTTGCCTACGAGAAGCGCACGCGGCTTTACGTGGGCCACAACATTCGCCATATGCCGGTGATCCGCCAGATGAAGGACATGATTGATGCCGGGTTAATCGGTCGCGTGCGTGCCATTTGGTGCCGGCATTTCGTGGGGGCCGGCGGCGACTTCTACTTCAAGGATTGGCACGCCGAGCGTGCGCGCGCGTTCTCGCTCTTGCTGCAGAAGGGCGCTCACGACATCGACGTCATTCACTGGCTCGCCGGTGGCTACACCCGCCGGGTTTCCGGTATCGGCGGCCTCGAGGTTTACGGCGACATCGAGGACCGACGTGATAACTCCGATCGCACTATGTGGGACTGGTTCGATGCGGACGTCTATCCGCCGTCGAAGCAGAGGGAACTCAATCCTGTCATCGACGTCGAGGACATCTCGATGCTCCATATGACGCTGGACAACGGCGTCTATGCCTCGTACCAGCAGTGCCATTTCACCCCGGATTATTGGCGCAACTATACGGTCATCGGCGACGAAGGGCGGATCGAAAACATGGGCGACAATGCCGGGGATCAGATCTACCTGTGGAACTCGCGCTACTCGGGTGCCGCTCGCCCGGATCAGGTGGAGGTGATCGCGAGGGCCGACGGTGGCCACGGCGGTGCTGATCCACGGCTCATCAATGAATTCCTCGAATTCGCGAGGAACGGTGGCCGTACGGATGTGTCGGTGATTGCCGCGCGCGAGGCGGTCGCCACGGGCGTGTACGGTGCTCTTTCGATCCGCGAGGGCGGGCAGATGTTCGAGATTCCTCCCGTGCCCGCGAACATTCGCGAGTATTTCGACTCGGGGCAGGTCTAGCCGAACGGACGCACAAACGGTGCCGAGGCAGTGAGAAGGGGTGGCCCCGCCAAGCGGAGCCACCCCTCATACCGTTGCGGCGGAAATCCCGCGCTTACTTCGCGTTCTTCTCGCTGTAGTCGAGTTCGCCCTCAAATGCGTCGCGGATGAGCGCCTTGAGTTCACTCACGAGAGGCTGCTTCGGGTTTGCCGGCGTGCATTGGTCCTCGTAGGCGCGATCGGCGAGAGTGTCGATCGTCTTTTCGAGGTGCTCGAGCGTCGCGCCGTTCGCCTTGAGCGACATCTCGATGCCGATGTCCTCGGCGAGCTCGGTGACGGCCTTGACGAGCGAGGCGACGCCTTCCTCCGTGGTCTTCGCCGGGAGGTTGAGTGCGCGGGCAATCTCGGCGAAGTCCTCATCGGCACGGAACGACTCGTACTTCGGGAAGAGCGCGTGCTTCACGGGCTTCTTCGCGTTGTAGTTGATGACGTGCGGGAGGAAGATCGCGTTCGTGCGGCCATGCGCGAGGTTGAACTCGGCGCCGACCTTGTGCGAAAGCGAGTGCACGATACCGAGGAAGGCGTTCGCGAAAGCGATGCCCGCCATGGTGGAGGCATTGTGCATGTTCTCCTTGGCCTCGCGGTCGCCCTCGAGGACAGACTTGCGGAGGTTCGCGAAGATCATCTGGATCGCGCGAAGCGAGAGGCCCTTTGTGTAGTCCGAGGCCATGGTCGAGACATAGGATTCGATCGCGTGGGTGAGCGCGTCCATGCCCGAGTCAGCCGCCGTGCGGGCGGGGACGGTGTCCACGAACTGCGCATCGGCGATGGCGACGTCGGGAAGAATCGCGTAATCGGCGATCGGGTACTTCACGTGGTTCTCGGAGTCGGTGATGACCGCGAACGGGGTGCACTCCGAGCCGGTGCCCGAGGTCGTCGGGATCGCCACGAAGCTTGCCTTTTCACCGAGCTTCGGGAAGGTGTAGGTGCGCTTGCGGATATCGAGGAACTTCTGCTTCATGCCGAAGTAAGAAGCGTTGCCGTCCTCGTAGAACATCCACATACCCTTCGCGGCGTCCATTGCGGAGCCGCCGCCGAGGGCGATGATCGTGTCGGGCTTGAACTGGTTCATCTGCTCGACGCCGCGGAAAACGGTGTCGGAGCTTGGGTTGGGCTCGACGTCCGAGAAGATCTGGTACTGGATTGGGTTGCGGCGTTCGCGAAGCTGCTCGAGAACGATGTCGACGTAACCGAACTGGACCATGCCCGGGTCGGTCACGATGAAGGCTCGGTTGATACCTTCCATGTCGCGCAGGTACTGGGTGGAGTAGCGCTCGAAGTAGGTCTTCGGAACCTTGAACCACTGCATGTTGTTACGACGCTCCGCAATTCGCTTGATGTTGATCAGATCGATGGCCGACACGTTGCGCGACACCGAGTTGTGGCCGTAGGAGCCGCAGCCGAGGGTGAGCGAAGGGATGAGGCCGTTGTAGATGTCACCGATGCCGCCCTGAGAGCTCGGGGAGTTGACGACGATGCGGCATGCGCGCATCGCGATGCCGTATTCGCGCTCCTGCTTCTCGTCGCTCGTGTGGATGACGGCGGTGTGGCCGAGACCGCCGTGTTCGAGAAGCTGATCGGCGAGATCGAAGCCCTCGGCGGCGTCCTTGACGACCTTGTAGCCGAGTACCGGCATGAGCTTTTCCTGGCTGAACGGGTGGTCTTTGCCCACGCCGTCGATCGGCACGAGGAGAACCTTCGTGTAGTCGGGAACGTTGAGCCCTGCGCCTTCGGCGATCTTGAGGGCGCTCGAGCCGACGAGTGCGGGGTTGACTCCACCCTTGTCGGTGATCATGAACTTCTCGAGCTTCGTGCGTTCGGTCTTGTTCAGGAAGTAGCCGCCGTACTTTTCGAATTCGGCAACGAATTCTTTGTTGATGTCGGTGTGAACGAGGACGCTCTGTTCGGATGCGCAGATCATGCCTGAGTCGAAGGTCTTCGACAGTAAAAGATCGTTGACGGTGCGGGAAATCTTTGCGGTCTTGTCCACGTATACGGGAACGTTACCGGGGCCCACGCCGAGGGCGGGCTTGCCGGTGGAGTAGGCGGCCTTGACCATGCCCGAGCCGCCGGTGGCGAGAACGAGGGCGACCTTGTCGTGGTTCATGAGCAGGCCGGTCGCTTCGAGCGACGGCGTTTCGATCCACTGCACGCAGTTCTCGGGCGCGCCGGCCTCGATGGCGGCTTCGTACACGACGCGTGCGGCGTGGGCGGAGCTTTCCTGGGCGCTCGGGTGGAACGCGAAGATGATCGGGTTGCGGGTCTTCAGGGCGATGAGCGACTTGAAGATCGTGGTCGAGGTCGGGTTGGTGGTGGGCGTGACGCCAGCAATGACGCCCACGGGTTCGGCAACTTCAATCACGCCGCGAGTCTTGTCCTCGTGGAGGATGCCGACGGTCTTGTCGTGCTTAATCGAGTTCCAAATGTATTCGGAAGCGAAGATGTTCTTGATGATCTTGTCTTCGTACACACCGCGACCGGTCTCTTCGACGGCGTGCTTGGCGATCGCCATGTGTTGGTCCAGGGCAGCGAGGGCCGCCTGGTGCACGATGTGATCGACCTGCTCTTGTGTGAAGTCGCGGAACTCTTTGAGCGCGGTCGCGCCCTTGTCTGCGAGAGCGTCGATCATCGCCTGCGTGTCCGTATCGGGCGTAGCTTTGGCGTCTGCCATGAGCGTGTCCATCCTTTTCTGCGGGTGGAGTGAATAGATAAGTACGTCGTTGTGACTCCAACCTACGTGGCTGCCGTGGTGCACTCAACAACGTTTGATAGCTGTCTAGATTAAGCAAAAGTGCAGGTCAGAGAGTTTGTTTGCGGAAGGTTGGGGGTGTGGTGTGCGGATCTGGAAATAGTGGGCCCGGACCAGCTTTGGTCTCGGCCACAAGCGCCAGTCTAGCGCTCTAGGGGTATAAGGTCCCCGAATGACCTGCATGTTCATTGAGACCATGAATAGTGGGTGAAGTTGGACCTCGAGAGAGGGTGACGAGGCCGGAATGGAAGCGCGGTAACGTGCCGGTTAGGGTCCGACGGCAGCCGAAGGGATATTGGTCCCCATTTTTGAACTGTGGCCCGATTCACGTCGGCATGAAGTGCGGCTTGCTTGTGGGAGGGATCACCGCTCGTGGGGTTTCGCTGCCGCGGGTGTGGGGGTAAAGTTGATCTCACCGAAGACCGCCGGTCGTCGCCCTGCCATCAGGGGGACCGAAAGCTTTCACTGTGGTGAAACGGCCTGCGCAGGTGCTCAAGAAGCGATACGCAATATACGTGCGTGCTCAAGCCTTGACCCTGCGGTCAGGGCTTTTTTCATGACTGAAGCTTTCAGGCCGGCCTCGAGACCTCTGGAAGGAGGGCCATGGCGAGGCCTGACAAGGCAGCTGCCGTTGCCGAGCTCACGGAACTGTTCCGCGAGTCGAGCGCGGCAATTCTGACCGAGTACCGCGGGCTGAGCGTTGACCAGCTCAAGACGCTGCGTCGTTCGCTCGGTGCCGACACTACCTACGCCGTGGTAAAGAACACGCTTGCTGCTATCGCGGCGCGGGAAGCTGGGATCGACGCCTTTGAGGGCGATCTCAACGGCCCTACTGCGATCGCGTTCATTAAGGGCGAGCCGGTCGAACCGGCTAAGGCTCTGCGTGACTTTGCCAAGGACAACCCCATGCTGGTCGTCAAGTCCGGTTACTTTGAGGGCAAAGCCCTCACGGCTGACGACGTTGAGAAGCTTGCCGATCTCGAATCGCGCGAGGTTCTTCTTGCCAAGACTGCCGGTGCTCTCAAGGCATCGATGTCGAAGGCTGTTTTCGTTCTCGCTGCGCCGCTCACCAAGACCGCGCGCACCGTGGACGCCCTGCGTGCCAAGAACGAGGGCTGAGGCTTCGAGTCTCATCCCGAGGCGTGATGCACGCGCTCGGCACAACCTTTTACACATACACTCGGCGCACACGCGCCTGGCACCCGTGGGTGCCACTTGACAGGAAGGACTAGCCCAATGGC
Source organism: Dermabacter sp. HFH0086 (assembly GCF_000413375.1). Taxonomy (NCBI): domain Bacteria; kingdom Bacillati; phylum Actinomycetota; class Actinomycetes; order Micrococcales; family Dermabacteraceae; genus Dermabacter; species Dermabacter sp. HFH0086. The sequence goes on from NZ_KE340308.1 coordinate 1,244,747, forward strand.
TAAGCTCACCAACGAAGAGCTCATCGAAGCTTTCAAGGAAATGACCCTCATCGAGCTCTCCGAGTTCGTGAAGCAGTTCGAAGAGGTCTTCGACGTGACCGCTGCTGCCCCCGTTGCCGTTGCCGCTGCTGGCGGCGCTGCCGGTGGCGAAGCTGCCGCTGCTGAGGAGAAGGACGAATTCGACGTCATCCTCGAGTCGGTCGGTTCGGCCAAGATTGCCGTCATCAAGGAGGTGCGCGCTCTCACGGGTCTCGGCCTCAAGGAGGCGAAGGACCTCGTTGATGGCGCTCCGAAGCCGGTTCTCGAGGCTGCCTCGAAGGAAGACGCTGAGAAGGCCAAGGAGCAGCTCGAGGGCGCTGGCGCAACCGTCACCCTCAAGTGATTCCTGCGCTTTAGGCGCATTTCATAGCGAAAGGGTCGCCCCTGGGGGCGGCCCTTTTTGCTACGAGCCCGAAGGTGTGAGGAGGCTCTCAAGGGTGGCTGGTAAGGTATGCCCGGACCTTGCCCCCTGCCCTAAGGACCCCCATGTCACGTACACGTCCCACGTTGACCCGCGCCGCGCGAGGCGTCGCCGCGCTGCTGCTTGCAACTTCCCTCGCAGCCTGCGGGGCGCTCGGGAGCAGCGTCGCTAAAAAGGAGGAAACCTCTCCCGCAGCCACCACTTCGAGCTCGAGTGGAGGATCTGCCGAGCCGAGCGAGGGGGCGAGTAGCGATCCAAGCGATACGTCGAGCGCCACGCCGGGGGGCACCTCCTCTGCATCTCCCACCGACGATGAAAGCGCCCCCGCAGCTCAAGGGGAGGAGCAGCCTGCCGGCAGCGTGGACAATCCCGCGACGTGGCTTGCGAACACTCCTTACGTTCCGCTCAAGGGCATCGAAGGTGTGACGGTCGATGTGCTGCAAGGCGGCCCATCCGGCGACGGAACATTCACCCTGAGCTTTACGTTCGAACATCCGAATGCATCGCAGAGCTGTGTGGACGCTGTGGCTAAATTGAACGAGTTTGAAGTTCCCATCCAGGGCATGGCTATTGCGAAGTACGAAGGTGACTTCGAGGCGTTGGATGAGACGGAAGGGGCAGCGACCGTGCAGTCAGCTGCGGTTGTGACCAAAGAGGACTTGAATCTCGGCGATGCCTATAACGACGTCATCAGTGAGTGTGCGAACACCCCCGGGGAGCCGAAGTCGGTCGTGGAAAAGCTTCCCGGGCACGACGGTATTCACGCCCGATTGGGGTCTGCGGACCTGCTAATTGTGTGTAAATCGCACGGCAATCGGCACGTCTGGATGATCCTTGCGAATGTCGAGCCTGAGCAAGCAAAAACATACATCGATGCCCAAATCGATCTTTTTGATCGCACTGTGACGAATGCCGCCTGACCGGTGAGGCTTTTCATGATCAACTCAACTGCGCTCATGTCTGTTCGCCGCCCACGTGTGTGGTTTTCGGGCCTCGCCGCTCTCGCCCTAGCCACATCGCTGACTGGGTGCGGAGCGCTTACCGATGCTGGACAGAACGACCAAGCGGGCTCCTCGTCGAACTCGCATAATGCAGGCGACAACGGGCAAACGAAGGGGAGCGGCGGGCGCGGCGTTCCCGACCGGAAAAAGCAGCCCGCGGGCAATCCCGATGATGTGAAGTCATGGCTTCTTACCGAGGAGCATTTGCCGGTGGACGGCATGAAGCCCAGGGAGGTAGAAGTCGACAAGGAGGAGGGCGACTTCGAGCTGAGCTTCTCACTCGAGCACCCGAATATTTCAGCAGAATGCACAGACGCAGTCACCACGCTCGACAATACATCGTTTACGTCCGAGGCTGTTGCGACCAGTGTGCTTCGAGGGCAGCCCGCTCCGGGCTCCGTCAATGCGGAGTCGATGATTAAGATTGTCGCGCTGACGACCCCCGACGACATGAACGTCATGGACTTCTACAACGATGTTGTGCAAAAGTGCGGAAATATCCAGGGCGCGCCCCCGGTCACCGTTGAAAAACCTTTTGGTGGTGAAGGGGTGCACGTCAAGCTTCCCGACGAAGAGTTCTTCCTCGCTGGAAAGTCCAGCGGCAAGCGCCATATCTTTGTCGTCATGTCCGATGTCGGTGATGACGAGGCCAAGGCCGTGATCGATGCCCAGATCGACCTTTTTGAACGCTCCGTAGGTAACGCAACGTAATGGCGAGGTGCTCCCCATGACTCAGACGATCTTTCCCACTGCTCTCTTGCGCCCGCGCGCGTGGGTTTCAGCCCTCGCCGCACTTGCCCTTGTCGGCGCTCTGGGCGGGTGTGGCGCGCTCAGTGCGAGGGAACAGGAAAAGTCCGACGCCTCCTCCACTTCCGCTGACTCTTCGGCGGGCGCAGAAAACTCCGGATCCTCAAGCAAGGGCGGAACGGGCAAAACCTCAGCCGGTGGAGTTGGTGAGCAAGAGGCGGGCGACGTGAACGACCCGGCGACGTGGATTCTGAAGCCCGAGAATACCCTCATCGATGGCGTCGAGGATTACGACCTCAAGACCTCGATTGAGGACTCAAGCGATCGAGACTTCACACTGCAATTTACACTCGGCGCCGAAGCCGCACAGATTCCCGAGTGCGCCGAGGTTTCGCAGAAGATCGAGAGCTTTCACGGCACTATCGCTCAAGGTGCGATTGCGACGTATAAAGGTGATATCGCACCTGTGACACCCGGCGAGGACGTGAGCATCAATGCTGCGACGGTCATCCTTGACGAGGAAACTGACGTGATGACGCTCTATAGCCAGGCGGCGAAGGCATGTGGCGATATCGGCGGGAAATTCGACGTGAGCGTCGAGCAGGTCGACGACCTTGACGTTGTTCACATCATGGCTGATGGAAAGCACTTCTATATTGGTGGGCGCTCCGCCGGCAAGGCGCAACTTTTCCTTTATGTTCAGGGCGTCGAAGAATCCCAAGCGGTCGCCTTCATCAAAGCTCAAGTAGACCTTTTCGATCGATCAGTGGACTCTGCCGGGTAGACATTTGTAGCGCCGAGGCCGGGTGTGCGCTTGGAAAGGACGTAGGTGTCGTGAAGTGCTTTGTCGTGAACGAACCTGGTCTTCTCACGGTTCGGAGGTTTTCCGTAGCGCTTGCCGTACTCGCCCTGACGCTGTCTGCATCAGGCTGTGGAGCACTGAAGAGCGTGGGCGCGGGTGGACAACCCGCACCCACGAGCGCTGTGCCGAGCGAGCAGCCGTCGGACCAAGATTCCCCCGAAGAGCCGGTGGGCGAGCCCGCAAAGTGGCTTCTCACGCCAGAGGACTCGGGCGAGTTGCTGATCCTTAGCGAGGTCGACATCACAACGGAGCGACCAGCCAATAAGCAGATATCTTTCCCTATTGAAATCCCCGACCCAAGCTACCTTGAGGCGGACTACAGAAAAGAATGCAAAGCGGCAGTGGAAGCGATGCAGACACCGCAATCCGGCGTGCACACAGTCGTGACGGCTGAATACACGGAAGACCCCGACTGGCAGGGGAGTGTGGGTGAACCCCCGAAGGCTCGGGTCATCGCGTTCCAGACCGACGAGGACGTCAATATCATGGAGGTCTTTCGTCTCCCGTGGGGAACGTGCCCCGACGAGCGAGGGGAGAAGCCGAGCTTCTACGAATACATCACCCCGGGCGGCGAAGATATGGACACGTTTGTGTACATGCACTTTTCCGACGGTGAAGGCATGTATTCGACCTCCTACTTCGGCGTAGTGTCCCGAGGAAAGAACCACATTTTCATCCAGGTGGACAACATCGACGCTCCGACCAGTGCCCCGTTCATCAAAGCGCAGATCGAAAAATTCAAGCGTGAAGCGGCGTGAGGAACCCCGCACGTGCATCCAGGCGCGACCTTCCCACCGAGGCGACGTGCGCGGCTGTCGAGTCGATACGACCGGCCCACGCGGGACGGCTCGACTGCTGACGTGACCACAGTCTCGCCAGTTTTTTCGTGCGAGGTCTTGAGGGCGGAGCCACTCTCGCATACTCTTGAAACTTAGCGCCCGTGTTTCGTGCGCCCTTTTTCAACTCATTCGACTCATATAGCGGGGTTGGTCGTGAATGAGGGGCCGAAGCACATCGAGTCTATCGAAGCGTGTACGAGTCCTCATCCCGTGGAAGGATAACCCTTGGCTGCCTCGAGCACCGATTCTCACACCACTGCACTGCGCACCGCCTCGCCCCGCGTCACCTTCGCGAAGCTTGGCGATCCCATCGAAGTTCCCGATCTTCTTTCGCTCCAGACGAGCTCGTTTGACTGGCTGCTCGGTAACGAGCGCTGGCAGGAGCGCGCGGCCGAAGCAGAAGCGGCCGGACGCGAAGACGTCCCGCAGACCTCTGGCCTCGCCGACATTTTCGAAGAGATCTCGCCCATTGAGGATCTCGCCGGAAATATGTCGCTCTCCTTCAGGAACCACTCCTTCGAAGAGCCGAACTACTCGGTCGAGGAGTGCAAGGAAAAGGACCTCACCTACGCCGCCCCGCTGTACGTGACGGCGGAGTTCATGAACAACGAGACCGGTGAGATCAAGACCCAGACCGTGTTCATGGGCGATTTCCCGCTCATGACCGACAAGGGCACGTTCATCATCAACGGCACCGAGCGCGTCGTTGTTTCGCAGCTCGTGCGCTCGCCCGGCGTGTACTTCGAAGAGAGCATCGACAAGACGAGCGACAAGCACGTCTTTAGCGCGAAGGTCATCCCCTCGCGCGGTGCATGGCTCGAATTCGAGGTCGACAAGCGCGACCAGGTTGGTGTGCGCATCGACCGTAAGCGCAAGCAGTCCGTGACGACCCTCCTCCAGGCGCTCGGCATGTCCAAGAGCGACATCCTCGAGGAGTTCGGCGAGTTCGAATCGATGCGCGCCACGCTCGAAAAGGACAAGGTTGAGTCTCAGGACGAGGCCCTCATGGACATCTACCGCAAGCAGCGCCCGGGCGAACCGCCCAGTCGCGATGCTGGCGAGACGATGCTCAACAACCTCTACTTCAATGACAAGCGCTACGACCTCGCGAAAGTCGGCCGCTACAAGATCAACAAGAAGCTTGGTCTCGAAGGCCCGCTCAGTGAGAGCGTGCTCAACCTCGAGGATGTCATCGCGACGATCAAGTACATCGTTGCTCTCCACGCTGGCATGGACAGCATGGAGAACAGCTTCGGCACCGAGATCCGCGTGGAAACGGACGACATCGACCACTTCGGCAACCGTCGTATTCGCGCCGTAGGCGAGCTCATCCAGAACCAGGTTCGCACGGGCCTGTCCCGCATGGAGCGCGTCGTTCGCGAGCGCATGACGACCCAGGACGTCGAAGCGATCACGCCGCTCACGCTCATCAACATCCGTCCCGTGACCGCGGCGATCAAAGAGTTCTTCGGAACCTCGCAGCTCTCGCAGTTCATGGACCAGAACAACCCGCTTTCGGGCCTCACCCACAAGCGCCGCCTCTCGGCGCTCGGCCCGGGCGGCCTGTCGCGCGACCGTGCCGGCATGGAAGTTCGAGACGTGCACCCCTCGCACTACGGCCGCATGTGCCCGATCGAGACGCCGGAAGGCCCGAACATCGGTCTTATCGGTTCGCTCGCAACCTTCGCGCGCATCAATCCGTTCGGTTTCGTCGAGACCCCGTACCGCAAGGTTGTTGACGGTGTCGTGACCGACGAAATCGTCTACCTGACGGCTGACGACGAGGATCGCCACATCATCGCTCAGGCAAACGCCAAGATCGATGAGAACGGAAAGTTCCTCGAAGACCAGGTGCTCTCGCGTATGCCCGGTGGCGAGCCCGAGCTGATCGACCCGAGCGACGTCACCTACATGGACGTTTCGGCTCGACAGATGGTGTCGGTCGCAACCGCGATGATTCCGTTCCTCGAGCACGACGACGCGAACCGTGCTCTCATGGGCTCGAACATGCAGCGCCAGGCCGTCCCGCTCCTGCGCACCGAGATGCCTCTCGTGGGTACGGGTATGGAGCGTCGTGCAGCTGTTGACGCCGGCGATGTGATTGTTGCGGAGAAGGCCGGTGTGATCACCGAGCTTTCCGCCGACCTCATCACCGTTGCGGCGGATGACGGCACGAACCAGACCTACCGCATTGACAAGTTCCAGCGTTCGAACGCCGGTAACTGCTACAACCACCGCGTTCTCTTCGACGAAGGTGACCGCGTTGAGGCCGGCTCGGTCCTCGCCGATGGCCCCTCGACCGAAGACGGCGAGCTTTCGCTCGGCAAGAACCTCCTCGTGGCGTTCATGTCGTGGCACGGCCACAACTACGAGGACGGCATCATCCTGTCCTCGCGCCTCGTCCAGGACGACGTGCTCACGTCGATCCACATCGAGGAGCACGAAGTCGATGCCCGTGATACCAAGCTCGGTAAGGAAGAGATCACGCGCGACATCCCGAACGTTGGCGAAGACGTTCTCGCCGACCTCGACGAGCGCGGCATCATCCGTATCGGCGCCGAGGTTGTCCCCGGTGACATCCTCGTCGGCAAGGTCACCCCGAAGGGTGAAACTGAGCTGACACCCGAGGAGCGCCTCCTGCGCGCGATCTTCGGTGAGAAGGCCCGCGAGGTGCGCGACACGTCGCTTCGCGTTCCCCACGGTGAATCCGGCACCGTGATCGGCGTGCGCGTGTTCGATTCGGAAGAAGATTCGGACATCCTCCCGACCGGCGTCAACGAGATGGTGCGCGTGTACATCGCGCAGAAGCGCAAGATCACCGACGGTGACAAGCTCGCTGGCCGCCACGGCAACAAGGGCGTCATCGCGAAGATCCTGCCCGTCGAGGACATGCCGTTCCTCGAAGACGGCACCCCGGTGGACATCATCCTCAACCCGATGGGTGTGCCCGGTCGTATGAACATCGGCCAGGTGATGGAAACTCATCTCGGGTGGGTTGCGAAGTCCGGTTGGGACATCGACGAATCCAACCCCGCCGCTAAGGATCTCCCGAAGGACGCCCTGCACGGTGAGCCCGGCACCCCGGTTGCCGTGCCCGTGTTCGACGGCCTGAGCGACACTGAGCTCGGCGCTCTCGTCGAGAACTACAGGCCGAACCGCGACGGCGAGCGCATGATCCGCCCGAACGGTAAGGCACGCCTGCTCGACGGCCGCACCGGCGAGCCGTTCCCGCACGAGATTTCGGTCGGCTACATGTACATCCTCAAGCTGCACCACCTCGTCGACGACAAGCTGCACGCTCGCTCGACCGGCCCGTACTCGATGATCACCCAGCAGCCGCTCGGTGGTAAGGCCCAGTTCGGCGGTCAGCGCTTCGGCGAGATGGAGGTGTGGGCACTCGAGGCCTACGGCGCCGCCTACGCCCTTCAGGAGCTCCTCACGATCAAGTCGGACGACATCACGGGCCGCGTGAAGGTCTACGAGGCGATCGTCAAGGGCGACAACATTCCCGAGCCGGGCATTCCCGAGTCGTTCCGCGTGCTCCTCAAGGAAATGCAGTCCCTGTGCCTGAACGTCGAAGTCCTCGGCGCCGACGGCCAGAACCTCGAGGTGCGCGACCGCGACGAAGACATCTTCCGCAGCGCGGAGGAACTCGGGATCAACCTGTCGAGCCGCCCGAACGAGGGCGCGATCAATATCGAAGAGGTCTGATCGATCGTCGGGGGAGGGTCCGACGATTGCCCAGCGACCGTCGGACCTTCATCCCCCGAAGATCTCAGCCCCAACCATTCAGACCTTGACGACTTTTTAGACGAGAGAAGGACACACGTGCTCGACGTCAACCACTTTGACGAGCTCAAGATCGGCCTCGCGACGGCCGACGACATCCGTTCCTGGTCATACGGCGAAGTTAAAAAGCCCGAAACCATCAATTACCGCACCCTCAAGCCCGAGATGGACGGCCTCTTCTGTGAGCGCATCTTCGGCCCGACCCGCGACTGGGAGTGCTACTGCGGCAAGTACAAGCGCGTGCGATTCAAGGGAATCGTGTGTGAGCGCTGTGGCGTAGAGGTCACCAAGTCTTCCGTGCGCCGTGAGCGCATGGCCCACATCGAGCTTGCGGCTCCCGTGACGCACATCTGGTATTTCAAGGGCGTGCCGAGCCGCCTCGGCTACCTGCTCGACCTCGCGCCGAAGGATCTCGAGAAGGTCATCTACTTCGCGGCCTACATGATCACGAAGGTCGATGACGAGGCCCGTCACACCGACATGCCCGAGCTTCAGAGCCGCCACGACCTCGAGATCCGTGAACTCGAAAATGAGCGCGATGCCGCGATCAACGATCGCGCGGTAGCTGCCGAGAAGGACCTCGCTCAGCTCGAGGAAGAAGGCGCGAAGGCCGACGCGAAGCGTAAGGTTCGCGATTCCGCGGAGCGCGAGCAGGCACAGATCCGCAAGAAGTATGACGCTGAGATCACGCGCGTGCAGAACGTGTGGGAGCGCTTCAAGAACCTCGAGGTTGCCGACCTCGAGGGCGACGAACAGCTCTACCGCGCGATGAAGCTCCGCTACGGCCACTACTTCGAAGGTGGCATGGGTGCCGAGGCCGTGCAGCAGCGCCTGCTCGACTTCGACCTCGACTCCGAGGCTGAGAAGCTCCGCGAGGTCATCGCGAACGGCAAGGGGCAGAAGAAGGCTCGCGCCCTCAAGCGCCTCAAGGTCGTTTCGGCGTTCCAGCAGACGACCAACTCGCCCGCCGGCATGGTGCTTGACTGCATCCCCGTGATCCCGCCGGATCTTCGCCCCATGGTGCAGCTCGACGGTGGCCGCTTCGCGACCTCCGACCTCAACGACCTGTACCGACGTGTCATCAACCGCAACAACCGTCTCAAGCGCCTCATCGACCTCGGTGCGCCCGAGATCATCGTGAACAACGAAAAGCGCATGCTTCAGGAGTCGGTTGATTCGCTGTTCGACAACGGCCGCCGCGGCCGCCCCGTCACGGGACCCGGCAACCGCCCGCTCAAGTCGCTCTCCGACATGCTCAAGGGCAAGCAGGGTCGTTTCCGTGCGAACCTGCTCGGTAAGCGCGTGGACTACTCGGGCCGCTCGGTTATCGTGAACGGCCCGGAGCTGCACCTTCACCAGTGTGGTCTCCCGAAGGGCATGGCTCTCGAGCTGTTCAAGCCGTTCGTCATGAAGCGCCTCGTGGATCTCTCCCTCGCGCAGAACGTCAAGGCCGCCAAGCGCATGGTCGAGCGTTCGCGCCCCGAGGTGTGGGACGTTCTCGAAGAGGTCATCACCGAGCACCCCGTGCTGCTCAACCGTGCACCCACGCTTCACCGCCTCGGTATTCAGGCGTTCGAGCCGAAGCTCGTCGAGGGCAAGGCCATCCACCTGCACCCGCTCGTGTGTGGCGCCTTCAACGCTGACTTCGACGGTGACCAGATGGCCGTGCACCTCCCGCTTTCGCCCGAGGCGCAGGCAGAGGCGCGCATCCTCATGCTCTCCTCGAACAACATCCTCAAGCCGTCGGACGGCCGCCCCGTGACGATGCCCGCACAGGACATGGTCATCGGCCTCTACCACCTGACGACCCCGAAGCCCGAGGCACTCGGCCATGGCCGCTCGTTCTCGTCGATCGCCGAGGCGATCATGGCTTTCGATAACAACGAGATCGACCTGAACGCACCGATCAAGGTGCGCTTCACCGATGTCGTGCCGCCGTCGGACTGGAAGGCTCCCGAGGGCTGGAGCGAGGGTGACCCGATCACCCTCGAGACCACGCTCGGCACCTACTACTTCAACGAGACCCTCCCCGAGGACTTCCCCTACGTTGAAGGCCAGGTTGGCAAGAAGCGCCTCGGTGGCGTCGTGAACGCGCTCGCCGAACGCTACGACAAGGGCCAGGTGTCGGCCTCGCTCGACGCGCTCAAGTCCTACGGCTTCTCGTGGTCGACCTACTCGGGCGTGACCTTCGCGTTCAGTGACGTTGTGGCGCCGCCGAACAAGCCGGAGATCATCGCGAAGTACGAAGCGAAGGCCGCGCAGGTCGAGGAGAACCGCGACCTTGGTCTCGTCTCCGAAGCTGAGCGCAGCAGCGAGCTCATCGACATCTGGACCGAGGCGACCAACGAGGTTGCCGAGGCGATGAAGGCGAACTTCCCGGTGGACAACACGATTTACCGCATGGTGCACTCCGGTGCCCGTGGTAACTGGATGCAGATCCGCCAGATCGCCGGTATGCGTGGCCTCGTAAACAACCCGAAGGGCGAGATTATTCCCCGCCCGATCCTCTCGAACTACCGCGAGGGTCTCTCTGTGCTCGAGTACTTCATCGCCTCGCACGGTTCGCGTAAGGGCCTTGCCGATACCGCACTCAAGACCGCGCAGTCGGGTTACCTGACGCGTCGTCTCGTGGACGTCTCCCAGGACGTCATTGTGCGTGAGGGCGATTGTGGAACCTCGAAGGGCTTCACGATGGCCATCGGTCAGGACCTCGACGGTGTCATCGTGCCCGCCGACAACGTTGAGATCACGGCGTACGGCCGTACGCTCGCGCAGGACGTGGCAGGCGAAGACGGCACGGTTCTCGCATCCGCCGGTGACGACGTCGGCGATGTGCTCATTGAGAAGCTCCTCGCAGCGGGTGTCACCGAGGTGAAGGTCCGCTCCGTTCTCACGTGTGACTCCGCCGTGGGCACGTGTGCGCAGTGCTACGGACGCTCCCTCGCGACCGGCCAGCTCGTGGACATCGGCGAGGCCGTTGGCATCGTCGCCGCCCAGTCGATTGGTGAGCCCGGTACCCAGCTCACGATGCGTACCTTCCACTCCGGTGGTGTGGCGTCGGCTGAGGGCGACATCACGCACGGTCTCCCGCGTGTGCAGGAGCTCTTCGAGGCACGTACCCCGGCGGGCTTCGCCCCGATCACCGAGGTTGCGGGCCGCGTGAGCGTCGACGACTCCGAAAAGCAGCGCAAGCTCACCGTGACGCCGGATGACGGCAGCGAACCCGTGACCTACACGCTTTCGCGTCGCGTGACCCCGCTCGTCTTCGACGGCGACCACGTCGAGGTCGGCCAGCAGCTCTCCCCGGGCTCGGTTGACCCGAAGCAGGTGCTTCGCATCCTCGGCCCGCGCGCCGTGCAGAAGCACCTCGTGGACGAAGTCCAGAAGGTGTACGTCAGCCAGGGTGTGGACATTCACGCCAAGCACATCGAGGTCATCGTTCGCCAGATGCTGCGCCGCGTGACGATCGTGGCCTCCGGCGACACGAAGCTTCTGCCCGGCGACCTCGTCGAGAACGCCGCGTTCATCGAAGCCAACCGCGCTGCCCTCGCCGAAGGTGGGGAGCCCGCGCAGGGCCGCCCCGAGCTCATGGGTATCACGAAGGCGTCGCTTGCGACCGAGTCGTGGCTTTCGGCCGCCTCGTTCCAGGAGACGACTCGCGTTCTCACCGAGGCTGCACTCAGCTCCAAGAGCGACAAGCTCATGGGCCTCAAGGAGAACGTCATCATCGGTAAGCTCATCCCCGCGGGCACGGGCCTTCCCCGCTTCCGCAACTTTGAGGTGGAGCCGACCGACGAGGCGAAGGCGCAGATGTACACGGTTCCCGGATACGACGACTTCGGTCTCACCGACTTCAGTGGTGCCGGCTCGAGCCTGAACCTCGACGACTTTAGCTACTCGGATCCGTTCAATACGGACTTCCGCTGATCTTCGCGCCTTCGGGCGTCACCGGAGGGCCGGTCCTTCCCCAAGCGGGGGAGGGCCGGCCCTCTCTTTTCTCTGTTGCCGCGCCGATCGCAGCGCTGCCTGCGCATGTGTGAGACAAACCGCGGCGAGCGTCAAGCGTTGGCAAAATAGCGGTTTGTCTTGTTTTAAGGCTTGGTGTTGCGGGTACCGTCCCGCTTTCGTGCGCGACAAGATGGAGACATCCGAAATCCGCACTCGCGCCCACCGTGCGCGACGCTTCCCGTGCACTCGTCAATGCGAAGGACACTCGTGAAGAAGAAGACTCCGATTATCGCCGCAGCCGCACTCGCGACCGTATTCGCGGGCGGTGGCGGTGGCGCAGCCTACGCGATGTCGAACGAAGTCACCGTGAACGCCTACGGCCGCGTGGCAACGTTCCGCACGTTCGACACGCAGGTGGCCGACATCCTCGAAGCGCACGGCGTGGATGTCTCCCACACCGATCTCGTGAAGCCGGCTCTCGGCGAGACCGTCGACTCGGGTGACAAGATCGTTGTGAAAGAACGCGACGAGGTCAAGCTCAGTGTCGACGGCGCAGAGCAGTCGGTCCTCGTCGAGGGCGACACCGTTGCAGATGCCCTCGCGCAGGCCGGAATCGACGCCGAAGGGGCCGCGATTTCCCCGAAGCCCGACACCAAACTTGAGGATGTCGACGGTCCTGTGACCGTGACGACCCCCAAGGACATCACCGTTACCGGCATGAACGGCTCTTGGGTTGCGAAGGGCACGACCGTTCGAACCGTTCAGGACCTCCTCGATAAGTACTTCGCCGACTCGGTTGACGCCGACGACGACGTCACGCCCTCGCGTGACACCGTGCTCAAGAATGGCGACACGATTCACCTCGTGCGCCTCAGCTCCGAGGAAAAGACCGAGAAGGTCGCGATCGACTACAAGACCGAGACTCGCAAAGATGACGCGATCTACGAAGGCGAAACTCGCGTGGTCACGAAGGGTGAGAAGGGCGAAAAAACTATCGTCAAGAAGGTTTCGACGACCGACGGGAAAGTGACGGGCGAGGAAGTCGTGAAGGAAGAGGTCACGAAGGAACCCGTCACCGAGGTCGTCGCCAAGGGCACCAAGAAGCGCCCCGCTGAGGAACCGAAGAACGCGGAACCGAAGAGCGAGAACGTGAGCAAAGATAGTGGCGACGCCCCGAAGCAGAGCCGCAAAAAGCGCAGCGAATCCGCGCCTCAAGGCGGCAAGGCTGTGAGCGGCGTTCGTTCGTGCGGTGCCTCGTTCTACGGCAACGGCGACGGCACGGACGGCGGCCCCACGGCAAGCGGCGAGCGTTTCAACACGCATGCGTACACCGCGGCCCACAAGAGCCTGCCTTTCGGCACCCGCGTGCGCGTGACCAACAAGGCCAACGGCCGCAGCGTGGTCGTGCGCATCAACGACCGTGGTCCATACGTGGGCGGTCGCTGCCTCGACCTTTCCTACGCGGCGATGAAGAGCATCGGCGGCGTGAGCTCCGGCGTGGCGCGCGTCGACTGGCAGATCGTCGAGTAAGCCACCATGACAAAAAGCGGGCCGACGGTACTCAGCTACCGTCGGCCCGTTTCCTTTGCTGTTGCCTGCGCGACACTTCCAGGTTCCCGTGCATGTGATGTACGACGAACTGGCCCCAGTCCTTTGACCGGAATAAAAGGCGCAACGTAGACTGATGAACTGTGCCTGGGTGCCCTATGCCCTCTCGCGGCCTCGCCTCGTGCGAGTGTAATGAGCGGGGGTACGGTACCGCAGTCACCGGGCCTCATGAGGGGTCCGTGCGGGTCGAGATTGACACCCCTCGCGGCGTCATCTCGGGTCGCGGCCCACTCCACACCCGTGGACCCGGTGCTTCGGCGCCTGTGGGCAAAGAAGGTGATCTGGCCGTGTGAAGAGCGCGGCTAGCGACAGAAAGAGAAAAAGTGCCTACTATTCAGCAGTTGGTGCGCAAGGGTCGCCAGGATAAGCCTGTCGCCTCGAGCACGCCCGCGCTCAAGGGTTCGCCCCAGCGCCGCGGCGTGTGCACCCGTGTGTACACCACCACCCCCAAGAAACCGAACTCGGCGCTCCGAAAGATTGCACGTGTTCGTCTCTCCTCCGGTGTCGAAGTTACGGCCTACATCCCCGGTGAAGGCCACAACCTCCAGGAGCACTCGATCGTCCTCGTTCGCGGCGGCCGTGTGAAGGATCTCCCGGGCGTCCGCTACAAGGTCGTTCGTGGTTCGCTCGATACCCAGGCCGTGAAGGGTCGCCAGCAGGCACGCTCGCGGTACGGCGCGAAGAAGGAGAAGAAGTAATGCCACGTAAAGGTGCAGCTCCCAAGCGTCAGCTCGTGGTCGACCCGGTCTACGGCTCGCCCATCGTCACTCAGCTCATCAACAAGGTTCTCCTCGACGGCAAGAAGACCGTCGCCGAGCGCATCGTTTACGGCGCTCTCGAAGGCTGCCGTGAGAAGAACGGTCAGGACCCGGTTGCGACCCTCAAGAAGGCTCTGGACAACATCCGTCCGTCCCTCGAGGTTCGTTCCCGTCGCGTCGGCGGTGCCACCTACCAGGTGCCCGTCGAGGTGCGTGCCGGCCGCTCGACGACCCTCGCGCTGCGCTGGCTCGTTGGCTACTCGCGTGCTCGCCGTGAGCACACGATGACCGAGCGCCTGATGAACGAGATCCTCGACGCTTCGAACGGCCTCGGTGCCGCTGTGAAGCGCCGCGAAGACACCCACAAGATGGCGGAGTCCAACAAGGCCTTCGCTCACTACCGCTGGTAATCGCCGGCGGTACTCGAACCGAAGCGCAGAAAGGCATAGCCCGTGGCACTTGCAGTGCTTAAGGACCTCAGCAAGGTCCGCAACATCGGCATCATGGCACACATCGATGCTGGTAAGACCACCACCACCGAGCGCATCCTGTACTACACCGGCGTCAACTACAAGCTTGGCGAAACCCACGATGGTGCCGGCACCATGGACTGGATGGAGCAGGAAAAAGAACGCGGCATCACCATTACGTCCGCGGCAACGACCTGCTACTGGCACGACAACCAGATCAACATCATCGACACGCCCGGCCACGTCGACTTCACCGTTGAGGTGGAGCGCTCGCTGCGCGTTCTCGATGGCGCTGTTGCCGTGTTCGACGGCAAGGAAGGTGTCGAGCCGCAGTCGGAGACCGTGTGGCGCCAGGCCGACAAGTACAACGTGCCGCGCATTTGCTTCGTCAACAAGATGGACAAGATGGGTGCGGACTTCTTCTTCACCGTCGGCACCATCGTTGACCGACTCAAGGCGAAGCCGCTCGTCATGCAGGTGCCGATCGGCGCTGAAGCGGACTTCCGCGGCGTGATCGACCTCCTCGAGATGAAGGCCTACGAGTGGCCCGAAGAGTTCGAAGAGGACGCCCCTGAATTCAACAAGAAGAAGGGCGATGCCGCTCTCGGTCAGTACCAGAAGGAGATCCCGATCCCCGCGGATCTCCAGGCCAAGGCTGAGGAATACCGCGAGAAGCTCGTCGAGGACGTCGCCGAGGCAAGCGAAGAGCTCATGGAGAAGTACCTCGAAGAGGGCGAACTCTCGGTTGAGGACCTCAAGAAGGGTATTCGCGAACTCACGATTTCCTCGCAGGCCTACCCGGTGTTCTGTGGCTCGGCGTTCAAGAACAAGGGCGTGCAGCCCATGCTCAACGCCGTCGTTGACTTCCTTCCCTCGCCGCTCGACGTCCCGCCGATGGTGGGCCACGACGTCAACGATGAGGAGAAGGAGCTCACTCGTAAGCCTTCGGCTGACGAGCCTTTCTCGGCGCTCGCGTTCAAGGTTGCCGCGCACCCGTTCTTCGGCTCGCTCACCTACGTGCGCGTGTACTCGGGCCACGTTGAGACCGGTACTCAGGTGCTCAACGTCACCACGGGCAAGAAGGAGCGCGTCGGTAAGCTCTTCCAGATGCACTCGAACCAGGAGAACCCTGTCGACGAGGCATTCGCGGGCCACATCTACGCGTTCATCGGTCTGAAGGACACGACCACCGGCGACACGCTGTGCGACGCGCAGCACCCGATCGCTCTTGAGTCGATGACCTTCCCGGAGCCCGTGATCTCGATGGCCATCGAGCCGAAGACCAAGGGCGACCAGGAGAAGCTCGGTATCGCGATTCAGCGTCTCGCCAAGGAAGACCCGACCTTCCAGGTCGAGCTTGACGAGGAAACCGGCCAGACGGTCATCAAGGGCATGGGCGAGCTTCAGCTCGACGTGCTCGTGGATCGTATGCGCCGCGAGTTCAAGGTCGAAGCGAACGTGGGCTCGCCGCAGGTGGCCTACCGCGAGTCGATCAAGAGGACCGTTGAGAAGTTCGATTACACGCACAAGAAGCAGACCGGTGGTTCCGGTCAGTTCGGTAAGGTTCAGATCACCTTCGAGCCTCTTACCGACGCTGAAGAAGGCGTGTTCTACGAGTTCGAAAATCTCGTCACCGGTGGCCGAATCCCGCGTGAATACATCCCGAGCGTTGACGCGGGTATTCAGGATGCGCTCCAGTCCGGCGTTCTCGCCGGCTACCCGGTGGTGAATGTCAAGGCATCGCTTATCGACGGTGCTTACCACGACGTGGACTCCTCGGAAATGGCGTTCAAGATTGCCGGTTCGATGGCGACGCGCGAGGCCCTCAAGAAGGCCCAGCCGATTCTCCTCGAGCCGATCATGAGCGTCGAGGTTCGTACTCCCGAGGAGTACATGGGAGATGTCATCGGCGACCTGAACAAGCGACGTGGTCAGGTTTCGTCGATGGAGGACGCGAGCGGGGTCAAGATTATCCGTGCTCTCGTCCCGCTGTCCGAAATGTTCGGCTACATTGGCGACCTGCGTTCCTTCACGCAGGGCCGCGCGATGTACACGATGCAGTTCGACAGCTACGCGGAGGTCCCGAGGAACATCTCGGAAGAGATCATCGCGAAGACGCGGGGCGAGTAAGCCTTACGAGGATTTGCGGGTAGAGTAGATCTGTTCGCTGATTCTCGGACCGCTTGGGTCGCCCCCTTCCGGGGGGCGCCCCACCCGTTCAATAGAAGTACACCCAACCAAAGTCCTAGGAGGACACACTATGGCTAAGGCCAAGTTCGAGCGTACTAAGCCGCACGTCAACATCGGCACCATCGGTCACGTTGACCACGGCAAGACCACGCTTACCGCTGCCATCTCGAAGGTTCTGTACGACCAGTACCCTGACCTCAACGAGCAGCGCAACTTCGATACGATCGACAATGCCCCTGAGGAAAAGCAGCGCGGCATCACGATCAACATCTCCCACATTGAGTACCAGACCGACAAGCGCCACTACGCTCACGTCGACGCTCCGGGCCACGCCGACTACATCAAGAACATGATTACCGGCGCTGCGCAGATGGACGGCGCAATCCTCGTGGTTGCCGCCACCGACGGCCCGATGGCTCAGACCCGCGAGCACGTTCTTCTTGCTCGCCAGGTTGGCGTTCCCTACCTTCTCGTTGCACTCAACAAGTGCGACATGGTCGACGATGAGGAAATCCTCGAGCTCGTCGAGATGGAGGTCCGTGAGCTCCTCGCTTCGCAGGAGTTCGACGAGGACGCTCCCGTCGTTCGCGTTTCGGCGTTCAAGGCGCTCGAAGGCGACGAGAAGTGGGTCAAGTCGGTTCAGGACCTCATGGCTGCCGTCGACGAGTCGATCCCGGATCCGGTTCGCGACATGGACAAGCCGTTCCTCATGCCGATCGAGGACGTCTTCACCATCACCGGCCGTGGCACCGTTGTGACCGGTAAAGTCGAGCGTGGCAAGCTTGCCATCAACTCGGAAATCGAGATCGTGGGTATCCGCGAGGCTCAGAAGACCACCGTTACCGGTATCGAGATGTTCCACAAGCAGATGGACGAGGCTTGGGCAGGCGAGAACTGTGGCCTCCTCCTCCGTGGCACCAAGCGTGAAGACGTTGAGCGTGGCCAGGTTGTTGTGAAGCCGGGCTCGATCACCCCGCACACCGACTTCGAGGCTCAGGTCTACATCCTCTCGAAGGACGAGGGTGGCCGCCACAACCCGTTCTACTCGAACTACCGCCCGCAGTTCTACTTCCGTACCACGGACGTGACCGGCGTTATCACCCTCCCCGAGGGCACCGAGATGGTCATGCCTGGCGACTCGACCGAGATGACCGTTGAGCTCATCCAGCCGATCGCTATGGAAGAGGGCCTCGGCTTCGCTATCCGTGAGGGTGGCCGCACCGTTGGCTCGGGCCGCGTTACCAAGATCATCAAGTGATCTAGCGCTGCATAGCCTGCAGAGTTAAGAGAAGAGGCGCTCCGGATTCGTCCGGGGCGCCTCTCTTTGCGTTGCGGGGAGGGGGAGAAGGGTTGGGGCGCCCGAGGTCCACGGGGTGCTACGGCTGCTCGGGGCGGGGTGGAGTCCCTTTCGTGCTCGGGGCGGGCTGGAATCCCTTCCGCGGATCTGTACCCAACGTTTGTGGCGGAATTGGGCGTGATACCGCCGCAAACGTTGGGGTTAGTTTGCTGGTTCAGAAGAAGGTGGGGTCGGGGTGCCGGGTGGTCGGGGTGCTCGGTGCTCTGCCGAGGTCAGTTCCGTCTAACCGCGCGGGTGCGGCTCGTCATCGCCGTGGGTGCCGCGCGCGGAATCAGGGTCCGACGGCAACCCGAATGTTGGTCGCTTCGGAGCTTCGGCATCGTCGCTCTTCAGCGAAGTGGAATCGCCGAAGCTGTGAGCATCGTCGCGGGTGGCCCCTGACGCCATCGAACCTTGTGCCGGTTCCATCGGATCCCGGCTCTCAGGTGCGCTTTGCCCGTACTGGGGTCGATTGGAGCGGGCAGACGACGGACCGTCCGCGCCGTAGCTGGGCGAACCAAGAGGTTGCGTGCCAGGCGATTGAGTGCCAGGCGACTGTGTGCCGGGCCCTGTCGGTCGATTCTTTGCGGAGTCACCATAGCCGCTGCCCCCAAAGGCGCCGTCGCCGAGGCGGATGCCTGCGCCGGTGAGGATGCGGCGCGCGTCCATGACGTTGCGGTGCTCGACGAGGAGCTCGTAGTGCATGGGGACCGTTGCGGTCATGGACGTGAAGTCGCGTTGACCACCGCTCATGGCGTGCCCAATTACCGCCCAGACCGTGAAGAACACGGCGCCGAGGAGAACGGAGCTGAGGATCGTCGAAAGCCAGTTCGAGGAAAGCATGCTGAACAGCAGGCCCACGAAAAGTCCCATCCACATGCCGCTGAGCGCGCCTCCAAGGATGACTCGGCCCCAGGTCTTGCGTCCGGTCACGCGCTCGATGAGGCGCAGGTCGGTTCCCACAATGAGGGTGTTCTGTACTGGAAAACCGGCGTCGGCGAGGATGTCGACCATGCGCTGAACGTCGGCATACTCCTTATATGTGCCGAGCGATTGCGGAAATTCGAGTGAAAATGCCTGCGATTGGAGCGGGCTGTGCGGCTGTTGGCTCATGGGCCCACTCTAGGATGCTCACCTGCGCGTCTGTTCGAAACAGTGAGGCGCCCGGCGCTGGAGGCTGTGGCATGGCGCTGGAGCCTGCGCGAAGGTGAGAGCTTGGCAGCGCGCGGGGGTGCGAGTTTGCGGCAGAGTGCGAGGGCGCGAGAGTGCGCGGCGGGAGAGTCCGACGGTGTGAGCTTGCGGCAGGGTGTGAGGACGCGAGGGTGAGAGCCTGCGGCAGAGCGCGAGAGCGCGCGGTGGGGGAGTCCGACGGTCGATGTCCGACGGTGAATGCTTGTGAGGCGTTCCACGCCACGACCCCTGGTGCGCGTTTGCGATACGTGGCAAACTAGATGAGTTGCTTGCGCGAGCGGCCATGCCCGGTTCCGTTCCCCGTCTCTGGGAATGACCACCGGATGACGCTCAGCCCAAGGATGCGAACAGTGTGGATACTCCGCTGAGGGCGCATCGTTCGAGGGAAAAGTCGCAAGGACAAGGGTTTCGCGCGGCCTTTTTGCGCCTCGCAAGAGCGACACACCCGACCGCGGGTGTCGGTCTGGCCCACTCCATGTAAGAGCGGTTTTAGAGAAAGAGATAGACCTAGGCTATGGCGGGACAGAAGATCCGCATCCGGCTCAAGTCGTATGACCACGAGGTGATTGACAGCTCGGCGCGCAAAATCGTCGACACTGTCAGCCGCGCTGGTGCAACGGTCGTGGGCCCGGTGCCGCTGCCGACTGAGAAGAACGTTTTCGTTGTGATCAAGTCGCCGCACAAGTACAAGGATTCCCGTGAGCAGTTCGAGATGCGCACCCACAAGCGCCTCATCGACATCGTCGACCCCACGCCCAAGGCTGTGGATTCGCTGATGCGCCTCGACCTGCCTGCGGACGTCAACATCGAGATCAAGCTCTGAGGTATCGGAACACATGAGTAACGAACTGACAGGGCAGCGCGATCGCGTCATCAACGGCGTGCTCGGCACCAAGCTTGGCATGACCCAGGTGTGGGACGAGGACGGCAACATCGTCCCCGTGACCGTGGTTCAGGCCGGCCCGTGTGTCGTCACGCAGGTCCGCTCGCAGGACGTTGACGGCTACGACGCTGTCCAGATCGCGTACGGCGCGATCGATCCCCGTAAGGTGACGAAGCCCCTCAAGGGTCACTTCGAGAAGGCCGGGGTGACGCCGCGCCGTCACCTCGTTGAGCTCCGCACGAACGACGCCGCGGAGTACGAGCTCGGCCAGGAGATCGACGCTTCGATCTTCGAGGCCGGCCAGAAGGTCGACGTCGTTGGCACGACCAAGGGTAAGGGCAACGCTGGTGTCATGAAGCGTCACGGCTTCGCCGGTGTGAGCGCCTCGCACGGTCAGCACCGCAACCACCGCAAGCCCGGCTCGATCGGTGGCGCTTCGACCCCCGCTCGCGTGTTCAAGGGCATGCGCATGGCGGGCCGCATGGGCGGTAACCGCAATAGCGTCCAGAACCTCACCGTTCAGGCGGTGGACGCCGAGAAGAACCTCGTGCTCATCAAGGGTGCCGTTCCCGGCCCCAAGGGTGGCATCGTTCTGGTTCGCTCGGCCGTCAAGGGTCCGAAGAAGGGAGCCTGATTTTCATGGCTAACAACCTGACGGTCGACGTTCTCGACCCCGCAGGAAAGAAGACCGGCACTGCCGAGCTGCCCGCTCACATCTTCGATGTTCAGACCAACGTGGCGCTTATCCACCAGGTCGTGACCGCTCAGCTCAACGCTGCGCGTCAGGGCACGCACAAGGCCAAGACTCGCGGCGAGGTTAGCGGCGGCGGCCGTAAGCCGTGGAAGCAGAAGGGTACCGGTCGCGCTCGCCAGGGCTCGATCCGCGCACCTCAGTGGACCGGCGGTGGCGTCGTTCACGGCCCGGTTCCGCGCGACTACACGCAGCGTGTGCCCAAGAAGATGAAGGCTGCTGCGCTCCGCGGTGCCCTTTCGGATCGCGCCCGTTTCGGCCGCATCCACGTTTTCACCGCGCTTCTCGACGGCGACAAGCCCTCGACGAAGCTTGTGGCGAAGACCATCGCTACCGTCTCGGACAGCTCGAACTTCCTCCTGGTTGTTCGGCGCGACGACGAGGTCGGCGCGCTCAGCTCGCGCAACCTCGCTAACGCGCACGTGCTGTTCGCCGATCAGCTCAACACCTACGACGTCATGGCATCCGACCATGTCGTCTTCACCGAAGGTGCGCTCGAGGACTTCGTGGCAGGCGCGACTCTCGCCGCTGTGAAGGCTCCCGCGCAGCCCGAGGCTGCGGCAACCCCCAAGGCGGCCGCCACGGCTGAGGTGAAGAGCGAAGCTGCGGCTGTTGAGGCTCCCTACGGCGAAGGCAGCGCCCTTCCGCTCGACGGTGGCAAGGCCCCCGAAGGTTTCACCATCAAGGGCAACAGCAACTCCATGAAGTACCACACCGAGGATTCGCCGTGGTACGGCCGCACTAAGGCTGAGGTCTGGTTCGCGACGCCCGAAGCAGCGGAAGCTGCCGGCTTCGTGAACGCTGTTCGCCCGGCCGATGAGGAGGAAGCCAAGTGACCTCGATTAACAAGAACCCGCGCGACATTCTCTTCGCGCCGGTCCTCACCGAGAAGTCCTACGGCCAGATGGACGAAGGGAAGTACGTCTTCCTCGTCGATCGCCGCGCAAACAAGACCGAAATCAAGCTTGCCGTCGAGGAGATCTTCGACGTCAAGGTTGCTTCGGTGAACACCATCAACCGTCAGGGCAAGACGCGTCGCACGCGTTTCGGCATTGGCAAGCGCAACGACACCAAGCGCGCCATTGTCACCCTCAAGGACGGATCCATCGACATCTTCGGAGGCGCGACCGCCTGAGCGGTCGTGACCCGAAGACAAACGAGAGAGTCTGAGGAAACCCACGATGGGAATTCGTAAGAACAAGCCGACCTCGCCGAGCCGCCGCGGCTCGAGCGTCGCCGACTTCGTCGAGATCACTCGTAGTGAGCCGGAGAAGTCGCTGGTCCGCCCCCTGTCCAAGACGGGTGGCCGTAACAACAAGGGCCGCGTGACCTCGCGTCACCGCGGCGGTGGCCACAAGCGTGCCTACCGCGTGATCGACTTCCGTCGTCACGACAAGGACGGCATCAACGCCAAGGTCGCCCACATCGAGTACGACCCGAACCGTACCGCTCGCATCGCTCTGCTCCACTACCTGGACGGCGAGAAGCGCTACATCCTCGCCCCGGCGAAGCTTCGCCAGGGTGACGTGCTCGAAAGCGGCCCGAGCGCCGACATCAAGCCCGGCAACAACCTTCCGCTGCGCAACATCCCCGTGGGTACCGTTGTGCACGCAATCGAGCTCCGCCCCGGTGGCGGCGCGAAGATCGCCCGCTCGGCGGGTGCCTCCGTGCAGCTCGTCGCGAGGGAAGGCAAGTACGCCCAGCTTCGTATGCCGTCCGGCGAAATCCGCAACGTCGATGCGCGCTGCCGCGCGACCATCGGTGAGGTGGGCAACGCCGAACAAGCCAACATCAACTGGGGCAAGGCCGGCCGTATGCGCTGGAAGGGCAAGCGCCCGCACGTCCGTGGTGTTGTGATGAACCCCGTGGACCACCCGCATGGTGGTGGTGAGGGCCGCACGTCGGGCGGTCGTCATCCCGTTTCGCCTTGGGGCCAGCCGGAAGGCCGTACCCGCAAGCCGAACAAGGAAAGCGACAAGCTCATCGTGCGCCGCCGCCGTACCGGCAAAAAGCGCTGATAGGACGAGGGATAAACAGTTATGCCACGCAGTATTGCTAAGGGCCCCTTCGTTGACGATCACCTTCAGAAGAAGGTCGACGCTCAGAACGAAGCCGGTACCAAGAATGTCATCAAGACCTGGTCGCGCCGTTCGGTCATTACGCCGGACTTCCTCGGCCACACTTTCGCAGTGCACGATGGCCGCAAGCACGTCTCGGTGTTCGTCACCGAGTCGATGGTTGGCCACAAGCTCGGCGAGTTCGCTCCCACGCGCACTTTCCGCAGCCATGACAAGGACGACAAGAAGGGACGTCGTCGCTGATCGCCCACGTGGCGAAGTGATGATTTCCCTCGCTATTCACTAAAGAAAGCAGGACAGCAATGGAAGCCAAGGCGCAGGTGCGGTTCATCCGTATTTCGCCCATGAAGGCCCGGCGCGTCGTTGACCTTATTCGTGGTAAGAGCACGGGTGAAGCACTGGAGATTCTGCGGTTCGCACCGCAGGCCGCCAGCGAGCCCGTCTCGAAGCTCGTAAAGTCCGCGATCGCCAACGCCCGCGTGAAGGCAGATCAAGCAGGGGAGCGTTTCGATGAGCAGGATCTCGTCGTGTCCGCTGCATTCGTCGACGAAGGCCCGACCATGAAGCGGTTCCAGCCGCGCGCTCAGGGTCGCGCATTCCAGATCAAGAAGCGCACCAGCCACATCACCGTGGTTGTTGCCCCGTCGAAGAAGAAGGAGACCCGCTAGTGGGCCAGAAGGTCAATCCCAACGGGTTCCGTCTCGGTATTACGACCGACCACACGAGCCGCTGGTTCGCCGACTCCACGAAGGAAGGTCAGCGCTACCGCGACTACGTGAAGGAAGACGTCGCCATCCGCAAGCTCCTTTCCGAGGGGCTCGAGCGCGCTGGCGTGTCGAAGGTCGAGATCGAGCGCACCCGCGATCGCGTTCGCGTTGATCTGCACACCGCACGCCCCGGCATCGTGATCGGTCGCCGTGGCGCGGAGGCCGAGCGTCTCCGCGGTCAGCTCGAGAAGCTGACGGGCAAGCAGATTCAGCTCAACATCCTCGAGGTCAAGAACCCCGAGGCAGACGCGCAGCTCGTTGCTCAGGGCATCGCCGAGCAGCTCGCGAGCCGCGTGTCCTTCCGCCGCGCTATGCGCAAGGGCATTCAGTCCGCGCAGCGTGCTGGCGCGAAGGGTATCCGTGTCGCCGTTTCGGGCCGCCTCGGTGGCGCCGAAATGAGCCGCAGCGAGTTCTACCGTGAAGGCCGCGTGCCCCTGCACACGCTTCGCGCGAACATCGACTACGGCTTCTACGAGGCCCGCACCGCATTCGGCCGCATTGGCGTGAAGGTGTGGATCTACAAGGGCGACATCACGTCCAAGGAACTCGCTGCACAGCAGGCCGCCCAGGCTCCGCGCCAGGGCCGTGGTCCGCGCGCTGAGCGCCCCCGTGGCCGCCGCAACGAGCGCAACGCCGCCCGCCGTGAGAAGGCGGAAGCTTCGGCTCAGGCTCAGGCCGCCACCGAGGCTCCCGCTGCCGCTCCGGCCGATAAGGGAACGGAGGCCTGAGTCCAATGCTGATTCCGCGTAGGACCAAGCACCGCAAGCAGCATCGCCCCACCCGTACCGGTATGGCCAAGGGTGGCTTCGATCTCGCGTTCGGCGACTACGGTATCCAGGCTCTCGAGCCCGCCTACGTCACCAACCGTCAGATTGAGGCCGCACGTATCGCCATGACGCGCTACATGAAGCGTGGCGGCAAGGTGTACATCAACATCTACCCCGATCGCCCCCTCACGAAGAAGCCTGCCGAGGTCCGCATGGGCTCCGGTAAGGGTTCGGTGGAGTTCTGGGTAGCGAACGTCAAGCCCGGCCGCGTCATGTTTGAGGTTGCCGGTGTCGATGAGCCGACTGCACGCGAGGCACTGCGCCTTGCCATGCACAAGCTCCCCATGAAGTGCCGAATCCTCAGCCGAGAGGGTGGTGACATCTGATGGCAGCCACGAAGCTTACCGCTGACGAGCTCAACAAGCTCGATGACGCGAAGCTCACCGAAGAACTCGCGAAGGCCAAGGACGAGCTTTTCAAGCTCCGTTTCCAGGGCGCGACCGGTCAGCTCGAGTCGAGCGCTCGCTTGCGTTCGGTCAAGAAGGACATCGCACGGATCTACACGATCCTGCGCGAGCGCGAGTTGGGGATCCGCCAGGCCCCCGGTTCGGCCGAGTGAACGAGCGAGGTTAGGTAATGAACGAAAATCAGGTCGCTGAAGAGCGTCCGTACCGCAAGACTCAGCGCGGCTACGTCGTCTCCGACAAGATGGATAAGACCATCGTCGTCGAGGTCGAGGAGCGCGTGAAGCACTCGCTGTACGGCAAGGTTATGAAGAAGCACAAGAAGTTCAAGGCCCACGATGAGGAGAACACCGCCGGTGTCGGCGATCTTGTTCGCATCATGGAAACCCGCCCGCTGAGCGCTTCCAAGCGCTGGCGTCTGGTGGAGATTCTCGAGAAGGCTAAGTAAGCCGTTCTCAGGTTCGCCTGAACATAGAGAGGCCGGGGTGGACCCGCAATGCGGATCCACCCCGGCCTCTCTTTTGTGCCTTCGTGGTGTGGGTTGCGAGTGCTTCCCACGTTCGAGGTTCGTGACGCGCCAGCTGCCGTCGGCCTGCTTTGCCAACGTGAGGGACCCGGTGAGTTCGGGCGTGAAGCCCATATGTGCCGCGTCGCCGTACTCGTACTGGACCCGGGCAATCCTGCCGCGAACATCGATACCCGCAACGCGTCCGTCTTCGGGCATTCGGGGGCGGGGTGGTGCAATGAGCGGCTTCTGGAGTTCGCTGCAGCTGTGCGGGAAGCGGGGCCGACGGTTGCCTTCAACCCGGGGCACGAATCTTGCCGGACGCTCATGGCTCATGCATGAGCGGATTCCTTGATTGTGTCTTCTTCGCTGTCCGGGGTGAGCAGCAGCCACAATGTGAGGGTTCCGGCACAAAGCCCAGCGATAACGAGGGCGGTGCACGCGGTGAGGATAATGGCGGCCTTGGGCTTCGCTGTCACGGCATCTTCCAGCTGTTGTTGCTGCTCTTGCTTCCAGTGATCTTCCATTCGCCATCCTGGAGCTCGAGGTCGAAGACGTGGTCTGTCTCGGGGACGCTCACGGCTGGGTCGTGCAGTGTGGTGGTGACCTCCACCTGGGCCTTGGTGTTTTCGGTGCTGATGTGCGTGATGTCGTAGTCGAATCCGCCGCGACGGTCGATTTCCGCTGCGGCTTTCTTGAAACGCTCGCAATCGACGCTGTCAGCCGCTTGATCCTCGAGAGCGCCCGTGAATGCCGAACAATCCTGGGACTCAATGGCAGCGAACATGTCGTCCACAGTGTTCTTGGGCCCATGGATGAGGGCCGCTCCACCGCCGATGACGAGAACGAGGGCGGCGATACCGGCGAGGCTGAGCAAGCTTAGGCAACCGCAAATGCCACAAAAAACGCCCCTACTGGAACCTTGGGGGCGGACGTATGGGGGAGGGGGTGCAGGGGAGTAGTGGGGGTAGGTCATTGTGCACCTTTCGCATGACCTGCGTTACAGTTGCAAAGATACGCGCTTGAGTTTGCACGTGCAAACATGTGTTGCGGAGGCTTGGGGATTGGGAGGTAGGGCGCAACTTGGGCTTGGGCTTCGGTTGGGGTCACGGGCGAGAAGCTCGCCCGTGTGACGCGCGAACAACAACGAGGATTGGCAAGGCAATGTAGGGCCGGCCAAAGGCGGCCGGCCCCACATTCGGTGGAAAAGGGTTAATTCTCAAACATGTTTCCGCCGTCGGAGATGACCCACTTTCCATCTTCCTTGACGAGGGTGAACGTTGAGGTCTTTGTGTCCGTCTCTCCGGTCTTCTTGTTCTTGGCGGTGAGCTTCGTGGGAACCGTGGCCTTGTCGCCGAGGGAGTTCGACGGCAACGGCAACTACACCTTTGGCCTCACGGAACAGGTCATGTTCCATGAGATCGATCAGGACAAGATCGACCGCGTTCTCATCATGGAGACTTACCCGCTGGGTGCTTCGAAGCGCTGGCGTCTCGTCGAAATCATCGAGAAGGCTAAGTAAATCTGTCGGGCTCAGTCCCGAAAGATCTCCGAGAAGGGGTCGTCCGCTGCTCAGCGGGCGGCCCCTTCCGCTATTGAGCGGGCGTTCACGCCCTCGTGGCGTTACGATGACCGATGGTCATACGCGTGACGACAGTTGTCGCAAATCTGCGACACGACATGGCAGAGTAGGTACCGCGTCGCAACGCCGCCGCGATATCCGGGCAATAGCGTGGAGGTAACGAGGAGGCGAGAAGCGGCTCCCGTGACTTTGAGGAGTGAATCCCATGACGACGACCACGATGACGAAGCGCCGCCTCGCGGCAGCCCTTGCAGCCGCGTCTCTTCTTGTTGCCGGTGCAAGCGGGTGCTCGTTCGGCGTGCTCGGTAGCAGCGATGAGAAGCCCACGGAACAGACGAGCGCGGCAGCCCCGGCAGACAACGGCAATGGCGGCGATCAGGGAAGCGGGTCCGACGGCGCGAATCCCGCGCAGGGCGCGAGCGATGACGGCGGCGCTGCGGCAGGTTCCGATCAGGGCGGCGAGAACGGGAAGCCGGCCAGCGGAGGTCAGAATAAGGCGAACTATCCTGCGCCGATTTTCACGACCGAGCGTCCTGTTGAGGTGAAAGAAGATCCGAACGCAACATTGACCGTCAATCTTCATCAGCTCAAGCGCGAGGGTGATACGGTCACCGCTTACGTCTCTTTCACACTCAACTCGACGGCGAAAGAGGCTAAGGACTTCTTTTTCCTCAATGGGAGTCTGATCTGGAAGCCATTCCTTATTGACAACGTGAACTTGAAGAAGCACACGCCACTTTCGACGACGAATAGCCAGCACTATGCGATGACTCCTATGGAAGACGTGGACCTCATGCCCGGTCAAACCACGTACGCGTTCGCAACCTTTGCCGCGCCGCCGGCGGACGTCAAGCAGATGGACGTGAGTCTTATGGACGGCACTGAGGTCGCGAAGGGGGTCGAAATCAAGTGAGAAAGCGTCACCTTGTAAGCCTCACGGCCGTGGCTTTCGTATTCGCTGCGGGGCCAGCAGCCCTCGCGGACAATGGCGGCGAAACGCCCGCCCCCGAGCCACCGTCGCAAATCGGAACTTACGAGTCCAATATCTACTCGCTCGACCAAAACATTTACGATCTCGAGCAAAATATTGAAGACCTCAACACCGATACACAAGAGGGCAACACCAAGGTCGTCACCTTGAACTCGGACATCCTCTTCGACTACGGATCCAACGAGCTTTCGGACCCCGCGAAAAAGCGCATCGGTGAGCTCGTCAAAGACGTTCCGCAGGGTGCGACCGTGAAGGTCGATGGTCACACTGACAACATTCCGTACCATCGCGGCAACGACGTGCTCTCTAAGGAGCGTGCGCAGGCGGTGGCCGACGCGATCTCCGCGGCCCGCCCTGACCTCAAGCTCGAGGTCGCGGGCCACGGCGACACGAAACCCGTGCAGCCGAACAAGAACGGCGACGAGGACAACCCTGAAGGGCGCGCTAAGAACAGGCGCGTGGAGATCCGCTATGACGGGTAGCCAGACTCCTTCATTCGCGTCGGGATCGGCCGGTTCAGCGGAGCCGGCCGATCCGGCGCGTCAGCGCATCCTGCTCGTGGACGACGATGAGACGATTCGCGAGCATCTCGGGGGAGTGCTCTCACGCAGCGGGCTTGATGTGCGCATGGCAGCGAACGGTGCCGAGGCACTCGAGAGGCTCGATGAGGAGGAACCCGATCTCGTCATCCTCGACGTCATGATGCCGGTCATGGACGGTCGAGAAGCGCTTCGCCGGATCCGGGAACGCCATGAATGGTTACCCGTCATCCTTCTTACCCAGGTGGGGGAGAGCTTCGAGCGTGCGTCCGCGCTCGACGAAGGGGCCGACGATTACCTCAATAAGCCGTTCGACCCTCACGAGCTCCTCGCGCGGATCAGGGCAGTTCTGCGTCGAAGCTCGCGCGGCTCGGCCCCGCTCAGCACGTCCTCGACACTCACCTCCGGTGAGCTGCGCATCGATCGCACGGCCCGGCGGATCTTCGTGGGTGGCAAGGAAGACCAGCTCACGCCGCGGGCGTTCGCGCTCCTCGAGTACCTCATGGCGCACCCCGGCGAAGTGTTCACGCGTGAGCGGCTCCTGCAGACCGTGTGGGGTTTCGATGCGATCGTGACCACGCGAGCCGTTGATCACCGCATCGCCGAGATTCGCCGCGTGATTGGTTCCGCCGACGGTTCCCCCACGTACATCGAGACAGTCCCGAGCCTCGGCTATCGCTTCGCCCAGAAGGTCGAACGTTCATGAAGAAACACCCACTTGCCTACGCCTCGGCTTTCGCCGCGCTTCCCCTCGCGATCGGCGTGGTGGCGTCCCTCGTATGGAGCGTCCTCGGCGAATCGAGGCACATCTACTTCTCTATGTCGCTCGCCTGGCTCCCGCTCACGATTGGCGCGGTGCTCACCCTCGCCGTGCTCCCAGCCCTTGGCGCGTGGTGGTACACGCGCCACGCCGTGAGCAAGGCGCGGCGCGAAACAGTGGCCGAGCAGACGGCAAGCCGGCGTCGGCTCATCGCCCGACTCGACCACGAAATAAAGAACCCGATCCAGGGCATTCGAGCGGCGCTTGCCGACGAACCGTCCGAGCGCCAGCGCTCGAGCATCGACGCCCAATCACGCCGCCTCACCTCCCTTCTGAGCGACCTGCGCAAAATTGGGGAGGTCGAGCACACCCAGCTCGAGATTACGCAGATCGACCCTTCGCGCCTCGTCCACGATGCCATCGAGACCGCGCGCGAGGTGCCCGGTGCGAGCGAACGCTCGATCCGCGTCTCGCTTCCCACGGCTCCGCGCCCTCTGCCGACGATCAACGGTGACGAAGACCTCCTCTTCCTGTGCCTCGTTAACGTCTTGAGCAACGCCGTGAAGTATTCGCGGCCGGGCGATGCGATCGAAGTGCGGGGGCGCCAGCTCGAAAGCGGCATTGTGCTCGAGGTCGCCGACACCGGACTCGGGATTTCCCCGGACGACCTTCCGCTCGTATGGGAAGAGCTCGGACGCGCGAGCGAGGTGCGCGGAATCGAGGGCTCGGGCCTCGGGTTGCCCATGGTTAAAGCGATCGTTGAACGCCATGGAGGCACTGCGACCCTCACGTCGTGGCATGGCGAAGGGACATCCGTGAGCCTTACCCTCCCGTTTGCGGGGCCCGCGCGGTAAAACACCTGGAAAAAGAGCGGGTCGGGCTAAGGGCACGTATGAAAAGAAGGTCCGACGCTTGCCGTCCACCGTCGGACCCTGACAAACGGCGCCCCCGCACTCGCTGAACCGGCGGTGCCAAACGCAGCGAGACCAAGCACACACGCGCAGGGCCCCTCGCCCCCTTACGTTCGGTGCCCGCGTGCCGTAAACTAGACGGGTTGCTGTGTGAACGCACCCAAAAAACCGGGAGGTTGGCGGGATGCGCCACTGAGCACAGGACCCGGTCCTCGGGCCCCAAGTGGGACCCATCCCAGTCGGAGACCTTGCATCGCCTTTCGGCAGTGCCTGAGTCCGGCTCGGGGTTTTTTGATGCCCGGGAACTGGAAGCCGCTGCGCCCCACGTGAGTGCGGTGGAAAACAAGTCCGATATCCGTTCCGCAAGGCTTGAGGCGAACGCCGAGAGAACCGGCGAGACGCAAGGAGAACGTTAGTGATTCAGCAGGAGTCGCGACTCAAGGTCGCCGACAACACCGGTGCAAAGGAGATCCTCTGCATCCGTGTTCTCGGTGGCTCCGGTCGCCGTTACGCCGGCATTGGTGACACCATCGTTGCGACCGTCAAGGATGCAATCCCTGGCGGAAACGTCAAAAAGGGCGATGTTGTGAAGGCCGTCGTGGTTCGCACCACGAAGGAACGCCGTCGTGCCGATGGTTCATACATCCGATTCGATGAGAACGCAGCCGTCATCCTCAAGAACGACGGCGAGCCGCGTGGCACGCGTATCTTCGGCCCCGTGGGCCGCGAGCTGCGTGACCGCCGGTTCATGAAGATCATCTCGCTGGCACCGGAGGTGCTGTGACATGAGCATGAAGATTAAGAAGGGTGACCTCGTTCAGGTCATCACCGGTCGCACGAGCGACGCAGACAAAATCGCCAAGCGCAACGAGACCCGCGCCGCAAAGGGCAAGGGCGAGCTCGCCGCTGGCGACAAGGGTAAGCAGGGCCGCGTGCTCCAGGTGTTCCCCGACACCCAGCGCGTGCTCGTCGAGGGCGTCAACCGCATCACCCGCCACAACAAGCCCGGCTACAACGGCCAGGCTGGTGGCATCGAGCAGGTCGAAGCCCCGATCCACATCTCGAACGTCGCCCTCGTGGCTGACGACGGCAAGCCGACCCGCGTCGGCTTCCGTGAAGAGAAGGTCGAGCTCGAGGACGGCCGCACGAAGACCATTCGTGTGCGTTACTCGAAGCGCACCGGGAAGGACATCTGATGACCGAGACGACCACCCCGCGCCTTAAGACCAAGTACCGCGAAGAAATTAAGGATTCGCTCCAGAGCGAGTTCAACTACGCCAACCCGATGCTCATCCCCGGCCTCACGAAGGTCGTTGTGAACATGGGTGTCGGCGATGCCGCACGTGACTCGAAGGTCATCGACGGTGCCATCGCGGATCTCACCGCGATCACCGGCCAGAAGCCTCAGGTGACGCGCGCCCGCAAGTCGATCGCGCAGTTCAAGCTTCGTGAGGGCCAGGCCATTGGCTGCCACACGACCCTGCGCGGCAACCGCATGTGGGAGTTCCTCGACCGCCTGCTCTCGACCGCGCTTCCGCGTATCCGCGACTTCCGCGGCCTTTCGCCGAAGCAGTTCGATGGCAACGGCAACTACACCTTCGGTCTCACCGAACAGGTCATGTTCCATGAGATCGATCCGGACAAGATCGACCGCGTTCGCGGCATGGACATCACCGTGGTGACCACCGCCAAGACCGATGACGAGGGACGTGCGCTGCTTCGTGCGCTCGGCTTCCCCTTCAAGGAGAACTGATATGGCCAAGACAGCGCTTAAGAACAAGCAGCAGCGCAAGCCCAAGTTCGCTGTGCGCGCCTACACCCGGTGCCAGAAGTGCGGTCGCCCGCACTCGGTGTACCGCAAGTTCGGCCTTTGCCGCGTGTGCCTTCGCGAGATGGCCCACCGCGGTGAACTGCCCGGTGTCACCAAGAGCAGCTGGTAAGGACTATCGCCACAGGTCCCCGCTTTACGCGAGGGAAACCACGGTGAGAAAGAAGCATTCGACATGACAATGACTGATCCGATCGCGGACATGCTCACGCGAATCCGGAACGCCAACACCGCGTTCCACGATTCCGTGACCATGCCGTACTCGAACCTTAAGTCCCGCATCGCGGAGATTCTGAAGGCCGAGGGGTACATCAAGGACTGGCGCGAGGAAGAAGCCGAGGTTGGAAAGAACCTCGTCATCGAACTCAAGTACACCGACGATCGCGAGCGCGCGATCTCGGGCGTCCGCCGTGTCTCGAAGCCCGGCCTTCGCGTGTACGCAAAGTCCACCAACCTGCCCAAGGTGCTCGGCGGCCTCGGCGTGGCCATCCTGTCCACGTCCTCCGGCCTCCTCACCGACAAGCAGGCCACGAAGAAAGGCGTGGGTGGGGAAGTCCTCGCCTACGTCTGGTAACCGGAAAGGAGAACCGTAATGTCCCGCATTGGACTTCGACCGGTTTCCGTACCGGCTTCCGTCACTGGTGTGACTATCGACGGCCAGCACGTCCAGATCGCTGGCCCCAAGGGCGAGCTTCAGTACGAGGTTCCGAAGCCTCTCAGCGTTGAGCGCGCTGAGGATGGCTCGATCGTCGTGCGCCGCCCCAACGAAGAGCGTGAGAACAAGGCCCTCCACGGCCTTGCACGCACTCTCATCGCGAACATGGTTGAGGGTGTCACGGAGGGCTTCGAAAAGAAGCTCGAAATCGTGGGCACCGGCTACCGTGTCGTCGCGAAGGGAACCGATCTCGAGTTCGCGCTCGGCTTCTCCCACCCCGTGCTCGTGAAGGCCCCCATGGGCATCACGTTCAACGTGGAGAGCCCCACGAAGTTCTCGGTATCGGGCATTGATAAGCAGCTGGTCGGCGAGACCGCCGCGAAGATTCGCAAGATTCGTAAGCCCGAGCCGTACAAGGGCAAGGGTGTGCGCTACGCCGACGAGACCGTGAAGCGCAAGGCCGGAAAGGCTGGTAAGTGATAATGGGTTTCGCTGAAAAGCACACTCGTGGTGACCGCAAGAGCCGCGTCCGCGCACGTGGCCGTCGTCACCTGCGCCTCCGTCGCCGCGTTGCGGGTACCGCTGAGCGTCCCCGCCTCGCCGTGACCCGTTCGGCGCGCCACATGTACGTTCAGGTCATCGACGATACGAAGGGCATCACCCTCGCATCGGCATCGACCATGGAAGCAGACCTCCGCTCGTCGGAAGCCACGAAGACCGAGAAGGCCAAGCAGGTCGGCTCGCTCGTGGCCCAGCGCGCGAAGGAAGCCGGTATCGACGCCGTGGTCTTCGACCGTGGCGGCAACAAGTACCACGGCCGCGTGGCCGCCGTCGCTGACGGTGCACGCGAGGCCGGACTGACTCTGTGACCACCCCCCGGAAATAGGACGAGAAGAGGATTCACATGGCTGCTGAGCAGCGTAACAATGGTCCCGCGGCCTCCGGTCGGAGGGGCGAGAACGAGGATCGTAACAACCGCGGTCGCGGCAATGACCGCAACCAGGGCGGGCGTCGCGGCGAGGGCCGTGGCGGTCGTCAGGAAGAGAAGTCGGCCTTCCTTGAGCGCGTGGTAGCAATCAACCGCGTGTCGAAGGTTGTCAAGGGCGGTCGCCGCTTCGCCTTCACCGCGCTCGTCGTGGTTGGCGACGGTGACGGCACCGTTGGCATCGGCTACGGCAAGGCGAAGGAAGTTCCCGCCGCCATCTCGAAGGGTGTCGAGGAAGCGAAGAAGAACTTCTTCCGCGTTCCCCGCATCCAGGGCACGATCGTGCATCCGG
The DNA here is from genome assembly GCF_000413375.1 of Dermabacter sp. HFH0086. Taxonomy (NCBI): domain Bacteria; kingdom Bacillati; phylum Actinomycetota; class Actinomycetes; order Micrococcales; family Dermabacteraceae; genus Dermabacter; species Dermabacter sp. HFH0086. Next base: position 1,278,704 of record NZ_KE340308.1, read on the forward strand.
TTCAGGGAGAGGACGCCGCAGGCGTTGTCTTCCTCCGCCCGGCTGCTCCCGGTACCGGTGTAATCGCCGGTGGTCCGGTGCGTGCGGTTCTCGAGTGCGCGGGCGTCGCCGACGTTCTGTCGAAGTCGCTCGGTTCCTCGAACACGATCAACATCGTGCACGCGACCGTCAAGGCCCTCAAGCAGCTCGAGGAGCCGGAAGCAGTGGCAGCTCGCCGCGGCCTTCCCCTCGAGGACGTCGCCCCCGGCTACCTGCTTCGTGCACAGGCCGAGGGTCGCGCAGCGGCTCGCGAGGCGCGTGAAGAGAAGGTAGGTGCCTGATGCAGCTCAAGGTTACTCAGGTCAAGTCTGTAATCGGCGGTAACGACGCACAGCGCTCGACGGTGCGAGGCCTCGGTCTCAAGCGCATCGGCGACGTCGTCGTCAAAGAAGACCGCCCCGAGATTCGCGGCATGATCAATGCCGTCCGTCACCTCGTGACGGTTGAAGAGGTGGACTGATCCATGGCGAACGAAAACCCGCTTAAGCTCCACGATCTTCGCCCGGCTCCCGGCGCGAAGACCGCTAAGATTCGCGTGGGCCGTGGTGAAGGCTCGAAGGGTAAGACCTCGGGTCGCGGTACCAAGGGTACGAAGGCGCGCTACCAGGTGAAGGCAGGCTTCGAGGGTGGTCAGACCCCGATGCACCGCCGCCTTCCCAAGCTTCGTGGCTTCAAGAACCCCTTCCGTGTGGAGTTCCAGGTCATCAACCTGGACACCATCGAAGCGCTGTTCCCCGAGGGTGGCACCGTCACCGTCGAGGATCTTGTCGCGAAGGGTGCCGTGCGCAAGAACCAGCCCGTCAAGGTGCTCGGCTCTGGCGACATCACCGTGAAGATCGACATCACTGCCCAGAAATTCTCGGCTTCGGCCGAGGAGAAGATCACCGCCGCTGGCGGCTCGATCACCGTGGCGTGAGTTGAAGCAATTTTCATAGTGCTTCTTTGACCAGGCACCGCGACTCAGGATATTTTGAGGCGCGGTGCCTGTTTTTATAGGCCAATAGCCCCTAGTTCAAATGCGCTCCGTGTGCATGATAGGCCCACCCCTCGGGCCGCCCGACAGGAGGAACCTGGTGGACAACGCCTTCGTGCGCGCCTTCCGAACCCCTGAGCTCAGGAACAAGCTGCTGTTTGTCCTTGGAATGCTCGCCATCTACCGCTTCGGCGTGTTCGTGCCGACCCCCGGATTCGACTACACGAACATCGCTGCGTGTACCGAACAGGCATTGAACGGTGCCGGTGGCGGTGTGCTCGGCATGGTGAACCTGTTCTCCGGCGGGGCGCTCTTGCAGATGTCCGTCTTTGCGCTCGGCGTGATGCCATACATTACGGCGTCGATTATCGTGCAGCTGCTACGCGTCGTGATCCCCAAGTTCGAGGAGCTGCACAAGGACGGCCAAGCAGGTCAGGCGACCCTCACGCAGTACACGCGGTACATGACCATCGGCCTCGCGGTCCTGCAGTCCACCACCGTGATCACCCTCGTGCGCAGCGGCGCCTTCTTCGCGGGCTGCAACCTCCCGCTCGTGCCCAATCAGTCGTGGTGGATGCTCGTCCTCATGATCCTGACGATGACGACCGGCACCCTCGTTATCATGTGGCTCGGCGAGCTCATCACCGAAAAGGGCGTGGGCAATGGCATGTCCCTGCTGATCTTCACGTCGATCGCCGCGGGCTTTCCCGCCTCGTTCGGTCAGATCCTGAAGCTCCAGGGGTGGATGACCTTCTCCATCGTCATGCTGATCGGCATGATCATCGTGATCGCCGTGATCTACGTCGAGCAGTCGCAGCGCCGCATCCCCGTCCAATACGCCAAACGCCAGGTGGGCCGTCGCCTCGTGGGCGGCTCCTCGACCTACATCCCGATCAAGGTGAACCAGGCCGGCGTTATCCCCATTATCTTCGCATCCTCACTTCTTGCCCTGCCGCAGCTCATAGCCTCGTTTGGCGACCAGAGGTCCGGATGGGTGCAGTGGATCCACGCCAACTTCGTGCTCGGCCAGGGCTTCTCGTGGATATATTCGCTTGTCTATTTCGCCCTCATCGTGTTCTTTGCGTTCTTCTACGTGTCGATCACCTTCAACGCTGAAGAGATCTCAGACAACATGAAGAAGTACGGCGGCTTCGTTCCCGGTATCCGTGCGGGCCGCCCAACAGCGCGCTACCTCGAGTACGTCATCAACCGCGTGCTCTCCGCGGGCTCCCTGTACCTCGGTATCTTGGCGCTTGTTCCCCTGATCGCGTTCGCGCTTCTTGGTGCAGACCAGAAGTTCCCGTTCGGCGGAACCTCGCTCCTCATCATCATCGGTGTTGGCCTCGATACCTTGAAGCAGATCAGCTCCAAGCTCCAACAACATCACTACGAAGGGATTCTCCGATGACCGCCTCCACTCCGGCCCGCCGCCTCCTCATTGTTGGACCTCCGGGTGCCGGCAAGGGCACGCAAGCGGAGCGCATTGTCGAGAAGCTCGGCGTCCCCGCCATTTCCACGGGCGATATTTTCCGTGCGAACGTCTCCAATGAAACTGAGCTTGGTGTTCTCGCGAAGTCCTACATGGATAAGGGCGAGTACGTTCCCGACTCGGTCACCAACGAGATGGTGGAGAGCCGCCTTGGTGAAGATGATGCCGCGAACGGCTTCCTCCTCGATGGCTACCCCCGCACCGTGGCGCAGGTGGAGGCTCTCGATGGAATTCTCGAGAAGCTCGGCGTGGCGCTCGACGCCGTCATTCTCCTCGACGTTGAGAGTGAAGCTATCGTGCAGCGGCTTCTTCAGCGCGGAAAAGAGCAGGGCCGCAGCGACGACAACGAAGAGACCATTCGCCGCCGCATCGACGTTTACAGCGAGCAGACCACGCCCCTCATCGATATCTACGACAAGCGAGGTCTCGTCAAGCGCGTCGACGGCATGAAAGATATCGACGCTGTGACCGCAGATATCCTCGTCGCGCTCGGAGTCTGAGCCCGGATGTCCTTTCGCCGCAAGCCCCGCGTGAGCCTCAAAACCCCCGAACAGCTCGGGGCAATGCGCCGCGCGGGGCTTCTGCTTGACCGTATCCACGATGAGATCGAAAAGAACCTCCGCAGCGGTATGACGACGGCAGACATCGACCAAATCTCTCGTGCCGTCATTGCCGAAGCCGGTGCGAAGTCCAACTTCCTCGGCTACCACGGCTTCCCGGCGACTGTGTGCGTGAGCGTGAATGAGGAAATCGTGCACGGGATCCCCGGCACCCGGGTGATTCGCGACGGTGATGTGGTGAGCGTGGATGCTGGCTGCATCGTGGACGGATGGCACTCCGACGCCGCCCGCACCCATATCGTGGGCACGGCGCGAAGCGAAGCCGATCGCGAGCTCGTCGACGTAACCAGGGGCGCGATGTGGGAAGGCATCGCGACGCTTGCCACCGCGAGCCGCGTGGGAGAGATCGGCGCCGCTATCGAAGACTACGTCGCCGACTGTGCAGGGGAGCGGATCCAGCACCTCGAGGAATTCGGAGGGCACGGCATCGGCCGAGCCATGCATGAGCCGCCCGACGTCATGAACTTCCGCACGCGCGATCGCGGCCCGAAAATCGTGCCCGGTATGGCCCTGTGCATCGAACCCATGCTCATCCAAGGCGACGGTGAATTCGACATCCTCGACGACGAGTGGACCGTCGTGGCGACAAAGGGTGGGCGCGCAGCCCATTTCGAGCACTCCGTCGCGGTGACCGACACGGGAATCTTCGTGCTCAGTGCCGCAGACGGCGGCAAAGCTGAACTTGCAAAGCGTGGCGTGACGATCGCTGAGGAACCGTCGGACCACACCGTCAACGGAAGGTGAGCGATCGCACGCGCCAAGCCACTTATCGCGGCCCGCGTGCGCGTGTACGATTGACAGTCGAGTGCGCTCTTTCGGCAACCCCGAAAATTTAAGCGGTTCGCCGCTTGAAAAGTGCGCGCTTGAAGGTAGCACATGCGAAACCAGTCCCCGCAAGGGGCAGAGGGACAGTAGAGACTATGGCGAAAAAAGACGGCGTGATCGAAGTCGAGGGCACCGTGACCGAAGCGCTCGCAAACGCGCGCTTCCGCGTTGAGCTGGACAACGGCCACAAAGTACTCGCGCATATCTCGGGCAAGATGCGCCAGCACTACATCAGGATCCTCCCCGAGGATCGCGTTGTGGTCGAGCTCAGCCCGTACGACCTTGAAAAGGGTCGCATCGTTTACCGATACAAGTAAGCCGGGCCGCGCATGCGGTCAGCTACGCTCTCGGGCCCGCAGGGCCTGAGCGCAGATCAACTGTAGAAGGGCATCATGAAGGTTTACCCCAGCGTGAAGCGTATCTGTGACAACTGCAGGGTGATTCGTCGCCACTCGCGTGTCATGGTTATCTGCACGAACCCGCGCCACAAGCAGCGCCAGGGCTGAGTGCACCGCCTCCAACGGGAGGCACCCCGCGGCTCACGCCGCACCTATAAGTAAAGAGACAGCATGAACCTCATTGCGAGGATCACCCGCGGGCCAGGGGCCGCGGCGCACCGCCTAGACGGGAGCGACATGCTGGATCAGGCCCCTGAGTAAAACAGTAGGAGAACTGCTCATGGCACGTCTCGTTGGCGTCGACCTCCCGCGCGAAAAGCGCCTGGAAGTCGCCTTGACGTACATTTACGGCGTGGGTCGCACCCGCGCAATCGAAGCTCTCAACGCCACCGGCGTTGACGGCAACCAGCGCGTCCACCAGGTTTCCGATGAGGACCTCGTCAAGCTGCGCGATTACATCGAAGAGAACTACCAGGTCGAGGGCGACCTGCGACGCGAGGTCGCAGCTGACATCCGCCGCAAGATCGAGATCGGCTCGTACGCCGGCATGCGTCACCGCCGCGGCCTTCCGGTCCGTGGTCAGCGCACCAAGACCAACGCACGTACCCGCAAGGGCCCGAAGCGCACCGTGGCCGCCAAGAAGAAGGCTGCTCGCTGAGCGGCAGTTACTCCACGGGCAGTGTTCGGCACTGACCCGTATCGATCACCTTTCACGAACTCAAGGAGTTTTGGCACATGCCTCCCAAGTCACGTCAGGCCGCCGCGGCGCGTAAGCCTCGCCGCAAGGACAAGAAGAACGTCGTCAACGGCCAAGCACACATTAAGAGCACCTTCAACAACACCATCGTGTCGATCACTGACCCGAGCGGTGCTGTGATCTCGTGGGCCTCCTCGGGCCAAGTCGGCTTCAAGGGCTCGCGTAAGTCCACCCCGTACGCTGCGCAGATGGCCGCCGAGGCCGCCGCGCGCCGCGCCCAGGAGCACGGCCTCAAGAAGGTCGACGTCTTCGTTAAGGGACCGGGTTCGGGCCGCGAAACCGCGATCCGTTCGCTCACCGCAGCGGGCCTCGAGGTCGGTTCGATCCAGGACGTTACCCCCCAGCCGCACAACGGCGTTCGCCCGCCGAAGCGTCGCCGCAACTGAGCATTGCTCGGGTGCGCGAAACGATAACCGTCATCCATCAGTGTCGTACCGCCACCGCGAACGTCATATAGCGGACGTTCCAAGAAAGGACACAACGTGCTCATTGCACAGCGCCCCACGCTGACCGAAGAGGTCGTTTCTGACTACCGCTCACGGTTCGTCATCGAGCCGCTCGAGCCGGGCTTCGGCTACACGCTCGGCAACTCGCTGCGCCGCACACTGCTCTCGTCCATCCCGGGCGCGGCAGTGACGTCGATCCGCATCGACGGCGTCCTCCACGAATTCTCGACCGTTCCGGGTGTGAAGGAAGATGTCACCGAGCTCATCCTGAACATCAAGAACCTCGTGGTGTCGTCGGAAAACGACGAGCCGGTCGTAATGTACCTGCGTAAGGAGGGTGAGGGCGTCGTGACCGCCGCCGACATCACCCCGCCGGCAGGCGTCGAGATTCACAACCCCGACCTTCACATCGCGACCCTCAACTCGAAGGGTCGCCTCGAGGTCGAGCTGATCGTTGAGCGTGGCCGCGGCTACGTTTCGGCCCAGCAGAACAAGGGCGCCGAGAGCGAGATTGGCCGCATTCCGGTCGACTCGATCTACTCGCCTGTTCTCAAGGTGACGTACAAGGTTGAAGCCACTCGTGTTGAGCAGCGCACGGACTTCGATCGACTCATCATCGATGTCGAAACGAAGCCGGCGATCGCCCCGCGCGATGCCATTGCTTCGGCTGGCAAGACCCTCGTGGAGCTCTTCGGTCTCGCACAGGAGCTCAACCACGAGGCAGAGGGTATTGAGATTGGTCCTTCGCCGACCGATCAGGCCCTTGCCGCCGACCTTGCGCTTCCGATCAACGACCTCAACCTCACGGTTCGTTCGTACAACTGCCTTATGCGCGAGGGTGTGTACACCGTTGGTGAGCTCACCAATCGCTCCGAGGCGGACCTGCTCGACATCCGCAACTTCGGCCAGAAGTCCATCGACGAAGTCAAGGCGAAGCTCGCTGAGCTAGGCCTCTCGCTCAAGGATTCCCCGGCCGGTTTCGATCCTTCCACTGTTCTTGACTCGTACGGCGACGACGAGTTCGGCGAGCAGTTCTGATTTCCATCTTTTTCTTCGAGGAGAAACAACATGCCTGCACCCACTAAGGGCGCTCGACTCGGCTCGTCCCCGGCTCACGAGAAGGCTATTCTCGCGAACCTCGCGACTGCCCTTTTCGAGCACGGTGCCATCACCACGACGCATACCCGCGCGAAGCGCGTTCAGCCCCTCGCTGAGCGCCTCATCACCCAGGCGAAGAAGGGCGACCTTGCCAATCGCCGCCGCGTGATGCAGACGCTCAAGACGAAGACTGCCGCGCACGTTCTCATGACTGAGATCGCTCCGAAGTTCTCGGACCGCCCCGGCGGTTACACCCGCATCACGAAGCTCGAGAACCGCAAGGGCGACAACGCCCCCATGGCTCTTCTTGAGCTCGTGGAGGAAGAGTACTCGCCGAAGCAGGCCGTCGTGAAGGAAGCCGAAGGCGCTGCCAAGGCATCCGCAAAGGCCGACGAAGCTCCCGCTGAGGAGACGAAGGTCGAAGAGACCGCGGCTGAGGAAACGCCTGCAGAGGAGACCACGGAGAACACCGAGGCCTGATCCACGGCTCTTCTTCACGTAGAGGAAACGGCCCGACCCCCGTGAATGGGGTGTCGGGCCGTTTCCTCTATTGTTGTCGACTACGGTCGTGCCTTAAGCGCAGCCGTAACCACGCAGGACGACACACTGCTGAGTCTTAGCTGCGTCGAGTAAAAGCGACCGATCGCCTCTTGGGATCCCACGTGAGACGCCCGCCTTGGAAATCTTGAACGGTGCGTCCGCGGGAGTCTTTGAACTCGTTCGTGGTTGGGAAGCCGAGTGTGCTTTTTTCTCCCCCTCTGTGAAGCCAATAGGTGAGGAAACCATTCTTAATAATGCGTGCGCCGGTTGCACGCGACCAATACACTCGTTGACCGTTCTCGAACGCTTGGTATACACCGCCCTTGACAGCGACTTCCTCGCTGGCGGGGTAACCGAGACTTCCGCGCTCGAAGTTCTCGCGCACATAAACACCGCGGATCGCGCCCTTGACGGCGAAGGTTTTACCGTTCTTTGCATCGTGGAGCACAATTCCACCTTGGAAAAATTGCGAGCTGCCGCCATTCCTAAGCCCGGCGAAAGGATCTCGGGCGGGATACTTTAGCCAGCTTTTTTCGGCGCCGAGCTTGTTCCAGTAGTGGAGGATAGCCTCGCTTACCGTTACGGCTCCAGTAGCGCGGGACCAGACAATTTGCCCATTGCGGAAGGATTGTGCGAATCCTCCGTCGCTCAGAACTCGCTCGCGGCTCGTGGGGAACCCGAGCCTGGATCCGGTTGCGCCAAGGGAATCCCATTTGTTGCCGATAGCGTTACGCGTATCGTAAGCGCCGGTCGCAGGGTGCCACGATATGGTTGAACGAGCGAATTTCTGCTGGTATCCGCCGTCGATGCGGAATTCCGCGTCTTGCGGGGCACCAAATTCCGTTGCGCCACCGTTGCTCACGTAGAAAGCCCCGATCGCGCCGGTGACGCCTTCGGCTGAAGGCGAGGTCGTGTTCTTCTGCGGCGTGAAAGTGACCCTGCCATTGGCGCGTGTTGCGGTGCCGTTCTCGAAGCGCTGGGTAGTGCCCGTCGTGCTTTCGAGGGGGCGTCCCCAGGCAGACGTCCAGTCGGCGCCGAAGGCACTTTTGTGAGCGCTCGTGCGACCACCTGCCGTGAGAATGAGCCCACCCGTGAGGCGAGTGACGTCGTAGGCCCCTTCTGCCCGGCGAACGTGCGTGACGGTTCCGAACGCACCGCGCCCGCCGCCGTTGACGTAGGCAACGAGGTGCTCGGGGTAACGCTCCTTGAATCCGTTGAGCTTTTGCTGCACGAGGCTGCGCAGCTTCGGAAGCTGGCCGTAGTAGGTGTCCCCCGGGCAATCCGTGTAGTTCACGTCGCGGTGCGCGAAGAGGTGGGGCATGGAGAAGGTGCCGCTGCGCTTCACGTTCGAGGTGGTGACGGTCCAGGTCTCGGTGCCGTACACGTCCTGAGTGAACGTGCTGGCGAGCTTCCACGCAGCCACGGTTGCGATGGCGTTGAGCGCCGCGGTGGGCACGGGAATGTCCATGTAGTCACCCATGACGGAGATGCCACAGGAGCCCGTGTTGAAGCCGCGGGCGTGGGCGCCGGCAACGTTGCGGTGCAGGCCACCCGCGCGCCCCTCAAAGATTTGTCCGTATTTGTCGACGACGACGTTGTAGCCGAGATCGGCCCAACCGAGGGTTTTAGTGTGGTAGGTGAACATCCCGCGCACAACCTGAGGGCTTTGCGCCGCGGTGTAGGTGTTGGAGCCGCCCGTGTGGTGGATGCAGATCGCCTTGAGTTCCTTCGCGTAGCTCAAACGTGAAGTGTTGACCGTGCCGGCGCTCCATTCCTCACGGGTGATGAACGTTGGCGCGCCGGTGCCGGGCGTCACGGTAGCAGGCAGAATGCGGGTGATGCCGGAACCGCTACCGCTTGAGGCGAGGCGCACGTCGCTGCGTGATTCCGACGTGGTGATGAGGTGCGCGGTGAGCTGCTCGGAAATGTCGATGCCATCGCGGAAGGCGCGGACATTAACCGCGCTCGAGGGCCCGACCCACACGGCTTCGCTCGCGTTTTCCTCAATGTCGGTCATCAGCTCTGCGCTGAGCCAATCGCCCCAGTCGCCAGTGTTGATGTCTTGGCCCTGGAACTCCACCACGTCGGGCGCGTCGATATCGGCGGGCCAGGTTGCCGCGGCCATGGTGACATAGCCGGCGACATGCTTTGCCGCAGCACCGTTCAGTTCGGGGTTGTTTTCCGAGGCGCCTTGCGTTTCGACGGTGTTAGTGCGCGCGAGGTCGCGATCCACAACGGCGGTGTCACCACCGCTGGGGGCGGGGGAGTCGTCGGCAAGGGCAAGGCCCATTCCGAGAGCGCCCACTCCGGCTGCGGCGAAGGGGGTGACGGCACCGACCTTGAGTAGGGTGCGACGATTGAGGGGGGATTTTTCGAAGGTCATGGGGAAGTGCTTTCTTGTGAGGGGAAGTCGGCCTTACCATAGCGCACGCGGGCCTTCGCTGGGAAGGCCCGCGTGCGTCATCTGACCGGGTTAAGCGAGATGCTCGGGGAGCGTTTGGGCGCGGCGCTCGCGAAGCTCCGCGAGGGGGAACGTTCCGACGCCAGCCAGCTCCAGGCCGTCGCCACCACTTGTGCCGATGCGAGCCGCGGGGACCGACGCACTGCGTGCGAGTTCCTCGAGGGCAGGAGCATCGTCAGGGCGCACCGCGACGATGGCCCGCGCGTGCGACTCGGAGACGAGGGCTGTGAACGCGTCGATGCCGTCACGGTCGATCACGGTCGTGAGGTCGATCGATGCGCCCGTGTCGAATCGAGTGGTGGATTCGACGAGTGACTGGAAGAGGCCGCCTTCGCTGAGGTCGTGGCTTGCGCGTGCGATTCCCTGGTCGGCCGCACCGATGAGTACGGTAGCGAGGGCTTTTTCGTGTGCAAGCGACACGCGCGGGGGTGTGCCGCCGAGGTGAGCGTGGGTGGCGTCGGCCCACGCGGAGCCCGAAAGCTCCTCGCGAGTTTCACCGAGAAGGTAGATGGCAAGCCCTTCTTCGTGCCATCCGGAGGGCACCCGCGTCGCGACGTTGTCAAACACGCCGAGGACGCCGACGACGGGGGTCGGGTGGATTGCCGAGTTGAGGCGGCCGGGCTCGCCCGTGGAGTTGTACAGGGAGACGTTGCCGCCGGTCACGGGAACTTCGAGCTCCTGGCAGGCGTCGGCGAGCCCCGTGATTGCTTCGACGAACTGCCACATGCGGTCCGGGTCTTCGGGCGAGCCGAAGTTGAGGCAATCGGTCACGGCGAGAGGGCGTGCGCCTGCCGTGGCGACGTTGCGGTAGGCCTCCGCGAGCGCGGCGCGTGCGCCTTCTTTCGGGTTCAGCATCGCGAAGCGGCCGTTGCCGTCGGTGGCGATGGCGATGCCGCGGCCCGTTTTTTCGTCGATGCGGAGCACACCTGCGTCGTCGGGCATCGCGAGCGCGGTGTTGCCGCCGACGTAGCGGTCGTATTGGTCGGTGACCCACGCGGTGCTCGCGAGGTTCGGGGAGGTCGTGAGTGCCCACAGCTGCGTGACGAGTTCGTCGGTGCTTGCAGGGCGGGGGAGGCCTTCGGCGTGGTCGGCCTCGAGGGCGTCCTGCCATGCCGGGCGCGCGTAGGGGCGGTCATAGGTGGGGCCCTCGTGCGCGACGGTCGTGGGATCGACGTCGACGATGCGCTTGCCGTAGTGGTCGATCGTGAGCCGTCCCTCGCCCGTGACTTCGCCGATGACGGCGGCTTCAACACCCCACTTGTCGGTGATGGCGAGGAATTCCTCGAGGTTGTCGGGGGAGACGACGGCCATCATGCGCTCTTGCGATTCGCTCATGAGGATCTCGCCCGCGGTCAGCGTCGGGTCGCGAAGGAGCACGTTTTCGAGGTCGATGTGCATGCCGGAGCCGCCGTTGGACGCGAGTTCGCTCGTTGCGCACGAGATGCCGGCGGCGCCGAGGTCCTGGATGCCTTCGACGGTGCCTTTCGCGAAGAGCTCAAGGCAGCACTCGATGAGCAGCTTCTCCATGAACGGGTCGCCGACCTGGACGCTCGGGCGTTTCGCCGGGCCCTCGTCCTCGAAGGTTTCGGAGGCGAGGATCGACGCGCCGCCGATTCCGTCGCCACCTGTGCGTGCACCGAACAGCACGACCTTGTTGCCGGCGCCTGTCGCGGAGGCCAGGTGGATGTCCTCGTGGCGAAGCACGCCCACGGCGAGGGCGTTGACGAGGGGATTGGTTTGGTAGGCGGGGTCGAACACGGTTTCACCACCGATGTTGGGCAAACCGAGGCAGTTGCCGTATCCGCCGATACCGGCGACGACGCCGGTGGCGACTCGTGCAGTATCCGGGTGGTCGATCGCGCCGAATCGGAGCTGATCCATGACGGCGACGGGGCGGGCCCCCATCGAGATGATGTCGCGGACGATGCCGCCAACGCCGGTCGCAGCCCCCTGGTAAGGCTCGACGTAGCTCGGGTGGTTGTGCGATTCGACCTTGAACGTCACGGCCCAGCCGTCGCCGATATCAACGACGCCAGCGTTCTCGCCGATACCCACGAGGAGGTTTTCCTTCATCGCGGGGGTCTGTTTCTGGCCGAACTGTTTGAGGTGGATCTTGGAGGACTTGTACGAGCAGTGCTCAGACCACATAACGGAGTACATGGCGAGCTCGGCGTTCGTGGGGCGGCGGCCGAGGAGCTCGCGGATCTTCGCGTACTCCTCTTCCTTGAGGCCCAGATCGGCCCACGGCTGCTGTTCGTTCGGGGTTTCACGCGCCCGCTCGATCGTGTCTGGCTCGTGCGTGTTCATGCTCGCGGCTGTCCTCCGTGTCGGTTGTTCTCAGCACCTCGTATTTTACGACGTCGCGCACGGTAACGCGGAATGACAGAGTAGAGACATGTCGCCTTCCACGAAGACTCTTGCGCGTGTGCCGAACGCTGCCGCCGCGTGGGCAGCGATTCTCACCCGCGCGCCCGTCGCGCGCGCCGAGGACGTTCCCGATCGCCGCTATAGCGTGCGCGGTGTTGCCATTGAGGAGCGGCGCGCCCTGCGCTATTCGCGCGTCGTTGCGCCTCATGGAAGGGACGCGTGGGCTGATGCGCATCTCGCCCATCCCGGTTTCTTGCATGCCCTCGCGCATCCGCTCGGGCTCGCGCTCATGGCGGCTCCGCGTTTTCCGCTTCCCGCGCTCGGGCTTGTGCACGTCAAGAATTCGCTCTTGTTGCACCGGCCAGTGTGCATAGGGGAGAGGATCGACATTGAGACACGTATTGGGGACCTCGCACGCTCTTCACGGGGGAGCGCGTGCGAAGTGGTCTCGGTGTTGTCGAGCGGGGGTGACATCGTCGCGACCGACGTCTCGACGTACCTGCTGCGTGGCTCCGGTAATTCTGCGATGCGTGCAAAGTCTCTCCAGACCGAGGCGGCTCCTTTCGCCTCGGCGGCGTCTCCGTCGCGATGGAAGCTCTCCGCGGGTGTGGGGCGCGAGTTCGCACGAGTGAGCGGCGATGTCCACCCGATTCACGTGAGCGCACTGAGCGCACGTGCGCTTGGTGCCCCTTCGCCGCTCGCCCACGGCATGTTCCTGGGATCGCGTGCGCTCAGCGAAGCCGGAGTAGGGGCGCACTCTCCGCTTTTGTGGGAACTCGAGTTCCCGTCGCTTCCGCCTTTGCCCGCAACGGTGTGGGTGCGGTACGGGCGAGAGGAGCCGAAGGAAGGAACGAAGGGCAGTTCGGTCGCGTTCTCAGGCTTCAGCCTGCGGGGTCCGACGCCTGCCGATCGCACGGCGCACCGTGCCTTTTCTGGCCGCGTAACGGTCCTTGGAGGCGCATGAGAGCCCCGCGTGGCCTCAGTAAACTCAAGAAGATTTCAGGAACCTCGATGCGGTGGGCGTTAGCGTGATTTAAGCAAAGACGAAGGTGGCGCGGGAATTGCGTCGCCGAAGGTGCGGACGAAGGAGTGCCATGCCCCTGTACGAGTTTCGGTGCGGTGAAGGTCACCTCAGCGAAGCACTGCTGCCGATGAGCAGCACGACTCGAGAACGCCAGTGCCCCGAGTGCGACACCACCGCGAGGCGCCTCGTGAGCGCTCCCGCTGTGCGGTCGCTCGATCCAGCACTGACAAACGCGATTGATTCAGCGAAGCGCAGCGCCTATGAGCCCCAGGTTCATTCTTCGCTTCCCTCTTCGCGAGGCGCCAAGCCAACCCCTGTATCGCACGATCCGCGCCATCGTGCACTTCCGCGTCCCTGACGCCCCGAGTAGGCAAGCAAAGGAGCACACAGAGCCATGCCTAAGAATCTTTTCCCGCTTGATTCCACGAAGTCGTTCAAAGATCAGGACATCGTTGGCCACAACCGTTGGCACCCGGACATTCCGGCGGCTGTCACGGTAAACCCCGGCGACACGTTCCGCATCGACTGCCGCGAGTGGTTCGACGGCGACATCAAGAACGATGACAGCGCCCAGGACATCCTCGAAGCCCCCGTGAGCAAGGTCCACGCACTTTCGGGCCCGTTCCACATTAAGGGTGCGAAGCCGGGCGACCTGTTGATCGTGGACATCCTCGACGTTGGCCCGATTCCGCAGGAAGATGAGGGCCCCCTCGCGGGTCAGGGCTGGGGCTACACCGGCATCTTCGCGAAGAACAATGGCGGCAGCTTCCTCGTGGATCAGTTCCCGGATGCCTACAAGGCTGTGTGGGACTTCAACGGCCAGACCGCGACCTCGCGCCACGTGCCTGGCGTGTCGTTTACGGGTCTCATCCATCCGGGCCTCATGGGCACGGCGCCCTCGCACGAGCTTCTTAAGAAGTGGAACGACCGCGAGGCCGCGCTGATCGCCACGGACCCGAACCGCCTGCCTCCGCTCGCGCTCCCGCCCGAACCGAAGGATGCAGTTCTTGGCACGCTCACCGGCGACGATTTCGATCGCGTCGCAGCCGAGGGTGCACGCACCGCTCCGCCGCGCGAAAACGGCGGTAACCAGGACATCAAGAACCTCTCGAAGGGCACGCGCGTGTTCTACCCCGTCTACGTGGATGGCGCGCACTTCTCGGTAGGCGACCTGCACTTCTCGCAGGGCGATGGCGAGATCACCTTCTGTGGCGGCATCGAGATGTCGGGCTTCATCGACGTGCACGTGGATGTCATCCCTGGCGGCATGGACAAGTACAACGTCAAGGAAAACGCGATCTTCATGCCCGGCAATGTCGAGCCGCGCTACAGCGAGTGGATTTCCTTCTCGGGTACGTCCGTGACGCTCGACGGCGAGCAGCGCTACCTCGATTCGCAGCTTGCCTACCAGCGCGCCTGCCTCCACGCGATCGACTACCTCACGACCTTCGGCTGGACGCCGGAGCAGATCTTCCTCCTGCTCGGTGCCGCGCCGATCGAGGGCCGCTTCTCGGGCGTCGTTGACATCCCGAACTCGTGCGCGACCGTGTACATCCCGACCGCCATCTTCGACATCGACGTGCGCCCCGGCGCAGGCGACGTGCCGAAGATCGATCCGGGCATCGGGGCGCCGCGCGCCGCGAACGCGTAAGGCAAAGAAGCGTTCATACCCGCGAACGCTCCTTGCACCTGAGGGGGCGCGCCAACCCAGTGGAGGTTGGCGCGCCCCCTCGTCACGTGCCGTAGGCTCGTGAGCATGACATTTCCCGACGCACGTACCGACGCCCTCGACCGCCTCATCATGCACGATGCGAGCGCGCACGTCGCACAGCCCGGTAGCGGCGATGGAGACATCCTCGTTCTCGATGACCGCTCCGGCGCACTGACTCAATGGGCACTCGCGCACGTGGGGCCGCATTCGCGGGTGTTCGTGCGCACGGTGTCGCGCGCTCATGCATCGACCGTGCAAGCGGCGGCGCACGAGGCCGCCGCGACGTCGGGTCGGGCGGATCGAAATCGAGTGCTCATCGCAGGTCTCGACGGAAGCGAGCTCGATCTCGAATCCTTCCTTGCCGCCCACGGATTCTCGGGGAGACTTGTGCTCGGGCACCTGCCAAAATCACTCGCCGCGCTAGAAGAGAACGCGCGGATGCTCGCGAGGCACGCGCGTCGAAGCGGCACAGACATGATCGTGGTGCTCGGTGGCGCCACGAAGCACATGACGCGCTCGATGAACGATGCGCTCGCGACCGGCTTCACCGAAGTCCGGGGTCTTCTGGGAAAGGGGAAATTTAGGTGCCTCGAGGCGTCCACGCCGCGCGAATCCGTGACGGTAATGCCCCCGCGCACGAAGCGGTGGGGCGGCGGGACGCTTACCGCCTTCGGCGGCGTGTTCTCGGGCGCTAAGCCTGACCGCGGGGGAGAGGCGCTCGCGAATGCAGCGGCCTCATGGCTCGCGGCCCGCCCACAGCATGCGGCGCCCGCCACGCGCGTCCTCGACCTTGGCTGCGGCAACGGCATGCTCTCGCTCGCGGTATGCGAGGCGGCTGCGCGAACGGCCTGTGCCCTCACGCTCGCCGCGACGGATATTGACCTCGATGCGGTTCGCTCGACGCGCGCCACGCTAGAGCCCTACCGGGCACAACCCGGCGCCACTCTCACTCTCACGTGGGATTCTGCCGCTGCCCAGCACCCCGAATCCTCGACCGACCTCGTGCTCCTCAACCCGCCGTTCCACGACGGCACGCGTATCGATGCGACGCTCGTCGAGCCGCTCATCGAGGCGGCGTACCGCATTCTCGAGCCGGGCGGAGAACTGCTCCTCGTGCATAACTCGCACCTGCGCTACCGGCCCCTCCTTAAGCGGCGATTTGCCGCCACCCGAGAGGTGAGCCGGGACCGCACGTTCACCGTGCTCAGCGCGAAAAAGTAAGGACGCTGGGGAGCTCCTTAGGCGAGGATCGACTTCATGACCGAGGTGAAAAAGCCGAGGCCATCCACGCCCGTGCGGGTACCTTCTCCCGGCATGTCCGGGCCGAAGCCTGCCTCGACGGCGTGCTCCGGGTGCGGCATAAGCCCCACGACGTTGCCGTACTTGTTCGTGATTCCGGCAATCCCGCGATAGGAGCCGTTCGGGTTGTCCTCGAAACCAGCGGGGCCGCCGACGGCGCCCTCGGCGTAACGGAACACCACGCGATTATCGGCCTCGAGCTCGTCGAGAGTCTTCTCATCAGCGACGTAGAGGCCGTCCTGATTCTTCAGAGGGATTCGGATGATCTGGCCCTCGGCGTATGCGGTTGTCCACGCCGTTCGCGTGTTCTCAACGCGAAGCGGCTGATCGCGGCACACGAACGTCCGGTGCGCATTCTTGATCATCGAACCGGGAAGCAGGTGCGTCTCGGTGAGGATCTGGAAGCCGTTGCAGATCCCGAGCACGGGCATGCCGCCCTTGGCCGCATCGACCACGCGTTCCATGATCGGCGCGAAACGGGAAATAGCGCCCGCCCGCAGATAATCCCCGTAGCTGAAGCCGCCCGGAAGGATCACCGCATCGACGTCACGCAGGTCGTCGTCCGCGTGCCACAGCGCAACCGGCTCACCGCCGGCGATCGTGACGGCGCGAAGTGCGTCGCGATCGTCGAGGGTCCCGGGAAAGGTCACCACACCGATTGCGGGCATCAGGCCTGCTCCTCCTCGACGCGCACCGACACGACATCTTCGATAACGGGGTTCGAGAGCAGCTCGGTTGCCGCCTCGCGCACGCGCTCGAGCACGTCGTCGGTCACGTCGCCCTCAACCTCGAGCTCAAAACGCTTGCCTTGACGGACCGAGGTGATGTTCTCGAAATCGAGTCGTCCAAGAGCGCCGAGAACGGCCTTTCCCTGTGGGTCAAGAATCTCGGGTTTCGGCATTACGTCGACGATGAGGCGGGGCATGTCATCTCCAGAAAACAGTAGGCACGAAAGTGTCGTCGAAAACTGCGCGCGTCGCGCACACGATGATTCTACCGGCCAGTGCGGCCTGTCCTCATCTTTTGCCCCTACTGTGGCGGCATGGACATTACACACTTTGGCCATTCCGCTCTGCTCGTTTCGTACCGCGGCGGCACCGGAGCGCGCGCGGGGGAGGGAGGGGCGGGAGAGTCCGACACCACCCGGCTCCTCATCGACCCCGGCAATTTGAGCGAGCCTTCGCTCACGCACCTTACCGATCTTGACGCGATTGCGATCAGCCACCAGCATCCCGATCACGCGCACCCGCCATTCCTTGCGGAGCTTTTCGCGCACAACCCCGAGGCAGCAATCCTTCTCGAGCCTCAAACCGCGCAGGCTCTAAGCGACAACCCCGAGACCTCACGCTTTCGGGAGCGCTTCACGCCTCTCGCGCCAGGTCAGCGAGCGAGCGTCGGGCCCTTCCCCGTCACCGTCACCGCAGCCGGGGGAGCCCACGCGACCATCCACCCGTCTATCCCGCCCGTGGGAAACGTGGCGCTTATCGTCGAAGCGGCCGGCGAGAAAACACTTGTGCACACCGGTGACTCGCTCGCCCCGCACCCCGAAATCGTCGGGGCTGACGTTCTGTCGTTTCCCCTCGTCGCGCCGTGGTCGAAAATGCACGAAACGATCGATTTCCTCAGAATTGTGAAACCTGCCGTGGCGATCCCCGTGCACGATCGCGTGGCCTCTGCCGAGGGGCGAGCGATCTATCTGAAACAGTCGCGCGCCTTCGCTCCCAAGGAATGCGAAGTGCGAGATTGGCCCGTGGGTACCGAACCCGGGCAGGGTCGTACCCTCAGTTTTTAGCGGCGCAGCGGCGCGGCGGAATTAATGAACCTCGAAGCCTCCGCGCGCGCGGAACTGCTCACGCACGCGCTCGACGAGTTCCTTCTCCGGCGGCCGGGTATCGCGCAGCTTGTAGTCGAGGCCGAGTGAATCCCATTTGTCGGTGCCCATCTGGTGGAAGGGCAGCACCTCGATACGACTCACGTTCGAGCGCCACCGCTCAACGATGTCGGCGACTTTCTCGACGTTGTCATAGTCGTCGGTGAGTCCAGGAACGAGCACGAAACGCGCCCACACCTCGATCCCCTTCGCGTTCAAGCGATCGCCAAAATCGATCGTCGGCTGCAGGTCGCGGCCAGTCGTGCGCTTATACACGTCGGGATCGCCGCTCTTAACGTCGAGAAGCACGAGATCGACCGACTCAAGCAGGTCGTCTGAGGCATTGCGGCCGAGAAAACCCGACGTATCGATCGCGGTGTGGACACCCATGTCCTTGGCAGCCTCGAGGATTCGCTTGGCAAAGGCGGGCTGCTGGAGAACCTCGCCGCCCGAGAGCGTAATGCCGCCGCCCGAGGCCTTGAAAATGCGGCGATAGCGGCGGATCTTCCCAATGATCTCGTCAGCGGTCACGTCCTGACCGTTCTTCGCCTCGAACGTGTCGGGGTTGTGGCAGTACAGGCAGCGAAGCGGGCAGCCACTGAAGAAGATCGTGAGGCGAGTGCCGGGGCCGTCGACTGCCGTCACAAGTTCCCACGAGTGAATCGAGGCGAGTTCGCCTTCGCGTACCGCCTGGAGTCGATCAGGGCGCTCCAGGTGCGTTTCCTCGAGCCCCTCAATGCCGGCGCCCTGGCGCCTCTTGTGAAGCGGAAGGTCAACCTGGCTGATGCTCTTGGCCTCGGACTCGGTCATGAAACGCCTCTCGTGAAAATCGTGGTGGGCACACGTGCCGCCGATCGGGGGCATGCGCCCTAAAGAGTTGGGCCCGGAAACCGGAGCTTCCAGGCCCAACAGGTGAACGCTTCGATGCGTCAATTATTGCGCATCATGCGTGTAAAGGGGATGTCTCAGGCGCCCTGGTGGAAGGTGCGGTTGAGAACGTCGAGCTGCTGCTCGCGCGTGAGCTTCACGAAGTTCACGGCGTAGCCCGACACGCGAACCGTGAGGTTCGGGTACTTCTCCGGGTTCTCCATCGCGTCGACAAGGGTCTCCTTGTTGAGCACGTTGATGTTCGCGTGGTAGAGGCCCGACTCCATGTTGTTTGCTGCGCGGTTGGTCTTCATGGACTCAAGGCGCTCGTCGAAAGTCTTGACTGCCATTATTCTCTCCTCAATCAGAGTGATGGAAATGTGGGGGTGAAAACCGGCCGAGCCCGAGGGGCTCGCGCCCGACCGATTCACATTTAGGGGTTCAGACGATCAGTCTTCGTCGTCCATGATGAAGCCGGAGTCGAGAATGCCGACCAGGTTCTTGACCTGCTCGTCCTTCGTGCGACCGAGGCCCTGCGGGGTGATCGTGTTGGTCAGCGAGATGCCGTCCAGCGCGTCGTTGTAGTCGAGCTTGCCAACGGAAAGCATCGAGGCCACCATGCCGTGGCTATCCATGCCGTTTTCCGGGTTAGCGCCCGGGGCGAAGGGCGTGCCCTTCTCGTGGCCCGAGGGGAACGAGCCGGTCGCCTTGCCGTACACGACGTTCGACGTAATCGTGAGCACCGACTGGGTCGGGATCGCGTCACGGTACATCGGGATTGCCTTGATCTTCGACATGATCGTGTGCACAACGGTCGCGGCGATGTCGTCGGCGCGATCGTCGTCGTTACCGTAGATCGGGAAGTCACCCTCGGTGCGGTAGTCGACAACGAGGCCGGACTCGTCGCGGATCGGGTACACCTTGGCGTACTTGATCGCGGAGAGCGAGTCCGCGACGATCGAGAGGCCAGCGATGCCGCAGCCCATCGTGCGCGTGATATCCGAATCGTGAAGCGCCATCTCGATCGCCTCGTAGGCGTACTTGTCGTGGCAGTAGTGAATGATGTTGAGCGCTTCAACGTAGGTGCCGATCACCCAGTCAAGCATCTCTTCGTACTTCTGCCAGACCTCGTCGAAGTCGAGCGGGCCCTCGCCCTCGATGGGGGCGAACAGACCTTCTTCGGTGACCTGCTTGCCGCTCATTTCGTCGCGGCCGCCGTTGATCGCGTAAAGCAGCGCCTTCGCGGAGTTCACGCGCGCACCGAAGAACTGCATCTGCTTGCCGACCTTCATCGGGGACACACAGCACGCAATTGCTGCGTCGTCGCCCCAGCGATTACGGATCTGCTCATCGGACTCGTACTGCACGGAGCTCGTCTCGATCGAGATGGCCGAGCAGAAGTCCTTGTAGCCCTGCGGGAGCTTCGGATCCCAGAAGATCGTAATGTTCGGCTCGGGCGCCGGACCGAGATTACGAAGGGTCTGGAGGAGGCGGAAGGAGGTCTTCGTGACGAGCGAACGGCCGTCCTCACCAAGGCCGGCATCCGACCAGGTGGCCCAGTACGGGTCGCCCGAGAAGATCTGGTCATAGTCGATCGTGCGGAGGAAGCGCACGATACGGAGCTTGATCACGAGGGCATCGATGATCTCCTGCGCGTCTGTCTCCGTGATGCGGCCCTCCTGCAGGTCGCGCTCGATGTACGCGTCGAGGAACGGCGAGAGACGGCCGATCGACATGGCGGCGCCGTCCTGGCTCTTGACCGAGGCGAGGTAGGCCATGTAGACCCACTGCACGGCTTCCTGAGCGGTAGCGGCGGGACGACGAAGGTCAAGGCCGTAGGAGTCGCCGAGGATGACGAGCTTGTTGAGAGCCTTGATCTGCTCGGCATGCTCTTCGCGGAAGCGTGCCCAGTGCTCGCTGAACGGCTGATCCGAAACCGCGTCTTTCGCGGCCTTCTTCTCGGCGATCAGGAAGTCCGCGCCGTAGAGCGCGAGGCGACGGTAGTCGCCAATAATGCGGCCGCGACCGTAGGCATCGGGAAGACCGGTGATGATGTGGGAGCTACGTGCTGCGCGGATGCGCGGGGTGTAGATGTCGAACACGCCATCGTTGTGGGTCTTGCGGTACCTGGTGAAGATCTTCTTGATCTCCGGATCCGGTTCCTTACCGGCTTCCTTGATCGCGGTCTCCACCATGCGCCAGCCACCGAAGGGCATCATCGCGCGCTTGAGGGGAACGTCGGTCTGAAGGCCGACGATGACGTCGTCATCTTCGCTGATGTAGCCAGCGGGGAAGGCGTCGATGTCGGCGGGGGTCTTCGTATCCACGTCGTAGACGCGGCGGCGGCGCTCCTCCGAGAGGTACTTCTTCTCGAGGGTGTCCCACACGCGAAGAGTCTTGTCGGTCGCACCCGCGAGGAACTCGGCATCGCCCTCGTACGGGGTGTAGTTGAGCTGGATGAACTCGCGAACGTTGATGTTCTCGTTCCAGTCGCCGGTCTTAAAACCGCGCCACGGGTCGAGCTGTTCGCCCTGGGCTCCGGCGTTCTTTTCTTCCACAGCAGTCATGTGAGCCTTCCTTCCATGGCGGGGGCTAAGCCGCATGCTCGTGAGGTGTGCTGGTAGTTCCACCGTAGGAGTGAGGCCTATATGTGTAGGGGACTTTGAGCCCGCTCCGTGGCGGCGGTCACATGGTATCGCCGAGGTCTGGAAGGCAGGTGGGGAGGGCTAGAATTTCTCGCCCGAAAGGCGCTCGTAGGCCTCGATATATTTCTCGCGAGTCGCCTCGACGATGCTTGCGGGGAGTACAGGCGGTGCGACCTGGGTGTTCTTGTTCCAGCCACTCTCGTTCGTGAGCCAATCGCGCACAAACTGCTTGTCGAAACTGGCCTGCGCGCGCCCGGGTTCGTACTGGTCAGCGGCCCAAAATCGCGAGGAATCCGGAGTGAGAACTTCGTCACCCAGCACGATGTTATCGGTGTGTCGCGAGTGGCCGAACTCGAGCTTTGTATCAGCAAGAATGATGCCCCGCTCTCGCGCAAAATGCTCCGCTGCTCGATAGACGGAGACAGTGCGCTCCTCGAGCTCGTCGACGAGGTCCTTCCCAAGCCTCGCGCGAGCCTCGTGAACGGTGATGTTCTCGTCATGCTCTCCCTGCTCGGCCTTCGTCGAGGGGGTAAAGAGCGGGGACGGGAGGCGGGAGCCGTCGACGAGGCCCTCGGGAAGGACGTGACCGCCCACCGCGCCGTCGCGCAGGTAGTCCGCGAGCCCCGAGCCGGTCAGGTAGCCGCGCACGACGCATTCGAGCGGGACCATGTCGAGAGCCTCGCAGTGCAGGGCGCGCCCCCGAACCGCATCGGGAACGTCGACGGCGCTCTTCACATGATTGTCCGTGACGCCCTTGAGATGGTCGAACCACAAAAGCGACATCGCCGTCAGAATTCGTCCTTTATCGGGGATTCCCGGGGTGAGCGAGTAATCGAATGCGCTGATTCGATCGGTCGCGACGACGAGCACCTCGTGCGCCTCGGCAAGCGTGCTCCCGTGGGGAACGTACAGCTCGCGCACCTTTCCACTCAAGACGTGGTCCCAGCCCTCGAGAGCGGGGGCCTCGGTCAGCGCGCCATTCACATTCGTGTTCACAGCTGGGTCACCCTTTCGATAGCGCCGAGAGCTGCCCGCTCGGCGATGTCGGTTCGGTAGTGGGAGCCTTCGAGCAAGACCCGTGCGATGGCCGACTGTGCGCGAACGCGTGCACCCTCGAGCGTGTTCTCGCGCGCCACG
This sequence comes from Dermabacter sp. HFH0086, assembly GCF_000413375.1. Lineage (NCBI taxonomy): Bacteria > Bacillati > Actinomycetota > Actinomycetes > Micrococcales > Dermabacteraceae > Dermabacter > Dermabacter sp. HFH0086. The sequence continues at coordinate 1,301,270 of NZ_KE340308.1, forward strand.
ACGCTGAGAACACGGCCGCCACTCGAGCGCAAGGTGCCGTCGGAATCTCGCTCGGTGCCAGCGTGGATCACCGTGCAGCCTTCCTCTCCTACCTCGTCAAGACCCGTGATCTCTCGCCCGGTCTGGGCGGCGAGTGGATAACCCTCGCTCGCGAGCACGACGGCGACCACGCTCTCGTCGCGCCACGCGAGGTCAGGTACGCTCGCGAGATCCCCGGTCGCGGCGGCCTGCAGGAGCTCACCGAGGTCGCTCCCGAGGCGCTCGAGGACCACGAGGGTCTCAGGGTCGCCGAAGCGAACGTTGAACTCGATGACCTTGAGTCCCTCGCTGGTGGCCGCGAGGCCGCAGAAAAGGAGACCTGTGAACGGAGTGCCGCGCTCACGCATGGCGCGTATGACGGGTTCGGCGATCGACTCGACGGTCGCGTTCATCGCGGCGTTTTCGTCGAGCCACGGCAGCGGTGAATAGGCACCCATGCCGCCCGTATTCGGGCCCTCATCTCCCTTAAACGCGCGCTTGAAGTCCTGGGCTGGAACGAGCGGAACGGCCCTCTCGCCGTCGCACACGCAGAACACCGAAAGCTCGGGCCCGTCGAGATACTCCTCGAGAACGACGCGCGAGCCGTGTGCTCCGCTTGCGAGGCAGTCGCGGGCGTGTGCTAGTGCCTCCTCGCGCGAGGACGTAACGACGACGCCCTTGCCGGCAGCGAGGCCGTCGGCCTTGACGACGTAGGGGGTGCTCCCTCCCGGGTTCATGTCGTCGAGTGCTGCTTCGAGCAACGCCGGATCCGCCACCGTCATCGAGCGTGCGGTCGCCACCCCCGCTTCGCTCATGATGCGCTTCGCGAAGTCCTTCGAGCCTTCGAGCTCCGCCGCAGCCTTCGAGGGGCCGAACACGGTGAGGCCAGCCTCGCGCATATCGTCGGCAAGACCCGCAACGAGCGGCGCCTCGGGGCCAATGACGACGAGTTCGATGCCGAGCTCGAGCGCAAGCGCGGTGAGGGCCGCGCTATCACCGAGAGAAACGTCGTGGATGGCCGCGTGGGCCTCCATGCCCGGGTTGCCGGGGGCGGCGTGGAGATCGTGAGGGATGGAATCTTGGCTGAGGCGTCGCACGAGGGCGTGCTCGCGCGCGCCGGTGCCCACTACGAGAATTTTCACGCCTTAACCCTAGCGGTTCGGGCTAGGCTTCTGGGGTGAACACCGAGCCCACAGCCCCCAAGTCCTCGCTCGAGCCAGTGCCGCGGCTGCGAGTGCGCCTCGACCTCGCATACGACGGTACCGACTTTAAGGGGTGGGGAATTCAGCCGACGCTACGCACTGTCCAGGGGGAACTCGAAGCGGGGCTCGCAAAAATCGTGCGTGAGGACATTCGAGTCACGGTCGCCGGTCGCACCGACGCTGGTGTCCACGCGAGCGGCCAGGTCGTGCACGTCGACATTCCATACGAGCGGTGGCAGCGAATGCCGGGCAGGAGTGACCGCTCGTGCGAGGACTCAATCGTTCAGCGCCTCGCCGCAGTTTTGCCCCGCGACATCGCCGTTCGGCGCGCGAGCGTCGTCAGTGAAGATTTTGATGCCCGCTTCAGCGCGCTTGCGCGCACCTACCGCTATCGCATTTGTGACAAGCATGCGCGGCGCGACCCCCTGCGCCGCGACGTCGCCTTCCACAAGCGCTCGCTCGACGCAGAGGCGATGAACACTGCCGCGCGCGCACTCGTCGGCGAACACGACTTCCTGTCCTTCTGCAAACCCCGTGAAGATGCGACGACAATCCGCACGCTCCACGAGATCACGTGGGAGCGCCCCGAAACAGGCAAAGACGAGGGGCTCGTTGTCGCCACCGTCACCGCCGACGCGTTCTGCCATCACATGGTCCGTTCGATCGTCGGCGCGAGCGTCGCGGTCGGCGAGCACCGCCTCGACGCCGAGTGGATGGCTGCGCTCATCACAATTCCCAGGCGCGACGAAGCCGGCAGCGCCCCCATGTTCGCCCCCTCCGGCCTTACGCTCGAGCGGATCGACTACCCGGAAGAAGCCGAATGGGCGGCACGGGCTCGTCAAACGCGCGGCAAGCGCGGTGCGCCGTTTGAACGCCGTTAAAGTCCGACGGTTGCCCAATACCGGCGAAGCCTCGCCCGCCAAATGTGAGGGAAAACAAGAGGCGAGCAGCCGTCGGCCCGTTGCCCTCGCTGCGGATCCGCACTAGAGTAGAGGGCTGTTGTGCCATAGATGCGCGCTTTGCCGCTGCCGCTTTCTCACGTTCGGCGCGAAAGAGCTCCTCACACGCATCTGAGCCCCACGCCCGCCCCTAAACCCGGGCTGCCGGTTCAGCACGACATTTCTTGGTCATGCTTTAAACCAAAGGAAGCGTGTCCACGGTCCATTCGAACCGTGTTCTTGCGCGCCCACAAGGGGCGTCGCGAGGCACTTAAACGAGAGAAGAAGGCACGAGTGCGTACGTTCACCCCGAAGCACGACGACGTCGAGCGTTCCTGGTACGTCATTGACGCAACTGATGTCGTCCTCGGCCGGCTCGCTTCCCACGCCGCTCAGCTCCTGCGCGGCAAGCACAAGCCGGTCTTCGCACCCCACGTGGATGCGGGCGACTTCGTCATCATCATCAACGCTGAGAAGGTTGCCCTCACGGGCAAGAAGCTCGAGCAGAAGCTCGCATACCGCCACTCGGGTTACCCGGGCGGCCTGCGCGCGACTCGGTACGCCGAGCTGCTCGAGAAGAACCCCGAGCGCGCGATCGAGAAGGCTGTCAAGGGCATGCTCCCGAAGAACAAGCTTGCCACCCAGCAGCTCAAGAAGCTCAAGGTGTACGCGGGTCCCGAGCACCCGCACCAGGCTCAGAAGCCGGTCCCGTTCACCATCGACCAGGTGGCGCAGTAACGGGCCCCGCCCGGCTACGCCGATACGAGATCTGAGGAAATCAAGTGGCAGAAACCACCCCCGAAGTTGAGGAGTTCGAAGGCGACGCCTCGAACTACACCACCGAATCTACGAACGACGCGCCCGTCGGCAAGGGCTCGTCGATCTCCGCTCCCGGCTACGGCACCGGCCGCCGCAAGCAGGCTGTCGCCCGCGTGCGCCTCGTGCCCGGCACCGGCGAGTGGAAGGTCAATGGGCGCACCCTCGAGGAGTACTTCCCGAACAAGGTGCACCAGCAGGAAGTGAACGATCCGTTCAAGCTTCTCGACCTCCAGGGCCGCTTCGACGTAATCGCCCGCATCTCCGGCGGTGGCCCCTCGGGCCAGGCCGGTGCGCTGCGCCTCGGCGTGTCGCGTGCGCTCAACGAGATCGACACCGAAGCGAACCGCCCCGCGCTCAAGAAGGCGGGCTTCCTCACGCGCGATGCCCGCGTCATCGAGCGTAAGAAGGCCGGCCTCAAGAAGGCCCGTAAGGCTCCGCAGTTCTCGAAGCGCTGATCGCCAGCACTTTGCACTGCATCGAAGGCGTCACCTCACCGGTGGCGCCTTCGGTCGTTAACGGTGTGAAGGCCTAAGGTTGTAAACGTGGTCGTCCTCGAAATTCTCACCGAGCAGCCACTGCTAGCGCTGTTCCTCGTCATGGCGCTCGGCACGCTCCTCGGTCGCATGCGCTTTGGCCCCGTCCAGTTTGGTGCGGCGGGTGCCCTCTTCGTGGGCCTCATCGTCGGCGCGCTCGATCCGCGCCTCGGCGAAAGCTTTGGCGTGTATCAAACGTTCGGGCTTGCCCTCTTCGTTTACATGATCGGGCTCAGTGCCGGTAATGGTTTCTTCCGCGACATGCGAAAGCAATACCGGCTCATGCTAGCCGCCGTCGGACTCTTCGCCATCTATGCCGTGGGCGTCAGCATTCTCGGCTCCGCCGCTGGGCTCGGGAAAGAACTGACCGCGGGCACATTCACTGGCACGCTCACCTCGACTCCGGCCCTCGCAGCCGCGAGCAGGGCGACCGGCGGCTCGACGATCCCCGCCGTGGGTTACGCGATTGCATACCCGTTCGGCGTCATCATTCCCATGATTCTCGTGTCGATCATGATGTCGAGCACGTGGGTGCGCTCGAAGTTCGCGTCTCGAAGGGACCCCGGCCGCCCCCGCGGCTCCCAGATTCGAGACATGAGTGTGCGCGTGACCTCAACGATTGCCCTCATGGATGTGCCGGGTGTGCGCGAGGGGACGGTATCGGCGTCGTACCTGCTCAGGCGCGGCATGATGACGATCGTGCGGACCGACACCGTTTTGCACGAAGGCGATGAGGTTGTGCTTGTGGGCTTTCCAGAATCGCTCGATCAGGCACTCGAGACAATCGGCGAGCGCGCCGAACACCGGCTCCTCGATGACCGCAGCGCCGTGGACTACCGCCGCATCCTCGTCTCCAACCCAAGACTCGAAGGGCGACTCCTTCGCGAAACCCGGATCGCCTCGCGCTATGGCGCTATCGTGACCCGCCTGCGTCGTGGGGATGAAGACATGGTCGCGTCGCCGTGGACTCGCCTCGAACTCGGCGACCGTGTCCGCGTCGTTGCGCCACGCGAACAAATCGTTCGCATCACCGAATACCTTGGCGACAGCGAAAAGCGCATCAACAGCGTGGACTTTCTCGCGCTCGGCCTCGGGATTTCCTTCGGGCTGCTCCTGGGGCTCGTCAGCATCCCCATCGGCGGGGGCGCGTCGTTCGCGCTTGGCAGCGCCGCGGGACCGCTTGTCGTGGGCCTCATCCTCGGCCGGTGGGAGCACACGGGGCCCATCCTGTGGACTCTGCCAAGACCCGTGAATCTCACCATTCGCCAACTCGGTCTGTCGGTCTTTCTGGCGGCGGTAGGGGTGATCTCTGGGCCCTCGTTCGCGGAGAATGCCTTCACCCTCGACGGCCTCAAGGTTGCTCTTGTCGCGGCTGCCTCCCTCATGCTCATGCTTCCCCTCGTTCCCGTGGCGGGAGCGCTGCTCGGGGTGAGCCTCGAGCGCTCGGCGGGTGCCGTCGCGGCCTTCGTCGGTCAGTCGGTCGTTCTCGAGCACGCACTCAACCTCGGCCACGACGATGAACGCACCGCCTCCGGCTACGCCGCGGTCTACGCGCTCGGCATCGTGGTGCAGCTCCTACTCGTGCAATTCATGGTCACCTAAAGCGCCCCCGTTACACTCGAAGAGTTTTCGTGCACGCCTCGTGCACCCTAATGAAGGAAGACACCACATGGCACGTTTGTTTGGAACCGACGGCGTTCGCGGAGTGGCGAACAAAGACATCACCGCGGAGCTCGCGGTCGAACTTGCCGTCGCAGCAGCCCACGTCCTCGGGCAGTTCGGCGCATTCGAACCGAGTGAAAGCGGCGAGGGCCGGGCGAAGCCCCGCGCAATCGTCGCCCACGATCCGCGCCCCTCGGGCGACTTCATTTCCGCGGCGATCTGTGCAGGTCTCGCTTCCGCTGGCGTTGACGTGCTCGATGCAGGCGTACTGCCCACTCCGGGCCTCGCCTACCTCGTGAAAGAGTCCGAAGCCGATCTTGGCGTCATGATCTCCGCGAGCCACAACCCGCACCCCGATAACGGCATCAAATTCTTCGCGCGCGGCGGAGTGAAACTCCCCGACGAGGTCGAAGATGCGATCGAAGCGCGCCTTCACGAAGAGTGGTCGCGGCCGCTCGGCGCAGAGGTTGGCTCGATCACCCCCTACGACAACGTGATCGACAGCTACGTCGATCACCTTCTCTCGACCCTCGACGTTTCCCTTGACGGACTGAGCGTCGTCGTCGATTGCGCGAACGGCGCTTCCTTCGAGACCGGTCCCAGGGCCCTCGAGCGTGCAGGCGCACGAATCCACGTGCTCGGCGACCGAACCGACGGCCGCCAGATCAACGAGGACTGCGGCTCGACTCATCTCGAGCAGCTGCAAGGCGCCGTGGTCGAGCACAGCGCCGATATTGGCGTTGCCTTCGACGGCGACGCCGATCGCTGCCTCGCAGTTGATGCCGACGGCGCCGTCATCGACGGCGATCAGATCATGGCGATCCTTGCCCTCGCCCTCAAGGAAAAAGGCAAGCTCGCCGACGACACCCTCGTCGTGACCGTCATGAGCAACCTCGGCCTCAAGCTCGCCATGCGTGAGCACGGTATCCAGCTCGGGCAGACCTCCGTCGGTGACCGCTACGTCCTCGAAGAAATGACTCTCGGCGGCTACTCTCTCGGTGGCGAACAATCCGGCCACGTCATCCTCCTCGAGCACGCGTCGACGGGCGACGGCGAACTCACGGCCCTGCACCTTCTCCAGCGCATGAAGGAAACCGGCAAGAGCGCCCGCGAGCTCGCGAGCGTCATGACCCGCATGCCGCAGGCCCTCATCAACGTCAAGGGCGTCGACAAGAACCGCGCCCAGATCGACGCAGTCGTGACAAAGGCGGTCGAGGACGCCGAAGCCGAACTCGGTGATACCGGCCGCGTGCTTCTTCGCCCGTCGGGCACCGAGCCCGTCGTGCGCGTCATGGTCGAAGCGGCCGATGACTACCAAGCCCACAGCATCGCCGAGCGGCTCGCGGGCATCGTGCGTGATCGCCTGGCGCTCGAGGGCTGAGGGTTTTTATCTGAAGCGTTTCACTTTGTGAAAATTTGGGGTCCGACGGCGGTTGGGAAGTCGTCGGGCCCTGATTTTTTTCATAGAGAGAGACGGCCGGGGCAGCGGCCGGAGCTGAGCTGAGCAGCTGCCGGGGGCTGCAAGCGGGGCAGCGGCTGGAGCAGCGGCTGGGGCAGCGGCCGGGCAGTGCCGGGGAGGCGGCTGGGGCAGTTGCCGGAGCTGAGCTGAGCACCTGCCGGGGGTGCTAGATGCGGCGTAGCAACACCGAGTGGATCTGGTGATTCGAGCCCTTGCGGAGGATGAGATCAGCACGACCGCGTGTGGGCCGCACGTTTTCTTTGAGGTTCGGGCCGTTGATCGTGTCCCACACGTGACCAGCGCGTTCGATTGCCTCGCTGTCGCTCAGGTCGGCGTAGCTGCGGAAGTACGATTCGGGGTTCGAGAAGGCCGTTTGGCGCAGCGTGAGGAACCGGTCGATGTACCAGCGGCGGATGTCGTCCTCTTTCGCATCGACGTAAATGGAGAAGTCGAAGAAGTCGGAGACGGCGACGCCGAGGCGGCCATCGGCACGGGGGCGCGCCGGTTGGAGAACATTGAGACCTTCGACGATCAGCACGTCGGGGCGCTCCACGATGATGCGCTCGCCCGGAACTCGGTCGTAAGAGATGTGTGAATAAACCGGCGCTTCGACGCGATCCTTGCCGCTCTTGACGTCGGCGATGAAACGCAAAAGAGCGCGGCGGTCGTAGCTTTCAGGGAAACCCTTGCGTTCGAGAATGCCGCGGCGCTTGAGCTCGGCGGTCGGGTAGAGAAAACCATCGGTCGTGATGAGCTGAGCCCGGGGGGTCTCGGGCCAACGGGCCGTCAGCAGGCGCAAAAGCCGCGCGGTTGTGGACTTACCAACCGCGACTGACCCCGCAACGCCGATCACGAAGGGCGTGCGGCGGAAGTGCTCTTGGAGGAAGCTCTGGCGGAGATTACGCAGATGCTGGGCGGTCATGACCTGGAGGTTCAGGAGCCTCGAAATGGGACGGTAAATGTCGTTGACCTCGGCGTAATCGAGGGGGTCTCCCTGGCCGCGAATCTCCGTGACCTCCTCGGGGGTCATGGGTAGAGGGGTTTGGTCGCTTAACCGGGCCCAGTCCGCACGGCTGATCTCCGTGAACGGCGTGAGATGCGAGTCATCAATCGGTGTGCGTCCCCGGTGTGGGTCGCGCTCGAAAGGAACGGAGAGGTCTTGATGCTCGTGCATTCCTCAAGTTTATGGTGACGCGCACGTGTGAAGCAGCGTTTTTTCATGCGGCGAGGATTACTCTCTGTTTCATGTGTGGAATCGTAGGATACGTAGGGCCCGCCGGAGCGGGCACGTCATCGCGACCGAGTGAGGTCGTTCTTGGGGGACTGAGTCGCCTCGAATACCGCGGCTATGACTCGGCAGGGATCGCCCGCTGCGGCGAAACGGAAATTGAGCTCTTCAAGGCGTCCGGAAAAATTCAAAACCTTCGCGACAAGCTCGAGGGCCACGAATCCTCGAAAGCGCGAGCGGCCATCGGGCACACCCGCTGGGCGACTCACGGCGGTCCAAGCGACACGAACGCCCACCCCCACCTCGGTGGTAAAAACGGCGAGGTAGCGCTTGTCCACAACGGCATCATCGAAAACTTCGCCGCCCTCAAAAAGGAGCTTGCCGACGACGGCTACGCGTTCCTCTCGGACACCGACTCGGAGGTCGTCGCCCACCTGCTCGCGCGCGAATGTGAGACCGCCGAGAGCCTCACGGCGGCCATGCGTGCGTGCGTCGCGCACCTCGAAGGGGCCTTTACGCTGCTCGCAATCCACGAAGACAATCCGGACGTGATCGTCGCAGCTCGCCGCAACAGCCCGCTCGTTGTCGGCCTCGGCGAGGGGGAGAACTTCCTCGGCTCCGATGTCGCCGCGTTCGTCGACCACACGAAGCACGCCGTCGAGATCGGCCAAGACCAGATTGCCACCGTGAGTGCCGAACGCGTCGACGTGATCGAGTTCGACGGCACCCCCGTCCCCGAGCCGAAGCAGTACACGATTGAGTGGGACGCGGCCTCCGCTCAGAAATCCGGGTACCCCTCCTTCATGGCGAAGGAGATCCACGAGCAGGCGAAGGCTATCGCCGACACCCTCCTCGGGCGTCTCGACAATAACGAGATTGTTCTCGACGAAATGCGCATCGACCCCTCGCACTTGCGCTCGATCGACAAGATCATCGTGGTCGCGTGTGGAACCGCCGCCAATGCCGGTGAGGTCGTCAAGTACGCCATCGAACACTGGTGCCGAATCCCCGTCGAGGTCGAACTCGCTCACGAGTTCCGCTACCGCGATCCGATCGTCCACGAGCGCACGCTCGTGGTTGCTATCTCGCAATCGGGCGAGACGATGGACACCCTCATGGCGGTCCGTTACGCGAAGGAACAGGGCGCGAAGGTTGTCGCGATCTGTAACACGCGAGGCGCGACCATCCCGCGCGAATCCGACGCCGCCATTTACCTTCACGTTGGTCCCGAAATCGCGGTTGCCTCGACCAAGGCATACCTCGGGCAGATCGCGGCGTGCTACCTCCTCGGGCTGTTCCTCGCCCAGGTGCGCGGTAACCTCTACGGGGATGAGATTGAGGCGATCATGCGCGATCTCGAGGAAATCCCCGGCAAAATCCAAGAGGTGCTCGATCGCTCCGGTCAGGTCGAGAAGCTTGCGCGAGACATGGTGGACGCGACGAGCGTGCTGTTCCTCGGCCGTCACGTGGGTTTCCCAACCGCGCTCGAAGGCGCCCTTAAACTCAAGGAAATCGCCTATATTCACGCGGAGGGATTCGCCGCGGGCGAGCTCAAGCACGGGCCTATCGCGCTCGTCGAAGAGGGCCAGCCGGTGTTTATCGTCGTGCCGAGCCCCCGCGGGCGCGACTCCCTGCACGCGAAGGTCGTCTCGAATATTCAGGAGGTCCGCGCTCGCGGCGCCTTCACGCTCGTGATCGCAGAAGAAGGCGATACCGACGTTGAGCCGTACGCCGACGTCGTGATCCGATACCCCGAAACGCGCACCCTGTTTGCGCCGCTGCTCACGATCATCCCGCTGCAGATTTTCGCGTGCGAACTCGCGACCGCCAAGGGGCTCGACGTCGATCAGCCCCGAAACCTCGCGAAGTCGGTCACGGTCGAGTAACGAGCCCGGGCGGGGCTCTACGGCCCGACCTACAATGGAGGCCATGTCGAACTCTCCGATTGCGTGTGAGCGAAGCTTCCTGCCTTTCGGTAACGAAGCGTTCGCGGGCATCGGAGTAGACATCGTTGATATCGAGCGCCTAGGGGATCGCCTCGAGCGGTCTCCGCGCCTTCGTGAACGGCTTTTTGCCCCTGAGGAGCGCGAGTTGAGCCTTGCCTCTCTCGCTGCTCGTGTGGCCGCGAAGGAAGCGCTCGGCAAGGCGCTCGGGAATCCGGGCGACCTTTCGTGGCACGACGTGATCGTGCGCCGCACCGAGCATGGACGCCCCTACCTCGTGCTGCGCGGTGCTGCGCTTGCGACCGCGAATGCGCAGTCCTTACGTTTTGCGCACCTGTCGCTTTCGCACGATGGCAACCTTGCGACCGCAATGGTCGTCCTGGAGGCCCGCGACACGCGAGGCGGGGCGCGCGGGGATGAGGAGCCCCAAGCATGAACCTGACACCCGAAATCGATCCGCTCATGAGCCCGAACCGCGCTGAGGTTTCGCTCAAGGCGATCGCCCACAATGCCGCGCAGCTTCGTGAGGCGATCCCGGACTACATCGCTCTCATGGCGGTTGTGAAGGCCGACGGATACGGGCACGGCATGGTGGAAGCGGCCCGCGCGGCGATCGCTGGCGGTGCAACGTGGCTCGGTGTCGCCCACCCCATGACCGCTCTTGACCTCGCGCATGCCGATCTTGACGTGCCGATTCTCGCGTGGCTTCACGAGCCGGTGTCCGCGAAGAATGTGCTTCCCCACGCGATCGGCGCGGGCGTTGATCTCGCCGTGAGTTCTCTCGCGCAGCTCGAGGCTGTGATTGAGGCCGCGCGCTCCATTGAGCGGCGCGCGCGAGTGCATGTCTCCTTCGAGACCGGAATGGGCCGCGAAGGTGCTTTTGCAAGCGAGGTCGAGCAGATCGGAGCGGTGATCCTCGAAAGCCCGCACGTGTCGCTCGCAGGCGCCATGAGTCATCTGTTCAATGCGGATGTCCCGGGCGATGCGAGCGTGCGAGAGCAGGCTGAGCGGTTTGAGGCGATGTGTGAGCGGCTCGAGGCTTCTGCGGGTCCCATTCCGCTTCGGCATCTGTCGGCGAGTGCGGGGGCGCTCGCGGGGGAGGAGTTCCGCTACGACATGGTGCGCCCGGGCATTACGCTTTACGGCTACTCGCCGGTGGAGACTGATCTGGATCTTCGTCCAGCGATGTCGCTGACCTCCCGCATCTCGCTCGTCAAAAGCGTCGAGGCGGGGCAAGTCGTGGGCTATGGCGCGCGGTTTGTTACCGAGCGCGCGACGACTCTCGCGCTCGTGCCGATCGGTTATGCGGATGGCCTCGATCGTCGGCTGACGAATCGGCTCCAGGTACTTGTGCAGACGACCTCGGCATCGAGGCTTGTCCCGCAGGTGGGCACAATTTCGATGGACCAGATCGTGCTGGACCTCGGCCCCGACAGTGATGCGAAGCCCGGCGACCGCGTCGTGATTTTCGGCGACCCGCAGCGATATCCGGGCGTGTGGACCGCGCAGGATCTCGCGCGAGAGGCCGGAACCATCTCGTACGAGATTCTGACGTCGGTGTCCTCGCGCGTTCCGCGCATTGTGCTCCCGCTGGCGTCGGACCCAAACGAGCGCACGTGGAGCGTTGAGGGGGAGCGGCCAGCGCCGCGCTCGTTTACGGTGCGCACGTCGGGGGCGGAGGACACGCGAAGGGCCGCTCGTGCCATTGCGCATCATGCGAAGGCAGGCGACTTGTTCGTGCTTGATGGTCCGCTTGGCGCTGGGAAGACAACATTCACGCAGGGGTTTGCGCGGGAGCTCGATGTTCGCGGCAACGTCGCATCGCCGACTTTCGTCATCGCGCGCGTGCATCCCGCGAACGCCGAGGGCCCCAATCTCGTGCACGTCGATGCCTATCGACTCGACGAGGATTGGGACATCGAGGATCTCGACCTGGATTCGGATCTCGACACGTCAATCACCCTCGTGGAGTGGGGCCGCGATCGCGTTGAGCATCTCGCGAGCTCGTACGCGATTGTGGAGCTTCGCCGCGCGGAGAGCCTCCAGAGTGGCCCGCTTGATGACCCGGACGACACCGATGAGGAGCGCAGCCTCACCGTGACGTTCGTCGGCGAGCGATACACGCGCGAGGAGCTCGTGCGCATCGGTATTGATCTGCGCGAGGCAGGGTTTAACCCGGAGCAGGGCGGTGAGTGACATGGCAGAGCTGACGTTGGGGATTGATACGTCTGGTGCGGTGAGTGTGGCGGTTTCCGACGGTTGTCGCATCCTGTCGCGCCGCATGGATGAGCGCGCGCGCCACCACGATGAGGTGCTTCTCGAGATGATCGATTCGGCCCTTTCTGAGGCGGGCGCCTCGCGGTCCGATCTCACGTGCGTTGTTGGCGGGCGCGGCCCCGGTCCGTTCACGGGCCTTCGCGTGGGGCTCGTGACGGCTCGTTCTATCGCGACGGTCCTCGGGGCCCGCCTGATTGGCGTGCCGAGCCTCGATGCGATCGCACTCGAGGCGGCGGAGGGATGCCCGGAGGCGAAAACGATTGCGGTCGCGCTCGATGCGCGTCGCCGCGAGGTGTACTGGGCGCTGTATGAGGTGAGCGGTGACGGTTCCGACGCCTCCTCGCGCCACATTGTGCGCACGTTTGAACCGGGTGTTGCGGCGCCGGCAGATGTCGCGTCGAGTTTGACCGCTGCCGATGTGCTCGTGGGAAGCGGTGCGCATCTGTATCCGGAGATTTTGCCGCCGACGGGCGAGGTGCGTCACGCGGATGCGGGCTTCTTGATTCGCACAGCACTCAGCGCCGAGGCCCGGGGGGAGGATCTCACGTCGACCGAGCCTCTCTATTTGCGCGAGGCTGATGCGGCAAAGCCGAAGCGCCGTAAGTCAGCGCTCGGCCTTGGCGATCGCCCGCTTTAGCCGTGCCCGCGTTAGGTAGGCCTTTGGAGCCTTCGCGCGCGCGGCCCGGTTCGGGGCCTTGGAATCTTCGTCCGGTTACGCGCGGGGATGCGCCCGCGCTCGCTCGTCTCGAGCGAGAGCTCTTTCCCGATGAGGCGTGGAGCCTCGAGATGGTCCTCGAGGAGATCACGCACCCCAGTCGCGCCTATGTCGCGGCTGTAGACGAGCACGGTGGCGCACTCGGTTATGCGGGGATTTTCGTTGGTGGCGAGGCCGCAGATGTGCAGACGATCGGCACCGTGCGCGAAGGCGTGGGAATAGGTCGCGCCTTGCTCGCGTGGTGCGAGGAGCGCGCGCGAGAGGAGGGCGCGGAGGGTCTGTTTCTTGAGGTGCGGCGCGACAACACTCGCGCGCGTGAGCTCTACGAGCGCGCGGGTTTTGCCGAGATTGGCGTGCGACGTGGGTATTACCGAACGCCCGCGGGGCCGGTCGACGCTTTTGTCATGCACAAACCCCTCCCCACCTGAATTCCATAGGGGTTGTGGGGGTTTGAAGCTGTGCCCCGCCCGCCCTTCCCTCGCCCCTCCCCGGATTGCATAGGGTTTGTGGGGGTTTGACGGCTCCCAGGGGACCCCTTTTCCACATTTGTGCCACACCCGTTGCGCGCGGGGGATGTGCATGGTTGGCTATGTGACGTGGGCCTCGCTCGGGGAAGTGGGGTGTTTTCTAGAGGGGGAGTGCATGCACAGCAGGTATACGCGTGTCATGGGTGCTATCGGCGCGGGGATGTTGATGGTGGCGTTGGCGGGTTGCGGTGGCGAGAACACCAACGGAGGTCCGACGTCACCTGCGCGCACCACCGCAGCTTCGTCAAGCAGCGATGCTGGCGGAAGCGACGCAAGCGGTGGTGCTTCGGATGCCGGTGGTGCGGATTCAGATGTCCGGACGAAGGGGCTGCCACCGGAGAATGAGGCGCTGAAAGCTCCTGACAAAGCTGATTACCTTGGCATTTCCTATCCAACGGACCAGGGTGCGCAAGCGGCCGCAAAGTACTTTTTCGACGCGATGTATTACGGCTATGCGACCGGTGACTCGTCACCCTTCAAAGGCATCAGCGATCAGAAGACTTGCGACAAATGCAGCCAAGTGTCGGACGAGATCGATCGCTGGAGAGGCGATCACCGTTTTCTCACCCCTCCGACCCTCACATTTGATGCTGTCGAGCGATTGCCCGATCGTGAACAATACGGAGGAAAAACGCCGGTCGCCTTGAAATTTACGAGGGGGAAAACCGATGAGTTCGATAAGGGAGACAAAGGAAAGAGTTTTCCGCCGATGACATACGAAGCGGCACTGCTGCTTACATGGCAAGACGACAAGTGGGTCGTCTCGAACGCGTCTTGGGAAAAGATATCAGCACAATGAAACTTTTGAAGTTCCGTGCGCATTGGCTTCTAGGTGCCCTACTGGTGGCATTCCTTCTACCTCCGTTCGCGGTCGCGTCTGGAGAAGATCCAGATTTTCAGTTTGATGTGGACGGAGATAATAGCTCGATTCTGGTTGAGGCCGATCTTCACGATTTTGGTCAAGGTGGCGCCACTGAACTGCCTGATGACAGGGGCCGTGCGCGAGGTGGCGTGGTGTCGGATGGGCCTCGGAGGGTGTGGGCTGCGGCTGATGATCCGGATCTGGGTTGTCGGGCTGATAAAAGTAGTTTTGCTGTGCAGGTTGTGGGTCTTGGGTGCAGTGGAATAGGTGTTGTGTGTTCGACCGCGATCCCTGGGGCGTCAATGAATATTGGAAGGGACGTTGACTCGTCCACAGGCGCTCCCGTTTTCGGTACGGAACGGTGGTCTGGTTGTTCGCGACCGTCGTCAGGCGGTGCTGGCGCGGCGCCTGCGGTGCCGGTGGTGACGGAGTCGGATTTTCGCTCGCTTGGAATCGAGCCTCTTGCCGCACACATCGGTCCACCTGGTGGTTGGATTCCGGTAGGGATCGACATGATTGCGTGGGCCGAGTCCAAGGAGCAGACCTTCGACGTGGTGATGCTGGGGCAGGCAGTGAAGGTTCGGGCAACCCCGGTGAAGTATGTGTGGGACTTCGGGGATGGGACTGTGTTGACGACAACGTTTCCTGGCCGAGAGTATCCCGCGCGGGACGTTTCGATGCGATATGCCTACCAGGGATGGTATGAAGTTTCACTTGTGACGCAGTTCAGTGGTGAGTATTCGGTCAATGGTGGCCCTTGGCAGCCGATTGCTGGAACAGTCTCGGTAGCGAGTGAGAAGCGATGGATCTATTCGGATCTTCGTGAGTCGCGCCTTGCTGGTGATGAGGTTCCCGAAGAGTATCGGAACGTCCCGGAGCGTGGGCCCGACACGTTGGGTCCCGTGAATCCGAATGCGCGAGTAGAAACACTGACCGCTTCGCACCCCTCCCCGATTCCATAGAGGCTGTGGGGGTTTGAAGCCGTACCCCGCCCGCCCCTCAGATCTATTGCATAGGGGTTGTGGGGGAAACGCCTGATTTTCCGTGTCGCAATAGACCGCGCCCTGATCGATCAAGCTCTAATCGACCGTGCTGTCGCCCGTTCTCGATGCGCCACGTGGCCGCAATGTGAGGAGAGTAAGCGTCGGAATCCTTCCCCCGCTTCCCAAACGGAAGCTTGACCCGCCAGCGCACCCCAGCCAACCCGTGTACCCAATCGCACGAGGGGACGTGACGCTGCATTGTGCCAGGGCAAGGGAGAACGTGCACCAATTCCAGGTACCAAACCCCCACAAACCCCATGCAATCCAGGGACAAACCCCCACAAACCCTATGCAATCCAGGGACAAACCCCCACAACCCCTATGCAATACCCAAGGGCCTATGCAATCCAGAGAGGGGAGGGGCTAGTTGGAGAAACGCCTGATCTTCTGGAACTCATCCGCGTAGTGAGCGTCGAGGTGCTTTACCGCGAACCTCTGGCCGAGATAAAGCGTGACAACGCCGATCACGAGCGCAAGCGCCGCTCCCGCGTACTCAAGCCCCGGGATCAGCTTGAGGCCCACGACCATGAGGATGATGCTCGGGGCGAGGGGGAGCCACGTGCCAACGAACGTCGCGAGGAAAGTCATCCACATGTTGCCGTTGCCGCCACCGCTACTGGAATTCTTCATCGTCCCCGGCTTTGGAGCGGGAGAAGGAAGGAACGCCGTCGTGAGAAGGGAAACACCCCACGAACTCGCCACGAACCCGAGCGAGGCCGGAACCGTGAGCGCGATGAACTGCGGCTGAGACTGGAGAAGCGGAGCCGCGATCGCGACGATCACCACGAGCGGAAGCATGAGAATGCCAAGAGCGACATACCTGCCGAGCAAATTGGCGCGGTTATCCATCCCCGCGACGATGTTGACCCACGAGGAGGGGCCGTCGAAGCCGATCTCGTTGCTGATCGTGATGCCGGCAAGCCACGCTACGAGCGCCACAGCGAAATACGCCATGAAAGCGTTACCGTCCCCAATGACGCTCATCGCGAGCATGAAAATCGCGAGGATCGGCGCGATGATGAGCGCCGTCGAATAACGAGTATCGCGGCGCCAGTACTTGAGCGAACGCCCCGCCGAAGCTCCGAGCGGGCCTGGCTTGAGGAACCTCGGTACGAGAGGTTTGATCTTGGTATCTTGCTCCTGGCTCGCGCCCTTGAGTGCCTGGAGCTGCCCTTCGGCAAAGCTCAGGCCCCACCACTGCCACAACAGCCAAATGGTGGCGATTGTGAGAACAAAACGGATGAGCGCGGCGAGCCACAGTCCTTCGGCGAGGTCCATGGGTACTGCGAAGGGCGCGCCGAAAGGCGTCCATAGGAGGAATTCGTACACGGGCCCCGCGAGGCGAGCAAGACCATCCATGACCCCACCGCCCGAGTTGAGAAGGAGGTTTGCGCCGTAGGCGATGACGAGGACGGCGATGAGCAGGAATGCCTGCAGTCGTTCCTTCTTACGCTTCGCGATGCGGATCGTCGAGGTCCACGCGAAAATCGCGCGAGGAATGAGCACGCAAAGGAGAAGCCCGAGCGCGGTCATGGGAACGAGCGAGACGAGGGCAACGATGGCCCCCGGCGTCGAGATTGCGGCGCCGTTATTCGAGACCAGTGCACCTATGAGCCAAATCGCCTCGAACACGACCGCCACGAGCGCCGCGAGCGACGTGAAAAGAAAACCGACCGAAATGAACGAGCCCACGAGGATCGGCTTCAAGAGATCCTTCGGTCCTCGCCCGAACTGCGCGAAGCGAGCGGGGGAAAGCGTGTCGTCCACGCCGAACACGAAGAGCGACTGGAGGGTCCACACAACCACGGCGCCGAGGCCCACCGCGCGAATCACGAGGGCAAAAAGTCCCGAGTCGGCGGGAACAAACAACATGCCCGACATTGCGATCGAAAAGAGCACGAGTGCGCCGACGCCGTACAAAAGCGCAAATCCGAGTCCGATGATCTTAGGCCAGTTCTTGTGGAAGCTGCGCTTGAGCAGTGTCCATTGAAGCCGTGGGAGCAGTCGCATGAGGCTCGGGGTCTTCTTAGGCGCTGCCTTCGACCCATCGTCGGCGGTGGTCGAGCTTTCTCGGTCGAGGTTTTCGAAAAACTCTTCGGTTCCGACGGTTGCCGGGGCCTGATCGTCTACTGGTTCAACCACGAAAGATCCCCCTGCGCTTCGTCGACACCGGCGATTTCAATGAAGCGATCCGTGAGGCTACCGCCGCGGCGAACCTCGTCGATCGTGCCCTCGGCGCGCACCTCGCCTTCGGCGATGATCGCAACGTGTGTGCACAGGCCCTCGACGAGCTCCATAACGTGGCTCGAGATCACGACGGTGCCGCCGCCTTCAACGTACGAGGTGAGGAAGGTGCGGATGCCGTGGGCTGAGACCGGGTCGACGGCTTCGAGGGGTTCGTCGAGCACGAGCAGTCGCGGCGCGTGAATGAGCGCGCACGCGAGCAGGATCTTCTTCGTCATGCCCGCGGAGTAGTCGGTGACGAGTTTGCCTTCGCTATCGGCGAGACCGAGTGCCTCGAGGAGTGACTGCGCGCGAGTGTTCACCGTGTCGATATCCATGCCGCGGATGAGGCCGACGTACGTCAGGAGTTCGCGTCCCGTGAGGCGGTCAAACGTCGGAAGGCCGTCGGCGAGAACGCCCATGTGGGCTTTGGCTTCGTTGGGGTGTGTCCAGACGTCGGTCCCGAGCACCTCGGCGCTGCCGCCGTCGGGGCGGAGCAAGCCTGTCGCGATCGACAGGGCTGTTGTTTTGCCCGCGCCGTTGGGGCCGACGATTGCGTAGAACGAACCGCGCGGAACTTCGAGTGAGACGCCGTGGAGGACCTCGGTGCCGTCGAAGGATTTGCGCAGGCCGCGCATGGACAGTGCTGATGTTACGGCCGAGTTATCGACCGATGGGTCAATCGCAGTCATGACTCAAACCTAACAGGTGTCTTCGCAGAGTATTTTCAGTATCGGCGTAGAGATTGCGGGCGACCGTGCCAGGGTTCCCCGCGCCCACGACCGTGCGAACCACGTGCGGTGAAGAGGCGGGAAACGTCCTCAACTGTCACGTTCGGCACCTCACTTTTGCGAGGGAACCGGGTGGGCCGTTCGATACGATACGCTGTGGACCTTCCGTCTCGGCTGCCGTGAGCGCCGGGCCCCACCTCTTGGAGTGCATATGCAAATGCCTAGGCGCGTAAATCTTCCCGTCGACAAATCCACTGGACGCAAGGGGCAGAGCCTCACGCTCCCCCGCGAAGTCGAAGAGCTGCCCATGGGCCTTCGCCGGGCAGCGTCGTGGAGCTGGCGCTTCATGGTTGTGATCGGGGCACTTTGGCTCATCTTCAAGGGCCTCGGGATGGTGTCAACCCTGTTTATCAGCGTGCTTGTGGCAATCCTTCTCGCCTCGATGCTGCAGCCGTTCGTCAAACTGCTCACGAAGCATACGTTCCTTCCGCGCATGGCCTCGGCGGCGATTGCACTCGTGGGGCTCATCGTGGTCGTCGTCGGCATGTTTGTGCTGGCGGGCAGGAAGCTCGTGGACTCGTGGGGCGCGATTTCGAAAGCTGCCGTTTCGGGTTTCACGCAGCTGTGGAACGACATCACGGGATACTTCAAAATTGACGTCGATAGTCTCGGGAATCTGGGGCAGATCCAGAAAGAAGCCATCGAACAGCTTCAAAAGAACTCCTCGAGCATTATCTCGGGGGCCTCGAGTGCTGCGAGCACCGTCGGCGACCTCGGCACGGGCCTGCTCGTGTGCCTCTTTGCCCTGTTCTTCCTCCTTGCCGATGGCGGGAATATTTGGCGTTGGTTCCTCGGCTTTGTTCCGGCACACTCCCGCGCCGTGACGCACGAGGCGTTCCGCCGCGGCTGGAAGGCACTGTCGTCGTACTGCCGCACGCAGATCCTCGTCGCGGCTGTCGACGCGACGGGCATTGCGCTCGGCATGGTTGGTATCGACGTCGTGAGCGGCATGATGGGGCGCAGCGCGATTGCACTTTCCCCCTACTCAGTGCCGATCTGGCTTATCGTGTTCCTCTTTAGCTTCATTCCGCTTGTGGGCGCGATCGTGTCGGGTGCGATCGCGATGCTTCTTGTCTTCGTGCTCCAGGGGTGGATCCCCGCGCTCATCATGCTCGGCATCGTGATCCTCGTGCAGCAGCTTGAATCGAACATCCTGCAGCCGATTCTCATGGGGAAGGCGGTGGAGCTTCACCCGCTCGCGATCTTCCTCGGTGTCTCTGCGGGCGCAGTTGTTGCGGGGATCCCCGGTGCGCTTTTCTCGATTCCGCTCCTGGCCTTCCTCAACGCCCTGTACTGCTACCTCGATGGGCGCGATCCCGATCCCTCGCTTGGCGTAGACACCAAGACAATGGCGTACTTCGAGGCACGCGAACGCGAGCAGAAGAAGACCTTCGCCCAGCGCGAGCGCCTTTTGTCGAAAAAGTAGCTAGGTGCCCCGTGGCTAGGGCAGCTGCCGCGCAAACTGGGGTATAGAGAAAGGGCGTGGAGTGCGCTCCCGAGAGGGAGGCTCCACGTCCTTTCTCGTCTATCGAGCTTGGGGCTCACACCGTGTACGGCTTTGCAGCCTTGATCACGATCGGGATCGCCTTCCCGTTAGGGGCGGTGTAATCGACCGTGTCGCCGGCCTTCGCGTTCACGATGGCGGCGCCGAGCGGGGACTCGGGCGAGTACACCTCGATGTCCTTGTCGTCGGCGATTTCACGATTGCCGAGCACGAACGTGCGTTCCTTGCCGGCCATGGTGATGGTGACGAGCATGCCGGGCTCGACGATGCCGTCGTCTGCCGGGGTCTCGCCTACAACGGCGGTCTTGAGAAGGGCCTTGAGCTCGGCAATGCGAGCTTCGAGTTTGCCCTGCTCTTCGCGTGCGGCGTGGTAGCCGCCGTTCTCTTTGAGGTCGCCCTCGTCGCGGGCGGCCGCGATGCGCTCAACGACCTCGCTGCGCCCGGGGCCCTCGAGGTGCTCGAGTTCCTTGACGAGGCGGTCGTAGGCGTCTTGAGTGAGCCAGGTGCCCTGGTTGGGTTCGCTCATGGTTCTCCTTGGAATCAAAAAAAATGCGGACCCCATGGCTCCATGGGCTCCGAATCCACGTCTGAGTGGTCATAAAAGTATAACGCGAGCGTCAGAAAAAAGGGGTGAGGCACGCGCCACAAGTCGACGGTATCCCCGCCTACTCTGCGGCTTCGCACCTCCTTACGATCGCGCTCACAGCCTTCCCTTGCGTCGTGATTTCGGCCCGGTGGGTCGTGAGTCTTTCCGCTTGAGCAGGAATATGGACGACCGTATAGCCCACCTGTGCACGGACGGAGTTGAGGGCCTCGAGCGAGCAATCGAGCGCGGTGCCGGGAGAGGCGTTGACCGAGAAGCTCACAGAAATTCGTGAGTCGTCGATGTGGGTGTAGGAAAGCGTATTGGCCTTGATCGGCTGCGAAGAGATGAATGCGAAGGCGACCCAGACGACCGTTGCGATGAATCCGACGGCGATCACGATCGTGCCCACGAGTGCAAAACGGCGTTTTTGGGGGGAATTTCTCACGCCGTAGCGTTCTTGAAGTGTGCGCTCGCGGGTACTCATGCCTACATTGTTTCACGTGTGTGAACTTTGCGTAATGACGACGGGGCGCTACCGCGCAGGCGTAGCGCCCGAGGATGCGGGGGTGCCAAAGGCGGCGCTTGCACCGAGCGATGAGACCTTCAAGGCACTCCTGAATCACGGTGGACACCCCGAAGCAGAAGTCGAGAAGAATCCCTGCCGCTTGCGGCTCATGGCTGTTCACGCCCACCCGGACGACGAGTCGTCGAAGGGGGCTGGGACGATGGCCCGCTATGTCGACGAGGGTGCCGAGGTGACCGTCGTGACCTGCACGGGCGGTGAGCGCGGAGACATCCTTAACCCGCGGCTGAAGGACGATCCCGAGGCAAATGCGGATCTGAGCGCGGTGCGCCATCGTGAAATGGATCGCGCACGCGAGATTCTCGGCATCAACCAGGTGTGGCTTGGCTACGTCGACTCGGGGCTCCCCGAAGGGGATCCGCTGCCCGCACTTCCCGACGGTTGCTTTGCCCTCATCGATCCCGAAGAGGCAGCGCGCCCCCTCGTGAAGCTCGTGCGTGAGCTGCGACCGCACGTGATGCTCACGTACGACGAAAATGGTGGCTACCCCCACCCCGACCACATCCACTCGCACAGGATCAGCATGCTCGCCTATGAGCTTGCAGCTGATCCGAGCTACATGCCTGAGCTCGGTGAGCCGTGGGCGGTCGCAAAGATTTACTACCAGCTTCTGTTCCCGCCGGCCCAGATGATCGCGTACGCGCGCTACATGCGCGAGCATGGGCTCGACAACCCGTTCGAGGCGCAAATGGAGTATTTCGAGGGCCTCGATCAGCGACCGATCACGACGCGAGTGAATGTTTCGAGGTATCTTGACGTGCGTGATGCCGCGCTCCTCGCGCATGCGACTCAGGTCGATCCGGACGGTTTCTTCTTCGCTGTCTCCAACGAAATTAAGCGCGAGGCGTGGCCTACCGAGGATTTTCAGTTGCGTCATTCGCGTATTGGCGTGACGCTTCCGGAATCCGACCTGTTCGAAGGGATCCGACAATGACTCTCGCGCATCTTTCGGCCGTGGGTATTCTCGCTGATGGTGCTCCGACGACGCCTCCCGGCTCGGAAGACATGACGACGGCGACGGTGACGCCGGGTCTGCCGGGCTTTGTCGTGTTTTTTGTGATGGCGATTGCGCTTGTGCTTCTTGCGCTCGATTTGTCGAGGCGCGTGCGGCGTTCGAGCGCCCGCGAAAACGTGCGTATTCGCATGGAGGAAGCTGAGCGTGCGGAACACGAGGCCGCGGAGCCTCAGGAAGAGGCGTAGCGCTTTAAACGACGGCGAGCCACACGGCGATCAGGTGGCACACGAAACCCACGACAGTGAAAGAGTGGAAGATTTCGTGGAAGCCGAACCACGCCGGTGAGGGATTGGGTTTCTTAGTGCCGTAGACGATGGCACCGAGTGTGTAGGCGATGCCGCCCGCGATGATGAGGGCGATGACGGCCGCGCCGCCACCTGCGTAAAGCTGAGGCATGTAGAAGATGGCAACCCAGCCGAGGGCGACGTAGGCGGGTACGTAGAGCCATCGCGGCGCGTTCGTCCACAGGAGCCTGAATGCTACGCCGATGAGCGCGCCGATCCAGCAGACCGTGAGTAGCACGGTCGCGTCGTGGGGGTTGAGCAGCGCGACTGCGAGAGGCGTGTATGTGCCAGCGATGATGAGGAAGATGTTCGCGTGGTCGAAACGTCTCAGTGCGAGAGTTCCCTGTACCGACCAGGTTCCGCGGTGGTAGGTCGCTGAGACGCCAAAAAGCATTCCCGCCGTGACGATGAAGACGACGGTTGCCAGGCGCACCGCGAGCGACGAGCCGGTCGCGATCAGCAGCATGCCCGCGATCAGTGCGGTGGGGAAAGCCACGAGGTGGATAATTCCGCGCAGCTTCGGCTTTTTAGGGAGCGTGGGCAGGTGAATTCCGTACGCGCCAAGGAGCTCGGGAACGCTCGCCCCGTTGGCGGCGGTGGGCACCGCTTCGCCGTTGGTGGGAGAGGTTCCGACGCTCGCTACGCTCTGCTGCGTGTTTCGCTGATCGGTGCTCATAACGGTAGCGTAACTTACGGTGGCGTAGGTGTCACGGGACGTCCACTTTTTTGACTCTTCCACGAATCTTTTGTGAAGGAGTCGTGGGAAATGCCGGGCAAGCGCGCGTCGGCTGGGACGCTCCTGCCACAATGGAGGGCGTGAATTCCTCGAGACCTGCTGACACCACGCCGCACTCCGCACTTCCCGCGGGGTCCGTGCCGCGCCATGTCGGCATCATCCTCGACGGCAATCGTCGCTGGGCGAAAATGAGAGGGCTCGAGACTTACGAAGGTCATCGCGCCGGGGCAGCGATTATTCTCGAAGCGATCGAGTGGGCGCGCGAAAGTGGAATCGAAACGCTGACGCTGTGGCTCCTGTCGACCGACAACTTCCGTAGGCCCGACACCGAACTCGCGCAGCTTTTTGACATCATCGTCGACCTCGCGCGCGAGGTGGCACACATGGGGTTTCCGCTTCGCATCCTCGGTGCCGAAAGCGTGCTCCCCGACTCTCTCGCCGCACGACTCGCCGCGCTCGATGCGCCGCAGAAACCTGCTGAGGCTTCCTCCACGACGTTCGAGGTGAATCTCGCGATCGGCTACGGCGGCAGGCGCGAGATAGTCGATGCGGTTCACTCCCTCATCGACGAGGAAATTGCGCGCGGGGGAGACCTCGCGAGCCTGCGCGACGCCGTGAGTGAAGCTACCGTCGGAAACCACCTGTACACGGCTGGGCAAAGCGCCCCCGACCTGCTCATTCGCACCTCCGGAGAGCAGCGCCTTTCAGGCTTCCTTCTGTGGCAGTCCGTGCACTCAGAACTCGTGTTCTGTGAGGCGCTGTGGCCCGATTTCACTCGTGCCGACTTTGATGCGGCACTTGCGGAGTTCGCTCGCCGCGAGCGGCGTTTCGGGGCTTGATCGTCGCGGCGTCTCCCAACAAAGAGTTTCTCGGGTAACGCTTGGGTGAAGGCTAAGTGACCGTCGTGGATGAGCGGCGCGTCAGCCGATCGAAGAAGCCGAAAACGGTGCAAGGATCGAAGCGGTAGCCGGTCGTGGACGACCGGAAGGACTTCGAAAGCGAGAGACCATGAATGCGCCGCTTACCTATGTTCTCGATACGTCCGTTGTGCTGGCGGACCCACACTCGATCTTTCGATTCGCGGAGCACCACGTTGTGCTCCCCATCGTCGTGATCACCGAACTCGAAGGGAAGCGGCACCACTCCGAACTCGGCTATTTCGCCCGCCAATCTCTGCGCATCCTCGACGACCTGCGCGAAAAGCACGGTACGCTCGCCGAACCGTTGCCGATCGGGGACCAGGGCGGCACGGTACGCGTCGAACTCAACCACCAAAGCCCCGAAAACCTGCCCGACGGCTTCCGCCTCGGCGATAACGACACGAGGATCCTCTCCGTCGCGAAAAACCTGCAGGTGGAAGGTGCCGAGGTCACTCTCGTCTCGAAAGACCTTCCCATGCGGATCAAGGCGAGTGCATCGGGGCTCAAGGCTGAGGAATACCGCGCAGAACTCGCACGCGACCGCGCCTACACGGGTATCACCTCCGCCGATATCACCGAAGAACAGATGGCGGCGCTGTGGAGTGATGAGGGCGGTGCCCGCCACACGGGCATCGAGATCCCCGAGCTCGCCGATCTCGGCATCCACACTGGTCTCAAGCTCACGTCCCCGCGCGGCTCGGCCCTCGGGCGCGTCCTGCCAAACGGCAACGTGCGTCTCGTTCCGGGAGACGGAAACGTTTTCGGTGTGACCGGAAGAAGCGCCGAGCAGCGCATCGCGATCGACCTGTTGCTCGACGACGAACTGTCCATCGTGAGCCTCGGTGGCCGCGCCGGCACCGGCAAGTCCGCCCTCGCCCTATGCGCGGGCCTCGAAGCGGTTCTCGAAAAACGCCACCAGCGCAAGATCATGGTGTTCAGGCCCCTGTACGCGGTAGGCGGTCAGGAACTCGGCTACCTTCCCGGGGATCACGACGACAAGATGGGGCCCTGGGCGCAAGCGGTGTTCGACACGCTCGGGTCGATGGTCTCGGGCGCCGTGGTCGACGAAGTCCTCGGCCGTGGACTGCTCGAAGTGCTGCCGCTTACCCACATCCGCGGCCGCTCCCTCCACGATGCCTTCGTCATCGTTGATGAAGCGCAGTCGCTCGAGCGCAACGTCCTGCTCACGATGCTCTCGCGCATCGGCCAGAACTCCCGGGTCGTGCTCACGCACGACGTTGCGCAGCGTGACAACCTGCGCGTCGGGCGGTACGACGGAGTCACCTCAGTGATCGAAGCCCTCAAAGGCAACGAGCTCTTCGCACACGTGACGCTCCAACGCTCCGAACGCTCCAAGGTCGCCGAACTCGTCACGCGAGTCCTCGACGCGCCAATCGCCTAAACGGCGCCCCTACTCGCCCCGAGGGGCAGGGGGAGCGGTCATCGTGAACACGTCGAGCGCGGTATCAAGCTGCTCCTTGGTGAGCTCACCGCGCTCGACGTAACCGAGTGCGATAGCCGCTTCGCGGACCGAAACGCGGTTCGCAACCGAATACTTCGCGATCGCGGCCGCACTCTCGTAGCCGATCAGCCTATTGAGAGGCGTCACGACCGAGGGAGAGGCCTCCGCAAAGAACCGTGTCCGCTCCTCATTCGCACGGATTCCTTCAATCGTCTTCGTCGCAAGGACGCGCGAGGAGTTTGAGAGAAGTGTGATCGACTCGAGAAGTGCCGTTCCCATGAGAGGGATCTGAACGTTCAGTTCGAACGCCCCCTGTGCGCCGCCCCACGCGATCGCCGCATCATTGCCGACAACGCGTGCACACACCATGAGCACCGCCTCGGGAATAACCGGATTGACCTTCCCGGGCATGATCGAACTGCCCGGCTGGAGATCGGGTAGCGCGATTTCGCCAAGTCCCGTGTTGGGGCCCGATCCCATCCATCGAAGGTCATTGCAGATCTTCGTGAGAGAAACCGCGAGTGTGCGAATCGCCCCGCTCATTTCGACGAGGGAGTCGCGTGCCGACTGCGCTTCGAAGTGATTGCGCGCCTCCGTGAGCGGGAGGCCAGTGCGCTCGCGGAGGAGTTCAATGACTCGCGAGGCGAAACCCGCGGGGGTATTAATGCCGGTGCCCACGGCGGTCCCGCCGAGGGGCAGCTCGGCGGTGCGGCCGATTGCGGCCTCGACACGTTCGATCCCGTAGCGTACCTGCGCGGCAAAACCACCGAATTCCTGGCCGAGGGTGACGGGGGTAGCGTCCATTAGGTGCGTGCGGCCGCTCTTGACGACCCCCGCAAATTCGCGTTCTTTGCGCTCGAGCGCGCCCGCGAGCGACTCGAGGGCCGGTATGAGGAGAGTCGTGACATCGCGCGTCACGGCGAGATGCACGGCTGTGGGGAAGGTGTCGTTGCTCGATTGCGAAGCATTGACGTGGTCGTTCGGGTGCACCGGGCGTTCGTTCGTGCTCGCGAGATGCGCGAGCACCTCGTTCATATTCATGTTCGAGCTCGTGCCCGAACCCGTTTGGTACACGTCGATCGGGAACTGTGCATCGAACTCGCCTTCGCTGACGCGCTCGGCGGCCCGGGCGATGGCCTCGGCGCGCTCCTCGTCGAGAACGCCGAGTTCGGCGTTCGCTAGGGCAGCGGCGCGCTTGACCTCCGCGAGCGCGTGAATGTTCGACGGTGCGAGAGGGCGATGGGAGATGGGGAAGTTTTCCACTGCGCGCTGGGTTTGCGCACCGTAGAGCGCCGAAACGGGAACTCGCACCTCACCCATGGTGTCGTGTTCGATGCGGAAATCTTCGGTGCCAGTCATGTCAGTCCTCCGTGGATGTGAGCGTGCAGCGATCAGCGATTTCGCGCGTCCACGGCGGATTCGCGCCCGCGCGAGATACTGTCACGGATGCGAGGAGCGCGGCGTGCGCGAGGATGTCCTCGATGGCCGTCCCCTCGAGCGCGCTGATCTTCTCGCGGCCCGAAGCCCCGAGGAGCCCCTTGCGTGAGAGTGCATCGAGGAGGCCGGCCGAGAATGTGTCTCCCGCTCCAACCGTGTCGGTGACGTCGACGCGGACGCCCGGAATATCGAATCGCCCCTGCGCGGTGAACGCCGTCGCGCCCTTCTCACCGCGCGTAATGACCGCGAGCTTCACGCCTCTGCGAAGCCATGATTGCGCAGCCTGGTCGATGTCGGTCGTTTCATACAGCCACTCGAGGTCTTCGTCTGAGGCCTTCACGATGTCGGCGAGCGCGATGTTCTCCTCGATTGGTTCGCGCGCAATCGCGGGATCTCCCATGAGGGTGGGGCGCGCGTTCGGATCGTAGGAGATAAGGGCGCTCTCGCGGAGCGAAGCCACGACCGTGCGGAGGGTATCGGCGCCTGGCTCGAGTGTCGCGGCGATCGAGCTGGTGTGCACCGCATCGACCTTTGCGGGCAGTCCTCGTGGATCGGGGTCCCACGTGATGTCGAAGTCGTATGAAGCCGCGCCGCCTTCGCCGATCGTCGCGGCCGCAGTCGAGGTGTGAGCCCCAGGCCTTACCGAACCGGGGGTGAGCGAGACGTTCGAGGATTCAACATGCTGCACAATGGCGCGCCCGCGCTCGTCATCGCCGATGTGGGTGAGCAGGTGCGAGGTGTGGCCGAGGCGGCCGAGGGCAACGGCCACGTTCATGGGGGACCCACCCGGGAGCTCGGCCCTGGGAGCGTCTTTGCGGATTACGATGTCTGTCAGCGCTTCGCCGATCGTTAGATAGGTACTCACGCCAGTATTGTTTCAGATCACAGCGGGGGCCGCATGGTCCTCAGTCACGGCGCGCGACGCTTCGGAATTTGGAACAATGGCGGTATGGCCGAATCTCACGAGAGACCGCAGCGGAAAAAGCGCGAGCTGCCCACGAAGAAAAACACCTCGGTACGGAACCTTGTGTGGGCGATCGGACTGAACCTCATTGTGGTAGCTATTGCCGCGGTTGTCATCGTCGGGCTCGGACGGAACGATCGTGATACGGCCTCCTCCGCGCGTTCACATGTCAATGTGGGCGAAAGCGCGGCGCGTGCGAGTGAGTCACTCGGATTTCGCGCGGCCGACGTCGAGCCGGAAGGGTTTACGGTGCGTGAGGCGAAAATGTCGACGACCGAACCGGCCAACTGGGAGGTGCGCTACACCTCGCCTTCCGGTGAGCTGGAAACTCTCCTTCAGGCGCAAACAGATTTTTCCACGCTCGCCCCTCGAATCCGCGGAAAAGTGACGCAGACCGATTACTTCGAGATCAGAGGCACGGAGTGTGCGAATCTCGAAATTCAATCCCCCTCGAGCGACACAAACGCGGACGCTGCTAAGCCGGTGTCGGGAATCGTATGCTCCGCTCGAGAGACGACGCTCATCGTTTACGGGGCAGGAGAGAAAGATGAGCACGCCGCGCTTATGAAGGCCGCCCTCGACCGTGTCAACAAGTGAGGAACCATGAACGACAACTCCCACCGTCCGTCGCGCGGTAGTGCCGACGCCACCGAAAAGCTCGATGCGCCGCTTGGTGCAGACCCCACCGAGGTCCTCGCGCCTGTCGCGAGTCCCGACCCAACTGCGTCAACGCCCACCGCGAGGCCCGCGCGCACGTCTGCGCCCGACCGCACCGCGGCTTCGACGCCGGTAGAGGCCCCCGGAAGACAGAGCCGGCAACACCCGCGCTCAGCAACCGCCCCCGTCGTCATCGTGCTTGGCCTCGTCGCCTCCGCGCTCCTCGCAATTTTTGCCTGGGGAGGCATTTTCTCGACCGCCCAGCTCGCGTGCGTGATCGCAGGTGCAGCGCTGTTTGCGCTAACGGGCATCGTCGCGGTGCGCACGTGCACAACAACGGGCGCCCTCGTCACTGCGTGGATCCTCGCCTTTGTTCTCCTGTTCGCCCCGCTTCTCGTGTGGATCGTTGTGCAGGGGGGAGCGGCCGTCACGAGCACGCTCATCTTCGGGGCGATCGGCATGTGGGTTTCAGGCGTTGCCGTCGTCGCTCTCGTGGTGGCCGTTCTCGGCACGTACCTTCACGCACGCGCGGCAGCGCGGTAAGAGATCCGCGCTGCCGCGATACGCACTCGTATCCGTGGCGCCATAGCGCCCCGAGTGCGGTGTGTGCGTGGGGTTCAGTGTGTCGTGCCCTCGACCGTGGCCACATCGCTCGCGTTCTCAGCGATCGCGCGGATCGCTGCGGTGAGCCCCTTCGTGATCGTCTCCGTGGAAAGCGAGGGCTGACCAGGCTTGCCCACGGTCTGCTCGGGGATGAACGGCACGTGCACGAAGCCACCGCGGGTGTCTTTCGGGCCCTTGGTTGCGAGGTGGTGCAGAACGCCGTACATGATGTGGTTGCACACGAAGGTCCCCGCCGAGTTCGAGACCGAGGCGGGAACGCCCGCGTCGCGAATCGCCGCGGCCATCGCCTTGATCGGCAGGGTCGCGAAGTACGCCGACGGTGCCCCGTCAACCACGGGCTCATCAATGGGCTGATTGCCGTCGTTATCGGGGATGCGCGCATCGTCGATGTTGATCGCGACGCGCTCTGGGGTGATGTCGAAGCGCCCGCCAGCCTGGCCGACACAGAGCACGGCACTCGGCTGGTGCTTCTCGATCGCTGCCGTCGCCGCCTCGATAGCTTTGCCGAACACTGTGGGCACTTCGACCGTGATGACCTCTTCTCCCGCGATTTCGGCGGGAAGTGCCTTCACGGCCTCGAGCGCGGGGTTGATCTTCTCCCCGCCAAACGGATCAAATGCGGTCACAAGGATTGACATGGTGTTCCTCCAATTAGAACGCGAGGGTGTACATGAGCACGATGTGCACAAGCAAAAGCAGCGTGGCAGTCACGGCTTGAGACTTGATGACCCCGTACTTGTCTTTCATCTCGAGCAAGACCGCGGGAACCACGTTGAAGTTGGCGGCCATAGGGGTCAGGAGTGTGCCGCAGTAGCCCGCGGTCAGGCCGAGCGCTGCCACGATGATCGGGTTTCCACCCTGCGCGACGACGAACGGGATACCGATGCCGACGGTAATCACGGAGAACGCTGCGAAGCCGTTGCCCATGATCACGGTGAAAAGGGCCATGCCCACGCAGTAGGCGATGACTCCCACGAGGGGGTTGTGTGCCGGAATGACTTTCGCGACGGTGTCGGCAATGACCGTGCCCACGCCCGCGGCGGTAAACACCGCACCGAGGGCCGCGAGCAGCTGGGGAAGAATTCCCACCGGTCCGACGTCCATTGTGAGGCGTGCGCCGTCGACCGCCACGAATTTTGCGGGCGCCTTCGTGACGACGAGGCCCACGACGGTGGCGAGCACGGCGCCGGTCCCCACCGCGAGGTAGGTCGGCATCTCGAGTTTCTGGTACACGGTTGCCGCGACGAGCGCGAAAACAGCGAGCGACAGTGCAGGAATAAAGACTTTGTAGCCGAGCTTCGAAGCGCGTTCCTCAACGTGCGCGGGGTCGGGGCGATCGACCGCGGCGGGCTTTACGCCCCACACGGCGGTGATCGTGGCGAGCGCGATGACGCAGATGCCGATGAGGCACGCCGGTACCCAAGGGCCGGTGATAAACGCGAACGCGAGAATGAACCAGAAGGTCGCCGCCGGGATGCGGTTCTTGAGTGCGGCATCTTTCCCGCACAGGCCGCCCGTAATCGCGAAGATCACGCCGACGAGGATGAAGAAAAATTCGCCGATCACGATATCGGGAGTCATGCCTTCACGCTCCCTTCGGTACCGGCCGACGCAGCGCCGGAGGTCGATTCGGCGCGAAGACGGCGGTCGAGAAGGAAGTTGCGCACGACGCCAAAGATCATGGTTGCAATCGCGACAGGGATCGACCACAGTGCCACCGCAAGCGGGGTGACCTGGGTGTAGTCCTGCTCCGCCATTGTCGACACGATGAGCAGTACGCCCGGTGCGCCGAGGAACAGGTTCTGTGCGAAGAAGTTGCCGAAGTTATCGGCGGCGGCGGAGGCGCCCTTAATCGAGTCGCGCTGCTTCTCGGTAATCGAGCCGAACTTGGCCTCGGCGGCGCCCTCAGCCATCGGTGAAATGAGCGGGCGCACGAACTGCGGGTGGCCGCCAAGTTGGACCGAGAACGCGATGGCGACCGCGCGAATCAGCTGGTAGAGCGACAGGACAGTGCCGGTCGTCGCATTCTTGACGGATCCGATGAGGTCCACGGCTTTTTGCTTGAGGCCGTAGCGCTCACAGATGCCCACGACGGGCAGGGTCAGGATAAACAACGTAGCAACGCGCTGATCGGTGAACGACTGGCCGAGAAGGGTCAGCAGTTCCAGTGGGCTCAGCCCAGCCACGAGGCCCGTAACCAGACCGGCTACGACCACGACGGCAAGCGTGTCTCGTTTGAGCACGAAGCCCACCACGATAATCACGATGCCGATGAGCTTCAGGTACTCCATGAGTAGCCTTTCTCATAACGGTAAGTAAGTGTGCGCAGTCACTCTAGTCGTTACAAAACGGTGACGTCGAGCCGTGCACAGGCGTGAGACGCCTCGTTGCGAGCGTTAGTCCTGCGAAGAGCTTTCTTCGGGTACATCCTGCTGGCGCTCGAGCGCGCGGTCGAGCCGTACGCGTGCTCCGTCGAGCCACTGCTCGCATCGCCGTGCGAGAAGCTCGCTGCGCTCCCACAGCGCGATTGATTCCTCGAGCCCGCTCTGGTTGCGCTCGAGGGTCTGCACGATCGAGAACAGTTGGTCGCGCGCTTCCTCGTAGCCGAGCGCCTGAATGTCCTCGGGCAACTCTTGCGGTTCGCTAGTCGTGCCTTCGCTTTCCATGATCTCTTCCTTCACAGTTCGTTATTCCTCGCCGAGGGAGGTCGCTGATAGGCGACCGCCCGCGAGCCTGATTGATACGCGAGTTCCCTCGGGTGCTTCGCTCGGGTCGGTGAGCGCGGCTCCATTCGCGTTTTGTACGACCGCGTAGCCGCGCTCGAGTGTATGCAGTGGTGAGAGCGCCCGAGCTTGATCGGCGAGGGACCTCACGCGCTCACCGGCGCGGTCGAGGGCAATCGCAATGGTTGCGCGAGCCGAGGCAATCGCGCCGTCGATCACCTGCGCGTGGCTGTCGATCATCGTGTGCGGCTGTGCGAATGCGGGGCGGGCTCGGACAGTAGCAAGTGCCTCCCGCTCCCGCTCGAGACGCGAAGAGAGAGCCGCGTGCGAGCGACGGCGTGCATCGCCCAACTGTGCGCATTCGAGGGCCATATCGGGAACAACGCTCTTCGCGGCGTCGGTGGGGGTCGATGCGCGATAGTCGGCGACGAGATCGAGAAGCGGCGTATCGATCTCGTGCCCAATGGCCGACACGATAGGGGCACGAGCGGCCGCGGCGAGGCGAACGAGGGATTCATCCGAGAACGGGAGAAGATCCTCGAGTGAGCCACCGCCGCGGGAAATGATGATGACGTCTACGTCCTCGCGCGAGTCGAGTTCGCGCAGTGCCTCGCTGACTTCGCCGACGGCGCGCGTGCCCTGAACAGCGACTTCGCGCGTCTCGAACCTCACCGCCGGCCAGCGTTTCTCGGCATTGACGATGACGTCGCGCTCCGCCGCAGATTTACGCCCGCAAATGAGCCCGATCGTGCGGGGGAGGAACGGGAGAGGTTTTTTGCGGTCCGCGGCGAAGAGCCCCTCGTCGTGGAGCGCCCTCTTGAGACGCTCGAGGCGCTGGAGCAGATCGCCGATTCCTACCGCGCGGATATCGGCGGCTTCAAGTTGGAGCGTTCCACGCCGCCCCCAGAACGTCGGCTTGCACTGCACCACCACTTCGCTGCCCTGCTGCGGTTCGAGGGGCAGGCGCGCAAACGCGCTCGCACGCATCGATACCGAGAAACTCGCATCAATGTCGGTATCGCGAAGAGTCATGAATACCAGTGCGCCTTTGCCCCGGCTGACCTGCACCAGTTCGCCGCGCACCCACACGACACTCATGCGGTTCACGTAATCGCGCACCTTCTGGCTGAGCAGCCCCACGGGCCAAGGGCGCTCCGCGGTCGTTTCCGCGGCCGTCGCCGGCAGCGCTGGGGGCTCTCCTCCCTCGAGTGCGGTCATGTGGTGTAGGTCCACGCCTCTTTCCTGCATGTCTCTACTGTGCCAGACCAGCCTCGGCTTGCGTGGGCTCCGCCCGCCGCTGTGGATAACCAAAGCACAACAAAGGGCCGACGCCACCCTCTTTCGGGTAGCGCCGGCCTTCGGGAAGCGCCCGCTCACGCGGGGCTTATAACGATCAGCGCGAGACGCGGCGCGAGCGGAGAACCGCGGCGCCACCCGCGACGAGCACGAGACCCGCCGCGAGAATGCCCATCACCTCGGCACCCGTGCGAGGGAGCCCTGTCGAGTGCTCCTTAGCGCCAGTGGCGGAGGACCCGTGCGAGCCCTCGCCCGGATGCCCCTTGCCAGAACCGGCGTTGCCGGTGTTGCCGGTGTTGCCCGTGCTGCCGGTTTCAGTCTCGCCGG
This sequence comes from Dermabacter sp. HFH0086, assembly GCF_000413375.1. NCBI lineage: Bacteria > Bacillati > Actinomycetota > Actinomycetes > Micrococcales > Dermabacteraceae > Dermabacter > Dermabacter sp. HFH0086. The sequence continues at coordinate 1,334,628 of NZ_KE340308.1, forward strand.
GCTTGCCGGGATTGCCTCCCTCACCGGGCACGACCGTGCCGTCCGGGTCGACTGTCGTGCCGCCATCCTGGCCGCACTCGGTCTTGGTCACAGAAGCGTTGCGCACCTCGCTGTAGTGCTTCGCGCCGTACGGGTCGGTCGTGAGCGTGTACCACGAGAACTCGCCCTCGGGCAGATCGCTCGCGGGGACGCTCACGGTGTCGCCGGAGGCAACGCCGTCTTTGTGGCCGAATTCCTTGGTCGTGAGCACGTCGATGCGAGCTTCGGCGGTCGTGAGGGTCTTCTTCTCGGGCGTGAGGCCAAGATCGGCGTAGCTCACCTCGAACTCCTGGTCGATCGGCTCGAAGCTCGGATCCTCCGAGTCATAGTCCTTGAGCGACGGCGAGTAGGTGCGCACGATCATGCGGCCCTTCTCGTTGTCGAAGTGCATGAGGCGGAGGTAGCCGAGGCCACCCTCGGCAAGGCCCTGGTAGTCGAACAGCATCTGAGTCACGGTGCGGTCCGGGGTGCCGTCGCCGTTGTCATCGAATTTATCCACGCGCGTGTGAGCGTCGTGGTAGTGGCCGCTCATGACCGCGCGCACGTTCGGGTTGGTCGCGATGACTTCGTCGTAGATCCGCTGCGGGATCGGGCCGAGGCCGCCGGTCGTGAGCATGTACTCGTGAAGCTCGATGAAGGCGATGCGTTCCGGGTATTTCTTGAGCACCTCGTTCATCCACTCGATCTCTTCATCGCCCGGGCCCCATCCCATGTACAGGACGATGTAGTCCTGGCCCCCGGCGCTGATGAGGTCGTAGTGGCCACGATTGTCCTTGTAGCTACCGCCGTACCACGGGTTGCCACTGTAACGGCTCTCTCCGAAGTATTCGCCGTACTTCGAATAGTCGTTGGCGTGGTGGCCAACGTCGTGGTTGCCTGCGAGAACGCCATAGGGGAGCTTCGCGTCGTCGAGCGTTTTGTAGGACTCATCGGCGCGGACCCAGCCCTCGGCATTGTCGATCTTGTCGACGATGTCGCCCGTGTGGAACACGTACTGAAGGTTCATCTTTTCGCGCACGCGCAGAAGGTAGTCGTGGATCGCGACCTGGTGGTGGTAGATGTTCGCGGCGTCGTTGTAGTACTGGGTGTCCGACTCAACGGCGAAGGTGTAGTCGTAGTCCGCGCGCTTGGTGTCCTCTGCATGCTCGCCGGGCTCCGCTCCTGTGCGATCGGAGAGGTCTGCACCGGCGTATCCAACACCCTGCTGAACGAGAGCCTTGATCTCGCCATCCACGTTGTGACCCTTGAGCGGGACGATCGCTTCGAGCTTCGCCTCGCCAGATTCGCTATCCGTAAGGAGCGACTGGACTTCTTCCCAGCTGTTCTTCTCGGTGTTCCACACGAGAAGACGCACGCGCTGTCCCTTGTTGGAAGCACCGGTCCAGCTCACGCGGATCTCCGAGTCTTCGCCTGCGCCCTCGGGCACGGCGGTCGAGAACTCGTGGAAGGGAAGTGCCGAACCCGCGGTTGTCGTCTCACCGGCCTTGAGCGCATCGCCCTGGCGGTCTGCTTGGTCGGCGTCGTGGACGCTTCCCGCAGTGCCCGCGAGCGTACCTTCGCTAAGCGAGGTCGAGTAGCCCTCACGGAAGGAGACCGAGAGGTCATCCTTGCTGGGGTCGGTCGCGGTCGCCGAAAGCGAATCGTCTACGCACACGTTCAGGCCCGCGCCATCCGCCGTATCAAGGGTGGCCGACGGTTGCTCGACGGGCGTCGTGAACGTGATCGTCTTCTTCGACTCGTTACCGAGCTTGTCCGTCGAGACGATCGTCAGCGTGTGCGTGCCTGCCGCGAGGGTAAGCGAGGAGAACGTCGTGCCGGATTCGACCTTCTCGCCGTCGAAGGTTGCGGACGTGCTCGCGACGCCGACGCCGGCGTCGGTTGCCTCGAAGTCCAGGGTGAACTCGCCGCGCTGCTCGGAGCCGTCGGCGATCGAGGAGGTGATCACCGGGGCGGTGTTGTCGACGATGACGGTCGTCTCCACTTCGGAGGTGTCGCTGATTGAGTCGGCAGCGAAAGTGGCGATTCTGGTCGTCGAACCCGAACCAACGAGCGTGCCCTTCACCTTGTGCTCGCCGTCAGCGACCTTGGTGGTGTCCCACTGGTAGGCGTTCGCGGTGAACGCATCGTCCGGTATCGAGAACGTCGCGTTGAGAATCTCGACCTTCCCCTTCGAATCGCCCATGTTAATGATCTGGGTGGGATCGCTGGCCGGGACCGTCTTACCCTCGGCGTCTGTGTAGTCGGCCGCGCGCAAGGTGCGCCCGTCGGGGAGGACGAGGCGTGCGTTGCGGGCGTTGAAGTCGTCGTTGTTTTCGTTCGGGTCGATGCCGGGCTTGGCCTTGGTGCCCGCCGCGACGTCAACCTGGAGTGACTCGCCCTTCGTGACGTACTTGAGCGGGACATCGGCAGTCACGGTTTCCCAGTTCTCGTAGAAACCCTTGTCGAAGATCGTGAGGACCTCGTCCTTGACGAGCACGCCGTTGCGGAAGAACGCATCGGTTTGCGTCGCGTCGATGGCGAAGACGGGCTCCTTCTCGAGCGAGGGAATATCCGCGTTGACTTCGGTCCCGTCGACGGCAAGCGTGCGAGTGTCGTTTTCGTGATCGCTCGAAACCGAGAGGCGGGTCGTGCCGCTCACGTACTGCTTTTCCGAGACGTTGAGGCGAACCGGACCTTGCTCGGCCCCTTCGACCTCAACGCGAGTCAGCGGAATGGTGGCGATGTTGGTGCCGTCGGAGGCCTCAACCGAATACTCGAAGTACTTCTTCCCCGTGAGGTCCGCCTGGGGGATCGTGAGGGTGAAGGTGCCATCCTCGTTCGCGAGGAGGTCCTTGGCCATCGGCTTATCGTCAGTGTTCGACTGGAGGGAGACGGTGAGGCGACGAACCTGGACGTTATCGGTCGCCTTGATCGTGATCTGGGCGTCCTTTGTCGGGTCGAGGGACTTTGCGGTCTGATCCACCAGAGCTGGCTTTTCGGTGTCCTCGTTGAGCTTCACGAGCTTCGAGGGAACCTTCGCGGGAGCCGCCTGACCCGGCGTTGCTTTCGAGATCTCCCCGATCTCGCTCACCTGGAAGTTTTCGGGATTGACCGCGTAGTGGATGCCCTGATCCGCCTGGGTGTCATCGCGGCCGTTTTCGTTGTAGAAGACGCGGCTTACGGTGTGGCCCGTGCGGGTCTGAATCTCCATACCGCGAAGCGAGCCGTTGGCCATACCGCCCGCCGAGGACTCAACAATGGTGAGGCTGTTCGGGTCAACACCGTAGTTCTTGGCGAAGTCTTCGACGGTCTTGGCATCGTTAGAGCCGTTCTTGATCCATACGATGACCGTGCCGCCGGGCTTGACGACCTTATCGGCAGGTTCCATGGGCCACACAGCCTGGTTGCCCATTTTCCGGCCCTCACCGGGGTATTGATAGGCGACCTGGTAGTCAGCGAGGCTGATCGGTTTGGTAGTGGGGTTGTAGATTTCAATGAATTCGTAGCCGTCGCCCTCGCCGGTGTTGGTGGAATCGGGAACGAGCTCGGTAATGAGGAGCTGGCCGACGGTCGTATCGGCCGCCGGGCCGGGGACGTCTTCGGTGGGGGCGGGCTCAGCCGGTTTCTCGGGCTGAGGCTCTGCAATGCGGTCCTCGAGCTGCTTCGGGTCGACCTTGCCTGCGGTGGGAGCAGCCGGGCCTTCGAGAACCTCGAGACTCTTCACGCTCGAATCGGCAGGGGTGCGGAACTGTGCGGACTTGTCCTCAGCGACCGAGCCTTTCGGGTAGAACGAGCGCGAGACTTCGGCGCCGTTCGAGTCGAGAACGCGAATGCCGCGGTTGCCGCCGTTCGCCATACCCGTTTGGCCGGTGATGCGCTCGACGCGCGCGTTCGGATCCATGCCCCACTGCGTGCGGAACTCTTCGACGGTATGCGCGGCCGAATCGACCTTGCCGTCATCGCTCGTGTAGCTCAGCCACAGGGTCACGGTCTCCCCGGCGGCCAGTTCGATCGGCTTCTCGGATGCGAGGGCGACGTCCTTCGCGGTGTTAGTGCTGTCCTCGTAGATGTAGGCGAGCGAGTAGCCGCCCTCACCGATCGTGAGGGGTTTGTCGGTCGTGTTAGTGACCTCGACGAATTCGTAGTGGTCGTCGCCTGCGTTGTTCGGTGCGATCTCGGTGACGACGAGCGGCCAGGTGCTCGCCGGAGCTGCCTGGGCGGCGTTCATCGTTGAAGGGGCGATGCCGGCGGGGACGATTGCGGGGCTCGCGACAAGAGTGAAGCCGAGTGCCGCTGCGGCGAGGGATTTGGAGTAAATGGCAGGAGTGCGGCGCGTGCCGCGCGACTGAGGAGTCATACCCTTCACTTTCGCTAAGTGCCTGTTGGGAGTTTCGGGGAAGCTCCTCAACGTTGCTCTTGGCGTTTAACGGATTGGTGAAGAAATGGGGGCTGTTGGCTGTACGCGCCGTGTACGAGTGGAGATTAGGCATTCAGGTTTGACGGATCGATATCGCGTGCGAGCTGCGTCACTGGTTCGACTCCTTCGAGGGCGCCACCGACGATGTGAAGCTCTTCCATCGAGCGCGCCGCGGGCACCACTCGCGCCTCGTACGAGCCCACCGCGTTGTTGAACGCCCGCACCGACGAATCGAGCGAACGGCCGAGTTTCGCAAGGTGCCCGCCAAGAGTGCCGAGCCTCTTATGCACCTCGCGACCTGCCTCGAGAACGCGGAGGGCGTCCTGGTTCAGTGCGTCCGTGCGCCACGTGTGGGCGACGGTTCGAAGAAGTGCCATGAGGGTGGCGGGAGAGGCGATCACAACATCGAGCGTGAAGGCACCATCGAGCAGCCCTGGATCCGCCTCGAGCGCGCCCGCGAGAAGACCGTCGCTCGGCACAAACAGCACCACGAATTCGGGGGAGTCGCCGAGCGAGGCCCAGTACGACTTCGAGCTGAGGTGCGTGACGTGCGATCGCAATGCTCGCGCGTGGTCCGCGAGGTATTTCGCCCGTTCGTTTTTCTCCGTGGCTTGGGCAGCACGCAGGTAAGCGTCCATGGGAGCCTTTGCGTCCACGACGATCGTGCGCCCGTGGCTCAAATGAACGACGAGATCGGGGCGCTGGTTCTTCTCTCCGCTCACGTTTTTCCCGCTGAGCTGTTCGGTGAAGTCCGTGTGCTCGAGCATGCCCGCAGCCTCGACGATGCGTCGCAGCTGCACCTCTCCCCACTGGCCTCGGCTCGTGGGGGCTTTGAGGGCGGTGACGAGGGCGTTCGCCCCCATGCCCAGATCGCGTGTGCGCTCCGAGAGATTCTTCAACTGCGAAGCCAGGTCACCATCGGCCTTTTGCCGGGCCGCCTCCGTGCGCGCAACCGAGCGCTCCAAACTCGTGAGGGTTTCCGAAATGGGGGAGAGCGTGCGGGCAAGCTGCTCCGAGCGTGCCGCATCGACTGCTTCGCGCCGAGCCGAATCGCGATCGAAGCGTTCCGAAGCGAGCTGCAGCAGTTGCGTGCTCGAGGCGTTAACCGCGCGTGCGGCAAGTGCTTCGATGTCGGTTCCGTTCGCCGAGGCCTTGGCTTCAGCAGCACGAACCCGCTCGCGCATGAGGATCCACATGACCGCTGCTCCGAGAGCAGCCCCGATGAGCAACGGAAGGAGAACGGTCACAAGAGTCGAAAAGTTCATACTTCTACCTCACCACGGGGGTGAGACATTTAAAGTGCGGCACGCCCTGAGGAGGGCAAGCGTCGGGCCCTGCCCCTAGAATGAGGGGCGTGGCTTTGACAATTGGAATCGTTGGCCTGCCCAACGTTGGTAAATCGACCCTGTTCAACGCGCTCACCCGTGCGGAGGTGCTCGCGGCGAACTATCCGTTCGCGACGATCGACCCGAACGTCGGTGTGGTGCCGCTTCCGGATCCCCGCCTCGCGCGGCTCGCAGAGATCTTCGGGAGCGAGAAGATCCTCCCCGCGACCGTGAGCTTCGTGGATATCGCCGGCATCGTGAAGGGCGCGAGCGAAGGTGAAGGCCTTGGCAACAAGTTCCTCGCAAATATCCGTGAGGCCGATGCGATTTGCCAAGTCACCCGCGCTTTCAGCGACCCCGACGTCACGCGCGTTCCCGGCTCTGAGACTCCCGCGGGCGACATGGAGACGATTTCGACCGAGCTCATCCTCGCCGACCTCCAGACGATCGATAACGCCCTTCCGCGCCTCGAGAAAGACACGAAGCGCAAGGTCATCGATGCCGCGATCCTTCCCGAGGTGCTCAAAGCAAAAGAGCTCCTCGAATCCGGGAGCACCCTCTTCCAGGGGGCCGACGGTGCCGGGATCGACGTGTCGCTCCTCAAAGAACTGCAGCTCATGACTGCCAAGCCGTTCATCTACGTGTTCAACACGGACGAAGAGGGGCTCGCGGATAACGCGATGCAGGAGGAACTGCGCAAGGCTGTCGCCCCCGCGGAGGCGATCTTCCTCGACGCGAAGTTTGAGAGCGAACTCATCGAGCTCGAGGCCGACGAAGCCGCGGAGATGCTCGCCTCGACGGGCCAGGAGGAATCCGGCCTCGACCAGCTCGCCCGGGTCGGCTACGACACCCTCAACCTGCAGTCCTACCTCACGGCTGGACCCAAGGAATCGCGTGCCTGGACCATCCACAAGGGCTGGACTGCGCCCCAAGCCGCAGGTGTGATTCACACCGACTTCGAGCGTGGCTTCATCAAGGCCGAAATCGTTTCCTTCGACGAGCTCGACGACGCCGGTTCCATGCAAGAAGCGAAGGCCCGCGGCAAGGTGCGCATGGAGGGCAAGGATTACGTTATGCAAGACGGAGACGTGGTCGAGTTTCGATCAGGACTAACGTCTGGCGGTAGAAGGTGAGCCGCCCAGTTGTCCAGAGCGATGCGCCGCATGGCGGGTTTGCGATTGTCCCGCCCGGCAAAGTGCTCGACTTCATCGACGGCGCCACGTTGAGGCAGGACACGCCCGAGGAGTATGTCCGTCAGGAGATCCTCAAGTCGCTCGTGCGCGAGTACGGGTACGACAAACGCGACATTCGGGTCGAATTCCCGATCAAGTTCGGTAGTCGACGGGTCCGCGTCGACATCGTGGTGTTCCCGCCCGACCTTCGGGCGTCAGAGCAGACCCAATCAACTGCCTGGCTCATCATTGAGTGCAAGAGCGCCAAGGTCCGTCCCTCAATGAAGAAGGACGGTGTCGAACAGATGCTCAGCTACATGGCCGCATGTCCGAACGTCGAAGTCGGCATGTGGACCAACGGTGAGGATATGGCGAGCTACGCCTTTGAAACGGGGACGTCTGGCCAGCGGGTCTCCGTTGAGATCCCTGACATTCCCCACTGTGGTGACAGTGCTGAGGCGGGCACGCCGCGTTTCGACCAACTGCGCCCGGCTGCATCGGACTCTTTGCTGTTTGCTTTCCGGAGGGCTCACAGCTATATCGCTGGTAATCAGGGGATGCAAAAGCCGGAGGCGTTCTGGGAGCTGCTGAAGCTCATATTTTGCAAGATCCAGGATGAACGTGATTCCAGCTCGCCGCAGTTTTACGCAACACCTAAGGAACGTCAGAACATGACTGGCCTGATGCGGTGCTCCTCGCGGATCGGGAAGCTATTCGAGAACGTCAAGACTCAGTACCCTCAGATTTTCAAACCAGTCGAGCAAATCGAACTCGACCCTAAGGTTCTGGCATACATTGTCACGCAGCTTCAGATGTTCTCGTTGCTTGACTCCGATGTGGACGTCAAGGGTAAGGCGTATGAAGAGGTCGTAGGTTCGAACCTTCGCGGGGACCGAGGAGAGTTCTTCACCCCCCGCAACGTCTGCAACATGATGGTCGAGATGCTGGACCCCAGCGACAAAGACCTCATACTTGAAACTTTCATTCCACGACGGATACAAACGCGCGCGAGCTACGATTTGGCCGCCTGACTGGTTCACTCCGCAATCCATGAGCAATTTGAGAGAATGCCATCCAACCGACGACTTAGGGGCAAGTAATGACTGGCGAAAATAGGCAGCTCGATGCAAAGGAAATAAGCGTCGGCAGGTTACTTAATGATGGAGACTACGAGTTTGTCATCCCTGAATACCAACGCCCTTATGCCTGGGGCGTCGAGTGGAGTGGCCTAAGAATTAGGCCCACTCGGTTTAAGTGTTGACCGTGTTTTCTTGTTTCCATTGTTCCGCGTATTTCCGTGGGCTGAGGTAGCCGAGTGAGGAATGCGGATGGAAGTTATTGTAACGTGATGACCATTGGGCCACGAGTAGGCGGGCATGCTCGAGATTCTCGATACTGTTGTCCTCCAAGAGTTCGTCTCTCATCCGGTTATGGAAAGACTCAACGAACCCGTTATGCCAGGGCTGGCCTGGTGGGATGAATGCCTGGATTGTCTCACCCTCGGCTGCCCACTCCTGGAGCGCATGAGCGATGAACTCGGGCCCGTTATCCATCCGGATCACCCGCGGGCGCCCGCCGTGCTCCAGACAAGCCACGTCAAGGAGTTCGGTCACCGAGACCGCGTTAATGTTCTTGTCGACCGTGAAGGCGAGGTGTTCGCGGGTGTATTCATCGATAATGTTACAGATTTTGATTGTCTTGCCGTGCCAGGTTGAATCGAACTGGAAGTCCAACGCCCACACGTTGTTCGGGTACTGGCCGGCAGGAACATCACGATGGGTATCGGCAGCTAGACGCTTGAGCTTCTTCCTAGGCAAGACACGCAAGCCCTCTTCACGCCAGATCCTGCGGAAAGTCTCGCGGCATATCCCGTACCCTTCGGCGAGGGCGTTTCTCCAGGCGCGCCGGTGTCCCCACCGGCGATGATCCTTAACGAAGTCGTGCATCCACGCCCGTAGGTCCGCGTACTTATCCGGCTTGTTCTCGCGGGTCCTAGCGCGCCGGTAAGCACTGCGAGAGAGCCCAACAATCTGGCAGGCAAGTCTTTGGGAGTAGCCCAGCCCGACCAGATGCCAGACGGCATCATGGCGGCGAGCTGGGCTTAGAAGTTTCCCTCCGACAATTCTTTCCACGCAGCCTTTTCCAGCTCTGCCTGACCTAGGAGGCGTTTGAGGCGCGTGTTTTCCTCGCGCAGGCGCTGGAGCTCTTTCGCCTCGCTCTTGGTCATCGCCCCATAGGTAGCCTGCCACCTGTTCAACGTGGCTTCGCTAATCCCCAACGTGGTCAGGATCTGAGCTGTAGTTGATCCCGATTCCTTCAATTCCCGCGCCCTATCGAGCTTACGAACAATCTGCTCGGGAGTATGCTTGCTGAATTTCTTCACCATTCATCCATTCTCCCCACCCACAGGCAGGGCATCAATGGACAGCACTCAAGTCACCTGGACCTAAAAACCTAGAGCACTCCAGGTTCGGTATGACGTAGTCTGTACTTCGGCGTGTCGTAGATTTGTGAGATTATTCGTGCTAACCACTATATGTGGTGCCCGCAATGTGGGTCAGGACTAGATGTAGGGGTGGGATTGCTGAGGTGCAAATGCTGAGAGGAGAACATGCTGATGAGTGAACGCAGGGAAGGCCGAACACGAAGCGTCGCGGAGGTGCGAGTGCTCGAGGGGCAAGATTCACCTGACCTGGTGTTTTTCTCGAGCGTTTCGGAGAACACCCTCCGCTTCGTCGAGAAGCTCGAGCGCCCGGCGGTGCGGATCCCACTCCGACCGCGCACAGAGGGAATGATCCGAGTGACCAGGCCCTACGTGCTCGTGGTTCCGACCTACGGCGGCGGAGCGCAGGCCGGGGCGGTGCCGCGGCAGGTGATTACGTTCCTGAACGATCCTGCAAACCGCGCGCTGATCCGCGGCGTGATTACCGCGGGGAACACCAACTTCGGTGAGCACTACTGCATCGCAGGACCGATCATCTCAGCCAAGTGCAAAGTTCCTGAGCTGTACCGCTTTGAACTTCTTGGCACCAACCGCGACGTTGCTCGAGTCAAGGCTGGTTTAGACGAATTTTGGGCACGACAGAACACATTAGAAGCAGAAGCAAATGAGGAGGACGTCGCATGACGATCGCCACACCATCAGAAACAACCACCCCCAACACTGCACGGGTTGGCGGGGTCGGCGAGCGGAAGGACTACCACGCGCTCAACGCCCAGCTGAACCTGTTTGCGGCGGACGGGTCGATCCAGTTTGACAAGGATCACGAAGCGGCGGAGGCCTACCTGAACCAGCAGGTCATCCCGAACACGAAGCAGTTCGCTTCGGTGTGGGAACGCCTGGAGTGGCTGATCGAAAACGAGTACTACGAAGCCGAATACCTGCGCGCCTACGACAAGGACTTCGTCGAGCGCCTCCACGAACAGGCCGACGCTTTCGGGCACAAGTTCCAGACCTTCCTCGGTGCGTTTAAGTTCTTCACCTCCTACGCGCTGAAAACCTTCGACGGCAGCCTCTTCCTCGAAAACTTCGAGCAGCGAGTTGTTGCCACGGCGCTGTTCCTCGGTCAGGGTGACGAGGAACTGGCTTCGAAGACGGTCACCGAGATCCTCTCGGGCCGTTTCCAGCCGGCAACTCCGACGTTCTTGAACGCGGGTAAGAAACAGCGCGGCGAGCTCGTGTCGTGCTTCCTGCTGCGCGTTGAAGACAATCTCGAATCGATTGGCCGCAGCGTTAACTCTGCGCTGCAGCTGTCCAAGCGCGGCGGCGGTGTGGCGCTGCTGCTGTCAAACCTCCGCGAGGCGGGTGCCCCGATTAAGCAGGTCGAGAACCAGGCTTCCGGTGTTGTTCCCGTGATGAAGATCCTCGAAGACAGCTTCAGCTACGCGAACCAGCTCGGCGCTCGCCAGGGCGCAGGCGCTGCGTACCTGCACGCGCACCACCCCGACATTATGCGGTTCCTCGACACGAAGCGTGAAAACGCTGACGAGAAGATCCGCATTAAGACCCTGTCGGTTGGGGTTGTGATTCCGGATGTGACCTTCGAACTGGCTAAGCAGAACAAAGATATGCACCTGTTTAGCCCCTACGATGTGCTTCGCGAAACCGGTATTCCGCTTTCGGATCAGTCAATCACCGAGCGCTACGACGAGTTCGTCGCGAACCCGCGGATCCGCAAGACCACGATCAGCGCGCGCGAGTTCTTCAAGACCCTCGCTGAGCTGCAGTTCGAGTCGGGCTACCCGTACGTGCTGTTCGAAGACACTGTGAACCGTGCGAACCCGCTCGAGGGGCACATCAACATGTCGAACCTGTGCTCGGAGATTCTGCAGGTGAACACCGCCTCTGAGTACGACGCCGCAATCGGGTACGAGACGATCGGTCACGACATTTCGTGCAACCTCGGCTCGCTGAACATTGCGCAGGCAATGGCCAGCCCGGACTTCGGCGCAACCGTTGAGATTGCGGTGCGGGCGCTGACGAGTGTGTCGGATCAGACCGACATTCAGGCGGTGCCGTCAATTGCCGAGGGTAACCGTGCGTCACACGCCATCGGCCTCGGCCAGATGAACCTGCACGGCTACCTCGCTTCGCAGCGCATCCACTACGGCAGCGAAGAGGGAATTGACTTCACCGACGCGTACTTCCGCACGGTGACCTACCACGCGCTGCGCGCTTCGAACCAGCTGGCGATTGACCGCGGTGCGACCTTCGCGGGCTTCGAGAAGAGCGACTACGCTGACGGCAGCTACTTCGACCGTTACACGGCCGAGGAGTGGGTGCCAGAAACCGCGCGGGTGCGTGAGCTCTTCGCCGAGGCTGGAGTTGCGCTGCCGACGGTTGCGGACTGGGAACAGCTGCGCGAGTCGATCCGCGAACACGGTATCTACAACGCGTACCTGCAGGCGGTGCCACCGACCGGGTCGATTAGCTACGTGAACAACTCGACGGCTTCGATCCACCCGATCGCCTCGAAGATTGAGATTCGTAAAGAGGGCAAGCTCGGCCGCGTGTACTACCCGGCTCCGCACATGACAAACGACAACCTCGAGTTCTTCGAAGACGCCTACGAAATCGGCGCCGAGAAGATCATCGACACCTACGCTGCTGCGACCAAGCACGTGGATCAGGGTCTGTCGCTCACGCTATTCTTTAAAGACGAGGCGACCACTCGCGACATCAACCGCGCGCAGATCTACGCGTGGCGCAAGGGCATCAAGACGCTGTACTACATCCGCCTGCGCCAGCCCGCGCTCGAGGGAACCGAGATCGAAGGCTGCGTTTCCTGCGCGCTGTAGTCGCGTTCGCGCCCGTGCTGCGCGCGCGGGCGCACCGCGCGCCGTCCGCGCACTCCGCGCACTGACCACCAGACACCACTAGTGAAAGAGCTTTATTGAACTATGACTGATCCGTTGAACACCGACCGCCCGCTGCAAGAGATCTCGGTCACCCCGCCGTCGTACCGCCACGACCCGGCAGCGCGGCTGCGCCCCATTAACTGGAACCGCGTCACCGACGACAAAGACCTCGAGGTGTGGAACCGTCTGACCGCGAACTTCTGGCTGCCAGAGAAGGTGCCGCTGTCAAACGACATCCCCGCGTGGCAGAAAATGACCCAGGAAGAGCGCACCCTCACGATGCGCGTCTTCACCGGTCTGACCATGCTCGACACCGTGCAGGCAACTGTCGGTGAGATCGTGCAGATCCAAGACTCCCGCACCGAACACGAAGAGGCCGTCTACACCAACATTGCGTTCATGCAGTCGGTGCACGCCCGCTCGTACTCCTCGGTGTTCTCAACGCTGACGAGCACCCCGGAAATCGACGACGCCTACCGCTGGGCAGTTGCCAACGATCTGCTGCAGGAACGCTGCAAGAAGGTGCTGCACCACTACTACGGCGATGATCCGCTCAAGCGTAAAGTGTCTTCGACGCTGCTGTCGTCGCTGCTGCTGTACGCAGGGTTCTACCTGCCGCTGCACTTCTCGGTGCACGCGACGCTGACGAACACCGCAGACATGATCCGCCTGATTCTGCGTGACAAGGCAGTGCATGGTTACTACTCTGGTTACAAGTACCAGCGCGGACTCGAGACGCAGAGCAAAGAGCGTCAGGAAGAGATGCGCAAGTTCACCTTCGACCTGCTGGAAGAGCTCTACGAGCTTGAGCTGCAGTACTCGGGTGAGCTGTACGAGCCGCTCGGCCTGATGGACGACGTTGCCGTGTTCGTGCGTTACAACGCGAACAAGGCGCTGATGAACCTCGGTTACCCGTCGCGGTTTACCGCTGAAGAGACCGAAGTGAACCCTGAGATTCTCGCGGCGCTGTCACCTGGCAGCAACGAAAACCACGACTTCTTCAGTGGATCAGGATCGAGCTACATCATCGGTAAGGGCGAAGACACCACCGACGACGACTGGGACTTCTAGGCTCAAGGGCTTAACGGCTCGAGGGCTCAGCGGCTCGATTCGGGCCGCACCGTCCGAATAGCGCACCGCGGGTTGGACGCTGGCACACGCCGGCAACCTTCCCGCGGTGCGCTGTTTTGTGCCCGAGCCAGCGCGATTCTTGTCGACTATGATCGACAAAACCTCCGCAAAGTAGCAGCTTGTCGACTATACTCGACAAGACAGGGAGGTTTGTGGTGGACAGAATCATTGAACGCCCGAGATACTTTTCGCGGATCCAGCCCTTTATCGACAAACCCTCGTGAAGGTGCTCACCGGTGTGCGTCGCTGCGGCAAATCTACGATTCTGCAGCAGCTGCAAGAAGTGATTCGCGCGGGCAGCGCTGATCCACAAGTGTTTGCGATGAATTTTGAGTCCGCTGACGGGCTTCACATCACAGACGCAGCGGCGCTGCTACGGCGCATCGAAGCCGAAAACCTCAACAAAAACACCCGCGCGTATTTCTTCTTTGACGAAATTCAGCAGGTCGCCGACTGGGAGAAAGCCATCAACGCGATCCGCGTCGACTATGACGCAGATATCTATGTCACCGGGTCGAATTCGCGCATGCTTTCCGGTGATCTCGCCACACATCTTGCCGGTCGCTACGTTGAGTTCTTGATCCAACCGTTTTCGTTTGCGGAATTTGTCGAGCTGCACCGCCAAAGCGACCGCACACTGAGCGAACACTTCCAGCACTTTGTGCAGTTCGGCGGTTTCCCGGCGTTGAAATACTTCAACCTCGACCGGGAACCCTCGCTCGACTACCTTGACTCGGTGTACAACTCGGTTGTGCTCAAAGACGTGATTGAGTATCACCAGATCCGCGACGTCGACATTTTTCACCGCATCGTCGGTTACTGCTTCGCAAATATTGGAAAAACCTTCTCGGCGCAGTCACTGGTGCGTTTTTTCAAAAGCGAGGGGCGCACCGTTTCGGTTGATACCGTGTTGAACTACCTTGAGTTTTGCGTGAACGCTTTCTTGATTTATCGGGTTCCGCGCTTTGACATTGCGGGGAAGGCGAGGCTTCGGGCAACTGAGAAGTACTATGCGGTGGATCACGGTTTTCGTGAAACGCTCGGCCTTTCGAACCAGGCCGACATTGAGCTGACCCTCGAAAACATCGTGTGCGTGGAGCTGCTTGCGCGCGGGTACGAGGTAAGTGTCGGAAGAGCCGGCGCGCGCGAGATTGACTTCATCGCCCGCAAAGGTTCCGACACTGAGTACTTCCAGGTGAGTTACCTGCTCGGCAGCCAAAACACCGTCGACCGCGAGTTCGGTGCCTTTCGCGGGGTTACCGACAACTTCCCGAAAACCGTGCTGAGCATGGACCAGTTCGACATGAGCCGCGACGGGATCCAACACAAAAACATTATCGAGTGGCTTGTCGAGCCCTCACCGTTGCACAGCTAGGTGTCATCGCCTAGCCTGAATACCAACATGACCGGTACCGCTACCCATTTTGGTGGGAGCCCAGGGCCGGTCTTTGTTTTTCTCGATCTAGCCGTCATGCTCCTGTAGCCAAATGAGGCCACCCAACGCGCTGGGGCCGTGGCATTATTTAGGTAATCGTTCAGCCCGCTTCGACCATCAGGTTGGAGACGGGCTGGATTTCTTTCGAGGCATGAAAACCCGATGAAGAAGATCAAAAATCCCACCACGGTTGAAGTGCAGATTGCCCTCATGCGCTCACGAGGGATGGAGCTCAACGAATCCCTAGCAAGGCAGTGGCTGTCTAGCGTCTCTTACTACAGGCTGTCCGGGTATTGGTACGCCTACCGGATTCTCCCAGAGCCTGAAGACCCCAAACAGCCGCAACGCGCCGACAGCTTTGTGCGAGGCACGAAGTTCGAAGAAATAGTCGCTCTCTACGAATTCGACCGTAAAATGCGCACACTTATTTACGATGGGATTGAGCGGATTGAGGTTGCGCTACGTGCACGGATCGGCGAACTACTCGTCGCGAAAGGAGCCTTATCTTACAAAGATCCAGGTATCTTTCGTGAGGATTTCCGGCATCAAGACTGGCTAGAGACTGCTGAGAAGCGTGTGGATCGCGAGCGAAAACGTAACCGCGCTGTGGATCACTACAGTGTCAACTACGGGGATTACCCATTCTGGGTTCTTGCTGATGTCCTTGATTTTTCCGATATTTCCATCCTCTTTGATGGCCTCACTCTTGATGATCAGCGGAGTATTGCACACAGTTTCGGTTTCTTTGGCGACGTCGATCGATTGAACTCTAAGCAGAAGAAGAGCTACTACAACCAAGATCCCCTCGCTCGATGGTGCGAACAACTCACCGTTCTGCGAAACACAGGTGCACATCACGGCCGCGTATGGAACCGCCACTTCACCCCGGCAGCGACGAATGCTTTCCGAACGATACAAGAACTGTCTTGTCTCCCGAAGGGGCAAAGTCGGTGGGGTTACCCGCAAATCGTGGACACGTAGTGGAGCTACCTAGTGGTTAGGCAGCTATTCCTTTTCTGCTAGTGATTAGACCAATTTGGTTCTCAAAGTCGACGGGGCTGACCATACCGAGTGAGGAATGTCGGCGTCGACGGTTGTAGACGACTTCAATCCAGTAGGCAACGGCCTTGCGTGCAGCATCACGGGTCGTCCAGCGCTTACGGTCGTAGAACTCGGTTTTAAGCGTCGACCAGAACGACTCAGCCATCGCGTTATCGAAGCACACACCAGTACGCCCCACGGACTGAGCAATGCTCAGGCTGCGGCAAACCTCCCAGAGCTGCTCGCTAGTGAATTGAGCTCCGCGGTCAGCGTGAAACACCAGCCCATCAGGAACGTCACCACGCAACGTGTGCGCCATCCGCAGGGCTCGCTCGACCAGGGAAGTATCTTGAACGCTATCCATAGCCCAGCCCAGCACCCGGCGGGAATGGCCATCGCGGACCGCGCACAAGTACAACCAGCCTTCACCGGTGCGCAAGTAGGTAATATCTGACATCCACACCCGGTTGAGCTCACCAGTATCAAACATGCGCTTGACCAGGTCAGGAAGCGTGGACTTACGCTTAGCTTGAATCGTTGTCACCGGGACAAAGGCCCGCGGTGAAATCCCCTCAATCCCCATCATGCACATCCGTTTAGCCACAGTCTTACGGTTAAGCGCAATGTGGTGGAGTTCCGCTTCAACGTGTGAGGCGGTCGCCGGCGGCTCCGGGGCCAGTCCGATTGGAGCTGATGTTGGGGTGATAGCATGAGTGCAAGCACCTTCGGGAGGTGATCGTGATGTCGTCCATTGTCGTCCGTGGGCTTGATGAGTCGGTCAAGGCTCGCTTGGCTGCTCAGGCCAGGGAGCATGGTCGCTCCATGGAGGCGGAAGTTCGTGACATCCTGACGCGGGCGGCGACCCGTCCAAACATTGGGCTCGCGCTGTTGCGTGCGGGACAGCTGGCCGGTGGGGTCGAAGACTTGCCGATTCCCGAACGTTCTGACCGCGCCCGCGTAGTGGACTTCTCGTGATCGTTCTCGACACGAACGTCGTCTCCGAGGTGCTCAGGCCGCGTCCGGAAGTGAACGTCGTGGAATGGCTGGAATCGGTCACTGATGACGTTGCCATCACCGCAATCACTCTGGCTGAGCTCTTGGCGGGCCTGCGCAGGTTGCCTGATGGTAGGCGAAAGACCGAGCTCACTGGGGCGGTTGAGGGTGCTCTGCGTCCGTATCGCGACACCGGTGCGATTCTTGCCTTCGATGCCGTGGCGGCTCCGCACTATGCCGACACCCTGGCCCAGCGAGAAGCGGCTGGTCTTCCGGTCTCGACTGGGGATGCGCAGATAGCGGCGATCTGTCGAGCCCGGGGAGCGGTCTGTGCGACGCGCAACATCAAGGACTTCCTGAGGACCGGTGTCTCCTTGTTTGATCCGTGGACAGGAACTTCGCACCCCGCTTCGTGACTCGGGCTCGTCGCGGGCCTTGGTTAGAGCTTGCGCAGGATCGGGCAATCGATGAGATCGCTGCGATCAAGCCCTTGCGGGCCGCCTAAGGCTCGCTTGCCACGACCCCTCGGCACCCAGAATGCTTCGCCGCCCCAGAAGCGTGGGGAATGCTTTGCTTGGGGGTGAATCCTGGTGCTGGAATGCTCCTGATGGTCAACGCTGTGCACCTTCGTGAGCTGTCGGTCCATGACGCGGAGGTGATGGCCGAAGTGCTGGCGGACCCATCGCTGTACGAGTTCACCGGTGGGTCCGCCGAGCGCTACGGAGCTCGAGCGGCCGTACGCGATCCAGACTCGGGGCTGCTCCCTCGATGGCTCGAAGGACTGGATCAACTTGGTGGTGCTGCTTGACGCCCAGCCCATCGGATATGTGCAAGCCACTGTTCCCAAGAATGGCGGACCCGCCGAGATTGCCTGGGTGGTCGGTAAGCCGTGGCAGGGCCACGGTTATGCGTCGCGGGCCGCGCAGCTGCTGGTCGATCGGCTCGTTCAACGTGGAGTTCACAGTGTGGCTGCGCATATCAATCCCGATCATCTGGCCTCGCAGGCGGTAGCTGCGAAGCTGGGCATGGTCCCGACCGATGTGGTCGACGGTGAGAGACGGTGGGTGAGCACAGGCGTCTGACCCTGTGGCAGCGGCATGTAAGGCCTGAGGTCAGCTGCCCTGTGGCGAGCCTTCCAAGATCCACCTGACTGCCCCTAATCGTGGCGACCCGGTCGAGTTCCGGTTTGTGTGTAGTTGGCTGCTGCGACTTGGAGCAAGGGGCCGCAGGGGCATTGTGCAGGTGGCTACGCCGACTCGACGCGATCGGCGCGTCTGAACAGCGCCGATAAGGCGATGTGGAGCTCTTCCTCGACGGCGTCAGCCGTGCGTGGGTCATAGAGCAGTTGCGAGCCATATCCCTGCACCAGGGCGAGCCAGATGCGTGCCGCGCGGGTTGGATCGACGGGCTGGATCTCGCCCTCCGCGATGGCGCGTCCGATGAGTGACGCGATGCGCCCCACCAATTCGGCATCCTCCGTGCGCAGTGCGAGGGAAAAGGCCTGATTGGTGTGCGCCAGGTTTCCGAATCCCGTCGCGACGATTTCCTGGCGGCGGCTCCGTTCGTTGAGTGGCAGGATCTGCAGCGTCAGGGCGACGAGCCAGTCCACGAGCGTCGGCTGACTCGGCACGGCGACAGCCGGTGCCGCCGCGGCTGCACGGAAGCGGGCGAGCATCGCCTGGAGCAGCTCGTCCTTGGTGGCGAAGGACTTCTGGACCGCCCCGAGCGACATTCCCGCCTCTGCGGCCACGCTGCGATAGGATACCGCTCCCATGCCGTCGCGAGCCATGACGGCCAGGCCCGCGTCGGCATAGGCCTGCTGCCGTGAGGTCAGTTCCATGGGTTCATTCTGCCTCGGCCTGGGTGGTGCGGGGCCACCACCACACCGCCTGCACTGCCAGCAGGGCCAGGGTGCCGAACAGGCTGATCAGCCCTGCAGTGTCGACCGAATCCCCGGTCAGCCAGGCCGCGTAGTCATAGACCGCGTGCCAGATGATCCCGATCCACAGGCTCCGGCATGCGATCACCATTCCCGCGAGGACGATCCCCACGAGCAGGGCGAGCGCTTGCTGGCCGACGATGTAGACGACTGGCTGGCCGGTGAAGATGTTGCCGAGGTGGAGGAGTGCAAAGATCACTGCGCCTGCGACGATCGCGAACCGGTCGCCGCGCCCCCGCAGGGCGGCGAGCAACAGACCCCGGAACCAGATCTCCTCGTTGAAGCCCACGGCGATCCACAGCGACAGGTACGCCGCTGCCATCAGGGGGGACCCCCTGTCAAGCGATCTCGTCGGAGTTGTCCCCGTGCTCTGAACGGGCTGTGACGGCACCTCGGGGAGCCAAGCGGTGCAGCTGCGACGCGGCCTCGCTCAACGCCCAGCGTGTCCCCGGTGTCGGAACCTGGTTTCGTCGCTCCAAGCATCACCTCAGGAGCTTGCCGGTGAGGTGGTAGGCGTGGCAGTCTCGGCACCAGTAGGAGCGAATCTCTCTACGCTTGTGATTGCCTCGCTCGGCTCTGCCGCCGGCGGTTGCCAGCTCTTCCAGCCTTTTCCTGACTGGCCGTATCCATCGTGGTGCATGCCCGGGATTCTCCTTGACCTCACCCGTGTCGCCGACCGTACGGGCTACCTCTTACAATCCCCGCCCGTCGCCGCAGGGCCGCTGGTCCTGCGGCTCGATGAGCGACGCCGTGCCTGCGGGCGTGCTCCGCTCGCGGGTCATTGGTCTGGCTATACTTGGTGCTCGCTGCACCGCTGATTGCTCGAAGGAGGGTTGTATGGGTTCCTGGGATCCCACGCATGCACTGACGCTCAACGGCGGCGCGTCCGTGACGGAAGTGTGCAAGCTGCTCGATCCGGAGGCGATGCTGCGGCGCGTCCTGTCGGGCATGGATGGTCAGCAGGAGTTCGCCGTCTCCCTGGCACGGTTCCCCGAGGGGACGCGGTTGTGGGATCCCCGGGCCTCCGGGTGGCCACTGTGCTTCCTGCAGGCGGCGGGGGCAGCGACGGCAATGATGGTCGAAGTGAGCCAGTTCGATGCCTCGGGCGAGCTGGGTCTGTACAAGCTCGGGTGCAGGGGCTCCGACGAACAAGGAGCCGCGCAGCTGGAGGTTCGTTGGCGAGGTCGGGCGGAGACGGTTCCGAAGCTTGAGGTCTTCACTGCGCAACAGGCCGGCGACATCTTCGTCCACTACTACCGGACGGACAGCGTCCCCGACTGGTGTACCTTGCGCCGGTTCGAGTGATCACCGTCCCGGCTGGCGGGGATGCTCGCCGGTTGCCCTTGTCAGGCGCCAGTTTCGATCCTTCGGGCGAAGGGGTAGTCGGTGATCACGCCGTCGCCGTCGACGTCGAGCACAGCGTCGAAGTCCTCGTCCCGTTGATGAAGCGAACCGAGCCGCGATCGATGCTGGCGTAGTACTGCTCCGAGGCGCTGACCTCCAGCGAAGGCAGATCGATCCACGCCATCACCAGCCGTTGTTCAGGTTGGATGTCGAGTAGTCACTGGTGACGACGCCAGCGACCAATAACCATGTGGCCCATGGACCACGCGACGACTGACCAGCGCAGCCCCGCTGCCGGCGCGTCGTCCTGCCGTCCGCCCGCCTGCGCCACCCGTCGCGGGTTCCTCACCGGAGCCGCACTGGTGCCGGTCGCCGCGGGGCTGACGTCGTGCGCCTCGCCGACGCCTCCGGCCCAGCAACCGACGCCGCGACCGACCGTCGCTGCCGTGTATCGCGGCTCAGCCGGATGCGACGGTTGCGCCGAGACGCTCGCGGAACGACTCGCGGGCGCGCCGCTGCACATGGAGGTGACCTTCGTCGGCCCCGACGAGGAGGTTGCGCTGGACGCGGGGGCCCTCGACGGGATCGACCTGTACGTCCAGCCGGGCGGCGGCGACGACATCCCGGCAGCCGCCGCCGAGTTCCCCGCACCGTTCGTCGAGGCGCTGCAGGAGTGGGTGCGCGGCGGGGGCCGCTATCTGGGCGTCTGCATGGGGGCCTACCTGGCTGGCAACGACGGGTTCGGACTCATCCCAAGGCAGATCGACGGTGAGGTCGGGGCGCCGGGGTTTCCCGTGGTGGACAGTGCCGACCACCTGGTCGCGGTCACCTGGGACGGCACCCGACGGTGGACGTACTTCCAGGAAGGTGCCCGACTGCCCGAACGTGGCGCCGTCGTGCATGCCCGCTACGAGACCGGCGACATCGCCGCGGCGCGCTACGTCCTCGGGCAGGGCCGCATCGGCCTGATCGGCCCGCACCCCGAGGCCGACAGCACCTGGCTGAAGGGCAGCGGACTCATCGACGAGGACGGCGACGACTGGGCCTACGCCCTGCCCCTGGTGCGCCAGCTCGTGCCATGAACCCGGGCGCCGGTTCGGCGCGGCAGGATGGGGCCGTGCACCCCGTCCTCAACCTCATCCGCACCCGCATGGCCGCGGGCTCCCGTCCGCTGCACCGGGACGACGACGCCCGCCTCGCCGTGGTGCTCGAGGGCGGCAGCTCGCGAGCAGCCCACGGCGGCAGCATGATCTGTGAGCTGGAGGAACGCGGCCTGCTGGCGGCCTTCGACGCGGTGTACGGCTCGTCGGCAGGAGCCCTCAACGGCGCATGGCTCGTGTGCGAGCGGGCCCGCGCCAACGTCCACGGCTGGTGGATCTCGGAGTCGATGGGCGCCATCATGAAGCCGGGCAACCTCTGGCGGGGCCAGCCGGTGGTCGACGGGGAGCACATCGTCGACGTCGTGTACGAGACGGTCACGCCGATGGGCTTCGACGAGATCCTCGCGAGCCCTGTCGAGTTCCATCCCGCCGGCACCGACGCCGCCGACGTCACCCTCGCCCAGCTCCACGGGGACGCTGACGGCCCGTACACGGGCTGTGAGGAGGTCTGGTGCCTCGACCACGAGAACATCCCGGTGCCCTGCGAGATGGGCCTTGCCGAGGTCGCCGAGTGGGGTGAGGTCCACGAGGAGGTCGGTGAGACTCTGTGGCCTGCGCTGTGCGCCTGGGTGGAGTCGGGTAACTACACCTCCGTGGGGCGCTGCCTGCCCAGCACTTCCGACTTCGAGGAGCGCTACTGCGGGCAGTGGGAGCGCTTCGACGACTTCGCCGCCCAGCTCGCTGAGGACACCGGTCTAATGGACGGATGGCCCGAGGAGGCTCAGCGGTACTTCAACTGGGAATCATGGACCCGCGACCTGCTGTTCGACCACACCGTCATACCCGCACCCGACGGTGGGGTGTTCGTATTCCGAGACCTGTGACATAAGAGCCCCGCAGCCAGATTTGGTGAACTGGTCCCCGATTGTCGGACTGGTTTGAAAGCCTAGGGCCTAGGCGGCAAGGGTCTGTTCCCGGTATTGGACCGGGGGCAGGCCCTTGTTGCTGTTGTGGGGGCGGTGGTGGTTGAACCAGTCGATGTAGTCGGTGAACTCGGTGGTGAGTTGCTCGACGGTGGTGATCGTGGTCGAGCAGAACAGTTCGTCCTTGAGGTGGCCGAAGAAGCTCTCGATTACGGCATTGTCGAGGCAGTTCCCGCGCCGGGACATCGATCCTCTCGCGCCGGCCTGGCCGAGGATCCTGCGCCATTGCCAGTGCTGATATTGGAATCCCTGGTCCGAGTGGACGATCGGGTGGTCTCCCTCTCGCAGCCGGCCGACGGCCTGTTCCAGGGAGGTGTTGGTCAGGGCCAGGTTCGGTGACGGGCCGATGGTCGCGCCTATGATCTGGCGGTCGAACAGGTCCATGACCGCCGACAGATACACCTTCTCGCCGTCGAGGTGGAACTCGGTGACGTCGGTGACCCACTTCTGGTTCGGGCCAGTGGTGGTGAAGTCACGCTGGAGAAGGTTCGGGAAGGTCTTGCCGACCTCGCCCTTGAAGGACCGGAACCGCTTGCGGCGAATCTCGCAACGCAGCCCGAGGTCGCGCATGAACTTCAGGACGGTCTTCTTCGCGACGATCCAGCCCTGGGCCCGCAGTTTGGCCCAGACCCGTCGATGCCCGAACCGGCGACGCGAGGCCTCGAAGACCTCCCTGATCGCCGCCTTCAACCCAGCCTGCGGGTCCGGGGCGGTGAGGCGGGCTTGGTGATAGAAGAACGTGGATCTCGCCAGCCCGGCCGCGGCGAGCAGATCGGTGAGCCTGTGGTCTGCCTTGAGGGAAACGACGGCCATCACCTTGACCGACTTTGTGGCTCCATCAAGGCCCGCAATTTTCCCAGGTAGGCGTTCTCCGCCCTCAGCCGCTCAACCTCGCGCCGCAGAGTTTCGATCTCGTCGGACGGCCCCGTGGCCGTCTTCCGACCTCGTGGTCTGGGTCTGAGACCGTCTTCGCCCTGCTCGCGCAGGATCCTTCCCCATCTCTGGACGATCTGGGGAGAGGACAGACCGAATTCGATCGCCAGGTCCGTCTTCGGCTCCCCAGCCAGGAAACGCTGCGCGACGGCCACCTTCGTTTCGAACGGATAGACCTTCTTGCCCGATGCCATGACCAGCGCTCCTCTGCCTCGAACACGCCAACGCTGGAACAACTTTCGCACCGGCCAACGACTCACACCAAGCTCAGACGCCACGGCCGTGTCGCCCCAGCCCGCCTCGAACAACCCTACAGCCGCCCGCTGCTGGGCTTGGGTCAGAGAACTACTCGCATACATGAAGACTCCCCGGAAGAAGAAACTGAATTCTCAGTCCAACTTCCGGGGAGCACTTCAGGCTCAGCGGCACCCTGGGACCGGCCGCGGTCGCCTGGCTCGCCGCAGCCGCGAGCCCGCTCGTCGCGACCCTGGCACTGGCGGCCGCTGAGGTCGTCGGGGCCGGAGCCGTGCTCGCCCTGCCGCGCCAGTCCCCGCTCGACGACCCCGGCGCGGTCCCGTCCCCAGGACGCACCCTCGTCACGATCCGGCGATCCGGCCCGCTGCGGCGCACTCTCGTCCTGACCGTCGTCGTCGCATTCTCCGTCGCGGCGCTGCCGATCTATGCCGTCGCGGTCGCGCAGTCCCTGGGCGAGGCGGCGCTGGCCGGGAGCCTGGTCGCAAGCTACGGAATCGGCACCCTCGCCGGCTCCGGGCTGCTCATGGTCCGGCCGCTGCACGGGGACGCCGACAAGCTCACCGGCGTCCTCGCGGCAGTCGTCGCTGCGGCACTGCTCCTGGTCATCGCGACGACGAACTTCACTGCTGCCCTCGTCGCGTTCGGCGCAGCAGGGATTGCGAACTCACTGTTCTTCGCGGCTACGCTCGCGGCTCGGAGCGAGTACGCCCCGCCCGAGGCGCGCGGGCAGATCTTCATCTGGGTCGGCGCGCTGAAGATCGCCGCCGGCTCGGCCGGCACCGCCGTCGCCGGAGCGCTCATCGGCGGCACCGCCTGGCTGCCGGTCGCAATCGTCGCCGCCCTCTCAACTGCTGCGGCAGCGGTCTGTCTGGTCGAGCGGAGTAGGGATCGAACCTGACCCGCGGTCACCGCTCCCCGACGAGCCGCGGGCACCGCAGCAGACGAAGGGCAGCCGGGCATCGGCGCAATCCTGCGCGAGCACCGCGCCGACGTCATCGCGCGGATCCTCCTCCTGCTGGTCACGGTCACTCCAATCGTCCTGCTCTCCCACGACATGGCGGTCTTCCTGGACGACGGGCTCGACCGGCTCGGTGCGCCGCTGGCTCTCTGCGGCGTGCTCATCGCGCTGCTTTGCCGAGTTCGCAAGCTGAGGTTATTCGGCTACGGAACGTGGTGGAGTTCCGCTTCAATGTGTGACTCGGTTCGCCTTCGTTTTGTCGTCGGAAGCGCTCGTTACATGGTTGGCTGGTCGCATGCGAATTGAGCTCACCAGGTTTCGGGTGCGGGAAGGCGCGCGAGCCAAAGTTGACGAGTGGATGGCGTTCCTGAACGAGAATGAGGATGCAGTACGCGAGACTCTCGAACCCGAGGAGATGTACGTCGAGACGATCTTCCACGAAGTCGTGGACAACGTTGATTACCTCTACTGGTACAGCGTGCAGGGTGAGAGTGGGCAGTCTGTCAATCATTCTGAACACTGGCTCGACAAGCATCACGTCGCATTCTGGAAAGAGTGCATCGATGACACCTATCCGGGTGAGGACCTCACACCGCGGGTGCACATGGTGCCACAGCGTGTGGAGGCAGCGATGGTGCCTCTCGTGTGCGAATAGATCGCGGCGATCATCCAGTTGCGCGCTGTTTGGCGCGTGTCGGATATTGTGATCAATATCATCGCGCACGACGCGCTGACCTCCAGGGTTCTTGTGGGCCTGCGCTGGCCGGCCCGAGAAGACGCTGTTACACCCTGTTGAGCTTAGACCATATATGGTCTAAGCTTGCGTTATGTGGAACGTGGACATCGAGCTGATCGCCGAATGGCTCGCTTCGCTGGACGATGATTCGCGGGTGCAGGTGATAGCTGCGATCGAGCTACTCGAAGAACGTGGCCCACAGCTCGGGCGGCCAATCGTTGACACTGTGTCGTCGTCACAACATCGCAACATGAAGGAGCTGCGGCCGGGTTCGGCTGGACGATCTGAGCTGCGCGTCTTGTTCGCATTCGATCCGGAGCGCTCAGCGATCATGTTGATCGCTGGCGACAAGGCTGGCAACTGGACGCGCTGGTACAAGACGAACGTTCCACTGGCCGACGACATTTTCGATGAACACCTGCGCAAATTGAGAGGAGAGTGACCGAAATGGCCCTGTCACTGAAGGACTTTGTCGCCGAGCATCCCGTGGACCGCGAGCGCGTCGACGCGCATAAGGAGAGGATGCTCGCCGAGACGCGCGCATACCGACTCCGTGAGCTTCGTGAAGATGCTGGTCTAACGCAGGCGCAGCTCGCTGCACGCATCGGCGTGGGTCAGCGTCAGGTCTCCAAGATCGAGCATGGCGACCTTGATAATGCGAAGGTCGGTACGATCCGCAATTACCTTGAGGCGGTTGGCGGCGGTCTGTCGATCGAGTATGTTCTGGGCGATCATCGCGTCCAAGTGGCCTGACAGGCTCCCGTGCGACGCCATGGCCATGCGTGCCTGAACTCGGTCGATTCCCGTGTCCAGAACGCAACCACACGAAAGCTGACGCAGACCCGCACTGCTCGATTCGTCGACTCGCGGTGCATACCGCCTGGCAACCGGTTAGAGCCACTAAACGAGGACCGCGTGGGACAGCACAGCATCCGCGTCAACGCACAATGGCGTCTCTGCTTCGTCTGGAGAGATGGAGGTGCAGACGATGTCGAACTCGTCGACGACCGCTGAGAGTGACCTGATCGAGCCGATCCGTCCGAGAGAGATCCTCATGGATGACTTCATCGAGGGGTTCGGCATTACGCAGCACAAGCTGGCGGCCTCGATCGGTGTGCCGCCGCGTCGGGTCAATGAGATTGTGCACGGTAAGCGCGCGGTCACCGCGGACACGGCACTACGGCTGGGGCGCTACTTCGCGATCGAGCCGCAGTTCTGGCTGAATCTGCAGTTGCGGCATGAGCTGGCACTGGCTGCAGTCCGCACCGCCGAACAGGTGGACGAGACTACGCCCTGGGAGCTGGCGTCGTGAAATCCAGCGATCAGTGCATCTTCTGCGACATCGTAGCTGGTTCCAGCCCTGCGACCATCATTGCGGAGAGTTCGCAGGCACTTGCCTTCTTGACGTTGACTGATTCTGCGCTGTCAGCCGGGCACACGCTTGTCGTGCCGAAGCAACACTGCCTTGGGGTCCTCGAGGCGACGTCCGAATCTCGCGCGGCGGTGGTTGAGCTTTGCAGCGTTATTGGTTCAGCGATGGTGGAGGCGAGGCTCGGTACGGGGGTTAATCTGCTGAGCGCCTGTGGTCCGGGGAGTGACCAGTCGGTTGCTCACTGGCACGTCCATGTGGTGCCGCGTCGTAACGGAGACGGCGTGGATACGTGGCCCGAGACGAACTCTGCTGTCACGGCGATCGATCAAGCGGCGGCTGGTGCTCGTCTCAGTGCGACGCTAGCGGCTGCCGTCTGAGCTTCCACGGTCCGCGTTGGAGACCCGGAGCGCTCGGAGGCCCTTGGTCGGCTGGGGGAACGTGCCGGGCGGCGGCTCGCCCACAGCTCCCGTGCCCGCATGCATCGAGAAGGGCCAGGTGGCCGAGTACGATCCCGATTCCACGGAGGCAGACCGTGAACTCGAATGACGCGCCTGGTCCAAGGTGCGTCCGCGCGGCGTGTGGTTGAATCCCTATCAGACTTGCCGATCAAAGCCTCAGCGCTTCGCTTGCGCAGCCCGCAGGCCGTTCAAAATCACGATGACTTCGGCGACCTCGTGTACCAACACGACGGCGGCCAGGCCCAGCACGCCGCTGATCGCCAGCGGCATCAACACGATGATGATGGCCAGAGACAGCACGATGTTTTGGTTGATGATCCTGCTGCCTCGGCGGGCGTGCTGTAGTGCCTTCGGGATTAGCCGGAGGTCGTGGCCTGTGAAGGCGACGTCAGCGGACTCGATCGCGGCGTCAGAGCCGGTCGCTCCCATCGCGATGCCCACCGTAGCGCCCGCCAATGCCGGCGCGTCGTTGATGCCGTCGCCGATCATCGCTGTCGGCGTCTTAGAGGAGAGCTCGGCGACGATGCTTGCCTTGTCCTCCGGGCGCAGCTCGGCGCGCACGTCGTCGATTCCGGCGATTTGAGCCAGCGCCCGGGCGGTGCGAGTGTTGTCGCCGGTGAGCATGCTTACTTCCACGTCGTTGGCGTGCAGGGCCTGCACGGCTTCGGGCACCTCGGGCCGCAACTCGTCGCGGACCCCGATCGCCCCGGCGAGAGCGTCATCGACGGTGACCAGGACGCAGGTCTGGCCCTCGGACTCCATGCGCTCAACGTCCGCTTTCAGTGGCCCGGCGTCGATCCATCGGGGGCTGCCCACAAGTACCCGTCGACCTTCGACGGTGCCGCCGATGCCATGCCCAGCTTCCTCGCTGATGTCCGAGGCGGTGGGCGCTTCGGGCCCCGCTGCCGCGATCGCCGCGGCGAGAGGGTGCGTCGATTGCTGCTCAACGGCCGCCGCGAAGGAGAGCACCTGCGTCCGATCGAATCCGTCTGCCGGGACCACTCCGGTAACCTCAGGCTGGTTGCGGGTAAGGGTTCCGGTTTTGTCCACTGCCAGGTGACGGATGCCGCCGAGTCTCTCGAACGCCGCGCCAGACTTGATGACCACTCCGAACTGGCTGGCTGCGCCGATCGCGGCCACGACCGTCAGCGGCACGGAGATTGCCAGCGCGCACGGCGATGCTGCGACCAGGACCACCAGCGCGCGGGTGATCCACGTCTCGGGGTCGCCCAGCACCGAGCCGATCACGCCGACCAGCACCGCCAGGATCATCACCCCGGGCACTAGGGGTCGGGCAATCCGGTCGGCGATCCGGGCGCGGTCGCCCTTTTCCGCCTGCGCTTGCTCGACCAGGTCCACGAGTGTGGTCAGTGAGTTGTCCGTTCCAGCTGCGGTCGTTTCGACCTCCAGCACGCCGGCGGAGTTGATTGCTCCCGCGGGCACCTCGTCGCCGGGCGCAACCTCCTCCGGAATGGATTCTCCGGTGATCGCTGAAGTGTCAAGGCTGGAGCGCCCAGACCGAATGATGCCGTCCGTGGCGATCCGCTCCCCGGGGCGTATGACCATGAGCTCGCCAACCACGAGGTCCTTTGCTACGACCTCGACTGCCGTGCCGTCGCGCAGTACCGCTGCGGTCTGCGGCACCAACTTCAACAGTGCCCGCAGTCCGCCCTGGGCCCGATCCATTGCCTTGTCCTCCAGCGCCTCGGCGATCGAGTACAGGAACGCTAGCGCTGCGGCCTCTCCAACGAAGCCGAGGATCACCGCGCCTACCGCGCTGATCGTCATCAGCAAACCAATGCCGAGCTTTCGCTTCGTGACAAGGTTCCGGATCGCTCCAGGTGCGAACGTGTAAGCGCCCAACAGCAGACCAAGCCAATACAGTACCGTCGCGGGCGTCTCCAAGTCGGACCAGTCCAGCGCCAGCCCTGTAATGAGGGCTACGCCGGAGAAGATCGGTAGCAGTAGCTCGGGGTCCTTCCACCATGGCCGATCGAGCTCTTCGATCTCCGTGGCGGGTTCGTGTTCGCATCCACATGCTGAACTCATGCGTCCGCTCCTTTCTCGCCGCAGCCGGGCACCGAGCACTCAGGGGCGATGCACGGGGCGTTTTCGTCGATAGCCAACGTCGCGTTAACTAGCGCGTCGAGCGCTGCCGCGAGGTGCGGATCGGCGATTTCGTAGCGAGTCTTGCGGCCCTCCGGCTTGGCGACGACGATGCCGCAATCGCGTAGGCAGGACAGGTGGTTCGAGACGTTCGAGCGGGTCAGATCCAAGCTTTGCGAAATCTCGGCCGGGTAGCCCGGACCGTCGAGTAGGGTCATCAGGATTCGGGAGCGCGTCGGATCAGCCATGGCCCGGCCGAGCCGGTTCATGACGTCGAGGCGTGAAGCAATAGTCAGCATGTACTGAACAATACAACGTGTGCCGAACTATTCAAAATGCACTGAACTGACATTGAAGCGAAGAGCTTGCGACCTGCAGGAATTACTCGATGGGATAGCCGGTAACTGGGCCTTCGCGGTTCGGCTGCCAACCGAAAGCGGGGGCGACATGCGTGGCGAAGTTGTCCAAGATCTTCACGTTGACGTCCACGCCCATCCCGGTGGGGATGATGATGAGCAGGGCGTCGGCGGACATGACGGCGGGATCGGCTTTGAGCTGCTCAATGAGCTTGTCGGGCTCAGCGGCGAAGGTGCGACCGAAGGTGGAGGCGCCGACGTCGGGAAGCATGCCCAGCTGATCGGAGCCGGTGGCCTGCATGCCGAACATCTGCATGTCCGCGCCGTCAGCGATGGGGAAGACGGAGCGCGAAACCGACGCGCGCGGCGTCCAAGCATGGCCCGCCGTCTTCCATGCGGCGCGGTAGCGACTGATCTGGTCTGCCTGGATTTCGCTCAGGGGCTCGGCGTTGGTCTCGGAGACCAGAGTGGACGACATCAGGTTGAGTCCGTCCTCGGCGGTTTGCTCGACAGAAGCGTGGGTGCCGGAGCCGTAGGAAATGTGCTAACGCAGCTCGGGCACCATGGGGACGACCGGCAGGGCGGAGCCGGGCTGGAATATGTTGGGCTACTGCCGGTCCAGCGGTGCGGCGGTGGCGAATCCGTTGCCGTCCACTGCAGCCATGAACGCTTCGAAGTGGCCTCGCTGGCACAGATAGCGCATCGTGTGTCTGTTTCGACTCAGTCCGAGGAGTGCGCGGCGAGCAGGCCGATGAACTCGTCAGCGGCGTCAAGCTGCTTGGCAAGCTTCGCGCGGCGTTCCTCCGCGTCGGTGCGGAAATCGTTCAGCGCCCGCCGGGCGCTCTCGGCGGCAGCACCGACGCCATCTGCGCCGTCGAGCGCCCGGAGTAGGTCGCCCATCTGATCGAGCGAGTATCCCAGTGGCTTCATGCGCCGGATCAGCAGGAGTCTGCCGAGATCGCCCTCAGTGTAGAGCCGGAACCCGCCCTCGGAGCGTCCGGAGGGTGTCAAGAGTCCGATCTCGTCGTAGTGGCGGATGGTGCGCTGCGACAGAGCTGTCCGCTCAGCCAGCTCTCCGATGTGCATCATTCCCGCTTCGGGCACGGGGGCCTCCTCATCTCATCGTCTCAGTTCGACACAACTCTCACGTTACGTTAGTGTTGACTCTCGTGTCCACATGAGACTGGACATGCCTCCGCCGTGGCGATCTATCGCCAGGCGAAGCCGCACGTTGTCGCGCACCACCAGACATTCTCCGCTCCTGGCCTGAGAGCGCCGCCCTGAACAGATGGAGGTACCGCATGGCCTTGCCCACTGCGACCAAAGAAGACAAGGGTCGGTACCGGCCCGAACCGTCGGTGCTCACCGCACTGAAGACCCCGCGCATCCTCACTCGCGAAGTTCTCGCAGGCCTGGTCGTGGCGCTGGCGCTCATTCCCGAGGCGATCTCGTTCTCGATCATCGCGGGCGTCGATCCACGTGCGGGCTTGTTCTCCTCATTCGTGATGGCAGTGTCCATCGCGTTCCTCGGTGGCAGACCCGCCATGATCACCGCGGCGACGGGCGCTATCGCTCTCGTTATCGCCCCCGTCGCCCGCGACTACGGCTTGGACTACTTCATCGCGACGGTGCTTCTGGCTGGGGTCTTCCAGATCCTCCTCGCCGTCTTCGGAGTCGCCAGACTCATGCGATTCATCCCGCGCAGCGTCATGGTCGGCTTTGTCAACGCGCTGGCGATCCTCATCTTCATGGCACAGGTGCCCGAACTCATCGGCGTGCCCTGGATGGTCTACCCTCTCGTCGCGGTCGGGCTGCTGATCATGGTCCTCATACCGAAGATCACTAAGGTCATACCGGCCCCACTGGTCTCGATCGCTCTGGTGACCGCCGCCGCGGTCGTCTTCTCGATCAACGTACCCGCAGTCGGCGACAAGGGTGAGCTGCCGCGCAGCCTTCCCGAGCTGTTCATACCGAATGTGCCGCTGACATGGGGGACTTTCACGATCATCGCGCCGTTTGCCCTCGCGATGGCGCTGGTAGGCCTGATGGAATCGCTCATGACGGCGAAGCTCGTGGACGATGTGACCGACACCCACTCGAACAAGACCCGGGAGAGCTGGGGGCAGGGCGTCGCGAACCTGCTCTCCGGCCTGTTTGGCGGCATGGGTGGCTGCGCGATGATCGGGCAGACCATGATCAACGTGAAGGCGTCCGGGGCCCGCACCCGCATCTCGACGTTCCTCGCAGGTGTGTTCCTCTTGGCCCTCATCGTCGTCCTCGGCGACATCGTTGCGATCATCCCCATGGCGGCGCTGGTCGCGGTGATGATCATGGTCTCCGTAGGTACCTTCGACTGGCACTCCATCAAGCCCTCCACCCTGCGCCGGATGCCTAAAAGTGAGACGACCGTCATGGTCATCACCGTCGCCGTCGTCGTCGCCACCCACAACCTCGCCGTCGGTGTCGTCGTCGGCGTGTTCGTCGCCTCTGTGATGTTCGTGCGCCGCGTCGCCCACCTCATCGACGTCAGGCGTGAGATCACTGAACAGGATGGCGCTCGGATCGCGCATTACACAGTCGAGGGTCAGCTCCTGTTCGCCTCCAGCAACGACCTCACCACCATGTTCGAGTACGCCGACGACCCTGACCGAGTCATCATCGACCTCACGAGATCCCACATCTGGGATGCCTCCACCGTCGCGGCGCTCGACGCAATCGAGACCAAATACGAACAGCACGGCAAGACGGTCGAGCTCGTCGGGATGAACGAGTTCACGACTGGGTTCCACGCCCGACTCACGGGAGGACTCGGCAACGGTCACTGACAGGGCTCAGGTGGGCCAGTCGGTCACGTCGGGGGCAACCGCGGCGCAGCCGCGGGCGGCAGCCGCTATCCAACGTCACAACCATGAGATGCGCTAGCGCATGTCGATGACACCGTTGGCCACCTCGATGTGTTTGGTGGTGGCCGCGACAGCACCGAGCAGCGGCATCGGGGCGGAGGCCTGCGGCACGAAGTAGTGGACTCGGAAGGACGCGTCGTTCACGCCGATTTCGTTCGCAGCCTGGGCGATCCAGATGAGTCTTGGCGATCTTTTCCGCGGATGACCCGCGCTGGCCACCGAAGGCGTAATGCCCGAAGCTTAAGAATCGGAACGCTTCATTGGATAACGCTCCTTTTGGTGGTGTTAACGAGAGAGTGACTTTGTAACGAGATATCGTGGACTTCAAGTTCAACGTCTAGGTCCGTGGCAAGTCGGTAGCACGTTTTTCGATTCGATGCTTCGGGGCACTATCGGGGTTCCCGGTGGTCTTCTTAGATTGAGGGGTGCAGATTTCCTAACCTAAAGCTCG
The DNA here is from genome assembly GCF_000413375.1 of Dermabacter sp. HFH0086. Lineage (NCBI taxonomy): Bacteria > Bacillati > Actinomycetota > Actinomycetes > Micrococcales > Dermabacteraceae > Dermabacter > Dermabacter sp. HFH0086. The sequence continues at coordinate 1,367,412 of NZ_KE340308.1, forward strand.
TTTGAGCGTGCTATCCACTGGTGTGCCTCCGATGCTGCTGCTCATAAGGGGCGGGCGCTCCATGAATACAAGGCGTAGGTCGCGCCTGAGGCATAGTCCGAGTTTCCGCACCCCTGGCCTCTGGGGTACGCGCTAGTCCCGCTCGGCGTAGCGCACGAGGAGATCGTTGCCGATGACTGCGCCGTCGTTGAGCGTTGCCTCGTTCACCGTCGCCCCGGCTGCCCCCAGGCCCATAATGTGGCCAACCTCGTCACCGCGGGCGATGAGGTGGTCGGCGATGATACGCCGGTGGCAGCGCCACCACACCGCCTCGGAGCACATGATCGCGGTGGGGGTTTCGGCGGCGTTCACCCGTAGCTGCGAGAGCGCGTCCGAGAACTCCCCGCCCAGCGCATGGTCGGCGTAATTGTGGAAACTGCGGTTACGCCAGTTGCCGTTAACCTCAAAAGGCACCGAGTGGGACACGTTGCGCCGCCCGGTGAGGCCCTCACTTCTGCTGTAAGTGATGCCACATGTAGGAAGGTGTTCGGCAAGGGGGTCGCCGTTGAACCACGGGTACTTCCTGGACCCGGGCAGCTTGCGCACATCCACGATGGATACCACACCGGCAGCCTTGATCATTTCAGCGAAGTCCTCGAACTCGAGGTTGGAGTGGCCCACGGTGAAAATGCGCATGTCGCCAATGCTACGCGTCAAGCGGTTACACCAACATTGGCGTCCAGGTATCGTGCATCGGCAGGTGGTCGGACCGGTAGAACGCGGAGGTAGCAGACAGGACGTTTGATGCATTCGCGCCCACCTTTCCGCCGTATAAATCCCATTTATGGCCGAGTATTCCGCACGGACCGTTCGGTTAAGTTTCAACGGATCGCTTGGGCGACATCGGAAGCCTGAGTTAATCGTATGTGGGGCGAATCCCATGTATGTCTTGTTTAAGGATGCCGCTGCACGAGGAGCGGGGCTGAGGCTACCTGGTGTGCACTCTATCTTTGCCGCACATAGCGGGGTGTGGTGGTTTTTAGCTGCTATTCACGAATGAGAAGGTGTTTTTGCAACGATACGTCGTCGAATTTAGGTTCAATGTGTAGTTCCGGTCTGCCGAGCCGTCGAGCAGCGGCGCTTTCGCCATCTGGGCGAGAGACGAAAAACCCTGATGTCTCCAGTCTCGGCCAAGGTAGGCTGGCGCAGTGAATGTGACTCTCCGGCCGGTGAGTGCCGATGATTTCGACTTCTTGTGGGCCTGGCAGCACGCGACGCCGGATGCCGCGTGGAAGCTGTGGGATGGGCCCTACTTCGAGGCCCCTGTGAACCCCAGCCGTGAGGAGTTTGATCAGCGGCAGCGTGCAGGATTAGGCAGTCATGATCGCCGGATCATCGAGGTCGATGGAGAACCTGTTGGTTTTGTTTCGCGCTTTGAGGAGGAGCCCGCAGGCGGCGGCTGGTGGGAGCTTGGCATCGTGGTCTTCGACCCACGTTGGTGGGGGAGGGGTATCGGCCGAGCGGCACTCACCCAGTGGCTCGACCTGATCTTCGACGAGACTGACGCTCACGTCGTCACCCTTCAGACATGGTCAGGCAACGAGAGGATGATCGCCTCAGCGAGACGATGCGGTTTCGTCGAGTGTGGCCGGATTCCCGAGGCGCGGTCGTGGAACGGCCGACGCTGGGACAGCGTGAAGATGTGCGCATTGCGTCCTCATCCATCACTCTGGGAGTGCCGCAGAGACACGCAGCTCCCGGATGACGTCGCACGGCTTCTGGCGACAGTCCCGGAGTGGTTCGGCCTGGAAGAAGCGAATCAGGAGTACATCGACGCAGCCCGGCACATGGAGACGTGGTCTGTGCGCGACGAACATGGAAGGGTCATCGGCGTGACCTTGGTCGACCGCGACTTCCCGGTATCCGCCGACATCCACTTCATGGTCGTGGACCGAGCCTGGCATGGTCGGGGCGTTGGATCGGCCATGCTCAGGGCCGTGGCGTCCGCCTCCCGTGTCGATGGTGTCCGACTGCTCCAAGTGAAGACCTTGGGGCCATCGCATCCCGACACTGGATACGCCCACACCCGCCACTTCTACGAGAAGTGCGGTTTCCTGCCGCTGGAGGAGACTGATCTGTGGGGTGATGACAACCCCTGCTTGTTCATGGTCATGCCCTTGTAAGGATCGCTGAGCTTCACGACCTGGGCTGTGGTGATCCGTCATGTTCTTCGGCGCCGTAACTCGATTGAGTTCAGGTTTAACGTCTAGCGTTAATGACGGCCTCCGTTATAGACTGGCTTCATGATCAGATCGTTCGGCGACAAGGCGACCGAACGGCTGTGGCGTCGTGAGCGCGTGCGGTCCATCGATCCGAGGATCCATCGCGTCGCACTGCGCAAGCTGCGTCAGGTGGGGTCCGCGGAGTCTCTCGAGGACCTCCGGGTCCCGCCCGGCAACCGGCTCGAGGCCCTCAAGGGGTGATCGGGCCGGGCAGTACAGCATCAGAATCAACGACCAGTGGCGTATCTGCTTCGTGTGGAGCGACGCCGGACCGGAGGAGTTGCAGATCGTTGACTACCACTGACAGGATCGAGCCGATCCACCCGGGTGAGGTCCTCATGGAGGACTTCATCGAGGGCTTCGGCATCACGCAGAACAAGCTCGCCGTCTCGATCGGGGTTCCGCCGCGGCGGATCAATGAGATCGTGCACGGCAAGCGGGGCATCACTGCCGACACCGCGCTGCGGCTCGCGAAGTACTTCGGCACGTCGGCGGAGTTCTGGATCAACCTGCAGAGCCACTACGAGCTGGACCGTGCGGAGGACCTCGCGGAGGAGCAGATCGCGGCGATCACGCCCCTGCAGGTCGCGTGAGCTCTCGCAGACGGCTGGCCGTCGGGTCCGGTCTGGTGGTCGCAGGAGTAGCGGCTGTTGAAATCTTCGCCCGAATGAGAACTCCGAGCCTGTGCCGCGAGTCGTCGGGGGATCCTTGGCTCGTTCGTGAAGCCGAGACGATTCTTCGACGTTCGCGCGGGCCTCGAGACCGGGCCAGTATCGCAGTTATCGACAACGGTGTACTCCGTGAGGCTCATTTCGGTGCGGGTCGTCATACGCAGTACGAGATCGGTTCGATCACCAAGACGATGACGGCTGCGGTCTTTGCTGACATGCTGGAGCGCGGTGAAATAAGCCGACGGACTCCTCTGGGAACCTTCTTTGATCTGGCGAGCAGCGAGGTGGCTGCCATCGAGCTTGAAGAGCTTGCTACTCACACCAGCGGCCTGCCTAATATGGCGAGCACATGCTGCAACGTCGCTGATCTTGCTCTTTGGCCGTTGCTCGTGCATGACCCAAGTTCGTCAGTGACTCTCGAGCGTCTGATTGCGGATGCGAGCCGGTCTCGCCTGGGGCCAAGGGAATACGCATACTCAAACCTCGGCTACTCCTTGCTTGGGCAGGCGCTGGCTCGCCGAGCGGGAACGAGTTTTCCGCGACTGCTTCAAGAACGGCTGTTCGCACCATTGGGGATGGACGACACCTTCGTTCCAACAGATCCGACGTCGCTTGGAGTAGATGCGCCCCGCGGTTACTCGGTCATGTGGGGGCGGCGATCCGCGCCATGGACGTTGGGTGCTGAAGCGCCCAGTGGCAGTGTCCGATCGACCCTTGCTGACATGACTCGATATCTTCAGTCCCTGCTGGACGCCACCGCGCCGGGCACGGCTGCGATGGATCAGGCAGTCGTTGCCAGAGACGGTCTGCGCATCGGCTACGGCTGGCATATCGACCAGAACTCACTGGTGTGGCACAACGGCATGACCGGTGGCTTCAGCAGCTGGATAAGTCTTCAACCCGGCCGTGGGCAGGGCGTGATCGTACTTAGCAACACGATGAACTCGGTTGATGACCTTGGGATGGCACTGGCCCGCTCGCTGCCTTGAAGCACCAGTGAGGTAGGAAGCGTTCGCCGTATGTTTCTCCCCAGCGGAACTCGACCGTGTTCAGTTTTGACGTGTAGCGCTGTTGAGTCGCGTTATTTTTCTCCGTGTCTCACTGGATGCTGCTAAGGATGGTCTAGTCATCGAGCGGCAGCGTGAGGACCGCGAAGCCATTACCGGCAGCGCGACTGCTTAGCCGTGGCAGGTACGCGGGTTAGTCGACTTTGGCCCCCGAGAAAGATGGAGATCGCCTGGGCCGTAATAGTCTGGCGACTGGGCCTTTGGCGTTGAGATTCTTAGGCACGGCTTATGCCGGCTCGATCGGCCAACACCTGGGCCGTCACCGAGCGCGAATCCGGATGCAGAGCATGCTGAGCGACCGCCGCCGGTGTTCCGGTGGCGAGGATCTGGCCACCCTCATCTCCGGCTCCCGGGCCGACGTCGATGATGTGGTCGGCCTGGGCGATCACCCGGAGGTCGTGCTCGACAACGACCACCGTCGCGCCGTCATCGACCAGGCGACGCAGCTGGCTCAGCAATAGATCAACGTCCGCCGGGTGCAGCCCCGTCGTAGGCTCGTCCAGGAGGTACAGGCTGTGCTTACGGCTGGAGCCGCGTTGCATTTCGGAGGCCAGCTTGATGCGCTGCGCCTCCCCGCCCGAGAGTTCCGGGGAACCCTGCCCTAGCCGCAAGTAGCCCAGGCCGAGTGCGTGCAGGAATTCGACTGAGCGCAGAATCCTCGGCTCCTCGGCGAAGACCTCGAGCGCCTCGTCCACGGTGAGCGCCAAGATATCCGCGATGCTGCGGCCGCTCCACTGCACCTCGAGAATCTCCGGTTTATAGTGCTTGCCGTGGCAGGCCGGGCAGGTGGTGTACGTGCCGGGTAGGAACACCAGCTCGACCTCGATACTGCCCGCCCCATCGCACTCCGGGCAGCGACCCTTTTTCGTGTTATAGGAAAAGTCCGACACCGACATGCCCCGCCGCTTCGCCTCCGGGGTGTCGGCAAACAGCCTGCGGACATAATCGAAAAGACCCGTGTAGGTCGCGACGGTGGAACGCACCGTGCGTCCAATCGGCTTCTGGGTGATGTGAACCAACCGACGGATGCTATCGATCCCCATTGCGCTCTCCACCCGGAAATCCCGGGTCGGGTCGGAGCCTGCCGTGAAGTCAGCATCCGGATCCTCGACCGAGACCTCATCGGCGCCGACAACCTGCTTAGCCGCGCGGGATGCCACGTCGGCCAGTACCCCGGTGACCAGGGTGGATTTGCCGGAACCGGACACTCCCGTGACCGCGGTGAGCGCCCCTAGCGGGAAGTCCACGTCGACCCCATCGAAGGCGCGCGCGTGCACGCCGCGAAGGCCGATGGATTCACTACTTCCGGCCGGGGTGTCCGTCAGCTCGGGGAAGTCCGCGTTTAAGGCGGTAGCGGTGGGCGAGTCCAGCTGCTCGGCGTTGGCGCGGAACTGGTCAGTGGGGCCGGAGAACACCAGCTCCCCGCCGCGCTCACCGGCGCGCGGGCCGATATCCACGATCCAATCGCATCCCGCGACGAGGGACATATCGTGCTCCACCAGAAGCACCGAATTCCCCGCGTCGACGAAGCGCTTGAGCAGCTCGGAGACCGCCTTTCGCTCCACGACGTGCAGGCCGGCCGAGGGCTCATCCAGCACATAGGTTGTGCCGAACAGATTCGAGTTCAACTGGGAGGCCAGTCGCAAGCGCTGGTGCTCACCCGCAGACAAGCTCCGCGCCGGGCGAGAGAGGCTCAAGTGCCCCAGCCCCAGCTCGATCGCCGCGCGCACCGTGGGCAGCACCTGATCCAGCAGCAGTTCTTCGGCCTCGTCGTGTTCGTTCCACTGCTGCTTCTCGATCGCCGCCAAGCGCTCGAGGCGGTCCTCCAACACAGTCAGCAGGTCCTTCAACGCCAAGTCGTTGAATTCGTCGATGGCGTGACCGGCGTAGCTCACTTGCAAGGTATCCGGTTGAAAACCACGGCCCTGGCACGTCGGGCATGTCGATGAATGCAAGAAGGAGAGCACCCGGCGGCGGGTCTTATCCGATCCCGTCTCCGCCAGAGTTTCGGTGAGGTAGGTGGCTACCGAGCGCCATTTGCCTTTATACGACAAGTGCACGGCGTTTTCATCCCGCTCCGGGTGGACCGTCACCACAGGTCGCTCGTCCGTGAACAGGATCCAGTCGCGGTCCTCTTGCGGAATTTCCCGCCAAGGGATGTCCAGCGGGTAGCCGAGGGCGCCAAGGATGTCCCGGAAGTTCTTTCCGAGCCACGCTCCCGGCCACGCGGCGATCGCGCCGTCCCAGATAGACAGGCTGGGATCGGGCACCATTGAGTCTTCCGTCGGCCGGTGCACGGTTCCGGTTCCCTGGCACTCGGGGCACATGCCGGCGGTGGTGTTGGGGGAGAAGGCGTCGGAATCCAGCCTGCCGTATTCCAGCCGCTCGCGCATACCGTCCGGGTAGCTGCCGGAGCGGGAAAAGAGCAGCCGAACACTATTCGAGATATTTGAGATCGTCCCCACGGAGGAGCGCGCCCCACCGAGGGTCGTGGACTGCTGCAGGGCCACCGTCGGCGGCAGGCCTGTCACTGACCCCACGCGCGGGTTGACCGCGCCACCGATGAGACGGCGCGCGAAGGGAGAGACAGACTCCAGGTAGCGGCGCTGCGCCTCCCCATGGATGGTGCCGAAGGCCAGGCTCGACTTGCCCGAACCCGATACGCCGGTGATCGCCACGAGCGTATCCCGGGGCAGGTCGACGTCGATGTGTTTCAGGTTGTGAAGGTGCGCATCGCGCACCCGGATCATGGGATCGTGACCCGCAGGTGCCGTAGTGCGTGGTGCCGGGGGCTCGGACGTGGAGTGGGTCATGGTCGCTACTCTACCTAGCAAGCTGCGCCCTGGTCGGCGGCGCCTTGCCAATGGCAGTCGCGGGCGGCGCGTGGCCTTCCTGTCGTTCTAGACCTGAGACCGGGAAGGCTCCACGATCAGCGCGAGTCCCGCATCGAGGTCTGCCAGCAACTGCTGAGTCGAGTTTTTCGGGCCGTTGAGGTAGTCGATCGTGAGCCCGTTGACGAGTGCCGTGACCAAGCGAGCTCCTTGTTCAGGCGATAGTCGGCTGCTCAAGCTCTCATGCCGTTCAGCTGCCGCAAGCCCGTTGCTTACACGTGCTCGGAAGCGTTCCACTTCGGCGTCGTATAAGTCGGCTAGCCATTCGCGTGTGGAAGCGGCGGCGCCCACGATAACCCACACTGCAGCGTCTTCACGCTGGACAGGACCAATCGGCAGGAGCTCGGCTAGGCGGCTGCGGATGACCGCGTGAAAGTCTGTCGCGTCGGTCTCTCGGAGCGCCCGCGACTCCTGCCGCTGAATAGACCGCATGAATGCTTTCGCGATGATGTCGTCCCGCGTTCCCATCTGATACTGGACAGTCCCGGGTGCGACCCCCGCCTCTGCCGCGACATTGCGAACACTCAAGGCATCGAGGCCCTGGTTGACCATCACTCGAATAGCAGCGTCGGCGATCAGTGCCGCTGTGCCGGTGAAGGGGATGTTGGGGTCAACGGGCATGAGTCTCCAATCTTGCGTGACCCAAGTGCTGCCAGCCGTTCGTTGCCTGGTTGCATCTCACTGAAACGTTCCATACGATCGTATCAATCGAAAAGTTCGTACAAATGTATGGATGTGGAATCTCCTTCATCGTTCCGCAAGCTGAGGAGAGCATTCCCATGGCCGCGATTTCCGTACCTGACCATTGGAGAACGTCATGTCAGACTTTCTAGCCCTCGCTGGTCTCGCGCTCGTCGATAGCTTGAGCGTAGGAACTCTTGTCATTCCTATTGCTCTCATTTTTGTGTGGCGTCGAGTCTGTTTCGGCCTGTTGGGTGCATATCTCACGACGATTGGTGGGGCCTACTGTGGTCTCGGCATTGCTTTGCTGTTCGGTTTTGAAGCGGTAGTGCAGCGTTTTTCTGGAGTCGCCGAGGCCGATTGGTTCCGATGGGTGACTCTTGTTCTAGGTGTGGGGCTTTTCCTTTTTGGGGTGGCCGCCCCAAACCCTAAAAAGCAAGCAGCCAAAGGGTCTGATTCGGTGGAGCAGCCGTCTGTGGCGAGTGTCGACGCCGCTGCCGCAACTATTACCTCTGCCGCTGCGCTTCCTGACGCCGATGTCCGGGAGGGTCGGGCATTTCGCCTCGCCCGGGGTGTTTCGCTGAGTGTGAGCGGTATGGTGGCGTTGGCGTTGGGAGCCGCCGTTGTAGAGGCAGCCACGATGTTGCCCTATTTGGGTGCGATGGGGATTATCCAGTCCATGTCAGTGGGGATGTCCAGCAAGATTGCGCTGATTGTGGGTTACTGCGCCGTCATGATCTTGCCAGCGATTCTGATGAGCGTCATCGCGGGCGTCGCGGGGCCCGCTATTTTTCCGCGGCTGGAGCGTGCCATTGGCCGGCTGGAGTACGAAGCCAAGGTGACACTGCTGTGGATCGCGGCAATCGTTGGTTTGTATATGGCGTACAGGAGTGCGGTGCGGCTCGGGCTGATGGGCTGAGCAACAGGTAGTAGTGCAACACGGTCCGCCTTCGTCGGTGTCTCCTTCTAGGGAACGGGGTATGGGAGCCCGTGAGACGTGAGAGCGTGCCGTAGATGACTGCGTACAGCGCTACGCGGTAGGGGGTGTCAGGTAGCTGTTGAGTTCGCGGATCTTGTTGCCGGTGAGTCAGCTAACCGCCCCAGGTGAACGGCGCGTAAGTCAGTAACTCCCAAACATGTTGCGCTGCGGTTTTGGCTTAACGTCCCCCATGCACCTCGCGCGATTGAGGCGAGTCGTCTGGATCAAACCACCGGGGGCGGATATCGAGTCCGGTTTCCGACGGCTGACGCAATGATGATTGCCACGGAAATGCCGGGCGCGAACGAATTAAGTAAGGCGAGCCTTGTCTAATTGTGGTACGTTATGCGGCATGAGATCAAAGCTCTCGTATACCGCGGTTGAGGTCCGCGTCGACGCAGTGCGCGACTTGTGCCCCTCGATGCGTCGAGTCACCCTGAGCGGAGAAGGACTTAAGAAGGCTGCTCCGCTTTGCCTTGACCGTCGGATCAAGCTCGTGCTGCCCCGATACCACGGTGACGCACTGGAGGACATCCCGCGTATCCCAGGTTGGTATGACGCCCTCGTGTCTTTACCGCCAAGTGATCAGCCGTCCGTGAGGACATACACGGCACGGGCAATGCGTCCAGACATGGCCGAGCTCGACGTCGATGTGGTTCGCCACGGCACCAGCGGCCCCGCGGGCCGGTGGATCGAAACCGTGGCTGCTGGCGATCGGCTCGTCGTAGCTGTCCCCCGCGCCGATTTCAAGGACATTGACACCATTGGCCTGGCCTGGCATCCGGGTAGTGCCAAGCAAATCCTGGTGGCTGGCGACGAAACCGCAGCACCGGCGATAGCGAACATTGCTGCCTCGCTGGCCCCAGATGCCGTCGGCACGATTCTCATCGAGATGCCGACCCCTGAGGATGCATGGCCCCTCACGGTCCCGCCCGGGGTTGACGTTAGAGTGCTGTGCCGCGAAGGGGAGGCTCCCGGAAGCCTGCTCGAGCGCGAACTTTACACGCTGACGTGGCCGCCCGAAGCGGCCGAAAGCGTAGCGGTCGATGACCTTGACGATGACGCTGGAATCCTGTGGGATGAACCCGCCGGAGATGCCGACGGCGAGCATTTCGCCTGGTTGGCAGGCGAAAAAGGGGCTGTGCAACGTATGCGCCGCTTCCTCGTACGCGAACGAGGCTGCCCCCGCGATCGGGTGGCCTTCATGAGCTACTGGCGTCAAGGACACGCCGAATCCTGACCATCCCGACGCGACCGCGTCGGGCCCGCATAACACCTAAAGGAACACCAGAAATGTATCCCTCAGATCAGCGTCTGAGTATGCCTCGTCGCGGGCTGCTCGCCCTGGCCGGAGCCTTCTCGTTGTCTGCCCTCGCCGGTTGTGGCAGCGACCGTTCGAGTGCTGGGTCAACGTCCACCGAAACCGCGTTGGCGGGCAGTTTCCCCGTTGTGATTCGCCATGCCTTGGGATCCACGACCATCAAGCAGGCGCCTCAGCGAATTGTCACGATCGGGCAGGGCGCCACTGAGGCCCTCATCAGTATGGGGGTCTACCCGGTTGGCGTTGAAACCTATGCCTGGGGAGCTGACAAGGATGGACATCTACCCTGGAACCGAGAAGCCTTCGAGAAGGCGGGACGGCCCCTTCCAGCTCTATTCGCCGGCGGTGAGCAACTCGACGTCGAGGCCATTGCGGAGCTCGAGCCCGACCTGATCCTCGCTCCATGGTCAGGGCTCACCCAGAAACAGTATGACCAACTGACCGCGTTCTGCCCGACTGTCGCCTACGAGAAATCCGCCTGGACCACTACTTGGGACGGCGAGATCCGCATGGTGGCCAAGGCGCTGGGGCGCCCCAGCGACGGCGACAAAGTCATTAGCGACCTCAAGAAAACCCTCGCCGACACTGTTGCTCAGCACCCACACTGGGAGGGCACGACCTTCAGTTACATCTACACTGAAGGCCAGGGAACGCTTGGCATTTTTCGTCCCACGGAACAACGCGTGGCCTTGATCAGCATGCTCGGCCTGACGGTCGACCCAATTGTCGATACCATCACGGCCAACGATGGGTCCGATTGGGCGCTCATCAGCCTCGAGAATGCCGATAAACTCAAGGATTCTGACCTCATCTTCACCTTTCATCTGGATGCCGCGACCAAGAAACAGGTCACTTCGCAGAAGCTTTACTCGTCGATCCCTGCCATCAAGCGTGACAGCGTGGTGGCCCCGACTGACCCGCAGCTCGTCACAGCGATCAGCATGATCAACCCGCTCACCGTGCCGTGGAGCCTTCCGCGTCTCACTGATCTCATCGACCAGGCCGTCGCGAAGGTGACGGACTAACTCTTGCTGGCTCGTCGACGTACTCTGGTCGCCACCGCTCTCGTGGCGGTGGTGCTCGGTATCACCTGTGTGCTCAGTCTTGCTCTGGGCAGTAAAGCTATCGGGCTTTCCGATCTGGTGGAAGCCATCCACAGTGGCGGCGATCTCCACGTGCGGGAGGTGCTGGCAGCACGTGTCCCACGCACCTTGTGCGGGCTGGTTGCGGGCGCCGCCCTCGCCAGTTCTGGCGCCGCGATCCAGACAGTCACTCGTAATCCCCTCGGGGATCCGGGGGTTCTGGGACTGACAAGTGGTGCAGCAGCTGGAATCGTTACCGTCACGTCGATCCCCGGCCTCGCTGGCCTTCAGCTCGTCGGGGGAGCCTTCGCCGGAGCGGCGGTGGCCACGGTTGCAGTGATGGTACTTGGCAGTTTCGGGCGTGGCCCCGATGCCACCAGGTTGGTACTCGCCGGGGCCGTGACGACAGCCGTCGCCGTTGCCTACTCGCAGGCCGTGAGCCTACGCCACAAGGCAGCCTTTGACGCGTTGCGCTATTGGTCGGCGGGATCGCTGGCGGTAGGCGACTTTCTTGATTGGTGGCCCGTGGTGGTGATCGCAGTCGCGGGCGCGGGGCTCTTCGCCGTGGGACGTGGGCTGGATGCCGTGGCTCTTGGCGACGAAGTTGCCGCGGGCCTGGGACACCATCCCGCACGTGTGCGCGCTCTCACTCTTACCGCGGTGGCTCTGATGACCGCGGCCGCGACAGCGATTACTGGCCCTATCGTCTTCGTCGGTCTCGCTGCACCGCACTTGGCCCGACGATTCGCTCAAGGCTCGGCGCGTGCGCTCATCGGGTTGTGTTGTCTGATTGGGCCGGTACTCATGCTGCTGGCTGATGTGATTGGACGCCTGGTCCTGCGTCCTGCTGAGGTACCTGTTGGAGTCGTGACCGCACTCTTGGGTGCGCCTTTGCTGCTCGCAGTAGTCCGCCGCTCACGAGGCGTGCTGTGAACGCGGCCCCTACCTCCCTCGCCGCGAATCAGGACCGCGCCGCCCGTCTCGCCCAGCGCAGCCGTACCCGGCATGTCCTCGCGGTGGTGATTCTGGTGGTGGCTCTAGTGGCATCCTGCGCTTGGACGCTGGCCGTTGGCAGGCTCGGCACCCCTCTTACACGTCAACCGCAAGCTTTGCTCGATCTGCTCACCGGACGCGGGAGCCTCGCTCTGACGACACTGCGCGGACCGCGCCTTGCCGTGGCGGTCGGGGCGGGTGCGGCGCTGGGACTGGCAGGAGCATTATTTCAGCGCGCTACTGCGAATCCACTCGTCACTCCCGATGTCATTGGGATTACCACCGCAGCTGGAGCTGGGATGGCGGTGGCGAGTGCGCTCAATGTTCCGACCAGTCTTGGCGCGCTGGGTGGTGCCCTCGCGGCCGGCCTCATCATCCCGTGGGCCACGACAACAGGCTTCCGTAATCCCGGCGCGGTGATCGTCGCAGGGATCGGTATTGCAGCGGCCTCCACCGCGTTGACGCAGTTTGTCTTGGTTTTCTCGCGCCAGTCCGAGGCCATGGCTCTCGCGGCTGCACTCACGGGGTCGCTGACCGCGCGAACCTGGGGTGATGCTCTGGTCGTCTGGTCGGTGCTCCTACTACTGGGACCGGTGGCGCTGGGGCTACGTGTTGATCTCGATCTCATCAGCCTTGGCGACGATGCGGCTCACGGTCTCGGATCGCGCCCGGCCAAGACGCGTTCGTTCGCGCTATTAGTGGGAATTCTGCTGACTGTGGGCGCGGTGGCAGCAGCAGGCCCGCTCGCCTTCGTGGCGCTCACTGCCCCTCATTTGGCTCGTGGATTGACCGGGCGGCCGGCGATGGGATCCGCTGCGTTAGTTGGCGCGACGACGGTGTGCCTGGCCGATCTCGCCGTTCGACACGTGGCGTTCCTGGCCGGGCTTCCCGTGGGTGTACTCACAGCCCTGATCGGCGGTCTTTTCCTTGGCGCGGTTCTCATCTCACAAATCCGGGAGGGCTCATTATGACCAGTTCGGCGATCGATATGAACGAGCTCACCATTCGCTTCGGTGGCCTGACCGCTGTTGACCGCCTTAGTGCCACGGTGCCGAAGGGAAGCTTCAGCGTCGTCATCGGCCCGAACGGGTGTGGCAAGTCGACCTTGTTGCGCGCTGTGGCCCAGGTGCGGCCGGCCGACGAAGGCAGAGTTACGGTGCTCGGCCACGATGTTGCCCGTATGGGGCGTCGACAACTGGCTCGTACTTGCAGCCTTCTGCCGCAGGCCACCGTGGCCCCACGTGGTCTGCGCGTGGGCGAACTCGTGGCGCGTGGCCGCCACCCCTACCACTCGTTCCTCAGTAGCAGTGCACCCGGCGACAGTGAGGCCATCAATCGGGCGGTTGAACGCGCCGGAGTTGCCGACCTCGTCGACCGGTACGTGCACGAGCTGTCTGGTGGCCAGCGGCAGCGCGTCTGGTTAGCGATGGTCCTTGCCCAGGACACCCCAGTCATCCTGCTGGATGAGCCGACCACATTTCTGGACCTCTCGGCGCAGTACCTACTTCTCGACCTCTGCTCCGACCTGGTCGATGAAGGTCGTACGGTCATGGCCGTTCTGCACGATCTACCCCAGGCAGCTGCCTATGCCGATCACGTGCTTATGCTGAACCAAGGGCGATTGGTTGCCGAGGGAACTCCTGCCGAGGTGATCACTGAGGAGAATGTGGAGGAGACCTACCGAATCACATGCCGCGTGGACCTCGAGGATCCGCGTGGGCCGGTGGTTCTTCCGCTTGCTCGCAAACATCGACTGTGAAGATGCCGGCGCCGTCCCGTGGCGCGTTCGGATCCGACGGCTCAAGGCGGTGAAATGCTGATCCCAGGTTCGGTATGCACGCAGTGGACTGCGGTCTGAAACAAGGAGATGCTGAACAGATCCGATCTGGGGCTAACCAGGGGTAGGGGCGCCCACGCAGAACTCGTTGCCTTCCGGATCCTCCATAACGGTCCACACAAGTCCCGGTGCTTCATGACTGCCGAGTTCGGTGGCGCCTAGCTTCTTGAGGCGCTCTACTAAAGCTTCGCGTTCAACTCCGCCGCCGTCGAGATGCACGCGGTTTTTACCGGGAGTGGGATCTTCAACGCGCTGAAAGCCTAGTGCCGGAGTGGAGTCGAGCAAAACGAAGTCTCCGTAGTCGGCGGCGATAGCGCATCCTGTGGCGGACGACCAGAATTCAGCGAGTGCAGAGGGATCGTCGCAGTCGAAGGTTACCTGGCGGATAGCAAAGGTTGCGTCACGCATAGCTCGCATCGTACGTGTGTGTCGTTGTTTCTGCCTGTTAATCGCAGGTAGGTAAATGTCCAACGGTGCGCCGTGGGATTCTGCTTTAACGCCTCAGACGTTATCGGCCCGTGTCACGTCGACGCTGGGCAGTGACAAGTGCGTAACCGGTCGTCGAGTGGATCCGCCCGGAATCATCGGCGTGGGCCTCGAGGTGATCGCGCAGCGCGGTCCAAAGAGCCTCTCGGCGGGTACCGGCATGGTCGGCCATCCAAGCGTGGGTCGGGCTTCCTCCTCGGTAAAGCTGCATACCCTCTTCGACGCTTTCGAATGACCAGTCCAGGTCGAGGTGTTCGATGCTGATGTGGTCGAACCACGGCGACAAACGCTCGTGCGCCACATCGTCGACGCCCCAGGCCATGTGTGGCGGGGTCTGTGTTGACCGATCGGGAGCAATGGCATCGTTCATCGCGTCGGTCATCGTCGCGAGAAAGCCCTCTTGGTTCCACGCGGTCATCATGAGCATGCCGCCGGGGCGAAGGATGCGAGCCCACTCCGCCGGCCCTTTCGTAGGGTCGCAAATCATTGTCCCAAAGGTGCTTGTGACCGCATCGCCAGATGCCGTCTCTAAGCCTGTAGCTTCGCCAAAGGTATCAATCCACGTCGCCTCAGGTGCGTGCTTCTGGCCGCTCTCACGGATCCGGCCGGTTGGCTCGATGGCGGTCACGGTGTAGCCCTGGGCAAGGAGTGCCGCGACACCTTCCCCGTGCCCAGAGCCGATGTCGGCGACGGTCGCGGGGCTTTCCACGAATTGAGCCAGTTGGGTGGCAACGAGGGCGGAGACGGGTTGCAGGCGTGCGGCGGTCGGGGCGTAGTCGCACGCGGACCAGATGTCGCTAGGGGAGGCCATGCCCACACACTACATGAGAAGCGTTATCACGTAACTGTGGAGCGTGCCTTCAGCGGCTCTGCCTATGTGAGCTCAAACGTCACGACGTCGACACTGTCTTCCATTGCGAGGCCCGGGTAATGCCTATCGAGGGCTTCGTGCAATTCCGTTAGAGACGCAAAACCGTCACGCTTTGCATGCTCCTCGGTGAGACCGCCGCGGCGAGTGGGCTTCACGGAGGTCACGGAGGCGTCGATCGTCGTGGCCTCACCGCTCTCTTTTTCGAAAACGAGCTGCGCGGGGCCGGGGCGGAACGGATCGTCGACTCGGATGGTCTGCCGCTTATCTCCCTCCCTAATCGCGCGCTCGTAGCCTTCCCACATGAAGATCTTTTGCGGGAGCTCCACGGTGCGCCAGTCGTAGGCATGGGGGAGTAGGTCAGAAACGCTTACGGCCTCGAGCCCGTTGGAACCGCGAATCACGCACTGAATTGCGGGATCACGGTCGAAAAGCACCTGGCGGCACTTGCCACACGGCGAGATCACTTGCCCGGTCGGACCGTAGACGGCAACGATGGCGACTACGGGATCGTTGGCGCATTCTGCGGCGTGGTTCGCAAGTGCCGAGATTTCGCCGCACGGACCGCCAAGAAAGTGGAACGCATTGAGCCCAAGGACCGTGCCGCCAGACTTGGTGAGGAGAGCGGCAGCCACGGTGTGATCGCCGTTGTCATTGCACCGCTTGGCATGGTCGGTTGCAGCGCTGACGAGCTTTCTGAGCGAGGACGTAATCATGCCCTCACCGTATCAACGCCGTGGCGGAGCATTTCCTCATCTAGAAGGTCTCGGCCGAAGCTTCCACAACCCCGAACTACGCCCAGCCTTTCTTGCAACGCTGGCCGCGCAACGCCACACGGAAGGGGAAATCATGAGTTGGGAAGAAGACATCGACGCTCTCGCCGAAAAGGGAAACGAACGCATGGATGCTGAGGATTACCTTGGCGCGGTGGAGTTTTTCGATCTTGCCTGGACAATGCTCCCGGAGCCAAAAACGCAATGGCCGCAAGCAACGTGGCTTCTTGCGAGCATCGGCGATGCGCACGTGCTTCGCGGGGATTTCGAGACGGCGCACGCGGCGCTCACGACGTGCATGCACTGCCCGGATGCTCTCGGCAATCCGTTCATTCACTTGCGGCTCGGCCAGGCGCAATTCGAGCTCGGTAACGAACCGCGCGCGGCGGATGAGCTCATGCGCGCATACATGGGTGCGGGCCCGGAGATTTTTGCCGACGAAGACCCGAAGTACATCGATTTCTTGGCGAGCAAGGCCACGCATATCGAGCGGCCGCTCAGCTGAACCTCACGAAAACGCGCACCTGTTCGCTGAGGTCGCCGAGGTCGCGGGTCTCAGTGAAGCCCATGGCTTCGTAAAACGAGCGTGTGGCTTGCCCGCAGTCGGTCATGAGCACCTTTTGTCGTACGTCGCTGTAGGGCTCGAACGCGCGCGAAAAGAGCTCGCGCCCGATTCCTTGGCGGTGGTGATTTGGCCTCACGAGAATGTCTTGGAGATAGAGGATGGTAAGTCCGTCGCCGACGATACGGGCGAGCCCCACAAGCTCATCATCAACTCTCGCGGTGACAACCCGAAGGGAGGCACCAATCGCTGCTTTGAGCCGGTCAGGGGTGCGAGTGTAGACCGACCAACCAACGGAATCATAAAGCGAAACAAGCTCTTCTCGCGTGGGCGCGTCATCGATCGCGTAGGTCACGAAATCCATGGGTGCTAGCCTACCGTCGGAAATAGTGAAGCCCCCGCCCACTCGCAGTTACGCGAGCTAGCGGGGGCTTCTTCGAGCGTCAGCTCTTCAGAGCAGCTCAGATGGTGTCGCCCTTGCGGTTGCCCTCGGCGTCAACGCCGTCCACGGCAACCTCTTCGTGCGCAACGTCGGTCGCGACCTTCTCGGTGTCCTGAACGGTGCGGGTGCCCACGCGGACATCCTCGGTTGCAACGGTCTCCTTGTTCACGACGGGGCGCTCCTCGGAGATCGAGACCTCGACCTCGTCCTCGCCGAGGGGAGCGTCGGTTGCGGTGCCGGTCGCGGGGGTGCGCTCGACAACGAACTCTTCGCGCTCAACGGGAACCTCGACGGTCTTCGTCTCGGTGACGACGTGCTTGCGCAGACGCACACGGCCGGTCTCGACCTTTTCGGTACCGACGTTGACCTGCTCCTCGTGGAGCGTGATCTTCTGCTCGTCGTTCACGTCGCCAGCTTCGCGGCGATCCGCATCAGCGGCGTAGTCCTCACGGTTCACGTCGCTAGCGGCATCGCGCTCGCCGGCAGCGCCCGCAACGCCCGCGGTACCGGCAACACCGGCGGTGCCGACGCCTGCTGCGCTCTCGTTGCCGGCGGCATTATTCGCGAGGCCCTGCTGGTTGAGGTCGCGATCCTCGCGGACCTCGCCCGCGTTGGCGGTGGTCTCGGTGCCGTAGCCCGGGTCCTTCACGCCGTAGTAGCGGTAAAGTTCGTTTTCCTGCTCGGGGGTGATCTCGCCGTCCTCGCTGATGTTCGGAGCGTCCTTCACGAAGTCCTTCTCGTAGGGGACGGTGATCTCGTCGCCGCTGAGCTGAGCTTCGTCGAGGGGAATGAAAGTCTCGTTCGAGCCGAAGAGGCCCGTGTTGACGGTGACCCACGAGGGCTCGCCGGTGCTGTTGTGGAGGTAGACCTGGCCGACCGAGCCGATCTTGTTGCCGTCGCGGTCGATAACGGTGGCTTTCTGGAGAGTGTCGATCTGATCGCGGAGGTTCATGGCTTTTGTCCTTTCCTCGTGCTTTGTCCTGTTCAGACTTTCGAGACACTTTGGGAAGCTCGTGAGCATCTCTTGTGGAGCGCTCGGAGCCCTTGCGCCCCAAGCGAGATCCAACTTTCCATGGGTTCCTTGGGGTTATTTCCACGTAGTCTGACCGGCGCGCGAGAGGAACCTTGCTGTGTGCTGGACAAAGCGCTGTGAGCCTGAAAGAGCTATGCGTGTGTTTTTCAGGCTCGAGTGAGAAACAATGGAGAAATGGACTTCATCGTTCGAGATGCACACCCTCACGATGCGTTCGCTGTTAGCGAACTTGCGGCCCGTACTTTTCCTTTGGCTTGTCCTCCGACGCTTGCTCAGGCCCACATCGACGCCTATATTCGCGAGCATCTCACTCCCGAACATTTTGCTGCGCACATCGATCACCCGGAGCACGATGTGCTCGTGGCAACCGTCGGAAGAGCACTTGTGGGCTACGCGCTCCTGCTCTTCGGACCAGATGGCGCCCCCGCACCGAATCTAGGCGTGACGCTCCAGCGCGCGGGGCTCCTCTCCAAGTGCTACGCCGTTCCCGAGGTGCACGGCAAAGGAGTCGCGGCGGCAATCCTCGAAGCCGCCGAGCAACGCGCTCGTGAACGCGGTGTGGAGGGTTTATGGCTCAACGCGAATGCTGATAACCACCGGGCGCAGCGTTTCTACAGCAAGCACGGGTGGGAGCGCGTGGGCGATATCGATTTCGTGGTGGGTGAGGTAGTGCACCACGACCCGGTTTTTCAAAAGCCCGTATTTCAAACGGACGTTTAGCCGAATACGGCGCGCAGGATCACGATGCCGAGGGCCCCGATCGCAGCCGCGGCGGGAAGCGTGATGACCCACGCGAGGGCGATCGGCTTCATGAGATTCCAGTTAGCGGCCTTGTTGATGAGACCGATGCCGAGAATCGCGCCGATGAGGATGTGAGTCGAGGAGACGGGAATGCCGATCATCGAGGCTCCCATCACGACGCCCGCAGCGGAGAGCTCCGCGGCGAAGCCGGAGGCGGGGTGCATCTTCGTGAGGCCCGTACCTACGGTCTTGATGACGTTGCGGCCGATGAACCAAAGACCGCAAACCAAGGCCACGCCGGCGCTCAGCATGAGAGCAGCGGGCACTGTTGCATTAGCGGAGATCGACCCGGTCTTGAGAACATCGAGGACTGCGGCGAACGGGCCGACCGCATTCGCGATGTCGTTGGAACCATGGCTGAAAGCGAACGCCGAGGCGGTAAACACCTGCATCCATGAGAACAAGAGGAAGGTCGAGCGGGAGAGGTCCTCGTTTTTGAGCGTCTTCGCGAAAATAAACACGGCCATCCACACGGCAGCACCCACCATCGCCATGATGAGGATGTTGCCCGCACCGTTGATGTCGAGGTGGAGGTTCTTGAGGCCCTTGAAGAGGAGCATCGAGGAGATCACGATTGAGCCGGCGGCAGCGAGGAGTGGCACCCATGTATCGAGTGCGCGGTGGGCATTGATGTGCTCGGCGCGTTCTTCGATGTCGTGGAGCTCGCGATAGTAATCCGAGTCGAGATCCTCAACGTCGTAATCGGGGTCTGACTGAATCGTAGAGGCATCGCGCGCCATGGCATTCGTGTAGGCGATCTGCTGGATCTCCGTGAGTCGTTCGAAGGCCTTCTTGTGCTTTTCACGGTGCGCGGCGCGGTCGATCTTGAGCTGGCGGAGCTTTTCATCGGCTTCTTCGTTGTACACGAGGATGTACCGCTTGATCGCGCCGAAGAGAATGTAGGCGACGATCCCGCCGAGGAGAGGCGACGCGACCCAGGACAGCGCGATCTTGCCGATCTCGCCCCACTGCACCATCTCGAAACCACCGGTGCCCGTGACGAGTCCGAGCGTCACGGCCGCGCCAACGATGCCGCCGACGATCGAATGGGTCGTCGAGACGGGCCAACCCATCTTTGTTGCGACAAGCAGCCACAGGGCCGCGCCAAGGAGTGCCGACATCATGATGAAGGCGAAGTCGAGTGGTTGAACGGAGAAGGCATCGAGATCGACGATTCCGCTTCGCACAGTCTCAGTGACATCGCCACCAGCGATCACGGCGCCGCTCACTTCGAAGATCGCGGCGACCATGAGTGCCTGCTTCATGCTGAGCGTTCCCGCGCCCACCGACGTGCCGAACGAGTTGGCGACGTCGTTACCGCCGATGTTGAACGCCATGAACAGGCCCACGACGATGGTCGTGATGAGGATGCCCCACGATCCAGTGTCGGTGTAGCCAAGCGCCCAGTAAATGCACAAAATGAGCGTGCCGAGTGTGAGGACACCGAAGGCGAGGTGCCAATTGCGATCGGGGCCAAGGAACTGGCGCTTTGGTTCGAGGACGTCGTGAGACATGAGGAACAATCCTTCGAGGGCGGGGAGTGGACCGCATCATGATGCATCGGCAGAGCAACTGAAAGGTTACGCGCACTTTGCCTTTGGGTGGATATTCCCAGTCTGTTGGCCATGAATTTCACAAAGTACGTGGGGTAGACGGCTGGATTCTGCGCGGGCGAAAGCCGAGGAAGGGGCGATGGCGGCGAGGGGGCACGGTTTTTCTCCTTCTCGGTTGTGCTGTTAGCCATCACGGTGCCTGTGCTGCATGAAACTGCCATGAGGCGAAAATGAAGAAACCTTCATGTACTGGGAGCGCTAGGGTTAGACGGGCGCACGCCCGGCTGTTTCTGGTGCGGGGCCGTTCACATACGAGACGCAGCGAAGAGAGAGAAGGACCCATGCGAGACGAGCGGATGCGGGCTCTCGCAACCGCGGCACGAACCCTCGTGGGGTACGGCCACCTCACGTCGGAGGCAATCTCCGCGGTCGAATCCCTGAGCGCTCGACTCGGCTTGCCGGTACGGTGCATTGTTGAATGGAACCGCGTCGTCCTCGTCGACATCGACGGTCGTGCGCACACGACCGTCCACGTGCGACCCGAGGCGATCAACATGGCGCGCGTTAACGCGACGCTACGAGCTATCGACTCGCTTCCGGCCAGTGGCGACATCGGTGATCGTGAACTCGCGCGGCTCAATTCTCGGCTCGACGAAGCAGCCTCGATTTCGCACGCCCCGCTATGGCTTTTCGTCCTCGCCTGTATCGCCGGTGCGTGGGGTCTCGCTCTCATCTACGGCGCCCGCAGCCCGCTGTCGTACCTGTTGATCGCGCTGGCAGCGGGTATTGGCGGTTGTATGAGGCGATGGCTCGGGGCTCACGGCATCGCCGTGCCGGGCCAGGCGCTTGCGGCTGCCATGCTCGCGGGGATTCTTGGTGGGGTCGCCGATCACCTTGGTATCGCATCGGCAGCCAGACTCGTCGCGGTGTGCCCCGCCATGATTCTTGTGCCGGGCCCACACCTCATCAACGGCGCGCTCGACGTCACGGGAAAGAACGTCACGGTGGGGTGGCATCGCCTCGTGTATGGCGGGATCATCCTCGCCGCGATCAGCGGCGGGCTCGTCGTGGGGCTTCTCCTCGTGGGGAGCGACCTTCCCGTTACTGCTGGTGCCCGTACGCCTTCGCTATGGGTCGATGCGCTCGCGGCAGCGCTCGCCGCGATGGCGTTCAGCGTCTACTTCTCGATGCCGCTTACGCAGGCGGCGTGGCCCATCCTCGTGGGAGGGCTCATCCATGCTGGACGCTGGATTCTCATGGTTTCGTGCGGAGTGAACGTCATTAACGCCGATCTCGCGGCCTGCATTGTCGCGGGACTTGTGCTGAGCGCTGTTGCGCACCGCAAACGCCTGTCATTCGCAGGCGTGGGGTTCGCCGCCATCGTCGCGCTCGTGCCCGGCATTTACCTGTTCCGCGCAGTGGCGGGGATGGTGCAGCTGACGGCGCGCCCCAGCACGGTTGTCGTGGTCGGCATCGCACAGGACTTCTCCACCGCCCTGCTGATTCTCGCCGCGATGACGTTCGGGCTCATCCTCTCTCACGGCTTCATCACGAGGTGGCGCTCGGCCGTGCGATAGGGGCGGTCGCTAGCCCTCGACCTTGCGCTTTGCCTCGCGCAATAGCGATGCATATTCGTGTGCGCTCATTGACACTTCCGGCATGTTGCGAAGGCCGTAGCGGGCCTTGCCGTCGGCATCGTGCTCGAACTTCCACGCGAGGGGAAAGCCCGCACGGGCAGCCTTGCGGCGCGGCCAGGCGAGGACACCGGGGATGACGCGTTCACTCTTGAGTCCGAGCGCGGCCACAATCTCGGGCGCTCCGAGCGTGTTCGGCGCAGCGTC
Source organism: Dermabacter sp. HFH0086 (assembly GCF_000413375.1). Taxonomy (NCBI): domain Bacteria; kingdom Bacillati; phylum Actinomycetota; class Actinomycetes; order Micrococcales; family Dermabacteraceae; genus Dermabacter; species Dermabacter sp. HFH0086. Next base: position 1,389,554 of record NZ_KE340308.1, read on the forward strand.
CATGAAAAGCGTGAAAATATCGCGCTCGTTTCGTTTGAGGGAACGCCACCACTCGACGGCGCAGTCGAGAAGGTCGTGATCGCTTGAGGTGGGCGCAGCGGCAGCGGCGCTGCGGCGCGGGCTTTCCGGCTCAGGGGGTGTGCGGTCCGACGCCGGTTGCGCCTCGTCTTTGCCTCGGTTGACGGCGCGCTCGCCGCTGGGGCGCGTTTCCGCAAGGCCCCCGTCTTCCGTCGCGGGCCTCTCGTGCGCGTCGTCGTTCGCTTTGGGCAGGGCCGTCTCGCTTTCCGCGAGCCACGTGCCAAAACGCGTGTAGAAATCGGCGAGCCGATCTTCGGGGACGAGAACCTTCACCTCATGCATGACCATAGGGTAATTCTAGGCCGCCCCAAACGGCGCCGTGCCTTTTCGCTGCCGTGTCCCTATGCGCGTGGCGCCGCGTTTTTAGGAGCCACCACCCGGTCGAGAACGGCGAGCAGCGCAGGCAGGATCCCCACGATCAGGATGATGGCCGCAAACGCCCCGATCGCGATGGTTCGACAGATCTGGGCAACCGTCGGATTTGAGAACAGAAAACCGATCACGCCCGTCACCAGCACCATGATGAGACCGGAGGTGAGGATCGTGTGAATCGAACCGTCGTAGGCGCGCGCGAGCGATTCTCGCACCCCGTGTTCCTGCCGTGCCTCCCGGTAATACGTCGTGAGGACGATCGCGTAATCGATCGTGGCTCCCATCAAAATGCACTGCACGATGAGCATCGCGAGGTAGTACATGCTGTATCCCTGGAGCCCGACGGTGCTCACCGTAATAAAGACGCCCACCTGCACAAGCAGTACAAGAATCGCAGGCACGGCGATCGAGCGGAACGTGAGCGCCACAATGATGAATATTGCGGCCGCCGTGAAAAGTGCGATCTTCACATTTTCCGCGCCGAATCCCTCGCGCATTTCGTACACCATGGCTGAATCTCCCACGAAGAAATGCTCACCGGGTACCTTGGCGTCTGCGAGATCGACGAGATTCTCGACGAATGCGAGAGTTTCCGGGCTTTCCTTGGGGTAGTCAGTACGGATAATTAAACGCGAGAACTCGGTTCCCACGAATCGCGCGCGAACATCAGCGATGTCTGCGGCGGCGCTTTCGAGTTGAGAAACTTGTTCAGTGCTCAACTGCCCCTCAAATCGCCCGCCCTGCCCGGACTCTTCGAGCATGAAGTGCACGAGGTCATCGAGTGACATCGTCCAGGACGGATCCGATTCGTGTAGCGCGCGGTGCAGCACGAAGAGCTGAGTGAGATCGTCCTCGTCGATAGGAATCGCATCGCTCGTGCCGCCTGAATAATCGCCCTCGCTCCCGCGCCCCTTCATGCTTTTGAGCACCGACGCTAGCTGCTTCGGGGTGAACTCGCGGCCGAGAACGTCACCGGGCACCTGACCTGAATCGAGTGCGCGCTCGAGGGCGCCGACTCCTTCAATCCGGCTGATGCCGCCCGACGTGAAAGACCCGAGTTCTCCCTTCTGACTGAGGTTTTCAGCCTCGCGAGCGGCAGCCACGAATTCTTGTAGCGTCATGGTTCCCGCCTGTCCGTCGTGGTAGGCGAAATACACCATCGAGAGGGCCGTGTCGTTGAGGGCCAAGGAGCCGTCGGAACCGTCTTTGTTCCCACTCGCGTTCCCAGAGTCGTGCGAGTCCTCAAATTCCTCCAAGGTGCGTTTCATCTCGCCCTTCGTGAGCGGCTCCCCGACGGTGGTGGGGTAGCCCATCACGCTTATCGCGTGCGGATCGCGCTTTACAGCATCGGCAATCTCATGGATGTGCTCAGCATTCGAATTGAGATAGACGAGCACGATGTCGTTATCGGGGGTGAAATGCTCGGCGACCGGGTCGGGGGTCGAAAGCGTGTACGCCGTCTCCGTACGGGACTGGAGGAACGCGGATCCCGCAAGGATAGCGACGAACACAGCGAGAACGACCCACCGTGCAGCGTGCTCGAGCCGAGCGAGCACGCCCAAGCGGGGGCTGAGGAACGGTTTTGGCGTGCGCGCTATCAAGGAGTCGCACATGACAAGGAATGCGGGAAGGACCGTGAAAACGGTCAGCATCGAAATCGCCACGCCCTTGGCAAGGACGATGCCAAGATCGGCGCCCACCTTGAAGCTCATGAAGACGAGCATGAGGAGGCCGACGATGGTCGTAATCGATGCCGAGGCGATTGCGCTGAAGGCTTTGGGCAAGGCTCGGCGCATGGCGATTGCGCTCGCATCTGGTACGGAGTCCGCACCGTGGCTTTTCTGCGCGGCGCGTTCCTGCCGATATCGATTGGCGAGGATGATCGAGTAATCCATCGACAAGACGAGCTGGAGGATAGCGGCAATCGAAAACGTCACTTCGGCGATTTCGCCAAGGACAACGTTGGATCCCATGTTGAGGAGCACGGCGATGCCAATCGTCGCGAGGTAGAGCAAAGGCTCGATCCACGATGCACTCATCGCGATAAGGATCGCGGCGAGCAGAGCGACAGCTATAGCCGCGATCCACAGGGGAAGCTCACCGCTCGTCGACGGATTATCGCTCGTGAAGGTGAGGGAGTGCCCGTTCAGGCCGGACTCGCTCAGTGCGGAGAGTTCCTCGGCAAGGGACGTCGCCGCAGGGTCTGCGTAGTCGGATTCGGAGGAGACGACGAAGAGCGTGTGGTCACCGTTGATGTATCGGGCTGGGTCGCCATCGGCAGGAGTGGCATTGGTTGACGATGTGACGTGGTGAACCCCATCGAGCTTCTCGAGGGCAGCGAGGGCCTCTTTGCGCTCCGAGTCGTCAGCGAGTCCATCCACCATGACCCGAAACGTCGAAAGATCGGGGTCATCGAACTGATCTGTGAGGACTTCGGTTCCGGCGCGCATCGGTGATGCGGACGGCAGATACTTCGCCATGTCGGCATTCACGCCGACGAAGGGAATCAACGCTCCAAAGAACACCGCGCACAACGCCGCAAGGGCGACGATGAGGTGCCGCGCACGCACGATGAGAGACGCACAATAATCAAGCATCGCGGCTCCTGCTGTCTTCACATGCGAGGTGCCTACCAAAAGGGTGGGCGGCTGTATCGAAGTCGTTACTAGTGTACGCACCCGGCAGCAGCGTTTCGAAGACGCGGAATTTCGCCCCTAGAATGGAGCCACGACCGGTTGGCCCCGAGGGTCCGACGGGGGAGAAGACAACGAACACACCACCGGAACAACCGGTGCGATCCGGAAAAGCCGGGGAAACGAGGACGCCGTGACAGGGGCCTACCACGCCGATTCAAGCGATCTGCAGGTGAAGGAGGTCCTCACGTGGGAGACCTTCGGCACCGCGAGCCGTGAACTTGCACAAACCATCATTGATTCGGACTTCGAGCCCGAGATCATCATCGCCGTTGCGCGCGGCGGCCTGCTCCCGGCGGGGTCCCTCGCATACGCTCTGGGACTCAAACTTGCCGACGCTATCAACGTCGAGTTTTACACCGACGTTCACGAGACCCTTCCCGATCCAGTTCTCCTCGCGCCGCTGCTTGACACCGAGGCTATTGAAGGCAAGCGCCTGCTCGTCGTCGACGATGTTGCCGATTCCGGCCGTACCCTCGCGCTTGTCCTCGAGCTTCTCGAGGCTCAAGGCGCCGAGGCGCGCTCCGCGGTCCTGTACTCGAAGCCGACGTCGGTCGTCGAGCCTCATTTCGTCTGGAAACATACCGCCGACTGGATCGTGTTCCCCTGGTCGGCTGAACCGCCCGTCACTCCCACGGAAAAGTAAGCGGCCGGCCCCGCTGGCGCTAGTGGGCCTTCTTCCCCCACGGGGTCAGTGCCCACACGCCGGCCACGACGGCGCCCCACGCGAGCCCGAACACCAGGGCGCACAGCGTATCGACGAGCCAGGCGAGCACTCCGCCCACGCCCGCGATCGCCTCGACGCCCTCGGCGAGGTGGTGCACGAGCGCGTACGGTGCGTGCAGCCCGAGCTCATCGAGCCCCGTGAGCATGATGTGACCGCCAACCCACAGCATGGCGAACATTCCGACGTAGCTGATGATGGTCATGACGACAGGCATTGCCCGCACGAGCCATGCGCCGAACGTCTTCGCGGCGCCTGAATCTCGTTTCGTGAGCGCGAGCCCAACGTCGTCCATCTTGACGAGCAGCCCCACGACCCCGTAAACGGCGAGCGTGATGACAATCGCGACGACCACGAGGATGAGGGCGCGATCCACGAGGGGCTGGTCAGCGACCTCGTTGAGCGAGATCACCATAATTTCTGCGGAGAGAATGAAATCGGTGCGCACGGCCCCCGATACAACCTTCTTTTCCGCATCCTCTCCCTGCACAACGGAAGGCTCGGCTTCTTTCGCTTCCTTGTTGCCGGTGACAAGCTCCCAAATCTTATGGGCACCTTCGAAGCACAAGTAGGTGCCTCCCAGCATGAGTAGCGGCGTGAGGACCCACGGCGCAAACTGCGAAAGAAGGAGCGCGAACACGAGGATGATGGCCTTGTTGAGCAAGGAACCCTTCGTGATTTTCCAAATGATCGGCAGCTCCCGCTTGGGATTGACTCCGCGTACGTATTGCGGAGCTACGGCTGCGTCGTCAACGACGACTCCCGCTGCCTTTGCGCTGACCTTCATGGACGCGGCGGCAACATCGTCGGCATTGGCCGCGGCCATGCGCGCGAGGGCGGCGATATCGTCGAGCAGTGCGGCAAAGCCAATGGCCATAAGGAAAAACCTTCCGGTGCGCGCGTCGAGGGCGCTCCCATTTTATGGGTATCCGCGCGGTGAATCCCGCCACCACAACTTGGAGGAGACTCGCGTCTTTTCCTAGAGTGTTGGGCGCTGCGCGGGTCAACATCCGTGAGCCCAGGCACCTGACGTGTCTGCCGCATAACGATGAAGGGGTGTGCCGTGTCGGCTGTTCCTCCTACCGTGACAGGCTCTATTCCCGCGATTAACCCGGAGGTCGATCCGTCGACCCTCCCCGAGGCAGCACCGAACAGCGAGCCGGAGAGCTCGAATTGGATCGCGGTGGTCGCGCTGGCTCTCGGGATCTTCACGCTTATCACCATCGAAGAGCTTCCCATCGGCGTGCTCACGCTTATCTCCAACGACCTCGGTGTGAGCCGAGGAACCGTCGGGCTCGCCGTGACACTTCCCGGCGTGATCGCGGGCGTTGTGGCCCTACTCGTGCCGAGCGTGACTCGCCCCTTGAACCGTAAGACCGTGCTGCTACTCGCTCTTCTCTCGGTAGTCGTGAGTTGCACGATTTCCTTCTTCTCCACCTCGTGGCCGCTCTTTCTTGCCTCGCGCATTTTCACCGGGATTGCAATCGGGATGAACTGGCCCGTGCTTCCGCTCGTCGCGATTGGCCAGGTAAAAAAAGAGGACCGCACGACTGCGCTGACCATTGCGTTTGCCGGGAACGGGAGCGCGCTCGTGCTTGGACTGCCTCTCGCAACGTGGCTCGGAACGATGCTCGGGTGGCGCGGCGCGTTCGCTGCCACGGGTATTCTCGCCCTCGTCGTGGGCCTCATGATGGTCGCAATGGTCAGGCCCGTGCAGTCGGCCGCGGTGGAAACCGTGCGCTCGACCCTCGGTGCTGTGAAGATCCGCGGCGTGCGCTACGCATTTGTGCTGACGCTCATTATCGTGACGGGCCAGTTCGTCTCGTACAGCTACGTGAGTCCGATCCTTCAAGACTTCGCCCACGTCGATCTCGAAAAGATCAGCATGTACCTGCTGCTTTACGGGGCGCTCGGCCTCATCGGGAACTTCGCCGCCGGCCCGCTCATCAAACGCTCTGCTGCCTTGGCGGTTCTTGTCCTTGCGGTGGGTACGGCGCTTTCGCTCATCCTCGTCGCGACCGTGATGTCCGCCCCCGTCAATGCTCTCGTCATCATCGCTGTGTGGGGCTTTTTTGGCGGCATGGCCTCGGTGTCGATTCAGTCGCTCGTCAACGCCGAGGCGGGGGATCGAGTTGAGGCAGGCACCGCTCTCAATAGCGCGGCATTCAACATTTCGATCGGTGGGGGTGCGATCATTGGCGGCCTCATCGTGGACAGCGCCGGGCTCCGCGCGGCGGTCTGGGTGTCGACGGCTGCCGTCGCCCTCGGTGCCCTCATCGTGACGCGCTTCATCGCACTCACGCACAGGCGAGCCTCTAGGTAAGTATGAGTCAGGGAGGGCCCCTCGCCGCTTCCTAGACTGAAGGTATGGCCAAAAAGGACAAGAAGAGCAAAAAGAGCACTGAGAACGCTCAGGCGCCCGTGCGTGAACAGCGCGAACAGATCGTTCTCGATCAGGCGAAGAAACACCTGAAGGTAAGTGATGCTGCACTCGACATCGTCGAGGACGGTACCTATGTTGACGCGCGCCCACGCGGGCACGAGCTCCCGCTCGACCTCGAGGGCTTCACTTCCGTGCGCGACCTCTCGACGAAGGCGCGGCTCGAGTTTGGCGGCGACAAGCAGGACGGCAAAGCAATCCTCGCCGCCCGCAGCGCGTACCTCAGTGAGCTCCAGGAGCGACTGTGGGCCGAGCATCGCGACCAAGAAAATGGCCGCCGCGTCCTTCTCGTGATCCAGGGCATGGACACTGCCGGCAAGGGCGGAATTGTGCGTCACGTGGTGGGCGCTGTTGACCCGCAGGGCGTGCGAATCAAAGGTTTCAAGGCCCCAACGGCAACGGAGAAGAATCGCCACTTCCTGTGGCGTATTCGTCGAGCGCTTCCCGAGCCGGGCTTCATCGGCGTGTTCGATCGATCGCACTACGAGGACGTGCTCATCCACCGCGTCCACGGGTGGGCAGACGACAAGACTCTCGCGAAGCGCTACAGCGACATCAACAGGTTTGAAAAGCAACTCGTCGAAGAACGGGGCTACGAGGTCGTGAAGGTCATGCTGCACATCTCCAAGGAGGAGCAGTGGGAGAGGCTCTACGAGCGTCTCGAACGCGAAGATAAGCACTGGAAGTTCAACATGGGCGACCTCGACGAACGTGAGCATTGGGATGCATACATGGATGCGTACGACGCTGCGATCCGCGAGACGCACAAGGCGTGGGCTCCGTGGCACGTCGTTCCCGCGGATCGAAAGTGGTACGCGCGGCTGGCTGTTCAGCAGCTTCTGACCGATGCGCTCGAACGCATCGCCCCCGCTTATCCGAAAGCTGACTTTGATGTGAAGAAGGCCATTGAGCGTATGAAAGCGGAGAGGGCGTAGGCGTGTCAGGGTGCGCCGCTTTCTGGCAACGGTCAGATGGCGGTTCTACTGTACGAGTCGTAGCAGGGCCGCATGTCGCGGCCGGACATAGCGATGAAAGAAGGAATGACGATGGCAGAAGTCACCATTGAAGGCGCAACCGTGTCGACGAACGGGGAGCTCCCCAAGGTTGGCGATCAGCTTCCCGCGTTCACCCTTGCAGACGCCGAGCTGAAAGACGTCACTCTTGACGACTTCGCCGGCAAGCGCATTGTGCTGAACATTTTCCCTTCGGTTGACACGCCCACGTGCCAGGCGCAGCTGCGCACGTTCAACAAGAAGGCCTCCTCGCTCGACAACACCGTCGTGATCGGTGTGTCGGTTGATCTTCCGTTCGCGCAGGAGCGTTTCTGCGGCGCGGAGGGCCTCGATGACGTCCACACGTTCTCGGCTTTCCGTTCGAGCTTCGGCAAGGACTACGGCGTGGTGCTGTCCGACGGCGAGTTCGCCGGCCTGTTCGCTCGTGCCGTGCTCGTCGCCGACGAAACCGGCAAGGTTGTGCACTCGCAGCTCGTGCCGAGTGTCGATGACGAGCCCGACTACGAGGCTGCACTCGCGGCTCTCTGATTTCGCGACAGTACGAAAGCGCCCCGGTGTGTGCCGGGGCGCTTTCGTATGTGGGGCTGATAGCCGCTGTACGGCCTTACGGATTCGTGAGCCACGAGACAGCCTTAACGGTTTCTTGACTCATGGGGCCAGGTTAGACTCGTCGGTCGTGATGACAACTCACGCCCGTTCACAAGGTATTTTTGCACTGTCCGTCGCCGCCCTCGGCGTTGTTTTCGGAGACATCGGCACTTCGCCGATTTACGCATTCCAAGCGCTTTTCACAGAGGCCGACGGCCACCCGCTTCCCCCTGATCCCCAGCATATTTTTGGTGCGTTGTCCCTCGTGCTGTGGGCAGTCACCTTCACGGTCTCCATTAAGTACGTAGGTGTGCTCCTTCGTGCCGATAACGACGGTGAGGGAGGCGAGCTCTCGCTCACGGCGCTTCTGACATCCGTCCTGTCGAGCGCGCGCACGCGAGGTCTGCTCGGCGCGGTAATGGTGCTCGGGATGTGCGCGGCGGGTTTGTTTTACGGCGATTCGCTCATCACCCCGGCCATCTCGATTCTGTCGGCTGTGGAGGGACTCGAAGAGGCGTCTCCCGCCCTCGGCCCGCTCGTCGTGCCAATCGCGCTCGTGCTCGTGCTTGCCTTGTTCAGTATTCAGCGGTGGGGGACGGGCGTCGTGGGCCGCGCGTTCGGGCCCGTCATGATCGTGTGGTTCCTTGTGATCGCGACCTTCGGCGTGCTGTCGATCGTGAAGACTCCGGAAATCATCGGGGCGCTTTCCCCGCATCACGCTCTCGGTTTTATCGTGACGGAACCGCTCTTGGCCTTCTTCGCTCTCGGCGCTGTTGTGCTGACGGTGACGGGAGCAGAAGCCCTGTATGCGGATATGGGGCACTTTGGTCGAGGACCGATCGCGAGGGCATGGTTTGCGCTCGTCTTCCCGTGCCTCGCACTGAACTATCTGGGGCAAGGAGCGCTCGTTCTGCGCGAACGCAGCGCGAGCCACCCGTTCTACGATCTCGTCCCGCACAACCTTCAATTCCCCGTGGTGATTCTTGCGACCCTCGCGACGATCATTGCCTCGCAGGCCGTGATCGCGGGGGCGTTTAGCGTGTCGATGCAGGCCCAGCGGCTGGGGTTGCTTCCGCGCCTCACGCATACGTATACGAGCGAGCACAAGGGGCAGGTGTATGTGCCCGGTGTGAACTGGCTACTGTGCGTGGGGGCACTCGTGCTCATCCTCGCCTTTCGCTCCTCGCAGGGGCTCTCGAGCGCGTACGGCATCGCCGTTTCGGGATCGTTCCTCCTCTCGACTGCCCTCTTGTTCCTCTACCTCCGCTACGTGCGAAAGTGGGCACTGTGGAAGGTAATCGTCGTGGCCGCGTTCTTTGCGAGCGCCGAGCTCTTCCTGTTTGCGGCCAACGCCGCGAAAGTATTCACGGGAGGGTGGATTCCCCTCGTCGTATCGGCGCTGTGCATCGCGACGATGCACGTGTGGCGCTTTGGCGCCAATCGCCTTCGTGAGCGCCGCCGGGACCTGTGCGGAACGTGGGAGGAATTCGTGGCGCGCACGGAAAAGAAGCAGCTCCAAAAGCTCCCGGGAACCGTCGTGTACCTCCACCAGGATGTCCATACGCCGCCGCTCGCGCTTCTCACGCAAACGCGCGTGAATCGCGCCATCCACTCGCGCGTCGTGATTGCTGAGGTGACGACCGAGCCTGTTCCACGCGTGAACGCGGAAGATCGCATCAAGATTCTGGACGTCCCGGGCGTGCCCGACGGCGTCGAATGCGTGAACGTCCACTTCGGCTTCAAGGAACACCTGGATGTGCCGAAAGCGATGCGTCTTCTCGCCTCGTGCCCCGATGCGAGCGAGCGTTGGAGCAATCAGCGTCTCAAGTCCACGTGGTTCGTGACAGCGCGCGCCAACCTCGTGCTTGCGCCCGCGACGTTCCTGACGCTCGTCGCGAAGAAAGTGTTCCGCGTGATGTTCAAAAACCAGGCACGCGCAAGCGACCACTTCCACTTGCCGGTTGCGCGTTCGATGGGCGTCGAAACCGACCTGCGCTTCTAGGGAGGTCGGAGGCGGGCGCGTTAGCGCGCCGCGAGCTGGTCGATGATCGCGTTGAGCGTGGCTGAAGGGCGCATGACCGCTGCTGTCGATTCAGGATCGGGCCGGTAATAACCACCGATCTCGGCCTTCGTGCCCTGAACCGCGAGAAGCTCGCGCTCGATGTCAGCGGCGGACTCATCAAGCTCGCTCGCGACGGGCGTAAACGTGCGCGCGAGCGCACTGCTGTCGCTTTGTGAAGCGAGCTCACGCGCCCAGTACAGTGCGAGGTAGAAGTGCGAGCCTCGATTGTCGGTGCCGCCGAGGCGCCGCTCGGGTGACTTGCCTTCGGTGAGCAACGTTTCGGTTGCGCGCTCGAGGGTATCCGCGAGCACCTCGGCATCGTGATTGTCGTCGCGGCGCGCAAGATGCCGCAGCGATTCGGCGAGCGCGAGGAATTCCCCGAGAGAGTCCCACCGTAGGTAGTTTTCCGTCACGAGCTGCTGGACGTGTTTCGGAGCGGAGCCGCCCGCTCCCGTCTCGAAGAGCCCGCCGCCCGCCATGAGGGGCACAACCGAGAGCATTTTGGCGCTGGTGCCGAGCTCCATGATGGGGAAGAGGTCGGTCAGGTAATCGCGCAGAACGTTGCCGGTGACCGAGATCGTGTCGAGTCCGTCGCGCGTCCGCGCGAGAGTCTCCCACATGGCCTCGACGGGGCTGAGCACGCGGATGTCGAGGCCGTCGGTGTCCTCGTCGGCGAGGGCGCGCTCGACCTTCGCCGCAATTTCGCGATCGTGGGCCCGCTCCGGGTCAAGCCAGAAGAAGGCGGGTGTTTCGCTCAGGCGGGAACGACGCACAGCGAGCGCGACCCAGTCGCGCACGGGTGCATCCTTCGTGTGGCACGCGCGGAAAATATCGCCGGCCTGGACGGCGTGCGATGTCAGCGCCGCATCGTGGCACCCGCACGTCGAGCGGATCTCGATTCGCCCGTCTGCGGGGGCGATGAAAGTCTTGTCGTGGCTGCCGTATTCTTCGGCTTTTTCCGCCATGAGGCCGACGTTTGGCACGGTTCCCATGCGCGTCGGATCGAAGGCACCGTGGAGGCGACAGTCGTCGATCACAACCTGGTAGATGGGGGCATAGGAGCTATCGGGAATGACGGCAAGCGTGTCGTGCAGGGCGCCGTCGGACCCCCACATTTTTCCGCCCGTGCGGATCATCGCGGGCATGCTCGCATCCACGATGACGTCGCTCGGCACGTGAAGGTTCGTGATGCCGCGATCCGAGTCGACCATCGCGAGCTTGGGGCCTTCGGCGAGGCGGTCATTCACGAGCGTGCGAATCGCTTCGGCGGTTTCGGCATCGAGCGCCTCGAGGCCCGAGAGGATCGCGCCGAGACCGTTGTTCGCCGAGAGCCCCGCATCCTCGAGTTTTGCCCCGAACCGCGTGAAGACCTCGGGGAAGAATGCGCGCACCGCGTGACCGAAGATGACGGGGTCACTGACCTTCATCATCGTGGCCTTGAGGTGGAGCGAGAATAGAACGTCGTGCTCGCGGGCGTTATCGATCTGAGCGGTGAGGAATTGCTCGAGAGCACCGATGCTCATGACGCTCGCGTCAATAATGTCGCCGTCTTCGGCGGCCACGGTGTCTTTGAGGATTGTTTCGGTGCCGTCGGTGGCGACGTGGACGATCTGGAAGGTTGTGTCGCCGTGAACGACGAAGCTTCGTTCGCTCGAGCGGAAGTCGCCCTCGCTCATGGTGGCGACCTCGGTGCGCGAGTGAGTACTCCACTCGCCCATGCGATGCGGGTGGGCCTTCGCGAAATTCTTGACCGCGCGCGGCGCGCGGCGGTCAGAATTTCCTTCGCGGAGCACCGGATTGACGGCGGAGCCTTTGACGGCGTCGTATCGCGCACGGATGTCGAGTTCGGTGTCGGTTTCGGGGCTATCCGGGTAGTCGGGGAGGTCGTAACCGCGTGCCTGAAGTTCGGCGATTACGGCTTTGAGCTGCGGAACCGAGGCCGAAATGTTGGGAAGCTTGATGATGTTCGCCTCTGCGGTGCGAGCGAGGGCGCCGAGCTCGGCGAGAGCGTCACGTTCGCGTTGGTCCTCGGGGAGGCGGTCCGCGAATGCGGCGAGGATGCGAGCTGCGAGTGAAATATCGCGGGTTTCGATGTCGACGCCGGCCTTCGAGGCGAAGCCACGCACGATTGGTAGGAGCGAGGCGGTCGCAAGCATGGGGGCTTCGTCGGTGATGGTGTACATGATGGCGGACATCAGCTTCTCCTCGCGGTGATGGTCACGAACTTCTCAAACGTACCAGGCGGCGGCGGGGTGCAAACCTCGCGCTCAGCCGGCGAGCGCCCATAGGCTCGCGGCCATGACAAGCGCACCGACACCGCACCACGTGAGGGTTCGCGCGAGCCGGGTGTGCGTGTAGGCGAGGGGGAGGAGCTCGAGCGCGCTGATCGCGATCATCACCCCTGCGATGAGGGGGTTTGCCCATTCGAGGTTCGCGGCGTGCCCCGTGGCGGTGAGGAGCCCGTAGAGCGCGAGGGCTCCGACCGGTTCGGACAGCCCCGAGAGCGCTGTCGCGGCGATGGCCTTCGTGCGTGACCCGGTCGCGTGGAGGATGGGGGCGGCCACGGCGACGCCTTCGGGAACGTTATGCAGCGCGATCGCGGCCGCAAGCGGGAGTGCGAAGACGGTGTCTTGCAGGGCACTTGAGAAGGTCGCGAACCCTTCGGGAATGTTGTGCGCGGTGAGTGCGAGAGCCGTGATGAGGCCCGTGCGCAAAAGCGCTCGTGCACTTGAGGAGTCCGACGGTTGCGGCGCCTCCCTAGCGCTCGTGACCGCACGGCGCTCCCACGCTCGCGAAGCAAGGTCGAGGGCGCCCACAATGACGAGGCCGGCAACGCAGTAAAGGGTGGTCGTGCCAGCTCCGAGCACACCGATCGAGTGGGGGAGGAGCTCGAGAGCACTGACGGTGAGCATCGCACCTGCGGCGAACGCGAGAGCCGCGCCTAGGGCTTTCGGTTCGCGGGCACGCTCACTCAAGGCTATGAGAGAGCCGAGGATCGTGGCGAGCCCGGCAATTGTGGTGAGGGCGAGCGCGGTCAGCATGTTAAGAATTATTATCAAAAAGCGGGACTGGGGCGCAAATGCGCGGCGTTCCTACCCAAAAAGGACGCGAACCTCGTCCCATCTGGACCTGGGCACGCGCTTTACCGAGTCGATTGCCTCGGTGAGCGGCTCGTTCACGATGTCGGTCCCGCGCAGTGAAACCATGCGACCAAAACCGCCTTCGTGCACGAGGTCGATTGCGGCCATGCCAAATCGGGTCGCGAGGACGCGGTCGTACGCATTCGGTTCGCCGCCGCGCTGGATGTGTCCGAGCACGGTCGCGCGGGTTTCGATACCCGTGGCTTCTTCGATATAGGGGGCGAGGCGCTGGGCGACGCCGCCGAGGATCGGTCGGCCAAATTCGTCCATCTCGTAGTCCATGAAGTCTGCCGGCGCGTCCTTCGGAACGAACCCCTCGGCGACGACGACGAGTGGGGAGCGGCGCTTTGAGCGTGCAGCGCGCTGCGCAACGTACTCGCAGATTTCGTCGATCGTGAGCGGGAATTCGGGGATGCAGATGACATGCGCGCCTGCAGCCATACCCGAGTGGAGCGCGATCCAGCCGACGCTGCGCCCCATGACCTCGGCGACCATGCATCGGTGGTGGCTGTTGCCGGTCATACGCAAGCGGTCGAGGTTCTCGGTTGCGATATCAACGGCGGTATTGAAGCCGAACGTGTAGTCCGTGGCGTCGAGGTCGTTATCCACTGTTTTCGGGACGCCGACCACGGGGATGCCGGCCTCTGCGAGGCGATTGGCCGTGAACAGTGTTCCGTCGCCACCGATAGCGATGAGGGCGTCCACATCGTGGTCCTCGAGAACTTTGCGCACACCCTCGGCGCCCCCTCCGTCCTCGTGAAAGGGGTTGACGCGCGAGGTGCCGAGGATCGTTCCGCCCTGACGGCCGATGCCGCGCACAAGGCGCCGAGGGATCGGGATGAATTCGTTGTCGCGTACTCCCTTCCAGCCGTCGAGATAGCCCACGAATTCATCTTCGTAAATGGAATCTCCCTTGAGGACTGCTCCGCGGATGACCGCGTTGAGTCCCGGGCAGTCGCCGCCAGAAGTCAGAATGCCGACCTTCATGCCACTCTCCTTCGGTTATGTCTTGCGCCACGTCCATCCTAGAGACAAAGTCGCGGGACTTCGTGGGAATCCCGCTAGGCGGACCGACTGCCGAGCCGCAACGGCGTTGGATTGCATAGGGGTTGTGGGGGTTACCCACTTGTCAAAGAAAACGGGACCCCGCCTCGGCGAGGTCCCGTTTTCTTAAGCGCGCAATTTAGGCGCGGTGCGCGCGGTAGTACTCGATGAGCTGACGCGTCGAGGAATCCTGCTCGGCGAGAACCGACTCGTCGCCCGCGACGGCGCTCGTCAACTGCTTCGCGAGCTGCTTGCCGAGCTCAACGCCCCACTGATCGAAGCTGTTGATGCCCCACACTGCGCCCTGCACGAAGGTGATGTGCTCGTACAGCGCGATCAGCTGGCCGAGGACGCTCGGAGTGAGAGCGCTCGCCATGATCGAGGTGGTCGGACGGTCGCCTGAGAACACGCGTGCGGGAACAAGCGCGCCGGTCGTCCCCTCGGCCTCAACTTCCTCTGCGGTCTTGCCGAAGGCGAGCGCTTTGGTCTGCGCGAAGAAGTTCGCGAGGAAGAGCTCATGGACGTCGGTATCGCCGTCCTTGAGTGCGTAGGTGGGATTAGCAAACGCAATGAAATCCGCGGGAATGAGGCGCGTACCCTGGTGGATGAGCTGGTAGAAGGCGTGCTGACCATTCGTGCCGGGCTCGCCCCAGAAGATCTCGCCGGTCTCCGCAGTCACGGCTGAGCCGTCGTAACACACGGACTTGCCGTTGGACTCCATCGTGAGCTGCTGGAGGTAGGCGGGGAAGCGATGAAGGAATTGGCTGTAGGGAAGAACCGCGTGAGTCTCGGCGCCGAGGAAGTTCACGTTCCACACGTTCACGAGCCCCATGAGCAAAGGCACGTTTTCCTCGGGAGCTGCTGTGCGGAAATGCTCGTCCATCGCGTGGAAACCGCCGAGGAACTCTTCGAAGGCCTCGGGGCCGAACACGACGGCGAGGATCGTGCCGATCGCCGAATCGACCGAGTAGCGACCGCCCACCCAGCTCCAGAACCCGAAGGCGTTGGCCGGGTCAATACCGAATTCCTCGACCTTGTCGAGTGCGGTCGAGACGGCCACGAAGTGCTTCGCGACGGCTTCGGCATCCTGTGATTCAGCGACGCCCGCGGCGTGCAGGCCGTCGAGCAGCCACGCGCGCACGAGCTTCGCATTCGTGATCGTTTCGAGCGTCGTGAACGTCTTCGACGCGACGATCACGAGGGTTGTTTCGGGATCGAGGTCGCGCGTCGTCTCGCCCACGTCGGTCGGATCAATGTTCGAGATGAAGCGTGCCTCAATCCCCGCATCCGCGAGCGGGCGCAGTGCCTCGTACACCATCACGGGGCCGAGGTCGGAGCCGCCGATGCCAACGTTGATGACGGTCTCGATCTTCTTACCCGTAACGCCGGTCCACTCGCCGCTGCGAACCTTATTCGCAAACTCATAGATGCGTTCGAGGACCTCGCGCACATCGGCATCGACATTCTGGCCGTCGACGTCGAGGGCGGGGGATGCCCCCTTCGGGCGTCGAAGCGCGGTGTGTAAAACGGCGCGGTCCTCGGTCGTGTTGATGTGCGCGCCCGTGAACATGTCGTCGCGGCGCTTGCACACGCCCGTCTCGTTTGCGAGATCGAGAAGGAGTCCGACGGTTTCTTCGGATACAAGGTTCTTCGAGAGATCAACGAACAGATCCGCCGCCTCAAAACTCAGCTTCTTGGCGCGATCGGGATCTTCGGCGAACGCTTCGCGCAGGCCTTTGTCGAGCATGCCGTCGTGCTCTTCGAGGCGTTGCCAGGCCTCGGTAGTCGTCGGATCAACGGGGGCGGGGGAGAGATTGCTGTTTTCACTCATGTTTCCATTGTGATCCCTCACCCTGTGAGGCAGATTTCTATTCGTCACGCGAGAAGGCTCACGCAGCCGATAAGGGGCCCGGACGCGTTACCATGAATCGGGCGCGCGTGGGCCAGGCAAGCGTCGGACCCCCACACCTCACGAGACTTCCGCCGATCCCGAACAGATAAGGCTCCTATGACCATTCAGCACCGCTCCGATCTTCGAAACGTCGCGATCGTCGCCCACGTCGATCACGGCAAAACGACCCTCGTGGACGCCATGCTCCGCCAGGGCGGCGCGTTCGGCGAACGCGACAAAGTTGACGAGCGTGCGATGGACTCCGGTGACCTCGAGCGCGAAAAGGGCATCACCATCCTCGCGAAGAACACCGCGATCCACTATTCGGGGCCGACGGCAGCCGAGATCGGGCACCCCGAGGGCATTACGATCAACGTGATCGACACCCCCGGGCACGCCGACTTCGGCGGCGAGGTAGAGCGCGGCCTGTCCATGGTCGACGGCGTCGTGCTGCTCGTGGACGCGTCCGAGGGGCCGCTCCCGCAGACCCGATTCGTTCTGCGCAAGGCCCTTGCCGCGAGCCTTCCCGTGATCATCGTCGTGAACAAGGTTGATCGTCCCGACGCCCGCATCGACGCGGTCGTCAACGAAACAACGGATCTCCTTCTCGGCCTCGCTGAGGACCTCTCGCAAGACAACGCCGAGATCGACTTCGACGCACTGCTCGACGTCCCCGTGATCTACGCCTCCGGCAAAGCTGGGCGTGCGAGCGCGAACAAGCCCGCAGACGGCGAGCTTCCCGATTCCGAAACGGTCGAACCGCTCTTCAAGACGATTCTCGAATCGATCCCCGCTCCCGAATATGACGACGACATGCCGCTGCAGGCACACGTCACGAACCTCGATGCTTCGCCGTTCCTCGGCCGTCTCGCGCTCTTGCGCATCGAGAACGGCGAGCTCAAGAAGGGCCAGCAGGTCGCGTGGGCGACCCGCCACGGCGATATCAAGAGCGTGAAGGTCACCGAACTTCTCGAAACGAAGGGGCTCACACGCGAGCAGATGACGCGCACGGCGCGCCCCGGCGACATCGTGGCCGTTGCGGGTATCCCCGACATCATGATCGGCGAAACCCTCACCGACCTCAACGATCCTCGTCCGCTCCCACTCATCACCGTGGACGACCCCGCGATCTCGATGACGATCGGCATCAACACCTCGCCGATCGCCGGCAAGGTCAAGGGCCACAAGCTCACCGCCCGCCAGGTCAAGGACCGCCTCGATGCCGAGCTCGTCGGCAACGTGTCCCTCAAGGTTCTGCCCACTGATCGCCCAGACGCATGGGAGGTTCAGGGCCGCGGCGAGCTCGCTCTCGCGATTCTCGTTGAACAGATGCGTCGCGAAGGCTTCGAACTGACCGTGGGGAAGCCGCAGGTGCTGACCCGCGAGATCGACGGCGTCACGTGCGAACCGATCGAGCGTATGACGATCGACGTTCCCGAGGAATACCTCGGGACAATCACGCAGCTCATGGCCTCCCGCAAGGGGCGCATGGAAACCATGAACAACCACGGTTCGGGCTGGGTGCGCATGGAATTCCTCGTTCCCGCGCGCGGCCTCATTGGTTTCCGCTCGCGCTTCTTGACCGAAACGCGCGGTACCGGCATCGCCTCCTCGCTCGCCGAAGGCTTCGAGCCCTGGATGGGCCCCATTGAATTCCGCAACACGGGCTCCCTCGTGGCTGACCGCGCGGGTGCCGTGACGCCGTATGCGATGATCAACCTCCAGGAACGCGGCTCGTTCTTCGTGGAACCCACCTCAGAGGTGTACATGGGGCAGGTTGTCGGCGAAAATTCCCGCAATGAAGACATGGACGTGAACATCACGAAGGAAAAGAAGCTCACGAACATGCGCTCGGCCACGGCAGACGCGTTCGAGAATCTCATTCCGCCGCGCAAGCTCACGCTCGAGGAGTCGCTCGAATTCGCCGCCGAGGACGAATGCGTCGAGGTCACCCCCGAAATCGTGCGCATCCGTAAGGTCGTCCTCGACCCGACCGAGCGTGCGCGCGCTCGCGCTCGCGCCCGCAACTCGTAATCGAGGGCGAGACAATGAGTCACAAGGACCCCAACGAAGGCGTCATTTTCGCCGACGGTACGAGGCCCACCTCGCGCGCGACCGAGATCGTTGTCGGCGCGATCGTGGGGGTGCTCGGCGGCCTTGTCGTGATTGGGACGCACCGTATGCGCTCGACCGTCCAAGACGTGTCCGTGCCGTGGGGGCTCCTGTTTGGTTGCGCCTACGAGGTCGTCGCAACCTGCATGCTGGTCGCGCTTAGCGGGCGCAAGCTCCCACTGTTCATCGATGCTCTCGCCTTCACACTCGTGGCCGTGTATTTTTCGGGCACGTCGCTCGGGGGAGGGCTTCTCGTTCCAGCACAGATTGCGGGCGAAGCGCAGTGGCAGGGCTGGGCCGCCCAGTTCCTCGGCGTGATCGTGCCTCTCGTGGGTGTCGCTATCGTGTGGGCCATCCAAATCAGAAACATCGCGCGCGCGAACCAGCGCGAAGAAAGGACTGTGAAGCCATGACCTACGTCATCGCCCTCCCGTGCGTTGATGTCAAAGACCGTGCCTGCGTTGACGAATGCCCCGTCGACTGCATCTACGAAGGCGAGCGTTCGCTGTACATTCAGCCTGACGAATGCGTCGATTGCGGTGCGTGCGAACCCGTGTGCCCCGTCGAAGCGATCTACTACGAGGACGACCTGCCCGATCAGTGGAGCGAGTACTACCGCGCGAATGTAGAGTTCTTCGACGAGCTCGGAAGCCCCGGTGGTGCGGCGAAGCTGGGTCCGCAGTCGTTTGACCACGAGGTCATCGAGAAACTTCCCCCACAGGAAAACCCGCTCGAAGGCTAAAACCTCGAAGCAAAAGTCCACGTGGCCTGCAGGTGAGCATCAAGTAACAGAAGGCCCAAGTTCGGCTAGCAAAGCCCGTTTTAAACGGGGTCTTTCATGACCACTGCGTGAACTCTTGACGACCTTTCGCGAGCGTGGGCGGGGGACGGGCGTAGCGGGGGCATCGGCGCGCTTAACCTCGAGGCGTCGTCCAAATCGATGCGCCCCTTGCGCGCCAGTGGAAAGGCCACGCAATGTCCCTCAATCGACGTTCACTTCTGTTTGGTGGTGCTGCCCTTAGCTTCGCGGGCCTCGCGACAGCATGTGCGCCAGCCTCGAAAAACTCTTCAGGAGCCTCCGACAAGGGAGGTGAGTCGGCAGCCGATGTGACGGGTGAGGTCGAAGGGACCCTTCGCATCCACGCGGGCGGCGACACCAACGTGCGCGACCTATGGCAGGACGGGCTTGGGCCGGCCTTCACGAAGAAATACCCGAAGGTCACGATCAAGGTTGACCACGATCTGCACTCCGAACGCTCCCAGCAATCGCTCGCGCGCTTGTCCGCTGCCGGCGACGGCGATTCGGGCATGGACTTCATCGATGACGGCTGGGTGACGGACGCGGCAGACGCGAAACTTCTGCTCAACGTGAGCGCCAAAGAGATTCCCGCCCTCGGCGATGTTCCCCAGGATGCGCTTGCCCAAGGACTTGGACAAGCCTTCCCCTACCGAGCCTCCTCCGTGCTCCTCGCGTACGACACGGAGCAAGTCGCCACACCTCCGAAGACTCTCAAGGAGCTTCTGACCTGGATCGAACAGAACCCCGGCAAGTTCGCCTACAACTCTCCTTCGACGGGCGGCTCAGGCTCGGCCTTCGTGACGAGCGTGCTCGACCTGTACATCCCGAAGGACGTCCGCGAGCGTATGACGACGAGCTACGACGAGGCCGACGAAAAGCACTGGGACAAGGGTTGGGAAGAGCTCAAGCGCATCGGTAAGTTCACGTACGGCCAGGGCACCTACCCGAACGGCAACGAACAGAGCATTGAGCTTTTGGTCAACGGCGAGGTCGCGATGATCCCGGTGTGGTCCGATCAGTTCATTTCCGGCCGCGAGTCCGGGAAGATCCCGGAACGGGTCAAGGCGACGCAGATCTCGAATCCGTCGTTCGCGGGCGGCGCATCGTTCCTCGGGATCCCGAAGAACTCGAAGAACAAGCCTGCCGCGCTCGCGCTCGCGAAATTCGCGCTTTCCCCCGAGGGGCAGCAGATCATTTCCACGACAATGGCGGGTTACCCGATCATCCCGCTCGAGGACATGCCCGAGGAGATTCAAAAGAAATTCGACGGCATCGACACGCAGAACCTCGGCCAGGGCTACTTTGGCGACCACGAAGACAACAAGGCCAAGCTCTGGGACCAGAAGGTTCCGACCGCCTAGGGAGCAAGCGTGGCATCGAGACAGTCATGGGTCGGTGTGCTCCTCGCGAGCCCACCGATCCTCCTCATCATCGTTTTCATCGGTTTTCCCGTCATCAATGCCTTCGGCTTGAGCCTCGGGTACACGGGTGGGTTGAACACGACGATCGCCATGATCGGTAAGAACACGCACGAGACGCAGTCGTGGGCTCCAACTCTCGACGCGTATCGCGAGGTCTTTTCGAATCCGCGATTTCTCTCGGATTTGCGGGTGACGGTGAGCATTTCAATTCTCACCACCGTGATCGTCACGGCCCTCGCGTGGCTCGTGGCTCTCGCGATGAGGCTGCGGCCGTCGGGCATCACCCGCATGCTTCCCGCTTTCGCCGTCATCCCGATGTTTATCCCGGGAGTAATCGGGGCGTGGGCCATGATTCGCTTCTGGGCGGCCGACGGTTTCTTTGGCTCAGCGATGCGGAGTCTTGGCGTGGCGAGCCCGCCTCAAATTGCGTTCACGTCGACCCTCGTGCTCATGACTCAGGTGTGGTCCTCGCTTCCGTTTGCGGTCCTCATGGTGTCGTCGGGGGTTCAATCGGTGCCTGACGCCCTGATTGATGCCGCTCGGGACGCTGGTGCGGGAACGATCCGCATTGTGAAGGACGTCGTGGCACCGATGGCATTCGTGCCCACGGTCATCGCCATGACGTTCACCGCGATTGGGAACGTCGGGTCGTTCACGGTTCCCTGGCTCACGGGCCCTTCGGCTCCGACCATGCTCGGCGTCAGTATGACGAAACACTTCAACACGTACGGAGAGCCGCAGCAGTCAGTTGTCATGGCCATTGTCGTGTTTGCGCTCGCTGCGCTGATTGGGGTTCTTTACGTCTGGGCCAACTACCGACAAGCAAAAGAAGAGATGACCTGATATGCCCAGGAAAATTGCGTCAGGACTTGCCGCGCTTGCGTTGCTGCTCTTCGTAGCCGGGCCGATTGTGTGGCTCGCCCTTCACGCCTTCGCGACCGAGTGGCGCGTGCCGAACCTCCTTCCGGCTGGACTCACCTTTGACTGGTGGGGAAAGGTTTTCGGTACTCCAAAGTTCGTCACCTCGATCCTCAATTCGCTCATGTTCGCCGTCCTATCGACGACGCTCACGGCTCTCATCTGCATGCCCGCTGCCTACGCCTTTGGGCGTATGCAGTTCCCGGGGCGCACGGTGATGCTCCTTGGCCTGTTCGCAACGAATGCGTTCCCGAAAATGGGGCTTTTTGTGAGCATTGCGGCTTTGTACTACGCCTTCAACCTCATGGAGACCATTCCGGGTGTCACGATCGCACATATGCTCGGTCAGGTCGTTTTTCTTACGTGGATTCCTGCCGCCTCGTTTGCGGCGGTACCGCGCAGGCTCGAAGATGCCGCGCGCGATAGCGGTGCCGGATGGCTCAGGACTTTCGTGAGCGTCACGCTTCCACTTGCCGCCCCGGGGTATTTCGTCGCCCTCATCATGGCTTTCCTCGCGTCGTGGGACGAAGCTCAGGCCACCTACCTCGTTGGTGCCCCCAGTTATTCCACGATGCCGACCGAGCTCTACACGCTCGTTCTCAATTCGCCGGAACAGGTCGCGGCCGTTTTTTCCATCATGCTCACCGTCCCCTCCGTTGTGCTGCTTCTTCTCGTAAGGAAGCACATCATGGGTGGGGCTCTCGCAGATGGTTTCCAAATCCGATGACACAGTCCGCATCGAAAGCTGCCCGAACCGCTCGCCGGTTCTCTCCCGAGCCGCTCACGCTTAGCTCCGTCAGCATCACGCTCGGTGGCAAGAGCATCATCAAAGATCTTGATCTCGCGATCGGGAAGGGAGAGATGGTCTGTTTGCTCGGCCCTTCGGGATGCGGGAAAACGACGACTTTGCGGATGATCGGTGGGTTCCTCACGCCGGATGCGGGGCGGATCACCGTGGGTGAGCGTGATGTGACGTCGCTGCCTCCGGAGCGCCGGCCCTCGGCGATGGTGTTCCAGAACTACGCGCTCTGGCCCCACATGAGCGTCGAAAAGAACGTGGCATTCCCGCTCAAGGTTGCCAAGGTCCCACGCGACGAGCGCACCGCACGCGTGCGTGAGGCCCTCGCGCTCGTCGGACTCGAGGAGAAGGCCGGGCGCCGACCGGCGCGGCTGTCGGGCGGCGAGCAGCAGCGCGTTGCTCTCGCGCGTGCGCTCGTCCAAAACCCCTCGCTCTTGCTTCTCGATGAGCCGCTTTCGAACCTCGACGCGAAACTTCGCGTCCAGGTTCGCGAAGAGATTCGTCGTATCCAGCAGGAACTTGGCATGACGAGCGTCTTTGTGACGCACGATCAGGAGGAGGCGCTCGCCGTTGCTGATCGCATCGCCGTCATGAACGGCGGCCGGATCGAACAGCTGACTGATCCAACGACTCTGTATCGCCGACCGGCGACGCGGTTTGTCGCGGGTTTCATCGGGACGATGTCCTTCGTGAAAGGGCGAGTGGAGCGCCGTGCCGACGGTTCCGGTCGCATCTACGTCGAAGGTCTCGAGCCGCTGCCGATTGACCTCGTGACCGGAGCGGCCGAACATGCCGAATGCGGTATTCGCCCCGAGAACGTCGTGATTGGCGATCCCCGCGCCGCCCAGCTCAAGGGCACCATTGAGCGCATCACCCCAAAGGGCCACCTCAGCGACCTCGTCGTGCGGGTCGGCGCCATTCGTGTGCGCTCGCTCGCGAAGGCCGACGACTTGCGCGTTGACGATGAGGTGGGGGTGCGCATCACCGAAGCGCTGGTGTATCGCGATGGTGTTCTCGTCGACGCGGCTACCTCGCCTGCCGGACCTACCGGGGAGCAGTCAGCAGCATGAACGGAGAAATGATGAGTCCTGTGCAGCTCGTTGCACATCGTGGCGACCCCGTTGCCCACGTTGAGAACACTCTCCAAGCGATCGCACACGCGGTAGCCGAGGGGCTCGAGGTTGTCGAGGTCGATCTGAGGCTCAGCGCAGAGGGAGAACCCATTCTTCTGCACGACTCCACGCTCGAGCGCTTGTGGGAGTGCACGGCCAGTCCCGCTGAACTCTCGGTGAGCGCGCTAGAAGCCCGTGAGCCGACTCAGCATGGCGCGTGCGCGAATGACCACGGCTTTGAGCGGGGAGTCCCCACGCTCGAGCGTGCTCTCGATGCCGTGGGCGATGCCGTGCTTCTTCTCGATTTCCCGGGCGAACCTGACGGGGCGGAGCAGGAGATTGCGCGCGTGAGCGCCTCGCGGATCCGGGCAATCGCCGCGGGAGAGGGACACCACTCAGATGACCGTCGCGCGGCAGCGGCACGGGCGGAGTTCACGGGGGGAGTCACCGCCATGCGTGCCGTGCGCGAGATCCTCCCCGCTGCACGTCTGCGCATGACCTACCCCCTCGATGGTGTTCCGGATCCCGCCCTCGTCGAGGAGCTCCAGCCTTACTCGTGGAACCCCCACTTTGGCATGTGCTCGCCCACAACCGTGGGCGATGCGCGTGCCCTCGGGCTGCGTACCACCTGCTGGACCGTTGACGATGCCGAGACTGCAAGAGCGCTTGCGGCGATGGGCGTTGAGGCCGTGACGTCCAACCGTGCGGGCGACCTCCTGCGCGTCCTGAACCAGAACGCGGAGGTGCGGGGAGCATGAGCGCCGATCACGTGGGACGAAGGCGCGATGTGTTGACGCGCGCGCACGAACTTGCGCAGTCACTTGCCACATGGGCGATGATCCGCTCGACATCCTCGAACGTTTCGATGTTTGCGACAAAGAAGAACGCCGCTGATTTCGTGACGGATATTGATCTGGGGATCGAGCTTTGGGTACGCCGGACCATTGCGGAAGAGTTTCCGACGCACGCTTTCGTTGGGGAAGAGTTCGAGGACAGCGCCGGGGTTGAGTACACGTGGTACTGCGATCCCATCGACGGCACCACGAACTACGCGCACGGCATCTCCTGGTTTTCATTCTCCCTCGCCATGTGTGATGAGGATGGCCCCGTCGTTGGCGTCGTCGCAGACCCGCGCACGAAAGAGATTCTTTCGGCCATTCGGGGGCGCGGAGCCATGCACCGCGGTGGCCCCATCACGGTTGAACACCGGTCCACTCTGCCCGGTTCCGTCGTTCTCACTGAGCTTCTCGGGGCTACATTCTTCGAGGGCCAGGCGGAATTTATCCGCTCTCTGGGCGAGATCGACGTGACGAGCCGGATCATGGGCTCGGGAACCCTGTCGCTCGTGGGGCCTGCGGTCGGCAGAGGGCATGGTGCGCTCGTGGGGCGATTCGGAGCCGTGGATCACCTCGCGTCCATGCTCATCGCACACGAGGCCGGTTTGAGGGTGCTCGATTGGGACGGCCACGACACCCTGTTTCCTTCTGACC
The DNA here is from genome assembly GCF_000413375.1 of Dermabacter sp. HFH0086. Classification (NCBI taxonomy): domain Bacteria; kingdom Bacillati; phylum Actinomycetota; class Actinomycetes; order Micrococcales; family Dermabacteraceae; genus Dermabacter; species Dermabacter sp. HFH0086. Next base: position 1,414,250 of record NZ_KE340308.1, read on the forward strand.
CGTCCACCGGCATCATGGTCGCGCACCCCGCGATCGCGGCGGAGCTGCACGGTATGTGGCGCCGCGCCGTTGAGAGCGAAGGCGATCGAGCTCGGTAAGAGCTGGCACTGGGGTCGTAGGATGAGCACCATGACTTCGCGAACGCCGCTCCTTTCGACCTTGCCGTCCTTTCCGTGGGATTCGCTCGCCTCGGCGCGCGCACTCGCCGAGCGACACCCGGATGGGATTGTCGATCTCTCGGTTGGCACTCCCGTTGATGAAACGCCCCGCGTCGCCCAGGAAGCACTTGTGGCCGCCTCGGATGCGCACGGCTACCCGACGGTCGCCGGAACGGGGCAGTTGCGCGAGGCCATCGTCGATTTCTGTCGCGCACACCGCGGTGCTCCCTCAGCTCTCAGCGCCAGTGGCGTGCTTCCCACGATCGGCTCGAAAGAACTCGTTGCGCACCTTCCGTTCCAGCTCGGCATCGGCACCGGGGAGGCAGTCGCCTTTCCCCATATCGCCTACCCGACCTACGACCTCGGCGCACGGCTCGCGGGAGCCCGGCCCGTCCCACTCGATGTGCGGGCGCTTGCACGCGAGGGGGAGGGGGCGCTCGGTTCCGACGTCTGCCTCGACTCGGTGCGCCTGCTGTGGCTCAATACGCCGTCGAATCCGACGGGAGCGGTGCACGATATCGGCGAGCTGCGTGCCCTCCTTGCATGGGCACGCGAGAGGGACATCATCGTCGCTTCCGACGAATGCTACGCGCCACTCACGTGGGATGTGGACGAGGCCCCATCGATTCTCGATGAGCGCGTGAATGACGGCGACCTCACGAATGTGCTGTGCGCCTACTCGCTCTCGAAGCAATCGAACCTCGCTGGTTACCGTGCCGCTTTTGTCGCCGGCGACCCTGCCCTCGTCGGCGAGCTGCTCGCGGTTCGTAAACATTCCGGGCTCATGGTGCCGGGCCCCGTTCAAAACGCCATGGCAGCGGCCCTCGGAGAGGAAGCGTCGGCCTCCCGCCAGCGCGAAACCTACCGCGCTCGCCGTGAGACTCTCGCACCCGCTTTCGAAGCTTTCGGCGGAAAAATCGAGCATTCCGAGGCCGGCCTCTACCTGTGGACGACATTCGGTGAGGCGAGCGAAGCGAGCATTGAGCGCCTTGCAAAATTGGGAATCCTCGCTGCCCCCGGTACCTTTTACGGCGAGGCGGGTGCGCGACATGTGCGCATCTCCCTTACCGCGACGGACGAGCGGATCGCTAGCGCTGCCGAAAGGCTCCGAGCCGCCCGCTAAGAGCGTTGCGACAGACACGAAAGGAACGCGATGACCGCACACTTTAGCGTGAATGACCGAAACCTGGATCTGCCGCTCGTCGAGCCGACCGAGGGCAACCTCGGTGTTTCGATCGCGGGGCTGCGCAAGGAAACGGGGGCGGTGACGTTCGACCCGGGGCTCATGAACACGGCGCCGACGACGTCGGCCATTACGTTCATCGATGGTGAGGCGGGGATTCTCCGGCACCGCGGCTACCCGATCGAGCAGCTCGCCGAGCACTCGAGCTACCTTGAGGTCGCATTCCTCTTGATCTTTGGCGAGCTGCCCACGAAGGGACAGCTCGACCAGTTCGTGCACTCGATCGAGCAGCGGACTCTTCTCGACGAGAACCTCAAGCGCGTGTTCATCGCCCTTCCGCGCGATGCCGCCCCCATGGCCGTGCTCCAAGCGGGCGTGAGTGCGCTGTCGACCTTCTATCAGGACTCGCTCGACCCGAACGACCCTGAGCAGGTCCGAATTTCGACGTTCCGTCTTCTCGCAAAGATGCCCACGATGGCGGCGTACGCCCACCGGGTCGCAAACGGGCAGCCGCTCATGTACCCGGATAACTCGCTGAGCCTCGTGCAGAACTTCCTGAGGCTCATGTTCGCTTTTCCCGTCGAGGATTTCGTGGCGGACCCGGTTGTGGTGCGTGCACTCGAGCAGCTATTTATTCTCCACGCCGATCATGAGCAGAACTGCTCGGCGACCGCGGTGCGCCTCGTCGGCTCGGCGGGAGCGGACCTCTTCTCCTCGATCTCGGCCGGCGTTGCGGCCTTGTCTGGGCCGGCGCACGGCGGCGCTAACACGCGCGTCATGCACATGCTCGACGACCTTCGAAAGTCTGGTCAGGATCCGCGAGTGTTCATGGAGAAGGTCAAGAGCAAGGATGATTCCACCCGTCTCATGGGCTTCGGGCACCGGGTGTATAAGAATTACGATCCGCGTGCGAAGTTCGTGAAGGGCATTGCCGATACGGTGCTCGAGCGGCTCGGGATCCATGATGAGCGCCTTGAGCTCGCGATGAAGCTTGAGGAGATCGCGCTTCGCGACGAGTACTTCATTGAACGCCATCTCTACCCGAACATCGACTTCTACACGGGCATCATCTACAAGGCGATGGGTTTTCCCACGCACATGTTCACGGTGCTGTTCGCGATCGGGCGCCTGCCCGGGTGGATCGCACAGTGGCAAGAGGCGATCAACGATCCCGACACGAAGATTATGCGGCCGCGGCAGATCTACACGGGCGAAGCCGAGCGCGCATACGTTCCGATCGAGGAGCGTACGGGCACGTCGGAGCTCCTGCTCCACGATCTTCGCGAGGAACTGAAGGCGCGCGAGAACAAGGCCAAATAACCGAGGCTGCGGCCGTGCCTCACGCCCCCTTCGCGAAATAGATCACGACCGCGTCATCCTCGCCGCTTGCCCCGCCCGTTGCGTCGCTGTCCCACTGCGACGACGTCTGGGAGACGTGGCGTGAGCGATCCCAACGGTGCCCGCGGTAGTCGACGCCCACGATATTGTCCTGTGCGGCATGGGCGACGGCCCAGTTCGCGAGCGCCCAGCCGCGCTTTTCGTCGGCCGTCTTGATGACCACGGTCGTGTGACCCGCCCCCTGAGGCGCGTTTGATCCCGCGGCGCCGAGCGAACTTTTCACCTCGCCTGACTCGCTCATCCGGGTGAACTCGCGCGCGAGAGACTCGCGAAGTTTCTCTGGATGCGCTGGACCTCCAGCGGCGGCGAGGTCGCATTCGAGCTCGGGGCCGCTGTTGCCGGTGAGCGCAGAGGAGAAGAGGCGCCCCTCGACCTCGTGATCGGCGTAGGCATCGGGAAACGCTGACCGCTGCACTTTTTGCGCCGCGACGGTGATGTCCATGTCCTCGTACCCCTTGACCTTGGCGAGCTTCTCGTAAAAGGCCGTCGAGGCAAACACAGGATCCATGATCTGCTCTTTTGTGCCCCACCCCTGGGAGGGGCGTTGCTGGAAGAGCCCTACCGAATCGCGATCCCCGTAGTCGATGTTTTTAAGCTTCGACTCCTGGTAGGCGGTCGCGAGGGCGATCGACGCGGCGCGAGGGGGCAGTCCCATGTCGATCGAGACCGCACTGATCGTGGCGGCATTGAGGGTTTGCTCGGTCGAGTACGAATGCGATGTCGAGAGCCCACTCGCGGTGCAGCGGCCCGTGCGCTGGCCGCCGTCAAAGAGAGTGAGCGCGGCGAAGCTCCCGCCCACGACCGCGAGAAAAACCGCAAGGAGCGTGAGCGGGATGACCACGCGAGACAGCGCGGGGCGTTTGGCCATGATTAGTTCGCGTGAAGGTCGGAGTTCAGCTCAACGCGCTTGTTCGAGCGCGAGACGGCCTCGACGGCGCCCGATTGCGAGTTACGGCGGAACAGGAGACTCGGCACCCCGGAGAGGTCGCGAGCCTTGACGACGGAACGATTCTCGCCGTTGATGAGGGTGACCTTCGTGCCCGCGGTGACATACAGCCCGGCCTCAACGATGCAGTCGTCGCCGAGGGCGATGCCGACGCCTGCTTCTGCTCCAACGAGCGAGCGCTCTCCGACGCTCACGCGCTCCGTCCCGCCGCCCGAAAGGGTGCCCATGGTCGAGGCGCCACCACCGATGTCGGAGCCATCGCCCACGACGACACCTTGCGAGATGCGCCCCTCGATCATCGAGGTGCCAAGGGTGCCCGCGTTGAAGTTCACGAAGCCTTCGTGCATGACGGTTGTGCCGCTCGCGAGGTGAGCGCCGAGGCGCAATCGGTCGCCATCGCCGATGCGGACGCCGTCGGGAACCACGTAGTCGACCATGCGGGGGAATTTATCGATCGAGTAGACCGTGGGGCGCCGGCCTTCACTGATGAGGCGCAGGCGCGTCTCCTCGAAGCCGTCCACGGCACACGGCCCTTCCGACGTCCACACAACATTCGTGAGCGCGCCGAAAAGACCGTCGAGGTTTTGCTCGTTCGGTTTTACGAGGCGGTGGGAGAGTAGATGGAGGCGCAAGTACGCATCGGACGCATCGCGCGGCGCCTCTGCCAGGGAAATGGCTCGTGTGACGACTTCCTGACGGGTGCCGCGTGCGGCATCGTCTCGCGCGGCCTTTGCGAGGGCGGCGGCGAGGGGATGGTTGGCGAGGTCATCGGGGGCACTGCCCAGTTCGGGTGCGGGGTACCACGTGTCAAGGGTCGTCCCGTTGTCCGCGATGGTTGCGAGGCCGATGCCCCATGCGCTTGTGTTCTCAGTCATGGCTCACAGGCTATAGCGCGCCTCTTCGGATTTCGTTGGAGCGCGCCGAAAACCTCTACGCTTGTGTGCATGATGAACACGACACCGCTGCCCCTCGATGCGGGCCTGACCGAGCTCACGCGTGCAATCGTCGATACCGAGTCGGTTTCGGGCAACGAAACTCTCCTTGCCGACAGGGTCGAGACGACGCTGCGTACATGCGAGCACCTCGAGGTTATTCGCGATGGCGACACCGTCATCGCCCGCACCCACCTCGGCCGCGCTGAGCGCGTCATTCTCGCCGGCCACCTCGATACCGTTCCCGTCGCAGGCAATCTTCCCTCGTGCGTGCAGGTCGTGGACGGGCAGGAGCGGCTCATCGGCCGCGGTGCGTGCGACATGAAGGGGGGAGTCGCCGTGTTCCTTGCGCTCGCGTGCTCCCTCGCGTCGCCTCGTCACGATCTCACGTGGATCTTCTATGACCACGAGGAAGTGGAGGCAAGCCTCAACTCGCTCACGCGTATCGCGCGCGAACGCCCCGAGCTTCTCGAAGCCGATTTTGCGATTCTCGGTGAGCCGTCGAACGGGGGAGTGGAGGCAGGCTGCAAAGGCACGATGCGGGTGCGACTTACCGCGCGGGGCATCGCGGCTCATTCGGGTCGCGCATGGATTGGGAAGAACGCGATCCACGCTCTTTCCGGTGCGCTGTCGCGGCTTGCGGACTACGAGCCGAAGGACGTGGAAATCGACGGTCTCCTGTACCGCGAATGCCTCAATGCGGTGGCAATCGAGGGCGGCATCGCAACGAACGTGATTCCCGACCGGGCCGAAATACTCGTGAACTATCGCTTCGCGCCGAGCACGAGCGAAGCGGAGGCGCTCGCTCATATCGAAGAGGTGTTTGCTGGGCTCGACCTCGAGTTTGAGGTCACGGACTCCTCGGGCGGCGCCCTGCCCGGCCTCACACGGCCCGCAGCCCGGGACTTTCTCGCGGCCCTTGGCGATGGGGTGAGCGTGGAAGCGAAGCAGGGATGGACCGACGTGGCGCGCTTCAGTGCACTCGGCACGCCAGCCGTCAACTTTGGCCCGGGAGACCCGCTTCTGGCCCACACGGATGGGGAATACATTCCGACGGCTGCCCTCACCCACTGTTACAGGTCTCTTGAACGGTTCCTGAGCTAACGTGGAAATCATGAAAAAGCACTTTCACGGACCACTGAGCGACTACCGCAAGGGCCCCGTTTTCCTGCGCGGTAAACAGCGCCCCACCGAGACCACGGACCAGCGTCTTCTCCAGAACGCGGGCGAGGGCGATTGGGTTCACACCGATCCGTGGCGGGTCATGCGCATTCAGTCGGAGTTCGTTGAGGGCTTCGGCGCGCTCGCCGAACTCGGGCCCGCTGTCGCGCTCTTCGGCAGCGCACGCACGAAAGCTGATCACCCGCACTACGCGCTTGCACGCGAGGTGGCCAGGCGCATCGGCGAGATGGGGCTCGCCATCATTACGGGCGGCGGTCCCGGAATCATGGAGGCCGGCAACCACGGCGCGATTGAAGCAGGAACAACGAGCGTGGGCCTTGGCATCGAGCTACCGTTTGAGCAGGGCATGAACGAATACGTCGAGCTCGGCGTGAACTTTCGTTACTTTTTCACGCGCAAAACCTGCTTTGTGAAGTACTCGCAGGCGTTCGTGGCCTTCCCGGGAGGCTTCGGCACATTCGATGAGCTTTTCGAGGCGCTGTGCCTCATCCAGACGCACAAGATCAAGAAGTTTCCGCTTATTCTCGTGGGCCGCGATTACTGGAGCGGGCTTGTCGCCTGGCTCGAGCAAACCGTCCAGGAAGAGTACGGCTACATTTCTCCCGGCGACACCGATCTCATCAATATCGTTGACACGGCCGACGAGGTTATCGAGGTCCTCAAACGCGATATGAAGTAGCCGTTTACCTCGCGCTTTCTATGCCCTCCCAGGAATCGGCGGATCAAAGTGAAAGAATAGGGACGACAGATCCATTGCCAGAGAAAGGGCGAACGATCATGGCAGCGATGAAGCCTCGTACAGGCGACGGCCCCCTCGAAGTGGCCGAAGAGAGCCGGAGCCTCATCATGCGAGTACCGCTCGAGGGCGGCGGTCGTCTCGTCGTAGAAATTTCGGCGGATGAGGCGCGCGAGCTGCGCGACGCCCTCAACACGGTTGTTCCCGCCTAACCTCATCTCCTGAATTGCCTAGAGGCTGTGGGGGTTATTCCCTCACAGCCTCGCCTTGACTGCTGTCAGCACCCCGTCCCCCGCGGGTGACAGCGCGAGCACGAGATTGTCTCGCTCCTTAAGATCGGCAACGACCTCCCGAATGTGGGCCGTCTCCGGGTCATTCGCTGACGAATCGCCGAGACGATCGTGGTGCATGACGTTCATAATGACCAGTGCCCCACCGAGGCGAATAATGTCGAGCGCCCCCTCCACGAGAGCGCCGAGCCTTGGCTCGCTCGCATTCACGACGATCATGTCGTAGGCGCCGCGCGTGAGGCGCGTAAACACGTCGAGCGGCTGCGCGTTAATCGTGCGCACGCGCGCCTCCGGGATCTGGGCCTCAGCACAGGCCTTGCGCACGAGCCGCACGTTTTCCGGCTCAGGATCGATTGCGGTGAGGGTGGCGTCGGAACCCATCGCACTCGCGAGGTAGAGGCTGAGCGCACCCGCCCCAGCACCCACCTGCACGATCGCCCGTGCCCCGAGCATCGCGACGACGCTACGCGCGTGTGCGGCCGAGCCCGCAAGAACCGGCGCAAGGCCTATCGCGCTGCCGCGCTCGCGCGCCCGCTCACACACCCCGGGGGCGGCAAACAGCCGCTCCTCATCGAGGAATTGCTCGCTGAGCGCCCAGCTCGCCAACTTGCCCGTTGCCATGTGCACTCTCCCTCTTTGCCGTGAATTTCGTGGCACTCAAGCTTAGGCCACGCCGCGCGAGTTTCCCACTTGTGCGTGCAATAATGGCGGAGCACCATTTTGAGCGGAACGAGACAAGGCAGGCACGTCGATGGGTTCAGATGTCTTCCTCACTTTTGGGGGATGGGAACTGCTCATCATCATCCTGCTCTTCACGATCCTGATCGGCCCGCAGCGCCTTCCCGAATACACCCGCAAGGTCATCCACTGGGTGCGCGATCTGCGTAAATGGGCGGATAACTCCCGTGCGTCGATCGAAGACGAAATGGGCATTGCCGTCGACGATCTCAAGAAGTACGACCCGCGCCAATACGATCCGCGCAAAATCATTCGCGATGCGTGGGATTCGACCGGCCTCGAGGACGACGTCAACGATTTTCGCGATGCGGTGAAGAGTTCTACGAGCGCCACATCGGCAGCGGTGGCGAGTGTCGGCGCGGCAGCGAAAGGCTCCGGCAGCGCGGCTGGTTCCAAGGCGGCCCAGGAGCCCGAAGGGACCCCGTTCGACCCCGAGGCAACCTGAGCCTACGCCGCACCTTGCGAGGCGCGCTACGCGAGCGAGAGCGGGAGTTTCCGGCCCGAAAGACCACGCGGTTTCGCGAGCTGCTCAGCGATGCGCATAAACGCGAGGTACGCCTCGCTCGAGGACTCGGAGGCGGTGTGAGGGCGGCCGGCGTCGGACCCTTCGCGCACGCTTTGCGCGAGCGGAACCTGCCCGAGGAGCGGAACGTCCGCGCCCTGATCCTCGCTTAGCTGAGCGGCGACGCGCTCGCCGCCGCCGCTACCGAAAATCTCGAGGCGCTCACCGCTATCGGTGCTCAACCAACTCATGTTCTCGATCACCCCGATGATCGTCTGTTCCGTGGAGCGAGCGAGAGAGCCGATGCGCGAAGCGACGCCGCTCGCGGCTGAGTCGGGAGTCGTGACGACGAGAAGCTCCGCGGTGGGCAGCACCTGCGCGACCGAAATAGCGACGTCGCCGGTTCCCGGCGGGAGATCGAGAAGGAGAAAATCGAGATCGCCCCAGAACACGTCCGTCGCAAACTGCTCGATCGCGCGATGCATTTTCGGGCCGCGCCACACGACCGCCTGATGCTCGGGCACGAAAACGCCGATCGACATGACCTTGACACCGTGGGCGATGGGCGGCATGAGAAGGTCATTCACGCGGGTTGGCTGGGTGCTCACCCCAAACATCCCGGGCATCGAAAAACCGTGAATGTCGGCGTCAAGGACGCCCACGCTATAGCCGAGGCGAGTGAGGGCGAGGGCGAGGTTAGCCGTCACCGTGGACTTTCCGACGCCTCCCTTGCCCGAGCTGATCGCTATCACTCGCGTGAGAGATCCAGGCTTATTGAAGGGAACTTCGCGGCGCCTTTTGCGAAGATCCTCGACAAGGGCACGGCGCTGCTCCTCGCTCATCGTCCCCGACGTCACGCGCACTTCCGTGAGGCCCGAAACGTGAGACGCAGCCTCGGCGGCCTCTTTCTCGATTCGGGAGCGCATGGGGCACCCCTCGACCGTCATCACGAGGTGGATGAGAGCCACCCCCTCAGGTGTGACCTCAACAGAGCTGACCATGCCAACATCGGTGATGGGGCGGCCGAGATCGGGGTCGATCACGCGCGTGAGCGCGGAGCGAACCTGCGAGGCAAGGTCAGTTCTCACGGGGCCTCACTCCGCAGCATCGCTGCGCATCTGCTCGAGTTCCTCGCGGAGCACGGCGCGAATGTCCTCGCGCAGGAGCGAGCGCAAATGCGCGTGATCGCGTGCGGGTTCGATCGGTTCAGCGCCATCCGCGGTTTCCGCGGCCGGTGTGGGGTCGTCGTCGCCAGCCTGAAGCTCCTCGAGGAGGTCTCGAAGCTCGCCGCGCACGTAGTCGCGGGTGGCCACATCCGCCATCGCGATGCGCAAGCTCGCGATTTCACGCGTGATGAACTCCGTGGTCGCGTGAGCCTTTTCGTTCGACTGGCGATCCTGCTCGGCCTGCACGCGGTCGCGGTCGGCCTGGCGGTTGTCCGAAAGGAGCAGAAGCGGAGCGGCATACGACGCCTGGAGCGAGAGAATCAGGGTCAGAAGCGTGAAGTTGAGCGCGCGGGGGTCGAACTGGACCGATTCGGGAAGGAACGTGTTCCACCCGAGCCACACGCCACAGAAAATCGTCATGCCCACGAGGAACGCGGGCGTACCCATGAACCGCGCAATCGCCTCGGCCATGCGGCCGAAACCATCATTGTTGTCGTCCTTCGGGCGGCGCCTCGAAAACATGCGCCACAGCCCGCGCCTCTTGCGCGCGGGATCATCGAGCTGGGGGCGCTTCTTCTTGCCACGTGCCATCTAGCTCACCCCTCCTGGTCCGAAATTGCCCTCGCGATCCCCGTGAGGTCGATCTGCCCCGTCGTCGTTGCGACGGGCTCATCGCTCTCGCGCCAATCCTCTGGAAGAACGTGGTCGAGGACGTCATCGACCGTCACGGCACCGAGAAGGTGGGAATCCTTATCGACCACGGGAAGCGACACAAGATTGTACGTCGCCATTTCGCGAGTCACGTCATGGAGATGGCTCGTAGGGGCCATCGTCACCTGATCCTGATCGATGATTTCGCCCACGGGGCGCTCGGGACGTTCGCGAAGCAAATGCTGGAAGTGCACGCCCCCGAGGAGCTTGCCCGTGGGCGTCTCGAGCGGCTGGCGGCACACGTACACCATCGACGCGAGCGCGGGGGAGATCTCCTCGCGAGATATGAGAGCGAGGCAGTGCGCGACCGGGGTCTCGGGGGCGACGATCAGCGGCTCGGTCGTCATGAGCCCGCCGGCCGTGTACTCGTCGTAGGCGAGCAGGCGGCGCACGTCCTCGGCCTCCTCCGGCTCCATGCGCGTGAGGAGATCCTGGCCCATAGGTTCGGGAAGCTCCTGGAGAAGGTCCGCAGCGTCATCCGGGTCCATCGCATCGAGAATGTCCGCGGCGCGCTCTGATTCGAGTCCCTGCATGAGCTCAACACGGATGTCCTCGGGAAGTTCCTCGAGAACCCATCCGAGGCGCTCGTTTGAAAGGTCACGCACGATGTCGGCGCGGCGTTTCGGCTCCATCTCCTGGATGAGATCCGCGAGGTCAGCGGGCTTGAGGTCCGAATACGAGGCCAGCAGAATCTGTGCGGACTGCTCCGCCTGAGTCCCGAAGAGGCCCTTGACCTCATCGACACCGACCGTGAGCGTCTCATTGCGGCCCACGAGCTTCGAAAACGCGTTCTTAGCCTTCGACCGGCGCACGTGGAGCCTCGTGATCTCCCATTCCTTAGAGATCTGGTCCTGCTCGAGCGCGACATCTTCAACGAACGCGTCGCCCGTCCCGTCAACGAGGTTCACCTTGCGGTCGAGCAGATCACCCACCGCGAGAATTTCGCTCTTGCGCATTTCGAAGCGGCGAAGGTTGAGGGAACCGTCGGAAATGACCTGGCCGGTCGAGATCGACGTGACCTTCGTGATCGGCAAGAAAATGCGCTTCTTCCCGGGCACCTCGATGACGAGTCCCACCGCGCGTGCGGTGTGGGTCTCTTGCGGAATCAGAACGACATCGCGGACCTTGCCAATGCGGTCACCGAGCGGGTCGAAAAGCCCGGTGCCCGCGAGGCGTGCGGCAAAGAAACGCTCGTGCGGGCTCACTTGAGCAACTCCGCCATCCAAGCCTCGATCGCGTCGATCTCGCGGGGAAGCTCGCGCGAGAGGTTCTCGACGCCGTCCTTCGTCACGAGAACGTCGTCCTCGATGCGCACACCGATGCCGCGCAGCTCTTCGGGAACGAGGAGGTCGTTCTCCTTGAAGTACAGGCCCGGCTCGATCGTGAACACCATGCCCTCCTCGAGGGTCGCATCGAGGTACATTTCGCGGCGTGCCTGGGCGCAGTCGTGAACATCCATGCCGAGGTGGTGGCTTGTGCCGTGCACCATCCAGCGGCGGTGATACTGGCCCTCGGGCTTGAGGGACTCCTCGGCGCTCACGGGAAGCAAGCCCCACTGATCGAGGCGGTCCGCGATAACCTCCATCGCGGTCGCGTGCAGGTCGCGGAACTTCATTCCGGGCTTCGCCGCGGCAAACACGGCATCGGCAGCGTCGAGAACGGCCTGGTAGACCTTCTTCTGCGGCTCCGTGAAGGTACCCGTCACGGGGAGCGTGCGCGTGACATCCGCGGTGTAGAGCGAATCGACTTCACAACCTGCGTCGATGAGGATCAGGTCGCCTTCCTTGACGGCGCCGTTGTTTCGCACCCAGTGAAGCGTGCACGCATTCGGGCCGGAGGCCGCGATCGTGTCGTAGCCGACGCCGTTGCCGTCGGCGCGCGCCGTACGGTTGAAGACCGTCTCCACGACGCGCTCACCGCGCTCGTGGGCGATGGCCTCCGGGAAGTTCCGCACGACCTCGTGGAAACCCTTGATTGTCGTCGCGACAGCGGCTCGCATCTGCTCGATTTCCCATGCGTCCTTGACAACGCGGGACTCAGACGCGCTCTGCTCGAGGAACGAATTGACCGTGCGGGCCTTTTGCCCGCCTTCGAGGCCGTTTTGCTCGCGGATTTCGGCGACGAGCGCATCGATGCGTTCATCGACTCCTTCGATGACAGCGAGGTCGAGGTTGTCGCCAAGGTCCTTCGCAAGCGCGTCGCGCAGCTCGTCGATGTGGCGGCACGGCACGCCGATCTGCTCCTCGACTTCCTCGAGCGTGGGGCGGCGCCCGACCCACATTTCGCCGTAGCGAGAATCCGCGAAGAATTCGTTGGTCTCCGGGCCCGAGCGCGGCTTGAAGAAGTACGTGGCCTGACTCTTGCGGGGATCCTCGGCGTCGGGCTCGACGACGAACACCGAATCGGGCTCCTCATCGGTGCCGAGGCCCGAGTAGTACGCAAACGCCGTGTGGGGGCGGAACTGATAGTCGCAATCGTTGCTGCGGACCTTGAGGCCCCCGGCGGGAAGCACCATTCGAGTTGCGGGCACCGTCTCGACGAGACAGTCGCGCCGTGCGGGCGTGAAATCGGCAACGGCACGGCGGCCTGCCGGCGGGAGCGTCTCATCCCACCCTTGGGTGAGGAAGCTAAGAAAAGCCTCGCTCGTGGGGCGCTGGCTGCGGGTATCGCCCCTCGACTTCAGATCGTCGGTGGTCTCGGGGGCGCTGGACTTTGAATTATTGATCTCACTCACCCTTCGATATTCTCACGGGGGAGCGCCAAGAGCCACCCGGGCCGGCCAAGAAGAGGTGTGAGAGGAGGAACGATGAGCCTCATCGATCTTCATACCCATTCGGCGGTATCGGACGGCACAGAGCCGCCTGCGGCCGTCATCGAACAGGCGCGCCGCTCGGGAGTCGACGTCATCGCTCTCACCGACCACGACACTGACCGCGGGATCGCTCAGGCCCGCGGGGCCGCGAGGAGCGCAGGCCTCGGTTTCCTTCCCGGCATGGAAGTCTCCGCGAAGCTCAACGGCCGGAGCATCCACATCCTCGCCCTTGGTAATACTTCCGCTCCGGGGTCGGCATTCGCCGCCAAGCTCGACGAGGTGCGTGAGTCGCGAGAGCGACGCGCGCAGCGTATCGTCGAGCGGCTGAGCGAGGATTTCCCTATCACGTGGGAGGCGGTCCTTGATACTGAAAGCAGCCGCGATGTGAGCGTGGCAAGCGTCGGACGCCCCCACATCGCGGACGCCCTGACGCGCGCTGGCGTCGTGAGCGGCCGAGCTGAAGCTTTTGCGCACCTGCTCGCTCCCCACTCGCCCTACTACGTGCCCTACCGCGCCCTCGAAGCCGAAGACGCGATCGCGGGGATTCACGCGTCTGGAGCGCTTGCGGTAGGGGCGCACCTCATGACACGTACGCGCGGCAAGGGGCTCGATTCCGACGGATGCCAAGAACTCATCGACTGCGGCCTCGACGGCCTCGAGATTTTCCACCGCGAGCACGGTGAGGCTGAGCGTGCAGCGCTTGCGGCGATCGCACGCGAGCGCAATCTCATCGTCACGGGCGGCAGCGACTACCACGGGAGCGGAAAACCGAATCGCCTCGGCGAAAACACGACGAGCGACGAGAACCTCGCGCGCATCCTCGCGGCGACGTCCGCAAGGCTGTGATGGGGATGTCAAGCTCTCAGCGCGCTCGCCGTAGGGGCGATGCCCGTGAAGTTGCCCGAGCCATCGTCGGCAACCCACAAGCCTCGCTATTCGTGACCGTGGCGACCCTCGGGATTATCGCCATGGCCCTCGCACTCACGTCGAGCGTGTGGATCGGCTGGGGGCCTAGCGCGTTCGTAGCCCCGCAGAACCTCGCTTGCCTTATCGCGAGTGTCGCGGGGGCACTCGTTTTCGCGTGGCGAAGCCTCGCCGAGCGCGCCGCGGACGAGGCGCGAGAGAAGTCCCACCAGCTTGAACGGGGAATGAGGAAACCGTCCCGGCGGCTCTCGCCCGGAATCGTCTTGGCAGCGATTCTCTGGGGTGCAGTCTTCACGCTCATTCCGACGCTCGCAGTCCTCGCGCTGAGTCTTGTTCACTGGGGAGTGGGGGACGCGAAGGCGATCAACCCGCTCTTGTGGATTCTGTGGAGCATCGGTACATGGGCGTTCATATCGAGCCTCGCGATCGGCGGGGCCGTGCTCACGTTTGTCATCAACAATGCGTTAGCGGTGGGGATCGCGGGCGTCATCGCGTACCTCATCGCGTGGTGGACCCTCGTCTTTGGTGTATCGGCGTCAATCCCGGCCCTCGGCGGTTACATCGACACGCCGTGGTCCTTCTACGAGCCGACGCTCGCAAGCGCGGGCCTTCGCGCAATCCTCTGGCTCGGCGTGGGGATCATCATGCCCGCCATTGGCGAGCGCTCTCTCACGTGGGCGAGCGGGGGTGTGCTCGTTGCCGTGCTCGCACTCGCCGGGGGAATCTCCAACAACGGCCGCGTTCAGCCGGTCGAGACGGCTTTCGGGGCTAGCTGCGTGGGCGAGAACCCCAAGGTATGTACGCCGCGCCCGTTTGCGACCTCGCTTTCGGCGCTCCAGGCGCAGCTGGCGCCGGGAGTGAACCTGCTGCCAAGCGACATGATTCCGAGCGTCGTCGGCACGCACCGCTTCGTTGAATCCGATGTGTCGACCGCGACGCTCCTCGTTGATCCGAGCGACCGTGAGGCACTGCCGTCCAATAGGCCGAATCTCCTCAACACGGTAGGCGCGCTAGGCATGAGCGAGTTCGTCGCGCCATGCGGCGGTTTTTCGAAGGCGAGCGGCACAAACCTCGCGGCCTACCTCGCGTTTGTGAGTCTTGCGACGGACGGCGAAATCAACCTCAATAGGATCGGCGCCGCCCCCGATTCAATCGTGCCCGACACCGAAGCCGTGCGCGCGGCCCTTCCCGAAGCTCGAGAAAAGGCCGCGCTCAGTCCTAGCGAATTCACCGCATGGCTCGCGAGTAACCGCACCGAAATCGCGAACTGCGGTTAATCGCGAGTGCCGAGGGCGGTTAGTCGTTCCTACGCTCGACGACCTTGCCGTTGACACGACGCGTGCGCGAGCGGCGGCGGCGTTTACGCGGCGCCTTGTCGCCTTCGGCCTTCGTCCCGGAATCAACGGACTCGCCGCCTCGAGGAGAACCACCGCGGCGGTGGCTATTGCCGCGGCCACGGCTCTCACCGCGACCTTTGCCGCGGCCGTTCGTGCCGCGACGCTTGCGCGAATCGGGACCGCCGAGATCTTCGATCTCTTCGGCGTCGAGGCCCGCGCGCGTGCGCTTGTCCTTCGGGAGGGTCCCCTTAGCTCCCTCGGGAATGTTGAGGTCGCTAAACAGGTGCGGAGAGGTGGAGTAGGTTTCGCGCGCTTCCGTCGACTCGAGGCCGAGCTGGCGGGCAATGAGCGCCCAGCGCGCGAGATCCTCCCAGTCCACGAACGTTACGGCGGTTCCGCGCCTACCCGCGCGGCCCGTGCGACCCGTGCGGTGCAGGAAGGTTTTGTCGTCTTCCGGTGCGGTGTAGTTGATGACGTGGGTGACGTCATCAACGTCGATGCCGCGTGCGGCGACGTCAGTCGCGATAAGGACATCGACTTTGCCGGTCCGGAACGCGCGAAGCGCCTGTTCGCGCGCACCCTGGCCGAGATCCCCGTGGAGAGGGGCGGCCGCGAAGCCGCGTGCCTCGAGGTCGTGGGCGGTGCGGTCAGCCTCGCGCTTTGTGCGTGTAAAGACGATTGTGAGGCCACGGCCCTCAGCCTGGAGGATCCGCGCGAGAACCTCGATCTTGTCGAGCTGGTGCGCACGGTAGACAACCTGGGTGATGTCCGCCTTGGTGCGGGCGGTATCCCCGGGATCGTGGGCACGGATGTGGGTCGGCTGGGTCATGAAGCGGCGCGCAAGCGCCATGATCTGCGCGGGCATCGTGGCCGAGAAAAGCATGGTCTGGCGCTTCGCGGGCACGGCCTTGAGGATTTTCTCGACGTCCTCGAGAAAGCCGAGGTCGAGCATCTCATCGGCTTCGTCGAGAACAGCGACCTTCACGTGGGAAAGGTCGAGATACTTCTGGCGCATGAGGTCAATGAGCCGGCCAGGTGTGCCCACGACGATGTCGACGCCCTTGTTGAGTGCCTCAATCTGAGGTTCGTAGGAGCGGCCACCGTAGAGGGTGAGGACCCGAACGCCGCCGCGCTTGCCGGCGGCCTGAATATCGGTGCTGACCTGGACGGCAAGCTCCCGGGTCGGGACCACGATGAGGGCCTGCGGTTTACCGAATGCCGAATCGGTTTCGGTGACGTTAGGGTCGACGGTTTCGAGTGCGGGGATTCCGAAGCCGAGGGTCTTTCCAGTGCCGGTCTTCGCCTGGCCAATGATGTCCCGGCCCTTGAGCGCGATCGGGAGGGTCATGGCCTGGATCGGGAAGGGAGTGGTGATGCCTTTATCGGCGAGCGAGGAGACGATCTCTTCGCTCACGCCGAAATCGGCAAAGGTCTGGTTGTCAGTCACGTTCGGGGTCTACTTTCCGTTAGCCCAGGAAACCAACGCGGCGCGGCTCTTCGGTCGAGTACTCGACGTAGTTGATGCGCGCCCCGGGCACGAGAACCGTGCGGCCCTTGGTGTCTGTGACCGTGAGGAGCGAGCTCTCATTGATGGCCGTTTCCACGAGCGCGGTGAGGTCCGCTGCACTCATGTCGGTTTCGAGCGACAGTTCCCGCGACGAATGCGTGACGCCAATGCGAATTTCCATGGGGTGTCCTTTTCTCATGTGCGCACTGGGCGCACGGTTTGCGAGCCGCACACTCCGCACGAGTCTCGCTGAGAATGCTTCGAGATTCGGGGGCGCGGCAAAGGTGAGCGAGGCTTAGCGGCCTGGCCGCTCAGCACACGCTCATGCAAGTGTATCGAGCGAAGAGCTGAAACCGTGCAGCGTTCGCTCAGGGCCCTACTCGGGGTTTTGCGTGAGTTTTTCGTCGCGAGGGTCGAACGCGCGAATCCCGCCTGTGAGCAGCAGCGCAAGTGAGGAGAGCATGGCCTCTCGGCGTTCCTCGGTGGCACCATCCGTTTCGCGCGCGATCGCTTGCACGGACGTGACGACGGTGCGACCAACGACAATGGCTTCCTCGGGGGAGAGGTCTCGCGCGCGGGCGAGGAGTGTCCCAACGGATTCGGCTGCGCGCGACGTCGCATGGGTAACCTCCTCCTGTACGCTCTCGGTCACGTACTCGCTGCCGAAGAAGAGCTTCAGCATGTTCGAGTTCTCATCGAACACTCCAAAAAACACGTCGATGCCCTCACGGACGCGGTCGTAGGTCGTGGCGCCTTCGAAGGCGAAGCCGTCGATGCGCTCCCGAAGCACCTCGCCAACCTGCTGGATCACGGAGATGTAGAGGTCTTCTTTGGAGCTGAAATGTTGGTACAGCACGGGCTTTGTGACACCGGCGGCCTCGGCGATGTCGTCCATCGACGTGGGATGGTAGCCGCGCTCACCGAATTTTGACGTGGCAACACTGAGCAGCTGGGCACGGCGTTCTGCGCGAGGGAGGCGGCGGCGCATGGTGTCTCCTGGTGTTTCGGGTGGCGCTGGCGATCAACGCGGAAAAACATTGTCTGGGTAGTTTAATTGTCTCACCTCCATGGTGGGGTGATATTTCGATGAGTGACGTGGTTCGGCCTAAAGCATTGGAGGGAAGCGGCATGCAGGAAAATCCTGCGGAGTTGCGGCTTGCCGCGCGCGATTCTGGCGCAATGCTCGCGGATTTTGCGCTGGTGATAGCGGGGCCAGCGCAAAAGCGTGCGCTCGAGTCGGTGGCGCAGGGGGTTCCGACGCTCGCCTACGGCTCCCCGCGAAGTGGGAAATCCTCCCTGTGTGTCCACACCGCGTGGGAGTCGATGCGCGGAGGTGTTGATCCTCGCGCCGTCGTTCTTCTCGCCCCCACGAGGGAGCGTGCAGCGTTTCTTCGCGAGGAACTCTCGAGGCGAGCGATGGCAGAGCGCGCTGCGGGTGCGCAGATTCATTTAGAGCTACCGACGGTCATGACCCCTCTCGCGTATGCCTTCGCGCTCGTGAGTGAGGAGGCGGCGCGCAATTCACGTGCGCAACCGAGTCTCGTGACGGGTGCTGATCAAGATGTGCTCCTCGAGGAGCTTCTCGCGCAGGTCCCCGCGCAGTGGCCCGAGTCGATTGATCCGGCAGCGATCCCACTTGCGGGTTTTCGCGCGGAACTTCGTGACCTTCTGAATCGCTGCACCGAGCGGGGCCTCGGGCCCCGACAGCTCGCCGAGCTCGGCGAGCAGTGCGGGCGCACTGAGTGGACGGCAGCCGCGCCGGTATTCGAGGCCTACCTTGATTCGCTTGCGCTCGAGGGGAGTATGGCGATCGAAGCGGGCGCGCGCCTTGATTTGGGGGTTCTGGTCGATCGCGCGTGCGCGGTGATCGAGAACGCCGAGGCGCTGGAGTTTCTCGCTATCGACGACGCCCAGGACTTCACCGCGAGCGGAGTGCGTATCGTCTCGGCGCTCGCGGCCCGCTCCGGACGTTTCCTCGTGACCTCGAACCCGGATGCGACTGTTGAGGGCTTTCGTGGTGGCATGGCCGATGCGGCATCGCGGATGGCAAGTGCGCTCGCCTCTGACTCGCGTTCGTGTGCCGTAGTCACGCTCGAGCAGAGCTACGCCCAGGAACCGGCCCTTTCGCGACTCGTTGCCACACTCGCCTCACACCTCCCGCTCGAGGGCGCTCCGACTGCGCTGAGGAAGCTCACCCATGAGGAAGGCGTGGCTGATTCTTTCGCGCTCGCGACCGCCTCGAGTGACGAGGCAGAAGCCCGTGATATCGCGACAGCGATTCGGCTCCTCGCGGCCGTTCACGGCGTGTCCCGTGACGATATCGCCGTCGTATGCCGTTCGGCGTCGGCCGCGCGGGCCCTCGCGGAGCGGCTGTCACGAGTCGGGATTGACGCCGAAGCGACGCTTCGCGCTACCGCGCTTCGCGAGGAGCCTGTGATCCGTGACCTTTTCACGATCCTTGCGTGGGCACTCGGAATCGAGCAGTTACGCGATGAGCGCCTCGTCGAGATTCTCCGCGGGCCGTGGGGCGGAATCGACGACGGCATGGTGCGCGAGCTGCGGCGCTGGGCCCTCTCGCACAGTGCACACACGCGCGGCGACGCCGCGATCCTCTCGATCCTCAACGATGCGGGAGTTGCGCTACCGGCGCCAGCAGGTGCCGCTGCTGAGTCAGAAAGCGGTCGAGAACGCTACCTTCGTGCGGTGACGGCTCCGCTTCGGCGACTTCGCCGAATGCGCGACGCGATCGTTTCCGCGCGCGATTCGGGGATTCTTCCGCTTTTGTGGGCGGCGTGGGAGGCTTCGCACCTTGCCGCGCGGTGGCAGAACGAGGCGATTGCCATGACTGCGAGCGTGCAGGCGCGCTCGCGCGCACAGCTCGCCAACGCTCGCCTCGATGCGCTCGGCGCGCTTTTTACTGCGGCCGACCGCTACGAAGAGCGACGCGGAGGCGACGACATCGCGGTGTTCATGTCGCACATCGAGGCCCAGGCCGTGCCGGAGGACTCCCTCAGCGCACGCGGGCGGGTGAGCGGTATCGTGCGCGTACTCACGCCCGCAGCCGTCGCGGGAGAGAGCTTCGATACCGTGATTCTCGCGGGCCTCAACGAGGGGGCCTGGCCGAATCTCCGCCTCCGCTCGGGGGTGCTCGGCGCCGCCGATCTGGCACTCTTTATCGACCGGCCCGGGCCCATACCCAATCGAGCGGAACTTCGGGCGATGAGGCGAAACGCGAACCTCCACGACGAGATTCGCCTCGCGATCGCGGCACTTTCACGTGCACGGAGCCGCGTTCTCGTGACCGCCGTTGAGAACGATGAATCGGCGCCTTCGGGCTTGTTTCGCGTGCTCGAAAGCGCCGTGAAGTGCGAGGTAGTGCCGTGTGGCTGGGTAGCGTCGGCCCTCCGCAGCGCAAATCCCGGGCCCTTTCCCGAATCTCGCCAACTTGTTTCCGCGCTCGCGCGGGCCCTCGCATCCGAGAGTGCGGACCCTAGCCACCTCGCGGGCCTTCTCGCGGCCCTTCAGCGGGAGGGGATCGAAAGTGCAGGCCCTGAGAACTGGTATCACCAGCCGCTCACCCGCACCGACTCCCCGTTCCCCTCGGGTAGCACCCTCGCGCTTTCCCCGTCGAGTCTCGCGACAGCCGCGCAATGCCCGCGTGCGTTTCTCCTCGAAAGCGCGGGCGCCCGCACAAGCAGTGGAACCGCCCAGGAGGTGGGCACTCTCATCCACGCTCTCGCGGAGGCCCACCCCAGGGCGGGTGCGGCCGAGCTCGTTGCTGAATTTGCGAAGCGCGCACCCGAGGGCGAGGAGGTCGAACAGAACTGGCGCACGCGCGCCGAACGCGCTCGAATCGTGCAGATGCTCGAAAAGCTCGGGGCCTACCAGAGCGCGCATCCGGACGTCGCAGCGGTCGAGAAGCGTTTTTCCGTTCCGCTTGGTGAAGCGGTCGATATTCGCGGCTCCATCGACAGGGTTGAGCGTGAAGCGGGCGGACTCAGGGTCGTGGATTACAAGACGGGTAAGTCTGCACAGTCGAAAGCCCAGGCAGAACGCGACCCTCAGCTGGCCGCCTACCAATACGCGCTGGCGCACATGGAAAGTGACGAGCCCGTTGTCGGGGCGAGCCTCGTCTACGTTGGCACTGACGCGAAGTCGAGTGCCCTGCGGCATCAGGCGCCGCTCGGGGAGGGAGATGATCCCGACTGGTTCGAGAACCTCGTTCGGGAGATCGACGCGCGACTGCGCTCGGCGCGCGTGAACCTCGTTCGCAACCCCCACTGCAAGGTGTGCCCCGCCAAGCGTTCATGCCCGTTGTTTCAGGAGGAGATGTGACGAATGTGCGCCTAGGCGCGCGCGAGGTGGCGCGCCTTCTCGGCCAGCCCGAGCCGACGCCCGAACAGGTAGCCGTCATCGAATCTCCTCTCGCCCCCGCGCTCGTCGTTGCCGGCGCGGGAAGCGGCAAAACCGAAACGATGTCGGCGAGAGTCGTATGGCTTATTGCAAACGGCCTTGTCGAACCGCGCCACGTGCTTGGACTGACGTTCACGAAGAAAGCGGCGCACGAGCTCGCCGAGCGCATCGATCGGCGACTCTCGAGCCTTGCGTCCGCCATGCGTTCGGCGGGAATCGAGCTGCCCTCGACGCTTGCGGCGAGCACCGTTCACCTCGGCGGCCAGTCGCCGCGCGTGGCGACCTACAACGGTTTTGCGCTCGATCTTGTGCACGAGCACGCGCTGCGGATCGGCATTGACCCAGACTTCACGGTGCTCCCGCCCGCAGCGGCGTGGCAGATCGCCTACGACCTCGTCGAATCATGGCAGGGGGAACTTCCCTTCGATCATTCGAGCGGGTCCGTGGCCTCGGCGGTGCTCTCACTTTCGGGGGCGCTCAGCGATCACCTCCGCACTGCGCGGGACCTCGATGAGTATCTTCGACAGATCGAAGTCGAGACGATGAACCTCCCGCTTCAAAGCGATGGAGGGAAGAAACGCACCTCTCCAGCGAGCGTCAAGAGGCTGTGGCGCGTTCTCGAGCAGCGACGAGCCCTCGTGCCGCTCCTCGAAGCATTTGCTCGCGAGAAGCGCGAGCGAGGTGCGATCGACTTTTCCGATCAGGTGAGCTTCGCCGCCGTTATTGCGGAGGCGAGCAGCGAGGTGCGAGAGGACGCACGCACCCAGCACCGCGTGGTTCTTCTCGACGAATTCCAGGACACCTCGGTCGCACAGCTCGACCTGCTCGCGTCACTTTTCGGCACCGGGCACGCGACGTGTGCCGTGGGGGATCCGAACCAGGCGATCTACGGGTGGCGCGGTGCCTCGGCTGCGTCACTGTCCGCGTTCGTGGAGAGGTGGGGGAGCGAGGACACACCAGTGCGCCAATACACGCTCAGCACCTCGTGGCGCAACGACGCGGCCCTGCTCAAGGGGGCAAACGCGATCAGCGCCCCGCTCGCGGGCAGCACGGCCGGGGTGAAGGTTCCGACGCTTGCCCCGCGACCCGGCGCAGGCCCGGGCTCGATCACCGTCGCCGCCCACGCGACAGAGTTCGACGAGGCCCGCGCTATCGCCGAGTGGATTAGCGAAATCCGTGCCGCCCATGAAGCCGAGAGCGAAGCGCTCGACGAGGCGCCAGCGAGCGCGGCGGTCCTCGTGCGTTCGCGCTCGCGGATCCCGGTTCTGCAATCCGCGCTTGAAAACGCAGGGCTCAGCGTGAGCGTCGCGGGCGGCGATTCACTCCTCGCTCAGCGCGAGGTGAGCGATGTGCGCGCGCTGCTCGAAGTCGTGAACGATGCCTCGCGCTCCGATGCACTCGTTGAACTGCTCGAAGGGCCGCGCTTCCGCTTCGCGCCGGCGGACATCGCCGTGCTCGGTGAATGGCGCCGTGTGCTCGAACGCAGTGACGGAGCGCGGGCAGCTCGCATTGATCCGGCTGCGGCCTTCACGCTCGTCGATGCCGTTACCTCGCCGCCCCCGGTTGATTTCGTGAGCCCTGCGGGCCAGCGCCTCAGCGTGCCTGCCCGCGAACGACTCGCCAGGCTCGCGCAAATCGTGAGGGAGGTGCGCGGCGCCCAGGGGCTCGATATTCCAGACCTTGTGACGGTCGCCGTGAGGGCCCTCGGCATCGATATCGCGCTCGAATCAGATCCGGATAGGGACGTGTCACACGCGCTCGCGAACATCGAGCGGCTTCGTGCGCAGGCGGCAAGTTACGCCCGCACAGCCACAGCCCCGAGCCTCTCGGCGTTTCTCGCGCATCTCGACGTGTCCGAGGCCGAGGAGCGTGGTCTTGAAGCCGCGCCCACCCGGCCCCGTGACTCGAGCGCAGTCGTGATCTCGACCATTCATGCCGCGAAAGGACTCGAATGGGATCACGTGGCGATTGCCTCCCTCACCGAGGGGGCCTTCCCCTCCTACACGAGCCAGAGTGCAGCAAAACCGGAGGGCGCGCGTGAGTATCCCGCGCCGAGGGAGCTTGGGTGGATCAACGAACTTTCTCTCGCCACGATCCCCGTCGAACTTCGCGGCGATAGCGAGATTCTCGCGGAGCTTCGCTGGGCAGAGGCAGAAACCCAGGTTGAACTCGACGAACTCTTCGAAGAGTTTCGTCTCGACAGTGGGAAAGAGAGTCTGCGAGAGGAGCGCCGCCTCATGTATGTTGCGCTCACACGTGCGAGAAAGAGCGCTCTGCTCACGTATTCGGCGTGGGGCGAGGGAGTCTCAAAGCCGCGCCGCGCCTCTCGTTTCGCCGATGAGATTCGCGCGCTCGAGGGCGTCGCGGTCGTTGACATGGAAGGCGAAGTCGGCGAGAAAAACCCGCTCGAATCCTCTCCACGCCTCGCCGCATGGCCCGCGAAAGCTCACCCGCGAGAAGCAGCTGTTAAGGCGGCGGCAGCAGCCGTCGCGCTCGCGCGCGAGAGTGATGTGGATGCTCTCGCCACGCCCCAGCCCCACCCCGACCTGGCGCGCTTCACCGAAGCCACCCGACACGTCATCGCGAGTCAGCGTGCCGAGCGTGAAGCACGGCGCGTGCGCCTCCCGTCGCGCTTAAGCCCCTCGGATCTCGTGGCGCTCTCGGGCGCAAACGCCGATGAGCGCGTGAGAGAACTCGTGCGACCGATGCCGCGAAAACCCTCCGCGAGTGCGCGGCTCGGAACACGGTTTCACTCGTGGGTCGAGGAAACCCACGCTCACGGCGCCCTGCTCGATGTGGAGGAACTCTCCCTCGATCAGGATGACGATGACGTCCGCGAAAGCCTCCAGGAGCTAAAGGACAAGTTCGATCGCTCAGTGTTCGCCACGATGACTCCCCTCGCGCTCGAAGTTCCGGTTTCGCTCGCGCTTGAGAAGGCGTTTCTCTCCGGCGTGATCGATGCCGTGTACCCGAACCCGTCTGGTGAGGGGGTATGGATCGTGGACTGGAAAACGGGCCGCGTCCCCTCAGGCGAGGAGCTCGCGCGCAAATCGCTTCAACTCTCCGTATACCGCCTCGCGTGGCACCAGAAGACCGGCCTGCCGCTCAACCAGATTGAGACCAAGTTCCACTACGTCCAAGCCGAACGCACGATCGACATCACGCGACACCCGAGCGAGGCGCAACTGAGCCGGATGCTCGCCGCGCTCGCGTAGTTATGCGTATGGGCTGAAAGGCGCTAGCGCTCGGGCGTGATCTCGGGGTCGTGAGAGGCAAGTTCATCGAACTCGTGCTCTGCTTCCCGGCGGGCAAGTTCGGCGAGGTCATCATCAACCTCGCGCAGCATTTCGAGGGCATCGGCAACGATTGACTGATCGTCGGTGTCGCTTCCCGACAGTAGCCACTCGAGAACGGCGAACTCGCCGACGAGCTGAGTGCGCTCCTGGAGGCGTGCATCCGGGCGCACATCGAGGTTCGCGCAATACGCCGTGAAGAAGGCGTCGAACGCTTCCGGGTCGAGGCCGTGGAGCATCCATGTGAGATCACGAGCCGGATCAGCAACCTGCGCGTTTTCCCAGCCGGTAAAGCCAGAGATTTCGGTGCCTGTGGTGAGGGTCGTGTCTTCGTTCAAAGTGCCGTGGGTGAAACGCGGCGTGAACTGCCACAGTGAATCATCGGCAAGCAAGTGGGTCCATCGCTGTGCCACGGCCGAGGGGATCGGGTGACGGTCGCGGGCACGCTCGACGCTCGCGCGGTAGTTCGAGCGGATCTCCTCCGCGGTGAATTCCTCGACTCCAGAGGCCTGGCACGCGGCTTTCGGAGTGTTGTGGATCGTCGCGATAGCGCGGCCGACGTTCGCGGCG
Organism: Dermabacter sp. HFH0086; assembly: GCF_000413375.1. NCBI lineage: Bacteria > Bacillati > Actinomycetota > Actinomycetes > Micrococcales > Dermabacteraceae > Dermabacter > Dermabacter sp. HFH0086. The sequence continues at coordinate 1,439,048 of NZ_KE340308.1, forward strand.
AGCACGTGGTCGTGACTGACTTCATCGAGGTGCAGCGGGACCCCCTCGAGCGCGAGGGCGATGGCTGCGCGACCGCCCTCGGGTATCGACGCAAACCCCTGAGGCGCCTGCAGGTAAGGAGCGAGCTCGGTACGCGAGAGCGCTTCGAGTACACCAATTTCTTTCGCGAGACGCGCGCCCGCAGTGGGGGTCGAGGGGGCGCTCACGACCCACAGTCGTTCCTGCGTGTCACGCACGAGTGCAGACTCGATCTCCTCACCCTCTGGGGTGGTCGCGGAAGTGGCCACGGGGATCACACCTGGAATCCCGGCCGTGGCAAGGGCAGCCAGTGCATAGGAATTTCGTCTCACCCCCTAACCGTATCCATTGTCTGCGGGTTGGATACTGTGGGACACATGCGAGCGCCCATGAATTTTCCTCACACGTACCTCACGTCCCACTTCGTGGCACCAGATGATGCGCGAGGAATTCCCGCTCCCTCCCACGCGACACTCGAGCGGCGCGCGGTTGTCGTTCACGGCGACACGGTGGCGGTGCAGGAGTGTTCGGACGGCGACGTTCGCCTGTGGATGCCCGAGGCTCCGGGCGCTGTGTTTCTCGGCCCGTGGCAGGATGGCGAGGCCTGGGCCTGCCACGAAAGAAGCCTTGACGGCGCGGGCATGACGCCCCCGAGCGACGTGCACATGCGAAGCATCCGCGAGGTCGCGCCCATGCTTTCCCCGCGTGAGAGAAGCCTCGCACTCAGCGCCGTGGGAATGCTCACGTGGCATCGAGACTCGCGCGCGTGCGCGCGCTGCGGCAGCCCCGTAAAAATGACCCGCGGAGGATGGTCGCAGTCATGCGATAACGGCCATGATTCCTTCCCCCGCACCGACCCCGCCGTGATCACTCTCGTTCGCGACCACGATGATCGCGTGCTGCTCGCCAACAATCGCAGCTTCACGGGCGGCATGGTCTCGGCGCTCGCGGGCTTTGTCGAACCCGGAGAAGACCTCGAGGATGCCCTCAAACGCGAGGTTCATGAAGAAACGGGGCTCATCATCGGTGACATCAACTATTTCGGCTCCCAACCGTGGCCGTTCCCACGCTCGATCATGGTGGCGTTCACCTCGCGCCTTGCGAAAGGCAGCGGTACGAGCATCACCCTCCAGCGCGAGGAGCTCGCGAGCGCCACATGGTTCACGCGAGATGAACTCACGGGAGCCCTCGAGCGCGGGGAGTTACGCCTGCCATCGCCCACGTCAATCGCACACTCGATGATCGACGCATGGAGGAAGGGGGAGCTCGCGTGAGCACTGCGGAGATGAGAGGTGCCGAGCACATCCTCGAGGGTCTCGACCCCGAGCAACGCCAGGTCGCCCAGTCCGTTGGCGCGCCACTGTGTGTTCTCGCGGGCGCCGGCACGGGCAAAACACGGGCGATCACCCACCGCATCGCCTACGCGATTGCCAGTGGGGGCTACGCGCCCAACCACGTTCTCGCACTGACGTACACCACCAAGGCGGCTGCCGAGATGCGTTCCCGTCTGCGTGACCTGGGTGTGCCGGCCGTCCAGGCCAGAACGTTCCACTCCGCGGCGCTCAGGCAGCTCACCTACTTTTGGCCGTCAACCGTCGGAGGCCCGGCCCCGGACCTCGTGGACCGAACCCTGCCGCTCGTAGGGCAGGCCATGAGCCGTCTGCACATGCGTGTGGATCCGGCGGCCCTTCGCGACATCTCCGCCGAGGTCGAGTGGGCGAAATCCTCGATGATCGTTCCCGAGGAGTACCCGCTCGCGGCGGCGCGTCTTTCTCGGGCGGGAGTTGCAGGTTTCGAGCCGCGCACTCTCGCGCGGATTATGACCCAGTACGAGGACCTGAAAACCGAGCTTCACCTCATTGACTTTGCCGATGTTCTTTTGCTGACGGCCACGATGATTCAAGAGCATCCGCAGATGGCGCACGCCGTGCGCTCCCAGTACCGTCACTTCACGGTCGACGAGTATCAGGACATCTCCCCCCTGCAGTTCCGGCTTTTGCGTGCGTGGCTTGGCAACGCGAGCGACGTGTGCGTCGTGGGTGATGCCGCACAGACCATCTACTCGTACGCGGGAGCGGATTCGAGCTATCTGCTCGAATTCAGGAAGGAATTCCCCCGCGCGAACGTGATCCGGCTCGAGCGCAATTACCGCTCGAGTCCGCAAATCGTCCAGGTCGCGAACGCTGTGCTCGCGCGGGCACAAGAGGGCAGGGACTCGCACGTGGAGCTTCGGGCGCAGCGGTCCGACGCCACCCGGCCCCTCGTCGTTGGCTACCCCGATGAAACAGTTGAGGCGCGTGAGGTTGCGCGCTCGATTGCCGAGCTTCTCGCGAAGGGCAGGAATGCGAGCGAGATCGCCATTCTCTTGCGCGTCAATGCTCACAGCGAGCGGTTCGAGGATGCTCTCGACCGCGAGGGGGTCGCGTACCAGGTGCGCGGCGGCCAGAAGTTCTTCGAGCGCCGCGAGGTGCACGAGGCGATGAGTGCTCTGCGGGCGGCGCTAGGCACGGGCGGAGGCAACGACCCGGATGTGGGCCGTGTCGTTCGCGATGTCCTGTCCTCGCGCGGCTGGTCGCCGAAGGCTCCCGAATCCCGCGGGGCGATCTTCGAGCGGTGGGCTTCTCTCAATGCACTCGTGCAGGTGGCTGACTCGATTGCCGAGCGTGCGGGAGCGAGCCTGAAAGACGTCGTGGCTGAGCTCGAGGAGCGCCGCGAGGCGCAAAGCGCCCCCGTGAGCGAGGCCGTCACGATTGCAACGGTGCACGCGGCAAAAGGCCTTGAGTGGCCAGTGGTGTTTGTCGTGGGAGCGAGTGAGGGGACGTTCCCCATCTCATACGCGAAGACCGACAAGGAAATCGAAGAAGAACGCCGGTTGTTCTACGTCGCCCTGACGCGTGCGCGCGACGTCCTTACCGTCACCTGGGCCGCGGCACGGGCCGAGGGCGCGAAGGCATCGAGGAAGGCCTCTCGGTTTATCGCGGGGGCTTTCGATCACCGCGACGAAGGCGCTGCTGAACGCGTGGCGATGAAGCGGACGACGGGTCGGCGCGGTGCACGTGTGTTCACGACGTGCAAGGGGTGCGGCGAGGCTCTCACAACGCCTGGTGAACAGAAAGTCGGGCGCCACGCGGAGTGCGGGGGAGAGGAGAGCGCGGAGCTCTTCGGGAGACTACGTGCGTGGCGTCGCGAGCGCGCGAGCGAGCTCAAGCGTCCTGCTTTCGCGGTGTTTACCGATTCGACTCTGCTCGCGATCGCGGATCGAGCGCCCGGAAGCCTCGAGGAGCTTCACCAGGTGCCCGGCGTGGGGCAGACGAAGCTCACCCAGTTCGGTGAGGAGGTTCTCGCGATTATCAGCGAGGCTCGCTGAACGCACGTAAAAAGAACCGGCGCCACCGTGGCGCCGGTTCTTTTTGTTCGCGGGGACGGCGAGCGAATGTGCGCTCGCGTGCCTCACTTGCTGGGGAGGAAGCGGTTGAGCTTCGTGCCGCACTCGGGGCACTCAGCCTTTGCCGCGCGGCGGCCCTTGTCGTTGACCTGGATGGTGCCGGTTGCTTCGTGCTTCGCGCGGCACTTCACGCAGTAGAACTCGCCCGTGTAGGTTTCGTCAGCCATGGTTGCTCCTAGGGATTGTGATGAACTCATTGTTCCTCGCCACTGTATAGGCAATTTCGGGCCCTTGAGAACTCAACACTCCGCGTATGAGACAAAGAAACCGCACGTCAGAGCCCTTTTTGGGAATGGTTCGCAAGTACGGCTGGTTGAGGAGGTGTTCCGGAGACTTAGGTGTCGGCTGTCTATAAAAAAAGGGGCGATCCTCCGGGGGCGCTTAACGCACATAGGCCTTCCCCGCCCACGAGCGTTTGTTTTCCCGGAGGATCGCTTCTTCATCGAATGTAGTGCCAGGGGCGGGCTGGGTCAAAGCGACGACGGGGAGTGAATGTGGATAACTTTGGTGTTGTTGTGGACACCCCTTGAACCTGTGTGGAAAGTGTGTGTGGATAATCGGGTATAGGGGTCTAACGGTGATGTTGACCTGCGCGAATGCTGCTTCTCGGTGGTGAATATTAATTTCTTGCAACATGTGTTGCAGTCCGCAAAATTCGTCACAAAGGGGACGGGAGTCCCCGCACTTCCTCGCTTATCCACAACACCGGGGTGCTTGTCAAGCTCGCGCGCACTACACTCGCTGCGTGCCCCACCGACGACCCGAACGCGAACAACTCCACCTCGACGGCATCGGCGAGCCCATCGACGTGGTTCGCTCAGCTCGCCGTCGCAAAACCATCACCGCACGTCGCAGGGGCGGAGTGTTTGAGTTGCTTGTGCCCGCGAGACTTTCGGCACGTGAGACGCGCAAGTGGGCGCGCGACATGTATGCGAAGTACGGCAACCGCGCTGAGCCGGCAGTTGCGAGTGACGAGGACCTCATGGCGCTCGCCCGTGCGTTGAGGGAAAAGTACCTGCCGAGCGTGCCAGAGCCTTCGAGCGTGCGATGGGTAACAAACCAAGGCAAGCGCTGGGGATCATGCACGAGCGCGGATGGCTCAATACGTCTTTCACACGTCCTGCAGGGCATGCCGACATACGTGATCGAGTCGGTCCTTGTGCACGAGCTCGCCCACCTTCTCGAACCGAATCACTCGCGGGCCTTCCGCACCCTCGAGGCTTCTTACCCCGAGCATGAGCGCGCGAATGGGTTCCTCGAGGGGTACGTATTTGCCCAGCGCTCAGCTCGGGATGAAGATTGATGCCCCCAGTCCGCTGATCCGGCCTCGCCCGGTCGCGTGTGCGCACCTCAAACAGTTGAGCGGAAACGCGGCAGGAGGACGCTGTGGGATCAGGTGCGGAGCCGTTCGAGTGTAGGAACGAGGTCAGGTACGACGCCTGCCGGGAGCGCATCGAGCCTCCACCAGCGCACGTCGTTGCTTTCCTCGCTCAGTCTCAGGGCATCCGTGGGCCCCGTGGGAGTCACTGCCGCGCGCATGAGGTACTGCACATCCCAGTGCTCGCTGCACACGGTGAAGTTCTTATTGAGGGTGTGCGCATGGAGCTTAAAAGGAGCGTTGCCCACGATCTCGAGGTCTTCAAGCCCCGACTCCTCGAAAACCTCGCGCCTCGCGGCCCCCTCGAAGCTCTCCTCGCCCGCGTCGATATGCCCGCCGAATTGGAGCCATGCCCCGACCTTGCGGTGGTGATGCAGCGCAACGAACCGGCCGGAGGCATCGATGACGATTCCGCTAGCCGTGAAATGCACGGGCCCACTCGACTTGAGGTGTGCATTCTCGCTCGAGGCCGCAAGCGCGAGAAACTGCTCCCTCTCACGCGAAGGGGTGCATGTCTCGAGTTCTGCGAGGAATCGGCCGGGCAGACTCACTGCTCGTCGCTCGGGTTTTCGTCGTCGCCTCGGGGATCCTCAGGTTCCTCTCCGCGGCCGTCGAACTCGCCGTCCAGCAGCTTGCGAAGTTCCTCGTCGAAATCGGGAGAGGCGGAGTTCATCGAACCGAACTCGGGAAGGTCGGGAAGCCCGTCACCGTCGGAATCCTCCGTGGGCACGGGTGCCTGTGGCGCTTGCGGGCGCCCGCTGAGAACCTCGGGGCTGGGGAGGAGATCCGGGTGGGCCCAGACCTTTTCGCGGCCCTGCATCCCTTCGGTCGCGAGCACTGACTCCCACCATGCGTACGCTTCCTTGACCGAGCGCGGGTGCAGTTCGATGCCCACGAGATTTGTGAGGGTGTCGAGCGCGCTCCCGCCGGTTGCGCGGCGGCGCTGGACGAGTTCGCGCATCGCGTCGAGGCGGGGGAGTTTGTCGCGGAGGGTTTCGGTCACGACGAGATCGACCCACGACTCGATAAGCGCGAGGGTCGTGGTGAGTTCGGTCAGGGCGCGCTCCTGCTCAGCCGAGCGCGTGAACGTGAAGATGTCCTCGGGGTTGGTTGCACTGATCGCCGCGGGATTGTTGACGTCGAGGTCGCGGATCTTCTCCTCGAGAGCCCCCATGTCGAGGGTGATGCCTCGCGCGTATCCCTCGATCGCGGTGAACAGATGCTCCGGAAGCCACGGCGCGCTCTTGAAGAGGGTCTGGTGGGCGATTTCGCGCGCGGTAAAGAAGATGCGCGCCGCGTCGAGGTCAAGCTCTGTGCCCTCGAGGACATCGGTGAGGTTTGCGGGCACGATCACGGGGGCATAGAAGGTCCAAAGCGGAAGCGAAAGGTCGGTCACGCCGATCGCCTCGCGCGCAATTGAGCCGATCGCGTGGCCAAACTGGAGGCCGAACATCGTGCCGCCCATTTTCTTCATCATGGCGCTCGGGTCGCCGAGGGCCCCGCCCATGGCGCCGAGGGGGCCGGTGCTGCCAAGCTGCTCGAGACCGCCCAGCTCGCCGAGCTGCTTCGCAAAAGCATCGCCGATCGCCTCGGCCATGTATTGCGCGACCGGCTCGACGATTTTCTGCCAGCGCGGCAGCGTGCGGTTCACCCATGTACCGCGGCTCCAGCACTCGACCGCGTCGCTCACGACTGCGAAATCTGTTTTCTCCGCAAGCCACAGTGCTGCGATGTTGCCTGCTTCGCGCAGGGCGCGTTCTTCGGTGTCGCCCACGTTTGGATCGCCGGCCGTGCCGATTGACGTGCCGCCGATCTGCGGGAGTGCGCCCGTGGGCAGGAGAGTGACGTTTCCGGCCGCGACCTGGCGCGCGAGATCATGGCCGAGTTTCCAATTGACGGGGCCGTCGCCGCCCGCGGCAAAAAGTGACTGCATCTGAATCGCTGCCATGCGCAGCATTGCCGGGTCACTGGGCAGGCCGGCGCTCTTCGCGAGCTCGGAAAGATCGAGACCCTCGAGTGCGCCCGGGGGAATCTGCCCCTGGAAAATCTCCTCGAGGAACTTGCGGAGGTTTTCTTCGTTGGACTCGTCGCTCATGCGCGCTCCTGTCGATTGAGGCGGCGGGCCGCCGACCACGGATTACCCAAGCGTATCGACCGCGGGGAACGAGGGGTACAGTTTTCGCTTCCCGCGAAGGGGCATGCAGGCGCTTTCGCGGAATCTTTGGGACAATGACCGCGTGAAAAATGCCCTATCGAAGCTCATGATCGTTCCCGAGAGTGTCACGAATGCGCGCCTGTACAGGCGCCGCCTATGGACGGTGAACCTCTCGGCGCTCGTGCTCGTCGTGATGACCGTGGTTGCCGCCGTGCTGCCCGCTCCCTACGTCGTCGAATCGCCCGGCCCCTCACTCAACGTGCTCGGCGAATACGAGGGCAAGGACATCGTGAGCGTCGAGAATCGCGATGGGGCCGCAAGTGAAGGCGAACTGCGCATGACGACCGTGTCGGTCCAGGGGTCTCCCGGCTATGACATCCCGCTCGCCGGTGTCATGTCCGCGTGGTTCGATCGGGACCGCTCGATCATGCCAGTTGAGGCTCTCTACCCGGACGATACGGATGCCGAAGACAACAGCCTTATGAACACGGTTGAGATGAACGGCTCGCAGCAGGAAGCGATCGCCGCTGCGCTCGCGAAGCAGGGCATTTCGTACTCAACGACGACCATCGTCGCAGGCGTGCGAAGCGATGGAGGGGCGGCTAATCGCCTCGAGCCCGGCGACGTCGTGCTCACGGTCAACGGCCAGCAGGTCACCGATGTCGCTTCGGCTGGAGAGGCCATTGGCCGCACGCCGCGAGGGCAGAAGGTAAACGTGACCGTGCGACGCAAAGGCGAAGAAAAGTCCTTCGCGCTCATGCCGCGCTACGAGGGGGAGCGGGCGCTTGTCGGCATCGTGCTCTCGCGCGGCTTCGAGTTCCCAGTGAAGGTGAACTTCGCGCTTGACGGGATCGGCGGGCCGAGTGCGGGCATGATCTTCGCCCTCGCGATCTACGACGAGATGACGCCCGGCGATCTCACGGGAGGCAAGAAGATCGCGGGCACGGGCACAATCGATGAGCAGGGCACGGTGGGCCCGATCGGCGGGATTCGCCAGAAAATGATCGGGGCGCGGTCCGACGGCGCCGAGTATTTCCTCGCCCCTTCGGACAATTGCGATGATGTCACCGGGCACATCCCCAAGGGCCTTCAGGTGGTCAAGATCGACACGCTTTCGGATGCCATCAACTCGGTTGAACAGATCGCTTCTACGGGTTCGATCAGGGGCCTGCCTACGTGCGGTTAGGCAGCGAGAACAGCGTCGGTACACGCACACGACACGAAGGAGAGGTTATGGCAAGCGCAAGGCGCAGGTCACAGGATTCGGTCACTCAGTTCACGGTGGTGTTCGACTTCGGAGGTGTGCTCGCCGCCCACCACAATCCCGTTCCGGTCGTTCACGCCGAAGTCGGTGGCGAGTACGAATCGGTTCGTGAGGTGTACTGGCGCGAGCGCGTGAAGCTCGACGGCGGGGAGATCTCGGTCGTCGAGTATTGGCGGGCCGTGTGCGAGGCCGGGGCGATCGGTGAGCCGACCGCCGAGGAGATCGAAGCCCTCATCGACCTCGATAACCGGTACTGGGGTCAGATCGCCAAGGGGAGTCGCGAACTTATTCACGATCTCGCGCGCAACTCGGTGCGAATTGCACTGCTCTCGAACACGAACGCACCCTTCGGCGAGTACGTGCGTCAGCAAGAATGGTTCGAGCCCTTTGAATTCGCGATCATTAGCGCCGAAGAGAAGGTCCAAAAGCCCGATCTCGAGATCTTCGAAATCCTCCTCGACGCGATTGCGCACGAAACGGGCGGCGTTGCCAAACCTCGCAACGTGATCTTCTTCGACGACCTGCAGTCAAACGTCGATGCCGCCCGCAAGCTCGGCATCGATGCCCACTATTGGCCGCGCAATGACCGCACGGTGGCGTCGGACACCGCCGCCGAACCCGACCGACCCGGCTGGGAAATCGCGCGTGAAATCCTTACCGAACGTGGGGTTCCGCTCGGCTGAAACGCAGGCGCCACCGTTAGACTGAAACCATTGTGCCCGCCGCTGCGGCTCGAGCCGGCGGCATGGCGGGGGAACCAACCCACGAGTCAAATGGAGAGACATTGGCAGAGTTCATCTACACCATGTACAAGGCGCGCAAGCAAGTGGGCGACAAGGTCATCCTTGACGACGTCACCATGAGCTTCTTCCCGGGCGCCAAGATCGGCATGGTTGGCCCGAACGGCGCGGGTAAGTCGACCATCCTCAAGATCATGGCGGGGCTCGACGAGCCGAGCAATGGCGAAGCGCGCCTCAGCCCCGGCTACAGCGTGGGCATTCTCCTTCAGGAGCCGCCGCTCAACGAGGAGAAGACCGTCCTCGAGAACGTCCAGGAAGGCATGGGCGAGCTTTACGCGAAGGTCCAGCGTTTCAACGAAATCGGCGAGCTCATGGGTGAGCCGGATGCGGATTTCGATGCGCTCATGGCCGAGATGGGCACTCTTCAAACGGAGATCGACGCCGCGAACGGCTGGGATCTCGACTCGCAGCTCGAGCAGGCGATGGACGCGCTTCGCTGCCCTCCGGGTGACGAGCCGGTGACGCACCTGTCCGGTGGTGAGCGCCGTCGCGTCGCGCTGTGCAAGCTTCTCCTCCAAAAGCCCGATCTGCTCCTCCTCGATGAGCCCACGAACCACCTCGATGCCGAGTCAGTTCTGTGGCTCGAGAAGCACCTGCAGAGCTACGAGGGCGCCGTTATCGCGATTACCCACGATCGCTACTTCCTCGATCACGTCGCCGAGTGGATCGCCGAGGTCGACCGTGGCCACCTCTACCCGTACGAGGGCAACTACTCGACCTACCTCGAAAAGAAGCAAGAGCGCCTCGAGGTTCAGGGCAAGAAGGACCAAAAGCTCCAAAAGCGCCTCAAGGAAGAACTCGAATGGGTTCGCTCGAGCGCGAAGGGCCGCCAGGCAAAGTCCAAGGCACGCCTCGCTCGCTACGAGGAGATGGCGAAGGAAGCCGAGTCGATGCGCAAGCTCGACTTCGAAGAAATCACGATTCCGCCGGGCCCGCGCCTCGGCAACGTCGTGATCGATGCGAAGAATCTTAAGAAGGGCTTCGGCGATCGCGTTCTCATCGACGGCCTGAGTTTCTCGCTCCCACCGAACGGCATCGTCGGCGTGATCGGTCCGAATGGCGTGGGTAAGACCACCCTCTTCAAGACCCTCGTGGGGCTCGAACCTCTCGACGGTGGCGAGCTCAAGGTCGGCGAGACCGTGAAAATCAGCTACGTCGACCAGAACCGCGAGAACATCGACCCCGAGAAGAACCTGTGGGAGGTCGTGAGTGACGGCCTCGACTTCATCGAGGTCGGCAAGGTTGAGATTCCCTCGCGTGCCTACGTGTCGCAGTTCGGCTTCAAGGGCCCGGACCAGCAGAAGAAGGCCGGCGTGCTCTCGGGCGGTGAGCGCAACCGCTTGAATCTCGCGCTCACGCTTAAGCAGGGCGGCAACCTGCTGCTCCTCGACGAGCCGACCAACGATCTCGACGTGCAGACCCTCAGTTCACTCGAAAACGCGCTCTTGAACTTCCCCGGCTGCGCCGTGGTCGTTTCGCACGACCGCTGGTTCCTTGACCGCGTTGCGACCCACATCCTTGCCTACGAGGGCACCGAGGAGAACCCCTCGAATTGGTACTGGTTTGAAGGCAACTTCGAGTCGTACGAGAAGAACAAGGTTGCGCGTCTTGGAGAGGATGCCGCGCGTCCGCATCGCGTGACGCATCGCCGCCTCACGAGGGACTAATAACGTCGCTCGCTCCTTTGAGCGAAGGAGTCGACCGAAAAACCCGGGACTTTCGAGGTCCCGGGTTTTCTTTGCCTTAACATCTGTGCTACTGTATTAAGTACGTAATACAGTAAGACAAGGTGGTGTGGATGGACTTCGATGCTTCGAGACCGGTGTGGGTCCAGCTGGTCGAGGAGTTCACGCGAAAAATTGCGGCGGGCGAATGGATTGCGGGCCAAAAGGTCCCTTCGACTCGCGACCTTGCCCTCGACTATCGCGTCAACCCCAACACCGTACAGAAAGCCCTCGCCGAGATGGACCGGCGGGGCCATACCAAGAGCGAGCGAACATCGGGGCGCATAGTGCTCGTCACTGATGACGCTACGGATGACCTCAAAACTAGCGAGAGTGAAGCGATTGCGGATCGTGCACTCGAGCAGCTCACGGGGCTAGGACTCTCGCCCCAGGATATTGAAACGCTCTTCCGTGAGCGTCTCTTAAATCACTCTCGAAAGGGTGAAAAACCATGACTTCGCAACTTTTGCGAGTAGACAAGGCTTCAAAGGCCTACGGGGCAACGATTGCCCTCGACAGCGTCGATCTCGATGTCGAGCCTGGGAGCATCGTCGGGCTGATCGGCGAGAACGGCTGTGGAAAATCGACCTTCCTCAAGGCAGTCGCGGGCCTCGTTCGACTGGATTCTGGTGAAGTGCGGGTGTGCGCGAATTAGTCGGGCCACGATCGAAATCGATGGTGAGCTACCTGCCGGATCGTTCGGCGCTTCCAGCGCGCTTTACTGTCGAGTCCTGCATGCGCGTGTTTGGGCAGGTGTTCGCGGACTTCGACGAGGCTAAGGCGCGCGCGATCCTCAAAAACTTCGGTATAGAGCCAACGCGGCGTCTGCATGAACTTAGTAAAGGGCAGCAGGAAAAGGCGCATATCGCGCTCGCCATGGCACGCGACGCGCGGCTATTTCTTCTCGATGAGCCGATCTCTGGCGTTGATCCGCTTTCGCGCGAGCAAACGTTGCGCGAGGTGATCGCGGCTCTCGGCGACGACTGTTCTCTCCTTATTACTTCGCACATGGTGCAGGATCTCGAGTTGATCGTGGATCGGGCGCTTCTCATGCGCCGCGGTCAGATCGTCGACGATGTCTGTCCCGATGAACTGCGTGAACAGACGGGCGACGGGCTCGTCGAACGACTGAGGAAGGTGTATGGATATGAACGCACACGCAGATAGCATGAGGTTGCCTGGCTTCGGGACCATTGTGCGGCTCGATATGAGCCGCGTGTTACCGATGACAGGTATGGCCACGCTCGCAGGCATTGCGGTGGCACTCGCGTTCTCCGGCCTAGGGGCCCTCGTGGCGCCTCTCAAGCCGGTTGCTTTTGTGGGGGTATGGATGGCTGCGGGCCTGTTGGTCGCTGCGACCGGCCTAGTGCTTGCGGGGTATTTCTACGTGAGCATGGTGGGGCGTGAAGCCCCGGTCACTCGCACGTGGCCCGTCGGTGGGCTCGCCCTTTTGGCAGGGAAGCTCGTGAGCGGCGTGCTTGCTTTATTCGTATCGGTCGTGGGGACGCTCGTGATGGTGATTCTTTCGTTCGCGTGTCTTGCACCCAAAGGAGACCTCGCCCTCGGTGATCTCATGACCGGAGTCGGGCAACTATTCCGCGAGCACCCGGTGGTGTTGACGTGCGGGCTCATGTGGATAGTGCTTGGGGTCGTGTCGTTCCTCGCCTACGTGTATTTCGCCGTGCTTGTGGGAAGTAAGGGGTTCTTGGGCAGGCTTGGAGTCGCGGGGCCTGTGATTGTCGCGGTGTTCATGTGGGCCGTGGTATCGCAACTCGTGGGTGTGGTGTCCATCCTCATTCCCCTGTCGTTTAACGTCGACTCGTGGTCTATTGAGACGGTGAGCATCCTCGGCTCCATCATCAACGCTGTGAAGACAGATGCGGAGGTTCCACTGCTCCCAATCGCACTTCCTGTTCTCCAGAGCCTCGTCACGCTCGCGCTTCTCTTCTGGTGCGCGTGGGACTGCTCGAAAATCCGCGATATCCAGTAATGATCGCCGTGGTCGAGCCCGCCGCTAACCTCAAGCAAACTCCGCAAGAACTTTTCATGCGGAACATGCATGGTAAGCGGCGGGCTCGGCTACCTTAAGGGATATGAAGGCACTTCGTACTCTTTCCGTGACGTCAGAACTCCCCGCCGAGCTCGAGGGGCTTCGCACCCTCGCCTACAACCTTCGGTGGACCTGGAACGCCGAAACCCGCGACCTTTTCGAGGCGCTCGATCCGCGTGCGTACGAGGAGAGCAACCGCAATCCCGTTGTGCAACTCGGGATGGTGCCCGCGCGCCGCTACAGCGAGGTTGCGGCTGATCCGAAGTTCCGCTCTGCCCTCGAGGACTGCCTCGAGGATCTCGACACCTACATGACGAGTGAGCGCTGGTTCCAGAAAGAGGTGCCGGCCGCTCCGGCAATCGCGTACTTCTCGATGGAGTTCGGTATCACCCCGACCCTCCCGATCTACTCGGGTGGTCTCGGCATCCTCGCCGGTGACCACCTGAAGTCCGCCTCGGACCTCGGCGTCGACCTCATCGGCGTGGGTCTGCTTTATCAGTGGGGCTACTTCTCCCAGTCGCTCAACCGCGAAGGTTGGCAGCAGGAAAACTACAAGCAGAACGTCACTGAGGATCTCGCGGTCGTGCCCGTGACGGATGCCGACGGTGACCAGGTGTGCGTGAATGTCACGTTCCCCGGCGAGCGGATCATCACGATCGCTCTGTGGAAGGCCCAGGTGGGGCGCATCTCGCTGCTTCTCCTCGATACGAACGTTGAAGGCAACGACGAGGGCGCCCGCCAGATCACCGACCGCCTTTACGGTGGCGACCACTTCCACCGTATTGAACAGGAGATCGTGCTCGGCATCGGCGGTGTGCGAGCCGTCGAGCGGTTTGCTGAGCTCGAGGGGCGCCGCGAGCGAGACGTCTTCCACCTCAACGAGGGCCACGCGGGCTTCCTCGGCCTCGAACGCATCGGTCAGCTCATGGGTAAGGGCCTGAGTTTTGATGCGGCGCTCACGAAGACCCGTGCGGGCTCGGTCTTTACCACTCACACCCCCGTTCCCGCCGGTATCGATCGTTTCGATGCGGGCCAGCTGCGTCACTTCCTCGATGCGGACGGCAACGGCATTTCACGCCTCGTCCCGAATCTGCCGGTGGAGGCTGCGCTCGCGCTCGGTGTCGAGGATGGCGGGCAGATCTTCAACATGGCGCACATGGGGTTCCGCCTCTCGCAGCGGTCGAATGGTGTTGCGAAGCTCCACGGCGAGACGAGCCGCCGCATGTTCAAGGACCTTTACCCGGGCTTCGACGAGGCGGAGGTGCCGATCACCTCGATTACGAACGGTGTACACCGCCGCACGTGGATCTCGCGCCCCATGGATGCGCTGTACAAGAGCGTGTTCGGCGATATTGACCTGTCGGCGCGCAGCGACTGGTCGCAGCTTGGGACCTTGAGTGACAAGGCACTTCTCGATGTCCGAAATACGCTGCGCGCGAATCTTGTCGAGCGTGCGCGCGAAGATGTACGCCGTTCGTGGGTGCGCCGCGGTGCGCACCCGGGCGAGCTTGGCTGGGTTGATTCGGTGCTCGACCCGAACGTGCTCACGATCGGCTTCGCGCGTCGCGTCTCCACCTACAAGCGCCTCACGCTCATGCTGAGCCAGCCGGAGCGCCTGCGGGAAATCCTCCTCAACGAGGAGCGGCCCGTGCAGATCGTCGTGGCTGGCAAGGCACACCCCGCGGATTACCCCGGCAAGGAGTTCATGCAGCGCCTCGTGCAGTTTGCGGACGATCACGGCGTGCGCCACCGCATCGTGTTCCTCGCGGACTACGACATTCGCATGGCGCAGTACCTCGTGTCCGGCTCGGACGTGTGGCTCAACAATCCAATTCGCCCGGAGGAGGCCTCAGGCACCTCGGGCATGAAGGTTGCGCTCAACGGCGGTCTCACGTTCTCGACCTCCGACGGTTGGTGGGATGAAATGGCCACCGACGACGCGGGCTGGACGATCGAAACCGTCGACATCGAGGATCGCGCCGAGCGCGACCGCCTCGAGGCGGAGAGCCTCTACAACATTCTCGAGAACCGCATCGTTCCGCTGTTCTACGACAGGGACGAGAGCGGCGTTCCGGCGAAGTGGTTGCAGATGGTACGCAATTCCCTCATGGAAATCGCGCCGAAGGTGACCGCGACTCGCATGGTGCGCGATTATGTCGAGCAGCTGTATGCGCCGGCATCGCAGTCGGTTGCGCTGTTTGCGAACGATGAGGGTCTTTCTCACGAGTTCGCTGAGTACAAGCAGCGGCTCGCGCAGGGCTGGGGTGGCGTGAGTGTTCGCGAGGTCGAGGATTCGGTTGACGGTGATGTTCTCGCCGTGAGCGCGAGTGTTGAGCTCGGGGAGATCCATGCCGACGACGTCCAGGTCCAACTTGTCGTGGGCTCCGCGAACGAGGACGGCGAACTTGAGGATCCCACCACCGTGGCGATGACGCAGGGCGTGGATGGCCGCTATGCGGCCGAGCACCCGCTCGAAACCCTCGGGTCGGTGGGCTACACCGTGCGCGTTGTGCCCTCGCATCGCGTTCTTGCTCACACCGCTGAGCTTGGCCTAGTGCACGTCGCACAGTGAATGGGGTGTACGCTGGCATAGCTTGTCGTTAGGTCGGGCATAAGTATCGACCTCAAGGTGTCAGAGAGTATCGGGTGGAAGGAGTCGATCGGATGATGCGGCTTCGCCACCCGATTCTTTCGTGGCTCTTCGTGTTGCCCGCGGCGATAGGTGTGTTTGCCTTTATTCTCTTGCCGGTTGTTGTGGCCTTCGGGCTTTCACTGACGAACTGGGAGATCGTTGGCTCGCACGACTTCATCGGTCTCAAGAACTACGAGATCCTGTTCACGGGTGACGCCCTGTGGAACTCCTTGTTTGTCACGCTCCTTTTCACCCTCATGAGCGTGCCTCTCGGGATTGCGCTCGGGCTACTCCTCGCGATCCAGCTCAATAAGATGTTCCCCGGGTCGACTCTGTTCCGGGTGATCGTCGTGATCCCGTGGGTGTGCGCGCCGGTTGCGATCGGCGTCGTGTGGAAATGGATCTACCAGCCCACCTACGGCGCCCTGAACGCGCTGCTTGGAACTCGAATCGAATGGTTGAGTTCGCACACGCTCGCCCTTCCTGCCGTGGCGTTCGTTGCGGTGTGGCAGGCCGTCGGATATAACGCGCTGTTCTACCAGGCCGGGCTCCAGAAGATCCCGCCGTCGATTTACGAAGCCGCTGAGCTCGACGGTGCGGGCAGCATCCGGAGGTTTTTCGCGATTACGCTGCCCCTTTTGAATCCCACGACGTTCTTCGTGGCGCTCACGCAGATGGTTGCGAGCTTCCAGGTGTTCGACACCGTGTATTCGCTGACCGGGGGAGGGCCCGGCGATAGCACCCAGGTCATTGCCTCGCTCATCTACAACGAGGCGTTTGGTGCGGGTCGGCTTGGGCGGGCTGGGGCCGTTGCCGTGATCCTCTTCGTCATCCTCGCGGCTCTCTCGTTTATTCAGCAGCGGTTCTTTTCGAGCCGCATCACCTACGACATGTCCTGAGGGCGGTGTCTATGAAGAAAAAGTCGGTGCTTTCAGCGGTCGTGGCGTACACGATCCTCATCGTTGCTGCCGTGCTTACACTCGCGCCGTTTTCGCTGTCGATCATGACGGCGCTGCGTGCCCCCGGTGACTTCCTGCGCCAGGGCCCCATTCATCTTCCGGACCCCGCGACGATCGAGAACTTTTCGGCGCTTTTCACGGGGTCCCATAGCTTTGTGACCCCGTTTGCCGTGACGACGCAAATGGTCGCGGTGATCCTTGTGGGGCAGATCGTTTTTTCCATTCTCGCGGCCTACGCGTTTGCGTATCTGCAATTCCCCGGTCGTGACGTGCTGTTTTGGGCGTTTATTGCGACCTTGCTTGTTCCGCAGGTCGTGGTTGTCGTGCCTCTTTTCCTCGCCTTCCAGCAGATGGGGCTGCGCAATACCTTCTGGGCGCTCGTGTTGCCGTTCGTGTTTGGTAGCCCCTACGCCGTGTTTTTGCTCCGTGAAAATTTCCGGAGCGTGCCTCAAGAGCTGCTGGATGCGATGCGCGTTGACGGCGCGGGGCATCTGCGGATGATTCGCAGCCTCGTGGTGCCCCTCAACCGTCCGATCATCGTGACGCTCATCGTGATCACCGTGGTGACCCACTGGAACTCCTTCATGTGGCCGCTCATCATCACGACGGGGGACACGTGGCAGACCCTTACGGTTGCGACCTCGGCACTCAGTACTCAATACAACAACAATTGGACGATGGTCATGGCGGCAACGACGCTCGCGATGATTCCGCTCATCCTCCTGTATCTCGTGTTCCAGAAGCAGGTAGCGCAGTCGATCGGTGGAACCGAACTGCGATAAACATCGCTTATGGCATCCATAAATATCCGGTATGCTCGTGCGTTAACAATGTGCAGGGCACGAGGGTGCCCGCACGACCGTTGAAGAAAGGCCATCACATGGTTTCACGTCGCACAGTTCTCTCCGGTGGACTCGTAGCCTCCGCGGCCGCGGCACTCGCCGCGTGCTCGCCGTCAGATTCGGGCTCGTCCGCGAAGAAGGGCTCGGGTGCCGACGCCGGGGCGCTTAAGTTCCGCATTTGGGATAGCACGGCGAAGGCGGCATACGAGGAGTCGCTCAAGAAGTTCACCGAGGAATCAGGGATCAAGGTCGAGGTCGAGGTTGTTCCGTGGGACGACTACTGGACGAAGTTGCCTCTCGATCTCTCTGACGGCGCTTCGGACAGCGCCCCCGATGTGTTCTGGCTGAATTCCGCGAGCTTCACCCAATTCCAGCAGGCCGGAGCGCTCGTCGATATTTCGGAGAAGCTCGGCGGGTCCGTGAAGGACTGGGAGAAGGCTGTCGTTGACCTGTACACCCGCGACGGCTCGCTGTGGGGTGTTCCGCAGGTCTGGGACTCGATCGCTCTCTTCTATAACAAGAACCTCACCGACGCCGCTGGCGTGGACCCCACGACACTCGCCTTCGATCCCACCGCCGGCTCGGATGCCCTTCGCGATGCCGCCACCGCGCTCACGAAGGATGGCGTGTTCGGTTTCAATGCGGCGTGCGATCGCCAATCCATCATTGGCCCCTTCCTGAGCTCGAACGGTGCCGAGTGGCAGGATGCCAACGATATGTACGCATTCGATTCAGAGCAGGGCGTCCAGGTGTTCTCCTACCTCGCTGCGCTCGTCAACGAACTCAAGGTTGCGCCTTCGGCCGCTGACACCAATACGAACGGCGATTTCGCGCGTGACCTGTTTATTCAGGGTAAGCTCGGCCTCTTCCAGAGCGGCCCGTTTAGCCTCAAGACGATCCACGACTCGGTCGACGGCGCCTTCGAGTGGGCTATCGCCCCCATGGTGGCAGGCCCGAAGGGGGCGAAGTCGCTCGTGCACGGCGTGGTTGCCGCGGGTAACGCGAAGCGCGAGGACCAGGAGTCGGTTGTGAAGCTTCTCGAATGGCTCGGCTCGAAGGAGGGGCAGCTGCCCCTGGGTGAGCAGGGAATTTCGTTCCCCGGCCACGTGGATGCGCAGCAGTCCTTCGTGGACTTCTGGAAAGAGCAGGGCGTCGACGTCGAGCAGTTCATCGAAGCGGCGAAGAATCCCGGCCCCGCGGATACCGGCGCAAAGTCCCTCGCCGGCCTTAATGCCGTAATGCCCGTCTTCCAGGAGATCTTCGCGGGCAATCTCTCCGCCGAGGAAGGCGTCAAGAAAGCCCAGGAAGAGGGCAACGCCGCAATGGCGTGATGGCGTCGTGTACCGATGTCATGAAGGGGAAGCAGTGCAAAAGCGTGCTGCTTCCCCTTTTCTGTACCTGTCGACAGTCTCGATCAGGCGAAACTCCACGGCTCGCGGGTGTTCGTGCGGAGCCGGTAAAGGCTCGTGGTGGCCGTGATGAAGAGGTCCTGGCCGTCCTCCCCGCCGAAGCAGAGATTAGACACAACCTCGGGAACGGGCGCGTGGGCGATCAGAGAGCCGTCGGAATCGAACACGCTCACCCCGTCCCCGCCGGAGGACCACACCCGGTCCTCTTCGTCGACGGTGATGCCATCGGGAACCCCGGCCGCGGGGCAGGCAAACGGACGCCCGCTGCCCTTGACGACCGCGTTGTCAGCGCCGAGGTCGAAGGCCCAAATATGGTGACGGCCCGCGCTATCCGTGACGGATTCGGGGGCGTTCTCCTCGGGTTTATCGGGGTTATCGGCGGTGTTCGTGACGTACAGGCGTTTACCGTCGCGGCTAAAAGCGATGCCATTCGGGCGGCTCAGTTCGGTCACAACGGCCTCGAGGTCGCCGTGGTGATCAAGCTTGAACACGTACGAGCGCCCGTACTCCATCTCGCCCGGCTGCCCCTGGCCCTCGCTGAGGATCCCGTAGGGAGGGTCGGTGAACCAGATCGTGTGCTCGATCGGGTGCACGGCAACGTCGTTAGGGGAGTTGAGGCGCCCGCCTTCGAAGAAGTCGATGAGCATTTCCGCATCCATGAACGGCACGAGCGGCGCCTTATCGAGCGAGCGGGTCCCGTGGTTGCATTCGACGACTCCCAGGTCGGGATGGTGAGCGCGGCCATTGGCGTAGTTGACGCCGCTTTTCCACACGAGCGTTTCGCCGGTTGCGGGGTCGAGCTGGATGATGCGGTTGTTCGGGATGTCGCTAAAGCGCACCACCTTCTCGAGGGGGTACCACAGAGGGCCCTCGGCCCAGGCCGCGCCGGTTGCGACCTTCTCGACGCGGGCGCTCGGATCAAACGGCGGGGTGGTCACTGTCCTTCACCTCCGTGCGGATACGGAACATGCCCTCTTGGTTCACGGTCGCGACGAGCGAGCCTTCGCGCGTGTAAATCTGGCCAACGCTGAGCGAGCGGCCGCCGGTCGCGGCAGGGGAGCGCTGCACATACAGCAGCCAGTCGTCGACGTTGACATCCGAGTGGAACCACATCGAATGGTTGAGAGTGGCGACGCGCAGGCCGGGCGTGAGCCACGTGAGGCCCTGGCGGCGGATGGTCGGCTCGAAGGGAGTGTAGTCGCTCGCATACGTCAGGAACGCTTCATGGGTGAGCGGGTCGCGGGTGTCGATCGGGGTGAGAGCACGCATCCACACGGCCTGCTCGGCGCGCTTTTCAGGGTCCGGATTGAAGTACAAAGAGCCGGTCGCGTTTCGAATGTCCACGGGGCGCTGGTACGCCATGAACTGCGCGAGCGGGTGGTCTACCCGGCCCAGTTCGTCGCGTGTGCTCGGGAGGATGTCGGGGGAGTGGTCCGACGCCACCTCGTCCACGTGGTGCACTCCTTCTTGGCGTTCCTGGAACGAGCCATTCATCGTGAGGACGAGGTTTCCGCGCTGCGTGACCTCGAGTGCGCGAGTGGAGAACGACCCGCCATCTCGGAGCGTGCGTACGGTGAAGGTCAGCGGCTCACTCGCGCGAGCGGGCTCGAGGAACGATGCGTAGGTCGAGTGCACACGGCGCCCCTCCGGCACGGTGCGCGCCATTGCGATCAGGGCCTGCGCCATCATCTGCCCGCCAAACACGTGCCCGCCCGGCTGGGGGAGCGAAGTCCCCTCAAATGTTTGCTCGGGCCCATCGATTTTCCGAAGCTCGAAAAGATCGAGGAGGCTGCGGGTCACGGCTGCTGGCTCAGGAATCGACATGCGCCCATCTTAACGAAGGGCGCATGAACGCCTTCCTAATAAAAGTTGAGGGTATCGACAACATTTGTGAGGGGTGTGCCGTCGAGGAGCGCCGTCGCGTTGCGTGCCACGATCGCCGCGATGCGCATCCCCTCCTGCGCGCTCAGGGCTGCCGAGTGTGGGCTGAGGAGAACCTTTTCGTGATCCCAAAGTGGGTGCTCGTGAGGGAGGGGCTCGCGCTCCACCACGTCGAGTGCAGCGAAATCGACGGTGCCGTCGTCGAGGGCATCGAGAAGCGCAGCCTCGTCAATCACGCTTCCCCTGCCGACATTTGTGAGGATCATGCCCTTCTTCATCGAAGAAAACGCCTGCCGATCGAGCATGTGGCGAGTCTCGTCCGTGCCGGGAAGCGTCACCACGACGGCGTCGACCCTCGACAGCGCGTCGTGAAGGTCAGCGAGCGGCACGATGCGGTCCACGTTCTCGACAGCGCGGCCCGAGCGCGAGGTTCCCCAGACCTCGGTGCCGAAAGCCTTGAGCCGGGAGGCGACAGCCTTGCCGATACCGCCAAGACCGAGCACGAGAACCGTCATTTCATCGAGGTGGCGAGGGTGTACGCGAATGGTTGGCCACACGTGCGCACGTTGATCATCTTCGAGGCCACGAAGGTTCTTCGCCCCAGCGAGTAGTCCAAAGATTGCGAACTCCGCAAGGGTGCTGCCGTGCACGCCCGCCGAGGTTGTAAACGTGACGCGTTCAAGCGCTTCAGAGCTGAGATGCGCAGCTTTCACCTGTGCTCCGCCGCCCGCAGCCATCGTGTGAACCCAGCGGAGCCGAGGGTTGCTTCGCACGAGCTCTGCGAGCTTCGCGGGGCTATCGTCAGGAAGGCCCACGACGGCATCGGCGCTTTCGAGGATCTCCTGATACGCCCGCTCGTCTGCATCAGAGCGCGTGAAAGCCGGATCGCCCACCCAGTCGGAGTCGTACCGGCGCGGACGCGCAAGAGCTCCGGTGCGAACGAGCCTCACGCGAGGTTCGCGCTCGCGGATCAACGCGCATTCGTCTTCGGGGAGGTCGACGGCGATGGCGAGGGTCAGGCGCTGGTCGTTCGAGCGTGGCATGAGGTCTCCTTTCGCTCCTTCAATCCTAGGGGGAACGCACTGGTGAATCCTCTACAGTGGTGGGGAAAACTAGCGCCGCACACCAAAAGGAGACTTGTCGTGAGCCAGACCCCGCTCATCATCATGGGCGTGCAGGGCACGGGAAAATCCACCGTCGGAAAGGCCCTCGCTGACCGTCTAGGGCTGACGTTCATCGACGGCGACGATCTTCACCCAGCGGCCAATAAAGCCAAAATGGCTTCGGGAACTCCGCTCACCGACCAGGACCGCGCTCCATGGCTGGACGCGATCGGCGAGACCATCGCGCGTGAGCGCGCGAAAGGCGTCACGTGCGCGATCGTGTGCTCCGCGCTTAAACGCCGCTACCGCGATCAGCTGCGCTCCTTCGCACCGGATCTCCAATTCGTGCACCTTGCGGGAAGTCGAGAACTCATCGCTGGGCGCATCGCGCACCGTCACCACGAGTACATGCCCGCTTCGCTTCTTGATTCCCAGTTCGCGACTCTCGAACAGCTTGACGACGACGAAGCTGGCATCATCGCGAGCATAGAACAGCCCGCGAAGGACGTCGTCGAGAACATCATCACCGGCCTCAATGACGGCACTCGCACCTGCTAGGCGCGCGGCAAGGATCTATGCAGGGTCAAAAGCTAGGTTGGCGCCATGATTTTCATTAACGTGAAATACCAGGTCAAGCCCGAAGAGACCGCCACCTTCCTCGAAAAACTTGCGGATTACACGAACGCGTGCCGCGCGGAGGAAGGTTGCCTCTTCTTCGAGTGGTACCGCAGCACGGAGCGCGAAAACGAATTCCTCCTTGTCGAGATGTACCGTGACGCCGAGGCCGGAGAGAAGCACGTCAACGCCCCGCACTTCCAGGCCGGCCTGGATGCCATGCGCCCGCTCATCTCTGAAACTCCCGAGATCATCTCGAAGGACATCGAAGGTGAAGGCTGGGGTCCCATGGGTGAACTCGCGGATTAAGTCCCAACCGGTGCCACCTCTCACGTGAACGTGACTCACCAGCCCTTTCCCGTGGTACCGTGACTCGTTTGCAAATATTCGCGAGATGAGTCAAAGGATGTGAACGATGAGCGCGTGGGACGTCTTTACCGACCTCGGCTGGATGGGCCTTCTGATCCTCATCGGTGTGCTTTTGCGCGCCTGGGTCAAGCCGATTCAGTCTCTCTTCTTGCCCGCCGGCCTGATCGCCGGGCTTCTCGGCCTTATTCTCGGCCCCAACGTCTTGAACATCATCCCGTTCAGTAGTTCCGTCCCCATCTACTCCTCGATCCTGATCGCGGTCGTATTCGCGGCGCTTCCGTTCACCTCGAAAATCGCGGGACTCGGCAACGTGTTTCGTGCCGTTCGCACCATGTGGTCCGTCTCCCAGGCCATCTCGGTTCTCCAATGGGGCTTCGGTCTGATTTTCGCCCTCGGCATTCTCAGTTTGTTCTTCAATGACCTGCCCGACGGCTTCGGCTTGCTCCTCGCAGCCGGCTTCATGGGCGGCCACGGCACGGCAGCCGCGATCGCCGACGGTTTTGGCAACACATGGCCCGAGGCACTTTCCCTCGCGATGACGTCCGCCACGATCGGCATCATCCTGTCCGTCGTGGGCGGAATCGCGATCATCAAGGTCGAATCGATGCGCGGCAACACGGCCTACCTCAAGGACTTCAAGTCCCTTCCGAAGGATCTTCGCACGGGCATCATCGCCGAAGAGAACCGCGAATCGATTGGTGTTTCTCCCGTATCCTCGACGAGCCTGGACCCGATCACCTACCACCTGGGGCTGCTCTTCATGATTGCGGCCTTCGCCTACATGTTCACCTCGTGGGCGAATAGCCAGGTCGAGTGGCTGTCGGTTCCTACCTTCAGCGTCTCGTTCCTCCTCGGGTACGTCGTGCTGTTCGTTCTCAAAGCATTCAAAGCGGAAAACGTCTTCGAAGGGAAAATTTTTGAGCGTGGAAGCGGCATGTCAACCGACCTGCTCGTGGCCTTCGGCGTAGCCTCGATCGATCCGAAGGTCGTGGCCTCCTACTGGCAGCCGCTTCTCATTCTTATCCTCGCGGGCACCTTGTTCGTGCTTGCCTACTACGTGTTCGTCTCCAAGAAACTCTTTGCCGATCACAAGGTTGAGCAAGGCATTTTCACGTGGGGCTGGAACACCGGCACCGCCGGTATGGGCATGGCGCTCCTGCGCATCGTCGATCCCGACATGAAGTCCAAGACGCTCGACTACTACGGCATCGCCTATATCCCGATCGGCTTTGTCGATATCGCGACCATCGCAACGCTCCCGGCTCTAGTTCTCGCGGGCGCCTCGTGGTGGGTAGCGCTTGCGCTCACGCTCGCGGGCGTCATCATCCTCGCGCTCGCGTTTAGGCGCCGCGAGCCCGCGCCCACGACGAGCATGATTGAAAGCGTCGGCGTGCACGGCACGTTTGACCACAGGGCAGAATAAGGCTCGTCGCACTCGTGCCTTTCCTCGATATTCCCGTACCCGTCAGGTGGAGTGACCTTGACGGGTACGGGCATGTTAATAACACCGCGTATCTGCGGCTGCTCGAGGAGGCCCGCACGAGGGCCTTTTGGCGGCCGTCGGACACCGAGCTCGCGAATGGCGCCCCCGCGTACCCAACCGCGCTCACAGAGCTGTCGCCGGGCGGTGCCTTCCACACGCTCGTGGCCGCCCACACGATCGAGTACGCGCGCCAGCTCGGTTACCGCCGGGACGGGGTCATCGTGCGCACGTGGATCTCGAAGCTTGGGGGAGCGTCGCTCGACCTCGACTACGAAATACTCACGGCCGACGAACTGGAGCGGCCCTACGCGATCGCGCGCACGACGATCGTGATTGTCGAGGCCGAAACCGCGAAGGCCGTGCGCATGCCCACACGGCTACGCACGGCCCTCGAGAGCTTCACAAGCGCGCCGCTGACATTCCGGCGCGCGTAGCGCGTTTTTCTACGCCGACTCCTGGAAGCGCGGGAGCGCAAACTCGATGCCCCGCTTATCGAACTCGGCGCGAAGGCGCTTGCGGATCTCGCGCTCCACATCCCACTGCTTGCCGGGGATGGTGTCGGCAGTGATCCGGCGCTGGTAGCGAGCACCGTCGACCGAAAGAATTCCGGTGGCCTGGGGCGCGCCGACAATGAGCTTCGACCACTTTTGATCGGCCTTGAGCGTATCGAACACGGCGTGGATCGCCTCCGTCACCGCAGCATCATCGGCGCTGCTCGCGATATCGAGTATGACGAACGCTGTTCCGAGGCCGCGCGAGTAATTGCCGAGCGAAATAATCTCCCCGTTGCGCACCGTCCACAGGACGCCGTTGAGGCCGCGCACCTGGGTGACGCGCAAATTCACGTTTTCGACGGTTCCCTCGGCGAACTGAAGATCGACGTAATCGCCGACGGCCACCAGATCCTCGAACAGCATGATCACGCCCGCAAGAACGTCCTTAATGAGCGTTTGCGCGCCGATACCGGCGGCCAGGCCGGCAACACCAAGCGAGGCGATGATCGGCGCGATGTTGACGCCCACTTGCGCGAGGATCATGACGAACGCGATCGACCAAATGACGACGCTCGCGACATTCTTCGACGCCGTCGAGAGGGTGTCCGCACGCTGCTTGCGGCGCTCCTCGTGGGCGGCGGCGAGGCCGGCATCGGGGTGCTTCTTCACGACGACGTTGGTCATGCGCGAAATACGCGAACCTGATTGGTACATCGTCTGAAAAATGCGATTGACCAGTATGCCCACCACGAAGCGCACGAGTAGGGCGACCAGAATGATCACGAGGATCGTGACGCCATTGGAGAGCAGCCACTGGCCTATCCGGTCCACGAGCGAGAAAGCCTCTTGGGTCGTGGTTTCTGCCAAAAAGTTCATGCCCCCACCGTAGGAGGGAAACCTTGAGACGGGCATGAAAAGGCGGCCCCACCGATGGTGAGGCCGCCCACGGTTTCCGACGGTGGCCGCGCCCTCAGCGCAGCCTCCTCAGCGGACTACTTGTCGGCGTTTTGGACGCGCACCGCACGCGCGACGGAGTCGCGACCCTCGAGGACGGGGCGGCGCATGCCGTAGATCGCGTCTTCATGCGAAGCGAGCCACTCGTCCGCTTTCGCGACGATCTCTTCGCTCGGGTACTGGCCCGGGAAGTAGCCCTGGATAAGACGGTTCGCGATCTCGCTCGAGCGTGACGCCCATGCCTTCTCGATCATCTCGAAGTACGGATCGATGTACGGCGCGCGCAATTCCTCGCTCGCGCGGTTGAAGCCCACGATGGCGCAGGTGAGGTGCTCGTTCGCAAGCGTGTCCTCGCCGACGGTCTTCTTCCACGCTGCTGCCTTCGCCTCGGCAGTGGGGATCGCGGCCTTCGCCGTGAGGGCGCTCTTACGGCCGTTTTGCGTGTCGTCGCTCGCGAGTACCTCGTCGATTCCGGCCTCGTCGATAGCGCCGAGAGCGGCGAGAGCGATGGTGATCTGCCACTTGAGGTCGGTATCGATTTCGCGGTCCGCGAGGGTGAGAGATCCTTCGAACAGACCCTTGACCGTGTCGAGGTCGTCCTTGCCGGCAAACTGCAGATACGACTCGAGGAATTGGAGCTGCTGATCGCTGCCACCGTCGGCCCCCTGCGTGAGCTCCCACAGAGCCGACGCAACCTTCTTCTCGCGCTCAGCGCGATCAGCCGGGGCCGCGTAGCGCGTGCCCACGAGGTCCAGACGCCCGAGGAGCGTGCGCAGAACCGAGGAGTCCTTTTCGCGGTCGATGTTCTTCAGGAGAAGATCGAGGTAGCGGCGGCTCGGAAGTTCGGCGTCTCGCGTCA
The DNA here is from genome assembly GCF_000413375.1 of Dermabacter sp. HFH0086. Taxonomy (NCBI): domain Bacteria; kingdom Bacillati; phylum Actinomycetota; class Actinomycetes; order Micrococcales; family Dermabacteraceae; genus Dermabacter; species Dermabacter sp. HFH0086. The sequence goes on from NZ_KE340308.1 coordinate 1,465,482, forward strand.
TGTCCCACGTGGCGCTCCACACGAGGGTGCGAGCGAGCTCGTCGTCGATATCGCGCAGGTGCTCGAGGGCGAACGCGAGCGAATCGTCGTCGAGGCGGACCTTCGCGTAGGTGAGGTCCTCGTCGTTGATGAGCCACAGGTCGGCCTTCTTGCCCGCGATATCCGCGATCTCGGTGCGCTCACCGTCGATGTCGGTCTCGACGCTCACGGTGCGGGTCACGACGCCGCCCTCGAGGCTGTAGCCGCCGATCTTGAGTCGGTGCGGGCGGATCGTGGGGTGCTCGCTCGCGGCGGACTGCAGAACTGCGAACGACGCGACGGTGCCGTCGTTATTGCGATCAATCTCGGGGCGGAGCGTGTTCACGCCGGTCGTCTCGAGCCACAGCTTGCTCCACGAGCGAAGGTCGCGGCCGCTCGTGGCCTCGAGCTCGTCGAGCAGATCATTGAGGGTCGTGTTCTGCCACTCGTACTTCTTGAAGTACGCGCGAAGACCCTTAAAGAACGACTCCTCACCGACGTATGCGACGAGCTGGCGCAGAACCGAGGCGCCCTTCGCGTAAGTGATGCCGTCGAAGTTCGTCTCTACCGCGTCGAAGTCCACCATGTCGGCCACGATCGGGTGCGTGGACGGCAGCTGGTCCTGGCTGTAGGCCCAGGCCTTTTCCGAACCAGCGAAGGTCGTCCATGCGTTCGTCCAGCGAGTAGCGCGCGCAGAAGAGAGGGTCGAGGCGAACTCAGCGAAGGACTCGTTGAGCCACAGGTCGTCCCACCACTTCATCGTGACAAGGTCGCCGAACCACATGTGAGCGAGCTCGTGGAGGATCGTGAGGTCGCGGCGTTCGCGGATTGCGTCCGAGACGGCGCTGCGGAACACGTAGCGCTCCACGAACGTCACGGCGCCCGGGTGCTCCATCGCGCCCATGTTGTATTCGGGCACGAAGATCTGGTCGTAGGTCGGGAACGGGTAGTCGTAATCGAAGAGATTCTCGTAGAACTCAAAGCCCTGCTGGGCGATCGAAACGATGTACTCGCCATCGAGGTACGGGGCGAGAGACGCGCGCGCGTAGACACCCGCGGGGATCTCGCGGCCGTTGCGGGAGGTGATCGTGCCGTCGTAGCCCTCGTACTTGCCTGCGATGAGAGCCGTCAGGTAGGTCGAGATCTTCGGTGTTTTTTCGAAAGTCCACGTGGCGATCGGCTGACCGTCGGAATCCTCACCGGCCGGGACGGGCTCGGGGCTCGGGGCGATCGAAATGACGCGCCAGTGGGCGGGAGCGGTGATCGTGAAGGCGAAGGTGGCCTTGAGGTCGGGCTGTTCGAAGTTGGCGTACATGCGGCGGGCATCGGACACCTCGAACTGGGTGTAGAGATACACCTCGTTGTCGACCGGGTCGACCATGCGGTGCAAGCCTTCGCCCGTGTTCATGTAGGCGCCGTTGGCGCGGATGGTAATGACGTTCTCGCCGACCTTGAGCGCGGGAAGCTGGACGCGCGCGCCGTCGAAACGTTCGCCGGGGTTGTCGAGGGTCTCGCCGTTGAGGGTGATCTCGAGGACTTCGGGAGCGATGAGGTCGACGAAGGTTTCGCGAGCCTCGGTGGCGTTGACGTAGATGGTGGATTCCGTGAGGAATGTCTTGGGACCCTTGGTGAGGTCAAGCTTCACGTCGTAATGGGAGGTGCTGAGGAACGAGGAGCGTTCCTGCGCCTCGGCGCGGGTGAGATTTTCAGAGGTCATTCTCGAATTCTCCTAGGGTTGGGGGCCGCATCGCGTGCGGGTCCCCTCCATCTTTGCATCGCAGGGTGGGAGCGGGTGGGGTGAATGCACGGACGCGAGGGCTGGGCGAGCGGGTAGTGCCCGGCCGCCCGGAGGGATAGGGAGTCCGACGCCGAAGTAGTTTTTGCAATGGTTTAGTTTCTTAAAGATCGTTTCTGACCAGGGTTTCTTTTGCGCGTGGCGCTGGTAGGGTTGTCGTATGGCATCACTAAATCCTCTTAATTGGCCTGTGCTGAGGCAGGCCAAGTCTCGCGATGTGCTGGGGCTCGGCCCCACCTCCCAGTCGCCCACCTATCAGAACCTCGAGGCGCGTACGACAACCGCCGACAAGGTCGTTGAGAGCGTGTGCCCCTACTGCGCCGTTGGCTGCGGCCAGCGCGTGTACGTCAAAGACAACAAGGTCATCCAGATCGAGGGCGACCCCAACTCGCCAATCTCGCGTGGCCGCCTGTGCCCGAAGGGTTCCGCGAGCGAGCAGCTCGTCAACGCTCCCGGGCGCGTGACCGACATCCTCTACCGCGCTCCAAAGTCGAAAGAGTGGGTCAAGCTTGATCGCGAGACCGCTATGTCGATGATTACCGAGCGCTACCTCGAGGCGCGCAAGAAGCACTGGCAAGATACCGACGAAGACGGCCGCCCCGTGCGCCGCACGCTCGGTATCGCTTCGCTCGGTGGCGCGACCATCGATAACGAGGAAAACTACCTCATCAAGAAGCTGTTTACCGCCACGGGTGCTATTCAGATCGAGAACCAAGCCCGCATATGACACAGCGCCACGGTTCCCAGTTTGGGATCCTCGTTTGGGCGCGGCGGAGCCACGCAGCCGGTGCAGGACCTCGCGAATGCGGACTGCATCATCATCCAAGGCTCCAACATGGCCGAGTGTCACCCGGTCGCTTTCCAGTGGGTTATTGAAGCGAAGCTTCGCGGCGCACGTGTGATCCACGTCGACCCGCGCTTCTCGCGCACCTCGGCGCTTGCCGATAAGTACATTTCGACCCGCGCAGGCGGCGACATCGTGCTTCTCGGCGCTCTCATCAACCACGTTCTCGAGAACAACCTGTTCTTCGAGGAGTACGTGAAGCACTACACGAATGCCTCGACCCTCATTAGCGAGGATTACCAAGATCCTGAGGACCTCGACGGCTTCTTCTCGGGCTTCGATCCGGAGACGGGAACGTACGACACCTCGAGCTGGCAGTACGAGATGGACGAGGAGAAGAACCTCCCCGTCCGCGATGAGACCCTGCAGCACCCGCGAACGGTGTTCCAGATCCTCAAGCGCCACTTCCGGCGCTACACGCCGGAGGTTGTGGAGAAGGTCTGTGGCGTCAGCCCGGAAGACTTCGCCTACATCGCCGACTCGATCACGAAGAACTCGGGCCGCGATAAGACGACCGCATTCTGCTATGCCGTGGGTTGGACCCAGCACACGGGTGGTGCGCAGTTCATTCGTACAGCCTCGATTCTCCAGCTGCTCATGGGCAACGTGGGGCGCCCCGGTTCGGGCATCCTCGCGTTGCGTGGGCACGCCACGATTCAGGGCTCGACCGACATCCCGACGCTCTTCCACATCCTTCCCGGCTACCTCCCGATGCCGAAGGCAGGCGTGACGGATACCTGGGAGACCTACCTCGACTCGGTGGGCACCAAGAAGCAGAAGGGCTTCTGGGCAAAGTCGGAAGAGTTCACCGCGAGCCTTCTCAAGGCTTGGTGGGGAGAAAGCGCAACCAAAGAGAACAACTTCCACTTCGATTACCTGCCGCGGCTCACGGGTGCGCATGGCACCTACCAGACCCTGCAGCTCATGCTTCAGGACAAGGTGGATGGCTACTTCGTGATCGGCCAGAACCCGGCGGTCGGAAGCTCGAATGGTCGCTTGCACCGCAAGGCGCTCAGCCACCTCAAGTGGCTGGTTGTGCGTGACTTCAACATGATCGAGACGGCGACGTTCTGGAAGAACGGCCCCGAAATCGAGACTGGCGAACTGAAGACCGAAGACATCGACACCGAAGTCTTCTTCATGCCCGCTGCGAACCACACAGAAAAGGCCGGTTCGTTCACGCAGACTCAGCGCATGGTGCAGTGGCGCCACCAGGCAGTCACGCCGCCGGGCGACGCCGAAAGCGAGCTGCAGTTCTTCTTCGATCTCGGCAATCGCATCCGCGAAGCGCTCAAGGATTCAGACGATCCTCGAGACAGGCCCGTCCTTGACATGACCTGGGACTACCCGCTCGATGAGCACGGCGAGGTTGATGCCGAAGCCGTGATCCGCGAGATCAACGGGTACTACACCGAGGGCGAAAACAAGGGCAAACCGCTGTCGAAGTTCGTCGATATGAAGGCCGATGGCTCGACGGCCGGTGGCTGCTGGATCTACGCGGGCGTGTACGCCGACGGCATCAACCACGCCGCGGTGCGCGAGCCTGCCGATGGCCGCCCCTACACCGAGAGGGAATGGGGCTGGGTCTGGCCGGCCAACCGCAAGATCCTGTACAACCGCGCCTCTGCAGACCCCGACGGTAAGCCGTGGAGTCCGGAGAAGGCCTGGATCTGGTGGGATGAGGAGCAGGAGAAGTGGGTCGGTCACGACGTTCCAGACTTCCCCGTGGGCCTCAACCCGAAGGCACGTCCCGATGCGACCGTGGGTGGTCCCGCGGCGCTCGCGGGTGACGATGCGTTCATCATGCAGCCCGACGGTAAGGGCTGGCTGTTCGCGCCGAAGGGCATGCTCGACGGCCCGATTCCCACTCACTACGAGCCTGTGGAATCGAAGCTGCCGAACATCATGTACCCGCAGCAAAACCAGCCGACCCGCGTCGTCATGCCGCGCGAGGAGAACCTCACCGCACCCGGCTACGGCGAGCCTCTCCAAGAGGTGTACCCGTACGTGTTCACGACCTACCGCCTCACCGAGCACCACACGGCGGGTGGCATGAGTCGCTGGCTCCCGTATCTCGCGGAACTTCAGCCGGAGATGTTCGCGGAGATTTCTCCCGAACTCGCCGAGGAAGTTGGCGTGAAGAACGGCGAATGGGCCACCCTCATCTCGCCGCGAGCGGCGATCGAGGCGCGCGTACTTGTGACGAAGCGTTTCAAGCCGCTGAACGTCAACGGTCACACCGTTCATCAGATCGGCCTCCCATACCACTGGGGTGTTGGCGAGGACGCGATCATTACCGGTGACGGTGCGAACGATCTGCTGGGCATCACGATGGACCCGAACACCGGCATCCAAGACTCGAAGTACTCTTCGGTCGCGATGATTCCGGGTCGCAGGCCCCGCGGTCCTGAGCTCGTGGATCTCGTGGAGAAGTATCAGCGCGAAGCCGGGATCACTCTCGAGACCGGCATGCAACGCGTGACTGTCCCTGCGAATGACACCGGCAAGGCCGAGACCAGCACGGAGCAGGATGCAAAGGTCGCCGAGGAGACGACCCGCGGCTCGAACACCGCGGGCTTCACGGGGATTGCCGCGTCGAAGCCTGGTTCGAAGGAGGCGAAGCGCCGCGCCGATAAGGCCGACGTCAACATGGCCTCGGGGAACGATGGTCCCGACGGCGAAACCGGCCGCACGAGCATGGTCAACGACAACTCCCAAGCTTCCCACGACGAGAATGGAGGTGTGTGATGAGCCTTCTCAACACGACCGCTGACCCCATCTCCGTTGCGGGATGGGAGCACACACACGACCGCAAAGGCTTCTTCACCGATACGTCGATTTGTATCGGCTGTAAAGCCTGCGAGGTCGCGTGTAAGGAGTGGAACCGCAACCCTCAGGACGGTAACTTCGAGCTGCTCGGGTCGTCGTTCGACAACACGGGCTCGCTCGGCGCGAATACGTGGCGTCACGTTGCGTTCATCGAGCAGTCGGAAAAGCGCATCGAGCAGGCCCGCGAATCAGGCCGTCAGCTCGTCAATCTCGGTATGCCGAAGATCGGGCAGAAACCGCCGAGTGAGCAGCAGCCAAAGCACACGGATGAATTCCGTTGGCTCATGGCCTCGGACGTGTGCAAGCACTGCACGCGCGCGGGCTGCCTCGATGCCTGCCCCACGGGTGCGCTGTTCCGCACGGAGTTCGGCACGGTGGTTGTGCAGGCCGACGTCTGCAACGGCTGCGGTACGTGTGTGTACACGTGCCCGTTCGGTGTGATCGAGCGCCGCGACGACGGCACCGTGTCACCGAAGACCGACCGCGACGACCGCCCTCACCTCGAACAGGACATCCCGAATAAGGGCACGGCCAACAAGTGCACGCTGTGCTACGACCGCCTCAAAGACGGTCAGCAGCCCGCGTGTGCCCAAACCTGCCCCACGACGTCGATCAAGTTCGGTGATCGCGAAGACATGGTCGCGAAGGCCAAGGAACGCGTGAAGAAGCTCCATGAGGAGGGCATGACCGAAGCCCGCCTCTACGGCGCAAACTCGAACGACGGCGTGGGTGGTCTCGGCTCCGTCTTCCTTCTCCTCGACGAACCGGAGGTTTACGGTCTTCCGCCGGACCCGCGCGTGGGCACGATGGACCTGCCGAAGATGTATGGTCGCGCAGCCCTCGCAGCCGGTGCAATGATCGCAACGACCGCCCTCATGTTTGTGGGAGGTAAGAGGAAATGAGCCAGAACGAGTTCGATAGCTACCGCCCGCCGCAGCCGATGCGCCGCAAGCGTCGGCCTGAAGCAACCAAGTATGACGGCGCCCGTAAGCGTGGTCAGAACCGTATGGGCGAAGTCTCGATGGTCGAGGACGTCCAGTTCACGAGCTACTACGGTCGTCAGATCGTCAAGGCGCCGCCGTGGGAGTACCCGATCGGCGTGTACCTGTTCCTCGGCGGTGTCGCCGGTTCGTCGGGCCTCATCGCGCTTGCCGCGGGGGCGACGGGGCGTGAGACGCTGCGCCGTAACGCGCGCGTTGGCTCGATCATCGCGCTCGGCATCGGCACCGTAAGCCTCATCGAGGACCTCGGCCGACCAGACCGCTTCTTGAACATGATGCGCACGTTCAAGCCGACGAGCCCCATGAACCTCGGTACGTGGATCATCTCGGCGTACGGCGTGAACGCTGGTGTGACGTTTGCGAATGAGTTTGACCGTATGACGGGGGAGAAGCTCCCCCTCGGTCCGCTTCGCAAGGTTGCGCGCGCTTTCGAGAAGCCTGCGGCGTGGGGCCAGGCGGCGACGGGTGCTCCGCTCGCGGTGTACACCGCGGTGCTGCTCGGTGACTCGGCGCTTCCCGCCTGGAACGGCGGAAAGTTCTCGCTTCCGTTCCTGTTTGCATCCTCGGCGAGCCTCGCCGCGTCGGGCACCGCGATGCTCTCGACTCCGCTCGACGAGATCGGCCCGGTTCAGCGTCTCGCGCTTGCGGGCGTTGCGGGCGATATGCTTTCGCTGCGCGCGATGAAGAAAGAAATGCACCCCCTCGAAGCCGAGCCGCTCGAGATCGGCGATGGCGGCAAGAAGATGCATATCGCGGAGAAGCTCCTCATCGCGGGCGCCGTTACGGGCTTGTTCGCGAAGAAGCATCGCGCGATTGCGATTGCGTCGGGTGCGTGCCTTGCCGCGGCAAGCGCGTTCACGCGCTTCGGCATTCTCGATGCGGGCTTCCAGTCTGCTCGCGATCCGAAGTACACCGTGATCCCGCAGAAGGAACGCCTCGAGCGTCGGCGTAAGCACGGCATCGTGGACGATTCGATCGTGACGGGCCCCGAAACCGACTAGCGTCCTCTGGATTCCATAGAAGTTGTGGGGGTTATGGCCAAGTGCCATAGCCCCCACTTTTTCGTGAGCCGCATCGGCTTAGATCGAGTCGCGGCAGCTCAAACCCCCGTAACCCCTATGCAATTCACGGAAGATCGAGGGCGGACTCGTACACGGTGCGGGCCTTTCGCTCAGCTTCTTCCGACGGCGCCTAGCGGACCTGGACGCTGCCTGCGGGCGCGTCGTCGCTCGCGGCCACGATCTCACCGATGACCGGGTACCCGGGGATCTCTCCCACGACGAGAAGGCCGCCCGAGGTCTGCGCGTCGGCGAGGAACAGCAGATCCTCTTCCGTGATGCCCGCTCCTGCACGAAGTGAGGGGCGCACCCAGTCGAGGTTGCGTCGAGTGCCGCCGGAGATGAAGCCCCCCGCAAGCGCGTCGAGAGCATCGCCCATCGCCGGCACGGCCGCGCGCTCGAGAACGGCGCTCACGCCCGAGGCGCGCGCCATTTTGTGCAAATGCCCGAGCAGGCCGAATCCGGTCACGTCGGTTGCGGCCTTGGCGCCGGCTGCAAGTGCCTTCCGAGAGGCTTCGGCGTTGAGCGTCGTCATCCATTTCACGGCTTCGTCGATGCTGGAGCCGGTGGCCTTGTGGCGGTTGTTCAAAAGACCCACGCCGATCGGTTTCGTGAGCGTAAGCGGCAGGCCAACCTCGGCCGCATCGTTGCGCAGGAGAGCGTCGGGCTTCGCGATGCCCGTGACCGCCTGGCCGTACTTCGGTTCGGGATCATCGACGCTGTGCCCCCCGATCACGGGAACGCCAGCCTCGCGCCCCACGTCGAGGCCGCCGCGCAGCACCTCCGAAAGCATCTCCATGGGGAGTTTTTCGCGCGGCCACCCCACGAGGTTGATCGCGACAACCGGCTCTCCGCCCATCGCGTAAATATCTGAAAGGGCGTTCGCCGCAGCGATGCGACCCCAGTCGTAAGGATCATCGACGACGGGCGTGAAGAAATCCGCAGTCGACAGCACCGCGAGGTCGCCACGCACCTTAACCGCGGCGGCATCATCGCCGTCGTCGAGACCCACGATCACCGAGTCGAACGTTTGCCCCGTGAGCGCCTTCACGGCATCCTCGAGCTCGCCCGGTGGGATTTTGCACGCGCAACCGCCGCCGTGCGCCATCGTGGTGAGGCGTGGGTAGTTGCTGAAGTCTGGTGTTTCTGTGGCCTGGGTATCGTCGTCGATGGTCATGCATTCCACTCTAGGCATTTTCACTGGTAAATTCGTGCTTGGAGGCGTACGTGTCCTGGTGGGCGCCCCGGTCTTCAAAACCGGTGATATCGAGTAGCTCGGTATGGCGGGTTCGATTCCCGTCCGCCTCCGCCAAGCTTTCGCGCCTCGCCTTTGTGGGCGGGGCGCGCGTGGCACGTGGAGTTTTGGTCCGACGCCTGCCACGCCACCGCGATCCCGAGTTTTGAGCGAAGGTGCCCCGCGACATGTCACGAACCGCGTCCCCGGTAGCAGGCGACGATCCACGACGGCGGATCCCACGGACCGATGCTTTACTCGCGCTTGAAGAGGTCGAACGAGCGAAGCAACGCCTTGGGGAAGAGCGCGTACGCGATGTTGTGCGTGACATGCAGAGTCGTGCCCGGGCGGGGGAAATCGCGCCGGAAGACGTCGAGGGCGCGGTGATCGCCGCGTTCGAGGGCGTGCACGCGTGCGCGTTCACGCCCGTGCTCAACGCAACGGGAGTCATCGTCCACACCAATCTTGGGCGTGCCCCTCTTTCACCTCAGGCGATCAACGCCTTGGAAGCCGCTGCGGGCTACGTTGATGTCGAGTTCGATCTGGCAACGGGCCTTCGCGGGAAGCGCGGCGTTTCGACGCGCGAGGCGCTCCTCAAGGCGTGCCCTGCAGCGCAGGACGCGCTTGCGGTCAACAATGGCGCTGCGGCGCTCTCGCTCATCGCGACGGCCCTCGCCGGTCCAGGATCGGGCAAGCGGCGCGAGATTGTATTGAGCCGCGGTGAGATGATCGAGATCGGCGCGGGATTTCGCCTCACCGAGCTCATCGAGTCGACGGGTCCCGTGATCCACGAGGTCGGCACGACGAATCGCACGCATCTTGCCGACTACGAAAAGGCCCTCGGAGAAAACACAGCCGCGCTCCTCAAGATTCACGCGAGCAATTACGTCATCAAAGGCTTCACAAGCGCTGTTGGCATCGCTGAACTCGCCGATCTCGCGCACGCCCACGATCTCCCGCTCATCGTCGACATCGGTTCGGGGCTCTTTTCCCCGGAGCCGCTGCTTCCTGATGAGCCAACGCTCACCGAGGCCCTTGAAAGCGGCGCGGACCTCGTGCTCGCAAGCGGCGACAAGCTCGTGGGCGGCCCCCAAGCGGGGCTCATCCTCGGGAAGAAGGAGTGGGTCGAGCGCGTGGCCCGCCACCCTCTCGCGCGAGCGATGCGCGCCGATAAACTCCTGCTCGCCGCGCTCGAGGCTACCGTCGGAGGACCCACGCCGCCCGTGCTTGAAGCGCTTCACACCGACCCCGACGCGCTCAAAGCCCGCACCGAAAAGCTTGCGCGTGCAATCGACGAGCGCGTGAACGTGACGTGCGAGGTTGTTCCGCACGACGGCCGCGTCGGCGGGGGAGGCGGTGCAGAGGTTCCGATCCCGGGATGGGCACTGCGCGTGCCCGAGCATCTGGCGAGCGAACTGCGCGCGCTCGAACGACCAATCATTGCGACCACGCGCGACGGCGCCTGTCTTATCGACGTGCGTTGCATTCCCGAATTCGAGGATGCTGAGCTTGCGAGCGTGATCGCCGCGCTCATGAAACGCTAGGAGGGACGCATGCACGTCATCGCGACCGCTGGGCACGTTGACCACGGCAAAAGCACACTGATCCGCGCGCTCACCGGCATTGAAACAGACCGCTGGGAAGAAGAGCAACGCCGCGGGCTCACAATCGACCTCGGCTTCGCGTGGTGCACGCTCCCCTCGGGGCGCGGCGTGAGCTTCGTGGACGTACCCGGCCACGAGCGCTTCATCGGCAATATGCTCGCGGGACTCGGGCCCGTGCCCATTGTGCTCTTCGTCGTTGCCGCAGATGAGGGCTGGAGCGCGCAGTCGAGCGACCACCGCGACGCCGTCAAGGCCCTCGGTATTTCCCACGGCATCATCGTCGTGACGCGCGCCGATCGCGCCCCCGAACGCGTCACTACCGTGATTGCCGAAGCACGGCGCGAACTCGCCGACACAGGCCTTGCTGATGCACCGGCATGCGGTGTCTCGGGTGTGACCGGTGAGGGGATCGATGAGCTGAAGCGCGTGCTCGATGAACTCGTGGCAAGCGTCGCAGCTGCATCCCCGCATGAAAACGTGAGGTTGTGGATTGATCGGTCCTTCACGATCGACGGCGCAGGCACGGTCGTGACGGGAACCCTCGGTTCCGGGAGCGTGCGCGCGGGCGATGAGCTCGAGCTCGTGAGCACCCGCCACGGCGAGAGCGAGCCGCGAGAAGTGAGCGTGCGCGGCGTGCAGTCGCGCGGCGCGAGCGAGGAGGTCGTCGAGCCAGTGAGCCGCGCGGCCCTCAACCTTCGCCAAATTTCCGCGAGCGAGATCCATCGCGGCGACGTGCTCCTTACACCCGGCGCTTTCCACCTCACGCGTGTCGTGGATGTGCGCAGCGTGAGCGGAGACAGCCTCGACGATGTGCCGCGCGAGACCACGATCCACGTGGGAAGCGCGGCCGTGACCGCACGCGTGCGCCCCCTCGGCGCGGAGCACGCGCGCCTCACGTTTGATGTTCCTCTTCCGCTCGTGATCGGCGATCGCCTCGTCATGCGCGGCACAGGTGAGCGGGCTGTTCTCGGGGGCGTGCGCGTTCTCGATGTGGACCCGCCGGAACTGCGCAGGCGCGGCGCGGGGAGCGCGCGTGAAAGCGAGCTCGAGCACATGAGCGAGAGCGGGGACGCACGAGCTGAAATCGAGCGGCGCGGCGCCATGCGCGAAACAGACCTCAGGAAAATGGGCTTTGAGGTGGCAGGCACGCTCGAAGGGTGTGTGTCCGACGGTGGCTGGCTTGTGAGCGCAGCTTTCCTCGACCGCGGTGCCCGCGCGCTGAGAGAACGCGTTGCGGCTGCCGCTAAGACAAATCCCCTTCGTCCGGGGCTTTCCCGAAAAGAAGCGGTCGAAGCCCTCGCGCTTCCCGCCCTCGAACTCCTTCCGATGGTCGTGAAGAAGTCGGCGCTCATCGAACGCGATGGGCTCATTGTCGATCCGGCGATCGAAGCGGGGCTCGGCGAGGCAGAAGCGAGCGTTGCCGCGCTCGAAGCGAAACTCAAAAATGATCCGTTCAACGCGCCCGAACTCGGCGATCTCGCTGACCTTGGTCTCGGCGCGAAAGAGCTCGCGGCCGCGGCGAAACAAGGGCGGCTCCTGAGGATCGGCCTGCCGAGCGACAACCTCGTTCTTCTACCCACCGCGCCCGCACTCGCGATGCGCGAACTCGCAGCGTTACCGCAGCCGTTTACGACCTCTGAGGCGCGCCGGGCGCTCGGCACGACCAGACGCACCGTGATTCCGCTCCTCGAGCATCTCGATAAAAAGGGGTGGACGCGCCGCCTCGACGCGGGGCATCGCGAGATCGTCCGCTAACAGCGCTCTCCCCGCACCGAGACTTTTCTCTGGAAGGCTCGTAGGTCAAGCGCGTCCTGAGGCCGCGGGGCGCGTCAGGAAGATGTACACCGTGACAGCAGTGGCGGTGAGAAGCGGCCAAACAATAAGGGGAACGGTGATCGCGCCGATATCCGCGAGTACACCCCCGAGAAGTGCAGCGAAGGGGACAGTGCCCATTGTCAACATGCGCATCGCAGCGCTCGCACGACCAAGGAACTTCTTGTCGACGACCTTCGCTATGTACGAGAACCCCGCGATGTTGGCGACGGTAAGGGTGAAAGCCCAACACGCAGATTGAATGAGGAAGAGAACATGAGCCCAGTTCGGGGTCATGAGTGCCAGGAGTGGAAGGCACGCCACGAGCGCTTGAATAATGGAGCTTGAAATGTAGAGCGTTCGTACCGGGAGGGACTTCACGATCGCGGGAGCGAGCGATGCTGCGAGGATTCCTGCGATCGCCGACACCGTTCCGAGGATGCCGAAGAAGGGCATGCCAAGATCCAAAACCCTCAGAATGACGACGTTTACCATCGAGTCGCCCAAGGCGAGCCCAATGTTGCCAGCTGAAATCAGACACACGGCGCCGAAAAGAAAGCGATTACGACCAAGGATGCGGAAACCGTCGGTGAGCTTCTGAGAGAGAGTCCGTGTGTCGTTCTCGAGTTGAGACTCATCACTGCGATCGTCTGCGACGTGCGGGGCGCTGGCGTGATGAGTCGTGCTGTTCATCTGGGTTAGGCGCTGCATAGTACGCCAAGCGAAGACCAGAGCTAGAACGAAGAAGAGTGCGGCTGCTCCTGTAGCCGGAGTAGGACCTAGGAACGCCAAGGTGAATCCGGCTGCTGCCGGTGCGATGACTCCTGCAATGGAGTCCGCCATTGCCATTCTTGAGATGGCAGTTTCTATCTGGCCGCTGCTTCCGGCGACGAACGGGACCAGGCTCGTTTGGGCATTTTCCGAGGCGATAACGGATAAACCGAGAAAGAAGACGAGTGGCATAAAGAACACGGGACTCGTGAGCTCAAAAGTGAGACCGAGGCACAAGAGCGTGCCGAGCAGAACCTTGAGAGCAAGAGAAATCGTCAGAATCGTTTGCGGTCTGTAGTGGTCGACCAGAAGTCCGATGGGGAGCGCCAGAAAAAGGGCAGCTCCCGACTCGAGAAAATCCAAGATGCCGATCTGCGTCGTAGAAAACCCCAGGAGCGAAATCGCGATAATCGCTATGGAGGAGTCAATGAATTCACGACCGACGGCGTCACTCGCATTAGAAACTTGGAGGGACCGCAGGAGCCGTCGTTCCGTATTCTCACGTTGCACGACTTTGCGCTCCCTTCACTCAGAGCAAGAATCGTACGTTAAAAGCGCTCTCCCCGCACCGAGATGGACCCGGGAGGGGAGAGCGACGTGGAAATGGAGCGCGTGGTTAGACGAACTCGATTGTTGAATCTGCGTGGCCGAGGATCACGACCGGCGTGATCGCCTTGTAGCCCGCGGCTTCGATCTTCGCGCGATCGAAATCCACGAGCGGCTGGCCCGCGGTGACGCGATCGCCGTTCTTCACGTGCACGGTGAAGCCCTCACCGTTCATCTTCACAGTGTCGAGGCCTACGTGGATGAGGACCTCGGCTCCGTCGTCGAGCGTGAGCGCAACGGCGTGTCCCGTTGGGAAAGCCTGCGATACCACGCCAGCGGCGGGAGCCACGACCTGACTGCCGCTCGGGTCGATCGCGACGCCGCCACCGAGGAGCCGGTCGGCGAACGTTGAATCGGGAACATTCTCGAGCTGGACGATCGTTCCCTGAAGTGGCTGACGCATGCGCACGAGCGCGTACTCGGTCTTTTCGGCGACGGCAGTGGCGGCAGGAGCGGCAGTGGAGCCCTCGGAGCCTCCGACGGTTGCCGCAGCAGCATTGCTCTCGACCTCAGCGCGCGCGGGAGGCTCGATCGAACCATCCATGAGGCCGTCCATCGCGTCCTTCACGAACTGGACGTTGAGTCCGTAGATCACCTGGTAGAGGTTGCCACCGGGCTTCATGACGCCGGTTGCGCCCGCGGCCTTGAGAGCCTGCTCGTCGGCGAGAGACACGTCGTTGAGGCTCAGGCGAAGGCGCGTCGCGCAGTTCTCGACCTCGTCGATGTTGCCCTTGCCGCCGAGGGCCTCGATAAACCGGTCGGCGGTGAGGATGTACTTGTCGGCGCCGGTGGCCGTGGAATCGCTCGCCTCGTCATCATCTTCGTCTGCGCCGCGACCGGGGGTCTTGAGATTCCACTTGAGAATCACGAAACGGAACACGAGGAAGTAGACCACGAACCAGAACGCGCCCATCACGAAGATGGCCCACGGGTTCATCGCGAGCGGGTTGACCCACTGGAGGACCAGGTCGATGAAGCCACCTGAGAAGCCGAAGCCCGAGCGGACGGGAAGGGCGGCAGTGACGCCCATCGAGATCCCCATGAAGATCGCGTGGATCAGGTAAAGGCCCGGAGCGAGGAACATGAAGAGGAATTCGAGCGGTTCCGTGATGCCGACGAGGAACGCCGCGAACGCTGCACCGATCAGGATGCCGCCCGTGGCTTTCTTCTTCTCAGGCTTGGACGTCACATACATCGCGAGGGCAGCACCGGGAAGGCCCATCATCATGACGGGGAAGAACCCGGTCATGTACTGGCCGGTCACGCCGCGAGTGCCTTGGCCTGCGAGGAAGTTGTTGAGGTCATTCACGCCCGCGATATCGAACCAGAACACGGCGTTGAGAGCGTGGTGCAGGCCGAGCGGGATGAGCAGGCGGTTGAAGAAGCCGTAAAGCCCGGCTCCGACCGGGCCGAGCGTGAGCATCCACTCGCCAAAGGCCACGAGGCCACCGAAGACGAGCGGCCACACAAACATGAGCACGAGTGCGGCGACGAGAGAGAGGAGGGCCGAGATGATCGCAACCGAGCGCTTACCCGAGAAGAACGCGAGGAAGTCAGGAAGCTCCGTGTCCTTGAATTTTTCGAAGCTCCACGCTGCGATGAGGCCGCAGATGAGGGCCACAAAAACGTTATTGACCTTGCTGAATGCGGGGTCGACCTGCGCAACATCGCTCAGGCCCTGGAATTTCATGATCGTCTCTGGTTTGAGGAGACTGGTGACCGTGAGCCACGAGGTAAGGCCCGCGAGCGCTGCGACGCCGTCGGCCTTCTTCGGCATGCCGATCGCGACACCGATCGCGAATAGGAGCGGGATGTTATCGATCAGCGCGCCACCCGCTGCCGCGAGGAATGCTCCGATGATGTTGTTCGGGTCTCCGGTCGCGCCAGCGATCCAGTAGCCGAGGCCCGAGAAAATCGAGGCAACAGGGAGGACGGCGACCGGCAGCATGAGTGACCTGCCGAGCCGTTGGAAGAATTTCATCAAGACGTATCACTCCAAGGGGAAAGTGCGCATCCTTGCGCGGTAAACGCGGACGCGGTTACGCCCGGGGTAGAAACATACTACTGGGCCGGTGGGGTGCGAGGGCTAGCGGCGCCGCGCGCGTGTGAGGTCCATGTCCCACGAATAGTGCTCGGGAAGCTTCGGAAGACCCCAAGTTGGATTGGGGAAGAAATACTCGAAGCCGGCGTTGAAGGGATATCCCCACGCCTCAATGTCACGTTCGGCCTCGCGACCCCATGCCCGGATCTGTTCAGCCATTTCGGGGCTGAAGTAGCCGATCCGCTCGGCGCCCTCGAGTTCGTCCTCATCCTTGTAGTGGTAGTCGTGGCGGGGGAGCACGACGAGGTCGAGAACGAGATCGCGCGTGCGAACGCCTTCCTCGGTGCGCTCGAGCGGAGTCTCAAGATTGACGTAGTAGCAGCCAAGCGTGCCGTCGTCTTTATAGAACAGCCACACGGAATACGGCTTATCGGGCAGACCGATCATGAGGATGCCGTTGCCTGTCCACAGCTGTTTCGATTGGGTGCGGGGGGCGGTGAACATGCCTTCGTCGCCGGCGCGCCTGAGTGGCGCGCCCGATTCAAGAACGGGGAGGAGAACCTCCGTGCCCGGTGCGATCCACACGACAATCCCGCGGTCATCATCAATGACGACGGTTCCCGGTCGCACGGTGATGGTCTCGTGCGCGTGCGTGTAGTACGTCCAGGTCACGTGGTCCCCAGCGGACCAACGCTTCTGGGTATTCATGACTCTTCCGTGGCCCATAAGCCTCCCGGATGCTCCACGGCGGGCCGTTTTCGCGAAGTCATATGTGCCCCGGGAGGGGAACGAGTATGCCCCGAGCCTACCGGAGCGCGGGCGACTTACGCGAGTGCCGTCCTTCACGGTGCGTCAAAGAACGCCAGAAGCCGACGATGAGGTGGAGGGTGGTCTCAGCCTTGAAATGTGGAGCGTCCTTAGCGTGACCAGGCGCTCCACAGCTCGGCGTACCGTCCGTCGAGCGCCACGAGCTCGTCGTGGCTTCCCGATTCCACGACCTTGCCATCGTCCATGACAAAAATCCGGTCGGCTTCCCTCGCCTGAGAGAGGCGGTGCGCGACGATGACCGTCGTGCGCCCGCGCGCAACCTCGAGGGCCGCACGTTCGAGCACTCGCGCGCCTGAACTGCCTTCATCGGCCGTCGCCTCATCCATGATGAGGATCGCCGGGTCTTGGAGCACGATGCGTGCGAGCGCGAGCTGTTGGCCCTGTTCAGCAGAAAGTTTCGCGCCTTTCTCCCCGACCTCGGTATCGAGACCTTTGGGGAGGAGTCGTGCCCATTCCTCCGCGCTGACGCGCGCGAGGGCGTCCCACAGCTCGTCATCGCTTGCTTCGTCGATCGCAAGGCTCAGATCCTCACGGAGCGTTCCGTGGAACACGTGCACGTCCTGCGACACGATTGACGCGTGCGAGCGCACGGCTTCGAGGTTGGCGTGTGCGAGATCGGCGCCGCCGTGGAACACGCGACCCCAGCGCGGGGTGAGCGTTCCCGCAAGGATCGACGCGAGGGTCGATTTGCCCGCACCGGATGCTCCAACGAGTGCGACCGTCTCGCCTTCCGGAATCGTCAGGTCGATCGGCGCGAGCACAATGCGACCGTTATCGCTATAGGCGTGCGAGACGCCTTCGATTCGAATCGACCCATCCACGGGTGTTTCCTCTCCAGGCGAAGCGGCGGGGTCGATCGAGGTGATGACCCCCACCATGCGCGTAAGGCTCGCCGCGGCTGACTGAACGTCGTCAAGGGAGAAGATGAGCGACTGAAGGGGCCAAAAAAGCGTCACGATATAGATGCACGCTGAGGCCACGAGCCCCACCGGCATGAGCCCTGCCTGAACGGTCGCGTACCCGATGAGCAGCACAAGAATGACGGCGAGAGTTTCGGGGATCATCATGATCCACACGACTTGCACGATGAGGCGGAAGATCCTCAGCACGAGCGCGTAGGCGGCGGCGCTCAGCGAGCCAACGTGCCGCGTCTCGCGCTCTTCGATGCCGTAGGCGTGCACGGTCGGCGCACCATTGATCGCCGCGAGCAGTCCCTGTGCGCGGGCGCCTTTCGCGATGCGTTCGACGCGGTAGATGCGGTTCGTGCGCGGAAGGTAAAAGCGCAGTGCCCATACGTAAAAGGGAATGATCGCGACAACCAGAATGAGCAGCCACGGGCTGATCACGACGAGCGCGATGAACGTCACCGTGATCTGGAAGATCACCGTGACGAGCCACGGCACGATGTTGTTGACGGCCTTTGCGGTGACGTCGACGTCGTCGGCGACTCTCGAGAGTGCGTCGCCGATGCCCGCCTGCTCCATCGTTTGCGTGGGTAGATCGAGGGCGCGGTCGATGACGTCCTCGCGCATTCCCGCAAGGAGGCGCTGGCCGAGTCCCGAGATGAGGGCGCGTGAAAGAGCCGAGGCGAGCGCTTGTACGGCGCCCGCTGCGACGATCATCCCGGCGATGGTCCAGAGCGCCTGGGTAGTTCCTCCGGCCGTGACCACGTCTACCGCGCGCCCCATGAAGTACGGGCCGAGCGCACCTGCAAGCGCGGCCATGATGGTTGCCGCAAGCATTCCGAGGGCGAGAGGAGTGAAGTCGCGAAGCCGGCCGAGTACGAATCGGCCGGTCTCACCGAAGGATGCGATCGGGAGTAGCTCGGCGTGCCGTGAAAGCTGGCGCGCAACGTCGCCCTCGGCCTCCATCGACGCAATCAGGTCGCGTTCTGCCTCGCTCGCGCTATTTGCCGTACGAGTGGCGTTTTCGCTCATCGTTGCACCACCTTCCGGTATGCCTCGGCGTGCATGAGCTCGTGGTGGGGGCCTTCGGCGCTTACCTCGCCGCCTCGCACGAAGAGTACGCGGTCGGCCTGATCTAGAAGCGCCGGAGCCTTCGCGATGAGCACCGTGATGCGGTCCTCGACCTTGCGCGCCTCGCGCACCCCTTGGGCGATTTTGTATTCCGTCACGGCGTCGACCGCGGTCGTCGGGTCGTTGAGCACAAGCACGGGAACATCCGCCGCGAGTGCGCGTGCGAGAGCCAGGCGCTGGCGCTGGCCACCAGAGAGGTTCGCGCCGCGGTCAAGGATGCGCGTGTCGAGCCCCTCGGGCAGGATCCTCAAAAGATCATCTGCGCCTGCGGATTTGAGAGCCGCGTGCGCCCAGGTATCGGGATCGTTCGTTGTGTCGGGTGAAGCGTCTGGAGCGGGGCGCTTTGTGTCGAGTTGCTCGCGCAGCGTGCCATCGAAAAGGTCGACCGCGTGCGGCTCGATAAGGAGGCTTTCGCGCGGAATGTCGAGCGAAGAAAGTTCGATGAGGGCGAGGCGGGCGTCGGAAGCGGATTCGGGAACGAGTGCGACGATCTGAGAATCGCGCACGGTGCCGAGAAGAGGGGTGGAAATCTCCCCGAGGCCCGGAAGACGTGGGGGAGCAGTGGGCTCCGTGCGTGCCGAAAGGGCCTCGGGCGAGCCGGCCCTGACGAGAGAATTGAGCGCGGGCTCGGTGATGCTTCGCCCCATTTCGCTCAGGAGGTGGCGGATGCGGCGCGCCGAGGTCGAGAAGCTCGCCCACCACACGGGAACGCCCGCGAGCCCCGCCATCATGCCCGAAAGATTACGCACGAGACCCGCAATCGAGATGAACACGCCTACCGACATCGCGCCCTCGAGCGTGAGCGTACCCGAGGCGACGACGACCGCGGCAATCATGATCGAAGAGGTAAAGAGCATCAGGCCGTCGGAAAGGCCCGAGAAACGCGCGTTCGTGAGGGCAGCGTCGAGTGCGATGCGTGAGCGCGCCCGGTAAGTCGAGCGCGCGCGGGTTTGCACCCCCAGCCCCTGAAGTACGCGAAGGCCGTGCACGAGATCCGTTGCGGTCGAAGCGGCGTCGGCAGCGCGTGACTGCTGGTTGTCGTACTTTTCGGAGAGAATCGGCGTGACGACTCGCAAGATCACCACCTGCAGGGCGAGGCTCGCAAAAACGATGAGCCCCACGAGGGGATTCATGACCGTGAGCCACACACCTGCCCCCACGACGGCGATCGACGCGGGCACGGCCCACGTCATCATGTCGAAGACATCGGGAGCGCGATCAGCATCCGAGGTCGCGATTGAAAGGATTTCCCCTGCGGGGCGATCGATCTGTCGGGACGCGGGGTCGAGGGCAGCCGCGGTGACGGCGAGGCGCAGATTGTGCTGCTCGCGCGCTCGGATCTCCATGATCGGTTCGAAAAATCGCGCCCAGCACCAGTTGGAGAGAAGCAGGAGTCCTGCGAGACCCGCGGCACCGCCCGCGGTGAGCCAAAGATTGGCTTTAAAGATGCCGTGGTCGATCACGAGGCCGATCCCGATGGGGATGAACATGTTGATCGCTTCGCTCGCCATCGCGAGCACCATGAACCACGTGAGTGGGCGCGCATTGCGGCGCACCATTGCGCGCATCACCGAGCGCTCACGAAGTTCGGTTCGGCTGAGGTGGGCCTCCGAAGCATGGCGCTTGTCTCTTGTGCGAGCACGGGTATTTGTAGTGCTCATGGGCTTTTCGCTCATCCGTTAAAGTCAACGAAGAAACGCGAGGTTCCGCAACGGCTTCTCGGAAAACGGACGGTGGCGTCTGACACAATGGGCCGGTATTGATCCGCTACGAAAGGAGTACCGCGTGAGCACCACGAATCGCGAAGTCCTTCTCTACATCGACCCCACGTGCCCGTACGCGTGGGTGACGAGCCGCTGGCTGCTCAACGCCGTGAAGGAGCGGCCTGAGTTCACTCCACGCTTCTCGATCATGTCGCTGTATGTGCTCAACGAGGGCCGCGATCTCGACCCGAACTACCGCGCCCTCATTGACCAGACCCTGAGCCCCGCACACCTCTTCATGGCCGTGCAGCGTGAGCTCGGTCAGGAGGCCTTCTCGAAGCTCTACACCGCGTGGGGCGAGCGCTTCCACGTGCAGGACCGCAAGGATGACTACCTCGAGGTTGCACGCGAATCGCTCGAGGAAGCCGGAATCGATGCCTCGTACCTCGAGCATTGGGAGGGCCGCACCTACGAGGGTGAGCTGCGAGAGGAACAAGCGAAGGTGCAGAAGATGGTGGGCGACGACGTGGGGACGCCCGTGATCTCCTTCGGTTCCGGAACCGCGTACTTCGGCCCCGTGCTTACCCGTGCGCCTCGCGGCGAAGAGGCGGGCGCCTTGCTTGATGGTCTCGCAGCAATGTCGACCGTGCGCGGCTTCGCCGAGCTCAAGCGGGCCCGCACCGGCGGCCTCGACTTTTCCTGACGCCTCCTCAATTTCGATTCCAGAAGAAAGGGCTGCTCATGCGCCTCCACATCGCCACTGACCACGCCGGCTATGACCTCAAGAACCGGCTCATCTCCGTCTTCGAGAGTAAGGGACACGAGGTGATCGACCACGGCGCGTTCGAGGTGGATCCACTCGACGACTACCCGCCGTTTTGTTCGGACTGCGGTGAGGCGGTCGTCGCGGACCCCGGAAGCCTTGGAATCGTGATCGGTGGCTCCGGAAACGGGGAGCAGATCGCCGCGAACAAGGTTCAGGGCGTGCGTGCGGCACTCGTGTGGAATAAGGCGACAGCGAAGCTTGCGCGTGAACACAACGACGCGAACGTGATCGCGGTCGGTGCGCGCCAACACAGCGAGGAGGAGCTCATCGCCCTTATCGAGACGTTCGTGAACGAACCATTCTCCGGCGACGAGCGTCACGTGCGACGCATCGGCAAGATCGCCGAATACGAGAAGACTGGCACGTACCAGGAGCGCTAACGAAAGGGCGGTGAGCGATGCCCGAGGGGCATACGATTCACCGGCTCGCACGCGCGATGAACGCCGCATTCGGAAACACCCGGGTGCGGCTTTCGTCGCCGCAGGGCCGGTTTGAGGCGGGAGCCACGGAACTCGACGGCTGGGTCATGGCGCGAGCCGAGGCGGCGGGCAAGCACCTCTTCATGGGCTTCGCTCCGCACGAGGACACCGAACCGCTTCGGTTCATCCATATTCACTTGGGGTTGTACGGCTCGTGGACATTCGCGGGCAGTGAGCGCTTCCATCAAGTGCGCGCGATTGGTGCGCCCCGCAAGGGACTTGAGGTGACATCCGACGGCTCCTGGGCTTCGATTGTGCCCGGGGTCAACGTCAGGCTCCGCATTCGCGGAGCAGAGGGGCTTGCTGACCTGACCGGTCCCAACCAGTGCCGCGTGATCGACGAGGCCGAGCGGGAAGCGGTGCTCGAACGTCTCGGGCCTGACCCGCTGCGCTCGGACGCCGATCCGCGTGAGTTCGTGCGGCGCATCAAGAAATCACGCCAGAGCATCGGTCAGCTCCTCATGGACCAGCGCGTATGCGCGGGCATCGGCAACATCTACCGCGCCGAACTGCTGTTTCGCGCGCGGCTCGACCCTTACGTGCCCGGCAACGAACTTACGACACCGCTGATCGAGGCGCTGTGGGAGGATCTCGTGCCTCTCATGGCGTACGGCGAGCGGACGGGCCGCATCGTCACGACGCAGCCCGAGCATCGGAAGATTCACCGCGAGCTCAACGAACGCACGGTTCCCGTGTACCAAAACGGGGATGATGACCCCGCGAGTGTTCCTCGCGAGGAGTCGTTTTACGTGTATCACCGTCAGGGGTTCCCGTGCCGCCTGTGCGAGGCGAGCATTCGCGATGCCGACCTTGCCGGGCGCGCCCTGTACTGGTGTCCCCGCTGCCAAAGGCGCCGCGTTCGCAAGGCCGGGTGGACGGACCTGAACAGTGCAGCCGGCTGGGCGTACACTCCGGAGGGTGAATGAGATGACCCCACACCCCAAGTTTGATCTGCGCGTGCTCGCCGAAAGGCCCGACGGTTCCACCCTCAAGGCGTCGCACCTCAGCTTTATGGATCCCGAGATCGTGTACTCGATGTGCATACTCCGCCAGGGCGTGTTCATCATCGAGCAGGGCGTCTCGAGCGAGCAAGAGCTCGACGGGCTCGACCGCGAGGATTCCACCATCACCGTGTGGTGGGAAAAAGACGGCGATGTGATCGGCACGATCCGCGTGTTCCCCGGTGAAGGATGCATGAGGATCGGTCGCCTCGCGTGCGCAAAGAGTGCCCGCCGTGGCGGCTATGGCGGCGCCCTCATGGCCGCGGCGATCAATCTGTGCAAGGAGCGCGAGAGCACCCAGAAGATCGTGATCCACGGACAGTCCTACCTCAAAGACTGGTACGAATCGCTCGGATACGTGACCGTGAGCGACGAGTTCTACGAAGCTGGGATCGCGCATTACACGATGGAGTACCACCACCCGTAAGTGTTTCGAGGAGGAGCGACGATGAACACGAGTGTGTCTGCCGCGCGCGCAGCCGGCGAGGAGAACGTCCAGCCACCAGCCACCCTTACGCTTCACCGGGCGAGCGCCGAGCCGTGGGCACTTGCGATCCACGGTGGTGCCGGCGGTCGCATTCTCGAGCTCGGTGAACAGGCCGATTACGAGAGCGGTTTGCGCGAGGCACACGCGGCCGGTGAAGCGGTACTGTCGGGCGGCGGAAGCGCCCTCGAGGCGTGCTGCGCTGCTGTGCAATCGCTCGAGGAGAACCCGCTGTTCAACGCGGGTCGTGGCGCGGCGCTCGCGAAAGATGGCCGTGCCGAACTCGACGCGTCGGTCATGGACGGGGCAAGCGGTCTCGCGGGGGCCGTTCTCGCGAGTCGGCATGCCAAGAGCCCGGTGCGTGCGGCGCGCGCCGTCATGGAACACACCGATCACGTCATGATCGTCGATCCGCCAGCGCAGCTCGTGGGTGAGTGGAGCCTCGAGGTCGCAAACCCCGAGTGGTTTGTGACCGAGCGGCGCCTCGCACAGCTGCGACGGCTGCTCGACAAGAGTGAGAGCGGCCCGAGGCACGGCACCGTCGGAGCCGTGGCCCTTGATGCGAACGGCCACCTCGCCGCCGCAACCTCGACCGGAGGAATCAGCGCGCAGGATGTCGGTCGGATCGGGGACACCCCCGTGATCGGGGCGGGCACGTACGCGCGCGATGGACTCGCGGCGCTGTCATGCACGGGGGAGGGCGAGGCCTTCCTCCGCGGAGTTGTGGCCTACGACGTTGCTGCACGCATGAGGTATGCGGGCTGCGACCTTCCCTCCGCCGTTGCGGCCACCATCGAGGAGACACTCACCGAAAAGGGCTCGAGCGGAGGCCTCATCGCAGTGGTGCCCACCGGGGAAATGGTCATCGCTCATAACTCGCCCATGATGTTTTCGGCGTACCGCGACGGGGCCGAGGTGCGCGTCCACCTCTAGTGAACAATCGCGCCTTCGTCGCACGCTCTAAACGGCGAGGGTGCAGAAAACGACGCGATGCGCCCGTTTTCTGCACCCTCATCCAGATGCATAGATGCTCCGGTCAGCGTGCGCGAGTTGGCTTCGAGGGATCAGACTCGTTCCACAGACGATCGAGCGCCGTCACGACGATCCAGTCACCGCCCGCGACCCCCTCAACGTGAACGCTCTGGCGCACGACCTGCTCATCGGCGCGCACACACGCGAGAAGGTTGCGGCCATCTGCGAGTTCGGCGGGATTGAATCGCGCACCCGAGACCCGGTAGATCGCGAAACTCGTCGCCTCAGAATGAGGGTGGCGATTGAACTCGACCACGGCGTTGCCGCGCGAGCAGCGCACCTTGAGGCCGTTCGGCGTGCGCGGCGCGGCACCTCCCATGTGAGCGATGACAGGCACGATCGCGGGATGTGCGTAGTGGCGGCGAACAACCTCGCCCATCGCACCGTCTCGCTCATCACGTACTGACTTCGCCGAGAAGTACACATCGCCCTCGACACGTGGGTAGTCGCGATTGAAGTCGAGGTGGCGTGCCATCTCTTCCGGATCCTCGATTGCGCCCGAGGCCTGCTTGTACATCGCTTGGCCAATGTAGAGTGCGACGTCTGTGCCCTCGACGACATCGTTCCACCAGGGAACGAGTGCCGCGTAGTCGGCGACCTCGAGCCCGATCGGCCAGTAGATCTGCGGATTGATGTAGTCGACGAGGCCATCCTTGACCCACGCGCGCGAATCCGCGCAAATGATCTCGTAGCTCTCCGACCCGCTCGTAGCAGAACCGGCGGGATCGCTCGTGTTGTTGCGCCAAATGCCGAACGGACTGATCCCGAACTTCACCCACGGCTTGCACGAGCGGATCCTCTCCCGCATCTCGCGGATAAAGATCGTGATGTTCTCGCGACGCCAATCATCAAGCGACGACGTGCCATCCGAGTAGCGCTCATAGGTCGCCTGGTCCGGGTAGTCCTTGCCTTCAACCTTGTACGGATAGAAGTAGTCGTCGAAGTGGACCGCATCGATGTCGTAATGCTCGACCGAATGCATGATCGCGCGCAGCGAGTGCTCTCGAACCTCAGGGATACCCGGATCGAAATAGGTCTTCGTGCCGTACGCCCATGCCCACCCCTCGTTGACGAGTGCGGGGTGGTCGGGGACAAGGTGATCGACGGATTCGGTCATCGACACCCGGAACGGGTTGTACCACGCGTGGAACTCAAGGTTGCGCTTGTGGGCCTCCTCGATCTGGAATGCGAGGGGGTCAAACCCCGGATCCTTCCCCTGCTCGCCCGTGAGGAAATGCGACCACGGTTCATACGGCGAGGGCCAGAAGGCATCGGCAGCAGGGCGGATCTGAGAAATCACCGCGTTGAGGTTGAGCTCCTTCGCCAGATCAAGCCACGCGATAAATTCCGCTTTGGATTCCTCGACACTGAGGCCGGTGCGGCTCGGGTAGTCAATATTGTCGGTGGAGGCGATCCACATCGCGCGAAACTCGCGTGTGCGTGGGGCCACTGCTGCGTCGGAGGCGCTCGGCCCCTGCGGTGAAGGCGACGCGACGGCCGGGACCGCACCGATCGCGGCGACGAAGGCGCCCGCGCTGGCGGCGCCGGAAAGCGTGACGAATGAACGACGTGAAAGGTTAGTCATAGGGGTCTCCTCGTTGAGAATCTCGTGAGCATGACGAAAAACGACTTAGTGTCCCCGTCAAGGGCCCCGTCCCTGACGATGCAGAGGTGTTGCACCCTGGACGGAGGGCCTGGAACGTCGGTGGAGTAGGTTACCGCCTCCTTGCCGAGACCGCGGAATACGTGCGCGCGAGCGCCTCGTGAGCCTCGTCCATGCGCATTTGCGCAATGGCGACAAAGAGGAAATCTACGACGGTAAGCTGCGCAATCCTTGAAGCCGTCGCTCCCGAGCGCAGCTCCGACTCGTGGGCGTGAGTCAGCAGCGTGATATCGGCAAGGCGGGCGATCTCACTCGACGGTGCATTCGTAATCGCGATCGTGGCTGCGCCCGCATCCTGCGCAATCGCGAGCGAATCAAGAATGTCGAGCGTTTCGCCGGAGTGCGAAATACCGACCGCGACATCACCGTCGCCCATGAGCGACGCCGCAGGCAAGGCCTGGTGCGCATCCACGTAGCTCGTGGCGCGCATACCGATGCGAGCGAGTTTTTGTTCGAGGTCCATCGCCGCAAACGCGGAGGCCCCCACGCCGAACGTGACTACCTGGCGGGCCCTCGTGCACAACGTCCGCGCACGCTCGAGTTCGCTGATGCTCACGGCATCGGCGGTATCGGCAACCGCGCGCGAATCGGCAAACGCCACCTTCTTGACGACCGCTTCGAGAGAGTCCTGCGGATCGATGTCGGCGGCAAGCGCGCTCGCGGCACGCTCATCGCCTCCCGCGATGGTTGTCGCGCGCCCGCGCGAAAACGCCAGGTCTTCACGGAACGCGGCCCTCAACTCCCTAAAGCCGCTGAAGCCGAGGCTCGTGGCGAGCCGCACGATGCTCGCGGGCGACGTGCGAGAGGCCGCGGCGATCTCGGCAATGGGCCGAGCGAGGGCCTCGTCGGGGTGATCCAAGAGGTAGCGGCTCGCGCGCGCGAGGGTGCGCGACTCGCTCTTGGCGGCATCCTCGAGAGCATCGAGGACACGTGCCGGTGGGCGCTGGAAGTCTTCGGCGGTCATGGTGGGGTGCCTATCGTTCCTCGGCGACCGTCGGAGAGCCCACGCGGGCGCGCAAGGCTTCGCTTGCCGAACGAATCCCCGAGGCATCCCCCGGGCGTGTGGCAGAAGGCGGGAACTGCGCGAGCACCTCGAGGGCCTCCGGAGCGTGCTCAAGCGGAGCTCCAGCGAGGAGGAGCACGAGGGCAGCGCGCAGGTTGTTCTCGGTCGCGCCAAGTGCCGCGCGCGCGTCGTCTTCACTCGCACCCGTTGCTTCGCGCACGATGCGCACCGTGCGCGCCACGAGCTTCTCATTCGTCGCGCGAACATCGATCATGAGGTTCTCGAAGGTCTTGCCGAGACGCACCATCACCGACGTCGACAGGGCGTTGAGGAGCACCTTTTGCGCGGTCGCAGCCTTCATGCGGGTCGACCCCGTGACAACCTCGGGGCCAGTGTTCACGAGAAGCGGCACATCGGCAAGCGCCGCGAGCGGCGCATTCGGGTTCGCGCTCACGAGCGCTGTCGCGAGCCCGCGCTCGCGGGCCGCCGCAAGGGCGCCTTTCACGTACGGGGTGCGGCCGCTCGCGGCAAGGCCCACGATAACGTCGTGCTCACCCGCGTGGTCCGCAATGACACTCGCGCCGAGTTCTTCGCTGTCTTCGGCGCCCTCGACAGCTTTCATCATCGCGCCATCTCCGCCCGCGAGATGCGCGACGAACATGTCGGAGTCAGCGTTATAGGTGGGCAGAAGTTCGACTGCGTCGAGAACCCCGAGCCTGCCCGAGGTGCCCGCGCCAACGTAGTGCACGCGGCCCCCGTTCGTGAGAGCGTCCACGCACAGGTCGGTCAAGCGCGCGATCTCGTGGGTCAGTGCTTGCACGGCCGCGACGACCGTGGCATCTTCCGCGAGGATGCGCGAGACAACTTGCTCGGATGCGAGCGTATCGATGTCGCGCGAGCGGGGATTGCGCTCTTCTGTAGGCGAGTGCACCTGGACGAGCGGAGTGAGCGGGCCTTGTGAATCAGTCACGGGAATCCTCCACGAGAAGTTGGCGGGGTGCGGTTGTCGAAAGCGGGACGGTGCGCAGCGCGTGCGGCGGGGTGAGCTGACCGAGGACAGCGGGCTCTGTCGCGCCGGTGGCATCGATCAGAGCACCGGGCAGGCCGTGCGCAGAGTAGTAGCCGATGAGGGCCATGAGGAACGCCTCTTTGATGTCGGGGTCGAGGCCGCCAAGCGGCCCCGTAGTCACCGTACATCCGGGTAGGAGGGCTTCGATGCGGGCCATGAGGGTCGGGTTGTGGGCGCCGCCGCCGGTCACGTGAAGGCGCGTGCGAGGCTCGTGCCCCACTTCGGCCTTGAGCGCATCGGCGAGTGTACGGGCAGTGAGTTCCGTGAGCGTCGCGAGCAGGTTTTCCGTGCTAAGCACGTCCAGGTCGATGCCCGCTTCGCGTGCGCGAGCATCGAGCCACGCCGGCGAAAAATACTCCCTGCCCGTGGACTTCGGAAAGGGAAGCGCGAAGTAAGGGTCGGCGAGCAGCGATGAAAGAAGAGTGTCGTGCACGCGTCCGGCGGCGGCTCGGGCGCCATCCGTATCGCACGCCGTTCCCGTGCGAAGGGCGGCGGCCGCGTCAATGAGCCCGTTACCGGGGCCCGTGTCGCCCGCGCGCACGAGCGGGGGAGCGGTTGGTCCGACGGCTGCCGGGGTGCACAGCGTCGTATTGGCTATCCCACCGATGTTCACCGCGCATCCGCCGTCGGGGCCGAGCAGGAGTTGGTCGAGGAGAGGGGCGAGTGGCGCGCCGGTCCCGTCACGGGCGATGTCGGCGCTGCGCACGGTGCTCAGCGCCGCAATCCCGGTTGCAGCGTGGATACGGGAGGCATCCCCAATGGCGAGGGTCGCGAGGGTGCGCCCGCCCTCGACGTTGTGAAAGAGCGTTTGTCCGGGCGAGACGACAAGATCGAGTGGTGCGTCGGATCCGCGTTCGCGGGCATCGTCGCGCACGCTTGTAACGACGCCAGCGAGGAACTCGCCAACGTGCGCATCGAGCAGTGTGAGCTCTGCGAGCGAGGGAACACTCGCACTGGTCACGGCCTCGAGGACGCGGCCGCGAAGGGCTTCGGGCCACGGGTGCTCACCCGAGCTCTTCACACGTGCGTGAAGCACGTCGCCGTCGCGGGAGAAATCGACGAGGGCGAAATCCGCCGAATCAACCGACGTGCCCGTCATGAGACCGAGGATCCTCATCGCGCGACCTCTCTCAGAGCGAGATCGGCTGCGGCGTTCATGACGCCCCGACTCGCACCATAGGTGAGAAGAACGGCTGCGGGCGATGAGAGCGTGTGGGGGAGCGGTGCCGTTTCCGGAACACCCGTGTGAAGGACGATCAGGCGCGAGCCCAACTCGTGTGCATTCGCGGCGGCCTGATCGAGACGAGCCGTTTCCGCGTCACTCGCCGAGCCAAGCCGCGTGAGCACGAACGTCACCTGCGGGCTTTCGTAGCCCGGCGGCGGGTCTGCGGGCAGAAGACGAATATCTCGATGCTCGAGTACCGGCGCGAGGAAGGTGCGCCCTTTACCCGCCGCGTAATCGTGCGCGAAACGCGCATCGACGATGGCTGCGGTCGAAACGTGGCCCGCGACAGGCGACGACTCGAGTGCCCACCGCACCGCACGTCGAGAGGCACGCTCGCCAACTGCCTCGAGATGAGCCTCCGCACTCTCGAGTGCCTCCGCGGTGCACGCAGACGCGCTCGCGCGGCCCGCGAATGTCGTGCGCACGCGCTCGGCGCGCGAGCGCAGCTCACCGCGATCGAGCCGCCCCGAACGAATAGCCTCAGCGATCGCGTCGTGGGCCTCGACAAGCATGTTCTCGCCATCGCGCCGGATCGACGTCCCAAGACACAGCAGGTGCGCGCCTGCCTCAAGCGCCCGCACGGTTGCCTCCGCGTAGCCCACCGATTCGGTGATCGCCCCCATGTCGAGAGCATCGGTCACGAGGAGTGCATCGGGGTTGATCTGCGCAGCAAGAGCATACGACCACGGGGCAATCGTCGCGGGCCCATCACCGAGCGACGGCACACACATGTGGCCCGTCATGAGGGCATCGGGCGCGCTGCCGAGCTCGCGGAAGGCCGCGACGTGCTGGGCGAGGGCGTCCTCGAGCGACAGGGCGACCGTCGGAACCCCCAGGTGCGAATCAACCGCAGTGTCTCCGTGCCCGGGAAAATGCTTCGCACAGCTCAGCACCCCCGCGTGCGAAAGCCCCTCGCATACCGCCCGCGCATGCCGCGCGACCGGCCCCGGCGACGTGCCGAAACTGCGGGCACCGATCACGGGATTGGAAGGATTCGTGTTGACGTCTGCGACGGGGGCGAAGTTCATGCGTACGCCAATCGCGGCGAGAACCCGCCCGATGGCCTCGCCGTATTCGCGTGAAAGCTCGGGATCATCGATGTCCCCGAAACCACGGGCTGCTGGAAACGCGCCGCCGCGCGCCGCATAGAGCCGAGTGACGTCGCCGCCCTCCTCGTCGATCGTGACGATCGGCTCTGTGCAACTCGCCTCACGCACCTGGGCGATAAGCCTTTGGGCCTCGCGCGTATTCGGCGTGTTGTACCCGAACAGGCACACACCGCCGAGTCCGGCCTCGAGCGCCTGCGCGAGCCATTCAGGGACGTCCGTGCCGGGAAAAGACGCGAGAAGCGGGGCGAGAGCATCGGCATCAAAACGAGACTGAGACATGGTCACCTTCTAACCTTTGACCGCGCCTGCCGTGAGCCCCGACGACAGCTGGCGCTGAACGAGGACGAAGAAGATCACAACGGGAAGCGCGATGATGGTCGAGGCGGCCATAATCGGCCCCCAGTCGGCCGTGTTCTGCGTGAAGAACGTCCGCAGACCAACGCCTACCGTGTACTTCGACGAGTCCGTCATAAACGTGAGGGCAAAAATGAACTCGTTCCACGCGGTGATGAACGCGAACACGCTCGTGGCGACGAGACCGGGGGCGACGAGCGGCAGGAGAATCGAGAAGAACATCCTGAACCATCCGGCGCCATCGATGTAGGCGGCTTCCTCAAGTTCCTTCGGGACCGCGGCGACGAAACCCTTGAGGTTCCAAATCGCGAACGGAAGCGAGAAGGCAAGATAGACGATCACGAGCCCGAGGAGCGAGTTGAGCATGTTGAGGGTGCGCGCCTGGAGGAACAGCGGTATCACGAGAGCCTCGAGCGGCACCATCTGCACCATGAGCACGAGAACGAGCACGACGGTGCGAAGGCGGAAGCGGTAGCGGGCGACGCCAATCGCGGCGAACAGCGCGATTGCGCCCGACAGGAGTACGGTGCCGGCCGCGACGATGAGCGAGACCTTGATGTACTCGAAGAAGTTCGCGTCGATCAGGACGGTTTTAAAGTGGTCGAGCGTGAAGCTCGTGGGAAGAATGCCCGCGCCGCGCGAGTTGGCGTGCGTATCGACCGCGGTCGTGAGCATCCAGTAAAACGGGAAGAGCGCGTAGAGGAGCAGAAGGGCGATGCCGAGAGCCTTCGCGATATTTGCGGGGCGAAGCGGGTTCTTCTTATTGGCGGGTGTGGCGCCGGTGGGAGCGGTGGTGCTCACAGTTCATCCTCCTTCATGAGTGCGCGCATGTAGACCACGGAGATCGCGAGAAGGACGAGAGTGAGAAGCACCGCGATAGCAGAGCCCATACCGTATTTCCCTTGCCCAAACGATTCGGTGTAGGACCACACGCCGAGGTTCATCATGTGTCGGTTCGACCCATCACCGCCGGGCATGAGATAGATCTGCGTGAAAACCTTGAAGTCCCAAATCGTCGACAAGATGATGCACACGGCGAGGATCGGGCGGATCATCGGGATGGTGACGTTCGTGAAGCGCTTGAACGCACTCGCGCCATCGACCTTCGCGGCCTCATACAGGGACTCCGGGATCGTGAGGAGACCGGCGAGGGTCGTCACGGCGATAAAGGGAAAGCCGTGGTACACGACGTTGAGCGCGGCAATTCCGTAAAACGCGAGGCGAGAATCCCACCAGTTGGCACTGCCCGGAGTGAAAAGCCCGAGTGATTCAAGGACGCTCGCCACGAACCCGCTCGTGGGGTCGAAAAGCCACACAAACACGTAGGTGCCGGTAAGCGCGGGAACGGCCCACGCGACCATGATCGCGCCGATGCAGATGTTGCGCCACGTGAGCGAGAGCGTATTGAGAAACAGCGCAACGGCAACGCCCACGAGCATCGTCAGCACCACGCACACGGCCGCAAATCCGACGGTGTTGGGAAGCACGGTTGTCCACAGATGCGGGTCGCTGAGGATCGCCGAATAGTTGGCGAAGCCCACGTAGTTGGTGGTGCCCTTCAGCAGGTTACGCAGGCCGTAGTCCTGAAGCGAGAGGTCGAATACGCGAAACAGGGGGAAGATCAACAGGACCGCGAGCGTGAGGAGCCCGGGTGCGAGGAGCAGCCACGGCGGCAGGTGTCGGCGCGCCCACATCGACAGTCGTGACGAGCGGCTCGTGTCAGCCGGGGGCAGCGCACTCTCGTGAGTGTCGTTCATGGTGGTCATCGAGGAAGCTTTCGAACGTGGGCTGGGGGCTCGGGACCCAGCCCTCAGCGAGTGGGTCCCGAGCGATGGTCGGTGAACAAAAATACGGCTTAGGCGCCGAAGATTCCGTCCATTTCCTTAGCGGCAGCATCAGCAGCAGCCTGCGGAGCCTGGCCACCAGCGAGGACGTTGCTCAGGAGGTTCGGGAGGGTCTTCTTGCCCTCGATCTGGCCCCACATCGGAGTAACGGGTACGGACTTGCCGGCCTCGGTCATTTGCGAAGCAAAAACCTTTGTGAGGTCGGTGCCGTTCTTGATCGTCTCGTCGAGCGCTGACTTCGTGCCGGGGAAGAAGTTCGTCTCTTCGCTCCACCGGGTCGCGAATTCGCCGGTTGTCATGAGCTTGATGAGTTCGAAGGCGAGCTCCGGCTCCTCGGAGTCCAGGAACCGGCACAGGTGGGAACCGCCCACGAAGCTGCCGGCAATCGCCGAGTCCTTGGCGGGGATGGTGAAAGCCGTGAGCTTATTGAACAGCTCTTCGTCGCTTGCCTTCACGGTTGCGGGCACCCACGAACCGGTGATGAACATGGCGACCTTGCCCTCCTGGAACTGCTTGAGGGAGTCGGTCTCCTTCCAGGTCGAGGCCGCCTCGGTCGACGAGCCATGCTTGAGGGCGAGGTCGGTGTACCACGTGAGGCCCTCGACTGCGGGCGCTTCGTTGATGGTGGCCTTCCAGTCTTTGCCGGAGCCTTCGGCAATGTCGCCGCCTGCTCCCCAGATGAAGGGGAGGAGAGCGAAAGGGGATCCGCCGTTGACCGGGAACGGGATGACGTCGGGATTCTTCGCCTTGAGGGTTTCGATCATGGCGAGGAGGTCATCCCACGACTGGGGCTGGGAGTTGACCCCCGCAGCTTCGAGGATCTCCTTGTTCGCGAGGATCGAGCGGATGCCCGCGTACCACGGCATGCCGTACAGCTTGCCGTCAAGCGTGCCCGCTTCCTTGAGTGCATCGATGAGGTCCGAGTCAATTCCGGCCTTCTTGACGTCTTCCGTGAGGTCGTCGAGGCCCCCTGCATCCGCGAACTCGGGAGTCCAGGTTGTGCCGATCTCGGCAACGTCGGGGCCGGTGCCACCCGCCATGGCGGTCACGAACTTGTCGTGCGCGCCATCCCACGGCTGGACCTCGACCTTGAGGGTCGCGCCCGTGTGCTTGGTGAACTCCTCCTGGAGGGCCTTGACGTATTCGTCAGTCTTGGCGTTCGTTCCCTCCATGATCCACAGGGTGATGGTCTTGCCGTCATTGGCGGCCTTATCGGTGGGGTTGGAGGAGGAACCGCCCGAATTGCCGCACGCGGCGAGGCCCACGGTGGCCGCGCCGAGTGCTCCGGTGGCGATGAGGTTCCTGCGGGTGATCATAGTGTCTCCTTTGAGCTATGGGGGACGGGCACCGTCGTGAAAAAATATTTCATCCGTATGCCTCAAGATGAAACTTACCACAACTTGTGGGGTGGATGACATACTGGGCGAGACCGAAAGGACTGCTGACATGCCGATTTCCGTGATTCTGGGGGCCGACGTCGGAGCGACCCATACGCGCCTCGCAATCGAGGGAGCCGATGGGCGAAGTGGCGAGAGTTTCACGCCGGTCCGCGTCGAGGGCGCGGGGTTTAACGTGAGATCCTCCGGGCCCGACGCGCTCGAGCACTTCGAGCAGACACTTGCGCGCGCCTTCGCCCCACTCGACACCGGCAGCACCCTGGAAAAGGCCGTCTTCGGCATATCTGGAGCGGGGCCCGCCCGCCACGAGCGCATCGAGGCGCTCGTGCGTGAGGCCGTTGTCTCGCAATCGGCCTCTCACCACATCCAGGTCGATCCCGCCAACGTTCGTGTCGTCGATGACCTCTGCACGGCATTCGCGAGTGCCTTCCCGGCATCCGCGTCACGACCCACCGGCGTTCTCGTTCTCGCAGGTACCGGCGCGGCAAGCGTGAGCTATGTGCGGGGCGTGGAGTCGGTGCGCCGCGATGGCATGGGATGGCTGCTAGGAGACGTCGGCTCAGCCGTGTGGCTCGGAAAGCGCGCTCTCGAGGCAGTGGCGGCGGACCTCGACGCGCGCGGGAGCTCGACAGCCCTCACCGACCGTGTATGCGCGGCGCTGGGCTTCAACCCACGTGACACCGCGGCCCAGCTCGACCCGCGCCAAGCGCTCATCCGTGAAGCCTACGACCTGACCCCGGCCGAGTACGGGCGTTTCGCCCCGATCGTGACCGAGCTCGGTCACTTCGGCGAGGGCGAAAGCGACGAGGTCGCGCGCGAGATCGTCGCGCAAGCCGTGGACAGCCTCCTCGAGGGGGCCCTTGTGCTCGCGGATCCTCTTCGCGGCAATTCACCCGTGAGTGTCGTTCTCGCCGGTAGTGTCCTCACCGCTCGCGGCCCGATTGGGGATCTCATGCGCTATGCGCTCGAACGCGAGGGGTTCGACGTGCGTGAGGCTGCCTCGCCGCTCGAAGGCGCGCTTGCGCTAGCGCGCGCGGAAACTCGCCTTCAGAAGTCGTAGGTGCGGGAAAAGAACCGAGCGCTCTCGCGCGCGCTGGGCACTCCCGCATCCGGGTCAGCGCCGGCCTCAACGAGCACCTCGACCACGTAGTCGAAGCCTTTGAATACGGCGCCCGCGAGCGGACTTTGCCCACGGTCGTTGAGAAGGTCGACGTCCGCGCCGTGCTCTGCAAGCAGCTTCACGAGTGCCGCGTGGCCGTGGTAGGCGGCAAGCATGAGCATGGTGTTGCCGTCTGCATCTTGCATGTTGAGGGGAATTCCCGCCTCGATAGCGGGGCGGAGAATCTCGAGGTTCCCCTCGCGTGCAGCGTCCATGAGGGCGCGCGCGAGTGCGGCGGCCTCATCGGCGTCGGCGTCGGTGCCGGGCTGGGGCGCGGTGTTTTCACTCATGCCACAAGCGTAGCGATGATGGGCGCGGCCAGCAGGACGATCCCGAGTCCCACGCCCCACGCATCGTGCCACGTGAACTGCGCACTATGGACCCACGTGCGCCGTTGCGCCGTCGCGAAACCGCGCGCGTCCATCGCGAGCGCTTGGATCTCCGCGCCGCGCAGCGTCGAGACGAGAAGCGCAAACGTTGCACCGGCGTAGAGTGCGAAGGAGTTGCGCTGCTGGATGCCGCGGATGCGGCGCGTAAAGACGATGTCGCCCCACTGCGAAAACACGTGTCCGAGCCGCGCGAGGCCCGCACTCATTGCTGCCGCGAAACGCGCGGGAACATGACACTTTTGGGCGAGAGCCTGACCGAAGCGGGTCGGGTCCAGACCTTCAAGAAGGATCGCGCCGGGGCCGACCATGGCGAAGATTCTCAGGCCCTCGACGCCGGCGCTCTGCCATGTCGACAGTTCGCCGAGTGGCCTGCCGGAAAGAATTCCGGCCGACCACGCGATGGTGAGCGCCGCGAGCACGATTGGTGCAAGGCGCGTCATGAGCCGGGCTGGAGTGCGCCAGGCGAGAGGGATGAGCGTGAGCGTGAGAATGGTGCCCGTGAGCGTCGGCGCGAGCGTGTGCATTCCGAACGATCCCGCGAAGGCTAAAGCGGCGATCGCGAGGATCGTGAGTGGATTGAGCTTATCGGCAGCGACGGCGCGCGGCGGGTGGGGAACGCGCGGGATCGGGGGAGCGGGGGACGGGTCCGACGGTTGCTTGCACGCGATACTCTCTCGGAGATCGTCACGCCCCGGCGCTGCCTCGAGGGCAATGACTCGGTCGCACGCGCGCACGAGCCGCTCGTCATGCGTGGCCGCAAGGACCGCGCGGCCGCTGACGAGTGCGCGAGCAATGAGCTCAGCCACCGCACCAAACGCCGCGTCGTCGAGGCCCACAGTCGGCTCGTCGAGCACGAGAATGTCGCGGCCCGAGGCGAGTGCCGTCGCGAAGGCGAGGCGACGCTGCTCACCCCCTGAAAGCGTGAAGGGGCCGGCGGATTCGAGGTGAGCGAGGCCTGTCGCCTCGAGCCACGCCCGTGCGGCCTCATCGTCGTTCGGATCCTCGGCGCCAGCTTTCACCTCGTCGAGGACGGTGCGGGCGACGAAGCTCTGCTCGGGGTTTTGCGGGAGCCATGCGGCTCGAAACGGCGCTTTCTTCGCTGCGCGCTTACCCCTACCCGTACGCTCGCGGGTCTCCTCGAGAAGGTAGCGGATCAAGGTGGACTTGCCGATGCCACTTGGACCCGTGAGCGCGGCGAGCTCTCCGTTGTAAAGCTCGACGTGAACGGGGCCGGCAAACAGAGTGCGGCCTTCGAGCGTCGCGGGAACCTCGAGGTCAATGAGAGCGACCCTCTCGCTGCCTCCTCGCAGCGATTTTTGTTCGCTGCCGAGCGCACTTTCGCCACGAGAGCCGTCCGCGCGCCATGCCCCCGCGGGAGCGTCCTCAAGTATCTGACCGCCCGCACCTATGCGGATGACGCGGTCGACGTGGGCGCGCCAGAGCTCCACTTGGTGATCCGCAACGACGAGGGTGAGGCCCTCGGTTGCTTCGCAAATGGCGTCGCGTACCGCGAGTGCCGTCTTGGCGTCGAGCATTGCAAGCGGCTCGTCGAGAGCGATTGCCCCGGCACCCGTGGCGATCAGGCCCGCGAGGGAGAGGCGCTGCTGCTGCCCACCAGAAAGGTGGTAGGGGTTGGCATCGAGCGGAGAGGAAAACGCGGCCGCGGCGTGTGCATCGCGCACCATTGCGGGCATGCGTGCAGGATCAACGCTCGCATTTTCCGGGCCGAAAGCGGTATCGATTCCTGTCGTCGCGCCCACGAACGAGTGGACGGGATTTTGCACCATGAGGGCGACGCCCGGCACGGGAGATGCTTCGGGAAGTGGTGCCGAGGGGGCGACCCCTTCCGGTGGGTCCTCGGGGATGAGGCCGCTCAGGGCCTTGAGAATCGTCGATTTTCCCGAGCCGCTCGCACCCGTGAGAAGAACGCGTTCACCCGCAGCAATCTGGAGGGAAAGGCCAGAGAGAACCGGGG
Source organism: Dermabacter sp. HFH0086 (assembly GCF_000413375.1). Classification (NCBI taxonomy): domain Bacteria; kingdom Bacillati; phylum Actinomycetota; class Actinomycetes; order Micrococcales; family Dermabacteraceae; genus Dermabacter; species Dermabacter sp. HFH0086. The sequence goes on from NZ_KE340308.1 coordinate 1,502,671, forward strand.
CCCTACGCCCCGGTGGTGTATAGGTGAAGTCATCGATCCCCACACCCACGGCACGGCGGGTGGAGGCAAGCGTCGGGCTCTCACTCACCGCTGTGCGGCCTCCTCACGCCCGGGTGCGAAATTCCCGAGAGCCCCGGTCTTCGCAAGCGCGCGCACGATTGCCGGCGCCGGCAACGCAAGCAGAATGACGCCAGAAATGATGAACAGTGCGAGGTGGGCGAATCGGAACGGCATGGCCCAACTCGGGAAGAACACGAACTGCTCCCAAATCCACTGCAAAACCATCGAGATCCAGGCGCCTGCGAGAACCCACTTAAACGACGGCTTCGCGTATTTCGTGGCGGCACCCATGACCTCGAAGCCGATCGCAACGATCGCGCCCGAGATCAGCACCGTCCACCCGAAGTGCGAGCCGAGAAGTGCCTCGATGATCGCGCCAATCCACATCGTGCCAAGTGCCGAGCCGGGTTTACGGACGATGAGCATCGAGAGCGCCGCCGGCAGAGCCCACGGACCCGCGGCGATGCCTTCACTGGGCGGGAAGAGCGAGAAGACGGGCTTGAGCGCGCCGAGCCCGGCGGCGTAGGCGAAGAACGCGACGCCCGCGATCAGGCCCATTGATACAACAACGAGAAGATCAATGGTGCGGTAGCGAAAAGCAGAATGGTTATCAGGAGCAGCTGTCGTCATCATGCGTCGATTCTAGAACCGCCACGCGGGGCTTGAGAGACGGCAAAGTCCCTGCCCACCGGAAACTGATTGAGTGCACCGGCCTTCGCGAGTGCCGTGACGATAGCGCGCCCGAGAGCCGCGAGAAGCGTGAGGGCGCTGATCCAGAAGAATACGAGAAGCATGACTTTGTAGCCCGCAGACCACGAGGGGTAGTACGCGGTGATCTCGTAAAGCCATTCGAAGAGGGTCGACAGAAGCGAGCCGCCAATCACGACCGCTGCGCTCGTACTCGCCCACCCCGAGAGCGCGAACGCGATCTCGAAACCCGCGCCCTGGATGAGGCCGGAGATAAGCGCGCCGACACCGAAATGGCTGCCGAGGAGAGCCTCGAGGCACGCCGCGATAATTTCCGCGCCGAAGGCAGCGCCTGGGCGGCGAACGATCAACATCGCGACGAGAGCAGGAAGGCACCAGAAGCCAGTGAGGAGGCCCTCGAGCGGGGGGAAACCCGCGGTGAGAGGGGCCACAAGGTTGTACAGATGCGCGTAGCCGGCAAAGGCGACGCCGAAGGCTACGCCGACCATGACGATCACGACGAGATCAATCGTGCGGTACTTAATGCGCTGGGAAAAGCCCGCTCGCGCTGTGCGTTGATCAGTCATCACCACTCCTTCCACTCGGAAGGGGCATGCCCGTGAAGCGGCGTGGCCGCGGCATGCGAGAAATCCCGACTCCCTACGCCGGTGCTAACCGGATCAGGTTCGAGGGTCAGCGCCCTTTGCGCACTCTCAGCACCGGTCGGTGCTCCCCTGTCTGTTGGATGACGCCCACAAGTGTACAGGCAGGTGAGGGCAGGGCCGCGAGTGCTCAGCGCGCAAATGTGATGGCCTTCGCGATCGCCTCGGCGACCTCGCGCGGGTGCTCGGGGCTGAGCAGGTATGCCCCTCCGTCTCGGCCGATGATCTCCACGAGCTCACCGCCGCGGGTGACCGCAAACCGAGTGTCGGCCTGCGGCCCCACAAGCGTGCGAGGTTTGAGCGGCGCCACCGGGCGTACCTCATCCATGCGGGAAACCGCGACTTCGGCGCGCCCGAGCCCGATGTTGCCCACGAGGGAGCCGACCCGTTCCGGTGCAACGACGCGGATCTGCACCGTGCGGAAATCCTCGAGCGGCCACGTGGGCCGCGCGAGGAAACCACCGAGCTTCGGCGTGAGGCCGCGCTCGTCTACGACGAACCCGATGGTCGTGCGCATCCACGCCCATAGTGCATACCCCGCGAATCCGATCGCGAGGAGGGCGGCGGTGCTGAGTCCGGGGTCGCCAAAGGTCAGCAACACGAACAGGCAGATTGCCGCGCCGATCACGAGGGTGAGGATGACGCGGGTCCACGCGACCCGCCCCGGCCTCACCCTGCCCTTATACGGAGTGAGGTACTCGTGCTTGTGTGCCATCGTCTACCAGATGCTCACGCGGCGCTCGGGAGCGAGGAACAGGCCGTCACCCTCCTTCACGCCGAAGGCGTCGTGGAACGCGTCAACATGGCGCACGACCCCGTTCGCGCGGAACTCCATGGGCGAGTGCGGGTCGATTGCGAGGCGACGAATGGCGTCGGCCTCGCGGTTCTTGCCGCGCCATACCGCACCCCACGAAAGGAAGAGGCGCTGGATGCCCGTGTAACCGTCGGACCCCACCTCGTGTGCCGCTTCGCCAACCTCATTGAGGTAGGCCTTGAGCGCGATCGTGAGACCGCCGAGGTCGCCGATGTTCTCGCCGATCGTGAAGGCGCCGTTCACGTGATGCTCATCTGAGAGGTCGCGCGGGCTCATCGCGTCGTAGTCGGCGATGAGCGAGCGCGTGCGCTTCTCAAACTCTTCGCGGTCCGCCTCGGTCCACCAGCTCTTGAGTGCGCCGTCACCGTCGTACTTGGAGCCCTGATCGTCGAAGCCGTGGCCGATTTCGTGGCCGATCACCGCGCCGATCCCACCGAAGTTCACGGCATCATCCGCATCGATCCCAAAATACGGGGGTTGGAGGATCGCCGCGGGGAACACGATCTCGTTCGCGCCAGGGTTGTAGTAGGCATTGACCGTCTGCGGGGTCATGTGCCACTCGCCGCGATCCACGCTTCGCCCAAGCTTTGCGATCTCGTAGTCATGGGTAAACGTCGCGATGTTTCCGACGGTGGCAAGGAGTGAATCGGGATCAATGGCGAGGCTCGAGTAATCCCGCCAGGTTTCGGGGTGGCCGATCTTCGGCGTGAACTTCTCGAGCTTCGCGAGGGCCTTTTCGCGGGTCGCCGGGGTCATCCACTCAAGCGAGGAGATCGACTCGCGGTAGGCGGTGATGAGGGCCTCCACGAGGTGCTCCATGCGTTCTTTCGCCTCGGGCGGGAAGTAGCGCGCCACGTATGTCTCGCCGACGGCCTCGCCGAGGGCAGCCTCGACGAGGCTCACGCCGCGCTTCCAGCGGTCGCGGATCTTCGTGGTCCCGGAAAGCACGGTGCCGTGGAAGCTGAAGTGGGCATCGACGAACTCATCGCTCAGGTAGGGCGCCGCGGCGTCGATCGCGTGGAGGGCGAGCCACGCGCGGAGGTTCTCGAGGTTTTCGCTGCCCCACAGCTTCGAAATGGCCGCCGTGTATTCCGGCTCGTTGATGTTGATGGTCTCTACCCACTCGGCCTTCGCACCGGCGCCCTCGAAGTAGGCGTCCCAGTCGAAGCTCGGGAAGGCGTCGGCGCGCTCGGCGACGCCCATCGGGTTGTTCGATTTCTCGCTGTCGCGCCGGCGCACGACGTCGACGTGCTGTTTCGCGATGCGGGTCTCGAGATCCATGACCACCTCGGCGAGGGCACGCGCATCGCCCTCGGGCAGCCCGGCGCGTCCCGGGAGCTTCGCAAGGTCGGCAAGCGTCGCCAGGTAGTCAACGTAGGCCTCGCGGATCGCCCGGTACTGCTCATCGCGGTAGAACGATTCATCGGGAAGGCCGAGGCCCGCTTGAGCGATCTGTGCCTGGTAGCGCTCCGGGTCATCGGCGTCTGTCCACACGTACAGAGCGATGATGCCGGTGGGGGCCGTTGCTTCGCCAGTGAAGCTCGTGAGCGCTGAACGGTCGGCGAGGCTGAGGATCCGCTCGAGCTGCGGCTCGAGGTCGCGAGCGCCGATCTCATTGAGGCGTGCTTCGTCCATGAAAAGCGCGTACAGCGCACCGATTTTTCCCTCACTAGAGTCAGCGGGGGCGCCAGAGGCCGCTGCTTCCTCAATGATGCTCCGCACGCGCTCCTCGGAAAGGTCGTGAAGACGCGTGAACTCCGAGTAGCTCGGCTTATCGGCTGGGATCTCAGCCGAGGCGAGCCACGCGCCATTGATGAAGCCGAAGAGGTCGTCCTGCGGACGAACGGACTCATCAATCTGGGTGAGATCGAGGCCGGTCTGGGATGCGGGCGAGGTCATGTGTCTCCTCCGGGATAGGGAAAATCGGAATGTCCGACGGTTGCCTCCACCCTAGCGATCCGCGGTTTGGGAAGGGTGGATGTGTCACGTTACGGTCCCGAAAATCTGAGCGAGCGTGCCTGGATTCCTAGAATGAGGCCGTGCCAGCTTCATCTTCTTCCCGCGTCTCTTCACTATCTCTCGTGCCCGGACTCGTGCCGTGCGTGCTTGTTGCGATCCTTGCAGTCGCCGTGAATCGTGCCCTGCCGGCAGCGAGCCCGTTGCTCATCGCGATTCTGCTCGGTGCGCTCCTCACGAACCTGTGGACAATTCCGGAGTCGTGGAACGCGGGCATCCAATTCACGTCGAAGAAGCTTTTGCGCGTCGGGATCGTGCTGCTCGGTTTGCAGCTCGCGGTAGGGGACATCCTTTCGCTCGGCTGGCGCGTGATCGTGGGCGTCATCCTCGTCGTCACCCTCTCGATCCTCGGCACTCTCGCCATGGCACGCGCCCTGGGCATCAGCCGCCCACTGTCGATCCTGATTGCGTGCGGCTTCTCGATCTGCGGTGCGGCCGCCGTTGCCGGCGTTGAAGATATCGCTGACGCCGACGAAGAGGAAGTAGCCACCGCGATCGCGCTCGTCGTGCTGTTCGGCACCCTTATGATTCCGCTCGCGCCGCTTGCCGCGCACGCGATGGGCATGGGAGAAAGCGCGGGCGGCACGTGGATAGGGGCGAGCACTCACGAGGTCGCGCAGGTCGTCGCCGCCGCAGGAGCCTACGGTGCCTCGGCCCTCTCGGTCGCGGTGATTGTCAAGCTCACGCGCGTGGTGCTTCTCGCTCCCGTCGCGGTCGCGCTCTCCCTCGCAGCACGCTCACGCGGCACGCTGCGCGAGGGCACAAAGCGCCCACCGGTCGTGCCACTTTTCGTCGTGGGCTTCCTCGTGATGGTTGGTCTCGGCTCGCTCCACATCATGCCCTCGCAGGCGCTTGCGGGAGTCAAGCTTCTGCAGACAGGGCTGCTCGCGGCGGCGATGTTTGCCCTTGGGCTCGGGGTGAAAATCAAGGGGTTGATCAGCGTCGGCGGGAAGCCCGTTCTCCTCGGTGCCATGAGCACCGTCTGGATTGCCCTGCTGGCGCTCGCCATGGTTGCGTTCTCGGGAGCGATGGGCGCGTAGCAAGCGTCGGAACAGCCCCTTCCGCGCCCGGCTTTTCTCCACCCGAGCCGGCGAGGATGAGACAGGGGAATTTAGGCGAGCGCGGCTATTCCTGGCGCGAGCACGAAAATGACCGCGAGCGCGGCCGTCACGATGCCGATAGCGAACGGGGCGAACGCCCACGGGGAGTTCTTGCGGCGTTGCGGGCTTAGGCTCTGCACGATAAGCGTTGAAAGGCCCGAGGCGATCGAGAGAACGATCGTCGCGACCGTCATGATGGGGGCCGCTGTCACGAGCGTGCAGGCACCAAGCTGGAACAGGAACAACCCTGCGATGTCGAGGAAGCGTACGCACATCGCGCTCCGCACCGAAATGCCGCCGTCGAGAACGCTGAGGACAGTCTCCTTCGACCAGTCCGAGGGCTGCGTGATCCGCCGGCGAGAGGCGGCAAGTTGCACGGTCGCGAGGGTCGCCCACACGAACATTGCTCCCACACCGATCCACAGGCCGAGCGCACCAGTCCACTGCCAACTCAGGGTCACGAGGGCAATCAGACAGACGAGCAGTCTCACGAGTTCCTCAATCGCCACACGGCCCACGAGGAACCATGGCGAGCGGGTCATCGCCGCGCCCTTCTTAGTTCCCACCACGCCCGCCACAAGCATGAGAGCGAGGTGAACGAGGCCAAGGCCTATGCCGAGGAACACCACGCCTGGTGAGGTCGGTGTCGCCGCGAGACTCGCTGCAGCGAGCACGAGAGCGAGAAGGGGGGTGAGCAGCGAAAGTATGGCGAAACCACGCCCGAGCGCGTGAACGATGTCGTTGCCCGTGGGGCCGTGGTCGTGGTCGCTGCCGCACGAGCAATGATCAGTGCCGGGATCCACGTCGTGGGCGGGCTCAGGCGCTGTACTCACACAATCTCCTTGGTCAGCCGGGTACCGGATTTGCCTTCCAAGCGTAGTGAGCCGATGCGCATTTGCCCATGAGGCACAGGAAAATGCGAGAAACACGGCTTAAACTGGCGTGACCGGTGTGCGCAGGGCGGCGCCAACACCACCCGTGCACACGCCGCACGAGTTTTCACGGCAACGAAAGGGGATTGAAATTGTCGGACATCGCCCCTTCAACCGAGGCTACGGAGGCCCGGGAACCTGAACGGCCGAACGATCCACACAGTCTCAGCAAGCAGCAGCGCGAACGCGCACTCGGTGCGGTACTCGGCGCTGCCACGGGCGACGCGCTCGGAGCGCCCTACGAATTCGAGCCTCCCATTGCGGATTCCGACGACGTGGCCATGACCGGTGGCGGGCAACTCGGCTGGAAGCCGGGGGAGTGGACCGACGACACGGCGATGGCAATCGTCATCATGCGGGCAGCCGCCCACGAGATCCACGGTGATTCGCTCACGAGCGAAAGCTCCCTCGACGCGATCGCCGCCGGCTGGTACCAGTGGTCGCGAGAAACCCCCGACATCGGGATCCTCACCTCGAACGTGCTGCTCGCCGCCCTCGAGACCGCGCAATCACACGGCAATAGCGTGCCCTCTGGCCGCGACATGCACGAGGCGGCCCGGGCGATACACAAAGCGCAGCATCACACCGCCGGCAACGGCGGGCTCATGCGCGCCTATTCGGTTGTTCTGCCATATCTCCTCGCGAGCGAGGACGAATTCGAGCGCGCCGTTGTTTTCGTCAACACGCTTACGCACGTCGACCTCGAGACGATCGAGGCGGCAGTCCTGTGGAGCTTCGCTATTCGTCACGCGATTCTCACCGGCGAACTCACGATCGATGCTGGCATTGGCCGGCTCACGCCTGAACGCCGTGACTATTGGAGGGGCCTCATCGCCGAGGCACACAGTGCCCCGCCCTCATATTTCGCCCGAAACGGGTGGGTCATTCACGCCTTCCAAGGAGCGGTTTCGGCCCTGTGCCACGCGGGGGATGTTCCCGAGGACAAGTTCGAGCGCCGCGCCTACTTCACGCGCGTCGTCGAAGCGGCGGTGCGCAGTGGAAACGACACCGACACGGTTGCGGCGATCGCGGGTGCGCTCGCGGGCGCCGTGGTGGGTTACAAGGCCATCGATCCCGTGTGGCGGCGTGCGCTCAACGGCTGGCCGGGGTTTACCGAGAAAGATTTGGCGCAGCTCGCCCTGGCGGTGCTTGAGCGATTCGGCGCCTCGTGAGTTGCTCCCTCCCTCGGGGGTAGATAGGTGCCGAGTGGCCTCGTTGTGGTTTTGCCCCTGGGCGTTTCCGCATTGACGCAAAAGACGGGCGGGAACCAGTGTGCACGCACTGCTTCCCGCCCGTGCCGCGCATGAGAGCGGCCGCCCTATGGTGTGACGCTGATGCCTACTCGTCTCGCTGCGCGAGCGCCTGGGCCGGTGCCGTCGCGCTCGCCCGCATTCCGGGCAGAATTGAAGCGAGAACGCCTGCGATGAGCCCGGCGAGCAGAATCATGAGGAGATACAGCCACGGAATTGCCGGGTAGAAGTCGAACTCACCCGCGAGAAGTGAGCGCACGCCGAGCATTCCGAAAGCGGTACCTAGAAGCACGCCAACGAGTGAGCCCAGGAAGGCAATGAAAATACCTTCCCATACGAGCATCGCGCGGATCGCGCCCTTCGAGGTGCCGAGCGCACGCATCAGGGCGTACTCGCTTGAACGCTCGATCACGCTCAGGCTGAGAGTGTTCGCGACGCCGACGATCGCGACCACGACGGCAACCGCAAGGAGCGCGACGGTGATCGTGAGGAGCGTCTGGATCACCGTTGCCATCACCTCGCGCTGAGCCCCATCGAAGGACTGTGCCGTGACGGTCTCGGGAGGCAGCTGATTAGAAAGTTCACTCAGCGCGCCGGTGAGTTGGATCGACGTGGTGTGAGCCCTCTGTGGAGAATCAGGAGCGGCAAACTTGACGAAGACCGCTTTGCCTACATCGATCCCAAGCCCATCGAGGGTTTCGGGGGCCACCAGGGAAATTGACAGTTTCCCCTTGACACGGACGGTGACTTCGCGTGCACTTCCATCATTCGCGTTGACAGTGACCGTCTCGCCGTCGTGAACATGGAACCGTTCCGCGCGAGCCTTGCCCATGTGCAGCTCTCCGGGCGGTGGAACCTCGATCGAGTCCGACGTCGCAACCTCCTGCAGGTCCTCCGCCGAGGGGGCGTATACGGTCATCGCGCCCGCGTCGAATGGCAGTTCTGCCGTGGGGACCTGGCGTGCGGTGTCCACACCCTCGGTCTTTTGAACCTTCTCGAGGAAACCAGCGGGAAGGTCGGTGGCGGCAATGATGGTGTCGACAGGGACGCGGTCAGTGATGTCATGCTCGAATGTGTTTTGAGCGGTCACCGCACCGGAGGCCATTGTCGCCATGAGAGTGGTGCCAATGATGAGCGCCGACATCGTGATGCCCGTGCGTTTCGGATGTCGCGCAAGGTTCAAAAATGCGAAGCGTGCGCTCGTGAAACCGAGGGCGGAGGCGAGTGCGTTGCCGAGTTTCGCCACCGGCGGGATGAGCGCCGGCAGCAGCCCGATCACACCGACAAGAATCGTGAGGCATCCGAAGAACGCGCACAGCATGGAAATCAGGATCATGAACTCGCTGTCTTTGAGGACAATTTCGACGACGAACGAGCCGAGTGAGACAACAACACCGAGCGCAACAACCGCCGAAGCGAAGATCGTGCGAATCAGCGACGCGTGCTTACCGGAGGCGATCTCTGCGGGGCGCAGTGCCTCGAGAGGCTTCACGCGAGACGCGCTGATAGCCGGGAACACCGATGCACAGACCGCGAGGATGAGAGAGGCGAGGATCGGGATGAGAATCGCGAAGATATTCAATCCCGGGACGACAGGCAAAGCCTCGGAATAGGTGAAGCGGCCCACGAGAAGGAGCGCCCACCAGGCGAGGTACGCGAGAACAATGCCGAGAATCGAGCCGATAATCCCGACGAGTAGTGCGTCGCGAACGATCGCCCACATCGCCTGGCGGCGTTTCGCGCCGAGCGCACGCGCGAGAGCGAACGATCGCCTGCGCTGCGCCATCGTCACGGCGAACGAGTTCGTCACGACGAGCGCGCTCGTCGCAATAGCGATCAGGACGAATCCTGCGAGAAGAGCCGAGAGCATGGTCACGACTGTCAACGCCATGAGATTCGCCTCCTCCAGGAATTCCGTGACAGTCGCGGCGTCGTACCCGGCAGCCTTGAGGTTACTCACCAACTCTTCTTCGCTCACGCCGGGCTTGGCGACGACGGCGATCGTGTAGTAGTCGGAGGCTTTTTCGGAGGCATCCCCTCCAAGAGCCGTGAGGGTGTCGATGCCCGCGGTGCCGAATGTGAGGGTGCCCCCGGGATTGAGGACCTGCGCGAGCTGCGGCCTGCTAATGCCAGCGACGGTGAAGGTAAGCGTCTGGCCGGAGTCGAGCGACTGGACCCCAATCTGGCTTCCAACCTTCAGATTGCGTTTTTTGGCGAACGACGTATCGACGGCAACCTCGTGGTCTCCACTGGGGGCTTTGCCTTCGACGTAGTGGGCATCAACGCCGGGGCGAACCGTGTCTACCTTGACAAACGTCCCCTTGGAATCGAGTGGGTTCTCTTTGCCTGTCTCCCCCTCGTCGAGTGCGATCGCGAACGTGTTGTCAGTCTTATAAAATGCGCCGTCGGCACCGTCCACCTTCCCAATGGCCTCGGGCGAGGCGGAAGCGGCATCGCCCTCCGTTGTAAAAGCTGGCTGTACGAGGGCGCTAGCCCCCTGAACGGGTCCCGTGACCTGGGCTTTGACAGCTTCGCCCACAAATCCGACGGCGAGAACAGCAATGGCAATGAAGGCGCTCGTAAGCGCAATCGTGATGGTGGCGGCGAGGTGCCTGCGCCGCGGCTGAAGTTTCAGGGTACTCACTGTGCCTGCACCGCTTTCTGGCCGACGTACTCATCGGCGACGATTCGGCCGTCATGCATGCGAAGGATTCGATCTGCCCTGTGTGCAGCGTCGTCTTCGTGCGTCACCATGACGACGGTGTGGCCGAGAACGTCGACGCTCTCACGCAAGAAGCTCAGTACGGCCTCGGTCGAGGCCGAGTCGAGGTTGCCGGTGGGTTCATCGGCAAAAATCACGGCGGGGCGCGTGACGAGTGCGCGCGTCAGCGCGACGCGCTGGATCTGGCCACCCGAGAGCTGACTGGGGCGGTGCCCGAGGCGCTCGGCGAGGCCAAAGCGCTGCACAAGCATCCCGAACCACTGCTCATCCACCTTGCGACCGGCGAGTTCAAGCGGGAGAAGAATGTTCTCCTTCGCCGTGAGCATGGGCAACAGGTTGAACGATTGGAAGACGAATCCGATTCGGTCGCGGCGGAGGGTTGTGAGTTGCGAGTCCGAGAGCTGAGTGATGTCGACGCCCTCAACCACGATCGTCCCGGAGTCGATTGAATCGAGACCGGCGAGTGAGTGGAGAAGAGTCGATTTTCCGGAGCCCGAGGCTCCCATGATCGCGGTGAACTCTCCGGCACGGATGTCGAGCCCGACTGCGTTGAGAGCGGTCACTTGGTTGCTGCCGCTTCCGTAGGTTTTGGTGACCTCGCGCGCGCTGACGGCGACGGGAGAGGGGGGAACGGTTGTGGACATGGGTACTCCTCTGGATGTCCGGGATGATGTGATCGGTCAGACATCTCTTATTCTTCGCGAGCATATGCGCTGAGGCAACAGTCTCGAGGCGTGGATGTTCCGAGGGGATCTCATACGTGAGATTGAGGGGGATTGCGACTTTTGGAGCGTCATAGTTCGTCACAGATTTTTTGGTTTTCGCCAGCGGGACCCCTAGTATTGACATGCTTATGGGGTACATAAGCTATTGTTAGCGCTTGTGTGCCCAGCAACCCGAGTTACGGAAGGACTGTGGAGAGACATGCATATTGACACCCGGGCCATTCTTGCGCCGCGCAAGAGCGAGTTTGGGGCGGTTGTGCCGCCCGTCCACCTCTCCTCGACCTTCGAACTCGATATCGACTCAGTGAGCGGAGACTACGCCTATCAGCGCGGCTCGAATCCTTCGCGAGCCGACCTCGAGTCGGTCATTGCGAGCATTGAGGAAGCGAAGCACGGATTCGCTTTTGCGACCGGGATGGCCGCAGTGAGTTCGGTTTTCAGCCTCTTGAGCCCGGGTGACGAAGTGCTCTTTTCATCCAACGTGTATGGCGGCACCTTCCGCTACGTCGAAAAGATCTTCCCTCGCGCTGGCTTGACGGGCACGTTCTTCGACGACCTCGGTTCTATTACGAGCGAAGACCTGAGCGAGAACACGCGCATGATCTTCGTCGAATCACCCGGCAACCCCACGCTGCGCGTCGTCGATATCGAGCGCCTCGCGAAGCTCGCGCACGCGCACGGCGCTCTCCTCGTCATCGACAACACATTCATGACCGCGGTCCTCCAGCGGCCCCTCGACTTCGGCGCGGACCTCGTCGTTCAGTCCGCGACCAAGTTCCTCGGCGGCCACAGCGACCTCCTTGCGGGTGCTGTCACGACGAATGATGACGAGCTCGCCGAGAATATTCGCCTCAGCCAGAAGGTCTTCGGTGGGGTGCTCGAGCCATTGACCTCTTTCCGGCTTCTCCAGGCCATCAAGACTCTTCCGCTGCGCATCGCCCGTCAGCAAGAAAACGCTGAGAAGCTCGTTGCCTTCTTGAGCGATCACCCCGCAGTCCAGACGGTGCTCTCAGCCGGGTCCTTCAGCGAGGCTGAACGGGAGGTTCACGAGCGTCAAGCCAAAGGTATCGGCGCCGTCTTCTCATTCGAACTCGCGCAAGGCTACGACCTCAAGAAATTCCTCCATGCGCTCGAAATCCCCTCGTTCGCCGTGAGTCTCGGAGGAGTCGAATCGCTTCTGTCGATCCCGGCGACGATGAGCCACGACGGCATGACGCAAGCCGCACGCGACCGTGCTGGCATCACCGATGGCCTCGTGCGCTTCAGCGCGGGCATCGAGAATATCGACGACCTCCTGGCTGACTTTGCCAAGGCGCTCGACGCCGCGCAGAAGTAGCCACTTTCCCCATCACTCTCATAAAGGAGCTCACTATGTCTCGTTCCATTTCGCGCCGTTCAATCCTTGCGACCTCCGGCATTTCTGCTGCCGCCCTGGCCCTTGCCGCATGCGGCTCGTCCGATGATGGAAAGCAGGCCGGTGGCTCGGGCTCCGCAGAGGGCGTGCTCAAGGTTGGTGTTGAGGGCGTGTACAAGCCGTACAACTTCCACGATGACTCCGGAAAGCTCGTGGGCTTCGAGATCGACATCGTCGAGGCGATCGCCGAGAAGATCGGCAAGAAGGTCCAATACATCGAGGCGAAATGGGACAGCTTGCTTGCTGGCCTCGATGCCGGGCAGTACGACGTCGTCATGAACAACGTCGCTGTGACCGATGAGCGCAAGAAAGCTTTTGACCTTACTGTTCCCTATGCACAGACCCAGGGTCGCCTTGGCGTCCCGGAGGGCTCGGACATCATGTCTCTCGCCGATGTCAAGGGGCGCCGCGCGGCGCAGACGACAACCTCAAACTGGGGGCAGGTCATGACGGACGCCGGCGCCGAAATTGTCGCATCCCCGGGCTTCGCCGAATCGGTCGAACTTGTCTCGACCGGCCGAGCCGACGTCACGGCGAACGAGGTCGTTGCGTTCGACACCTATCTTGAGGAACACCCCGACGCGCCGATCAAGGTCCTGGACGAGAAGCTTGAAACCGAGGTTCTCATCGCCGGGGCGCTCAAGAAGGGCAGCCCTCTCACCGAGAAGATCAACAAGGCTATTACCGAGCTCCTCGACGATGGCACGATCGCAAAGATCGACAAGGACTGGCTCGGGCTTGACCTCACTCCCAAGAACTAAGCGCCCCACGGAGATTCCCTCGTGAATGTTGATTTTTCGCGAGCCCTAGAGGTGTGGGCAGGGGCGATTGGCCCCATGCTCCTCGCGACCCTCAAGGTCACGATCCCTCTCTCGCTCATCGCTTTTGCGATCGCCCTCGTGCTGGCCATCATCACGGCCAGCGCGAGACTTTCGCGCTTCCGTCCGCTCAAGGCGATCGCGTGGCTGTACGTGTGGGTGTTTCGCGGAACACCTCTGCTCGTGCAGCTCTTCATCGTGTTTTACGGACTGCCGAAGCTCGTCCCATCGCTCGTGCTCGACCCGTGGACTGCAGCCGTCGGAACCCTCGCCTTGAACAGTGGGGCCTACGCTTCCGAGGCGGTGCGCGCGTCAATCCTCTCAATCCCGCGCGGCCAGTACGAGGCGGCGGCGACGCTCGATCTCGATCGCCGCACGACGTTCCTCAAGGTGATTGCCCCGCAGGCGTTCCGCATTGCGCTCCCGCCGCTCAGTAATGACTTCATTGACCTCGTGAAGGGCACGAGCCTCGTCTCGACGATTACGCTGCTCGACATGTTCATGGTGGCGCAGCAGCGAGCGGCCGCAACGTTCGAGCCGTTCTATCTTTACGTCCTCGTAGCGGCGATTTACCTTGTCCTTATTTCCGTGCTGAGTCTCGTGCAGGCGTGGCTAGAAAAGAAAGCGAGCGTGTACGTTGAGCGCGACTGAGACCTCTGCTGACCTCAATGCGGGTGAGGCACGCAGCCCACTGAGGCTGCGCTCGATCACGAAGCGTTTTGGTGCGCTTACCGCACTCGATCACATCGACCTCGACATCGAGCCGGGGCGCACGACCGTTCTGCTCGGCCCCTCGGGCTCGGGTAAATCCACGCTTTTGCGTTCCATCAACCTTCTCGAAAAGCCGGATGAGGGCACGCTTGATTTCGGAAGCGGCCCGATAGACGTGAGCGGCAAGCTTTCGGATCAGAAGGTCCGCGAAATCAGGCGTCACTCGACCATGGTGTTCCAGCAGTTCAACCTGTTTCCGCACCTCACGGCTCTTCAGAACGTGACGCTTGCGCCGATCACGTCGCGCGGGATGTCGAAGGCCCACGCTCGTGAGAGGGGTATTCGCGCCCTCGAGCGCGTGGGGCTTGCGGACAAGATCGACGCCTATCCCGCGCGACTATCTGGCGGTCAGCAGCAGCGGGTTGCAATCGCCCGCGCTCTTGCTTTGAGCACCGACTATCTCCTGTTCGACGAACCGACGTCTGCGCTTGATCCGGAGCTTGCCGCCGAGGTTATCGCGGTGCTCTCGTCTCTCGCGAGCGAGCACCGCACCCTCGTCGTTGTGACGCATTCGCTCCAGTTTGCGCGAAGCGTTGCCGACCGCGTCGTGTTTGTTGAGGAAGGAAAGATCCTCTTCAACGGCGATCCCGAGCACTTCTTCAATTCTGAGGATGAGCGCCTCAAGCGTTTTGTGAGCGTCGTGGGGTCCGTCTAGGAGTTCGAAACGGTAGGGGAAGGGCCGATGGTTGCCACTTTCTCGGCGTCACGCACGTGGCGCGCCGCCCTCCTCGAGCGCGAGCAAGAAACGCTTTTTCTCGATCCCGCCGCTAAAGCCGCCAAGGCTGCCGTTGGATTTTATGACCCTGTGGCACGGGACCACGATCGGGAGGGGATTTGTGCCGCAAGCCGTGCCCACTGCGCGCACCGCTTTAGGGTTGCCGGCACGCTCTGCGACCCACTTGTAGCTTTGCCGCTCGCCGAAGCCAATCTGTTCAATTGCCTCATGCACCGCGCGGCGAAACCCCTGGGAAAGGGAGCGGTCGAGCGGGAAGCTGAAGGTCCGACGGTTGCCGTCGAGAAAATCGAGGATCTGATCCTTAGCCGCGCTAAGCACCTCGTGGGGCTCGAATGCGGGTGCCTGAACTGAGGCGTGCGCGGCTTTGCGTAGCTGTGCTTCGGTAAGGGCCTTCATGGCCTCGAGGTCGTCACTTTCGAAGGCGATGCGCACGAGCCCGCGTGACGTTGCCGCGAAGAGAAGTGTGCCTATGGGCGAAGGGGTTTCGACGAATTCGAGCGAGAGGGGGTCGGCGCAGTGTGTGGGCATGACCGCTTCTTTCCGTGGCTCGAGGGCGGGGTTGGCGCAAAGGCGCAACCTCGATTGTGGCACGCGCGCCTTGGAACCCTTTTATGGGCGCAAGCGCGCACACAATGTGACGTGAGGCATATGTAGAAATCTGTGGAATAAGCTCGCCAGCAGAAGAGTTGAGTCTAGTGAACTCAAGTTGAGTGATACGTCGATTGACAACCCAACTTTGGGGAGCGTTGACTAATCGCGTTCTTGAGCACAGCCAAGTTGATAGCGGTGCGGCCACCACAGGAATCCACCGGCCGCACACGCGGAAGGAGAACACTTATGTCACAGGCAGTAGGAATCGACCTCGGCACCACCAACTCTGTTGTCGCCGTTCTCGAAGGTGGCGAACCCACCGTTATCGCGAACGCCGAAGGCGCTCGCACAACCCCCTCGGTTGTGGCCTTCTCGAAGTCCGGCGAAGTCCTCGTCGGTGAAGTCGCTAAGCGCCAGGCCGCGACCAACGTTGACCGTACGTACTCGTCTGTCAAGCGCCACATGGGCACCGACTGGACGACCGAAGTTGACGACAAGAAATACACCCCGCAGGAGATCTCGGCCCGAACCCTCGGCAAGCTCAAGCGTGATGCTGAGTCCTACCTCGGCCAGACCGTGACCGACGCGGTCATCACCGTTCCCGCCTACTTCAACGACGCGGAACGCCAGGCCACGAAGGACGCCGGCCAGATCGCGGGCCTCAACGTCCTGCGCATCATCAACGAGCCCACCGCCGCCGCACTCGCGTACGGTCTCGAAAAGGGCAAGGACGACGAGCGCATCCTCGTGTTCGACCTCGGTGGCGGCACGTTCGACGTCTCCCTCCTCGAGATCTCGAAGGATGAGGACGGCTCGGCCATTCAGGTCGTGGCGACCGCGGGTGACAATCGCCTCGGTGGCGACGACTGGGACCAGCGCGTCGTCGACTATCTCGTGAGCCAGGTCAAGAACAAGGACGGCGTGGACCTCTCGAAGGATCGCATCGCACTGCACCGCCTCAAGGAAGCCGCTGAGCAGGCCAAGAAGGAGCTCTCGAGCTCGACCTCGACCAACATTTCGCTCCAGTACCTCTCGATGAGTGAAAACGGCCCGATCCACCTCGACGAGAAGCTCACGCGCTCCCACTTCGAGGAGCTCACGAGCGACCTGCTCGAGCGCACGAAGGCACCGTTCCACCAGGTCATCAAAGACGCCGACGTTTCGGTTTCCGACATCGACCACGTGATCCTCGTGGGTGGCTCGACCCGTATGCCGGCCGTGACCGAGGTTGTCACCTCGCTCACCGGCAAGGAGCCCAACAAGGGTGTCAACCCCGACGAGGTCGTGGCTTACGGCGCCGCGCTCCAGGCCGCAGTGATCAAGGGCGACCGCAAGGACGTGCTTCTCATGGACGTCACGCCGCTCTCGCTCGGCATTGAAACCAAGGGCGGGCTCATGACGAAGCTCATCGAGCGCAACTCGGCGATCCCGACCAAGACCTCCGAGGTCTTCTCGACCGCTGACGACAACCAGCCCTCGGTCGCGATCCAGGTCTACCAGGGTGAGCGCCAGTTCACGCGCGACAACAAGCTGCTCGGCACCTTCGAGCTCTCCGGAATTGCACCGGCCCCCGCCGGCATGCCTCAGATCGAGGTGACCTTCGACATCGACTCCAACGGCATCGTGAACGTGTCCGCGAAGGACCGCGGCACCGGCAACGAGCAGTCGATCCAGATCACGGGTGGCTCGGGTCTCTCCGACGAAGAGATCGACCGCATGGTGAAGGACGCCGAGGCACACGCCGCCGAGGACGCCGAGCGCCGCAAGAACGCTGACGCTCGCAACACCCTCGAGCAGCTCACCTACCAGGGCGACAAGCTCCTCAAGGACAACGGCGACAAGATCCAGGACGCCGACAAGACCGCAGCTGAAGACGCGATCAAGGAGGCCAAGGAAACCCTCGCCAAGGAAGATGCCTCGACGAGCGACCTCGAAGCCGCACGCGAAGCACTGAGCGAGAAGCTCCAGGCTGTCGGCACCGCGATCTACTCGGCCGCTCAGGCCGAGCAGGCAGGTAACGCCGAAGGCGCGGATTCGGCCGACGCTGCCTCGGGCGAAGACGACGACGTTGTCGACGCCGAGATCGTTGACGATGAGGACGACAAGTGAGCGAGAACGACAAACCGTTCACGTTCACCGATAAGCGCACGTCCACGAAAGGCGAGGAGCCAGACATGAACGAGCAGCCAACCGACGGCGCGCCGGAGGAAACTCCTGCGCCCGACGCGGCGGGCGCGAACAGCACTGAAACGCCCGAGAGCGCCGAGGTCGACGATCTCTCCGCCGAGGCCGGAGCCCTCTACGAGAGTGCTGTCGCCGAGACCGAAGCCCTCAAAGCGAAAGTGAACGAGCTCGAAGAGCAGCTCAAGCGCGACCAGGCCGAATACGTGAACTCGCGCAGGCGCATCGAACAGAGCGCCGTCGTGGGTCAGCAGCAGGCCGTCGCAAAGGTCCTCACATCGCTGCTTAGCGTCCTCGACGACATCGAGCTCGCTCGGCAGCACGGGGATATCGCCGAGGGCACGCCGTTTGCCTCGATCACGAGCAAACTCGAGGAAGCACTCGGTGCGCACGGTCTCGTTCGCTACGGCGAGGTCGGCGAAGAGTTCGACCCCGAAAAGCACGAGGCACTCATGCACTCAAGCAGCGGTGATGTCGAGGCGACGAGCCTTGAGGTCATCATGCAGCCGGGCTACATGATGGGGGAACGTGTCCTGCGCCCGGCGCGCGTGGGCACGGTCGGCCCCAACTAAGGCAGGGCAAACGTCGGCCCCTCCCGACACGTGACAGTGGAACGGGGCGGGCCGACGCCACCAGCACACCGCGAGGCGGCGGGCACACGCACCGCCGCCTCGCTCCATAGATTCAAACTTTTGACGAGGAGACACCATGAGCCAGCAGGAATGGCTGAGCAAGGACTTTTATAAGATCCTCGGCGTCTCCCAGGACGCCTCCGCAGCAGAAATCAAGAAGGCCTATCGCAAGAAGGCGAAGGAGCTGCATCCGGACAGGCATCCCGGGGATGCCGCGGCGGAAGAACGCTTCAAGGAAGTGGGCGAGGCCTACTCGATCCTGAGCGACGCGGAGCAGCGCAAGCAGTACGACGCGATCCGCGCGATGGGCGCGGGCAGTGCGCGCTTCGCCTCGGGCCCCGGTGGTGCAGCCGGCGGCGGATTTGAGGACCTCTTCGGTGCCTTTACCGGCGGTGGTTTCGGTGGTGGCGCGGGCGGCGTCAACATCGAAGACCTCATGGGAATGTTTGGCGGAGGCGGCTTCGGCGGGGGTCAGGGCCGTGCAGGCTTCTCGCCGAACGGCGGCTTTGGGCGCCAAGCACCTCAAAAAGGCGCCGACGTGAGCGCAAGCGTTAAGCTCAGCTTCCGCGACGCAGTGCTCGGAACCGAGGTGTCGTTTAGCGCGGGCGGTCGGAACATCACTACCCGTATTCCCGCGGGCGTTCACGACGGACAGAAGATTCGGCTCAGGGGCAAAGGGCAAGCGTCGGCGAACGGTGGCGCCCCCGGAGACCTCATGCTGACCGCGAAGGTTGCACCCCACCCGCTTTACACCATGGACGGGATTAACCTGCGGGTAAACGTCCCTGTCACCGCCGCCGAAGCCGCGTTCGGCACGACCATAAGCGTGCCCCTTATCGATGGCTCAAACGTGAAGCTCAAGGTGCCCGCCGGCACTCCATCCGGGCGCACCCTGCGTGCCAAAGGGAAGGGCGTACGGGCCAAGAAGGGCACGGGTGATCTGCTCGTGACGCTTACGATTGCGCTTCCCGATACGCTCAGTGAAACCGCCGAGCGCGCCCTTCGCGACTTCGCCGAGGCGACGAGCGAGTTCGACCCCCGGGCGGATTTTGCGGAGAACGCCACCCGGTAGCACCACGACCGACGGCCACGAGAAGGAGGAGACATGGCACCGTCACGTTTCGATGAGCACGCGGGAGTCTTCGTCATCTCGGTCGCGGCCGAGCTTACGGGGATGCACCCGCAAACCCTACGCACCTACGATCGGCTTGGGATTGTGTCGCCGCAGCGTACGAGCGGGCGCGGGCGACGCTACAGCGCATGGAACATCGCGCAGTTGAGGCAAGTCCAAGCCCTCTCGCAAGAGGAAGGCATCAACCTCGCGGGTATCAAGCGCATCTTTGAGCTTCAAAACGAAGTGGAGCGGCTGCGCGCGCAACTCGACGAACTGACCGAGGAACGCGACGCACAGCGCAAGCGCGACACGAGGATCTTCGCGACCTCGCAAACCGGTGAAGTCGAAGCGATGCGCCGCGGTCAGCGGCCGCGTCGCCGCCAAGCGGGTGCGCTTGTCGTGTGGAGACCCGAAGGTCCGCGCTAACGCGTGAGCTGGCTCCGGTAGAACTCGCGCCACTGCTCGGCGACCGACGCCCTCGAATAGCGGGCGGCGCCTTCGCGCGCGGCCTGCTGGGCTTTCGCGTAAACGGTGGGGGAGTCCTTCAGCCTCGTGAGGGCCTCGACGAACCCGTCGATCTCGCCGCGCCCGGCCTGAACGCGCGTCGCGTGATCGAACAGCACGCCTTCGTAGTACACGAGGTCCCGAACCACGATGGGGGTGTCGGTTGCCATGGCTTCGAGAATCGTCATGGGAAAGAGCTCCTCGTAGCTTGGCAGGAAAAATGCATCCGCGGCGTTGAAGCACTCATTCATCTCCTCGCGCGGCACAAGTCCAATGAGCTTGACGTTCGCGGGGAGATTCTCTTTTGCCTTTTTGATTTGTTCGTAGCCGCTCGTGATGCGACCGAAAGAAAAATCCCCGGCCCACACGAAGAGCACCTCAGGCATTGCGCGTGCAACGTCGAGAAGATCAAAGAATCCCTTGCGGGTTTGCAGCTGGCCTGCGCACATGACCACGAAGCGAGTGTCGTCTGCGCCCCAGGCCCGTCGTCGTTGGGCGATGCTCTCGTTTCTCTCGAGAGGATGGAACTGTTCCTCCGAGACGAAATTCGGGATAAAAGTAATGCGGGACGGATCGAATCCGTATGTGCTTTCGAGCGCTGTGATGAACCAGGGATTGACCGTGACGAGCGTATCCGTAGCGCGGTAGAAGTTCAGCATGTAGCGGTAGAACGCCCAGCGCGCCGGCTTCGGCATCGCGATCGAATCATCGACGGTCTCCGGAATAAAGTGCACGTGGGCGAGCGTCGCCCCACGCCGCTTGGCGAGGGGGATCGCAGCGCGATACTCCGGATTGATGGAATGGAAATGGTTGATGTCGCCGAAGCTTCCGAGGCGGGCTCGCGGGTTGATGTCGAATTCGTCGCCGAGCTCTGCGCTGATGAGTGCAACCTGCTCAAGATAGGCGCTTCCCACCCCCTGGCCCGCGACGGAGTCGGCTTTTGAAAATGCGTGAATGCGTGGTTTCGCCATGTACGTGCCCTCTTACCAGGGGAGGAGATTGGTCACGAGCGCGCTAATGCCGAGCCCGTATGCCACGAGGGTGGGGATCTTACCCAGGAGGATGATCCACGTGTACGTCGAGAACTTCATTTTCGTCGTGCCCGCGAGGTAGCAGAGGAGGTCATCCGGGGCGATGGGCAGCACGATCGCAGCTGCGAATAATGTCGTGAAACCGGATTTTCGCGTCCACCCGAGGTACTTTTCGATCGTCTTCTCGCTAAACATTGCCTCGATGAGAGCCATGCCCACCTGGCGCGCCACAATAAAATTGGTGAGCGAGCCGGCGCACACCGCGAGCCAGTTATAGATTGTGCCCTCGATCGGCCCGAACAGGATCGGAGCAGCGATCACGAGGAGACCGGCAGGGATGATGGGAAACATCACCGAGGCGAAGCTCGCTGCCATAAAACCTATCGGTCCCCAGATCCCGAGCGAGTCGATGTACGCCTGAAGAGAATCGAGGGACTCGAGCGTGCCGGTCTTGATACCCCACGCAACGAGGCCGATCGAGAACGCGAGCCCTACGAACGGCATGACCTTGACCGCGATCTGAATGGCCTTCTTGTGGGCGGTGACGCGTTCGGCGGTGTGCTCACCGAAGCGCGACTGATGGTGCTCTTTCGCACTCATCCCCTCACGCGGTTCGATCGCGGGAGCGATATTGGTGCGTGAACGTTCCGTAGGAGTGAACGGAAGTTTCTCGGCCCCCGGGAACGCTGGCGAGGAGTCTTCGGTCGGTGCGGTCGTGGTGTCCTCGTGTGCACTCATGCGGCCAGGCGCTCTTCTCCATTGGTCGTGGGGTGAGGCGTCTTTGTAACGCTCTCGCGGTGGGTGGAAATCTTCAGGCTCAGCGGGCTGCGGCGGCGCCCGGTTCCGACGCTTGCGAGCACCTTTTCGTAGACCTCTTTGGCGGATCGTCCAAAAGCTTCCGCCGAGAAAACTGTGGCGGCGCGCTTGGCGGCGCAGGCTGCCATGCGGGCACGCAGCGCATCGTCTTCGAGGATGTCGGCAAGGCGCGCGGCGAACTGGGTCGAGTCCCCGTAGGTGTAACCAGTTTTACCTTCGAGGATCACGCCGTCGAGCGAGTCATCCTTGCGGCACAGGAGCGGGACTCCACATGCCATGGCCTCGATGAACGTGAGGCCCTGGGTTTCGCTGAGCGAGGCAGAAACAAAGAGATCTGCCATGCGGTAGTAGTCGGCGACTTCCTCGGGAGCGCGGAAACCCGCGAAACGCACCATATCCCTGATCCCGAGGTGGTCGACGAGGTCCTCGAGTTCGTTACGTGACGGGCCGTCACCGACCAGCACGAAAACGGTTTCGGCGGGGCGGGCCTTTGCAAGGTGGCGCAGCACGTCGTCGACGCTCTTTTCTTTCGCAAGACGGCACACCGACAGGAGAACTTTCGTGCCTTCAGCGATACCAAGCTCGCGGCGAATCTCGCGGCTGCGCTCGAGGTCCTCGTTCGTCTCAGCGGCGTGGAAACGCGAGAGATCGAGACCCGTGGGGATCACGGCGATGGGCTGTGTGACGCCGTAGCCGCGAAGAAGCCTCTCGACCTTTGCCGTCGGCGTGATCACCGCACTGACCTGCTCGCAAAACTTCTTCGAGAAGGCCGTGATCATCTTCTTGCCCATGGTTTTCGTGGGCGCGTAGTAGTGGGTGTAATCCTCGTAAATCGTGTGATAGGTGTGCACGATCGGGATGTCGAGCGCCTTGGCGATCGTTCTGGCCCATAGGAAGGTCGAGAACTCGCACTGCGAATGAATAACATCCGGGTGCCACTGCTCGATCTCCCGGCGGATCTTCCGGTTGGGGAGCACAGAAATGCGGGCGTGATCGTAAAACATGGAAGCGTTGAGCGATGCGAGGCGATACACGCCATCGCGCGACGACGACCGTAGGGACTCTGCGAGAGTCAGCACTCGTACGTCGCACCCGAGCATCTCGAGTTGCTTTTTGAGCGTGAGAACGCTCGTCACGACCCCGTTGACAACCGGCTCGTACCAGTCGGTTGTAATGAGGACCTTGAGGGGTGCTCGTTCACTTCTGTGCATCATCATGTCTCCATCGTGAGTCGCGGAGGCCTGTGGACGCATCGGTCTGGAGGATCGACTCAATCATCCTCGAGACTGATATTGCTCGAGCCACGGGGCTGAGGCCCCGCCGGCAAGCGAGGCCCGCAAACCCGCAGGCGGGCGCATGGCCACAACGCTTCGCACCTCGAGACTATGTGCCCTGTGTTTCGGGGCGGTGAACGCCATCCCGGAGTTTTCCCGGAATTGCGTGCGGGGAGAAAAGCCTCAGTTGCGCGAAGTCACGCGCGCGGGAACGCAACTGAGGGCTTGAGGCTCGATATAGTCGCGGCTATGGTGCACACGGAAAATTCGCCGGAAGCGGCGGCCGCGCTCGATATACAACCGGTCATCGTCGGGGGTGACATCGGCGCATACTCACTCGCGCGAGCCTTTCACGAGGCGTACGGGGTCAAGTCGATCGTTGTGAGCGCGAAACTTGGATGGCAGATCGCGAGGAGCGCGATTATCGACAACGTGCTGTGCGAGGATCCCATGGACCCTGGCGTGCTCGCACCGTCGCTCACAGCAATTGCCGAGAAAATCGGGGCTGAGCGGCCGAACGCTCAGGTCATCCTTTTGGGTTCCGCCGATGCCACGGTCAAATCCATCATCCGTGTCCGCGATGAGCTGGGAGCAATGGATCCCGCGTGGATCGTGCCGTACGTGGGCCTCGAGGCGTTCGAGGCCGGCACCGAGAAGAACAACTTCACGCGCCTGTGCGAAAAGCTCGGTGTTGACCACCCCGAAACGGTGATCGTCGACCTCGCAGCGGGGGTGCCTGAATCATTCGACCTCCCCTTTAACTACCCCGTAATCGCGAAACCAGCCGACGTTTCGGCATGGAAGCGAACGAGTTTTGTTGGGAAATCCAAGGTCCACACGGTAGCGAACGAACAGGATCTTCGTTCACTCTTTGCCAAGATCCACGGGGCCGGCTACCGCAAGGCGATCATCGTTCAGGACCTCATTCCCGGCGACGATCAAAACATGCGCATCCTCACCGCCTATTGCGACCGTAACTCCCGTATCCGATTTGCCTCGTGGGGGCGGACGCTGCTCGAGGAGCACACTCCCGGCGCCATTGGTAATCCCGCAGCGATCGTTTCGGGCGTCAATCGCGAAGCCGTGGCACAGGCCCAAAAAATTGTGAGTGAACTCGGTTGGACCGGCTACGCGAACTTCGACCTCAAGTATGATCCGCGAACGGGCCG
The DNA here is from genome assembly GCF_000413375.1 of Dermabacter sp. HFH0086. NCBI lineage: Bacteria > Bacillati > Actinomycetota > Actinomycetes > Micrococcales > Dermabacteraceae > Dermabacter > Dermabacter sp. HFH0086. Next base: position 1,526,690 of record NZ_KE340308.1, read on the forward strand.
AACCGTGTTCTTTGAGCTTAACCCCCGACTTGGCCGATCGAACTACTACATCACCGCAGCCGGCCACAACCCCGTCACCTACTACGTCAACGAGCACATCCTCGATGCCCTCGGAGAGACGGGGGAGATTGTTCAGGACCAGCCAGAAACGCTCTACACCGTGGTGCCGGTGGCCCTCGTCAAGCACTACACCCGCGATCCCGAATCGCGCGCGATCCTCAAGCGCGTACTCAAAGCGAGGCGCGTCAAGAATCCGCTCAACTATCGCGGAGTCGAAAAAGATCCGAAACGCTGGTTTTACTACTACGCGGCTCTCGTGAACTACGTGAAAAAATTCCGCACTCACTACAAGCCCGATACCGCGGACGTACAGGCCTCTGGGGAGAAGTGATGACGGTGTGGCAGACCCCTTTCGTAGGGGTACTTGGAGGGGTAGGCCCCGGGGCAACGGCCGTGTTCATGGACGTCCTTGTGCGAGCGACCGCTGCTCGAACGGACCAGGACCACATCGATTGCATCGTAATGCAGCACGCGAGTACCCCCGATCGTACGCGCCATATCCTCGACGCAGCGCATGCGGAGGACCCGGGCCCTGTGCTTGCCCACGATGCGGCGTTTTTGGAGAATGCGGGAGCGTCGTTTCTTGTGCTGCCCTGCAATACCGCCCATCACTACGCCGAAGCGATCGATTCCACTGCGCAGGTGGACCTGCTGTCCATCGTCGAGGTCACCGTGCGAGCCGCCGCCAAACGTCTTCGTGAGCGCCGAGCAGAGGATTCGCCGGTTGCGATCTTTGCGACTGAAGGCAATATTCACGCAAACGTTTACCAGGATGCGCTAGCGCGCGCGGGCCTCGCGTCGATGGTTCCCGACCGGGACGTTCAAGAGGTCGTGAACTCTCTCATCTACGACCAGGTCAAAGCCGGCCGCCCCGTCGACCTCCCGGCCCTTTCGGGCATCATCGACGCAATGGAGGCAGCTGGTGCCGGTGCGGTGATCTTTGGATGTACCGAACTGAGTTTGATCTTCGACAAGGAATCGATGTCAGGCGACAGGCGCATTGTTGACTCGCTGCGTGAGCTCGCGAAGGCGACGGTCAAGAAGACAGGCAAGCGGCTCACTCCCGCCTTTGCTCATTAGAGTTTTTCCTTTTCTGTGACATTCACAGCAGAGAGGTGCATACTGGTAATGCAACAGGGTTGCCACTAGCGCAACGCGAGATAGATCCTCGTGACGTGATAGCCCCGGCGCCCTTGAGCACAGCAGCCGGGCTCCGGCCGCGCCGATCGCACGATGCTCAACGCAGCGCATTCGCGCGATCGCACATACGCAGCGCTGCGTACCGATCCGCGAGACTTCGCGTGAATTAAGGAGAACTCCATGACTGAGAAACCCGCTACCTCCGTATCCGAACTCGAAGCCCTCAAGACCATCCAGAATGGCGAAAAGCAGAAGCTCACCTTCTCCGACGCTGAAATGGAACGCCGCATCAGCGGTCTTCGGGACATCATGGCCGCAAAGGACCTCGACGCTGTTGTGCTCACGAGTTTCCACGGCATCAAGTACTACTCCGACTTTCTCTTCACGTACTTCGGTCGGCACTACGCCTTCGTCGTGACGCAGGAGAGCACGTGCACGATCTCCGCCAATATCGATGCGGGCATGCCGTGGCGCACGAGCTACGGTGACAACATCGTGTATACCGACTGGAACCGCGATAACTACTACGAAGGCATCCGCGAGGCCCTCCGTCGCGCGGGCGTGAGTGCAAAGCGCGTGGGCCTCGAGGACGATTCGCTGCCCACCCTCCTGCGCGGGCGCCTCGAAAATGCCCTCAATGGTGCGGAGCTTGTGGATATTTCGCTCGAATCAATGCGCCAGCGCATGTTTAAGAGCGCCGAAGAGATTGAGGTCATCAAGCATGGTGCGCGCATCGCCGACCTCGGCGGTGAGGCGATCCGCGAGGCCATTCGCCCCGGTGTGACCGAGTATGAGGTCGCTCTTGCGGGCACCGAGGCGATGGTGCATGAAATCGCGAAGACTTTCCCGCATCGCGAGGTGCGTGACACGTGGGTGTGGTTCCAGTCGGGCATCAACACTGACGGCGCGCACAACTGGCCGACCACGCGCAAGCTTGAGGCGGGCGACATTCTCTCGCTCAACTGCTTCCCGATGACCTCGGGCTACTACACGGCCCTTGAACGCACTCTCTTCGTGGGAGAGCCGAGCCCCGAAGCACGCCGATACTGGGACATCAACGTGGAGGTTCACGAGGCGGGCCTCGAGCTCATCAAACCAGGTGCGGTGTGCAAGGACATCGCCGCTGAGCTGAACAAGATTTACGTGGGCTACGGCCTCTTGCCGAAGCGCACCTTTGGCTACGGCCACTCGTTCGGTGTGCTCTCGCATTATTACGGCCGTGAGGCAGGACTTGAGCTGCGCGAAGACATCGATACCGTGATCGAACCCGGCATGGTTGTGTCGATGGAGCCGATGATCACGATTCCCGAGGGCGAGCCCGGCGCCGGTGGCTACCGTGAGCACGACATTCTCGTGGTCGGCGAAGATGGCGTAGAGAACATTACGAAGTTCCCGTACGGCCCGGAGAAGAACATCATCCCGGCCTGAAGTCTCGCATCTTAAGCTAACACGCGGTGCGGCCACCGCATCGTGGCCGCGCCGCGTACGCTTTTTCGTTAGTTGCGCCCGATTCGATTCATCCCGCCCCATTTCCAGGAGCCAACCGTGGACATCGACCCGACTATTCTCGACACCGCCGTATCCCCACGTCCCGAACGCGACCTCGCTTTTACCGCAGCCCCCGACTATGCCTCGTGGTGTCGAGGGCGCTCCGTCGTGCTCATCCCCGTTGGCGCTCTCGAGCAGCACGGCCCCCACATGCCACTCGGTACCGACGCACTTCTCTCGCACGCCGTGGCACGCGGAGCGTGCGATCTCGTCAACGCCAAGGCGCATGGTGACGTTGACCCGGTAAAAGTCGCGCAGCCGTTCGTATACGGCTATAAATCGCAGCAAAAGTCCGGCGGGGGTAATCACCTCCCCGGCACAATTAGCCTCGATGCCGAGACTCTCACGAGCTACGCACGTGACATCACGCGCGGTTTTTTCGCGCAGGGGGTAAGCAGCGTGGTGTTCGTCAACGGACACTATGAGAACTATCAATTCCTCTACGAAGGCGTGGATCTTGCCCTTCGGGACCTCGGGATCGTGCAGGGCTCCGAGCGCAGCGCGCTCTTACTTAGCTATTGGGACTATGTAGATGACGCGACGCTCGCGAAGGTCTATCCCGACGGCTTCCCGGGATGGGACATCGAGCACGGGGGTGTTCTCGAAACTGCTCTTATGATGCGCCTTTACCCGAGTCTCGTGAATGAATCCCTGATGATCGATCACCCCGCAGCTGATCTTCCTCGCTTCGACCGTCTCCCCGTCGTACCGGGGCGTACGCCCGAAACGGGCTGCCTCTCGTCACCGCGAGGGGCCAGCCGCGAAAAAGGGGAGTGGCTCTTTTGTGCAGCGGCCTCTGCTATCGCTGCTGACCTCCTCCAAGAACTGAACCTCACCTAAGCGCTTACAAGCGTCCGCCCTCAACGAAGGATAGAACTATGCCCCGACCGAGAACGCCCGAACCGGATCAGGCTGGGCCAGAGCATTCGCTCGAGGAGCCGAGCACTCAGACCACGGAGGTGCAGCTTCCTCGCTTCCGCGGTTCGATCATTCCACCTATCGATTCGCTCATCATTAAGGCGCTTCCACCGATCCTTATCGTGTGCGTTGTCATTGCGGTCGTCGTCAACCCCGACGGAACCGCGAACGTGATCGATGGCCTTCGCACACAGATCACGGCGGGGTGGACCTGGTATTTCGTCGCCTACTCGGTGCTCGCGGTCGCCCTGTGCGTGTGGTTGACGTTTTCGAAGCTCGGCAAGGTGCGCCTCGGAGGTCCGAAAGCAAAGCCCGAGCACTCGGCTTTCGCGTGGTATTCGATGCTCTTCGCCTGCGGGCAGGGCATTGGCCTCATTTTCTGGTCACTCGCGCAGCCGATCATGATGAAGGAAGATGCGGCGATCCTCCCGATCACGGGGAACCCGGGCGAGGGCGGAATCGTGTGGACATACTTCCACTGGGGCTTTACGGCGTGGGCGATCTATGGCGGTATCGCTGCGTGCCTTGCCTACTCGCACCACAACCTCGGCAAAACCCTCACCTTCAGGGAGGCGACCGTCGACATCCTTCCTAAGAAGGCGCAGCGCCCCGCCGGCGTGGTCATCGAGATGCTTGCGATCATCGCGACCGTTCTCGGTCTTGCAACGAGCTTCTCGTTTGCCGCCATTCAGTTCTCTTCGGGTCTAAGCTCGCTCACGAGTCTGGAAAGCGGCAATACGGTGTGGCTCATCGTGATCGCTGTGTTCGCTGTTCTTGCAGCATTCTCCGCCTTCATGGGTGTGGATAAAGGAATGAAACGCATTTCCGAGCTCAACACGATTCTTTCGGTCGTTCTCGTGCTCGGTGTGCTTCTTTTCGGACCCACCGTCTATATCCTCTCGAACCTTGTGCAAACCTCGGGAAGTTTCATCAGCAACTTCCTTTCTATGAGCTTCTTTACGGCGCCCGAACTCACGATGACCCCGATCGATTCGTGGCAGGACAGCTGGAACGGCTGGTGGACCGTGTTCATCTGGTGCTGGGTGATTGCATTCAGCCCCTTCGTTGCCGGCTTCATTGCGCGCATTTCGCGTGGCCGCACGATCCGCGAGTTCGTCGTCGGGGTGACGATCGTGCCGTCGATTATCGTCATGGTCTGGGTGGGCATCATCGCCTCGGCCGGGATGTTCTACGACGAGAAGAGCGGCGGTGCTGTCACCGAAGCGGTCGGGATCGATAATGCTGCGGGCCTCTTTGAAATGCTTGGCATGATCCCCTTCATCGGTACGATCCTCATTATCGTGGCGACCGTCCTCGTGGGCACCTACTACGTGACCTCTCTTGATTCAGGCACGTACGCGCTCGCGGAGTTCGTGAATGCGCCGAAGAAGGCGAGCAGCGCGTTCAGGGTCGTGCTTGTTGTCTCGATCGCCGTTGTCGCGATTGTGCTCCTTTCGCTCGGCTCCGACTCGGTTGTGGACACCGTGCAGACCGGAACGATCATCGGTGCGTTCCCATTCTCGTTCGTGGTGCTGCTCATGATCATCAACCTTTTCAGGCGTTTGCGGCACCGCGACCGCGAGACCCGCTTGCTCGAGCGTGAGGTCAACGACCCCGAGGTTCGCCCCGAGGACTTCACGGTTGATGAGCACGGCCTTCCGCTTCCGCCGGAGGAGATTCCCGCCAACATCCCGAGGCTTCCCGAGAAGGAATAACGCTCGCCACACGATGGGCGAGAGGGCCCCGCTCGATACGGGGCACTTCTCGTGGCGATTAACATGGAACCGTCATGACGAAAGCGACCACGAATACCGCACCTCAAGCACCGCGCTCGAACTCCACCATTTCGACCGTCGCTGCGATCCTTCGATGCTTCACTGTCGACGAGCCCGAATGCGGCGTCACCGAAATTGCGGAGGCCGTCGGACTTCACAAGTCGAGCGTGTCACGAACCCTGCGCACCCTCGAGGCTGAACGCATGGTTGCGCAAAACCCTGAGACGAAAAAATACCGGCTGAACTGGGGGCTTTTGTCGATCGTTGGCCCGCTCCTGTCGCACTTGGATCTGCGCTCGCTCGCGTACCCCACCATGAAAGAACTCGCTGAACAGACCCGCGAGACTGTGTCGCTGTGCGTATTCGACGGGGTAGAGGCGATCGTGGTCGAGCAGGTGCAGGGCACCGAAATGATCCGCCACGTCACCCCGATCGGCACGCGCTACCTGTCGCTCGCCCACGCAACCGTGCGAGTCTTCCACGCATGGGGCGGGGGAGAGCCCGGCCTGAAAGTCGAGGGAGTTGACGAAGTTCAGCCGGCGGTACTCGGCTGGAGCAAAGAGTCCTACGATCAGCATTGCGCCGAGATTCGCGAGCGCCTCTACGCGGTCAACAATCGCGATTCGAACGCAGACGAGGTCGGTATCGCAAGCCCTATCTTCGATCACCGCGGAGGGATCGTGGGGGCGCTTCTCCTCGCCGCACCTGCGTTCCGGACCTCGGAGGAAAGAATCGACACTCTCTGCCCAGCTGTGCGCGAAGCCGCGGAAACAGTGGGGCGCAGCATGGGGTTTACGCCCGAGAACTTTCGTTAAAAAGGCGGGCGCCGGGCCCGGTGGGTTCCGGGTCCGACGCCTGCCGGTTTTGCGTCGGTCGCCTACAGGCGGGCGGTGCTTACTTCTTGATCCACACCGTTGAGTTCGCGGCGAGGATGGTCTTCGCGTCTGGAACGGAGGCGAACACGACGTCGGCTCCTTCGGGAAGGGCGTGATCCTGATCGGTCGTATTGACGAGCACCGTGATGGGACCCGAGGTGAGCGAGAGGATGCCCTCACCGAGGGAATCGTTGATCGTGACGTCTGTGCCTTTGCCGAGCTCGAGCTCGCGGCGAAGGCGCAGGGCCGTGCGGTACATCTCGAGCGTCGAATCGGGCTTTCCAGCCTGCTGGTCTGCGGCGAGTTCGCCAAAGATCTCGGGCTGGGGGAGCCACGCCTCGCCCGTCGGGGAGTAGCCGTAGGCGGGAGCATTCTTTTCCCAGGGGAGCGGCACGCGGCAGCCGTCGCGGCCCGGAACACCTGCGCGCTTGTGGGCAGGGTCTTCGCGAAGCTCGTCGGGGATGTCCGCGACCTCGGGAAGACCAAACTCTTCACCCTGGTAGATGTACGCCGATCCGGGCAGGGCCAGCATGAGGGCCGTGGCGGCGCGTGCGCGGCGCACGCCAAGCTCAAAGTCGGGGTTTTCCTCGCGTGAGAGGCCCTCGCCGAAGCGGTAGCCGTGATCGAAGCCGTAGCGGGTCGCGTGGCGGATCGTATCGTGGTTGGACAGCACCCACGTCGTGGGGGCACCAACTTCATTCGCGAAGGTCAGCGGCTCCATGATCGCCGACGTGAGGGTCTCGACGCTCCAACCGGCCTGCAGGAACCCGAAGTTGAAGATCTGATGCATTTCGTCGGGGCGCACGTAGAGGTGCTGGCGGTTCTTAGGAACCCAAGCCTCGGCGACCATCATGCGATCGCCGTCGTACTCGTTCATGACCCTGCGCCACTCGCGGTAGATCTCGTGCACGCCGTCCTGATCGAAATACACGGGGATGTCGTCGTCATCGCCCGTATCGAGCATCGCGGTTTCCTTGGCCTCTGGCGCATCGGGAAGCCCCTCGGGCTTCACCATGCCATGCGCGACGTCCACGCGGAAGCCGTCGGCCCCGCGATCCATCCAGAAACGCAAAACGCCCTCGAATAGTTCGTGAACCTTGGGGTTCTCCCAGTTCCAATCGGGCTGAGAGGTATCGAAAATGTGGAGGTACCACTGGCCCGGCTGACCGTCGGCTTCCGTGACGCGAGTCCAGGCGCTGCCGTGGAAAATCGACTGCCAGTTGTTCGGCGGAAGTTCGCCGTTTTCGCCCTTGCCGTCGCGGAACATGTACATATCGCGTTCAGGCGAGCCGGGCTTTGCCGCAAGGGCCTTCTGGAACAGCTCGTGCTGATCGCTCGAGTGGTTCGGAACGATGTCGACGATCACCTTGATGCCGAGCTCGTGTGCGCGGGCGATCAGGTCGTCGGCGTCGCTGATCGAGCCGAAACGTGGATCAACGTCGGTGTAGTTCGAGACGTCGTAGCCGCCGTCCTTTTGCGGGGACGTGTAGAACGGGGAGAGCCACAGCGCATCGACGCCCAGGTCCTTGAGGTAGTCGAGCTTGGCGGTGATGCCGGGCAAGTCGCCCATGCCGTCACCGTTTGCGTCAGCGAACGAGCGCGGATACACCTGATAAACAACGGCGTCGCGCCACCATTCGTTGGCCATGTGGAAATCCTCCTTGGGTTGTACAGGGTGCCCACGAGGTGCGGGCGGGAACAGTTGGGGGGCGGCTCAGCGGCCGCGAGTAGGTGCGGCCGTGAGGGATCGCAAGGGCACGAGGGCGAAGCCCGCGCGTTCGGCGCGCAGGGTCAGTGTGTGTTCCGACGGCTGCTCGCCACGTGTGGAGCCCGCGGTCTCGAGAGTGAGGCCCGGGGAGCACACCGCGGCGCGGTCGTGCCCGCTGGCGGAAGCAAGTACGAGCGATTCGGGAAGGACGATCTCGTCGTGCGCCGCCCGCGCAAGATGGACGAGAACCGGCTCTTGTTCATCGGTGCGTATGAAGGTCAGAGAGTCACGCCCAGCGTGTAGCCAGCGCATGCCGCCGCTTCGCAGGGCTCGAAACGCGTGACGTGCCGCAAAAACTCGCTTCGTCAGCTCTCGCCAACGCTGCGCCTTGTCGGGGAGAGCACCGGCATCGATAGCCCCCCACGGCATCGGGGTGCGTGAGTGCTCGCCGTTGTTACCTTCGAGTGCGAGCTCGTCCCCGGCGAAAAGGGTGGGGATACCCGGCAACCCCACGAGCGCGCCCAGAGCAGCCGCGTGGCGATCCGGGTCGGCGAACACGGTGCGGCTGCGTGCCGTGTCGTGCGAGCACAGTTGGTTTTGTGAATGAAGGCGAGCCTCGTAGGTGAGCTGAGCGTTGTAGTCGCGCAGACTTGCAAGAACTGCACGTGTGGGAAGCTGCGGTACACGCATGGGAAGGCCGAGCCACATCACCGAGGAATGCTGCGGGCTCAGCCACGCCCACAGCGGCTTCGTGAAGCCGGTGTAGTTCATCGCGCCATCCCAGCCGTCACCGGCAAGGTCGGCTGAGGCATCGTGGAAATGCTCGGCGACAAGCCATGTGTCCTCTCGCATTGCCTCGCGTATTTCGCGGGCAACCTCGTGCGTGAGATCCTGCGCGCCGTGGCGACCCGTCATGTTCGCAACGTCGATGCGCCAGCCGTCCACGTTAAACGGGGGCTCGAGGTAGCGGCGAACGATCGAATTCTCGCTCGCGTACATACGCTCGCGAAGCGCGGCGCTCTCGTAATCGAGCTTCGGGAGCGAATCGATGCCGAGCCAGCCGTCGTAGCGGTCGGGGTGCTCGGTGAAAAAGTAGAAGCCTGCTTCTTCACTCGTCGCGTCAGCCTGCGCTCGTGCGAACCACTCGTGGGTATTGCCCGTGTGGTTTGTCGTGAGGTCCATGACGATCTTCATGCCGCGCGCATGAGCGGCCCGGGTGAGCGAAACCAGGGCCTCGTTGCCGCCCAGTAGAGGATCGACGAACTCGAACGTCGAGGCGTCATAGCGATGCGCCGAACCTGCCGGGAAAACCGGGCACATGTACACGACACTGACGCCAAGATCCTGCAGGTAGCCAAGCCTCTCTTCGAGGCCTTTGAGGTCGCCCCCGTAGATCTGACGACCGTTGCGCTCGCCGTTCTCTTCGCACGGCTCATCCCACTGCATCGGAAGCGCCCACTCGGGAAGCTCGTGCACGGGAAGTTCCCCGCTCGAGACCGAACGTGCGAAACGGTCCGGGAACACCTGGTACACGATCGCGCCTTCAAGCCACTTAGGGGCCTTCGAGCCGCTCGCGAGATACGTAAAATCGTGGGCGTCGGAGATATCGTGATCGGCGATTCCCGCGGCCGTAACCCACTCGTACACCGAGTTGCCATCTTCGCGCCCCGTCACGAGGAAGCGATACCTCGTCACCGGATTGCGCGCGAGGAGTTCAGCCTCGAACCAATGCCCGGCACCGTCGGCATCGCCCCGTGTACACGTGACGAACCTGGGCTCCCCATCCATCAACTGGCGCAAGACAACCGTCGGATCCTGCACCGAATCGGGAACCCACACGCGAAGTGGAACGGACGCGTCGAGCCCCGCGGCCCGGGAGGGAACCCCAACGCGCGAGCTGTCGTGGAAAGGTTCGCGCGCCAAAAGCACGGCCGAGTCCTCGTCGTACGACCTCACGCAGCGATCAGCCCTTCACTGCGCCGGCGGTCGAGCCACCCACGATGTACTTCTGGAGGAACTGGTACAGCGCGATCACCGGAACCATCGTCATGACCGCACCGGCCGCAAAAATGCCGAGGTTATTCGAGCGATCGCCCTGGAGCATGCCGTAGAGCCCCACCGCGAGAGTCTTCTTGCTGTCATCCGTGAGGAAGATCGAGCCGAGGAGGAAGTCGCTCATGACACCCACGAGGGACAGCACGAACGTTGTGGCGAGAATCGGCGTGAGGGTCGGCACGAGAATGCGCCAGAACACCTGCCAGTGGCTCGCACCATCAATGATTGCGGCTTCGTCGAGTTCCTTCGGAACAGTGTCGAAGAAGCCCTTGATGAGCCACACCTGGCCGAGTGAACCGCCGAGCATCACGATGATGTAGCCCGGAAGCGAGTTGAGACCGAAGAACGGAATCGCCTGACCGAGATCCGCAATCATCGTGTACACCGCGATCATCGAGAGGATCGCCGGGAACATCATGACGAGCAGGAGCGCGAGGAGACCTCCGCGGCGGCCCTTGAACCGCATTCGGCTGAAGGCATAGCTCGCAAGCAGCGACAGGAAGATCTGCGTGAACGAGACGACCGCGCAGACGATGACCGTATTCAGGGCCCACTGCAAGAAGTTTCCGCGTGCACCGCTCAGGAGGGTTTCGAAATGCACGAGGCTGAACTGCGTCGGGATCACCGAGGTCGAGCTGACCGTGCCGAGCGGGTTGAGCGACGCAGAGATCACGTAGAGGATCGGGATCGCCGCGAAAATCATCGCGGCAATACCCACGAGGTGACGCCACCCGATTTCGGCGCACCATCGGCCGAAGGGCATCTTGTTGGAACGCTCGAAGCCTTGAGGATTGTTCTTAGACATTGTTTTCTCCTACCTCGCGCGCCCTAGTTGAAGTCCTCGAGCACTCGCGTCGCGCGGAACTGCAGCGCGGCGAGAAGACCCGTGATGAAGAACAGTGCGACCGACACCGCCGAGGCGAAGCCGAAATCGGCGCCGGAACCGCCGAACGCGATGCGGTAAATCATCGAAATGAGAATGTCGGTTCCGCCGGCCGTGTATTCGCCCTGGCCGAACGGGCCGCCACCCGTAAGCAACTGGATCGCGTTGAAGTTATTGAAGTTGAACGCGAACGACGACACGAGCAGGGGCGCAACGGCGACGAGCAGAAGCGGGGCGATGACCCGAACCGTTGTCTGGAAGCGGCTCGCGCCATCGATGCGGGCGGCCTCCTTGATGTCCTCCGGAATCGACTGGAGAGCACCCGTGCAAATGATGAACATGTAGGGGAAACCCATCCAGAGGTTCGTGAGCAGCACCGCGACCTTAGCCATCGTCGGATCCCCGAGCCAGTTGATGTCGAGGTGGAGCAAGTTATTGATGAGACCGAAGTCCTTGTTGTAGAAGTTCGACCAGATGAGCAGCGAGATAAAGCCCGGGACCGCGTACGGAAGGAGCAGGAAGGAACGGTACAGTCGCTTGCCCTTGAGACGGTCGTCGTTGAGGACAAGCGCGAGGAAAAGCCCCAAGATGAACGTCGTAGCGACGCTCAGGAATGCGAACGCGAGGGTCCACAGGAACACCTTGAAGAACTGCGCGCCGATCTTGCCATTCGTGAACAGGCGCGCGTAGTTATCGAGACCGACGCCTTGGAGCCAGCCCTGTGAGAGCGCCTGCCCCGTCTTGTCGCTGACGAACTTCTCGCTGCTTCCGACCTTCTTGATCGACCAGGTCTCGCCCGTTTCGGAATTCGTGATCGTGTCGGACGCCTCGTCATAACGCATGACCTTGGTGCCCTCGAATGCCAACTTTGGCGTGAGCAGACGGATCGCCTCGGTATCGCTCTTCTCGACGGCGATTTCGGTAATCTTCTTGCCCGCCTTGTTGATCTCATCGTTGGTCAGCATGGTGACGTTATCGCCGGCTTCAACCACGCGTTTGTTTTCGACCTTGACCTCGGAAGGGTCAACCTTCTCGAGAGGAGTTTCGGCGCTTCCCTTGAAAATATCGCCCGTCTCAGGGTCCACGAGGTACAGCTCGAAGGGACCGTCGGTTGCCGTACCGGTCGTGGCGACGGACGCGTTGAAGCGGGTCGATCCCTCAACCTCCTTGACGGAGTTCCCGGTGATAGCTGCGATCGCCTGTTCCTTCGTGCCGCGCGTGCCGTCACCGTAGTTCGTGAACGAGTAGTTCACGGTGAGGAGGATCGGCGTAATGAGGAAGATCAGAAGGAAGAACGTTCCCGGGAAGATGTACTTCGCGGGGATGAAGCGTTTAGTCGAGTAGATGCAGAAAATCGCGATCGTGACGACGATGGTGATCGCGAGCCACATCCACAGCTTGAGGCCGATCAGCACGGGCACAAGCCAGCACGCGGTTGCGAGAACCGCGCCGAGGAAGACGATTTTGAGGATAAGGGGCAAGAGCGACGTGGAGCGTTCCTTGAACGCGGGCGCATCCGTTGCGGTCATGGGCGTGGACCCTTCCTAAAGGGGCGAAGTAAGGGGTCACGCGCGCGGACGAGGCGGCGGCCGAAGCCGTGCGCCCCCACCCGCACGCGTGAGTGTCAAGGGGAAGTCTCCCGCGGGGATCAGATCTGCGACTTGATCTGTTCGCCTGCGGACTCCATGGCGTCCTTGGGGTCGGCGCCCTTGACGATGTTGGCCTGGGCGATTCCGAGCGGCTGCCACACAGCGGCCATGGCGGGGATCGCGGGCATAGGGAGCGCCTTCGTCGCAAGCTCAGCGTTCTTCACGATGTTCGGGTGATCGGCGCCGAGCTTCTTCTGGAGCTCCTTGTGCACGGGCGGAAGGGTGTTGATCGCGAACATTTCCTCGATCACGGTCGTGTCCTCGGCGATCGACTGGATGAAGGTCTGAGCGTTGACCGCATTCTTACCGTTGGCGGCAACGAAGAAGAGGTTGACGCCCGCGAACGGCTCGGCGGGGTTCATGCCCTCGAAGCCGGGGATTTCGCTCATCGTGTAGTCGATGCCGGCCTTTTCGATGTCGGCAATAGCCCAAGGGCCCGAAATGAGGTAGGCGGCCTTGCCCTCGGTGAAGCGCGCGATCGAGTTCTCGACCGTGATCGAGGTCTTGAGGACTCCCGCTGCACCGAGCTCCTTGAGCTTTTCGCCCGCCGCGATCGAGCCTTCCTTGCCCACGCCGATGTCGGAGGGGTCCGCGTCGCCCTCGGCGGTCTTGCCGAAGAGGTAGCCGCCGCCCGAGGTGTAAAGGGGCTCCATGTGGTAGGCATCGCCTTCCTCACCGATCGGGAGGGAGAGGATGTCCTCGGCGCCCGAGGCCTTGCCTGCCTCAACGAGCTCTTCGATCGTCTTGGGTTCGGGAACGTCCGTGAGGGCATTGTTCGAGTAGAGGGCGAGGGTTTCGACGGCGTAGGGGAGGCCGTACACCTGGCCCTCGTACGTTGCGGCCTTCATGCCGATTTCGTCGATGGCTTCGGTTGCCTTCGCGCTCAGCTGAACCGGGGTGATGGCGGAGTTCTGGATGAGGTTGCCGATCCAGTCGTGGGCCGCGAGGATCATGTCAGGGCCGTTGCCGGCCTGGTTCGCGGTGATGAAGTTCGCCTGCGGATCGGTCGCCACGATCTGCACGGCAACGGTCATGCCGTTTGCCTCGCCCCACTTGGCTGCGGCGTCCTTGAGGGAGTTGGCCTTCTTCTCATCGGTCCAGATGACGAGGTCGGCGTCGGCACGTTCTGGGGCCTTGGACTCGTCGCCACTCGCGCCGCCGTCCGAAGCGCCCGAGGAGTTCGAGCCCGATTTGTCGCCGCCACATGCGGCGAGGGCAGTAGCGCCGATGGTTGCTGCGCTTGCAGCGAGGAAAGTCTTGCGGCGAATCTTCACCGTGTTCTCCTTTGAAATGGTGGACCCGCGTAGGCGCGGGGCGACGGGGGTATGTCGTGCTTTCACCGTAGCGCGAAAGCGAAAGTTGTGCAAAAATATCAGAAAGATCGCAAGAAACTTGCAGTTCGATAATTCAGCTCGCGCGCATGGTTTATCAATGTGGACGCCGCTCCACGCGCGACACTTTTGGCCCTGGAGGGACCGTATGGCGAAGGTGCGACTCATCGATATAGCGCGCAAAGCGCACGTGAGTGAAGCAACCGTGTCGCGCGTCCTTGCGGGCAAACCCGGTGTCAACGCTGCAACTCGCGACAAGGTTCTTTCAGTCGCGCGCCTGCTCGGTCGTACCGACGGTGCAATCGATGACGCGGCGCCTCTCGTAGGCCTTGTCATGCCCAACATGGAAAACCCGATCTTCCCGCTCTTTCTCGAGCGGCTCGAAGCTGAGGCCTACGCCGCGGACCTCGAGACTCTCGTGAGCATCAACGCGCGAAGCGAGGCGCAAGAAGCCGCCTCCATGGAGCGCCTCATACGCGCCGGCGCGCGCGGGATCGTTCTTGTCTCGGGTCAGCACGCGCACGATGAAACGAGCATCGATCACTACATCGCGTGCGCCGAACGCGGCATCAAGCTCTGCCTCATTAACGGGGTGCGCCCCGGGCTGGACGCGAGTTTCATCAGCACCGATGATTCGAAAGCGGTCTTTCTCGCGCTCGAGCACTTGCGGCACCTCGGTCACGTGCGCGTGGGCCTCGCGGTTGGCGACGAGCACTCGTGGCCGGTACGCGGCAAGGTTGCGGCGTTCGAGGAGCACTGGCCCCACGAGTTCGGATGCGTCGCTTATACCGATTTTTCGTTTGCGGGTGGTTACCAGGCCGCACTTGAGCTCTACGACCAAGGATGCACGGCCATGGTGTGCGGGAGTGATCAAATGGCGCTCGGGGCAATCGCAGCGATTCGTGATCTTGGGCTCCAAGTGCCTGCGGACATGTCGGTCGTGGGGTACGACGATATTCCGCTCGCGGCGCACCATACTCCCGCGCTTACAACAATTCGCCAACCGGTGCCGGCCATCGCGCGTACCGCCATACGAAGCGTGAGCAGTGCAACGGGGGAGTCGAGGCAAGCCCCTCGCGCCGTCTACGTTGTCCGTCCCGAGCTCGTGGTTCGGCAAACCACCTCACCGCCCGCGAACACGATAGGCTTAAAGGCGTGAACACCACCGACTCTGCCCCCACGACCCATATCGCCGACATTCCCAATAAGACCTACGAGGCGGCGCTCAAGCGCAACGCTCAGGTTGAGGAACAGCTTGCGAAGGACCCGTCGGTCTTTCGCATGCTCACCGGAGATCGCCCCACGGGTGCTCTGCATATAGGCCATTATTTCGGCACGCTCAAGAACAGGGTTCGCCTTCAGCAGCAGGGGGTAGAAACCTGGATCCTCGTCGCTGATTACCAGGTGATTACGGATCGTGACGTCGCGGGGGATATCAAGGGCTCGGTGCGCGAGCTCCTCACCGACTACCTCGCTGCGGGCATCGATCCTGAGCGCGCAACGATCTTCGCGCATTCGGGTGTTCCCGAACTCAACCAGCTCATGCTCCCGTTTCTCTCGCTCGTGACGCAGCCGGAACTCGAGCGCAATCCCACCGTGAAGTCGGAGATGCAGGCTGCGGGCAAGAGCGCGATGGGCGGCTTGCTGCTCACGTACCCCGTCCACCAGGCGGCAGACATCCTTTTCTGCCACGGCAATCTCGTTCCGGTTGGCAAGGATCAACTCCCGCACATCGAGCAGACCCGCCTCATTGCGCGACGCTTCAACGAGCGCTTCGCCGGCGGCGAAAAGTATTTCCCGGAGCCTGATGCGCTGCTCTCGAAGGCCGCTGTCATTCTCGGTCTCGACGGCGACAAGATGTCGAAGTCTCGTGGGAACACGGTCATGCTCAAGATGACCGCCGCGGAAACGGCGAAGAAGATCAAGAAGGCTAAGACCGACTCGGAGCGCCTCATTACGTTCGATCCCGACAATCGCCCCGAGGTCTCGAACCTCCTCACCATTACTGCTGAATGTACCGGCCGCGCGCCGGAGGACATCGCCGAGGAGATCGGTGATAAGGGCGCGGGGACGCTCAAGGTGATGTGCGCCGACGCCCTCAATGCTCATCTCGAACCGGTGCGGGCGCGTCGCGCCGAGCTCGAGGCGAATCCCGACTACCTCTTCGAGGTGCTGCGCGCGGGCACGGAGCGTGCGCGCGAGCAGGCGGTCCAAACCCTCGATGAGGTCCGCGACCGCATGGGCATGCGCTACTGAGTGCGCGCGTGAGAAATCGTTCGTTCGAGCTTCGACCCCATCATGAGCGGGTCGTCGCGCTGACCGGTGCCGGGCTGAGTGCTGCGGCCGGGCTTGCGACGTTCCGCGGGCCGGGTGGGATCTGGGAGGAAAACCCCGATCTCGAGGCGGCAATGGACGTCAGTCGTCTTCCGGGAAATGTGCCGATCCTGTGGCGCGTGTGGGGGAGCGTGTTTGAGCGGGCGCTTATCGCTGGGCCGACCCCCGGGCATAGAGCTCTCGCAGCGCTCGACGCAACGATTCTGACTCAGAACGTCGACGGGCTGCACCAGTTCGCCGGTTCGCACGATGTTGCCGAACTGCACGGAAGCGCGGCGGAGGCTGTGTGCCTCAACCCGGAGTGCACGTGGCGCGCGCAACTCGCCGTGCGCCTCGATCCCGAGCGTGATCCTTCCGATCCCGAGCATTACGGGGTGCCGCGCGACTGCCCCGTGTGCGGGGCTCTCATGCGTCCCGACATCGTCCTTTTCGGCGAGATGCTCCCGAGCGGAGTGCTCGAGTATTCGGAAAACGCGGCGCGTAACTGCGACGTGTTCCTCGCCGTCGGTACGTCGAACACGGTTGCCCCGGCATCGCTGCTCGCGCCGCTTGCGCGCGCTTCGGGTGCGGTGACCGTGTGTATCGACCCGTACGCGGACTCGGACCGCCTCGCGGGTGTGTTCGACTATGTGGTGCGGGAAGACGCCCACACGGTGCTCGCGCGCTGGGCGGAACACCGCGGGCGCGAGAGGCGCAACCCGTTCCTCGACCCGTTTTAGAGTGTGGGGATCTCGGGTGCGGTGACGGAGGTCCGACACTCGCCCGGCTCGGCTTGCAGCGGGTATTCCATGAGGAGCTGCTGGCTCCCGAATTCTTCGAGTCCGCGGCGTACGCGGAAGCCGATCTTTTTGAGCTGTTCAACCGAGCGCTTGTTCGACGTTTGAACAACGGCGATCATGACGGGTTCGTCGAGGGTGTCTCTAGCGAACTCGATGACGCGCCTGACGGCTTCGCGCGCGTATCCGTGACCGACGAATTCGGGCAGGAGCGCGTACGTGATTTCGAGCTCGTCGCGATCGTAATTCAGGTTGACGATACCGAGCATCTGATCCGTTGCGCCGTGCGCAATGATCCAGGCGCCCCACGTGTTCCCGAGTGGGGAAAGTTCGAGAGCCTGGCGCGAGCCGAAATTCACGGCTCCGCCGAGGTATCGGCTCGCCGAGGGATCGGTCATGAGTCGCACGTAGTCGTCCCGGTCTGCCTCTCCGGGTTCCCGGATATGAAGTCGTTCGGTGCGTAGCCGAACTGGCCAATAGGGTTCGTGTTCGCGTCTCACGACCACTAGCTTAACTGTGACGCCTGAGACATTTCGAGGTGCGCTCGCGATGCGGGTCACCGTGTGTTTTAGTCGTGTTCATGTCACTGCAACCCGGACACCCCGCGACGACGCGGGATACACCGCGCGAATATCGCGCAAGAAAGGGCAGGAAACCCGATGGCCGAGCTCATCAACAGCCCACTGTTCGCCGTTCACGAGCGTGAGGGCGCCTCTTTTACCGATTTTGCGGGCTGGAATATGCCCGTGCGCTACACCTCGGATCTCGCCGAGCACGCCGCCGTTCGCGAGCGCGCCGGCCAGTTCGACCTCTCGCACATGGGCGAGGTGTTCTTTACGGGCCCAGAGGCTGGCGAAGCGCTCGACTACGCGCTTGCGGGCAAGATCAGTTCGCTTGAGGTGGGGCGCGCGAAGTACTCGCTCTTGCTGAGCGAGGAAGGCGGCATCATCGATGACCTGATCGTCTACCGCCTCGCGGAGGATCGCTTCCTCACCGTCCCGAACGCGGGTAATCGCCTCGTCGACGCCGCCGCTCTCAAGGAGCGCGCCGAGCGATTCGACGTCGAGGTCACTGACCGTAGTGAGGAGATCGCGCTCGTTGCGGTTCAGGGCCCGAAGTCCGCGGAAATCGTGCGCGGCTTTGCTGAACGCGAAGGCATCGAGGTGGATCTCGATGCTCTCGATGCTCTTAAGTACTACCGCATTCTTGCGGGAACCTACGAGGGCGAGGAAATCCTTTTTGCCCGCACCGGTTACACGGGCGAAGACGGCTTCGAAATTTACGTTCCGAACGCCCTGGGCGTGAAGACGTGGGAGGCCATTGCTGGCGTTGGCGGCGAGAACATCCAGTCGTGCGGTCTCGCGTGCCGCGACACGCTCCGCCTCGAAGCCGGCATGCCCCTTTATGGCCACGAGCTGAGCCTCGATATCGTCCCGGCACAGGCGGGCCTTCGCCGTGTGGTCGCCTTCAAGTCGAAAGGCGATTTCGTCGGGCGCGAAGCCCTCGAGGGCAAGGATTTTTCGGATCGCCGAGTGCTCGTGGGGCTCAAGGCCGACGGTCGCCGCGCCGGCCGCGCGGGCTACGTTCTTCACGATGAGAACGGCACGGAGGTAGGGGAGCTGACCTCGGGCGCGCTTGCACCGACTCTCGGTTACCCGATTGCGCTTGCTTACGTTGAGCCTCACCTCTCGAACGAAGGTCAGGAACTGTCGATTGATGTGCGTGGCAAGGCGCTGCCCGCCACCGTCGTATCTCTCCCGTTTTACTCGCGCGCCAAGTGACGCGTGGGGCTGCCTACCAGGAGGCGGCCCGTAGGATTTTCACGAAGGTACGCTTCACACACTCTGAAAGGAACAAAGATGTCGGATCTGAAGTACAGCAAGGACCACGAATGGGTGCGCGAGGAAGGCGACGGCACCGCAACGATCGGCGTGACCGACTTCGCTGCTGACCAGCTCGGCGACGTTGTCTACGTCGACCTGCCCTCCGTCGGTGAAGAAATTGAGGCCGGCACCGAGATGGGCGAGATCGAGTCGACGAAGTCGGTCTCGGATCTTTTTGCCCCGCTATCCGGCGAGGTCACCGAGGTGAACGAGGACGTCGTCGAAAGCCCCGAGAAGGTCAACGACGATCCCTTCGGCGAAGCATGGCTCATCAAGGTCAAGGTCACCGATATCCCCGATGATCTGCTCTCGGCCGAGGAATACAGCGAACTGACCAGCAAGTAAATATTTGAGGAGTTTCCCGTTCATGTCTGAACACCACAGCAACGTCGCTGTCGATAATTCGGCGATCGACGGTCTTCATTCGTTCGTTCGTCGGCATGTCGGCACTGCGAGCGAGGACCAGAAGAGAATGCTCGAGGCACTAGGCCTCGACTCGCTCGGTGCACTTCTTGAGAAGGCCGTGCCGGGCACGATCCTTCTCGACGAAGGGCTGGATTCTCTGCTTCCCGAAGGCGCGAGCGAAGCCGAGGCTCTCGAGGAGCTTCGCGCTCTTGCGAAGAAAAACACCGTGAAGCGCTCGCTTATCGGCCACGGGTACTACGGCACGTACACGCCCTCGGTCATTCAGCGAAACATCCTCGAGAACCCAGCTTGGTATACGGCGTACACGCCGTACCAGCCTGAGATCTCGCAGGGCCGACTCGAGGCGCTGCTCAACTATCAGACCATGATCGGGGACCTCACGGGCCTCGAGATCGCAAACTCGTCGATGCTCGATGAGGCCACGGCGGCTGCCGAGGCAATGCTTCTTGCGCGCCGCGCGGCCCGCGGCAATAAGTCGAATGTGTTCCTCGTGGACACCGACGTGTTGCCGTCGACCCGCGCTGTTCTCGGCGGCCGTGCCGAGGCCGTTGGCATTGAACTGAAGGATGTCGATTTCGCGAACGATGGCGCTCCGTCGGGCGAGTACTTCGGCGCGCTTGTGCAGTACCCGGGCGCTTCGGGTCGCGTGTGGGATCCTCGCGACGTGATTGCCGCGGTTCAGGCCAACAAGGCGAAGGCAATCGTGGCCGCGGATCTGCTCGCGCTCACGCTCCTTGCCTCACCCGGCGAGCTCGGCGCGGATGTTGCGGTGGGTAACTCCCAGCGCTTCGGCGTTCCGCTCGGCTTCGGTGGGCCGCACGCCGGCTACATGGCGGTCTCGAAGGGGCTTGAGCGGCAGATTCCCGGCCGACTCGTGGGTATCTCCCTCGATGCGGAGGGCAACCCCGCGTATCGCCTCGCCCTCCAGACTCGTGAGCAGCACATTCGCCGCGAGAAGGCAACGAGCAATATCTGCACGGCGCAGGTCCTGCTCGCTGTTATGGCGTCGATGTACGCCGTGTACCACGGCCCCGAAGGCCTCAAGCAGATTGCTAGCGAGGTCGCTGGCCGCACCGCCGCACTCGCTGCGTGGCTCACATCGAACGGTTTCCAGCTCAAGCACGAGACGTTCTTCGACACCCTTGAAGTGACCGTCAACGGCAAGGCTGAGGACATTGCTCGGGCCTTCGACGACCGAGGCATCCTCGTCGCTCATCCCGATGCGGACACTGTCCACATCAGCCTCGACGAGACTGTCACGCCGAGCGCGCTTTCGGAGATCATCGAGGTATTTTCGGAGTTCTCGCCCTCGCACGTCGGCGACGTGGCTTTTGACGAATGGGCTCAGCCCGGTGAGACCTGGGGCGAACTCGCGCGCACGTCCTCGTTCCTCGAGGCGCCCGTGTTCAACTCGTTCCGCTCGGAGACCGCGATGATGCGTTACCTGCGCCGTCTCGCCGATAAGGACTACGCTCTCGATCGCGGCATGATCCCGCTCGGTTCGTGCACGATGAAGCTCAATGCCGCGACCGAAATGGCCGCAGTTACGTGGCCCGAGTTCAACGCGATCCACCCGTCCGCGCCCGCAAGCGACGTTCAAGGCTACGTCGAGCTCATTACTCAGCTCGAAACCTGGCTCGCCGACGTCACAGGCTACGACACCGTGTCGCTTCAGCCGAACGCTGGTTCGCAGGGCGAGTACGCGGGTCTTCTCGCGATCCGCGCCTACCACGCGAGCCGCGGCGAATCCGCCCGCACCGTGTGCCTCGTGCCGAGCTCGGCCCACGGCACAAACGCCGCTTCCGCGGTCCTCGCGGGCCTGCGCGTCGTCGTTGTTGCGAGCGACGCTAACGGCAACGTGGATCTCGACGACCTCAAGCAGAAGATCAAGGATCACGCCGATGAACTCGCGTGCATCATGATCACGTACCCGTCGACCCACGGCGTGTACGAGTCCGAAGTCCGTACGATCACGCAGCTCGTGCACGATGCTGGCGGGCAGGTGTACGTTGATGGCGCAAACCTCAACGCGCTGCTCGAAGTGGCGAAGCCGGGCGAATTCGGCGGCGACGTCTCGCACTTGAATCTGCACAAGACGTTCTGCATTCCGCACGGCGGTGGCGGGCCCGGCGTCGGCCCCGTTGCGGCGAAGGCCCACCTCGCACCGTTCCTGCCGGGGCACCCGGACATGCAAAACGCGGAGCACCCCGTTATCGGCGGTGCGGATCGCGCCCACGGCGGCGCACCTGTGTCGCAGGCACCGTACGGTTCCCCGTCGATCCTGCCCATCCCGTGGACCTACATCCGCCTCATGGGCGCGAAGGGGCTGCGCCACGCGACCGCATCGGCCGTGCTCGCCGCGAACTACATGGCGAAGCGGCTCAGCGAGAAGTTCGAGATCCTCTACCGCGGGGAAAACGGGCTCGTGGCGCACGAGTGCATCGTGGATCTGCGACCCTTCACCGACCGCACGGGTATCACCGTCGATGATGTCGCGAAGCGTCTCATTGACTACGGTTTCCACGCTCCGACCATGAGCTTCCCCGTTGCGGGCACCCTCATGATCGAGCCGACCGAATCGGAAGACCTGTGGGAGATCGAGCGCTTCATCCTCGCTATGCACCGGATCGCGGACGAAGCCGAAAAGGTTGTGTCGGGCGAGTGGCCGAAGGACGACAACCCGCTCGTCAACGCCCCGCACACCGCGTATTCGGTTGCGCGCGAGGACTGGGATCATCCCTACTCGCGTGACGAAGCCGTGTACCCGGGTGTGAACGCCGCGAGCGAAGCGGGCTATGACCCTGACTTCCACATGACCAAGCAGATGCAGTACCAGGCGAAGTACTGGCCGCCGGTCAGGCGCATCGACCAGGCATACGGTGACCGCAACCTCGTGTGCTCGTGCCAGCCGCTTGACGCCTACGAACAGGGCTAATAGCGCAGCCTAAGGGTGGGGCGTTCCTCCGGGAGCGCCCCACTTTTGCGTGGGTCTTGGGAAACATGAACGAGCGTGAACCGGAGTTTGGCCACGCCGCTGCGAATCTCGTAGGTTGATGGCCATGACAGAGATACTCACCACACACGCGGGCTCGCTCCCGCGCACCCAAGAACTGATCGACGCGAACTACAACAGGGAGCTTGAGGCCGACGGCTTCACCCCTAAGAAATCGCCTGAGTTTGAACGCATCCTCGCGGACGCGGTCGATGGCGTCGTGGCCCGCCAGAAGGAGATCGGTATTTCCGTGCCGGGCGATGGCGAGTACGGCAAGGCGATGGGCTCAGCCGTGAATTACGGCTCCTGGTGGTCATACATCTACGACCGCACCGAGGGGCTCGAGCTCACGGGGACCGATTTCTTCAATGCAAAACCGCAGCGCAGCGAGCCCGGCAAGATTGTCTTGACGAGCTTCGAGGATCGCCGCGACCGCAGCCTTTTCCCTGGAGCGTACGCCGATCCCGTTACCGGTGTTCCCACGACCAACGACAAGCCGGAAACGTTCATCATTCCTGCTGCCACCGGGCCGGTTGCCTTCTCCGAACTCGGTAAGGACCTGTGCGCGAACGACATTCGAAACTTCTCGCACGCACTTGAGAAGTCGGGATATGAAAAGGGCTACCTTTCGACCCTGTCGCCGGGCTCGGGCGCCAGAATTCACGACGAATACTACGGTGATCCGGATGCGTTCCTCGACGCGTGGGTGGAGGTGATGCGCCCCGAGTACAAGGCCATCACCGACGCCGGCATTCAGATCCAGATCGATGACCCTTCGCTTGCCGAGAACTTCGACCAGATCAACCCTGAGCCGAGCGTTGAGGACTACCTCGCGTTCACGAAGAAGCGCGTCGATGCCATCAACCGTGCGATCGATGGAATCCCTCGCGAGCTCGTGCGCCTGCACACGTGCTGGGGTTCGTGGCACGGGCCGCACGTGACGGACTTCGAGTTCAAGTATCTCGCCGAGCTCATGCTCGAGGTTAACGCGAAGTACTACTCGTTCGAAGCGGCGAATGTGCGCCACGAGCACGAGTGGGTTGTCTGGAAGGACGTCACGCTGCCCGAGGATCGCGTGATCGTTCCCGGCATCGTCTCGCACTCGACGAACGTCGTGGAGCATCCCGAGCTCGTGGCGCAGCGCATCGAGCGCTTTGCGGACATCGTGGGCCCCGAGCGTGTGATTGCGTCGACCGACTGTGGTCTTGGCGGCCGCATCCACCCGGAGATCGCATGGGCGAAGCTCGAGTCCCTCGTGGAGGGCGCGGGCATCGCCTCGGCGAAGTACTGAGGTCATCCGCGACCAGCCGCGAAAGTGACGGGGGGCGTGACGCGTAGCGTTCACGCCCCCGTCACATTGGGGACACGTGTCTTTATCGTGGGCGTTGCTCCGAGGCTGCACAATCGGAAGCGTGAAAATCCTCGTAGTTGCCGAATCGTTCCTTCCCCATATGAACGGCGTGACCAACTCCGTTCTTCGCGTCGTCGAGTGCTTCGCTCTCTCCGGCCACGAGGTGCGGATTGTCGCCCCCGGCGCGCCCGGTATCCCGAATGAATTGACGTTCGGCGCGGAGCGCGTGCCAATCATCCCCGTGCTGTCGATACCCATGATGGGCTACGGCCAGGTGCGCATGAGTGCGACGACTAACTACCGCATTCGCTCGATCATCGACGATTTTCATCCCGATGTCGTCCATCTTGCCTGCCCTGCCCTGCTCGGCAACGCAGCGTCGAAGGCCGCCGTCAAAAGAGGCATCCCAACGGTCGCGATCTACCAAACTGACCTTCCTGGCTACACGCGCAAGTACGGGGCACCAGTTCTCGAGGAAGCGATGTGGATGTTCCTCCGCGACATCCATAACCGCTGCGAGGTGAATCTTGCACCGTCGTCAAGCACGCGCAATCAGATCGTCGAGCACGGCATCGAACGCGTGCAGATCTGGCGCCGTGGGGTCGACACTTCGCAGTTCTCGCCCTCGCGACGCAGCGACGAGCTTCGCGAGCGCCTCGCCCCGAATGGGGAAAAGCTCGTGGTGTACGTCGGGCGTCTTGCAGCCGAGAAGCAGGTCGAGGACCTCGCCGTGCTTGAATCGCTCCCCAACGTCCGCCTCGTGATCGTTGGCGAAGGGCCCCTCGAGGCAGAGCTTCGCGCGGCCATGCCGGGCGCGTATTTCGCGGGGTTCAAGAAGGGAGCCGAGCTCGCGGAGATTGTGGCTACGTGCGATCTATTTGTGCACACGGGAGAGCTCGAAACTTTCTGCCAGACGATCCAGGAGGCGATGGCTTCTGGGCTGCCGGCGATAGCCCCCCGCTCTGGCGGACCCATCGACCTCATCGACCATTCGCGAACGGGCTGGCTGTACACGCCCGGCAAGCTCGATGAGCTTCGTGCCTACGTCGAGGACCTCCTCGGGGACGATGCGAAACGCGAGCATTTCGCTGCGGCCGCTCAGGACTCGGTGCGCCAGCGCACGTGGCCGGTTCTCGCCGAACAGCTCCTTGGCTTCTATCGCGAAGCTGCGCGCGTGCATGAGGCATCAGCGCAAGCCGCGTAACCTTTCCTTCCCGCGGCCGCTCCTAGTGGCGGGCTGGCTGTACAAGGTGGAGGAAAGCTTCGAGTAGCCGCAAGGCGCTGTCGGAACCGTGCGCCCCCTGGGCGCTCGCGCGCCACTGTTCAATCTCGCGCGCGAAGGAATCGCGTTCTCGTTCGGCGGGCGTGAGTGCGCTCGTAGCGGCCCAGCGCGTCGCAATTGCGGGCGTGACCTCGGGGTGGAACTGCACACCCCATGCCGCCTCGCCAGCCCGGAAGGCTTCGAGGCGGCCCTCGCTGTCGAGGGCGAGGGGAACGATGGGCGCGCCACCGGGAGTGGTTGTGGGGAGTGCGGAGACTTCGTCCTTGTGCCACTGGAATGCGCGGAACACCGTCCCGGTTTCGTGAAGCTCGGCACGGGAGAACAGGGGATCGGTGGCGGCAGCTGGCTGCGCTATTACGGTGCAGAGCCCGACGGCAGGCTCCGGCCTGCGGGTAATCGCACTGCCTAGTGCGGCTCCGAGAAGTTCCTCGCCGAGGCAAATTCCAAAGAGCGGAAATGTGGTCTCGACAGCATCAAGACATAGTTGTCGGCACGGTGCGAGCCAGTTGTAGCGATCGTCCTCGAGCGGGCCCGGGCCACCGCCGAGGATGATGAGACCGCGGGACGTGGAGGCGATGCTCGAGAGGGACGGCAGTGCTTCGCCCCGGTAGGGTCGAATAACGTTGAGCGTGAGGCCCGCGGCACGCGCGAGCGGTTCGAGCATGCCCGGTGGGCAGTCGTCCTCGTGTTGAATGACGGTGAGCGCTCGGCGTGTGTTTTTCTCCATGTCCCCGTTATACAGGAGACGGACTCGCCGCGAAGCACTTGGAGGACTTTCGTCCATCGTTTAGACTGAGGTCGCGGCGGCCGCTTGCGGCGGCCGACATTCCTACCCGACCATCATGGAGAAAAGCGTGACCCAGCACAATAACGCCGCGGCAAGCAACGAAACCTCGCAGGGCTACAGCCTCGGCTTTTCGATTCTCCTCACCGCGGTCGTGTTCGTGCTTTTCGCTGGCGGCCTTTACGTTATGAGCCTCTACACGATTGCGCCGATCTGGTTCGTCGTTGGGCTTGCCATGTCGATTGTCGCGCTCTTTCTCGCGTTCGATATCGTCCCGCGCTTCTTCATGAAGTAGAACAGCAGCGATAGCAAAAGGCCCCGGCGCGGTCGCCGAGGCCTTTTCGTTGCGAAGAAGCAGGAGCGAGCTATTGCGCACGCTTCTTATCTGCGCTTTTATCGAGGGCCACGACGGCCTCGAGCGCCATGACGATCATCGAGTCGAACGTCTCCTGGCGCTCCTGAGCGCTCGTCTCTTCACCCGTGAGCAGATGGTCGGAGATCGTGCACACGGATAGCGCCTTGCGGCCGAACTGCGCGGCGAGCGTGTACAGCCCAGCGGTTTCCATCTCGACTCCAAGCACACCGTAGTTGGCGAGGGTTTGGGTGATCGGATTCGGGTTGTAGAACTGGTCGGCGGAGAACAGCCCGCCAACGCGATAGGGGAGTTCCTGCGCTTCGGCAGCCTCCACCGTGAGGCGCAAGAGTTCGAAGTCGGCCGCGGGGGCGTAGGTGACGTCACCGAAACGCGCGCGGTTCATGGCCGAATCCGTGCTGGCGCTGCTCGCGATTACGACGTCGCGCACCTTGACCTCCGGCGCCATACCGCCCGCGGTGCCCACGCGGATGATGGCTTGGACGTCGTAGTCGTTCATGAGCTCGTGCGCGTAGATCGCCATCGATGGCTGGCCCATGCCGGAACCCTGTACGCTCACACGCACGCCCTTGTATGTACCCGTGTAGCCGAGCATGCCGCGCACCTCGTTATAGAGCTTCGCATCGTCAAGGAAGGTTTCCGCGATCCACCTCGCGCGATAGGGGTCTCCGGGGAAGAGGACGTAAGGCGCGATCGCGCCTTCGGGGGCATTAATATGAGTAGACATGCCTTAAGCCTACGGTGTTTGGAGATGGGATGCCCGAAACTTTTCTGCCAGATCGTGAAGCCGTCCGCGCAAGGTGGGCGGTTTCGCTTGTGTTTCTCCTTAATGGCGTGAGTTTTTGTGCGATTCTCCCGCGCTACCCGGAGATAGTGCGGCAGCTGGGCATCAATAACGCGGAACTCGGACTCGCCGTGGGTCTCGGGCCGCTCGGTGGCCTCGCTTTCGGCTTGCTCGCCGCGCCGATTATGAAGCGGCTCGGATCCGGGAAGACCGCGGTGATCTTTCAGCTCCTGGCCTCGAGCGCGCACGTGCTCATCTATCTCGCTCCGAGCTGGGGCATGCTCGCGCTCGGCTTCGTGCTCGCGATGAGCTTCGACGCCATTACGGATATTTCGCAGAACGCTCACGGGATGAGGGTCGAGCGCCGCTATCGCCGCTCGATCATCAACAGCTTTCACGGATTTTGGTCCCTCGGTGCTGTGCTCGGGGGCGTGATCGGCTCCGCGTGCGCGCAATTCGGCGTCCCGCTCGCCTGGCAAGGCTGGGGCGGGCTCGTCGTGTTTGGTGCCATCGCGATTGCGAACTTCCCGTTCCTGCTCAAAGGTTCCGACGCCTCCGAGCGCGTCAAAGAGGTCTCGTCTCCAAGCGCCTCCTCCGCGAACGAAGCCCCGGCGGACCTCATGGGGGAGACGAGCGGTGACACCCTCCTCGAAAGCACCACGCCACAACGCGGGAAGCTCGGTGCGCTCGCGCTCCTCGGCGCGCTCGGCATGGTTCTCGTCTTTGCCGGCTCGACCGAGGATGCGGGTAGCACGTGGGGTGCGCTCTTCATGACACACACCTTCAATGCTTCGCCGTTCGTCGCGGGGCTCGCTTTCGTCGCCCTCCAAGGCGCGCAGATGGTCGGTCGATTCCTAGGAGACCCGATCGTCGATGCGTGGGGCGACCGAAAAACTGCACGCGTCGGCGCAGTAATTTCGTTCGTGGGCATGGGCTTCATGCTCGTGTGGCCAAATGCCGTGACGGCGGTCATCGGCTTCGCCGCGGCCGGCTGGGGCGTCGCGACCCTCTTCCCGGCCGTCTTCCGTGCGGGTGACAACATCGAAGATTTCGGTCACGGGGTCGGCATCACCGTTGTCGGGTGGTTCGCGCGCATCGGGTTCCTTCTCGCCCCGCCGATCGTCGGCTGGCTCGCCGATCTCTTCACTCTCCGCTATGCCCTCGCACTCGTGCCCCTCTACGCGGTCGGGGTCTTCATTATTGCCGGTGCCCTCGAGGATCTGACAAAGGCCGATAGGCGCGCGAAGGCCTTGGGCACAGCGTAGGCTCGGCAGGCGTCGGACCCGCCCCACGCCCCTCGAGCCCGCTCCTGTTTATTCGAACGCGCGTGTGTCGCCCGCGCCCTCACGCAGAACGCGCGGAAAATCGCCCGTGAGGTCAATGATGCTTGTGGGCTCTGATCCCGTGACCTCCCCGTCGATAATCGCGGGAATGAGGTGGCCGAGGCGATCCTCGACGACCCATGACTCCGTGAGCACGGAGCTCTCACCGGGCATGATGAGGCTCGAGCTCATGAGCGGCTCCCCGAGTGCCTCAACGATCGCGCGTGCCACCACGTGATCGGGAATGCGCGCCCCAACCGTGTGCTTCTTCGGGTGGAGCATGCGGCGCGGAAGCTCCTTCGTTGCCGGCAGGATGAACGTATACGGGCCCGGGGTGTGGGCGCGCAGCAAGCGGTAGTTGGGATTCGAAATGCGCACGTAGGTGCCCAGCTGGCCAAACTCGCTGCACATGACCGTAAAGTGGTGGTCTTTGCCGGTGTGGCGAATCGTGCGGATCTGCTCTAACGCCTCGTGAGCACCGATGCGGCAGCCGAGCGCGTACCCCGAATCGGTGGGGTACGCGATGAGCTCACCGTCCTTTAGCCGCTCAACAACCTGGTCGAGCAGGCGCTGCTGTGGAGTGACGGGGTGAATCGAAATGAGGCGTGCCATGACCCCATGTTAGTGCGGCGGCGCGGGAGCGAGCGTGACGTAGCCGTCAGCGTCAATCGAGGCGAGCGAAGTGGTCAGTACCCAGCCGTCCGCGCTGAGCACGGCTGTGCTTTCATCGGGCTTCTTCCAATACCCGTGGAACACCTGAGGTCCTTTGATCATGAGCTTGCCGACGGTTCCCGGGCCCACGACGCGCCTGCGGTCATTTAGATCCACGACCCGCACCTCGATCGAGGGGAGCGGTGTCCCCACGGTGTGCTCGCGCCCCTCTTCCGCGGTGCGCAAATACACGGTCACGCCAGCTTCAGCGCCGCTGTAACCGACCATGAGCGGCCAGCCAAGGTCCCGTGCCCAATCCCGAAAACTCGGTGCGTGGTCACGGCTCACGGGACTCAACGCGAGCCTCAATGTGAGGGACCGGCCTGTCGTGCGGGCATGCTCGGCGAGGAAGCGGAAGACCTCGGTATCGCCGGAGATCACCTCGGGAGGGTGCTTCTTGAGAGCGCGCATGAGGCCGGCGCGGTCGAACCGCGGGAAGAGAATCGTGTGCCGACCGTAAAAGAGGCTGGTCGTGAGAGTATCGGCGATCCCGATCACCGAGTGCAGCGGCCACAGCGCGTAGCCGGTCTCGGTCCCGGCCGGCGCCGTCTCGAGATACTCCAGGGACTGGTGCGCGAGCGCCGTGAGATTGTCGTGGGTGAGCATCGCCCCGAGCGAGCTGGCCCGCGTGTGCCCTTCGTACACGATGGCCGCGAGGTCACGCGGGCTCGGATAGGGGTAGTCGTCAGGAAGCGGCGCTGAGCCCAGCAGGTCCTTGAAGCGCGTGCGCGTGCAGAAAGTGAGGGGAAGCTGCGCGGGGCTTTTCGACGGCGACGCAACCCGCATGACTCCCTTGCCGCCCGCTTTCGCAATCTCTGCGAGTGCCCCCGTAAGGGTGAGCCGACGCGGGGCAGTCTTCGGAAGCTCCGGCGCTTGGACGGTGATGACGGTTTTTGGTCGCGCGTGCTGGTCGAGACCCGCGAGCGCATTGAGACGATACTCGGCGATGATGACCGCGACCGGCGTGTAATCGGCAAATTCCCGGCTCAGGCGCATCATCGGTTCGCGATCGGAGTGCTGCACGGCGATCGCTCCGATCCGAAGGACCGCGTGGAACGCCACGACGGCTTCAATGCTCATAGGCAGGACGATCGCGACGCGGTCGCCCGCACGGATTCCCGAATCCAAGAGTCCCTGCGCAAGGCATCGAATGCGGCGGCCAAGCTGCCCATAGCTCACGCGGGTTCCGCTCATCTCGATAGCCGTGCGTGAACGGAAATGCGAAATGGCAAAATCGAGAAGTTCCGAGGCATTCAAGGGGAGGGGATGTGCGCTCGCCTCGGAAGCCGGATCGATGACGTACGACCGTGCCGCGGGCATGAGCGCCTCCTCTCCGGGATCCTGTGTGGGGCGTGCGAGATTCGCCCCTGCATCTGACGTGTGCAGTCTAAGGAGCGAACCTGCATATTAACCCGAGACACCCGGGGTGCTTCATGGGTGGAGTAGCGAAGTCGCACGTGGTTGCGCTATGAGCAAGCCGAGTGTGCGAAAGTAGCACCGTGAATGAGAACAAGCAGGCGGGAGCCGTGAGCGTGCGCCTTGATACGTGGCTGCACGCGGTGCGGCTATTTAAAACGCGCTCCCTCGCCGCGAGCGCGATCAGAGCCTCGCACGTGCGCGTCGATGGTGAGGTCGTGAAGCCGAGCTTCCGCTTGAGCGTGGGCAGCACGGTTGCCATACGCCACCCCGGCTACACGAACGAGTACGTCGTCACACAATTGCTTTCAAAGAGAGTTGGTGCGCCACTTGCCCGCGAGGCCTACACCGACATCTCCGTTCCGCCGCCCCCGCAGCTCTTCGCGGCGCCGCCGCGGCGTGAGCGTGGGACTGGCCGCCCCACGAAAAAGGAACGCCGAGCGCTCGACCGCCTGCGCGGCCGCGAATCGCAAAACGGCAGGTGGACGACCATTTTCGACAATGATGAAAGTTGAGCGGAATAGACTCAACTTTGGTGGCGTTGCATAGAGCGTAAGCGTGAGAACGAGGAAGGCTCGGCAACCGTCGGACCTGCCAGGCCACAACCCCGCTCCACGCACACCACGTGAAAGGAGCGGAAAATATGCAATTTTCCTTCACCCAACGCTCGCGCGAAGCCGTCGAGGCGGCAACGCGCTCGGCGGAAACACTGCGCAACACCAACGTCACCGGTCTGCACTTGCTCGCGGCACTGCTCGAACAAGAAGACTCAATCGCCACGGCCGTGCTCACCGACACGGGCGTGCACATCGGCGCGCTCAAAGAGCGAATCACCCAAGAAATCCAGCGCTTGCCACGCCTCACCGGGAGCACCGACCAAAAACCCGTCTTCCAGGGCGATGGCTACGACGCACTTGAAGCCGCCGGGAAAGAAGCCGGCGCCGGCATGGGGCAAGGGGCAGAAGGGTACATCTCGACCGAGCACTTGCTCTACGGCATCGCCAAGGCCGCAAAAACCCCTGGCGACATCCTCAAAGACTTCGGCGCGACCCCGAAAGCGATCCGCGCCAGCATCGCAAAACTCACCAAAGGAACAAGCATGAACAAAGAAAACCCGGAAGGCTCCTTCAAGAGCCTCGAAAAATTCGGGGTCGACCTCACCGCCCGCGCGCGCGAAGGCAAACTGGACCCCGTCATCGGCCGCGACGGCGAAATCCGCCGCGTCGTCCAAGTGCTCAGCCGCCGCACGAAGAACAACCCCGTGCTCATCGGCGAGCCCGGCGTCGGCAAAACCGCCGTCGTCGAAGGCCTCGCCCAGCGCATCGTCGAAGGGGATGTGCCCGAATCGCTCCGCGGCAAGACCCTCGTCTCGCTCGACCTTTCCTCGATGGTCGCCGGCTCGAAATACCGAGGCGAATTTGAAGAGCGTCTCAAGAGCGTCCTCGACGAAATCCGCGACTCGAACGGCAACGTGATCACGTTCATCGACGAGCTGCACACAGTCGTCGGCGCAGGCGGCACAGGCGAGGGCTCCATGGACGCCGGCAACATGCTCAAACCCATGCTCGCGCGCGGCGAACTTCGCATGGTGGGCGCGACGACCCTCGACGAATACCGCGAACGGATCGAAAAGGACCCGGCTCTCGAACGCCGCTTCCAACAGGTCTTCGTGGGCGAGCCAAGCGTCGAAGACACGATCACGATCCTCCGCGGCCTCAAAGACAAGTACGAGGCGCACCACAAGGTCACGATTTCGGACTCGGCGCTCGTCGCTGCTGCCTCGCTTTCCGATCGCTACATCAACAATCGCCAGCTCCCTGATAAGGCCATCGACCTCATTGACGAAGCTGCCTCGCGCCTGCGGATGGAACTCGACTCCTCACCCGTGGAGCTCGATGTTCTTCGCCGCCAGGTCGACCGGCTCAAGATGGAAGAGCTCGCCCTCAAGGGCTCGGACGATCCGGGATCGCTCGCGCAACTCGCGAGCGTCCGCGAGCATCTCGCGGCGCGCACCGAGGAGATGAACGAGCTTTCCGCCCGCTGGGAGCGCGAGAAATCCGGCCTCAACGAGGTGGGCGAGCTCAAGGCAAAGCTCGAGGATCTCCGCATGCAGGCCGATCGTGCCCAGCGCGAAGGCGACCTGAGCCAGGCCTCGAAGATCCTCTACGGCGACATCCCCGAGCTCAAAAAGAAGCTCGTGGAACTTGAGCACGGAGAAGGCACCGAGAGCCGAGCTATTGACGAGGAGCAAAAGCCGCTCGTCGCCGACAAGGTCGGGCCCGACGACATCGCTGGCGTGGTGTCCTCGTGGACCGGCATCCCCGCTGGCCGACTCCTCAGGTCCGAGACGCAAAAGCTTCTCGACATGGAGGACATTATTGGTAAACGCCTCATCGGTCAGCGCAGGGCCGTCGCCGAGGTCTCGGATGCCGTGCGCCGCTCGCGCGCCGGAATCGCCGACCCGAACCGGCCCACGGGATCGTTCCTCTTCCTCGGCCCCACGGGCGTAGGCAAGACCGAACTCGCCAAATCCCTCGCCGAATTCCTCTTCGACGACGAACGCGCAATGGTTCGCATCGACATGTCCGAATACGGTGAAAAGCACAGCGTCTCTCGCCTCGTGGGTGCACCTCCGGGCTACGTTGGCTACGAAGAGGGAGGGCAGCTCACCGAGCAGGTCCGACGCCGCCCCTACACCGTCATACTCCTGGACGAGATCGAGAAGGCCCACCCGGACGTTTTCGACATCCTCCTCCAGGTGCTCGATGACGGCCGCCTGACCGACGGCCAAGGGCGCACGGTCGACTTCCGGAACACTATTGTGATCCTCACGTCCAACTTGGGCGCGCACTTCCTCCAGGACGAGAGCCTCGACGACAGTGCGAAACGCGAGGCGGTCATGAGCGCTGTTCGCGCCGCGTTCAAGCCCGAGTTCGTCAATCGCCTCGACGACATCGTCATGTTCGACTCCCTCAGCCGCGAGGAGCTGCGCCGCATCGTTGGCCTCCAGGTGGCGTCGCTTGCCGCGCGTCTCAAGGATCGCCGCATCACCCTCGAGGTGAGCGACGCGGCCAAGGACTTGCTTGCTGAACGCGGATTCGACCCAGCGTATGGCGCGCGCCCGCTCAAGCGTCTCGTGCAAAAGGAGATCGGCGATGCGCTCGCGCGCCTCATCCTCACGGGCGAGGTCACGGACGATCAGAAGGTCACGGTTGACGTGGAGCACGAGGAGGGGGCGCCGGCCCGCCTCGCCCTCCACTGAATTCCATAGGGGTTGTGGGGGTTATTCGCACCCCTTCACTTGGATTCCATAGGGGTTGCGGGGGT
Organism: Dermabacter sp. HFH0086; assembly: GCF_000413375.1. Taxonomy (NCBI): domain Bacteria; kingdom Bacillati; phylum Actinomycetota; class Actinomycetes; order Micrococcales; family Dermabacteraceae; genus Dermabacter; species Dermabacter sp. HFH0086. Next base: position 1,560,393 of record NZ_KE340308.1, read on the forward strand.
TATTCCTCGGGTTTAGCCCCCGCAACCTACCGCATTGCCTGGCGTCGGAATGCTTCGCGAACCTTGACAACAAGGGGCCACTCGCGAGGCTCCGGCGCCAGCGCATATGGTGACAACTTAAAGTTGACGCGATTGATGCGAGGCATCCCCGGCGCGTCTATTCGATACTTCGCTGGAAACTCGTTGCACCAACCGACATACGGGAGGTCATCTTTATAAATCGGAACGACCTCCCACCCCTCCTCCCGAAGATTCTCGGCGTGGTAGCGGTCGCGCGCCGCCCGTTGCGGCTCTTCGTGGGAGCTTCCCTGATACTCCACAACGACCTTCTGATCCGGGTAGACGAGGTCACGATCGGGAACGACGATTCCTCCGGGCAGCGGGATAGGAATATTGAGCGCCGGTTCGGGAAGGCCCGCCTCGACGAGAAGAAGGCGGCACAGAGTCTCCTGAGGTGAGTCAGAGCCCACGCGAATATTGTCGAGCGCCCATCGCGTATTTGTGGCGCCGTCGATTTTTGGGTATTTCTCGCGCGCGCCCTTGAGGCCAGCAATCGTGCAGTAGGGCCGACTTCGCCCCTCGTAGTTCGGGCGCGGTCGACGCACGAGATAGTCGCCTACGGCCACGAGCTCAAACGGGTTCAGCACCGTCGCAAGATCAAGGAACGTTCGTTCGCGGGACATGATCCTGAGCGGCTTTTTCCACAGGGGCGCGGTGGAGGGGTGCCACGGCATTCCGACGCTTGCTGGGCCACCGTCGGCACCTAAGCCCGCACGAATCTGCTCGGGCTCCACAACAATGACATCGTCGCTTGCCAAAAGATGCTGCCGCCACTCGGCACATGGCTGCGTGGGGGAGCGGTGATGGTAGGGGTAAACAAAGTTCGGAAGGCCATTGAGTTTTTCGGGTATGGGCGCGTGAGCGTCTTGGATACGCGCCAGTTCCGAAGTTGGTGGGGGGGGTCCTGCGCGAGGAATCTGGTGGGTAGAGGAAATCCCCACAAGAGTGCTGCCGAAATTTGAGAGAGCGCGGCCGTGGGACATGCGTGAGTCACGATGCGCGCGTAGTCCCAGCTTGTGGGCGAATGTTCCGTCGGAGCATAGATTCCCCGGTGGAGCTGCTGATAACTCGGCCCGCGGAGCTGATCGCGCGTGACAGCCTGCGCATAGGCCTCTTGGGACGTGAATGCGGTGTGCGCGAGGGCGGCCGGGATAGGAGCTCGGGTGCGTGCCATGGCTTGCATGCTATGGATCGGCAGCTGTCATCATGCGCGCCCCTGGGCGGAGTGGGAGAAACCGAGAAATGTGGAGCGCGAGCCGCCTCAGCGCGTTCGGCGAGAGTCGCTGTTCCGTCTCGAAACGCTCCTTAAATCGAAGAGGTGTGGGGGTCCGAGCCACGCGGCTCAAACCCCCACAACAACTATGCAATTTCAGGGAGAGGGGGCGGTATCCAAACCCCCGCAACCCCTATGCAATTCAGTTAGGAGAGGACGATGTTAACGAGCTTCGGCGCGCGCACGATCACCTTACGAACCTCGTGGCCCTCGATGAGTTTTTGCACGCGCTCCTCGGCAAACACTGCCTTCTCGAGCTCCTCCGCCGAGATCTCCGGATCAACCTCGATGCGGTGGCGCACCTTGCCCTTGACCTGGATGACGCACGTGACGGCGTCGGCAACGAGGTACTGCGGATCCGCAACCGGGTAGGAAGCGCGCGCGAGCGACTCGTCGTGACCGAGCTTCGCCCACAGTTCCTCGGCGAGGTGCGGGGCAAACGGCGAGACCATGAGCACGAGAGCCTCGACGGCCGAACGCGGCGCGCCGCCGCTCTCGCCGGCGACCTTCGTGAGGTGATTGACGAGCTCGATGAGGCGCGCGATTGCGGTGTTGAAACGCATGTGGTCCATGTCGGCGCTCACCGCGTCGATGGTCTTATGCACGGCGCGCAAGGTCTCCACGCTCGGCTCGGCATCGCTCACGATGCACTCGCCGGTGTCTTCGGACACGGCGAGGCGCCACAAACGCTGAAGGAAGCGCTGCGAGCCCACGACGTCGCGCGTGTTCCAGGGGCGCGACAGATCGAGCGGACCCATCGACATTTCGTACACGCGGAACGTGTCGGCGCCGAACTCGTCGTACATGTCGTCCGGGGTCACGATGTTGCGCAGGGACTTGCCCATCTTCCCGTATTCCTGGCGCACGGGTTTGCCATCGTGAGTGAAGGTGCCGTCGGCTTCCTCAACAACCTCGGAGGCGTTGACGTAGACGCCTCGCTCGTCGCGGTAAGCATAGGCCTGCACATATCCCTGGTTGAACAGGGTGTGGAACGGCTCGGCGCTCGCAAGGTAGCCGCGGTCGAAGAGAACCTTGTGCCAGAAACGTGCGTAGAGCAGGTGGAGAACGGCATGCTCGACACCACCGACGTACAGGTCGACACCGCCAGTGGGGGCGCCTTCACGCGGGCCCATCCAGTACTGCTCATTTTCGGGCGCCGAAATCTGGTCGTCGTTCGTGGGATCGGTGTAGCGGATTTCGTACCACGACGATCCGGCCCACTGCGGCATGACATTCATTTCGCGACGGTAGCGCTTCATGCCGTCGCCAAGATCAAGCTCGACCCAGGCCCAGTCCTCCGCGCGCGAGAGCGGGGTCTGCGGCTCGGTGTCGGCGTCTTCCGGGTCGAACGTCTTGGGGGAGAAGTCGTCGAGTTCGGGCAGCTGAACGGGAAGCTGATCGAACGGGAGCGCGATCGGGACTTCGGGGGCGTCTTCCGCGTACACGATCGGGAAGGGCTCGCCCCAGTAGCGCTGGCGGCTGAAAAGCCAGTCACGCAGCCGGTACGTCGTCTTTGCGCGGCCGAAGCCCTTCTTCTCGGCGAATTCGGTCGCGGCAGCGATCGCCTCGTCCTTGCTCATGCCGTTGAGATCGAGCTCGTCGCTGCGCGAATTGATCTTCCTCCCGTCGCCCGTGTAGGCCTGTCCCTCTTCGAAATCGGCGGGCGGTTGAACGGTGCGGATCACGGGGAGCTCGAAAGCGCTCGCGAACGCGTAGTCACGTTCGTCTTCGGCGGGAACGGCCATGATGGCGCCCGTGCCGTAGCCCATGAGTACGTAGTCGGCGGTGAACACGGGAAGCGCACGGCCGTCCATCGGGTTCACTGCGAAAAGGCCCGTGAACACTCCCGTCTTCTCACGCGAATCGGCGGTGCGCTCGGTGTCATCGAGTGCGGCGGCACGTTCCTTGTAGGCGGCGACGGCCTCGCGCGGGCTCGATGCTCCGCCGGTCCAGGCGGACTTCGTGTCTTCGGGCCACGCCTCGGGGAGAGCGCTGACGTCAGACAGCAGCGGATGCTCGGGCGAGAGCACCGTGAAGGTCGCGCCAAACAGCGTGTCCACGCGCGTCGTGAAGACGTCGAACGTGGAGTCGGCGAAGGCGGGGCAGCCGTCGGAATCCAGCGTGAACGTGACCTGCGCACCGCGCGAACGGCCGATCCAGTTCCGCTGCATGGATTTGACCGATTCGGGCCAGTTAACGGTGTCGAGATCCTCGAGAAGTCGATCGGCATACGCGGTGATGCGCAGGTTCCACTGGCGCAAGCGGCGCTTGAACACGGGGAAATCGCCGCGCTCCGAGCGGCCCTCGGCCGTCACCTCTTCGTTCGCGAGCACGGTGCCGAGACCAGGGCACCAGTTCACGGGCGTGTCGCTCACGTAGGCGAGTCGGAAGCAGTTGACGAGCTCCGTCATCTCCTCGGGCGTGTACTGAATGAGGAAGTCGAACGGTGTGTCGTGCTCGGGATTCCAATGCTCGTGATCCGGCTTGCGGTCGTGCCACATCTGCGGGATGTCGATGCCCTGCTGCTCGGCGAGCGCGTACGGATCAACATCGCGATCCTGGATCGCGCCCTTGAGTTCCGAAATGGGCCGTGCAGAGCCGCGTGTGCCGTCAGCCTTCACGAAGTTCGGGTCGTACCACGAGTCGAACAGCTGGAGGAATACCCACTGGGTCCACTTGACGAAGTCAAGATCGGTCGTGCGAAGCGAGCGGCGCGAGTCGTGCGAGAGGCCGAGGCGGAAGAGCTGACGGGCCATGTTCGCAACGTTTTCGTCGGTCGTGACGCGCGGGTGGGTGCCGGTTTGAATCGCGTACTGCTCCGCGGGCAGGCCGAAGGCGTCGTAGCCCATCGTGTAGAGCACATTCTTGCCGAGCATGCGGTTGTGACGCGCGACGGCGTCGGTCGCAATGTAGCCAAGCGGGTGGCCCACATGCAGTCCCTTGCCCGAGGGGTAGGGGAACATGTCCATGATGAACATCTTCTCGCCGAGCTCTTCGGCGCTGCGTCCATCGGAGAGCTCGCCCACGGGGTTGACGGCGTTGAAAGTACCCTGCTCGAGCCACAGCTTTTGCCATTTCTGCTCGATCTGTCCCGCGAGTTCGGCGGTGTAACGGTATGGGGCCTCAGCCATCGTGTCCCTTTCCTCGTGTCGGTGTCGTGCGCCCTCGGTCTCGAGCGCGCATTCAATGTCTCTAGTCTACGTGCTGTGCCTTTGGGGGCCTCGTGAGGGTCCGACGGCCGCCGCGCCAGCATCAGCTCGGCTATACGCCCCGTTCCTCGCCCGTAGGATGGGGGTATGGCGATTCATTTGAGCGAGTATTCGGAATCTTGGGTGGGCGATTTTATGGGGGTCGCAACGACCCTCGTGGACGCCCTCGACGGCCACGGCGGCCAGGGGATCGAGCACATCGGCGCGACCTCGGTTCCGGGCATGGTCGCAAGACCGATCATCGATATCGCGGTGGTCGCTGCGCCACTCGCGCTTGACGAGGCGTGCGAGGCGCTCGCCCCGCTTGGCTACGTGGCCGGCGGCGATCGCCAGGAGGGCGAGGGTTACCGAAAACTGAATACTCCCACGTCGGGAGTGCTTCACTCCCTCACCGTTTTCGATGAGGGATCGCCGCTGCTTCACGCGAGCGTCGCGGCGCGTCAAGTCCTCATGAACAGCCCCGAGCTCGTGGCGGAGTTTTCGGGCTACAAGCGAGGTCTTGCGTTCACGGGGGCGATCGACGTGGACGAGTACCGCCGCGCGAAGGCGCCCATGTTCCAGAAGGTTTTGCGCGAGGCGGGGATGGACGAGGACGCGCTTACGAGCCTCGCGGCGAGCTTCTAGGACTCTTTCACGAGGCGTGCGGCGAGGCGCGGCATCGCGCGCTCGAGCACGTCGAGAGTCCGATCGAAGTCCTCGGCGCCGCCGTACCACGGGTCGGGCAGGGCGTCGCCCGGCTGAGACTCGAGGTCGAAGTCGGTCATGAGAGCGAGCTGCTCCTCGCGGGCTCCAAGCGCACGAAGCCGGTCGAGGTGGAACTGCTCGGCGGCGACGAAAAGATCGGTTCGCTCGATGTCGGCAGCGCTCACCTGACGAGCGGCGTGGCCGCCCGCGTCGTAGCCCTGGGCTTTGAGAACGCGGGCAGCGCGTGGATCCATGGGGTTGCCCGTCTCTTCACTGCTCACACCAACGGAATTGACGGTGATGCCTTCACCGCCTTCGAGGGACGACAGCGCGGAGGCGAGGATGCGTTCGGCCATCGGGGAGCGGCAAATGTTGCCCCAGCATACGGTAGTGACGATCATGCCTCGACCCTAACGTAAAGCGCTTCTCACGCTCCGAAAAGCGAAGCAATCACCATGAGCGCGACCATTGTGCCGACCGATGTCAACAGCGCGATATCGCGCGTCATCTCCTCGCCCACCTCGTAACGCGCAGCGGCGACGTATACGTTTTGCGCGGTAGGCAGCGCAGCGAGGACGACGACCGCGTAAAGCGCCGTTCCCGTGAGATCAAAGGCGAACCGGCCGAGAGCCCAGGCAAAAAGGGGCATCGCGAGGAGCTTGAGGGCAGTAGCGAGGACGATGTCGGCGCGATGCCCCGCCTCCTTCGAGAAAGGCCTCGAGGTGGTGAGCGACATGCCAAACGCGAGGAGCATCCCTGGGATGGAAATGCCCGCGATGACGTCGATCGGTTCGGTGACGAAGGCCGGGAGGTGAAGGTCGAAGCCGAGAACAGCGAGACCTGCCGCGGACGCGACGATCATGGGGTTCACGGCAATTGTTTCCGCGAGGGCGCGTACGCTTGGTCGCTGCCCTGAGACCGCAGAGTGGAGAACCGACTGGAAGAGCGGCGTGAACACCGCCATTTGCCAAAGCGCCACGGGGAGCGCAAGAGAGACGTCACCGAGAACATAGGCCGCGATGGGAAAGCCCATGTTCGCGCTATTGACCATCGAGGCCGAAACCGAGGAAATCACGGTGTGGGGGAAATCCTGCTGGAGGAAAATGCGCGAAAGGGCGGCGGCGAGCAGAGTCGTGAGGAGTGCTGCCAGGGCAGCGACCGCAAAATTGGCGGAGAGTATGAGGTGAAGGTCGCTGTCGATGAGCGACACAAACACGAGGCATGGCCCCGCGATGAAATAGGTCAGGCGATTGAGAACAAAGCGGCCCTGGGGGCCCAAAAGATTGCACCACCCCGCGAATGCGCCCACGGTGACGATCACGGCGATCACGAAGAACCCGCTCACGACTCCCGCCACGTGAGTTACCTCGAGGAAATCTGGTCGGGAGCTCCCGGCACGGCCTGGGCAGGATCGCTGCCGAGCGCGACGATGCGATTCTTGTCATCGACGTGGACAACCCGCGGGGTGTGAGCGGTGGCCTCCTCCGGCGTGAACTGACCGTAGGCGATCAGGATCACGAGGTCGCCGGGGTGTACCAGGTGGGCCGCAGCCCCGTTGATCTTGATCTCCCCGCTGCCCGCCTCGCCTCGAATCACGTAGGTTTCAAGCCGAGCCCCGTTCGTCACGTCGACGATGGCGACGAGTTCGTTTTCGATGAGGCCCGCGGCATCGAGTAAATCGGCATCGACGGTTACCGACCCCACGTAGTGAAGGTCGGCTTGCGTGACGGTGGCGCGGTGAATCTTTGATGTCATGAGTGTTCGCAACACGATGCTCAAGTATTCCACCCCGTGGGCCATCGGGCAGCAGTCATAGACGTGAGTTTGCGAACGAATTGCCCGACCGTCTCTTCCGGTGCCGGGATGGCTCGCGGATACTTGAGGTGTTTACCGCCCCGTTGGGGCCCGGCGCTACGGCGCCCATGAGAAGCACAGGACCGCGCACACGCGCGCAGAAAGGGGCCACTGCCATGCCCAAGTCACGACGGACACACAAAGCAGAGCGCTTCGATGCGATGGCGCTTCCAGAAGAGCTCGTTCAAGAACTTCAGGCGCAAGGCTTCGAGCGTGCCTTCGAAATTCAAGAGGCAATCTTGCCCGATGCGCTCGCGGGACGCGACGTTCTTGCCCGCGCTGAAACTGGATCGGGTAAAACCCTCGCTTTTGCCCTGTCGATGTGTGCGCGTTTTCGGCATCGCAGCTCCCACAGGCGTCGGCCACTGGGAATGGTGCTCGTGCCTACTCGCGAGCTTGCCGTCCAGGTCGTCGACACAATTCACCCGTTCGCGCGTGCCGTTGGTATCAAGGCTCAGCTTGTGTCGGGTGGCATGAACATCAACAAACAGGCCGATGCGCTGCGTCGGGGCGTTGAGATCATCGTCGCGACACCGGGGCGTGTCGTCGACCTCGCTCAGCGGGGAGATCTCTTCCTTGACCGCATCGAGACGACGGTTATTGACGAGGCGGACCACATGGCCGACCTCGGCTTCCTTCCCGTCGTCACCGAGATTCTCGCGCACGTTGAGATGGGCACGCAGAAGATGCTCTTTTCGGCAACGCTCGACGACCAGGTCGATGCGATCACCGACCGCTTCCTCGTCGACCCCGTCACGCACGAGACGACCCCTGTCGCCGCGGCGGTGCAGAACATGCGGCACGTCGTCTATGCCATCAACCCAAAAAAGAAGCGCCAGATCACGGCCCAGATCGCGGCGCGCGATGGTCGCACCCTCCTGTTTACGCGCACGCAACTCGGCGCCGAACGCGTCGCCCAGGAACTCATTGAGGTGGGCATTCCCGCCGCGGCCCTGCACGGCAATAAACAGCAGGGCCTGCGCACGAACGTCCTCGCAGGGTTCCGCCAGGGGGCCTTCGACGTGCTCGTCGCGACCGACGTGGCCGCTCGCGGCATTCACATCGACGACGTTTCGCTCGTGCTGCACGTCGATCCTTCCGATGACGCGAAGGAGTACGTGCACCGCTCGGGCCGCACGGCACGCGCCGGGGCTTCGGGCGTCGTGGTCACTCTCGCCCTCCCACATCAGAAGGACAAGACTCGCCAGGTGCTCGAGGCAGCCCAGGTGAGTCCCGAATGGAGCGAGGTGAATTCCGAAACTGACGAGGTGATCCGGTATGTCGGAGGAAGGACACCGAGCGGGACCCCCGCCCGGGACCCTCAGCTCGTCAAATATAAGGGCGCGCCCCGTAAGCTCGATGTCACCAGGATGCGCGGAGCTAACTCGAGAAACGCCGCGGAACGGCGCGAGAACGAGAAGCGCCGCGCGGTATACGACGAGAACGAAAAGTCACCATTTTCGCGTACGCCCGGTTCTGGCAAAGGCCGCCGCACGGCCGGGAAGAAACGAGGGTCCGACGCTCGCCTGGCACGCGGTGCTTCCCCAGCCCGGTCGCGTGGCCAGCGCCGGTCGCGCTAAAGCTTCACCACACGTCAGATGATCCGCGTTCGACACGATAAGGAGTCCCTCGATGAGCGTCAGCCTGTTTGACCTGTTCAAGATCGGGATCGGCCCCTCGAGTTCGCACACCGTCGGCCCCATGCGCGCCGCGAAAGAATTCGCCGACGAGGCCCTTGCCCACCCCACTATTGGCCCCGACATCGCCGATGTCGAGGTGCATCTGTACGGCTCGCTTGCGGCGACCGGCATGGGCCACGGAACACTCGACGCGGTCGTCCTCGGTCTCGAGGGCAACGACCCCGCCACGATCGATCCCACCGAAGCCTGGGCGCGAGCGAAAGACATCGACGCCAACGGTGGACTCATGCTCGGCGGGCGCGTCCCGGTAAGCCTCCGCCCGTCCACGATCGTGCTGCACCCCCTCACCTTCCTTCCCGAGCATTCGAACGGCATGACCTTCGCGGTGCTCGATGAGGACGGCAACGAGCTCGACAAGCGCACGATGTTCTCGATCGGTGGCGGCTTCGTCGTCGACAAGGAGGAGCTCGAAGCGCAGCAGGCGTCGGAAACCTCCGCAGACGACAGCGCAGCGGGCGCCGATGACGGTGTGAAACCGATTTTCCAAAGTGGTGAGGAGCTTCTTCGCGTGTGCGAAGAAAACGGCATCACGGTTTCGCAAGCGATGCTCATGCGCGAGCGGCAATGGCGAACCGACAGCGAAATCCGCCAGGGGATCCTCGACATTTGGGCAGTCATGGAAGCCTGCATCGAGCGTGGCATGCACACCTCCGGTGTGCTCCCGGGCGGCCTCAACGTGCGGCGCCGCGCAGCAACCTGGCACGACGCCCTTCAGCTCGAAGACCCGAACCATCGCGCCGACAACGCATTCGAATGGGTGAGCCTCGCAGCGCTCGCGGTGAACGAGGAAAACGCGGGCGGCGGGCGCGTCGTCACAGCTCCCACCAACGGCGCGGCCGGGATTATCCCCGCGGTGCTCTATTACGCGCTCACCTACCTCAACTACGACGATCGTGATGACGTCATCGTGCGCTTTATGCTCGCAGCTGCCGCGTTCGGGTCGCTGTGCAAGGAGCGCGCGTCGATTTCCGGCGCGGAAGTGGGCTGCCAGGGTGAAGTTGGCTCGGCGAGCTCGATGGCCGCGGCGGGGCTTGCCGAAGTTATGGGCGCGAAGCCCCGGCAGGTCGAAAACGCTGCCGAGATTGCGATGGAACACAACCTCGGCCTCACATGCGACCCCGTCGGTGGTCTCGTGCAGGTGCCCTGCATCGAGCGCAACGCGATGGGCGCGATCAAGTCGATTACGGCGGTGCGCTTCGCGATGCGTGGCAATGGCGAACACTTCGTCTCGTTCGACACCGTGCTCGAGACCATGCGCCGCACGGGTAAGGACATGCACGAGCACTACAAGGAAACCGCAATGGGCGGCCTCGCCGTCACGGTTCCCGTGTCCTTGCCCGCGTGTTGAGGCACGTGGGCTACCGTTAAAGGCGAATGTTACGCGCCATGCGGGCGCGGCTTCCAGGACAGAAAAGGACGGCTAAGGCCTCATGAACGATAAAGCACGCGGCGACATCAACGGTGATTTCGCACCCGGAGAGAGCCCCGACGAGCTCGAAGCGGCGGCGAAGGTCGCTCCCGAGGTCACGGAGCAGCGCTCCGAAGGTGACCGCGCAACGCTGACCGAAGTTGCCAACTCCCTCGGCATTACGGCCGCGGTTGCGCTTCGCGCCCTTCGCGGCGAATCCGACATCAATTCGAGGCTCGTGACGTCCGTTCGCGAGACCGCCGAACGGCTCCACTACCCGCTCGAAGACCTCGCTCAGGAGGATGACCACCGCGGTGTCGTCGCTGTGCTCGTGAACACGATGCGCAACACGTGGATCTCCGATCTGGTTCGCTCGATCCGCATCGAGCTCGCCGCGACCGGCCGCCACGTCGTGGTTGTGCCGACTCGCCGGCGTATGCCCGAATACCCCGTCACGCTCGAGGAAGAAACGATCTCCTCGCTCACGGCGCTCGGGGTGGATGGCTTCATCATGGCCAGTGAGCTCCCCGAGCTCGACAAGGTCTTTGAGGCCATCGGCAACCGCCCCCTCGTCGCGATCGGTGGATCGAAAGAGCGCATCGGGAAGTCGGACACGGTCCGTATCGACGATGAAGCGGGCTTTGGTCTTCTCGTCGATCACCTTGTGAGTCTCGGCCACAAGGACATCGCTCACGTGGGTGGCGTGGGGTATGCCGTGGCGAAGGAGCGTGCGACCGCCTTCAAGGCCGCGATGAAGCGTCACGGACTCGAGGATCGTGCGCGCGTGGAGCCGGCGGACTTCAGCGAGCAGGTTGGGCAGACCGCCGGAGCGATGCTTCTGCGCGGCAGCCAGGTTCCCACCGCGATCACGTGCTCGAACGATGTGACCGCCGTCGGTGTGCTCTCGGCAGCAGCCGACGCCGGCTTCGATGTTCCCGCTCAGCTTGCCGTCACCGGCTATGGCAATACGTCGCTCGCGTCCTCGGGTATTGCGCAGGTGACCAGCATCGATCCGAACTCGCGCCGCATCGGGGCGCTTGGCGCGCAGATGCTCGTCGAGCGCATCGGCGGTTTCGAAGGGCCCGCACGCGACACCGCGGTTTCGCCGCACCTCATCGTGCGTCGTTCCTCGTCGGCAGGGCCGCGACCCGAGCAGCAGCGCCGCAAGCGCGTGACGATCGACTAAACATCACACGACTAACCGGAGAAAACCCTTCGAAACCCCTGAATGACGCAGGGCCCGCATTGATAGGCTGAATGCATGATCAATTCCTCGAACGACCGCTCCTCGAACGAACGCCGAGCGAGCACGACCTCGCGGTCGATTGGCGAACTCGTCGCCTCGATCAAGAACGAATTCACCTCCGTGATCGACCAGCAGGTCGCAATCGCGAAGAAGGAAATCACCGGGATCGCCGTCAAGGGCGGCGCCGTTGCGGCGCTTGCCGCGGTTCTCGTGTTCTTCCTCCTGAGCGCGTGGGTGATGTTCCTCTTCTTCTGCGCGTGGGGCCTTGTGGCACTCGGTCTGCCGGCATGGGCGTCGTTCCTCATCGTGTGTGGCGCGCTCGTGGTACTCGGCGCGATCCTCGGCCTCATCGCCTACCTGATCGTCAAGAAGATCACCGCGCCCGAAGTCACCATCGAGACCGCTAAGAGCGCCGTCGAATCCGTTCAGGGAAAGCGCCGCGCCAATAGCGTTGACTACGACGACGCTTTCGAAGAACTCTACGGTAAGCAGGTCAGCGCCGCGACGCCGCGCGAGATCTGACATTACGACCAACACGAAGCGAGGGGCGCCGCAAGCGCTCCTCGCTTTTTCGGTACCCACGAGAGGCTAGGCTTAAGACGTGACTCTACGACTGCATGACTCGAAGACCAGGACCGTTTCGGACTTCACCCCGCTCAAGGACGGTGAAGTCTCGCTCTACGTGTGTGGGCCGACTGTCCAGGACGGTCCCCACGTGGGGCATATCCGCACGTTCCTCGCGTTCGACGTGCTCGTGCGGTGGCTGCGCAGGAGCGGTTACCGCGTGACTTACGTGCGCAACGTGACTGACATCGACGATAAGATCCTCGCGCGCGCCGCCGAGGAAGGTGAGCCGTGGTGGAAGTGGTCGTACGCCAACGAACGAAAGTTTGGCGAGATCATGGACCGGCTCGGCGCCGTGCGCCCTGACTACGAGCCCCGCGCGACCGGTCACGTCACGGAGATGATTGACTTCATGCAGCGGCTCATCGAGCGCGGCCACGCCTATGCTGACGGGGAAGGAAGCGTCTACTTTGACGTATCCTCCCTGCCCGAATACGGCTCGCTCACGAACCAGTCCATCGAGAACATGGTTGACGATGCGGAAGCCGCCTCCAACCTCAAGCAGGACCCTCGAGACTTCGCCCTGTGGAAGAAAGCAAAGGACGGCGAACCCACGACAGCGAAGTGGTCAACCCCGTTCGGCGAAGGGCGGCCCGGCTGGCACCTTGAGTGCTCGGCGATGGCGAAAAAATACGTGGGGGAGAGCTTCGACATTCACGGTGGCGGCCTTGATCTTCGCTTCCCGCACCATGAAAACGAGCAAGCCCAAAGCTACGGAGCTGGCTACGGCTTTGCGCAGCACTGGATGCATTCGGGGATGCTGACGGTCGACGGGATGAAAATGGGCAAGAGCCTCGGCAACTTCATCACGGCCGAAGACGTCCTCGCCAAGCACTCGGCAGCAGCCGTGCGCCTCGCGATCGTTGGCTCCCACTACCGCACCAACGTGGAGTTCAACGAGACCACCCTCGCGGAAGCCGAGACCGTGCTCTCGCGCCTCGAGGGCACCCTCACGCGCGCACTCGAAGCAGTCAGCCAGCAAGGCGCGAGCGAAGCCCTGCGCGAGGTAGGCGAGAGCGAGCTTCCCGCGCGCTTCGTTGACGCGATGAATGACGACCTTTCCGTCGCCGAAGCTCTCGCCGTGATCCACGAGCGCCAGGGCGAACTGAACTCGCTTCTTGCCGAGCACACGAGCGACGCCCACGAGATTGCGCGCCGCGTAGGCGAGCTTCGCGACATGCTCGATGTTCTGGGACTCGACCTCGCGGGGCCCCAGTGGGCCGACGAATCAAGCGCCACCAATGCCGAACACGACGCCCTCGATGCGCTCATTAGAGCCCAACTCGAGGAGCGCGCCGAGGCACGTGCCAACAAAGACTGGGCGAGCGCCGACGCGATCCGAGATCGCTTCGCTGCCGCCGGCATTCGCATCGAAGACTCCGCGGGCTCCTCCCGCTGGAGCCTCACGAACTAGGAGAGACCATGGCAGGACACAAGAGCTCCCGCAAGGGCCCGAAGGTCGGATCCGGCGGCGTGCGCCGCCGCCGCCTCGAAGGGCGCGGCCCCACCCCGAAGGCGGAGGATCGCCCGCATCACAAGGCCTACAGGGGAACGCACGACACCGTCGGAAAATCCGGTGCCAAATCCGGCAAGCGCCGCCCACCGCGCAAGTCCCCTAAGGACACTGCAAACCGCCCCACGGTGATCGCGGGACGCAACTCCGTTCTCGAGGCGCTCCAAGAAGGCGTGGAGGCACTCTCGCTCACTCTTGCCATCCGGCTTGATGCAGACGAGCGCGTACGCGAGATCATGCGCCTTGCCCATCAAAAGGGCCTTCAGCTGCACGAAGCCACACGGGCCGAACTCGACCGACTCACCGACGATGCTATTCACCAGGGCGTCGCTCTCACCCTCCCGCCCTACGAGTACGCGAATCCCGCGGATCTCCTCGAGATCGCCGCGAATAATTTCGATACCCCGCTTCTCATCGCACTCGATGGCATCACCGACCCACGCAATCTCGGGGCGATACTCCGTAGCGCGGGCGCGTTCGGCGCCCACGGTGTGATCATTCCCGAGCGTCGAAGCGTCGGCATGACCGCGAGCGTCTACAAGGTTGCTGCGGGCGCCGCGACGCGCGTGAAGGTCGCCCAGGTGACGAACCTCAACCGCGCGATCGACTCGCTCAAGAAACAGGGTGTCTTTGTCGTTGGTCTCGATGCCGATGGTGAACTCGAGCCGCGGGATATGGACCTCGCAACGTCCCCGATCATGCTCGTCATCGGTGCCGAAGGCAAGGGAATTTCACGACTCACGCGCGAGAAATGCGATGCGATTGTGTCGATCCCGATGGCGGCCGCGACCGAATCGCTCAACGCCTCTGTAGCCGCCTCGATCGTGCTGTACGAGATTGCAGGCACGCGCGCTCGCACGGGCCGAGCCTAACGTCAGCGGGGTCTAGAACTCCGTGTCCGTCACAATCGGAATCGCCGAGGTCTCCGACGTGATGAGGGCGCGTTCGTCTTGGCGATAGGTAAGGACGTTCAGGATGTAGTCCTGGACGGCCTTATCCCACGTCACATCCTTGCCGAGGCGCTGCGACATGAACCACTTGTGTTCGAGAAGCTCGTGGTAGAACTCGGGAGCCGGGAGCTTCTTGCGCATCGAGCGCGGGATCGCCCGCACGACCGGCTCATACTGCTCCTGAAGCCACTCGTGGGCGACGAACTCTTCTTCCTCACCCTGCTGATTCGTGAGAACCCGGTACTGGTCGAGGTCGTTAAGGAGTCGGCGCGCCTGGTTTTCTTGAGCGTCGATTCCCGTAAGGCGCATGAGCCGCCTTCTGTGGTGCCCGGCATCCACAACTTTCGGCTGCACCGACACGGTCGTGCCGTCGAGATCGGTTGTCATGTCGAGCTCGTCGACGTCGAAACCGAGCTCGTTAAGTTTCTCGATACGGGCGCTCACGCGCCAGCGTTCATTCGCGCTGAATGTTTCGCGGCCAGTGAGCGCATCCCACAGCTCGGTGTACCGCTCGAGAAGGAGATCACCGATGGCAATGGGATCAACGTTGTCAGGCAGCTGCTCTGCAGCCTGGAGATCGAGCATTTCGCCCACGATATTGGTGCGCGCAATGTCGAGATCGTATTCGCGCTGGCCCGTCGTCAGCTGGCTTTCGAGTTGACCCGTTTCGACGTCAACGATGTAGGCGGCGAACGCGCCCGCATCGCGCTTAAAGAGGGTGTTGGAAAGCGAGACGTCACCCCAGTAGAAGCCGACGAGGTGGAGGCGGACGAGCAGCACGGCAAGCGCGTCAAGAAGCTTGCGTGCCGTGTCTTCGCTGTTGAGCTGGGAGAACACCGCCCGGTAGGGGAGGGAGTACTGAAGGTGCCTCGTGATCAGGATGGCGTCGAGGTCGCGGCCGTCCTCGGCCGATTCGCGCCCGCTCACAACCGCAAACGGTTCAACGGCGGGGATTCCGAGTTTTCCGAGCAGACGCAAGGTCGTGAATTCGGCGCGCGCGAGGTTTTCGTTGATTTCCTTGAGAGCGAGAACTCGCCCGCTTACACGGGCAAAACGGACGACGTGTCGCGAGATGCCGCGGGGGAGCGATGCGAGGAGCGAATCGGGCCAGTCGGCAAGGGGGAGGCTCCACGGCAGATCGAGGAGTGCCTCGTCCGCTCGCGCTGCGGAGATCTCGATGGGTGCCATGCCTTCTATTCTCTCCTACTCGCGGGCTATGTATGCAAAGAAGGCACGCGATTCGCGTGCCTTCTTTGTGAATGTTTCCTCGTTTGAGGAGTGAGGCGATTAGTCGCCGAGACGGTTGCCCGACTTCAGGTCGAACAGGTGCACGTGGTCAGCCTTCGGCTGGAAGTGCACGGTCTCACCCTTCTGCGGAGGACGGCGGCCGTCGACGCGCGCGATGATCGGCTTGTCCGTTTCGCCCGCGCCAGCGAGGCGGCCGTACACGTAGGCGTCAGCGCCGAGCACCTCGACCATGTCGACCTCGACGGGGAGGCCGTCCGCGGCGAGCTCGAGATCCTCGGGGCGCACACCGACGGTGACGGCCTTCTCATTCGACTCCGAGAGGGTCGAGCGATCCACGAGGATCACGGAGCCGCCGAAGGCGACGCCCTGGTCGGTGAGGGGCTGCTCGATGAGGTTCATGGCGGGCGAGCCAATGAAGCCCGCAACGAACACGTTGTTCGGGTGATCGTACATGCGCTGCGGCGAGTCGATCTGCTGGAGCACGCCACCGGCGAGAACGGCGACGCGATCGCCCATCGTCATAGCTTCGGTCTGATCGTGGGTCACGTAGACGGTCGTGACGCCCAGGCGACGCTGGAGCGACGCGATCTGAGTACGGGTCGAGACGCGGAGCTTCGCGTCAAGGTTCGAGAGCGGCTCGTCCATGAGGAACACCTGGGGCGAGCGCACGATTGCGCGGCCCATGGCGACACGCTGGCGCTGACCACCCGAGAGAGCCTTGGGCTTACGGTCGAGGTACTGCTCGAGGTCGAGGATCTTTGCGGCCTCTTCAACGCGCTTGCGGATCTCATCCTTCGGCGTGCCCGCGATCTTGAGTGCGAAGCCCATGTTGTCGGCAACCGACATGTGGGGGTAAAGGGCGTAGTTCTGGAAGACCATCGCGATGTCGCGGTCCTTGGGCGGCACGTTCGTGACGTCGCGGTCGCCGATGAAGATGCGGCCTGCATCGATCTCTTCGAGACCGGCGAGCATGCGCAGCGAGGTGGACTTACCGCAGCCCGAGGGTCCAACGAGGACGAGGAATTCGCCGTCTTCGATCTCGATGTTGAGGTCGTCAACCGCGGGCTTGTCGCTGCCCGGGTAGATACGGCTTGCGTGGTCGTAAATAACCTTTGCCATGGGTATTCCCTTCACCGGCAGGTACGTGCCGGACGATCCGTTGTGAAGTACAGTCAGCGGTCTTTGCTGACGTATGGACAACAATACCCCACTGTGGCGCCGACCATATGGGACGCGCCGAGGGGTGTTCCCGACCTTCCGCACGCGCGGGGCCGTAGTGTTGTCGGGGGAGTCCGACGCTTGCCGCCACCCGGAGTTCCTTCTGCTTTCGCTGCGGACAGGAGCGTGGAAGAAAAGACGCGGCCCGGCCCTTCGAGGCGATGACGATAGACGACGAAAGGCGGCGATGGCATGACGAGCCTCGCGCAACTGATTGAGAAAACCCTTGCAAAGAGGCCGAGCGAAAACGCTCCGCTCCGGATCGTGCAGGCGGGGCATCCGGCACTTCGCGCCAAGTCAAAGGATGCCGCCGGCTCGCTCGATCCGGAGCTCCTTGCGCAATTCATTGACGCGCTCGTCGTGACGATGCACGATGCTCCCGGCGTCGGGGTCGCTGCCCCGCAAGTGGGGGTCCCGATTCGCGTCGTTGTCATGGAGGATGTCGTTCGCGAAGAGGGGGAGGAGCGCGACGCCGATGACGAGCTCTACGACCGTGACAATCTTCCCCTCATGGCAGTCATCAACCCGCGCTACGAAGAGATTGACGGCGAGAGCATCGTGACGTTTGGGTGGGAGGGTTGCCTTAGCGTCGACGGCTGGCGCTCGCTCGTGCCGCGTCCAAAGAGCGTACGCGTGCGCGGTACGGCAATCGTCGCCGGCGGTGAGGTTCGTGAACTCGACGAGGTCTGGACCGGCTGGCGCGCACGAATTTTCCAGCACGAGAGTGATCATCTCGATGGCATTTTGTGTCATGACCGCGGTGTTGAACGTTCGTTTGTGCAGGATTCCTACCTGCATCGATACACCGAACTTTCAGACGCGGTTCGCTACCTTGGTCTGCGCGGTGACGTGGCCAAACTTGAGCCCGGCACCGTTGATCTTCACCGCACGCGGGCGTAAAAGAGCCCGGATGCGCCGATAGCGTCCACGATAAGGAGAGCAATGGCCTCGAAGGACCTGCGCACGTCTAAGAAATCGAGCGGGAAGGGACAGGGCGAAGAATCGCTCATCGATGACAAACAATTCGAACTGATCGATAAGGCTCTGGCGCTTCAGGGGCCGATTGCCCGCAAGTACGTCGATTCTCTTCGCCGCAAGAACCCCACGTGGAGCGATGAGCAGATCATCGCTCGGCTCGAGGGGCACTTTACGAAGCTGGCCGTTGCCACGGGCGTCGGCATTGGCGGCGTAGCCGCACTTCCCGCGGTGGGTACCGCCACAGCGGTCGCCCTCACCGCGGGCGAGGGCTTCGCCTTTGCCGAAGCATGCGCCTTTTTGACGCTCGGCACCGCGCACGTGCACGGTGTCGATATGAGTGATCCGACGGTGCGCCGCACGGTTATTCTCGCCATTCTCGGCGGTGAGCGTGGCGCCGCGATCGTCACAAAGGCCCTCGGCAAGAGCGGCCTGCAGTGGTCGACGGTGCTCGATGGCATGGCACCTCCATTTGTCGCAGATGCGGTGAACACGCAAGTCAATCGCTGGATTCGGCGTACGGTGACGCGTCGCTTCACGGGGCTGTGGGCCGGGCGCCTCATCCCGTTTGGTATCGGTGCAGTGATTGGTGGTCTCGGGAACAAGGCACTTACCAAGACAGTGATCGAAGCCGCCCGAGAGGTTTTTAGCCACGTGGATGATCCGGTCCCTTCGACGCTTGCCGAGAAGACCGAAGGTCTCGACGACTAGCGAAAACGTCGCTTTCGAAATAATGAGGGCGCTCCCGATAAGACGGGAGCGCCCTCATTATTGGGGGATACGGACTAGATGTCCTGGGTGAACTCGTTTTCGTGTTCCGTGCCCTTCGCGCGGCGGTAGGAGGCGCGGATTTCCTCTTCCGCGTCATCCCGGCCTTCCCAGTGAGCACCTTCCACGCTCTTGCCGGGCTCAAGATCCTTGTAGACCTCGAAGAAGTGCTGGATCTCGAGTCGGTGGAACTCCGAAATGTCGGTGAGCTCCTGCCGACGGATCTGGCGCTTGTCGCCAACGGGGACCGCGACGATCTTGTCGTCGCCGCCCGACTCGTCACGCATGCGGAACATTCCCAGTGCGCGGCAGCGAATCAGGCAGCCGGGGAACGTCGCCTCTTCGAGAAGGACGAGGACGTCGAGCGGGTCGCCGTCCTCACCGAGCGTGCCCTCAATGAAGCCGTAATCATCGGGGTATCGGGTTGCTGTAAAGAGCATGCGATCGAGCCGGATGCGACCATTGTGATGGTCGACCTCGTATTTGTTGCGATTCCCCTTCGGGATCTCGATCGTGACGTCGAATTCCACGTGTGTGACTCCATTGCCTAAGGTGTTCTATGTGACCGAGGGGCGTGCCCTCTGCGTGTAACAATAGCGAAGTTCAGCGCTCGCAGGCGCTCGATTGTGCCGCGAGTGGTTCATGCGCGCGTAAACTTTGCACGAAGTCACAGACACGCAGGGCGCGTGGCGCGTTTTCCTGAGGCGAGAAGGAGTGGGCAGTAATGGCGAATTCGAAGGCAGTGGAGGTTCTCGCTGCTGCCCTCGCCCTCGCGCTGCCATTGTCCTTTTATACGTTTGGCGACCTCGTCGATGCTTTTCCGGGCGTGCTTACCGTGCGCACGCAGAAGAACGCCGTGGTCGAAGGTGTTCCTGCCGAAGGTGAATCGTGGGAGCGCACGGATGACGAGCGTCCGTACGATGCAGTATCGCCGGCAGCGAGCGTGAGCGCAGATCAGATTAACGCCGCGATAGCAGCCCTTCCACGGCTCAAGGCGTTCTCGGGCAAGGTTTCTTATGCGGTCGTGGACGCGTCGACCGGCGACATCATCGCCGAGCACGGATCAGGCGTGCAGCTCACCCCCGCCTCGACCATGAAGCTTCTGTCCGCGCTTGCCGCTGCGAAGGCTATTGGTCCGGATACAACGTTTACGACGCGAGCCGTGCTCGACGGAGAGCGTCTCGTGCTCGTCGGTGGTGGCGACAACCTCCTCACCGTGCAAGCGAAGGAGACAAAAGAGGGCGTCGAACGAGCCTCGCTTGCTTCGCTCGCCGATCAGAGCGCAGCAAAGCTCAAAGAGGAAGGGCGCACTAAAGTCCAGCTCGTTTTCGACGACTCGCTGTTCGGCAACGATCCGGTCAATCCGGCGTGGGGCGATAACGGCCCGGCCGGTGGGTGGGTTGCTCCAATTACCCCGCTCGGCGTGGATGGTGGCCGCGCCGACGGCACGCCCTACGGCCCGAAAGTCGAGGATCCATCCCTCGAAGCGGCGAAAGCATTCGCGCAGCTCTTGAACGAGCGCGGTATCACGGTAGAGGCGGTGCCTACTCGCGCTTCCGCTCCCGAGGGGGCGCGCGAGATCGGTGCCGTGCACTCCGCGCCGCTACGCGACTTAATCGAGCACACGCTCCTGTATTCCGATAACTCGCTCGCAGAAACGCTCGCGCGACTTTCCGCGGTGCACACGGGACATCCCGGAACGGTTGCTGGGGCGCGAGAGGCGGTCAAAGCCGAGCTCGACGAGGTCGCTCGGGAAGGCGGCTTCACCACCGAGGGGCTCGTGATTGCTGATAATTCGGGCCTCTCGAAGGACAACCGAATCTCACCGTTGCTTCTTGCGCAGCTCACGGCGTGGGCGTCGGGGGAGGCGCCCACTGCGATCAAGGATACTTTCGCGCTTGTCCCAATCGGTGGCCTTACAGGGACTCTCACGAAACGCTTTGGCGAAGATGGTGCGGAGCAAGCGCGCGGAATCGTGCGCGGGAAGACGGGCACCCTCTCGGGGACCTCGACCCTTGCAGGCACGATGGTGCTGGCTGACGGCCGTGTGGTTGGCTACGCGATTTTCGCCTACGATTCAACCTCGGCAGGGTACGGGGAAGCGCGAGCAGTCGTGGACTATGTGGCGAGCGCTATTGTCGCCGCGGGAGGTCCGACGCCTGCCGGCCTCTATGACTCCTCTGCTTCGGCTGAAGGCGGCGGAGCGCCCGAGGGGGACGGGCAGTGAGCGGCCCGCCCGAACCAGTTGCCCGTGCTCGCGTAGCGGTGAAAGCCGCCCTCGCCTCCCGGCTCGAGGAATGCGCCGACCGCTCCGACGGGGCTGGCCTTCTACCGCGCGTTCTCGTGGGGGTGAGCGGCGGCGCAGATTCGCTTGCCCTCGCCGCGACGACCCAGTGGGTCGCGTCACGGCTCGGACTCGAAGTCGAAGCTGTGCTCATCGACCACGGCCTATCAGAGCACTCCGCCTCGGTGTCTGAGCGGGCGGCGCTCCAGTGCGAGCGGCTCGGGCTTGCACGCTGCCACATTCGCCGGATCCACGTCGATACCGCCGGAGAAGGCGGGCTTGAGAACGCGGCGAGGGTCGCCCGCCACGAAGCCTTCGAGGCAGCCCTCGAGGAGCGCCACGCGCTCGGACTTCTCCTCGGGCACACCCTCGACGATCAAGCTGAGCAGGTGCTGCTCGGGCTCGCACGCGGAGCGGGGGCGCGCTCCCTCGCGGGGATTCCCCGCCAGCGGGGAGCACTCCTTCGCCCTTTCCTCGGGACGGGAAGGGACGAGAAGACGGGGCTGTGGCGGCGTGATACCCGGGCCGTGTGCGACGCCCTCGATCTCGACGTGTGGGACGATCCCATGAACGACGACGAGAAATACTTGCGGGTCGCGGCCCGTACGCGCGCCTTGCCGATGCTCGCCGAGATTCTCGGCGAGCAGGTGGCCGCGAACCTCGTGCGGACCGCCGACCTTCTGCGAGACGATGCCGACTACCTCGACAAAGAGGCGGAAGAGGCCTATGCGGGCCTGCGTCGGAACCCCCCGAGTGCCACCCCCGGACTACTCGCGCTTGACGCTTATTCCCTGGCCCCGCTTGACCGAGCCCTGCGCACGCGCGTGCTGAAGCGCGCCATCGCCCATGCGAGCGCGCGTTCGGGCTCGAGTTCCGGGAAGTCGCTCCTTCGGCGTCAGATCCTTCACGTTGACTCCCTCATTTCCGCCTATCGAGGCCAGGGTCCCATCCCCCTTCCGGGTAAGATCGAAGCGGTACGCGACGAAGGACTCATCGTTTTCCGGGCCCGAGACAGTCGCGTGCGCGATACATCAGGCTGAGGCCCCGTGACCTCGATAACGCGACGCACCGGGAAGGACCCCCATGACCATGGATGAGGACGTCGAGCGCATCCTGCTCGACGAGCAGGCGATCCGCGAGCGGATCAGCGAACTCGCCGCAGAGATTGATCGCGACTACAAAGATGAGGCCCCGATTCTCGTTGGCGTGCTCAAGGGTGCAGTCATGGTCGTGGCGGATCTCGCGCGCGCCATCACGCTTGACGTGGACATGGATTGGATGGCCGTGAGTTCTTACGGCAGCGGCACGAAATCTTCGGGTGTCGTGCGTATTCTCAAGGACCTGAGCGCTGATATCACCGATCGCCATGTGCTCATCGTCGAGGACATCATCGACTCCGGCCTGACCCTGAGCTGGCTTCGCACCAACCTCCGCTCGCGCGGGCCAAAGAGCGTCGAAATCTGCACCCTCCTGCGCAAGCCGGAGGCGGTCAAGGTCGATATCGACGTGAAATACGTGGGTTTCGACATCCCGAACGAGTTCGTGATCGGTTACGGCCTCGACTATGCCGAGAAGTACCGCAACCTTCCCTACATTGGGATTCTCAAGCCAAGCGTCTACGCCGATTGAGAACATTGGGGCTTCTGACAGCCCCTGTCCAGCGATTCGGGGTAGATTCGCGCTCATTCACCATACGCGCGCGGGGCGTTTGCTCCGCCCTCAAGAGAACGTAAGAATTAGCACCTCACATGGCAGAAAAAAAGAAATCCCCCGCCCGTAATCTGTGGCTGTGGAGCCTCGCGACTCTCGCGATCGTTCTTCTCGCGCTGAGCTTTTTTGGACGCGGCGGTTTCCAAGACATCGACACCGAGCAGGGGCTTGAGCTCCTCAAAGGCAACACCGTTGAGCAAGCCGAAATCATCGACGGCAATCAACAGCGCGTCAACCTCGTGTTGACGAAAGACTTTGAGGACAAGGGGAAGCGGGTCGCGTTTTCGTACGTCACCGCCCGCGGCGATGATGTCGTCAAGGCCGTGAGCGAAGCGAAGCCGGCGAAAGGCTACACGGATAAGATCGCAACACCGTCGTGGTGGAGCCAGCTCCTGCTCACTTTCTTCCCCCTCCTCGTGATCCTTGGCCTCTTCTGGTTCTGGATGATGAACGCCCAGGGTGGCGGGCGCGCCATGCAGTTTGGCAAGTCGAAGGCGAAGCTCTTCAACAAGGACATGCCGAAAGTGACGTTCGCGGATGTTGCGGGTGCTGAGGAAGCGGTCGAGGAGCTCGATGAGATCAAGCAGTTCCTCGTGAGCCCCGAGCGCTATCACGCCGTAGGCGCGAAGATTCCGAAGGGCGTCCTCCTCTACGGCCCTCCGGGCACGGGTAAGACCCTCCTCGCGAAGGCCGTTGCCGGTGAGGCAGGGGTCCCGTTCTACTCCATTTCGGGCTCCGACTTCGTGGAGATGTTCGTGGGCGTTGGTGCGAGCCGCGTGCGCGATTTGTTCAATACGGCGAAGGAAAACGCGCCGGCGATCATCTTCATCGACGAGATCGACGCCGTGGGGCGCCACCGTGGAGCCGGCATGGGCGGCGGCCACGACGAGCGCGAGCAGACCCTCAACCAGATGCTCGTCGAGATGGACGGTTTCGAGGAGCATCAAAACGTCATCCTCATCGCCGCGACCAACCGCGTCGACATCCTCGATCCGGCGCTTCTTCGCCCGGGTCGTTTCGACCGCCAGATTGCGGTGGAAACTCCGGACCTCAAGGGGCGACGCAAGATCCTCGAGGTGCATGCGAAAGGCAAGCCTCTCGCTGCCGACGTCGATCTCGATAACATCGCGCGCCGTTCGATCGGCATGAGCGGTGCCGATCTCGCCAACGTTCTCAATGAGGCTGCGCTTCTCACGGCTCGTTCGGGCAATCAGATTATTGACATGCGTGCACTCGATGAGGCGATCGACCGAGTTTCGATGGGCCCGCAGCGCTACTCGAAAGTCATGACCGAGCGCGAGCGCCAGATGACGGCCTACCACGAGGGTGGACACGCACTCGTCGCCGCGGCACTCAACAACTCGGCTCCCGTCACGAAGGTGACGATCCTGCCGCGCGGTCGCGCGGGCGGGTACACGATGGTGGTGCCGACGGCCGACCGCAACTATCAAAGCCGCAATGAGCTTCTCGACCGTCTCGCCTACGCGATGGGTGGCTACGCAGTTGAAGAGGGTATCTTCCACGATGTCACGACCGGCCCGAGCTCCGATCTCAAGAATGCGACGGGCATCGCCCGCGCGATGGTCACTGAACTCGGTATGAGCGGTGTTGTGGGCCAGGTGGCCCTGAGCAAGGGACAGGACGAGGTCTTCGTAGGCATGCAGCAGGGCCAGGGTCCCGGCTACAGCGAGGACACGGCTCGCCTTATTGATGAAGAGATTCGCCGCTTGCTCGACAACGCGCTCGATGAAGCGTGGA
The DNA here is from genome assembly GCF_000413375.1 of Dermabacter sp. HFH0086. NCBI lineage: Bacteria > Bacillati > Actinomycetota > Actinomycetes > Micrococcales > Dermabacteraceae > Dermabacter > Dermabacter sp. HFH0086. The sequence goes on from NZ_KE340308.1 coordinate 1,584,875, forward strand.
GCGTCATCAAGACCAACCGCCCCGTGCTCGATCATCTCGTCGAGGAACTCCTGGAGAAGGAGACTCTCGGCGAGAAGGAACTCGCGGAGATTTTCAAAGACGTCACGAAGCGCCCGCCGCGCGAGGTGTGGCAGTCGAGCGAGGACCGCCCCGTGTTTACCGAGCCCCTCGCGGGTAGCGACCGCCCCGGCACGATCGGTAGCAGCGTTCCTGATGGCACCGAGAACCAGCAGGCTGGCGAGGAACTCGGCGGCACCCCGCCCGAGCTTCCGCAGCCGGGTGATGGTTCACCGCACATCCCCGGTGCCGAGTAGCGCGCTCCTTACGTCCCTCGCGAGCCGGGCTCGCGTGAAGAAAGAAGGATTCATGACTGAGAACCACAATGCCGTGGAGAACATCGATCGCGAAAGGATTGAGCGCGCCGTGCGCGAGATCCTCGAAGCGGTTGGTGAGGATCCAAGCCGCGACGGGCTTGTGGATACGCCTAGTCGCGTCGCCCGTATGTACGCGGAGGTTTTTCGCGGCCTCCACGAGGATCCCCGCGTCCACATGCAGACGAAGTTTGAGGTCGAGCACCGCGAGCTCGTTCTTGTCCGCGATATTCGCTTCTACTCCATGTGCGAGCACCACCTCGTGCCGTTCTTCGGCCGCGCCCACGTGGGGTACGTTCCCGGCAAGGATGGAACTGTTGCGGGGCTGTCCAAGTTCGCAAGGCTCGTCGAAGGGTACGCGGCGCGGCCCCAGGTGCAGGAGCGGCTCACCAGCCAGATCGCCGATGCGATCCACGAGGAGCTCCAGGCACACGGCACGATTGTCGTTCTTCAGGCCGAGCACCTGTGCATGGCGATGCGTGGCGTGAAGTCTCCGAATGCGGAGACCGTGACGAGTGCCGTGCGCGGCTCCCTGCAATCGAACGCGGCCACGCGTTCGGAGGCGATGAGCCTCATTCTCACGGGCCTGCACCACTGAAATATGCGACACCGCCCCACCGAGGCGAGAAAGGTCATCTCATGAGCGCGACGCGCCCGGTTCTGGACTTCTCTAGCGCCCCCGCGTGGCGGCGTGTGGAGGGCCTGCCCTCTTCGCTCACGTGCGAGCGGACGCTCGTCATGGGGGTGCTCAACGTGACCCCGGATTCGTTTTCCGACGGTGGCCGGCACAACGAGCACGAGGATGCGATCGCACATGCCGAGCGCCTGGTGAGCGAGGGCGCCGACATCATCGATGTCGGGGGTGAATCGACGCGTCCGGGCGGAAGCCGCGTGAGTGAAGAAGAGGAGCTTCGCCGCACGGTGCGCGTTGTTGAGGCCCTTGCACAGCGCGGCATGTGCGTGAGTATCGATACGATGCGTGCCTCGGTCGCGCGTGCCGCGGTCGACGCCGGTGCGCTCATCGTCAACGACGTGTCGGCTGGACTCGCTGATCCCGCCATGTTCTCCACGGTCGCCGGCCTCACCACCCATCTCGGTACCGCCCCCGTCTATATCGCGATGCATTGGCGCGGTCACTCCGCGGAGGCAATGTCACGCACGGGCTACGAGGCTATCGGCACAGACGTCGCGCGTGAATTAGGCGAGCAAATCGACAAGGCGGTGAGCGCGGGCATTGCCCGTGACAGTATCGTCGCCGATCCCGGCTTCGGGTTTTCCAAGACCGGCGAGGACAACTGGGATCTCTATGACCAGATCGGTGACGTCGAGGCGCTCGAGCTCCCACTCCTCATCGGGGTGAGCCGCAAGCGCTTCGTGAGCGCTCTCGATGTTGATCGGGACGCCGGCACGGCGGCGTTGAGTGGCCTCGCGCAGCTTCGCCGCTCGTGGGCGGTGCGCGTCCACGATGTCGCCTCGAGCGTCGCGAATATCCGCGTCATGCAGCGCTTGATGGCGGGGCCCGAGGGGCGCGATATGGGGCTCGGCTCAGGCTTCGCGGACCGCAACTATGAAAGCGGTGCTCGAGCATGACGTGGAATGATATTGCCTTTTCTGTACCCGCGCCGCTATCCCACGTCGCGGTTGACGGCGTGCGCGTGCACGGCAAGCACGGCGTTTTCGAGAGTGAAAAAACGCAGGGGCACGACTTTCTCGTTGATGTCGATATGCGGGTGGACACGCGCTCGGCGGGGCGGGATGACGCGCTCGAGCGCAGCGTGAGCTACGCGGACGCCGCGGCCATCGTCGAGGAGGTCGTCGCGGGGCGAAGCGTCGACCTGATCGAAACTCTCGCCGAGCGCATCTCTCAGTGCGTACTTGAGCGGCATGTCCTCGTGCGCGAAGTGAGCGTGAGCGTCCACAAGCCCACCGCGCCCATTCCGCAGCCTTTCACCGACGCACACGTTCGTCTCACGAGGCGCGCGGCACCCGTGAGCGCTTTCATCGCGCTCGGCTCAAATCTTGGCGATAGCGAGGATTTCCTCGCCGGTGCTCTCGCGGCACTTGCGCGGATCCCCGAGACCCGTCTCATCGCCGCGAGCCGCGTTTTCGAAACCGACCCCGTAAGCGATATTGATCAGGACGCGTACCTCAACGCCGCCGCGCACCTTGAGACGTCGCTTAGTCCGTGGCAGCTTCTCGACTCACTTCACGAGATCGAGAATGCTGCAAGGCGCACCCGCACCCTTCGATGGGGGCCGCGCACCCTCGACCTCGACCTCATTTCCTGGGGACAGCTCACGTGCGACGATGAGCGACTCACGCTTCCGCATCCGCGAGCTCACGAACGCGCCTTTGTTCTCGCGCCGATGCTTGACATCAACCCCGAGTGGAGCTTCCCCGATGGCCGGCAAGCGTCGGACCTCGTGAAGGTCGCCCCTGACCGTGCGGGGCTGCGCCCCGGTCCCCGCGTTGCAGGTTTCGCAAGCGAGGCTCGCCCACGCAAGGGTGTGAGATGACAAAAACTCCTGCGCTCCGACTTGTAGGAATTGCCCTCGTGGCAGGCCTTGCGGGCCACGGGCTGTCTCTCGCGTTCGCCTCACGAGGTGCCCCGGTCCCCGTTGCCGGCATCATGCCGGGAATTGTGTTCCTGGTTCTTTCCGCCGTCGTTCTTGCCCTTGGGCTCCGCGTGAAGAGATATCTCGACGAATCCCGTGAGCGAGCGCGAACTCACCCGCTCACGCCGCGCAAGCACCAGCTTGACATGGTTGTTGCCTACCGAATTCTCATCGCCGCGCGTGCCGCGGCCTATACGGGAGCAATTGGTGCAGGCTTTTACGCGGGTATGTGCGCGTTTCTCGCGACATCCGGGGGCGGGACGCTTTCCGGCGCGATTCTTCCACTCGGATTCGACGCGCTCTGCGCGCTCATCCTCGCGGTGATCGGGCTTATCGTAGAACGGTGGGGGACTCTGCCGCCTACTGACTCCGGATCTGTGGGGCGCGCGGGTGAGAGCGCAGGCTCCCTTTGAAGCCCCCGCAGTCGCTGTGTTAGAAAGATTCTCATGAGTAACTCAGTAGTCCCGATGCCGACCCTCGAGGCGGCCGACATCGAGCGCAGGATGCTCGACGAGCCCTTTTCCGCGACCGATCCGCGTACGGCGCGCGTGTCGCCGAAGCTCGTGAAGGCGCGCTTTCTCGGCAACCTCGCGTGGTGGACGATATTTCTTCTCGCGTGCATCGCGCTTCACGTTGTCACGGCCGTATTTTCGTGGCCGTGGTGGGTCCACCTGTGCGCGATTCCCGTCTATGTCCTCGTTGCACAATCGATTCTTTTCACTCCTCGGCGTGCCCGCGCACTTGGTTATCTCACGCGTGAGAACGACATTGTGTTCCGCCAAGGAATTCTTTTTCGCTACGTGACAATCGTTCCCTACGGGCGCATTCAGAACATTAACATCAACGAGGGCCCGATCGAGCGCGCGTTTGGGCTTTCGACGATTTCGCTCGACACCGCAGGGGGTTCGCTCTCCGACGTTTCGATCCCGGGGCTAGAACGCACAGAGGCCGAGCGGATACGCGATCTCGTGACCCGCGAAGCCCACGAAAAGATGGCGGCGCTATGACCGAGCAATCCGGGACACTCGAAACCGAACCGCACGAGTCGGCTTATTCGAGATTCCACCCTCTCACGCCGCTCGTCATGGGCTGGAAATTCGTCACGGCGATCGTGGCGATCGTCGGTTTTCAAAACTACGAGGTCATCGAAGACCTCGTGAAACACGGGGTCGTGAGCACCGATAATTTTCTGTTCATCGGGCTCGGCGCCCTTGGCATCATCCTCGTGGCGATTGTTACCGGCGCGCTCCCGTGGTGGATCACGACGTATGCGGTGACGGAACACGGCGTTTTCGTGCGTGAAAAATTCTTGAGCACGAAACGCAGAATTGCCCCGCGTGAGCGCATCGACTCGGTATCTGTTGAACGGCCTTTCATGGCGCGGCTTGTGGGGCTCTCCAAGGTGCGCATCGAGCTTGCAGGCGCGGGCGAGTCCCACGTGGACCTTCAGTACCTTGGCAGGGCGAAGGCCGAAGAAATTCACTCGACGATACTCGAGCTCGCCCGCGGGGATGTGCCGCCTCATGGGCGTGTGGCGGCGAACCCCGCACCCGGTGAGACCGCGCCTGAGGCTTCCGAAAACGCGGTGCCAGGCGAAGTGGACGAAGGCGCACCGAGCATCGTAGAACGCGCCGAGTCTATTGCCTATGACTCGGATTCCGACGGCGAACTGCTGGCGCGGATCCCCACCTCGCGGATCCTGCACTCGCTCGTGCTTGACGTTGGACTCATGATCGGCATGGTCTTCACGATCATCATGACGGCCATCTGGCTCGTCACATCATTCGCGAGTGGCGAGTTCACATTTTCGGCAGCGTCGCTCTTTGCGCTTGTTCCCGCTCTTCTGGCGGGCCCGCGCATGATTTTCTCGCGTCTGGAATCTAGCTGGGGCTTCACGTCTCGTGCGACCTCGACGGGGCTACGCGCGCGCAGCGGTCTTCTTAATTCGAGAAGCGACAACCTTACGGCCTCGAAGCTTCAATTGGTCGAGCTCACGCAACCGGTCTTGTGGCGCTCTCACGGGTGGTTCGATGTTTCGGTGACGACCGCCGGTATGGATGACCTGGAATCAGATACGGATGCCTCGGGAAGGATCCTTCCCGTAGGAACGGTCGAGGATCTGCAGGTCACCCTCGGGCACCTCATGCCCCCGACCGGTGATCTCGTTGCGCATCCAGCGATGCACGACGGTGCGCGCGGTGCAAGCCCCGCAGTTCTTGGCGCAACCGACACCGCTCTCGTGCAAGGGTACATGTCGGCGCCTCAAGCCGAACTTCCGGGGACGCGACCGTTCCACTGGACGAGCCCCGTCTCGCGCCGCACCGACGTGTACGCTCTTAGTCGCCACGCACTTTTCGCTCGCACAGGGTGGCTGAAGCGCGCGCTCACGATCATTCCGCGCGACCGCATCCAGGGCGTTGAGCTTTCGCGAGGTCCGATCGCGCGCCGCATCGGCAAGGCTGATCTCCAGGTCGAATACGCGGGCGGGACTTTCTATCTGAGCGACATCCCTGTTGCTGACGCCGCTGCGCTGTGCGCGAGCCTCGGTAACGATGCGGGCACCTTGCGCCGGTTCGCTGAGCGCGGGACCTGGCTTGAGCCGAAACTTCTTGGCGGTTCAGTGTGAGCAGCACGGAACCAGCTCGCATGGGCGTGGGCATCATTTCCGCGGGGCGCGTGGGAGCGGTGCTCGGCAACGCGCTTCGTGCGGCGGGGCACCAAGTCACGGGCGTGGTGGGAAGGTCCGACGCTTCCCGGGAGCGCGCCGAGGTTCTCCTTCCCGGTGCGCCCCTCCTGGAGCCCGAAGAGGTTGTCGAGCGCAGTGAGCTCGTCATTCTCGCGATTCCCGACGACGAGCTTGCGTCCTTGGCGGCGAGCCTCGCACAGCGCGGGGTTGTTCCGGGGGCGCAGATCATCGCGCATACCTCCGGCCGCTACGGGATTGACGTGCTTCGGCCGCTCGAGGAGGCGGGGGCGATCACGCTCGCGCTCCATCCGGCGATGACGTTCACGGGAACCTCGCTTGATCTTGGCAGGCTCGTGGGCTGCCCGTGGGCGATTACGGCCCGGCCGATGTTCGCGCCAATTGCGAAAGCGCTTGTGCTTGAACTTGACGGCATAAGCGTCGATATAGCGGAGGGGGACCGCGCGGCCTACCACGCGGCACTCGCGCACGGCTCGAATCACCTCGTCGTGCTCGTGAGTCAGGTGCTTGCGATCCTCGATTCGATCGGCGTCGAAGACCCTTCCCAGCTCGTGAGCCCCCTTCTCCAGGCGAGTCTCGAGGAGGTGCTTCGTCGTGGGCCGGGAGCGCTCACGGGGCCGGTACGGCGCGGTGATGCGGGAACCGTCGGAAACCACCTCGCAGCACTTACTGAGCTGGACCTTGGCTCCACCCTGCCCACGTACCGGGCGCTTGCACGTGCTGCGCTCGACATCGCGCCGATCGGCGATGCGGATAAAGCGGCATTAGAATTGCTTCTTGCACGCGATAGCGAGACGAGGCAGGAGACATGACCACGCTCATCCGCACAGTTAAGGAACTGCAGGCATACCGGGCTGGCATCAAGGGCAAGGGGAGCGTCGCGCTCGTACCTACGATGGGGGCGCTCCACGAGGGACACCTCAGTCTCATTCGCGAGGCACGCTCGCGTGCCGACCACGTGATCGTGTCGAACTTCGTGAACCCTCTTCAGTTCGGCCCCGGCGAGGACTATGAGCGCTATCCGCGTACGCTCGAGGCAGACCTCGAACTCGTCGGCACGCTCGCCGATGCGATGTTTGCCCCCGAGGCTAGCGACATGTACCCGTACCCGGAACCGTTCCAGGTTGATGTGGGGCCGATTGGGCGCATACTCGAGGGCGAGATTCGCCCCGGCCACTTTAGTGGCGTGGCGACCGTCGTACTCAAGCTTTTCCTTCTTGCCCAGCCGCATGTCGCGGTCTTTGGCCAAAAGGACGCGCAGCAGCTCGCGGTTATTCGTCGGCTCGTCCACGACTTTAATCTGGGCATCGAAATTGTGGGGGTGCCGATCGTGCGTGAGGAATCGGGTCTCGCACGCAGCTCGCGCAATAGCTATTTGAGTGAAAGCGGGCGGGCGGATGCCCTCGCGCTTTCGGGTCTCCTTTCTCAGGCGCTTGAGTGCCCGACGGCGGCTGAGCTTCTCGCGCTTCTTCGCACGCATGAGGAATCTTCGCGAGTGACGTGGGATTACCGGCTCGCGGTCAACCCTGCGACTTTCGAGGAGATTGACCAGGCTTTCGTAGGAGAGGCGCTCGTCGTGCTCGCCGCGAGAGTCGAGGGTGTACGTCTGATCGACAATGCGCTCGTGAATCTTGCCCCTGCCGAGGCACAGCAAACATCGAAGGAGGCGCACAGTGGGAAATATTGATTGGGCATTCGAGCTTGGAGCGCTCGTGCCATCGATCGGGATTGGGCTCCTTTTCTGGCTCATTCTGCGCTCGATTGTGCGCGCCGATAAGCATCAGCGTGAGGCGGAAAAGCAAGCCGAGCGCGAGTACATTGCCGCTCATCCCGAGGCGGCGCGCTTTGTAAGAACGGGGCAAACCAGCAACGCGCAAAACGTAAAGACGCCACGACGTTGAAATAAAATCGCGCTTTCTAATCGCACTAAAGTGGTTGCCACTATTGTTGTGAGCGATTATCCTGCTTTTAACCGTTGACGCGCTTCGCCGCTGAATCGGTCGACCAATGTTCTAAAACTTCAAGAGGATGGCCTCGATGGCAACCAAGACTTTCACCGAACTCGTCGATGATCTTGACGGCTCGAAGGCGGATCTCACCGTCTCATTCTCCCTCGAAGGTGTCGACTACGAGATCGACCTCTCGAACGCTCACGTCGAGGAACTTCACGCAGACATGACCAAGTGGATCGTCGCCGCCCGCCGCGTGGGTGGTCGCGCACGTCGCAGCTCGCGCACGCCTAGCAGCGCGAAGGAAACCGCGAAGATCCGCAAGTGGGCGCTCGAGAACAACTACAACGTTTCGGATCGCGGCCGCATCGCCGCTGAGGTTCGCGAGGCTTACTACGCCGCTCACGAAGGCTGAGCGTTTCCGTAGCTAAAAAGCGCCGCGCCGGGAATTACTCCGGGCGGCGCTTTTTCTCTGCCTTGGGTACCGCTAATCGAGTACGGTGCCGCCGATGGTCCACGATGCGGTGTGCGAGACCCCGGGGGCGAGGTGCACGAGATTCGTGCCGGAGCGGAAAGCATCGGGTGGGCACGTCATAGGTTCGACGGCGAGGCCGGCACGATTCTTGCTCGGGTCAGGGTGGTCGGCCGTGTGGATTTGCGCCCAGGGGAGTTCCTTCGGATCGAACTGGACCCACACTTCGCCGCTCGCGCTGCGCACGCTAATGCGTCCTTCAGAAAATCCCGTGTAGGCGTGATCGATGGTGCGCTCGCCGATTGGGGAGCCATCGAGGTCGAGGTCGGGGTGGTTCTCGACGGGAGAAAGGGCGACGGGAAGGAGGCGGTCGTCGACTTCGAGAACGTGGGAGGCTGGGACGAGCGTGCTCCATTCGGCCATGTCTTCGGGTCCCGGCACAACATAGGGATGCGGGCACACGCCGTACGGGGCGGTGCGCTCACCGAGATTGGTTGCCGTCACTGCAGTCGCGATTGAGCGGTCGTGAAGCGTGTAGCGCACACGAATCTCGAGCGGGAAGGGATACCCGAGCACGGGGACGATACGGTGCGCGAATTCGACCGAGTTTTCCGTGCGGTTTTCTACTGAGAAATCGCTCCAGCAAACGAGCCCGTGAAGCGCATTTCGCCTTTCGTGTTCGTTGAGCGGAAGTTCGTATTCAAGTCCGTCATACGTATAGACGCCGTCGCCGATGCGGTTTGGCCACGGCGCGATGATTCCGCCGCGATAGCCGAATTGCACCTCGTCGAGGGGGCTCGGCACGAGAAACTCGCGGCCGCCAATGCTGAAGCGATTGAGGGCGGCGCCCACGCTCGCGAGCTCTGCGCGTGCGTCACCGTTTGTCAGGGTAATAATCGTGCCCCTGAAAGGGGAATTGGTGAAGCTCATGAGTGTCCTTTCATCGAGGTGGTTGCGTAAGGCCAAGAATGCGGCTTGTGCGATCGAGATTGTCACGCGGGCTCTCGCCCTCGGGGAACATCGCCCTTAGCCGCGGTGCCCACGCGCTGCTGTGCTCGGGAAAAGCGCGTGTAAGCAGGCCAAGCATGATGGAGGTAGCGGTCGAGGCACCGGGGGAGGCGCCAAGAAGTCCGCTCAAGGTGCCATCGGCCGACGTGATGAGCTCGGTGCCGAATTGCAGCGTTCCACGCGTGCGCGATTTGGGCGCGATCACCTGCACGCGCTGACCCGCGGTGAGCAGCTCCCAATCCTGAGCTTCGGCGAGCGGCAAGTATTCCCGCAGAGCTGAAAGACGATCCTCGAAGCTCTGCGTGAGTTGGCTCGTCAGGTACGCCAAGAGGTCAAGGTTTCCTGGGGCCACAGATGCCATGGGAAGAGCGTTCGAGGGACGAACGGAACGGAATAGATCCGTGACGGATCCAGACTTGAGGAACTTGGGACTCCAGCCGGCGTAGGGGCCGAACATAAGCTCGCGAGTCCCATTGATGATGCGCGTATCAAGATGGGGAACGCTCATCGGGGGCGCTCCGACGGCCGCCTTCCCATACACCTTCGCCTCGTGTCGCGCAGCGAGCTCGGGATTCGTGCACCGCAGCCACTGCCCCGAGATGGGAAAGCCGCCGTAGCCGCGAATCTCATCGATACCGGAGCGTTGGAGGAGGGGGAGCGCCGCGCCACCCGCGCCCACGAAGACGAATGGGGCTCGAACGCCGTGCGTGCCGCTGCTCGTGCGGGCCATGACGCCCCACTCGCGCCCCATGCGCCGCAGATCCACGACATCTGCGTCGTAATGAACGCGGGTGTGAACGCTTTCGGCTGCGGCGAGGAGGGAACGGGTGAGCTCACCAAAGTCGACGTCGGTCCCTGCAAGGGAGCGGGTCGCCGTGAGAGTTTCGCGCGCGGATCGGCCCTCCATGACGAGCGGAGCCCACTCGGCGAGCGTAGCTGGGTTTTCGGTGTAGTCGAGCGAGGCAAAGAGCGGATGCGCGGCAAGGGCTTCGTGCCGCGCCTTGAGAAACCGTCGATTCTCGTGCCCGAGGACGAGGCTCATGTGGGGGACGGTTCGGATGAACTCGTGCGGAGCTTCGAGGTAGCCGGCGTCGACGAGATGAGCCCACCACGACCTCGAGAGCTGAAATTTCTCGTTGATCGCGACCGCTTTTTCAATCGCGATACGGCCGTGCGCATCCACGGGCGTGTAGTTGAGCTCGCACAGTGCGCTGTGGCCCGTGCCCGCGTTGTTCCACGCGTGCGAGGACTCGAGCGCTGCCCCGTCAAGTCGTTCGAGCACGACAATCGTCCACGACGGTTCAAGTTCGCTCAGGAGCATTGCGAGCGTCGCCGAGGCGATGCCCGCGCCGACGAGCACCGCATCGGCGCGCTCGACGGTGAGGGGCGCCTGATCGCGCGAAACAGTCGCGAAGTGGCTCATAAGTGGCGTTGCTCCTTCGATGGTAAGGCGGGCACCGTACGTGCGGCTCGCCGGCCGCGTCTCAGCTGTGAATGCGGCACCGGCGATGACTCGTCATTCAATCCTAGGCGCTTGTGCGCGGGCGTTTCACGCCGCTGGCGAACAACCGCCCCTCGAAAGTAGGCAGGAAGTAGGCTCGTAGGCAACGCCGAAACACCAAGGGAGATTCATGTTCGAGAGGTTTACCGATCGCGCCCGCCGAGTCATTGTGCTCGCGCAGGATGAGGCGCGTCTTCTCAACCACAACTACATCGGCACCGAGCACATCCTCCTGGGCCTCATCCACGAGGGTGAAGGCGTGGGAGCCAAGGCCCTCGAATCACTCGGAATCACACTCGAGGGCGTGCGCGAACAGGTGCGTGAAATCATCACTGAGGGCACCCAGGCCCCCACGGGGCACATCCCGTTCACGCCCCGCGCTAAGAAGGTCCTCGAGCTGAGCCTTCGCGAGGCGCTTCAGCTCGGCCACGGCTACATCGGCACCGAGCACATCCTCCTCGGCCTTCTGCGCGAGGGCGATGGCGTGGCTGTCAAGGTCCTCACGCGCATGGGCGCCCAGCCCGCTGCCGTGCGCCAGGAGGTCATCGAGCGCCTCTCCGGCTACCAGGGCAAGGAAACCGTGAACGCCGGTGGCGGCAACCAAGAGGGGACACCGTCGGGCTCCCTCGTGCTCGACCAGTTCGGGCGCAACCTCACGCAGGCGGCTCGCGACCAGGAACTCGATCCCGTCATCGGCCGCGAGCGCGAAGCCGAACGCGTCATGCAGGTGCTCAGCCGCCGCACGAAGAACAACCCCGTTCTGATCGGCGAACCGGGCGTCGGCAAGAGCGCCGTCGTCGAGGGGCTTGCCCAATCGATCGTCGCGGGTGACGTCCCCGAAACACTCAAGGACAAGCAGCTGTACACGCTGGACCTTGGCTCGCTCGTGGCGGGCTCGCGCTACCGCGGCGACTTCGAGGAACGCCTGAAGAAGGTGCTCAAGGAAATTAAGACTCGCGGTGACATCGTGCTGTTCATCGACGAGATCCACACGCTCGTGGGTGCCGGTGCAGCAGAGGGCGCAATCGACGCGGCGAACATCCTCAAGCCGATGCTCGCGCGCGGCGAGTTGCAGACCATCGGTGCCACGACGCTCGAGGAATACCGCAAGCACATCGAGAAGGATGCAGCGCTCGAACGCCGCTTCCAGCCGATCCAGGTCGAGGAGCCGAGCGTCGAGGAGACCATCGACATCCTTCGCGGGTTGCGCGATCGCTACGAGTCCTTCCACAAGGTCACGATTACGGATGACGCCCTCGAAGCGGCGGCGCAGCTCGCTGCCCGCTACGTGAACGATCGCTTCCTTCCGGATAAGGCGATCGACCTGATCGACGAGGCTGGTGCGCGCCTGCGCATCCGCCGTCTCTCGGCGCCGCCCGAGCTCAAGGAATACGACCAGAAGATCGAAGAGGCCAAGCGGGCGAAGGAATCCGCGATCGATGCGCAGGACTTCGAGAAGGCCGCGAGCCTCCGTGATGACGAGCAGAAGCTCACGGCCGAGCGCAAGGCCAAGGAAGACGCGTGGCGCAACGGCGAATCCGATTCGATCAGCGTCGTGAACGATGACGTGATCGCCGAGGTGCTCGCTGCTGCGACTGGCATCCCGATCGTCAAGCTCAACGAGGCCGAATCCACGCGCCTGCTCAATATGGAAAACGAGCTGCACAAGCGCGTCGTTGGCCAGAACGAAGCGATCAAGGCGCTGTCGCAATCGATTCGTAGGACCCGCGCGGGCCTCAAGGATCCGAAGCGCCCTGGCGGATCGTTCATCTTCGCCGGTCCCACCGGCGTTGGCAAGACCGAGCTCGCGAAGGCTCTCGCCGAGTTCCTCTTCGGCGATGAGGACGCTCTCATCACCCTTGATATGTCGGAGTTCGGCGAGAAGCACACGGCTTCGCGCCTGTTCGGTTCGCCTCCCGGCTACGTCGGCTACGACGAGGGCGGTCAGCTCACCGAAAAGGTGCGCCGCAAGCCGTTCTCGGTCGTGCTCTTCGACGAGATTGAGAAGGCGCACGTTGACATCTTCAACTCGCTCCTGCAGATCCTCGAGGACGGCCGCCTCACCGATTCGCAGGGCCGCGTCGTGGACTTCAAGAACACGGTCATCATCATGACGACCAACCTCGGCACGCGCGACATTGCGAAGGGCGTTTCGATTGGCTTCCAGGCCGGCGGCGACCTCTCGACGAGCTACGAGCGCATGAAGGCGAAGGTCAACGAGGAGCTCAAGCAGCACTTCCGCCCCGAGTTCCTCAACCGCGTCGACGACATCGTGGTGTTCCCGCAGCTGTCTCGCGAGGAGATTGCGCAGATCGTCGACCTTATGGTGGGACGCCTCGATACGCGCCTCGCGGAGCGCGGTATGTCGGTGACGTTGACGCCGCAGGCACGCACGCTTCTCGCAGAAAAGGGCTACGACCCAGTTCTCGGCGCCCGTCCTCTTCGCCGCGCCATTCAGCGCGACATCGAGGATGCGCTCAGCGAAAAGATCTTGTTCGGCCAGGTGAAGGACGGCGACGAGATCGTCATCGACGCCGAAGGCGAGGGTCCGCTCGGGATCTTCACCTTCGCAACGAAGAACGCCGAGGGTGAGCTTGAGCCGATTTCCGAGGACATTTCTGTTGAGGACATCGCTGGCTAGCCTTCGTGCGTGAGTCCTAGACATGCACGTCGTTGAAGAGATTGTCGTCCACGCGGGAGAAGCGTGGTGGGTCCACCTCGTGGTCGCCGCCTTCTCCCTCGTGGACGCTTTCTTTCCCACGGTTCCCAGCGAATCGTTGCTCGTCGCGCTCGGATCCCTGTGGGCGACCTCCGGTAAGCCGTCGCTTATTCTGCTCATCCTGGCGGGCTGGGCAGGGGCCGCGGTCGGCGACCACGTGACCTACCAGATTGGCCGTATGCTTCCGTGGCAGAAGCTTTCGTTCTTTAACGAGGGCCGTCGCGGGCATCGAGCGGTCGAGGCCGCGGAGCGTGGCCTCGAGCGGCACGCCTTCACCTATCTCATGACGGCGAGGTTCATTCCCCTTGGGCGCACGGCGGTGAACCTCGTCGCCGGTGGTCTTGAGTATCCGCGTGCTCTTTTTACGCCGCGCATTATTCTCGCGACCTTCATGTGGGCCGTCTATTCAAGCCTTATCGGGGCACTTGCCGGCCAGTGGTTCGAGGCGCATCCGCTGCTTGGAATCGTCGCGGCGCTCGTATTGGCGTTCGCCTTCTCGCTTCTCGTTGAGCGCATCGTCCGAAGGTTTCACGCATTGAAGGCGAAGCAGGCGTCGGAACGGGCCTGACCCGCGCGCAACCGCTAGTTCCGCGGTGAGAATCGCGCAGGCGAACCGAGAGCGATTTTTCCCTCCGGCGTGCGCGAAATGAACCCTTCGTCAAGGAGGTCGGCCAGAAGCCGTGCGAAGCGGTCTCGGTCCGTCCCGCTTTCACCCTCGAGAGTTCCGACGGTGGCCTCACCACCCTCGCGTAGGGTCTTGAGGATTTTTCCGCGGATCTGTCGATCTGTTCCTTCATACCCTTGCGGGCGTGTCGTGCGCTCGCCGAGACCGGGGCGCCCAGCATCAAGCCACGCGCAGTGAGGCGCAAGTGGGCATGCCTCGCAAAGGGGCGTGCGGGCACGGCACACGAGCGCACCGAGCTCCATGATGCCCTCATTCCAAATGCGCGCGCGCTCGGGGTCGTCCGGAACCAGCGCGTCGAAGCGATCGCGGTCGCGCTTCGTCACGTGTGCTTTAACCGAGGGTTTGGCGTCGAGCACTCGCGTCAGTACGCGCCTGATGTTGGTATCGAGCACGCACGCGCGCTGCCCCTGCGCGAAACATGCCACTGCCGCGGCGGTATAGGAGCCGATTCCCGGTAGCGCAGTGAGCGCGTCCACGCCAACCGGGAGTTCTCCGCCGTAGTCCCGCTCGACGATGCGCGCGCAATCGAGAAGCCTAAGAGCGCGCCGGGGGTAGCCGAGAGATCCCCACGCGAGCAGGACTTCGGCAGCGTCGGCATGGGCGAGCGCGTGCGCGGTTGGCCAACGCTTCATCCACGCGCGCCAGGGCTCTGCAACGCGGGACACGGGGGTTTGTTGGCTCATGATTTCGCTGACGAGAACGCCCCATGGGCTCGTGTGCGAATCACGCCAGGGTAGGGGCCGACGGTGGGTCGCAAACCACGTGGCGACTGGCTCGTAGAGGTCGGGGTATGAAGGCATAGCGCTCCATGCTACCGAGGTTCGGCAGGCGCTCGCGAGGACTGCCTATGGGGGCGCGCCGTTGAGGGGATGCAGGTGGGCGCGGTTGCTCTTAAGGTCCGAGATTGGGCATTGCTGTAGTAAGAAACAACCGATCATGAGAAAGCCCCGGCGGCGCAGGCGAACCTCACGGTTTCGCCTGCGCCGCCGGGGCGTGAGATCAACTCGCACATGCGAGTTAAGGCTTACTTGGTGTTCTGCGCCTTGAGAAGGTCGCGGATGTCGGTGAGAAGGTCGATGTCGGTGAGTTCCGTGACCTCCTCCGTGATGCCGCGGCGCTTCTTGTCGAGTTCACGCGCCTTGTTGACGGGCAGCACGAAGACGAAGTACACGACTGCCGCGGTGATGAGGAAGGAGATGACCGCGGAGATAATTGCGCCAAAGTCGAGGGTGGTCGCCTTGTTGTCCGCGATGATGCGGTAGGCGAAGCCATCAACGTTTGCGCCACCGAAAACGGCGACGACGGGCTGAATGAGGTGATCGACGAAAGCCTTGATGAGGGCGGTGAATGCACCGCCGATGACAACGCCGACCGCGAGGTCGAGAACGTTGCCCTTCATGATGAATTCCTTGAATCCGTTCACGGCCGTTCCTTTCGATAAGGGTATTCGGAGCAGATCCGGCGATAGCCGGCTTAAGTCTTCGAAAGACAAACTAGCGGACAACGGCGACAAACGGGGGAGTAGCGGATGTGCAATGCGCAATAGTTGAAATGTGCGCACGATCGATTTCGACCGTGGCCGTGGGGGAGCCGGAGGCCGCGAACATCGTCCCAGAGCTATCCGCGGAGCCATGAGATTCGCGCAAAACGGCGCGGACCTCGCTGAGAGTAGCGGGACGGTCTGCATCTATCGACGACGAGAGGCGTTCGCACACGAGCCTCAGCTGAGTTCCCGCCTCGGCCCCCTCAATGACACTTCCTGGCGCGATCGGGATCGACACGAGAGCGTGCTCGGGGTCGAGTGAGGGAGCGGCCTCGCGTAGATTCTCGCGAAGAACCAGGTCGCCTTGGTTGATGGCGCCTGCCGTGCTTTCGCCTACAAGCTCGTGTGGTTGCCGTGACGCACCGGCGGGGATGAGATCGGGCCTCACCATCACCGTCGTGAGGTCGCTGTCGTCGAGAGTCTCACCAGCGGCGATCGCGTGGGCAGCGACAACGACCGGGGTCCCCGGAAGCACGTGCGCAGCGAGTGGCGGGGCGCTGAGACTCACGAATCCGGCGATGGCGACGAGGGCCAGCAGCGCCCTGTTCTTCCGTATTGCGCGCCTCACGTGTGGGGCCGCGGTGGCGAGCGCGCGCCGAGCCCGCTCGAGCGATGAATGTTCTCCCATGTGCCCCACGCTAAAGCCGGATCTCGGCGCGTGGGGCGCCTAGAGCCGAGGTGGGGAAGGCAGGGCGATGTGGAGCGCGTACCGCTGTGAGGGCGGCGCTAGACAGGAGGGCTAAGGATCTCGAGTCCGGCCTCGGTGAGAACCTCGGGGATCGGAACATCGTGTTCTTCGCGGGGCAGCGAGCCGGCATCAAGAAGCTCGGTTTCGTGGATCAAGGTGAGTACGCGGGTTTCTGGACGGGCATACGCGAGGGCCCGGTCATAGTAGCCCTTGCCGTGTCCGAGGCGTGTGCCGGATCGGTCAACCGCGACGGCGGGCGTGATGATGAGGTCGGCGCGAGCAAGCCCCTGTGGCCCGAAGGATTCACCCGAGGGTTCGGATCCGAACTTGGCCCCGCCAGAAGGAGTAAGAGATTCTTCGCCGTCCCATGAACGCCAGCCGAGAAGCTCTCCCTCATATGTGGGGAGAATGACGGTGTGCCCCTCGCGTGCCTTGCGTCTTAGCCACGAGAGAGCGCTTGCCTCGGCGGGAACCGGGCTATAGCCCGCGATAACCAGGGAGGGACCTGCCGCTGCAAGCCATGGATCGATGCTCTCTTCGAGCCGCTTGCGGATGCGCGCGGCACTTTCACGTGCCTCGTCAGCCACGTAGGTCTCGCGCCGTGCCCGGAGAATCTCGCGGCGCAGCGCACGCTTCTTTGCGGACGTAGTGCTCTCATTCATAAACACATCGTGTCACAGCGCGGAGCCGTGTGGATTCAGTCTTCGTGCACCGGCGACCACGATGCGCGATCCTCAACGCTATACTTCCCGACATGAGACTCCGCGATGCCTCGCTCACCCTGCGCCCATTCGTACGCCGTGACCGCAAGGCCTATGTGCGCTTGCGCGAGAGCAGCGCCGAGTGGCTCGAAAGCTGGGAGGGCCAGGACCCTTCGTGGGGCGATGGAGGCTACCCTCCGTTTCAAGCGCAATTTCGAGCGCTTAGACGCCAAGGGAGCAAGATCGCGTGGTCTTCCCTCGGGATCTTCCGCAAACGAGCGCTCGTGGGCCACATCGGTTTTTCCTCGATCGTGTTCGGTCCGCTTTCGACCGCACAAGTGGGCTACTGGGTGGCACCCGAATGGGCAGGACACGGAATCGCCCCACGTGCCCTCGCGCTCGCACTCGAGGAGGTCCTCATCGGCGAGGGGCTTCATCGCGTCGAAGTCCTCGTGCAGCCTTCCAATACCGCTTCCCTGAGGGTGGTCGAAAAGCTGGGCCTTCGAGAAGAGGGGATCCGCGAGCGTTGCATCTACGTTTCAGGCTCGTGGCGCGACCATCGGGTGTTCGCTTTGACACGCGAGGAGTTGCCAGCGAGGGGTCTCCTCCTTGACCGAGTTCCGGACGTACGGTGAGGTGCGTCCTACGAGGCGCGACACGCGGCCGGATGTGCGCAGTGGGCGCGAATAAAGTCCATACGATCAAGGGGTGAACAGCTTTAATCTCGGTGCGGTGCTGATCGCCCTTCTTGTGGGCGTGTGGTTACTGTACGCCGTTCCCAAGACCGCCGATCGGCGGTACACGCTGGGGGAGGCGGAGAGGATCGCGCAGCAGCGCCACTCCGAGAGTGCCAGGGACGTCACCGACGCCTGCCGCACCTACTCTTCTATCTCGCACGAGGTGACCGACATGCCCGAGAACCGCAGCCTCCTCCGCCCCGCGGACCCAACTTCACGCCCGCGTTTTGGGGTCGAGAAACGTACCGATCTCGAGCACGATCGCCCTCACCACTCGGGGCTCAATACTGCCTTGACGGTCCTCCTCTCGATTCTCGTTGGAGTAACGCTCGTGACTGTCGTCACGACCTCGCTCTCTCTCACGAGCATCTGGTTCCCGCTCGGGGCTGTCGCCGCGCTCGGTCTCTGCCTCGTCGCGCGTCAAGCGACGCGCTTGATGCACACACGGAACGCGAGCGACGACGCCTCCGTGAGCGATGATGAGGCCCGCATTGAGCGCGCCCCTGAGGTCGAGCAGGAAAGCGATGGCGAGGCTAGCCACGCCGAGATCGGGCAAGCGTCGGATTCCGAAGTCTCGCGCCCGAGTGACATGAGCCCTGCCGAACGCCACGAAGCCTTCTTGCGTCAGGTGCTCGAGGCTCGCGAAGCAGGGACAGGAAAGGCCCTCGCGGACGAGCGTTTTGCTTCCCGAGTGAGCTTCCGCTACGGCTCGCTCTCGACTGGCAGCAGCCTTGAAGCCGCAGACGTCGAAGAACGTGAGGCCGATGCTGAACGAGGTACGTATCTCGCGTCGGACGCCCAGGTGATTGGCTCGGGACTTACAGTCGATGACGTCATGCGCCGCCGCCGCGCCTGACACGCACGGGTTCTCGCACCGTGGCAGCATCGTCGGCGCCCTCGAGTGCGCGAGAAATTGCTCGCTATGAGCGTGCACTCGCCGCTGCGGGTCTCAATCGCCGCCCGGTTGCGGTTCTTGACCTGGCCAGTTTCGACTCCAATGCCCGCGCGCTTGAGCAGCGTGCTGGAGCAACGCCCATCCGTGTCGCCACAAAGTCGTTGCGCGTCCCTTTCCTTATCGAACGTGCCGCGAGCACATTCGAGGGAGGTCTGCTGGCCTTCTCACTTGCAGAGGCGCTCGACCTCGTTGAGCAAGGCTTTGAAGACGTTCTCGTCGCCTACCCAACTGCTGATCGCGAGGCTCTTGCCCAACTCGTGACGAACGAACGGGCCCTTAGAGCCGTCACTCTCATGGTTGATTCACGCGCCCATGCTGACATGATCGTGGAAGCGCACCGCTCGCACTCCATTTCCGGCCTGCCGGTCCGCGTGTGTATTGAGCTGGATTGTTCTTACGTTCCCCTGCGTGGAATTCACCTGGGGGCGCTTCGCTCTCCACTGTTCACACCTGGACAAGTCGAGGAACTTGCGCGGGCTCTTATGCGAACCCAGGGCATTGCGCTCGTGGGACTCATGGGCTACGAATCGCAGATTGCGGGCACACCGAATCGCGGCCGTTCACCAATGCGGCTTTTGACGCGAGGAATGCAGGCCCTCAGCGCTCGTGAAGTTGCCGCCCGGCGCGGTGAAGCCGTAGAGCGCGTGCGTGAGGTGTGCGATCTGGAATTCGTTAACGGGGGTGGCACGGGAAGTATCGAGTCGACGTGTGCTGATCCGAGCGTCACGGAAGTCGCCGCGGGATCGGGACTTATCGGCCCGGCAAGCTTCGACCACTTCGTGGGTTTCCGCCCCGAGCCTGCGTTGTTTGTGGGATTCCCCGTCGTGCGACGACCTGCACCCGGCGTTGCGACAATTCTTGGAGGCGGGTGGATTGCGAGTGGCCCGCCCGGGAAGGACAGGTTACCGAGCGTCGTGTATCCGAACCCCCTCGGTTATGTTGGATTAGAAGGTGCAGGCGAGGTACAAACACCATTGCGTGGGCGGGCGGCCGAAAAAATGCGCGTTGGGGATACCGTGTGGATGCGACACGCAAAGGCTGGCGAGGTAGCTGAGCACGTGGACACTTACGCGATCGTGCAAGGGGATCAGGTCGTTGATGTCGTCCCCACCTACCGTGGCCTCGGACGCGCGTATATTTAGGTTCCGGATCAACGAGGGAAGGCTGGGGCATGGCAAAGGTCGCTTTAGGCTCGGCGCGCGAGATTCGCGCGAACTGGTCGGGAAATGTGGAGTTCTCGCCTACGGAGGTTGTGCACCCCCGTAGCGAACGAGAAATTGTGCACCACATCGCGCGGGCAACTGCCCATGGGACAGCCCTTCGAGCTATTGGTGCCGGACATTCTTTTTCGCCCGTCGCAAAGCCGAATGGCGTGACCTTGACCCTCGATCGGTATCGCGGCCTCGTGAGCTTCGATAAGGACACGGGAGATGTGACGCTGCGCGGTGGCACACGCCTGTGGGAAATTGGACCGATGCTCGCGACGCACTCGCGCGCGCTCGAGGTCATGGGGGACATCGACCGGCAGTCGATTGCGGGGGCGATCAGTACCGGTACCCATGGAACCGGTGGGCGGTTCACGGGGGTTTCCGGGTTAGTGACCGGTCTCAAGATCGTGCTGGCGAACGGCGATTCTGTGTGGGCGGACCGCGAACGCAACGTGAATCTTTTCGAGGCCGCACGGCTGGGTCTGGGCGCCCTCGGCATCATTGTGGAGGTGCGACTTCGCACGATGCCGCTTTACAAGCTCCACAGGAGAGAATATGCAGCGCCTCTCAAGGAGACTGCCGCGAGATTCCTTGAGACGAGTACCGTTCAGGATCATCAGGAGTTTTTCTTCGTACCAGGCGGGCGCAGAGCAATCGTGCGCGAACTTAACCACGTCCCTGCGGAGTCGTCGAACAAAGGAATGGGACGGGTACGTGACTTTATCGAGAGCGAAGTCGTTGGGAATGGCGCATTTGCGCTCGCAAATCGACTCGTTCAGGCCGTGCCGGCCACAAAGGGGCCACTCTCAGGTGCGGTATCAACGCTCATGCCAGCAGGGGAGGCTGTGCACTTGCCATACCGACTCTTCGTTGCCTCACGCCGCACGCGCTTTCGCGAGTGTGAAATGGCGATTCCCGCGAGCCGCTTCGACGAGGCCTTTGATGTGCTCACGCGTACGCTCGAGCGTTCGACGCCTTCGCCCATCTTTCCACTCGAAGTTCGCCGAGCTGCAGCCGACGACGTGTGGCTTTCGACGGCGAGTGAACGGGACACCGTGTACATCGCCGCTCACAATCCTCTTCACGCGAAGAGCGACGACTATCTCCGAGTCGTTCACGATACTCTCGCTGAGTTGGGGGGCCGGCCGCACTGGGGGAAGATGCACTGGCTGCGGGAAGCTGAGCTGCGGGGTCTCTACCCGCGGTGGAGCGATTTTGTAGCCGTGAGGAATGAACTCGATCCCGATAGGCTGTTTTCAACGCCGTATCTCGATTCCCTTCTTGGAGGATGACGCGATGAAGCGCATGGCAAGCGCTCTGGCCGCAGCAACGCTCGTTGTCGTGTCACTCGTAGGGTGCGGTGGCAGTGACGAAAGGACGGGCTCACACGCTTCGCCAGCTCGCACGAAACTCACGGTTTTCGCGGCACCCTCGCTTGAGGACGCTTTCGGGAACCTCGAAAAGGATTTTGAAGCGGCAAACCCGGGTATTGATGTTGTCTTCACCTATGCCGAGTCGAAGGATCTCGTCACGCAGATGAGTGAAGGTGCCCAAGCGGATGTATTCGCGCCAGCTTCGACCACGTGGATGAACCAGGCGGAGGACAAGGGGCTCGTGCCGAAGTATTCGTCCGAGGTTTTTGCGCTTGACACACTTGAGCTCGCCGTCGCGAAAGGGAATCCGAAGAACATCGAAGACCTCGAGGATCTCGCGGCGCGCCCCGAACTTGTCGCTGTGCGGTGCGCGAGCGCGGTTCCGTGCGGTGAGGCCACGGATAAGCTCGTGAGGAACGCTTTTCTCGACGACCTCCGTTTTGATACAGAGGAGCAATCCTCCAGGGATGCTCTCGGGCTTCTGAAGGCGGGGGAGGCCGATGCCGCCATCGTTTATGAAAGCGACGTCGCTTCCGCTGAAGACGCGGTTGACGGAGTTGACCTCGCGGGTGCGCAGCTTCATTCGAACACGTATGAAATTGCGGTGACGAAGGACGCGAAGGAAAGCACTCGAAGCGAGGCCGCGCAGAAGTACGTTGACCTTGTCCTCAGCCACGAGGGGCAAATGACGATCGTTGATGCTGGCTTTCGACCCGTGAAATGAGCGCTGCGTGCCTGCCTACCACTCCTTCGAAGGTTATGCAGTTGAGAGTTATGAGCTCGACCTCGATAAGCTGTTCTCTGCCCCTATTTTCGATTTCCTTCATGGAGGATGGATTCGATGAAACGCATGGCAGGTGCTGGAGCTGCAGCGATGCTCGCTGCGGCGTCGCTCGCAGGTTGTGGAAGTACCGACGGAGGTGCGCCATCCGACGCTTCACCAGGTCGCACGAAGGTCACGGTTTTTGCCGCAGCCTCGCTCAAGAACACCTTCGAGAGCTTCGAGAAGGAGTTCGAGGCTAAGAACCCGGATATCGATGTTGTCTTTACGTTTGCCGGATCGCAGGATCTGGTTACTCAAATGGATGGTGGCGCTCCCGCAGATGTTTTTGCCTCTGCTTCAAAGAAGTGGATGGATACGGCGGAGTCAAAGAATCTAGTGTCCTCGTCTCCTCGCATCTTTGCCCGTAATTCCCTCGAAATCGCTGTCGCGGAGGGTAACCCGAAGAAGGTTACAGGGCTCGATGACCTTGCATCTCGGCCCGAGCTCGTGGTCGTGAGGTGTGCGAGTGAGGTGCCGTGTGGTGCCCTCACGGATAAGGTGCTCATGGCTGCTGGGGACCCCAAGATCGATTTTGATACCGAGCAGAATTCGGTGACCGACACTCTGGGACTCGTGAAGGCTGGCGAAGCCGATGTTGCGTTTGTGTACGAGACAGATGTTGCGTCCGCGCCTGAAAAAGTAGACGGACTTGAAATCCCCGAGGCCGAATCGCTCGCAAATGAATACCCCATCGCTGTGACGGTTGAAGCCCAAAAAGCGAAGCGAAGCGAGGCTGCGCAGAAATTTGTGGACTACGTCCTTGGTGACGATGGCCAAAAGGCACTAGCGGAAGCTGGTTTCCAAAAGGGAGAGTGAGCCCGGTGCGTCGTGAGAGTGCGAGAACCCCGATGCTCGTTGGGCTTCTTGCCGTGATGGCGGGTCTGAGCATTGTTTTTCCGATCGTGGCGCTTGCCCTGGGGACGCCTTGGGGCAGCCTTGCCGATCTCGCTGCAGGTCCCGAAAATCGCTCGGCGGCAGTCCTCTCGCTTGTGACGGCGACGCTCGCGTGCCTCATATCGACAACTTTTGGGCTCGCGCTTGCGCTCAAGCTTGCTCGTTCTTCCGGTCCGCTCACAGTGCTCTTGCGTGCACTTGTGCTCGTGCCTCTTGTTCTGCCTCCCGTGGTATCAGGAATTGCCCTTTTGCTCGCTTACGGGCGCCAGAGTCTTCTCGCTCCGCTTTTAGAGAGTGCCGGCATCCGAGTTGTCTTCACGACGAGCGCCGTCGTCATAGCGCAGGTGTTTGTTTCGCTCCCGTTTGTAGTACTCACCCTCGAAAGTGCGTTTCGCGCTAGTGGGTTTGCTGAGGAGCGTGCAGCGGCGAGCCTAGGTGCTCGGCCGATGCGCGTGTTTCGTACCGTTACCGTTCCGCGCTTCGCACCGTCGATTCTTATCGCTGCGACTTTGGCCCTCGCGCGCTCGCTCGGTGAATTTGGGGCGACGCTAACGTTTGCGGGGTCGCTCGCCGGCTTGACGCGCACGCTCCCGCTGCAGATCTATCTTGCCCGTGAGGGAGACATTGCCGATGCCGTGGGCCTTTCGATAATCCTCGTCATTTTTTCACTCGTGGTCGTTTCAATTGCCTATGCCCGTGGACCGCTTCAACGTGAGGCGGATGCTCGATGAGTCTAGATCTCGCGGTTCGTATTCCCGGCCGCGCTGTTGATGCTTGCATCCGTATCGATGCCGGTGAGCACGTTGCTCTCGTGGGTCCGAATGGGGCGGGAAAGTCCACGATGCTTGAGGCGCTCGCTGGGCATCTTGCCGCTCCGCGCGATGGAGAAATTCGCTTAGCGATTGATGGTGAGGATTTCAGCCGAACACCGCTTCACAAGAGAGGTTTTGCCTATCTCTCTCAAACAGCGCATCTCTTCAATCACATGAGCGTTCTTGACAATATCGCTTACGGTCTTGTGAGTGCAGGGATGAAACGGCGCGAGGCCCGCGAAGTAGCCGGTGAACTTGCGGTGAAGGTGGGTCTTGAGGGGTTTGAGGATCGGCGACCTCGCACGCTTTCGGGAGGTCAAGCGCAAAAATGTGCGCTCGCGCGGGCTCTTGCGGTTGAACCACGTGTGCTGCTCCTGGATGAGCCGCTCGCGGCTCTCGACGTTCGCGCCGCAAGGGAAATGAGAGGTCTCGTGGCTGACCTCGCGCAAACGCGGACTCTTGTGTGCGTGACCCATGATGTTCTTGATCTTCTCGCGTGGGCGGATCGAGTGTGTGTGCTCGAGGATGGCCACGTAACCGAAGAGTGCAGTGCCGACGATGCCCTTTCATTTCCGAGATCCGAGTTTCTCGCGGAACTCGCGGGACTCAAATGGGTTGACGGCGAGATGCGAGAGCGCGGAGTTTTCGTAACGAGCGGCGGAGTTCCGCTTGCAACGATGGGGGAGTGTGGGCTGGGCCCCGGGCGTGCCTTGATCGACCCTCGCGCGCTGCGCTTACGTGTGGGAGACCACGCCGACGGTACCGGAGCAGGACGCATTCGCGGTATTTCTCGAATCGGCCCTTGCCCCGTGGCGTATTTCGAAGATGTCCCCGTCGAGCTGAGTATGTTGAGCAGCGCGCGCGGCACAGTCGCGGAGGGGCGTGTCGCAACGATTGAACAAACGGGGCTCGTCAAGGTTGAGCGTCGACGCTGAGATCGTTGGTAGGGCCTGGTCATTGATGCCCGCTTCCAGGTTGACGATTGTCTTCGTGATGGAATGGAGGCGTGATCACGAATTCTTTCGCCACTGCAAGGAATGTAACTGAGCTCGCGGGGCTTATTGCATTTGCGCGTGAGGCTGCCGCGGCAGCCGCGAGCTACCTCGCTGAGGTTGGCGGAGGTCCCGTGGAGCGCGAATACAAGGCGAATGCTCACGATATTGTGACCGCTCACGATCGCGCGTGCGAGGACCGCATTCGCGAGGTACTCCTCGCGAACTGCCCGGATGCCCGAATCGTGGGTGAAGAGGGCGGAACCCGCGAGGGCACGAGTGCCGTCACGTTTTACGTTGACCCTATTGACGGCACCTCGAACTTTGCGACCGGCAATCCGCTGTACGCCATCTCGATTGGCGTGGCGGTCGAGGATGTGCTCGTGGGCGGTGTTGTGAATGCACCTGCCCTCGGCATGGAGTTTTGGGCCGATGACACTGCCGCGTACCTGGGAACAAAGCGACTTGGCCCCAATCCCGAACGAGCACTCGCGGATGCACTTGTTCTCACGGGATTCCCGGGACTTCGCGATCTTTGCGAGGATCGATCGTTCGCCGAACGCGAGAGGCTCGCCTTGCTCGAAAGCGCGGGGGCAGTGCGAAACCTTGGCTCGGCGGCGCTCGAACTGTGCTTCGTGGCCGCGGGGTGGGCGGATGCCACGACCCTCACGAGCATTAATCCGTGGGATATCGCTGCTGGCTTCCATATCATTGAGAAAGCTGGCGGGAGTATTCGCACGTGGACGTGCAGCCCGGGTGACGTCGACGGAGCGGAGGCGATCCCACCTCAGGAATGCCCGGCGTATGTCGCCTGTACGAGTGAGAAGCGCTACGAGGAGCTCGATTCCTTGCTTGAGCGCGTCCACGCTTCTCGATGTGAACGATCCCTACGTAATGAAGGAGCCCACCATGAGTGACCAACCCTCGAATCCATACGGCTTTAGCAATCCCACGTCCGGCGGCCAGGGCACTGGCGCACCTGGCTTTAGCGGCCCTACCGGCCCCGGTGGCGTGACGAGTGATGAGCGCACCTGGGCCATTCTCGCGCACCTCAGTACGCTCATTGCGACTCTGGTCTCGGCCGGCTGGCTCGGGTGGGTCGGGCCGCTCGTGATCTACCTGATCTATCGTGACAAGAGCCCCTTCGTTCGCAATGCGTCCGCGGGCGCACTGAACTTCGCGATCAACCTTTTCGTCTACAGCCTCATCGCGTGGGGCTTCTTCTTCCTGGGGACTTTCCTCTCGTTCCTTCTCGTCCCGCTCGTCTTCATCCTGATCGCTGCGATCATTGGCCTGGCGATTCTGGTAGCGACGATCGTGATACCGATTATTGCCGCGTTGAAGGC
Organism: Dermabacter sp. HFH0086; assembly: GCF_000413375.1. NCBI lineage: Bacteria > Bacillati > Actinomycetota > Actinomycetes > Micrococcales > Dermabacteraceae > Dermabacter > Dermabacter sp. HFH0086. The sequence continues at coordinate 1,610,971 of NZ_KE340308.1, forward strand.
GAACAACGGCGAGGCATACACCTATCCCTTCACCGTTGCGATCATCAAGTGAAGCTTGCTGAAAGCGCGCCGGGTGCTGCGGGCGGCGCGCTTCGCGTGGGGTTCATTCCCGGGGTTGAGCCCGACGTCTTCGCGCGGCGCTGGCACACCGATCCCAAGCGACCAGAGTTGCAGTTGGTCCCGCTCGATGACCGCGCCCCCGAGGAAGCGCTCGCATGCGGGGCTGTCGACATGGTATTCGCGCGGCTTCCGTGGAACAGCGCCCCGCGCGCGGAAGGGCCCATTCTCGAGCGCGAGGATATTCATGCAGTGCCGCTCTGGGAAGAACGGCCCGTCGCGGTAGTCGCGAAAGACAATCCGCTGAGCCTCAGCGAGGAACTCACCGAGAGCGACCTTGAAGGTGAACATCAGTTCAGCCTCGAAGAATGCGGCGGGCCTAAAGGTGCGGTCGCGACCGTCGCCGCAGGTAATGGCTATGCCATCATGCCCATGTCCCTTGCTCGGTTGCATGCCCGCAAGGACGTCACCCACAGGCCCCTCGCCGAGCGTGAGGGAACCCGAATCGTCCTCGCGTGGCCAAAAAGTGCCGACGATGACGTGCGCCAGGAGTTTCAGGGCGTGGTACGGGGGCGCACCGCCCGTAGTTCTCGTCGATAGGATGGCACGGAAGACTTCGACCTCCGAAAGGAAAACGCGATGAACGAGCGTATGAACGTTGAAAGCTTTAATCTTGACCACCGCACCGTCGCGGCCCCGTACATCCGTGTCGCTGATCGCAAAGATCTCGGCGGCGTCACGCTCACGAAGTTTGATATTCGTTTCACCCAGCCGAACGTTGACGCCCTCGAAACTGAGACTGTCCATTCGCTCGAGCACATGATGGCGGAGTTTTCTCGCAACCACAGCGACGACATCCTCGATATTTCGCCCATGGGCTGCCGCACCGGCTTCTACTTGCTCATGCGCGGCGAGCACACGCCCGAAGAGGTGGCGCCACTCGTCGAGGCCACGCTCAACGACCTGCTAGAGGCACAAGCCGTTCCCGCGGCGAACGAGATCCAGTGCGGATGGGGCGCCCACCATAGCCTCGAAGGTGCGAAGAGAGCGGCACAGAGCTTCCTCGAGAAGAAGAGCGAGTGGCTCCAGGTCGAGGCGGCAGCCTAAAGAGCCCGGGCTAGATCCAGGAATCGAACCACATGTGGGCGCGCCACAGGTCGTAAGGAATGACCTGGGCCGTCCACAGTGGCCACCAGAACGCCGAGGCAAGCGTCATCGTGACCACGAGTGAGGCGATCGCGAAGATTGCGATGCGGCGCCTTGCACGTGAAGCCGTGCGCGTCCCGAGCATGAGTGCGAACACGAAAACGATCGCCATGATGAGCCACGGTTCGAACACGACCGAATAGAACTGGAAGATCGTGCGGTCGAGGTACAGGAACCACGGGAGATAGCCCGCGATAATCCCCGAGAGGATCGCCCCGGCCGTGCCGCTTCGCCGTACGATCGCGACTACGAGCGTGACGAGAAGCGCAACGGCCCCGAACCACCAGATGAACGGGTTGCCGAGATTCGTGATGGCTGCCGAGCATTTTTCGACCTCGCAGCCCGACTCGCCGTACGTGTAGGACTCGTAGTAGAAGCTCGTCGGGCGGAGTTGGAGGAGCCAGAGCCAAGGTTTGGCGGCATACGTGTGCGTAGAGTCGAGCCCAACGTGGAACGAGTACGCCTCCTGGTGGTAGTGCCACAGTGACGCAAGCGCCTCGGTCACCGGGTTAGACGCGTGCCCGTTCTCCGCCGCCCAGTTGCGGAAGTACCCGTCCTTGGAGGCAAACCAGCCGCTCCACGAGAGCACGTATGTTGCGAGTGCACTGCCGACGATCGCGAAGAAGGCGGGAATAGCATCGAGCGCGAAGCCGCGAAGTTTCCAGCGAGGATCGCCGAAGCGTCGACGCGCCGCCCAGTCCCACAGCACCGTCATGATGCCGAATACCGCGACGAAATAGAGCCCCGACCACTTCACGCCGCATGCGAGGCCGAGCGAAATTCCCGCGGCGATACGCCACCAGCGCACCCCTGTGACGTGCCCGAAGCCCTCCGCAGCCCCCTCGATCCTCCCGAGCGCATCGCGAAATTGATCGCGATCCCGCAGGAGGAAGTAGAACGCGAGGAGGCAGAAGAACCCAAGAATCAGGTCGAGCAAACTCGTGCGGGAGTGAGTGAGGTGGACTCCGTCAATGGAGAGCAGGTAGGCCGCGAGAAACGCGAGAGCAGTGTTGCCGAGCAGGCGTCGGACCGTCAAAAACAGCATGAGGACGCCCAGCGTTCCCACGAGCGCCACGGAGATGCGCCAGCCCCACGGGTTGTCCGCACCGAGGGCCCACTCTCCGAGCGCGATCGCCCATTTGCCGACGGGCGGATGCACCACGTACTGGGGGTCGGGAAGATAGGAGTCGATGTCGCCGCGCTCGAACGCAGCCTTCGAGACGTCCTTCGCCCACGCGCGCTCGTTGCCCTCGCGAAGGAGCGTATAGGCGTCGCGCACGTAATAGACCTCATCGAAGATGAGGGTCTTGACGTGGCCGAGCTTATAGAGGCGCAGAGCCCCAGACCATACGACAAGGACGAGCGCGAGGATCCACGTCGTGGTGCGCTCGGTAAGTCCGAATGGCCCGCGGGCTTTCTCCGTTGATGGGCGCGCCGCTCGCTTGCCTGTCATCGGGGACACCGAAGACCCGCCGCTTCCACTCGCACGTGTATCACTCACGAGCCCATCCTAAAGGGCCGCGCGGTAGGATCGCACGGTGGAAACCGAGAACAAAACCGTGCTCACACCGGGAAATATCGCACTTGCCGCAACGCCCATCGGAAATCCCCTCGATGCGTCGTTCAGGCTCGTCGCAGCGTTGCGAGAAGCTGATCTGATCGCTGCCGAGGATACGCGCCGCGTAAAGCGGCTGGCGAGCGAGCTCGGCATCAGGCTAACGGCGCGCACGCTCGCGTATCACGAACACAACGAAGTCGAGCGCACCGAGACCCTCCTTGAGGCGGCGAGAAGCGGGCAAAAGGTGCTGCTCGTCACCGATGCGGGGATGCCGGTGGTCTCCGATCCAGGTTTTCGGGCGGTCGATGCCGCTGCCCGCGAAGGCATCGCCGTCGACGTGTTCCCGGGTCCTTCCGCGCCTCTCACCGCGCTTGTGCACTCGGGAATTGCCCCCGATCGCTTTGCCTTCGAAGGTTTCCTTCCGCGCACGTCGCGCAAGCGTCTGTCTGTGCTCGAGAGCCTCTCACGCGAGGCACGCACACTAATTTTCTTCGAATCTCCGCGACGCACGCGCGAATGCCTCGAGGCAATGGTCGACGTTTTCGGAGCCGAACGAGAGGCGTGCGTTGCACGCGAGCTCACGAAGACCCACGAAGAGATCATGCGGGGAACCCTTGCCGAGCTCGCCGCGTGGGCGCGTGAAACCGAGGTACTCGGCGAGATCGTGATCGTTGTGGCGCCGGCCCCGCCGCGAGAGGAGGACCCGGCTGATCTGGCGGCACTCGTGCTCGCGCGCGCCGAGGCGGGGGAGCGCCTCAAGGACGCCGCGAAGGCCGTTGCGCGCGAACACGAGCGGGTATCCGCACGAGAGCTCTACGACGCAGCCCTCGCGCACAAGAACGGGGGATAGCCCTCCTTATAGCTGAAAGGGCGCCCCACCGTGAAGTGGGGCGCCCTTTCGCGAAGTGCTGAAATCAGCCGTCGATCTCGATGAGGCCGCGCTGGTACGCCTTCGCGAGGCGGCGCGGAACCGAGGCGGTACGACCGCGAACGGTAACCTTGACGAGATCGGTGGTCTCGGCCTTCCAGTTCGCGCGGCGCGAACGGGTGCGGGCCCGGGACATCTTAAACTTAGGCACTGCCATGATGCGCTCCTTGCTCGAACTGCGTGAAAAATCGGGGTGGCGCACGGGCTAGATTCCCCGGCTGGGTCCCACGGGATCGCCAAAGGGGAGTGCTCGCGCACAACAGGAATCAATCTAAGCATATTTTTGGCTTTTGCGCGCGCGAGGAGGCTTCGCGTGTGTTGGGCTTCACGGGCGCGGGGTCCGACGCTTGCCCCGCACTAGGATGGCCCCATGAGCAACGCAGTGAACTCTCGTTCTGCAACCGCCGAAAGCGGCCACACTCGCGATCTGACGTGGCCGGAGGCCCCCGAGCCTCTCCCCGGCCCCGTGATTGATAACCACGCACACCTCGACTTTTCCGACGGTGAGGGGTCACACGGCATCGAAGAACACGTCGCGTGGGCAGAGCGTGCCGGGGTACGCGGCATCATCACGATTGGCTGCGACCTCGTCTCAGCACGGTGGACGGCCGACGTTTTGCGCGGCGAGCACATTCCCTCCGAGCACCGAGCGTTCGTCGCAGAGCGCTTGCGCGGGGGTGTGTCGATCCACCCGAATGATGCGGTCAATCATGTCGTAACCGGCAAGGGACGCAACGGCGAGGAACTTTGCTCTCTTGACGAGGCAATAGCGGAGATTTCCGAACTTCTCGACACTCCCGGCATGGTGACGATTGGCGAGACCGGGCTCGACTGGTTCCGCACCTCCCGCAAGAAGCCCGAACGGCGTGATGCGCAGATCCAAAGCTTTCGCATGCATATCGCGCTCGCGAAAGAAAAGGGCCTTCCCATGCAAATCCACGATCGTGACGCGCATCGCGACGTTCTCGACGTTCTCGATACCGAGGGCACCCCGGAGCGCACGGTTTTTCATTGCTTTAGCGGAGACGCGCAGTTTGCGCGCGAGGCCCTCGATCGTGGCGCGTACCTGTCCTTCTCTGGTACCTCGACCTTCAAAAACGCCGCCTATCTTCGCGAGGCGCTTGCCATTACGCCTCTCAACCGCATCATGGTGGAAACGGATGCCCCGTTCCTCACGCCTGAGCCTTTCCGCGGCCGCCCCAACTCGAGCTACCTCATTCCGCACACGATGCGCGTGATCGCTGAGGCGAAGGGCCTGAGCCTCGAGGAGGCATGTGCGGGAGTCCTCGCGACCGAGCGAGAGGTCTACGGATTCGCGGGGGCAGAGGGGTGAGCGGCACTTCGCGCGCGCTCGATAGCGGTACGCGTCTTCTGACCCCGCGCGATATTCGTGCGCTTGCCGAAGAGCGTGGGATCACACCCACGAAGAAGCGTGGGCAAAACTTCCTGCTTGATGCCAACACCGTGCGCGCGATTGTCGAACGCGCGGGCGTGAAGCGCGGCGACGTCGTGCTTGAGGTCGGGCCGGGGCTCGGTTCACTCACGCTCGGTCTTCTCGATGCGGGTGCATTTGTCGGGGCAGTCGAGCTCGATGAGGCCCTTGCCGCGCTCCTGCCGTCTACCGTCGCGGCGAAGCAGCTGGAGAGCTCGCGCCTCGCGCTCGTACATGCGGATGCGCTCGCACTCACCGTGCTTCCGGTTCCGGACGGTGCACCCAGCGCTCCCACACGGCTCGTCGCGAACCTTCCCTACAACGTTGCGACCCCGATCCTCCTGACCATCCTTGAGCGCTTCGAGGTCATCACCGAGGCGCTCGTCATGGTCCAGCTCGAAGTCGCCGAGCGGATCGCCGCAAAGCCCGGCTCAAAAATCTATGGCGCGCCGAGCGCGAAGGCTGCGTGGTACGGCAGTAGCGAACTTGCAGGCCGTATCTCCAGGCGCGTGTTCTGGCCTGAGCCAAACGTCGGCAGCGCACTCGTGCGAGTGCGCCGCGACCGCGTGCAGGCCGAGGGGGAGGCCCCGCGCGAAGCGGTGTTCGACGTTATCGACCACGCTTTTCTCCAGCGTCGCAAAACTCTGCGGGCCGCGCTCAAGCCGTGGGCAGGAAGCGGCGAGCGCGCCGGGGCGATCCTCGAGCGCGCCGGCATCGATCCTCAGCGCCGCGGTGAAACACTTGCGATCGAGGAGTTCATCGCCATCGCCAATAGCGCGCGCGCCGAAGAGGGCTAGAGCATCACATCAGCGGCCCCGCCGTTTCGTCGGTCGGGCGGCAGGGACGTAGGCTCGTGGCGTGAGTCTTCTTCTTGTCGGCGCCGAACAGCTGCATCTTCAGTACCCGAATCGAGTCGTGCTCGATTCTGTCACCCTCGGTATTTTCGAGGGCGATCGCATTGGGATCGTGGGGCGCAATGGCGATGGCAAGAGTTCTCTCATTCGACTCCTGTTTGGCGAACTTGAACCGTACAGCGGGCGCGTGACGCCGAGGAACGGCGTGCGCATGGGGCTTTTGTCTCAGTCCGACAACTTGGACGAGACCTCGACAGTCGGGCAGGAAATCGTCGGAGATGCCCCCGAGCACGAGTGGGCCTCAGACCCAAAGATCCGCAACATTATTGCGGGGCTGCTGAGCGACATCCCGTTCGAGCGCAGCATCGGCGCGCTTTCCGGTGGCCAGCGCCGCCGCGTTGCGCTTGCCAAGCTGCTCGTGGGCGATTGGGACGTGATCGGTCTCGACGAGCCCACAAACCACCTCGACCTCGAGGGCATTCACTGGCTTGCACGCCACATCAAAGGGCGTTGGGGAGCTGGGCAAGGCGCCTTTATCGTCATCACCCACGATCGTTGGTTCCTCGATGAGGTTTGCACGTCGACGTGGGAGGTTCACGACGGCATCGTCGAGCCGTTCGAAGGTGGCTATGCTGCCTATGTTCTTCAGCGCGTCGAACGCGACCGTATTGCCGCGGCGACCGAGCAAAAGCGCCAGAACCTGGCCCGGAAGGAGCTCGCCTGGCTTCGCCGTGGCGCTCCGGCGCGAACGTCGAAGCCCCGCTTCCGTATCGAGGCAGCGAACGCCCTGATCGCGGATGTCCCTGAGGTGCGGAACCCATTGGAGCTCAAGCGCCTCGCGACTGCCCGGCTCGGCAAGGACGTCGTTGACCTCCTTGACGTGGGCGTGAGCTACGGCGATCACGTGATCTTTTCTGACGTCACGTGGCGCATCGCTCCGGGCGAGCGTACCGGCGTCCTCGGCGCCAACGGCGCCGGTAAGTCCACGCTCCTCAGTTTGATTGCGGGCACCCTTGAGCCTACGCAGGGCCGAGTTAAGCGCGGCAAGACCGTTGAGATTGCCGTCCTCGATCAGCAGTTCCGCGAGCTTCAGGACATCGCTGGCGAGCGCGTGCGCGACGTGCTCGCGCGCACGAAGACGACCTTCACGATCGATGGCAAAGACTTCACTCCCGCGAAATTGCTCGAGCGCCTCGGTTTTGCCAAGGATCACCTCTCCACACGCGTCGAGGATCTCTCGGGTGGCCAGCGTCGGCGCCTCCAGCTCCTCCTCGTGCTCTTGAGCGAACCGAATGTTCTCATTCTGGACGAACCCACGAACGACGTCGACACCGACATGCTCACGGCTCTCGAGGACATGCTCGATTCGTGGCCCGGAACTCTCATTGTCGTCTCGCACGATCGCTACCTCCTTGAGCGCGTGAGCGATCAGCAGTATGCGGTCATGGGAGGGACTCTCCGTCATCTTCCCGGCGGGGTGGACGAATACCTGTCGCTGCGCGCACAGGAAGAACGCGAACGCACGGGTGGGGGCGAAGGCAGTGCAAAATCCGACGCTACCTCGGCCCCGGCCAGCGGCCTCTCCGGCGCGGAGCGCAGGGCCGCCGAGAAGGAAGCCAGTGCGATTGAGCGACGCATCGATAAGCTCCGCTCGCAAATCGAGAACATCCACGCGGAGCTCACCGAGCACGACCCCACGGACTTCGAAGGCTTGACTGCGCTCGGTCAAAAAGTACGCGAGCGCGAGAGGGAGATCGCCGAGATCGAGGAGCGCTGGCTCGAGATCCTCGAGCAGATCGAAGAAGGCTGAAACGCGGCGCTAGGGGGAGATGCGGCGCACCCGCTCACGGGTATTGCCATTATTGCGCCCTGCCATGACCGTGCTTTTGACGCCGTTGCGACGCCTGCCGGGAGTATCGAACGCCTGGACATTCGACACGCCGATACGGGTCTCGCTTTCGAATCGATATTTCTTATCGGTGTTGCGGTAGCGCAGGAAGAAGAACGAGTAGATCGACGTGAAGACGATGAACGCGAGAACGAAGGGCGCGGCGATGACCGCAACGCTCACATCGTCGCCGCTACTCGAGCTAGATTCCGCGAGGATCTGGCCGGCGACGAGGATCGAACCGCTGGCCGTGAGAATGGGGCTCATAGGACGACCGCTCCAATCGCGAGGGGGAATGTGATGGCGAAGGTGGCGATCGCGGCGAGTGCAGCGCAGCCGAACAGCTTGACCTTGTCGACCGGAACCGAGCCCATCGTGCGGCCGTTTCGGCCGTTCACCGCGATGTAGTGGATCATGCCGGTGCGATCGTCCTGGTAGCTGTACAGCCAGATCGGAAGGTAGAGCGCAACCCAGCGCGTGCCGTGGATCTCGAGCTCTTCGCTTTCCCAGCGAACGCCGCGGTCGTAGTCGCGGATCATGAGGTCTGCACGTGAGCGAGCGATCGAGAGGAAGTTGCTTTCGACCGTGTCGTCGATGTCGTCGATATCGAGGTCGCGGCGCTCCGAGGTGAAGCCCGCAAGGTAGTTCGAGTTGTAGGCGACGGCGTTCTTCGTATCGAACGGGAGAATCGCGTTGAGCACATTGTTGGTGTTGATGCTCGTGTTCATGTTCGCGCGCGAACTGTTCGTTTCCGCAATGAGGTCGTCGACCGTGAAATCGAACTTGCGCCCGAGCGTGTATTCGCGAATATCCGAGACTCGTTCGTCCTGGTCGTTGCCGATGTGGCGCGTGTAGCGGCGGAGCGTGACCTCGCCTCGCCCCTCGATGGTTGCGGTGAGGTTGCCGTCGACTGTCATGTACGGCACGTACACGCCTACGACGTTCTCGGGCGTGAAGTTTGCCTTGAATTGGCTCGTGGCGAAGAATCGACGATCTCCGGCGAATTCGCGTACCTTTTCGACACCCTGTTCATGCGTGAGGGCGAAGGGCAACACGGCATCGGGAACGGCGCCATTCGGGATCTGCTGGTTGATCGATAGCACCTGGCGGCACCAGTGGCAGCGCGCCTGGAGCGATTCGTTCGCTTTGATAACGACCTCGGCACCGCAGCCCTGGCACTTGAGGGTAACGACGGTGGTGTCGACGGCGATGTCATGCGTACCCGAGCCGCGAACAACGCCCCGCAGCTGTTCGATGGGGGAGTCGAGTCCAAAGGCCGTTTCCGCGACCTTCTCGTTGAATTCGAAGCGGCAATACCGGCACACGAGCGCCTGGTGCTGGAGCGAGTAGCCGATGTCGGTCGAGCCGCACCTGGGGCATTTATCGAAGCCGTCAGCTTTCCCACTTGCCGTGTTGACGACGTGCTCGGGGGTGGGGTCAACGAGCGCATCAACAACGTCTTGCGACGCGGTCCGGCCCTTGACGACATTCGCATCACTCATGTCGGGGCCACTCACGTTCGGCGCTCCCTCGGGCGTGGGGCGCATCGAACCGGCCCCCGGGCCTTCGGAAGGCATGGGGGCCGGTTGCGGGCCGGGTGCGTAGGTCAAAGGCCGAGCGCCTTCTTCTTTGCCGCCTCGTAGTCAGCCTCGGTGATGAGACCCTGGTCGAGCATTTGCTTGAACTGGGCGAGTTTCTCCGCGGGGTTCGGCTCGGCGCCGCCTTGGTTGGACTGCGCCTGCTGGCTCTGCTGGCCCTGCGGGCTCTGGCCCTGGCCGGCGAACGGACCCGACGCTTGCGCAGGCTGCACGAGGCCTCCAACGGCACCGGCTCCCATGCCCATCATCGCGAGGCCCGTGCCGCCTCCGTTCTCGCCGGCGGACTGCACGCCGCGCGCGACAGCCTGGTTGACGAAGCTCTGGTTGCGGTTGCCCGAAAGCGCATCGGCAGCCTGAACATCCTTGAGGAGCTTTCGCGTGTTCTCGTCGTACTCAATCGACGCGATCGCGACTTTTTCGATGACGAGGCCGCGATCGGTCGTCCAGCGGTAGTTTTCTTCGACCACGCTCGAGAGGGAGGCCGCGAGCCCGAGCGAATCCGACTGGATTTTTGTGATGCGGTTGTTCTTGTCCGGGTCATTCGTGTAGCGCGAGAACGCCGGGGCGAGCGAGGAGACGACTTCCTGGAAGAGCTGGTTTGCGGCGTCGTTTTCGGTATCGGTGAAGTCGAAGATTGGTGCATTCGCCGAGATGTAAACGGCGGGAACCCAGTTGTGGATGAACAGGAGCGGATCCACGATGCGGATCGTGTAGGTGCCGCGTGCGACGGCTCCCACCTGGGCGTTCATGTACTGATCATCCCAGTAGATTTCCGATTGAGTGCCGAAACGGTTGTTCGGGAGCTCCTTGAGGCTCACAAAGAACGCGAGCTGCTGCGATCCTGGTTGGCCGCCAAACTTGAAACGCTCCCACGACGTCTCGAGCGTTGACGCAAGAATGCCGTCGTTCGCGAACACGGTGCGGGAATTCGGGTCGCCCGAATGCCACTCGTAGCCGCCCGCCTCGGTAATGAGGCCGGTGACACGGCCGTCCTGGAGCGTGACGAGAGCGTAGCCCGCCGGCACGACAATCCGCGATCCGTTGCTAATGATGTTTTCGCTGCCGCGAGTGTTCGAGCCGCGCCCCGCGTTTGTTCCTCGCGGAACCGCGGGGAAAAGGGCCGCGGTGGGCGGGAGGTTGGAGGGGACGGTCAGAAAGTCCTTCCACTGATCGGCAAAAGTACCGCCCAGCGCGTCCTTGAAAGCCTGGATGAAACCCACGAAATCTCCTCTGTTAGAGCCGACGGACCGAGTATAGAGGATCTAGGTCACAGACAAACGGTGTTATCTGTGGGGTTATTTCTTCTTCGAGTGTCGGTTGGTCGTGAGGAGCCTCGGTTCAGATTCGAGGCCGCGAAGCCCGTTCCACGCGAGGTTCACAATATGGCTCGCGACAACCTCTTTCGAAGGGCGACTCGTCTCAAGCCACCACTGGCCGGTGTAAGAAACGATTCCGACGAGCATCTGCGCGTACATCGCCGCGTGCAGCGACGTGTACTTCTGTGCACGCATGTGCCTCACGAGAAGGTCTTCGACCTGGCTCGCGACGTCCACGAGAAGCGCCGAATACGTTCCCGACGTTTGTGAAGCCGGGGAGTCGCGCACGAGAATTTGGAAACCGTCCTCGTTTTCCTCGATATAGGTCAAGAACGCGAGCGCGGCCTTCTCCACGAGTACGCGGGGGTGCTGGTGAACATCGTGGAGCGCATCTCCAAGGACGCGCAGGAGGTGATCCGTTTCGCGATCGACGATCACGGCATAAAGACCCTCCTTGCCTCCAAAGTGCTCATAGACGATCGGCTTCGACACTCCTGCCTTCGCCGCAACTTCCTCGACACTCGTCGCGTTGTAACCCCTCTGCGCAAAAAGTGAGCGGCCGACGACGACAAGCTGCTCGCGTCGCTGGCGGCCCGTCATGCGGGGAGAGCGAGCGCGAGGGGGACGTGAATCAGACATGTGCAACATTTTCGCACGCCGAGGCGCGTACCGTTTTCGCTCTCGCGGCTTGAGGGGCTAGGCTTGTCCCCGGCGCCCTCGGGCCCATCCGCGATGGTGTAATCGGCAACACCCCAGTTTTTGGTTCTGGTATTCCAGGTTCGAGTCCTGGTCGCGGAACGATCCAGCACCGGATTCATCGCACCGGACACAAGGAGCACCTTTCCGTGGCACATTATTCGCCCGCAGCTGTCGTCGTCCTCGCAGCCGGCGCAGGAACTCGCATGAAATCCGCTCTTCCCAAGGTTCTCCACCCCGTATGTGGCACCTCGATGCTCATGCACGCGATCAACGCAGCGCGCGGAACGGGCGCCGGCGAGATCGTCGCGGTCGTCCGCCACGAGCGTGAACAGGTTCTCTCTCACCTCGCGCAGAACGCTCCCGAGGTCGTCACCGCCGATCAGGATGATATCCCCGGCACTGGCCGCGCCGTTCAATGCGGTCTCGACAAGGTTGAGGCGACCGTCGGAACCGTACTCGTGACCTACGGCGACGTCCCCCTGCTCCAGTCAGAAACGCTCCGCGCCTTCGTCCAGGCCCACGAGGAGTCTGAATCGTGCGTGTCGATCCTCACCGCTCACCTCGACGACCCGACCGGATACGGCCGCATCGTGCGCAGCGCCGACGGCTCCCAGGTCGAAGCTATCGTCGAGCATAAGGACGCGAACGACGAGCAGCGTTCGATCACCGAAATCAACTCGGGAATCTGTGCATTCGACCTGGCATTCTTGCGCGAAGCCCTCACGAAAGTTGGCACCGATAACGCCCAAGGCGAGATGTACCTCACCGACGTTCCCGGTATCGCCCGTGCCGAGGGGCAAAAAGTCACCGCGTACGTCATTGATGACGCAATCCAGGTGGAAGGCGCCAACGATCGGGTCCAACTCAGCGAGCTCGGTGTCGAAATGAACCGTCGGACCCTCGTGCGCCACATGCGCGCCGGCGTGAGCGTCATCGATCCCTCCTCGACGTTCATCGACCCCGAAGTCGAGATTGGGCAGGACACGACAATCCTCCCCGGCGTGCAGTTGCACGGGCACTGTGTCATTGGCGGCGACGTAACCGTTGGGCCGGACACGACCCTGACCGACGTCACCATTCACGACCGAGCCGAGGTTGTGCGCACTCACGGCTTCGGCGCGGTCATCGGGGAAGGGGCGACCGTGGGGCCCTTCACCTACCTGCGGCCGGGGACCGTTCTCGGCGCCCGCGGCAAGATCGGTGGCTTCTGCGAAACCAAGAATGCGGAGATTGGCGATGGCGCAAAGGTTCCCCACCTTTCCTACGTGGGTGATGCCGAGATCGGCGAGGGGACGAACATTGGTGCGGCAACGATCTTTGCGAACTACGATGGGGTGAACAAGCACAGGAGTGTCGTCGGCAAACACGTGCGCGTTGGAAGCGACAGCGTCCTCGTCGCACCTGTGACAATCGGCGACGGTGCGGCAACGGGAGCTGGAACGATCGTCCTTAAAGACGTCCCGCCCGGCGCCCTTGCCGTGAACGCTACGAAGCCTCGCATTACCGAGGGGTGGACGCTCACCAAGCGCACGGGCACCGCCGCGGCCGAAGCCGCCGAACAAGCGCTTGACCACGACTCTCGAACCGCAACCACCGAGGAGAAGTAAAACGATGAGCGGCATCATCACCAGCGGAGAAAAGCACCTCGTTCTCGTTTCGGGGCGCGCCCACCCCGTGCTCGCCGAGGAAGTCGCCAAGGAACTCGGTGTTGACCTTCTCCCGACGGACGCGTGGGATTTCGCCAACGGCGAGATCTACGTGCGCTACGGTGAGAGTGTGCGCGGGGCGGACGTCTTCGTTCTCCAGTCGCATCCGGCTCCCATCAATAACTGGCTCATGGAGCACCTCATCATGGTGGACGCGCTCAAGCGCGCGTCCGCGAAGCGCATCACGGCGATCGCCCCGAGCTACCCGTACGCTCGCCAGGACAAAAAACACCGTGGCCGCGAGCCGATCTCGGCCCGACTGGTCGCCGATCTGTATAAGACCGCCGGAATCGACCGCCTCATCTCGGTGGACCTGCATGCGCCGCAGGTTCAGGGCTACTTCGACGGTCCCGTCGACCACCTCATGGCCATGCCCATCCTCGCGAAGTACGTCGAGTCGACCTACGGCGACGAAGATCTGTGCGTTGTCTCGCCAGACGCCGGCCGCATCGGCGTGGCTGAGAAGTGGGCGAAGCGCCTTGGTGGCGTGAACCTTGCCTTCGTGCACAAATCGCGCGACCCGCGTCGCCCCAACCAGGCCGTTGCGAAGCGCATCATCGGTGACGTGCAAGGAAAGACCTGCATCCTCGTCGACGACATGATCGATACCGCGGGAACGATCGTGCAGGCCGTCGAAGCCCTCACGAAGAACGGCGCGAGCTCCGTGGTAGTGGCCACGACGCACCCGATCTTCTCGGACCCGGCCGTTGAGCGCCTCAAGAATTCGGCGGTGCGCGAGGTTATCGCGACCAACACGCTGCCCATCCCCGAGGAAAAGCAGTTCGAGAATCTCACGATCCTTTCGATCGCACCGCTTCTCGCACGTGCGATCCGTGCCGTCTTCGATGACGGCTCTGTGACCTCGCTGTTCGACGGCGACGCCTAATCACCTCGTCTGTCACCGGTCGCGCAGTCTGCTCGGCGTGACGTGCCTCGCTTCACGTCGCACTTTGTCGAGTGACTACGCGGCCGTGCCGTATGATTGGACGGTACTTCGGCGAGGGAGGGGCTTCGACCCACTCCGTTATCGACGCGGTTGAATCCTTGGGCTCGTGCTCCCACGTGCTCGGGGCGCGCCGTCTCGCCCCGCTTCACACCCAAGGAGTTTCACATGGCCGAGAACATCAAGGTCGACATCCGTTCCGACTTCGGCAAGGGCTTTGCACGCCGCATGCGCGCCGAAAGCAAGATCCCCGCGGTCCTGTACGGCCACGGCACCGAGCCGGTTCACCTCGCGCTCCCGTATCACGCGACGGCTCTTGCCGCGCGTCACTCGAACGCTCTTCTCGAGCTTGAGATCCCGAACGCTGAAAACGAGCTCGCGATCATCAAGGACATTCAGCGCCACCCGCTCTCGCGCGACATTCTCCACATCGACCTCCTCATCGTGAAGCGCGGCGAGAAGGTTGAGGTTGACATCCCCGTGACCGTCGAAGGCGAGCCTCAGTCGCCCGCCGTTGCCGTGGTTGACATTCAGGAGATCACCCTCCTCGCCGATGCACTCAGCCTTCCCGAACACATCGTCGTCGACGTTGAGGGCAAGGTCGAAGGCGATGCGATCTACGCCGGTGACCTCGATCTTGGAGACGCCGAGCTCGTTACCGATCCCGAGTTCCTCGTGGTGTCGATCCAGGTCCCGCAGGTCGACGAGGCCGACCTCGAGACGCCTGGCTCCGAGGACGACGAGGAAGCGGCAGAGGATGCTGCCGAGGAGTCGTCGGAGGGCGACGACGAGTGAGTTCTGATCCGCGACTTCGCGGATCGTGAAATCTAATGCAGGGGCGTCGCACACAGGTGCGGCGCCCCTGTAGCCTTTTCGGGGGCCGACGGTCGCCGGCCAGCCGGCGGTGACCAGGTTTTCTCCTGGATTAGTGCGGAAAGTAGAGTTGTGAGCGAGACGATGCTGATTGTGGGCCTCGGGAACCCTGGCCCCAAGTATGAAGCGACGAGACACAATGTCGGGCACATGGTGCTTGATCGACTTGCCGAGTGGGCCGGCGCCTCGTTCAAACGGCACAAAAAGGCCAATGCTTCAGTTATTGAGGGGCACATGGGGGCGCCGGGTACCGGCCGCCGGGTGATTCTGGCGAAACTTGGGTGCTACATGAACACTTCGGGTGGGCCCGTGTCTGCGCTCGCGCAGTACTACGGGATCGAGCCTGAGAATCTCATCGTCGTACACGATGAGATCGATACGCAGTTCGGTGCGATTAAAGCGAAGATCGGCGGGGGAGAAGGCGGTCACAACGGCCTTCGTGATATCTCGCGTGCGCTCGGCACCAAAGACTATTTGCGCGTGCGCGTCGGCGTGGGGCGTCCCCCGCAGGGGCGCGATACCGCGGATTTCGTCCTGGCTCCTTTTTCCTCGTCGGAGCGCAAGGTACTTGATGACCTCGTGACCTCGGCCGGGCAGTGCGTGGAGATGCTCGTGGAGCAGGGCCTCGTGGCGGCGCAGCAGGAGTTTCATTCGCGCGAGGCGATCCGCCCGTGAGCATCGCCCCCGTTCTCGCCGCCGCGGCGCACTCTGCTGATCTCGCGCGCTTCGTCGAAGCGCGTTCCACCGCCGAGGGCGTATCGATCATCGCCCCGAGCGGCATGCACCCGCTTTATCTTGCCGAGGCCGCTTCGCGCAGGGGACCGTCGGACCCGCTCGTCGTGGTGACCGCAACGACGCGTGAAGCAGAAGATCTTGCCGCCCAGATCGAGGCTCTCGTCCCGGCCGCGAAGGTTGCGCTGTTCCCCGCCTGGGAGACTCTTCCGCACGAGAGGCTTTCGCCGCGTAGCGACACGGTCGCGCGTAGGCTTTCCACGCTCTATTCACTGGCGCATCCGGACGAAACGGGTGGGGTCGAGGTACTCATGGTGCCTGTGCGTGCACTCGTGCAGCCGATGGCGCGCGGACTTGAGAATCTAGCGCCGGTTCATCTCGAGCGCGGCGACTTCATTGCGATCGACGAGCTTGTGGAGAAGCTCGTCGGTGCGGCGTACTCGCGCGTGGACATGGTCTCCTCGCGCGGTGAGTTTGCGGTGCGTGGCGGTATTGTGGACGTGTTCCCGCCGACACTCTCGCATCCCGTCCGCCTCGATTTTTTCGGCGACGAGCTTGAAGAGATCCGTTTCTTTTCCGTCGCGGATCAGCGCTCGATGGAGGATACTCTCGAAGCGTTCGATGCACCCGCGTGCCGTGAGATTCTTCTGACGGAGGACGTGCGCGCGAGAGCACGCGCCGCGATCGCGCAGCTGCCCGGCGCCGCTGACATCCTCTCGCGGCTTGCGGAGGGCATTGCCGTCGAGGGCATGGAGTCGCTGACTCCGCTTCTGGTGGGGGAGATGGTGAGCCTCGCGGACCTACTTCCCGAGCATTCGAGCCTTGTGTTCGTCGAGCCCGAACGCATTCGCACGCGTGTCGATGAGCTCGTGCGCACAACGGAAGAGTTCCTTGAGGCGGCGTGGTCGAGTGCAGCGCAGGGCGGTGCCGTGCCGATCGATGTGTCGCAGGCAAGCTTCTCGTCGCTCGAGGACACACTCGGCGAGCTTGAGGCCCGACACCTCCCGGTCTCCACGCTTGCCCCGTTCGGGCTCGATGCCGACCTCACGTCCGAGGCGAAGCCGCACCCTGGATACGGCGGCTCGATCGCGAATGCGGCGCGCGACCTCGCACAGCACGTCAGTGACGGATGGCGAATCGTCCTCACGACCGCTGGAGCGGGTACCGGGCGCCACATCGCCGAGTCGCTCACTGAGGCGGGTGTCACGGCGCGGTTCAGCGCTGATCTCGACGAGGAGCTTTCCCGCTCGCACGTGAGCATCACGACCGGGCCGATCACCGAGGGAATCCTCCTCGAGGACATCAAACTCATGCTCTTGTGTGAGCGAGACATGACGGGGAAATCGGCCGCTCGCCGATCTGGTGGCAAGAAACTTGCCGCACGCCGCCGCGCGATGGTCGATCCGCTCCAGCTGTCGCCCGGGGACTATGTCGTTCACAACCACCACGGAGTCGGGCGGTTCGTGGAGATGACGAGCCGCACCGTAGGCACGGGCGATAAGCGCGCGACCCGCGAATACCTCGTCATCGAGTACGCGAGCTCGAAGAAGGGCCAGCCTGGTGATCGCCTCTACGTCCCGAGCGACCAGCTCGACCAGGTGACGAAGTACGTCGGAGGCGAGGCCCCGAGCGTGAACAAGATGGGCGGAAGCGACTGGTCGAAGACCAAGTCGCGTGCGCGCAAGGCCATCCGGGAGATCGCCGATGAACTCGTGAGGCTCTATAGCGAGCGCCAGCGCAGTTCGGGCTTTGCCTTCTCGCCCGATACCCCGTGGCAACACGAACTCGAGGACGCCTTCGAGTACACGGAAACTCCCGATCAGCTTTCGACGATCGACGACATCAAGCGGGATATGGAAAAGCCACTTCCCATGGATCGCCTCGTGTGCGGTGACGTCGGCTACGGCAAGACCGAAGTTGCGGTACGCGCGGCCTTCAAGGCTGTGCAGGATGGCAAACAGGTGGCGGTCCTATGCCCGACGACTCTTCTCGCTCAGCAGCACGTCGACACCTTCACAGAGCGATACGCGGGCTTTCCCGTCAACGTGCGTGGGCTTTCGCGCTTCCAAACCAAGGCTGAATCGGATGCGGTGATCGAGGGGCTCAAGGACGGTTCGGTCGACGTAGTGATCGGGACGCATCGCTTGCTCACGGGGCAGGTGCGTTTCAAGGACCTGGGGCTCATCATCGTGGACGAGGAGCAACGCTTCGGTGTTGAGCACAAGGAGACTCTCAAAGCATTGCGCACCAACGTCGATGTGCTGTCGATGTCGGCAACCCCGATTCCCAGGACCCTCGAGATGGCCGTCACGGGCATCCGTGAGCTTTCCACTCTCGCGACTGCGCCAGAGGAGCGCCATCCCGTGCTCACCTACGTTGGCGCGCACGAGGATGCTCAGGTCAAGGCCGCGATCCGCCGCGAACTCTTGCGTGAGGGGCAGGTGTTCTTCATCCACAACCGCGTCGAGGATATTGAGCGCACCGCCGCGCACTTGCGTGAGCTCGTGCCCGATGCACGAGTGGAGGTCGCCCACGGCAAGCTTAACGAGGCCCAACTCGAGCGAGTCATCCTCGACTTTTGGGAGAAGCGCTTCGACGTACTCGTGTGCACGACGATTGTGGAAACGGGCCTCGACATTTCGAACGCAAATACCCTGATCGTGGAGAATGCGGACAGATTTGGTCTCTCGCAGCTTCACCAGCTTCGCGGAAGGGTGGGGCGCTCGCGCGATCGCGCCTACGCGTACTTCCTGTATCCGGCGACGAAACCGCTCACGGAAACAGCGCACGATCGCCTCACGACGCTTGCGACGCACTCGGAGCTCGGTGCAGGCATGCAGGTCGCGATAAAGGACCTCGAGATCCGCGGGGCAGGGAACTTGCTCGGCGGCGAGCAGTCCGGGCACATTGCCGGTGTGGGCTTTGACTTGTACGTACGCATGGTCGGCGAGGCTGTCGCAGCGTTCAAGGGCGAATTCGACCATACGGCGAAGGACACGAAGGTCGAATTGCCCCTGAACGCGCACATTCCCGTCGAGTACATCGATTCCGAGCGCCTACGCCTCGAGGCATACTCGAAGATTTCGGCGTCGAAGAGTGTCGACGAGCTCGAGAGCGTGCACTCCGAGCTCGAGGACCGTTACGGCGTGCCGCCTGCGGAGGTCGAGCGTCTCTTTCACGTCGCGCGCTTCCGCCTGGATGCCTCCGAAGCTGGGATCGACGAGGTGCAGGTACAGGGCAAGATGATCCGCTTCGCGCACGTGGACGTCACGGACAGCGTGCAGCTCAAGCTCCGCAGGTTGTATCCGGGAACGGTGCTCAAGCCTGCCCTTCGCCAGGTTCTCGTCCCGCATCCGCGCACTCAGCGTGTCGGTGGTATTCCCCTCACCGACGAGGCCCTGCTCGAGTTCTGCCGCGGCGTGATTGCACAGCTGAAGCCCGCATGGGCGAAAGAACGGGGTATCGAGCTTGCCGAGCAGCCGTCGGAACCCTCCCGCCCGCGTTCGTTCGGTTCGCGATCACCGCGCGCAAGTAGGCTCGAAAACTCACGTCGTGACGCGCCGCAAGGGACGCGCCAGGCGGGTCTTGGACGAAAGGGGCACGCGTGATGAACGGGTCTTTTTCGGGCGAGCTCAAGGTTGTTCCCGTTTCGCCCCTGAATGCGCCAGGGCTTATGACGGCGCGCGGCTGGGACACTCTCAGGGGCGCCGCGAGCGTTGCCCTGTCGTGCGCGCACCCGGCGTGGGAGGCACACGTGCGCGAGGCCGGGATCGAGTGCGTGCGGCTTGAAAGCGCAAGTGCACACGAGCTTGCGCGCTCGGTCGGCGCGTGGCTCGAGGATTCCGACGGCTGCCCGGGCGGGTATCTCGCCTGGCTCTGCGATTCCGAGCACCCCCACCTTCCGTCGCCTATCGAGACGATTGGCGCGCTCGAAGAGGCCTCCGGTGGGCCCATCGATGCGGATTATGTTTTCGCGTCCCCCGTCGCTCCCGGCGCTGCGGTCGTCGAGTCGGTGAGGATCATGCACGAGCTTCGAAGCCCAGGGGGTGATCCGTGGAGCGCTGCCCAGACACACGGTTCTCTTTCGCGATACTTGCTCGAGGAAACCCACGAAGTTCTTGCTGAACTTGAGCGCGAGCCGATTCGTACGTCGGAGCTCGTTGACGAGTTCGGGGACCTGCTGTTTCAGCTCGTGTTTCATGCCCGAATCGGCATGGAGGAAGCTGAGCCGTGGACGCTGGATTCGGTTGCCCGGTCTCTCAACGCGAAAATGTATCGCCGAAACCCGCATGTGTTTGGACCCGAGCGCGAGGATTTGAGCATTGAGGAGATTACGGCGCGGTGGGACCGCATCAAGTCGCAGGAGAAGCCGCGCCGTGCACTCGCCGAGGGGATTCCACTCGCCCTTCCCGCACTCCAGCGGGCGTTCAAGATCGCCGCGCGTGCGCAAGCTGCGGGGCGGGAGGAAGAGCTCAGGGCTGTCGTTGAGAACAGCGCGTCGAATGGGAGTATCGCCTCTCGAATAATGGCGATCGTGCTCGAGGCTGCAGCGCGTGATGAGGATCCCGAATCGGCTCTTCGCGCACTCGTGGCGAGGGTCGAGGCGCAATTGGCTCGCGACTGAGGTCCCACTCCGTGACCTGGGTCGCATTCGCCGCGCCGGGGGTGCGCAAAACCCTTCAGGTAGATCACACGATCCGCACTAGACTTGAGGGCGAAGGTCAAAGGCGACCCGCCACTTGAAAATCCTGACTAAGGAGGCCATCTCATGGCATTCATCTTCGACGTTCGCGGTCGCGAGATTCTTGATTCGCGCGGCAACCCCACCGTTGAGGTCGTTCTGACGACCGACGAGGGCTACCAGTTCCTCGGCCAGGTTCCTTCGGGTGCCTCGACCGGTGCATTTGAGGCCGTTGAGCGCCGCGATGGTGACAAGGGCCGTTACCTCGGCAAGGGCGTTTCGCAGGCTGCCGCCGCGGTTGCCGAAGAGCTCTCCGAAAAGATCGAGGGCATGGACGTGACCGACCAGCGCGCGATCGACCTCGCGATGATTGACGCGGACGGCACCGACAACAAGGGCAAGATCGGCGCGAACGCCATTCTCGGCGTGTCGATCGCTGTCGCGAAGGCTGCCGCTGCGGAAGCAGAGCTGCCCCTCTACCGCTACGTGGGCGGTCCGAACGCACACGTGCTTCCCGTCCCCATGATGAACATCCTCAACGGTGGCTCGCACGCGGATTCGAACGTGGACATCCAGGAGTTCATGATCGCCCCGATCGGTGCCCCGACCTTCGTCGAGGCAGTCCGTATGGGTGCCGAGGTTTACCACAACCTCAAGAAGGTTCTCCACGACCGTGGTCTCGCGACGGGTCTCGGTGACGAGGGTGGCTTCGCGCCGAACCTCGAGTCGAACCGCGCCGCTCTCGATCTCATCATCGAGGCCATCGAGAAGGCTGGCTACACCCCGGGCAAGGACGTCGCGCTCGCTCTCGACGTTGCTGCGTCGGAGTTCTTCGAGGACGGCTCCTACCTCTTCGAGGGTGAAAAGAAGTCTGCCGAGGACATGATCGCCTACTACGGCGAGCTCGTTGAGTCCTACCCGCTCGTCTCGATTGAGGACCCGCTCGACGAGGAAGACTGGGACGGCTGGGTTGCCATCACCGAGAAGCTCGGCGAGAAGGTTCAGCTCGTTGGCGACGACCTCTTTGTGACCAACCCCGTGCGTCTCGGTAAGGGCATCGAAAATGGTGCCGCCAACGCGCTCCTCGTGAAGGTGAACCAGATCGGCACCCTCACCGAGACCTTTGAGGCCGTGGATCTGGCGACCCGCAATGGCTTCTCCTCGATGATGTCGCACCGCTCCGGCGAGACCGAGGACACCACGATCGCCGACCTCGCTGTCGCGCTTGGTACGGGCCAGATCAAGACCGGTGCTCCCGCTCGCGGTGAGCGCGTCAACAAGTACAACCAGCTCATCCGTATCGAGGATGAGCTCGGCGACTCGGCCGTCTACGCGGGCGCTTCGGCATTCCCGCGCTTCAAGGCCTGAGCGGTTTACGATAGGGCTCATGCCTGATTCGTTAAAGCACCGAAGGGGCGCCCCGTCGAGACCGGCGGGGCGCTCCTCGGCGTCGCGGCGGCGAACTCCCGCAGCCGCCCCCTCCACGCCTACCGGTCGCGCGAGTCGTCGCCGCACGAAGGCTGGGCACACCGCATCGGCGCGCACGGCAACTTCGGTAAGTGCGGGTGCGCGCAAGGTGCTGGCTCCTATTGCGGGGCTCACGGGGCGCTCGCTCGTGCTGCTGGCGATTACGCTTCTCGCGCTCGTGGCGCTCGTTCCCACCGTAAATGGGTACGTCATGCAGCAACAGCGCCTCAGCACCCTTCGTGCGCAGGTTGCCCAGCAAGAACGCGAGGTCGAAGGACTCGAGGCTCAGGTTGCGCGGTGGGAAGATCCGACGTTTGTCTCCGCGCAAGCGCGCGAACGTTTGCTCTTCGCCTACCCCGGGGAAACGCAGTATCGCCTGACAGATTCAAGTGGCGCCGAGGTTCCTCAAACAACTCAGGCCGCGCAGGCGGAACAGCGCGCGAAAACTGCGTGGTTTGGCACGATGTGGGATTCGCTCGTGGCCGCAAGTCAGGCCGCTCCTCCCGAGGACCCCGCCGAAAAGCAAGGCCCCTGAGGCCGATAGTTGCCCGAAAGGTTGTAGTGCTTTATGCCAACACCGCTTGATCCACTTCCGTTCGAGAGCGAGGCAACCGAGGCGGATCTCGCCCTCATGGCTCGCCAGCTTGGTCGAACGATGCGTGGCGTGCATTCGATCGCACGTCGCTGCGCGTGCGGGGCTCCCGCCGTTGTGCGCACGGTGCCGCGTCTGAGCGATGGATCGCCGTTTCCCACGAGCCTTTACCTCACGCTTCCGTCGATGGTCGAGGCCTGCTCGCGACTCGAGGCGCGGGGGTTGCTTGCTGAGTGGACCGCCGAGCTGGAAGAGAACAGTGAGCTTCAGCAGAGCTATGCGCGCGCCCACGAGCGGTACCTGGAGCGGCGCTCCGAACTCGGTAGTGCCGACGAGATCGATGGCATCAGTGCAGGCGGGATGCCGCACCGCGTGAAGTGCCTCCATGCCGTGGTCGGCCAGGCCCTTGCCGAGGGGCCGGGCGTGAACCCGTTTGGTGACCGCGCCCTCGAACTGGCCTCTGATGATACGACGATCGATCGATGCCGATGCGACCTCACCCCCGCAATGCTTGAGGAGGAAGGCGCATGAGCCGCAGGGTCGCCGCGATCGACTGCGGCACTAATTCGATTCGTCTTCTCGTCGCGGAAGAAGCGCCCGACGGCTCCTTGCGCGATATCGCGCGGGAGATGAAAATTGTGCGCCTCGGTCACGGGGTGGACCGCACAGGGCGCCTCGATCCTGAAGCGATCGACCGCACTCTTGAGGCCACTCGTCAGTATGCACGCGTGATCGAGCAAAACGCTGTCGAAGGCGTGCGCTTCGCAGCAACGAGTGCAAGCCGCGACGCTGAGAACCGAGCGGAGTTCATCGACGGGGTTCGGGAGATTCTCGGCATTGAACCCGAGGTCATCGAAGGGACCGAAGAGGCGGTGCTGAGCTATCGCGGTGCCGTGGCGACTCTTCCCGATCCCGGACCCTCGCCTCGCCTGATCGTTGATATCGGTGGCGGTTCAACCGAACTGGTCTACGGCGAGGATGCGCCGCGAGCCGAGATCAGCCTCGACATGGGGTCTGTTCGCCTCACGGAGCGCCACTTGAGCGCCGACCGCGTGAGTGAGGGCGACATTGAGGCCGCTGTCCGCGATATCGACGCGCTTATTGATGAGGCTTCTCAGACGATCGATTTTTCCGCAGTTCGCGGCATCGTGGGAGTCGCGGGAACCGTCACGACTTTGACCGCCGTTGCCCTCGGCCTCGAGGAATACACGCCCGAGGTGAGCCACGGCGCAAGCATTGATGCCGAGGAATTCACGGCTCTTAGCTATCGAATTCTTCGATCGAGCGCGGCGGAGCTCTCGGCGCTCCCGGCGATCCACCCGGGACGGATAGACGTGATCGGCGCGGGCGCGCTTATTTGGGCACGGATCCTCGAACGGGTTGCGAACGAAGGCACACTCGAGCGCGTCACGACGAGCGAACACGACATTCTCGATGGACTCGCGATGAGCGTGCTCGATTCACTCAGTTTGGAAGCGCCTCAACGTGGTTGAATTGCATCGTTAGCGATGTGGAAAGGCAAGTTCACACACATGAACATCAATTCAGGAAACAAGCCGCACGTTCTCGTTCTCGGCGGCGGAAGCGTTGGTATGAACGTCGCAGCTGAGCTGCGCAAGAAGGCCGGCAACAACGTTGCCATCACGGTCGTCGACACTCGTCCCTACCTCACCTATCAGCCATTCCTCCCGGAAGTTGGCGCCGGTGCGATTGACCCGCGCAACGTGCTCGCGCCGTTGCGCAAGGTCCTGCAGGGCACCAAGGTCGTCACCGGATCGGTCGAGACCATCTCGCACGCGGATCGCGTCGTGACGGTCGCTCTCGAGGGCGATGAAACGATCGAGATCAGCTACGACTACCTCGTCGTGGGGCTCGGTTCCGTTCCGCGCACGCTCCCGATCCCGGGCCTTGCTGAAAACGCTATTGGGTTCAAGTGGGTCGAGGAAGCCGTGGCCGTGCGCGACCGCATCCTCAGCAACCTCGCCGAGGCAGCTTCGACCAAGGATCCCGAAACCCGCAAGCGCCTGCTGACCTTCACCTTCGTCGGCGGTGGCTTCGCTGGCTCGGAAGCCATTGCCGAAGCTGAAGACATGGTCTCCGCAGCTCTGCGTTACTACCCCGATCTTCACCCCTCGGATGTCCGCTTCGTCATGATCGAAGCTATGGGTCGAATTCTTCCCGAGGTTGGCGAAGAACTCGGTAAGTATGCTCTCAAGCAGTTCCGTGAGCGCGGCATCGAGGTCAAGCTCGAGACCTTCCTCAATTCGTGCGAGGACGGCATTGTCAAGACCTCCGACGGTGACGAATTCGCCTCGGACCTCATCGTGTGGTGTGCCGGCATCAAGCCGAACCCCGTCCTCGAGAACTCGGATCTGCCGCTCAACCAGACCGGCCGCCTTGACTGCCTCGCCGACCTCCGCGTCAAGGGCGAGGACGGCCCCCTCGAGGGTGTTTTTGCAGCCGGCGACTGCACGACCGTTCCGGATCTCGCCTCGGGCGAGGGCAAGGTTTGCCCGCCGAATGCTCAGCACGCCGTGCGCCAGGCGAAGTGCCTCGCTGACAACGTTGCGCGCGCGATCGACTCGCGCCCGCTCGTGGACTACTACCACAAGAACCTCGGCACGATGGCAACCCTCGGCATGTTCAAGGGCGTCGGAACGCTGTTCATCGGCGACAAGAAGGTCGAGCTTAAGGGCATTCCCGCATGGCTCGGCGCTCGCGCCTACCACGTCTATGCCATGCCTACGCTCGGCCGTAAGGCCGGTGTCGTCGCGGGTTGGGTGAGCTCGTTGCTCGGCAACCGCGAAATTCTCGGTATCGCCCAGGCGACAGAACCCCGCAAGGCCTTTGAGCTTGCGGCGGCGTCGACGCCGAAGAAGAAGTAAGCCCCGTTTGGGGAAATGGCGCGGAGCTTTCGCGCCAAAACGCAAGGCCCGGCACCTCGAGGTGCCGGGCCTTGCTGGTCTCTTCTCGAAGTACGTATGCTTGCAGGAGCACATGAGCGAGCCCACCATGGGCGTAAGCGGAGACCGGCCAGCGTCGGCCCTCCCGCGCCCCCAGAACGAAGCCGGAGATGCCATGGAAATCTACATTCGCCCCACCGCCGACGACGCGAGCGTGGTCGTTGCCGATCACATCGAGGCTGCTATTCGCGAAGCAGATGGTGGCCCCGTCACTCTCGGCCTCGCGACGGGGTCCTCGCCGATCGCGGCTTATGACGAACTCGCGCGGCGTCACCGTGACGAGGGCCTGAGCTTTGCGAATGTCACTGTCTTCATGCTCGACGAGTACGTGGGGCTTTCGCCCGAGCACCCCCAAAGCTACGCGCGTTTTATTCGCGAGCACCTTGTTGAAAAGGTGGATCTCGACACTGCGAAGGTGTTTTGCCCTCGCGGTGACACGGGGGATCCGGTTGCCGAAGCAGCCCGGTATGACGCCGCGATCAAGGATGCAGGCGGCGTTGATCTCCAGCTCCTCGGGGTCGGGGCGACCGGTCACATCGGCTTTAACGAACCGGGCACGTCGCTCGCTTCGCGCACGCACCTGGTGACGCTCACCCCCAAGACGATCGCTGACAACTCGCGTTTCTTCGATTCGAAAGATGACGTTCCCATCCACGCCATCAGCCAGGGAGTCGGCACAATCCGCGAGGCCAGGAAACTTCTCCTCATCGCAACGGGGGAGAACAAGGCTGAAGCCGTTCGCCAGACAATCGAGGGAGGGGTGAGTGCCCGCTGGACATCGACCGCGCTCCAGCTTCACGAGGACGCCACCATCGTTGTGGATAGCTCCGCGGCCTCGAAGCTCGACTACCTCGACTACTACCGCTTTATCGACGCTAATCGCCCCGAAAAGAAGTAAAACTCGAGTTCTTCGTCTCGCTGGCCCGGCCCAAAGCGTTGCTTTGGCCGGGCCTTTTCCTACAATGGGAGCCATGTCCCAAACCCACAGTGCTCCCTCAAAGGGTGCGGCTTTCTCGCGCCTCGATTCGTTTTTCTCGATCTCTAAACGCGGTTCGACGGTCGGCCGTGAAGTGCGTGGCGGCATGGTCACGTTCTTTGCGATGTGTTACATCGTTGTACTGAACCCGCTCATTATCGGCACCGTGCCGGATTCGACCGGCATGTACCTCGGCGGTGGAACCGAGCCGAATATGCCCGCTGTTGCCGCGGGAACGGCGCTGATTGCTGCCGTGTGTTCGATCTTCATGGGAGCGTGGGCGAATTTCCCGCTCGCGATGGCGGCGGGTCTCGGGCTCAACGCGTACCTCGCCTACGGCGTCGTATCACTGCCCGGCATGACCTGGGCCGGTGCGATGGGGCTCGTGCTCGTGGAAGGCATCATTATTCTTTTGCTCGTTCTCACGGGCTTTCGCAAGGCGGTATTCCTCGCGGTCCCGCAGTTCCTCAAGACCGCCATCGCTGTGGGCATGGGCCTGTTCATCGCGTTTATTGGGCTCATCAACGCCCGCTTCGTGACCACCGGTGGTGGCACCCCCGTGCAGCTCGGTAACTCAGGCTCGCTCATTGGCTGGCCTACAGCCGTGTTCGTCTTCGGGCTCATCCTCATGATCGTGCTGTGGGTGAGGAAGGTCCCCGGCGCGATTCTCATCGCGATTATCGCTGCGACAGTGCTCGCCATTGTCATCGAGAACACCGTCGGAATCGGTCAGTTCGCCCCCGCCACTGACGCCGATGCAGGTAACCCTTACGGCTGGTCCATGAACGTGCCCGCCCTGAGCGGAAGCGCGTTCGCACTGCCCGATTTCAGCACCCTGTTCCAGGTCGATCCGGTCGGTGGACTGCGCGCCATCGGTGTCGTCGGCGCCATCATCGTCGTGTTCTCCCTCCTCCTCGCAGACTTTTTCGACACGATGGGCACCATGGTTGCGGTTGGCACCGAGGCAGGGCTCGTTGACGACAACAGCGATGTCGAGAACAGCCAGCGGATCCTCATCGCCGACTCTGTCGGGGCGATCATGGGTGGCGTCGGTGGTGTCTCCTCCAACACGAGCTTCGTTGAAAGCGCGACCGGCGTCGGTGAAGGCGCCCGGACGGGCCTCGCGACCGTCGTCACTGGCCTGTGTTTCGTCGTCGCGATGTTCCTATCGCCGATCGTCGCTCTCGTGCCGTACGAGGCTGCGACCCCGGCCCTCGTCCTCGTCGGATTCCTCATGATGAGCCAGGTCGTGGACATCGATTTCAGTGACCTCACGAAGGCTATTCCCGCCTTCCTCACGATCATCCTCATGCCGTTCGCGTACTCGATCACCGTGGGCATGGGGGCGGGCTTCATCCTGTACGTGGTCATCCAAATTGTCGTGGGCAACGCGAAAAAGGTGCATTGGCTCATGTATGTCGTGAGCGCACTGTTCGTGATGTACTTCCTCCGTGATGCACTCACGGGGCTCATCGGGCTCTGACGCGCCCGTACCCCGCGTTGCGCGCACCGCGACCTCGATCAGGCACAATAGACCCCATGACGCGAGCTGATCTCACCAAGAACCCCGCCGACGTCTCGACTATGTTTGACGGCGTCGCTGGGCGCTACGACCTCCTCAACACCGTCCTTGCCTTCGGTCAGGATCGAGGGTGGCGATCGGCGATGGTGGAAGCGCTCGATCTGCCGAAGGGGAGCGGAGCTCGCGTACTTGATGTGGCGGCCGGGACCGGTACCTCGAGCGCGGCGATCGCGCGTGCGGGTCACCGGGTTCTTGCGTCTGATTTTTCGGCTGGCATGATGGCGGAGGGGCGCAAGAGGCAACCACACATCCCCTTCGTGGGGGCCGACGCTACCAACCTCCCGTTCACGTCAGATTCATTTGATGCAGCCGTCATTAGTTTCGGTCTGCGCAATGTCGTTGAACCGCGAAAAGCTCTCTCCGAAATGGCGCGCGTGGTGAAGCCGGGCGGGACCGTCGTCGTGTGCGAGTTTTCGACCCCGAACAATCGCGCGTTCCGCCACGTCTACTCGCGCTACATCATGGGAATGCTGCCGCACGTGGCATCGCAGGTATCGGCGAATGGTGCTGCTTACAGCTACCTCGCCGAGTCAATTCTTGCCTGGCCCGATCAGGAGGGCCTACGCGAGTGGTTCCTTGAGCTCGGGCTCGAACGAGCGCAGTATCGCAACCTCAGCGGCGGCATCGTCGCGCTCCACAGGGGCTACGTCCCGCACGCCTAGGTCGGCCCGCGAGGTCGCAGTGACTTCGCGTCTTTGAATTGTCTCTGTCTGCAGTACGCAGCCAGGACCCCTTACCGACGTCTCGCGCAAATACCTCGGATCTTTCCGTGCCGGAGCGAGAGGAGCTGGCCAGTTTTTGGGGTGTTTTATGGTGTGGGCCACGAGTTGGGGTGTGTGGTTTGCGCAGGGGTGGTGTGGGGCGTAGTGTTTTTCCTCGTTGCCCCGGAGGAATGTGGCGGGTGCTTGCTGGTTGTTGCTGGTGGGTGCGTGTGGTGTTTCTTGGTTGTTGGGCTGGGCTTTCGCTCTTGTTCGTGTTGCGGATCACGCGGCGTGGATTTGACGGGGTGGGTCTGGTTCGGTAAGTTGTAGGGGTTGCTCCAAAACGAAGTGCTCGTGTGAGTGTGGGTGTTTGGGTGCGTGTGTTGTTTGATATCTCAATAGTGTGTCTGTTTATTGATGCCAATTTTTTTTGGCAGGAACATTGAATTTCTTGTTCAATTTCTGGATGGTCAGC
>NZ_KE340308.1:1648357-2377736 GCF_000413375.1 Dermabacter sp. HFH0086
AGTCGCCGGCTCTAGACCCGAAGCGAAGTGATCTATCCATGGGCAGTGTGAAGCGCGGGTAAGACCGTGTGGAGGCGCGAACCCACTTCAGTTGAAAATGGAGGGGATGACCTGTGGATAGGGGTGAAAGGCCAATCAAACTTCGTGATAGCTGGTTCTCCCCGAAATGCATTTAGGTGCAGCGTTGCGTGTTTCGTGCTGGAGGTAGAGCACTGGATAGGCGATGGGCCCCACCGGGTTACTGACCTTAGCCAAACTCCGAATGCCGGTACGTGAGAGCGTAGCAGTGAGACTGTGGGGGATAAGCTTCATGGTCGAGAGGGAAACAGCCCAGAACATCAGCTAAGGCCCCTAAGCGTGTGCTAAGTGGGAAAGGATGTGGAGTTGCTGAGACAACCAGGAGGTTGGCTTAGAAGCAGCCACCCTTGAAAGAGTGCGTAATAGCTCACTGGTCAAGTGATTCTGCGCCGATAATGTAGCGGGGCTCAAGTACACCGCCGAAGCTGTGTCACTCCATTTTGTGTGGGGTGGGTAGGGGAGCGTCGTGTGGCCGGTGAAGCTGCGGGGGAACCCAGTGGTGGAGGCTATGCGAGTGAGAATGCAGGCATGAGTAGCGAAAGACGGGTGAGAAACCCGTCCTCCGAATGATCAAGGGTTCCGGGGCTAGGTTAATCCGCCCCGGGTTAGTCGGGACCTAAGGCGAGGCCGACAGGCGTAGTCGATGGATAACGGGTTGATATTCCCGTACCGATAGTGTGAGGACCCATACCGAGGCGTGTGATGCTAACCACCCGAGCTGCTGCTTCCTTCCCTTTGGGTTGGTTGTTGGTGGTGAGGCTGGGAACCAAGTGCGTAGTAGGTCAGCGTGTGGGATGACGCAGTGAGGTAGCTTCCGCGGGGTAATGGTTGTCCCCGTTCAAGCGAGCAGCCCGAGTGCGAGTAATGTTGTGCTCTTGTGGGTGAGTCGTGATGAGGACCCTTTATTGGGGTAGGTGGGTGATCCTGGACTGCCGAGAAAAGTTCCGGCGTGACGAGCACTATTGCCCGTACCCTAAACCGACTCAGGTGATCAGGTAGAGAATACTAAGGAGTTCGAGAGAATCGTGGTTAAGGAACTCGGCAAAATGCCCCCGTAACTTCGGGAGAAGGGGGGCCTGAGGTGTGAGAGCACTGATGGCCGCAGAGACCAGGGAGAAGCGACTGTTTACTAAAAACACAGGTCCGTGCGAAGACGTAAGTCGCTGTATACGGACTGACGCCTGCCCGGTGCTGGAAGGTTAAGAGGACTGGTTAGCCCCTTGTGGGCGAAGCTGAGAATTTAAGCCCCAGTAAACGGCGGTGGTAACTATAACCATCCTAAGGTAGCGAAATTCCTTGTCGGGTAAGTTCCGACCTGCACGAATGGCGTAACGACTTCTCCACTGTCTCAACCGCGAACTCGGCGAAATTGCATTACGAGTAAAGATGCTCGTTACGCGCAGCAGGACGGAAAGACCCCGGGACCTTTACTATAGTTTGGTATTGGTGTTCGGAACGGCTTGTGTAGGATAGGTGGGAGACTGAGAAGCTGGCACGCTAGTGTTGGTGGAGTCGTTGGTGAAATACCACTCTGGTCGTTTTGGATTCCTCACTTCGAACCATGATCTGGTTCAGGGACAGTGCCTGATGGGTAGTTTAACTGGGGCGGTTGCCTCCTAAAGAGTAACGGAGGCGCTCAAAGGTTCCCTCAGCCTGGTTGGCAATCAGGTGTTGAGTGTAAGTGCACAAGGGAGCTTGACTGCGAGACAGACATGTCGGGCAGGAGCGAAAGCTGGAACTAGTGACCCGGCACCTCATTGTGGAATGGGTGTCGCTCAACGGATAAAAGGTACCCCGGGGATAACAGGCTGATCTTGCCCAAGAGCTCATATCGACGGCATGGTTTGGCACCTCGATGTCGGCTCGTCGCATCCTGGGGCTGGAGTTGGTCCCAAGGGTTAGGCTGTTCGCCTATTAAAGCGGTACGCGAGCTGGGTTTAGAACGTCGTGAGACAGTTCGGTCCCTATCCGCTGCGCGCGTTGGATATTTGAGAAGGCCTGTCCCTAGTACGAGAGGACCGGGATGGACTAACCTCTGGTGTGCCAGTTGTTCTGCCAAGGGCATGGCTGGTTGGCTACGTTGGGAAGGGATAACCGCTGAAAGCATCTAAGCGGGAAGCCTGCTTCGAGATGAGATATCCGTACATTTTTTGTGTGGGAGGTCCCCTGTAGATGACGGGGTTGATAGGCCAGATGTGGAAGCGCGGTAACGTGTGGAGCTGACTGGTACTAATTGGCCGATGACTTACTTGCACTCTTGTTTGCTTTGTTTGTGTGTTCGCGTTCACTGTGTGGTTGACATTCCACACCCCCTGCTTGTTTGTGGGGAGGGTTTTGGTTGTTTCGGTGGTCATAGCGTTGGGGAAACGCCCGGTTCCATTCCGAACCCGGTAGCTAAGCCTAACTGCGCCGATGGTACTGCACTCGGGAGGGTGTGGGAGAGTAGGACGCCGCCGAACTATTCTTTTGTTGGTGTGAGCCCCGGCCTGGTGGTCGGGGCTCACACGTATTTAACGCGGGTGTCTCCCGCATCCACAGCCCGAAATGGGACGGGGACCGGGGCTGCGCGGGTCACCGCGGTCAACAGCGCGCCAGGGCGCGTGAGAAGGGGGCCGGGTGGTCAATGGTTATCACGAAAGCATCTTTTCTTATCGACGCGCGATGTGAACTTGGCCCGAAAACCATTCCATAGTCGAGGCTACGGGGAAGTAGTCCACTAGCGTAGAGCTACGTTGTGTACCGCGATTTGTCGCGGGACCGCCAACGGAGCCTTATTCCTGCGGCCACGTTTACCTTCGTGGCTCGCCCCCTTGGAGGAGTTGCGGATTGTCCGACAACGAGAACTTTGCACCTGACTCGCGTTCCGCGAGCGAAAGCCGCCCCCGTACTCGAGGCGAGTATGGATCGCGAAAGCCGCGCACCGATGCTCGTCGCGGGGAGCGCCGTGCGAGCAAGCGTGGTGATCGTGATTCTTGGGGAGAGCGCGGTCGTGACGGCAAGCGACGCTCATACGGTTCGGATCGACGTTCTCGTGACTCCCGTTCGGGACGCGACGGAGCTTGGAAGAACAACCGGAATGGGCGCGATGGCGGCGACGGCAACTGGCGCGATCGTCGCGAGGGGGATAAGCCGCGCCGCGATGGTGAGCGTCGTTGGTCTAGGGACGATAAGCCGCGCCGCGACGGGGATCGTCGCTGGAATAAGAGTGATAGCAAAAACCGCGATGGTGATCGTCGCCGTGGTGACGCCCAGGGCCGCGGGCAACGCTTCGGCAAAGGGGAGCGCGGCTATCGTGACCAGCGCGATAAGCGGCGTTTCGAGCAGCGTGAGCGGATGTCAAGCGCGGAAGGGTTTGAGGCAGATCGCCAAGAACGCCTTCGCGAAGGGCGCGAACCATTCGTCCCGGCAGACATCACCGGAAACGAGCTTGCTCCCGAACTCCGCGCCACCCTCAAGGCTCTTACGAAGGAACAGATGGAGCGTGTGTCGCGCCACCTCGTTGCGTGCGCGATGCTGACCGAGAATGAACCGGAGCGGGCCCTCGAGCATGCGAAGTGGGCTGCTCGTTTCGGCGCGCGAGTCGCATCCGTTCGCGAGCTCTACGGCGCCCTGCTGTACGAGGCAGGCGATTACCGCGGCGCCATTCGGGAAATGCGCGCCGCCATGCGCATGAGCGGAAAAGTCGATCTCCTCCCGATCGTCGCCGACTGTGAGAGGGGCCTGGGGCGCCCTGAAAAAGCGTTCGATATCGCGCAGTCCGACGAGGCAGCGAAGCTCACGAATGCGGAAACGATCGAGCTCATGATGGTCGTTGCCGGTGCGTACGCCGATCTTGGAGATCTTGATACGGCCATCGCGACGCTCGAGATTCCGGCACTGCGCTCGAAGGTCGACGGCAAGTGGCAGTTCAGGCTGTGGCTGGCTTACGCCGATCTTCTCGAAGCCGCAGGGCGTGCCGATGAGGCGAAGAAGTGGGTTACGCTCGCTGCCGACGCAGACGTTAACGAGGAGACCGATGCCTACGCGCGCCTTGGCCGTGCGCCCCGTCCGAGGGAGGCGGCCGTGGAACGGACGGAGGAAGAGATCGGCGTGTTCGACGTCGAGGCTGACTTTGAGCGGGCAGAGCGCGAAGCAGCTGAACGAGAAGCGGCGAAAGCCGAGCAAGCGTCGGATCACCACGATGCGGACGACGATCCAGATACGAGCGAGGACAGCGGTCCCTCCGAGCAGTCGCATGGCGATGTTGACGCCTCGAATACGACGAGTGAGGCCAACGCTGGCCTTGAGGCCGCGGACGAGTCCAGGGATAACCCGGATCAATCGGCTGAACCCCCGCTGCTCCCTCACGAGCCCACCGAAGAAGACCTACGATCCGACAAGGAGTGACGTGAAGCGCCCCGACCCAACGTTCCTCGACCTTTTCGATGCACTCCTGTTCGATATGGATGGGACGCTGATGAACGGTTCCACAGTGATCGAGCACGGGGTCGATGCTCTGGCAGCGGCTCGTGCGAGAGGACTCGCGATTGCCTTCGCGACGAATAACGCCTCGCGCACCCCGGACATGGTTGTCGAGCACCTTGCGTCGCTCGGCTACGAAGCCCACGCGAACGAGGTCGTGAACTCGCCGATGGTTGCGATGAGCCTCGTGAGGGCGCACGTTGAACCCGGCAGCACAATACTCGTCGTGGGCGGCCGAGGGCTCGTGGAGGAAGTCGAACGAAACGGTTACACCGTGACGCGCGAAGACCGCGATGACGTCAAGGCCGTGATTCAAGGCTTCGCGCCTACCGTTGGGTGGGCGGATCTGGCGGAGGCGGCGTACGCGATTCGGCGCGGCGCATTTTTCGTCGCGACGAATATTGATTCGACCCTTCCCACCGAGAAGGGCTTCGCGCCGGGCAACGGGTCGCTCGTGCACGCGCTCGAGTTTTCGACGGGTGTCAAGGCTGTAGCTGCGGGCAAGCCCGAGCCTGCGATGTTCAAGGTCGCGGCAGAAATCTCCAGCTCGAGCCGCCCCTTGGCAATCGGGGATCGCCTCGATACGGACCTCGAGGGCGGCAACCGCGCGAACGTTCCAACCTTCCACACGCTCACGGGGGTGTCGAGTTGGATCGATGCGGCGCATGCGCCGGCTATTCAACGTCCCGTGTTTGTGCGGCCCAACCTCTCGTTCTTGGCGAAGAGCGCCGCGCACCCTGTCATTGACGCGGAGCGAGCGCATCTCGGCTCTACCGCGGCGCACCTCGAGGGCGGTGACATCGTCGTCACAGGCGATGCGTCGAGCTGGCGCGCGGCACAGGTCGTCCTGTCGCTCGTGAACGCGCGATTCCCCGAAAGCACGTTTGAGGGTGTGATTCGCGCCGCCTCGGGTGAGCTCTTTGGGCCATTTGGCGAATAAGGGTTCACGCTGTGCCACGCCTCGATGCCGCACTCTTTGCGCGCAATCTCGCGTCCTCACGTACGCATGCGCGTCGCATCGTTGAGGAAGGACGCGCACACGTCAACGGTAGCGTCGCCCGCAAACCCTCAATGACCGTGGCGGAGGGTGATGTTCTCGAGGTGCTCGGGGTTCCCGAAGGCGGCGAGTTCGCCTCGCGTGCGGCCTTGAAGCTCGAGGGTACGCTTGAGCGCCTCGGTGCCCGAGCGCCTCAACTCGCGGGAGCTCGAGTTCTCGATTTGGGGGCTTCGACCGGCGGGTTTTCCGACGTTTGCCTGCGCCGGGGCGCTTCCCACGTGTGGGCTGTGGACGTCGGCCATGGGCAGCTCATTGCTCGTCTTGCAGGGCATTCGCGGCTGGCCAATCTCGAGGGGACCGACGCGCGCTGCGTGACCCGGACCATGCTCGCGGCGCATGAACCCAGCGGAGTAGGCATTCCCGATGTCGTGGTCACCGACGTCTCCTTTATTTCTCTCACGCACATCCTTGGCGGCGCATCGCGCCTTGTCGAGCCGAATGCGAGCTTGCTCTTCATGCTAAAGCCACAGTTCGAGGTGGGAAGAGCGCGCTTGCCAAAATCGGGTGTCGTGACTGACCTGCAGGCGTGGCGCGATGCCCTTGTGAGCGTCACCGAGTGCGCGGCAAGCGTCGGCCTTGCTCTCCAGGCTCTGCACCCGAGCCCGCTTCCCGGGCAAGACGGGAATGTCGAGTTTTTTCTTCTGTGCGAAAAATTGCCCGCCGGGGTACGGGATCCAGAAGGTGAATGTGGAATGATCGAGGAGGCCCTTGCCGAAGCCGAGGGTCTTCGTCGTGAGGCACCCGCCGGCTCATGAGTGCCGCGAGTGCTGACCGTAAGGGAGGAGGAGAGCCCTGAGGCGCTTTTTGCTGTACGTTCACTCGGGTCGAGGAGTGGCTCTCAAGGCAGCGCGTCAGGTCGCTGAGGACCTGCACGCCGCGGGCGTGAGGCCAATCGTGACCTCCGCGCAAGTGGAAGAAATCTCCTCTCGGCCGGAAGATCCGGCTGCTCTCGCGCTCCTTGACACGATCCGTGCGGGTCGACTCGAGGTTCTTGACCACGAGCAATTGCCGGCGGAAACGGAACTGTGCATTGTTCTTGGAGGCGATGGCACGATCTTGCGGGCCCTCGAGTTGATCCGCCCCCTTAACATTCCCGTGCACGGTGTCAACCTTGGGCACGTGGGATTCCTGGCGGAGAGCGAGGTAGCGGAACTCGGGACAACGGTGCGCAGGCTTCTATCGCGCGATTACATTCTTGAGGCCAGAAGCGTCATCCGCACGAAAGCCTATGCTGCCGATGGTTCGCTCTTGCATTCGGATTGGGCCCTCAACGAAGCGAGCCTCGAAAAGGGCGAACGCGAGCGCATGATTTACGTCGTCGTCGGCATCGACGGGCGTCCGGTTTCCGAATTCGGCTGCGATGGGGTGCTCCTGTCGAGCCCTACGGGGTCGACCGCGTACGCGTTTTCAGCGGGCGGGCCCGTCATGTGGCCCGAGGTGGACGCGATGCTGCTCATTCCGCTCGCGGCGCATGCCCTTTTCGCACGGCCCCTCGTGATGGGGCGCTCGTCGGTTGTGGAGATCGAGGTGTCGCCTGAGTCGCCGTCGGCCGCAGTGTTGACGCTCGATGGACGGCGACAGGTTGAGCTTCCGCCCGGATCTAGGCTCGAGACGCACCTGTCGAAGAGTAGCGTTCATTTCGCTCGTTTCGCGGAGACCCCATTTGCCGATCGACTCGTCGAGAAGTTCAAGCTTCCCGTTGAGGGGTGGCGCGGCGGTAATCCCGATACGCGCTACGACTCGAACGCGGGGGAGAGCTGAATGCTGCGTTCCCTGTCGATTCGCCAGATCGGAGTTATTGACGACGCGTCGATCGAATTTGGGCCGGGTTTTACCGCGCTCACGGGCGAGACCGGCGCTGGTAAGACGATGGTCATCACGGGCCTCGGCCTCCTCATGGGGCGTCGCCTCGATTCCCGCCGCGCCGGTGTGTCAAGCACGGTGTCGGGCCGCGTAGGCCTCGCCCTGGGAACGCCCGTGCACGAACGCCTCGATGAGCTTGGTGCCGAGGTTGAGGACGACGAAATTCTTGTCGTGCGCAGAGTGACGAAGGACGGGCGCTCGCGTGCCCACATTGGTGGCGTTCCGGTTCCCGTGGGCACGCTTGGCGAGATCGTTGGCGGGGAGATTACGATTCACGGCCAAAGCGATCAGCTTCGCTTGCGCGAGCCGGCGGCGCAGCTTGGAGCGCTCGATTCGGTGTTGGGGGCGGAGGGCCGACGGTTGCTCGCCGAGCACCGCTTACTCTTTCGGGAGTTCGCTTCGCTCGAACGCGAGCTGAAGGAGCTGTCATCGTCTCTGCGCGATCGCGAGCAGCGCGAGGCGGAGCTCACCGAAATCCTCCAGGAGATAGAGCGGGCGGGCACGTTTGAGGGCGAAGATGACGCGCTGCGCGCGGAAATCGAACGCTTGGATGATACTGCTCAGTCGCTCACTGCCCTCGAAGGTGCGCTCATGCACCTTGCGGGCGACGAAGCCTCGAGCGTCCTGACCCATGCCGATGCCGCCGCGGCATCGCTGACTCAGGCGTCCGGTGCGTCGCAGGTTCTGGACCGCATTATCGCCTTGCGAGACGAGTCGAGCGATATTGCGCGTGAGATCTCGCTTCTGCGAGACGGGTGGGAGGCGTCGCCGGGCCGTCTCGAGGAAGCGCAAGAGCGCCTGCACGAGCTCACAGTGCTCGTGCGTGAGTACGGTCCTCGCCTCGGCGGGGCGGAGAACGTGAGTGAGCTTCTGCTCCACTCGCGTGAGGCCCTCGAGGCGCTGCGTGCGCTCGAGAACGGCGCGGCGCGGCTTGGCGAGCTCGACAAGCGTCGCGTAGAACTTGACGCCGAACTCGCACGAATCGCCGATGCCCTGAGCGGAGAACGCCACGAGGCCGCGGCGAAGCTTGCAGCCGAAATCGAGAACGAACTTGCCGGGCTCGAGATGCCCGGGGCATCTCTTCGTATTGACGTGACGCCGGCACCTCGAAGTGCGAGCGGCACCGACGGTGTGTCGTTCACGATGCAGCCGCACCCCGGTGCCGAATACATGCCCGTCGCGACGGGCGCATCAGGCGGCGAACTTTCTCGTGTGATGCTCGCGCTCGAGGTGGCAATCGCCTCTCTTACGGACGTTTCAGAAGGCGGCACGCCCCCGGTATTCGTTTTTGACGAAATCGATGCGGGTATTGGCGGCCGCGCGGCGCGTGCGGTAGGAGAACGGCTTTCGAGGCTCGCCGAAAATGCCCAGGTCATTGTCGTGACCCACCTCCCGCAGGTGGCTTCGTGGGCGAGTTGCCACGTCAGGATCGTGAAAGAAACGCACAGCGATGGCGGCGAGGACCGCACGGTTTCGAGGATTGAACCGCTCGAGGGAGAAGCGCGCGTTCGCGAACTGGCGCGCATGCTCGCGGGAGATGCAGAAAGTGACGCTGCGCTTGAGCATGCCGCTGAGCTTCTCGCAACGTCAACGGAGGCTCGCGGCGCGTGAAACCTGGATTTACGTTCCCTATTGCCGGTCGAGCAAAGGTGGGCAAACGGACGAAAGACCTGACCAAGCGCGTCGAGGCTGGAGACATCGTGGTGATCGACCACGAGGATCTCGACCGCGTTGCGGCCGAGGCACTCGTCGATCGCGCGCCTGCTGCAGTCCTCAATGCGTCACCGTCGATCTCGGGGCGCTACCCGAACGCGGGCCCCCAGATCCTTGTCGAGGCGGGAATCCCGGTGCTCGATGTCCTGGACCAGGATCTGTTCGCGACGGTTCGCGAGGGGCGCTTCGTGGAGATCGACGAGAGCGGTGTATCTCTCAGTACGGGGGAGCGGCTCGAAGCAGAGCTTTACACGCCTGCGGTTCTCAACGACAAGCTCGACAAGGCGCGTGAGGGGCTCAGCGAGCAGCTTGAGGCGTTTGCCTCCAACACGATGGAATACATGCTTCGTGAGCGTGAGCTTCTCATCAACGGCGTTGGCACGCCGGAGGTCCGTACGCGATTCCAAGGCCGGCCCGTCCTTATTGTCGTGCGCGGCTACCACTACCGCGAGGACCTCGTGGCCCTCATGCCATTCATTCGTGAAAACCGGCCTATCATCATCGGGGTCGATGGGGGAGCAGATGCCGTGCTCGATGCCGGCTACGGGCTCGACATGATTATTGGCGACATGGACTCGGTGTCCGATCGGGCGCTTGCGAGCGGCGCTGAGATTGTCGTGCACGCCTACCGCGATGGCCGCGCTCCGGGTATGGAGCGCGTCCGTGCGCTTGGACTCGCCGACGATGCCGTGACGTTCGCGGCTTCGGGAACGAGCGAAGATATTGCGATGCTTCTTGCTGACGATCGCGGCGCCGACGTAATCGTCGCCGTCGGCACTCACGGAACGCTCGAGGAGTTCCTCGACAAGGGGCGCGCGGGTATGAGTTCGACGTTCCTCACGCGGCTCCGGGTGGGTTCGAAGCTCGTGGACGCGAAGGGCGTCTCTCGCCTCTACCGGCAACGCATCTCGACTTTCCAGCTCGTTCTCCTCGTCGTTGCGGGGCTCCTGGCGCTCGCCGTCGCCATGGCGGTTACCGACGGTGGCCAGACGCTTATTCAGATTCTCGGTGCAAGGCTCGATGACACCTTGCGCTTTTTCACTGCTCTGTTTGTCCAGGGAGGACCGATCCCATGATCGACTTTCGCTATCACCTCGTTTCGCTCGTGGCGGTGTTCCTCGCGCTCGCGATCGGCATCGTGCTCGGTGCGGGCCCTCTTCGAGACGGCGTCGGGCATACCCTGACCGCGCAGGTCGAGCAGTTGAGGGTTGAGCGAGACGAAATGCGAGCCTCGAACGATGCTTTGAACGCTGAGAACTCTGACCTCGAAGGGTTCGTCAAAGCCGCGGGTGCGGGCCTGGTGACGGGCACCATGCACGGTGAGAAGGTCGCGACGATTGCCGATCATTCCTCGATGCATGCCGAAGTCGAGGCGACGCGCACGCTTATTGAGGCTGCCGGGGGACAAACCGGACCCCAGATCGAGCTCGGTCAGTCGCTGTGGGATCCCGCGGCGGAAGGCGAGCGGCGTTCGGCCCTGACGACAATCACCCAGACGTGGCCAGGCGTGAAGCCGAGTGGAACGTCGACCTCAGAACAGCTTGCGTCCGTCATCGCGACGATTCTTGCCCCAAGCGAGGATCTTGACGATGCAGCGCGGCTCGAGATCGCAAAGGCTCTGAGCGCAAGCGGCGTCCTCACGCTCAAAGGTGATATTGAAGCGGTGGACTCCGTTTTGGTGCTTTCGGGCGAAGAGTCGCTCTTTTCGGTCACGAGTGACTCGCCGGAGGCTGCTGCGACCCGCTCGGACAACCTTGATAAGTCGCGCCGCGCGCTCGTGACGGCATTCGACGGCGAAGGCGTCACGGTAGCGGTTGGAGGTTCCTCATCCGTGCGGGGAGGCTCGGAGGGTCTTGTTTCGGCTGTGCGCACGAGTGATCTTCGTGAGCGAGTCTCGAGCATCGACATGCTGACGTATGCGTCGGGTCCGGCGACGCTTACGCTCGCGCTTGCCGGTGCCCAGGTCGAGATGCCGGGAGCATACGGATCAGCGACCGATGCCGAGGCGCTCGTGCCCGATGCGTCCGCAATCCGCGAGAAGGTCGAAGAGCTCAATGGTGATCGAAGCGAAAAGAAGCGCTCGGATGACACGGATGCGGGAGGGCAGACGAACGATGAAGAGGCCTCCTCGAGCGACGGCGGTGGACAGTGACGAGTATCCTCCGGACGGTGGGTTTCAGCGCCGCAGCGGCGGCGCTTGCCTCGCGTACATGCGCTCGTGCCCTCGCCAAGTGTCCTAAGTCGCTTCGTGCACACCTTGACCGCACCAACTTTCGCGGTGAGCCCGTCACTCTCGCCGAGGGGGTTGAGGTGGCCGGCGCACTCTCGGCAGGTGCACTCGTGGGGCTCGGCGTGCCGTCGAGTGGTGCCGCTGCGCTCGTCGGTGCGGTGGGGCTCGCTGATGACATCGTCGAACCGATGCTCATGCGCAATGCTGAGACCGCACCCCCGAAGGGGCTCAAGGGGCATCTCGGGGCGCTTGCGCACGGACAGCTCACCACGGGAAACATCAAGATTCTCGGGATCGCGGTGGCGGCGAACGTGCTCGCGCGCGAGTGTGAACGTGTCCGGGGCAGGGGCGAGTCCGACGCCGGCTTCGGCGGCAGTGCTCTTGCCGTCGTCGATCGTGGCCTTGACACCGTGTTGATCGCGGCCTGCGCGAACCTCGCCAACCTTTTTGATGTGCGACCTTCGAGGGCGCTGAAGGCCACGAGCATTGGCGTCCTGATAGCCCTGTGTGGGCCGTCGTGCGAGGAAGCCTCGCGCTCTCGCAAGGCCCTCGCCGCCGCGCATGCGGCTGCGACACTCCTTGCCGCTCCGCGCGACTTCGGTGCTCGGGGGATGCTCGGGGATGCGGGAGCAAACGTCCTCGGGGCGAATGCGGGCACCCTCGCCGCGCTGTCATCCTCGCGTGCCTTCCGCACTGCGGCAGCGTCTGTGGCCGTGGGGCTCACGCTCGTGAGTGAACGGGTGAGCTTCACACGCATCATTTCCTCCTCGGAATTTCTGAGCGCGATTGACGAATGGGGGCGGTCATGAGCGCTTCGTCGCGGACTCCGTCGCTCGTTCGAGCGACGGGTCTCATCGCTGTCATCACGGTTCTCGCGCGGCTCGCAGGGTTCGCGCGATACCTCGTTTTCGGCGCGAGCGTGGGAGCGGGTGAGATTGGAACCGCCTATGCGAGTGCCAATCTTGTGCCGAGTGTCGTCTTCGAGGTTGCCGCTGGAGGGGCGCTCGCGAGCATGGTCATCCCGCTTATCGCGGGTCTTCTTGACGAGCCTTCCCGCCCGCGTGAAGGAGGCAGCCGCGTTGCCCCGCGCGGAAACGCTTCGAGCATTGTCTCAGCGCTGCTCACGTGGAGCGTTCTGCTCACGCTCATCCTCGCACTCGTGCTGTGGGCGCTTGCCCCCACACTCGCTCGAGCCATTCTTGGAACCGGTGCGCAAGCCGCCGATGCCGCAGCGATCGATCTTGGCGCTCGCCTCATGCGGGTTTTCGCCCTTCAGCTGCCGTTCTATGCGATCACGATCGTCCTTGGCGCCTACCTGCAGGCGCGACGCAAGTTTCTCTGGCCCGCGCTCGCACCGCTCATCTCGAGTCTCGTCGTCATGGCAACGTACGGCCTCTATGCCCTCACCGTCCCCGTGGGCGTGTCTGCGGGAACGCTCTCGAATCTCTCTGAAGCTGCCCTCGGGTGGGGGACAACTCTCGGGGTTGTCGCGATGGCGGTATGCGTAGTGTTTCCCGCGTTGCGATCGGGGTTTGTGTATACGCCCCAACTCGCCCTCACCAGAGGCGTGCGTGCGCGTGCCTTGGGACTTGCCGGCTCGGGTGTGGCAACCGTCGGCGCCCAGCAACTGACGACCGCCCTGATTCTTGCCCTCTCCGTTCGCGCGGGTGGAACGGGCACCCTTCCGCTGTTCCAGTACGGTCAGGCCGTGTACCTCCTGCCCTACGCGGTTCTCCTCGTCCCCGTTATGACGAGCGTGTTTCCCGAGCTTTCCGAGCTGCGGGCACTCGGTGATAGGGCAAAGTTTTCGGCGCTGACGCTTCGATCCGTCCAGGCGGTCGTGGCATTCGCAGCCGTGGGTGGGGCTGCGCTTTGGGGTGCGGGACTCCCCATCGATAAGTTTTTTGTGGCGATCGATCGCGCGGGGATCCGCGGCGTTGGCGCGGTCACGGCGGCGCTCGCCACAGGGCTGATCGCGTACGGCATCGTGATGCTGACCGCGAGGGTTCTCAATGCGGCGCTGAGGCCCGGGGAGTCTCTCGCGATCGGTGCGACCGGGTGGGGAATCGCGGGCGTGCTTATTCTCGTGACGGTCGTGACGTCCCCACCGCGATCGACGGCCACTGCCGGAGTCCTTTTTGGTCTGTGTATATCTATCGGCATGTGGATCGCGGCGATTGGCGGGCTCAACATCCTTCGCGAGCGGATCATGGTTCGCGAACACGTGCGTCCCCTTTTCACGACGGTCCTCGCCTCGGTTGTGGCGTCGGTCCTCGGCTCAATTGCGGGGCTCGCTCTCGCACAGCTCGCGAGTGACGCTTTTCGTGGCGCGTGGGGCTCGCTCGTGCTTGGCCTCGGGACGGGTACGGCTGGTGCAGCGGTGTGTCTGGGCGTGCTGATGATCGCCGATCGCTCTCTTGCGGCGCCAATCGTGGAGCTCGGCGCGCGAATCGTCAAGGCGACGAAGAAGGGGTAGGGCATGCGGCGTGTGATCCTCGTGCGGCCCCGCGCGGAAGGCGGTTTGCTCGCGCACGTGCGCGATGAGGCATGCGTGCTCGCTCGGGCAGGCGTACACGTTGTGGACGCGGGGGAAGCGCCGTGCTTCGACGACGCCACCTCGCATACCGCTGGGCCCGGAGTCGAACATCGGCACCTCGCGATCGCTTCGGGGGCTTCTCCGCTTGCGGCGCTTCGCGCACGGGCGAATCTGCGCGTGATCATTCGGGATGAACATCGCCGTGCACAGGGCGAACGGCTCACGGTTCATGCCCACGGCGCGCGTGCAGGAGCACTCACTGCCCTTGCGCTCATGACCGGGTTTCGCCCCCGCATTCGGCTCGTGACGACGCTTCATAATCGGATGCCGCGTACCGGCGTTGGCGCAGTCATCGGGCGAGCATTGTTCACGCTTGCCTCACGCCGTAGCGATCTTGTACTCGCGGTCTCGCCTGATCTCGCCGATGCCGCGCGCGCGAGTGGTGCACGCGCGGTTCAAAGGGCTCTCATTCCCGCTGCGCGCCCCGCGAGTTGCGGGTCGTTGCGAGCGTTCGACGGCGATGTCCTCGAGGTTCTGTGCGTCGCGCGCCTTGCTGCTCAAAAAGACCTCGCCTGCCTGTGCGAGGCAGTGCGGCTTGTGGAAGAGCAGTATCCGGGATCTCTTCGCGTAAAGATCGCGGGCGAGGGGCCGGAACGCGCACGGCTCGAAGAGTTTATCGAGAAACATGCGCTTCCCGTGGAGCTGCTTGGGCGTGTAGAGGACACCCGCGCCCTCATGCGCGAGGCGCACGTGGTGGTCCAAACGAGCGTGTGGGAAGGACAGCCGGTCGCGATTCAGGAAGCGATCGGTGAAGGCGCGGCGATCATCGCCACCGATGCCGGCGGGACGCGCTGGGTGACGGGCGAGCGCATTCCTCTCGTCGCGCCGGCGAATGCGCGCGAGCTGGCGGAACGGCTTATTGCCTTCGTGCCCGGACACCCGGGATCTGAGGAACGCCTCGACGAGCTTCGGGCTGCCTCCCGAGCACGCGCCGCTGAACTCCCAACCGAAGAGGACTTGATCGCTCAGCTCGAATCCGCGCTTTTCACGTTCGCCGACGACGAGGAGAACCAGCACTCATGACCACCTCCGAGAATTCGCTCGCCGACGATTTTTGCGCGCGACCCGTCGCTGAGAGTCGGACCGTGTATACGGGGCTCGTGTGGGATGTTGCGCGCGATACCGTCGATTTCGCGCCCGGTGTGAGGTTTACACGCGACTACGTCGCTCACACGGGCGCCGTCGCGATCCTCGCGCTCACGCCAGAGCGTGAAGTCGTCGTGATTCGCCAATATCGCCATCCGGCTCGCGCTCACATGTGGGAGCTGCCCGCTGGTCTACTCGATAAGGCCGGGGAAGACCCAGCCGTGGCAGCCGTCCGTGAACTCGAAGAAGAAACGGGCTACACGGCCGGCGCAGCGCACCACCTTCTCGATTACTACCCGAGCGCGGGC
The DNA here is from genome assembly GCF_000413375.1 of Dermabacter sp. HFH0086. Lineage (NCBI taxonomy): Bacteria > Bacillati > Actinomycetota > Actinomycetes > Micrococcales > Dermabacteraceae > Dermabacter > Dermabacter sp. HFH0086. The sequence goes on from NZ_KE340308.1 coordinate 1,663,750, forward strand.
GGCTCGAACGAGAAAATCAGCGTGTATGTTGCGTTCGACTGCACGGAGGCGAAGGGCGTCGACTTCGAACGCGTCGACGAGGAAGCCGAAATCCTCACTCGTACGGTGCCCCTTGACGAGCTCGAGGATGCCGCGCTGTCAGGTCGCCTTCACAACAGTGCGCTGATCATCGCCACGCTCGCCTATACGGCACGCGTGCGCCGCGGCGAGGCCCCCGGCGCTTAACTGCGCGAGCGCGCGTACGAGCGCAGAGATTCGATGATCGCTGGCGTGACTTGAGCGGCTTGCCACGGGCGCGCGCCGACCGCTTCGAGCTCCTGCACGATCTGTTCGGGGCTCGCGTGTGGGATGCGATGCTCGGCCTCTGCACTGAAGTGATTCCACACCCAGTGGCGCATGTGACCGGGGGAGATGAGATTCTCGACGGGCATGTGAAGCTCTTCGGCGCGTGTGAGAAGCCCCTCGCGCACCTGTTTGTAGGCCTCGAGAACCTCGGGGTAGCGCCTAGACCACGAACGATGATTGGGGTAGGGGCCCAGGTCGCGCTTCGACGGCAAGTGAACGCGGGGCAGTTCTCGCGCTTCGCGGACGCATCGCCACCACTGCTCGCGGTGCTTGAGGTTCTTCGGTGCGGCGTTGTCGAACTCCTGGCGTCCCTTGCTCGAGGCTTTTGCCATGGCCACGAGTGCCTTGTCGCGCAGCACCATAAACGGCGCGACGTCCGAATTACGCGCGATTGCATCGCGCCTTTCCCACATCGATCGCGCGACCGCGAGTTGCAGGGGGCTTTTGAGCTGGCCGAGGCCGTGCAGGCCGCGCCACGGCTCGTCGGGAACTTCCGGGTGGGCGAACGTGGCTTCGAAGGCAAATTCCTCACGTGCCCACGACGTCTTGTGAGCGTCGTCGAGCATGCGTGTGAGCACGGTTTTGAGTTCGGCGAGGTACTCGACGTCGAGCGCGGCGTAGTCGAGCCACGATTCCGGAAGTGGGCGCTTGGACCAGTTGGCGCTCGAATGCTCCTTGGCAAGCCGAACTTCGAGCAGTTCTTCCGTGAGAGCCCCGAGACTCACCCTGGGAAGTCCGAGGAGGCGCGCAGCTACCTCGGTGTCGAAAAGTGCGACCGGTTCAAGCCCGAGCATGGCGAGTGAGGGAAGGTCCTGCCTCGAGGCGTGAAGAATCCACGGATGCGAGTTCATGATGTCCGTGAAGGTTCCAGGCAGTTGGCACGCGAGGGGATCAAGCAGCAATATCCCTGCCGCCTCCGTCTTGATCTGCACGAGGTAGGCCTTAGCGGAGTATCGGTAGCTCGAAGCGCGCTCGACGTCGATCGCTAGGTCCTCGTCGGCTTTGACACGCGCGCACCACTCGAGGATGCCCTGAACGGTCGTGACGAGGGGCGGCGTGCCACCCGCGGGCTTTTTAATGAGGGGCGCGCACTCGGGATCCGGCAACTGGTCGTGGGAATCAGTCATGAACGTTCTAGTGATCCTTCGAGGCTGAAAGATGAGGCGCCCTCGCGCGGTGGGACGGATGCAGAGGGCTCACGGAGAGTGGCTGGGGCGGAAGGCCACCTGCGGCGCAGAGGATCGCGGACCACGCGCCGAAATGGGCGCCGAGGTCGAGGGAGTCCGGGCTCCATGATGCGCGCATCTCGATGTCGACCGTCGTGGGGCGGGCGGCGAGTGAACCGTAGCTTTGGGAAACGACGCGCGTCACGGTACACCCAAGTTCGTGGGCTTCGGCCCCCGCAAGCTCAAGCGATTCGGTGACCCAGCTCCACGCCACATCGCCGAGCATGGACTCGAGCGCGAACTCGTGTTCGAGCTGGGCTTGCATCAAGGTGACGATTCGTGCGCGACCGCTCCAGTCCTCCCTGCCCTCAGGGTCGTAGAGCACGATGAACTTTCCGCTCGCGAGATCAGCGTCGTGCATGACGACATCGGCCTCGGCTGCCCACGAAAAGGGAGCGAGTCTGGAAGGAGCGGGAATCTCCTCCCACTTGACCTCGTGGCGAATGGGCGCAGCGGTGAGCGCATCGATCGCGCTCACGAATTCCTCGCGTTCCTGGGGAAAGTGATGAATGGCCACGGCCGCTAACTTATCGTTGACTTACCGCGTCGTGGCGGAGGCGCGCCGCGCCTCCATCAGTGCGCAGCCGGGTCCTCGTTTTCGCTGTGCACGAGGCAAATGGAATTGATGCAATAGCGTTCGTCGGTTGGGGTGGGGAAACCCTCGCCGGTGAAGACATGCCCGAGGTGTGATCCACATGAAGCACAGCGCACCTCGGTCCGTACCATTGCGAGGCTGCGATCCTCGATAAGTTCCACGCGGTCGCTCTCGGCTGGGGCCCAGAAAGCGGGCCACCCGCAGTGCGCGTTGAACTGTTCGCTTGCGCGGAACAACTCGGCCCCGCAGGCCCGGCACGCATACGTGCCCGCTGAGCGCACCTCTTCGTATTCACCCGTGAAGGGCCGCTCGGTTCCAGCCTCACGCAAAACGTGGTACTCATCGGGGCTGAGGCGCTTGCGCCATTCGTCGTTCGTAAGCGAGATCGGGTAGCGGCCATCGCCGAGAGGCACGTTCATGGAGTCTCCTTGGGGTGAGTGCGGACGTAGCGTTCGATCTGGGCGCCGGGACTGTGGAAGAGATCCGCGAGGCGCCACGCGAGGTGGTGTGCGCTTCCGACGCTTGCGCGCGGCGCATCGCCTCCCACGGTAATCGCCGAGCGCGTCCAGACAAGTTCATCGAACGCTTCATCCTCGGCAAACATTCCATTTACCCGCGGGCCGCCCTCGACTTGAATGCCGAGAAATCCACGCTCTGCGAGTGCGCGTACGATCTCTTGGGCACGGCCCGCCTCGATAATGGCCTCGCTTTCAAAGCCACTGACACGGGCAACGTGAGTTCCGCGGCCAGGTGGACAGATGAGGAACGTCGGCCAGGCTTGGTCAATGTGCTCGGGAATCTCGCCGCTCGTCGTCACGATCGCGAGTGCGGGGAACTCCGCGCCGCGAGGACGTAGCGCCTCGGTGCGAAGCGCGGGCCGGCCAGAGGGACGACGGTAGTCTTCGCTGCGCACCGTATTGGCGCCGCACACGATGATGTCCGCAAGCGCCCGAAGAACAGTGAGAGTGAAAAAATCCCACGGGTTCGAGAGCGAGGCTGACGTCCCATCGCCCCCCGCGATCGCGCCGTCAAGGCTCTGGTTCATCATCGAGCGCACGTGGACGCGGTCCGAGGGAAATGCGAGCAGGCTACCGAGCGCGCGGGCGCCCTCATCGTCGAGGCGAAACTCCTCGGGCGTAACCGGGACACCGGCGCCAATGAGGCGGGTGAGCGGCGTGTTTTTATCGTGAGCGTGTGAAGCCATCAGGCGTCGGACCTTTCGAATACGAGCACTCCCGCACCGTCGAGCGTGAGCGCGCGACCATCACTTTCCCCACCGAAGGAGGCGAGCACCTGCACGCGGGAGCCTGGCTCCCATGTCACGGGTGCGTCCCCGCGCGAGGCGAGCACGCCGATGCGTCCGCGATGCATGAGGATTGCCCCCTCGCTGAGAACGTCCACCACGATCGAGTCGAATGCGCCTTTCTGGATGTCAGAATTCTTGCGCCGCAGCGAAAGAAGCGCCCGGTAAAACTCGAGCAGCGCCTCGTGTTCGCCGCTTTCGGCTTCACTCCAGTCGAGGAATGACTCCTCAAAGGTTGAGCGTGCCTGCGGATCGGGGACCGCATCGCTCCACCCCATGCGCGCAAACTCTTCCTTTCGACCTGCGCTGACGAGCGGGCCGATCCTTTCCCCGTGGTCGCTAAAGAATGCGAAGGGGGTTCGCGCGCCCCACTCCTCGCCCATGAAGAGCATCGGCGTGCTCGCGCCCAGCAGGTAGAGCGAGGCGATCGCCGCATGCGCGCCATAACCGATTGTGTCGGTGATGCGGTCGCCCGATGCCCTGTTGCCCACCTGGTCGTGGTCCTGGATGAAGGCGACGAAGGCGTGAGCATCGTAGTGCGCACTCGCGGCGTCGACCTTCGCCCCCCAGTTCTTCCGCCTGAAGGTCGAATAGGACCCATCGTGCTCAAAGATGCGCTCGAGGGTCTTTTTCACGCCGGCCGCCGCGCCGAAATCGACGTAGTAGCCCGCGCGTTCGCCGGTCGCCCACGCATGAAGATGGTGGTGGATGTCGTCCGCCCATTGAGCGTGCATGCCGAAACCACCTTCGGCGACGGGGGTCACCATCGCGGGGTCGTTCAGATCGGACTCCGCGATGAGGGTAAGCGGGCGAGCGACCTCTCTGCTCATATCCGCAACCGCGCTCGATAGTTCCGCGAGAATGTGCGTGGGGGAGTGATCTCGAAGGGCGTGCACTGCATCGAGTCGAAGGCCGTCGAGGTGGAAGTCGATGAGCCACTGGCGCGCGTTCTGAACAACAAACGCCCTCACCTCGGCACCTTCTTCGGCATCGAAATTGATAGCGGGCCCCCACGGGGTGGTATGCGTGTGCGTGAAGTAGGGGCCGAATTCCCCAAGGTAATTTCCGTCGGGACCGAGGTGGTTGTAAACGACGTCGACGATGACGGCAAGCCCGCGCTCGTGCGCAGCGTCGATGAACCGCGCGAACGCTTCGGGCCCGCCGTAGGCCTCATGGGTAGCGAAAAGGCCGACGCCGTCATAGCCCCAACCGCGCTCGCCAGGAAACGCCGCGACAGGCATCACTTCAACGGCGTCGACGCCGAGCTCTACAAGCGCATCCAGGCGCGTGATCGCTGAGTCGAAGGTCCCCGACGCACCGGTATCTCGATCCGCCGCGAACGTTCCGATGTGAAGCTCGTAAATGACTTTCCCACGAAGATCCATGCCCTCCCACGGAGCCGTGAAGGTGAATGTGCGCGGGTCGACGACCTCGCTTAAGGCGTGGACGCCCTCGGGTTGCGCCAGTGCGCGTGGATCCGGCAGCGCGACGGAGGAGTCGTCGAGAAGAAAGCCGTAGCGATCGCCCGGGTGTGCCTCGACCCCTGGGGCATGCCACCAGCCACCCTCCCCGCGTTCCATGGTGATTTCGCGGCGCTTTCCCTCGAACCGGGGTTCGAGTGCAAGCGTGACCGTGCCGGCCTTCGGCGCCCATACCTCGAAACGCGAATAGTCTCTCATCGGCCTATCCTTCCGAGTGCTCCGGTTTTTCCCGTACAAGGAGCGCGACGGGCCATTCGCGCACGAGGGAGGCGAGTTCGACAGCGCCGCCGTCCACACGCTCCCCGGTGAGGACGTTTGTGTAGCGCCCTTCATCGACGACGATCCGTGCTTTGGTGCACCCGGGTCCCTGCGAAGCCTCCACGTGCGGCAAGCGTGTGGCGATAACCACGACATTGGCGGGGCTATCCGTGCATCCACGGGCGAAAGCGATCGTGTGGGAGGACGTCGTTGGCAGCGGCGTGTAGGTGGCATCCGGGCCGACGAACGACTCGCGGTGGTGCCGTCGCGTGTCAAGAGCGCGTGAGACGAGGAGGAGCTTTTCATCGGCGATGCCCTCGGGTGCCGCACCTGACAGGAGGTCCTCGAGCCGCGCCGCGTGCGCCGCGTGGTCGACTGGGCGTCGGTTATCGGGATCGACGAGGCTCAAGTCAACAGTCTCATTGCCTTGATACACATCGGGCACACCGGGCATCGTGAGCTGGAGGAGTTTCTGGCCGAGAATAGCAGCGCGCTGCGAATCGAACGTCAGCGAGGTCCACTCGTCGAGGATCGCCCGCACGTCGTCGTTCCCGAGAGCCCACAGGGCAAAGTCGCGGATTTCGCGCTCGTACTCATCGTTGCCATCGACCCATCCCGTATGGACCTTTGCCTCGCGCATGGCCTTCTCGAGGTACTCCGCCAGGCGTTCCTCGCTCAGCGACGCAAGCCGCGAGCCGGGTAGGTCCCACATCCCCGCAAGCGTCTGCCACACAAAATACTCAAACGGCGCATCGACGAGCGGTCCTCGCTTCTGTGCGCTCACGGCATGGAGGCGAGCCACGTGTGTGGACCATTCCGACGGATACTCGGTGAGCGACGCGAGCCTTGCGCGTACGTCCTCGCTGCGCTTCGTATCGTGCGTAGAGAGCGTCGTCATCGATGTGGGGAAAGTCCCGAGCATCCGCTCGCAGAAGTGATGAAACTCTTCGGGATCCACGCCAATGCGGTTCGGGTCGGCACCCACCTCGTTGACTGCCAGGAGCCGGTGGTACCGGTAGAAAGCTGTGTCCTCAAGGGACTTCGCGTGAACCGGCCCGCACGTTTGAGCGAAACGCGTGACAAACTCCGCGCGCAGCGGATCGAGTGAACCGTCGGACGTGAACTGCCCCTGACCACCCGCAAATGCCGTGACGATCTCGAGAGCGGCACGATCCCCCTCGTCGTCACCGGTGGCCAAGGCTGCTCGATCTGCGGCCTCGGCAAGCACCTGGCGCTCACACGCGGGGGCCTTCTCCCCGGGGACTATATAGGCGCGGTAGCGATCCATCGCCATGAGGAGCTGGATGATCGCGTGTTCGAGCTGCCGCTCGGTCGTATCGCGCAGCATTATGTCGGCATCACAGATCCGCTGGGCGAGATCGACGAGACGTGCAATTTCGGCCCACAGCGAGGTGTCGATGACCTCCTTGGCGCTCTCGCGAGTGATCTCGTCGAAGGAGCGCGAATCGTGGGTGAATGTCCGCCACGTGTGCGTGAGGGCTGCCGCGCCCGCAGGGTCGTGGAAAAGGCCCTGGACGCGCCAGAGGGCGTCGTAACCCGTCGTTCCGGCGACGGGAAAGTCCGGTGGGAGCGACTCGTTGCCTTCGAGAATCTTTTCGATCACGGTCCATGCGCCACCGGTGGCGCTCTCGAGGCGCCGCAGATACCCGCGCGGGTCGGCAAGGCCATCGGGATGATCGATCCGATACCCGTCGATCACGCCCTCCGATTGCAAGCGCAGGAGGGTCGCGTGAGTCGCGTCGAAGACTGCACGGTCTTCAACCTTGAGGGCCGCGAGAGTCTGGACGTCGAAAAAGCGGCGATAGTTCAACTCGTCATTGGCGACCCTCCAATAGGCAAGGCGGTAGTGCTGGGCCTCGAGAAGATCCACGATTGGCAGATTCTCGGTGCCCTCGGCGAGAGGGAACACATGATCGAAGTATCGAAGGACATGCTCGATTCGCCGCGAGCCATCAGGCTGAGGAACCTCCGCGGTCCCTCGCTTGAGCTCATCGTCGAGAATCGTCGCGCCGACCGGGCGGCCGAGAACCGGCAGGAGAATTCCGTGCTCCGCGTGAGGATCACTATCGAACCACGACGCGTAGGGGCTCGATGCCCCATCCCGCAAGAAAGACCACAGCGCGTGGTTATGCCACATGGGGGTGGGGATCGCCATGTGGTTGGGGACGACGTCGACGATGAGGCCCATACCTCGCTCATGGAGAGCATCTGCGAGCCCCCGCAGATCCTCTTCGCCACCGTTATCCATGCTCACGCGGGAATGATCCACGACGTCGTAGCCATGCATGGACCCCGGCGCCGCCTGCAAGATCGGTGAAATAAACGCGTGACTCACCCCGAGTCGCTCCAGGTACGGCACGAGTCGTGTCGCATCTTGGAAGGTGAATTCAGGCGTGATCTGAAGCCTGTACGTGCTGATTGGCGCGCCGGGCATGGGCCCTCCTTCGTCGTGGGTGCGCTGTGGCTCCGTCAGAGCGCGGGGCCCTCGTCGGTACCTGGATCATTCGGCGCCGTGGGCGTCAAAACGGATGTGGGAGGAGACAGGGGAGTTGAGAGAGCCGTCGCGTCATCCTCTTCTCCCGGGGGCGTCATGGGGGCCCTGCCGAGCACGAGCGTCGTGTAGGCAGGGCGAATGAGGACCTCGCCCGCCTTGACGGTATCGCCGGGGCTGAGCGACGCAGAGGTTTCTGCCGTGACCGTCCACTCTTCGCCATACTCGCCCTCCGGGATCGTGAACTCCACGTCCGTCTCGGAGGCGTTGAACATGAGGAGCGCGGAATCATCGACGATGTGTTCGCCTCGCGTGTTCGGCTCGGGGATCGCACTTCCGTTAAAGAACACCGTGAGGCACTTTGCCACCGGATCGTTCCATTCCTCATCGGTCATGGGGGTGCCGTCGACTCCGAGCCACGCGACATCGGGCAGGCTCGAGGACGCTCCGTCGCGGACCTCGCCCAAGAGAAAGCGCCGGCGACGGAAAATAGGGTGCGAGCGCCGCAGCTCGATAAGCATGCGCGTGAAGTTCAGCATGTCCTGCTGGCGCGTGCTGATCTCCCAATTCATCCACGCGATCTCGTTGTCCTGGCAGTACACGTTGTTATTGCCCATTTGGGTGCGGCCGAGCTCGTCGCCGTGAAGGATCATGGGAACACCCTGGCTGAGGAGCAGGGTGGCCATCATGTTTTTCATGCGCTGGAGGCGGAGGTCGAGAATCGCCTCGTCATCCGTGGCACCTTCCGCCCCCGAGTTCCACGAACGGTTATTCGATTCGCCGTCGTTGCCGCCCTCGCCATTGTCCTCGTTATGCCTCTCGTTGTAGCTCACGAGATCTCGCAAGGTAAATCCGTCGTGGGCGGTAAGGAAATTGACGGAGGCGATGGGCGTGCGGCCCGTGTGCTGATAGAGATCGCTCGAGCCAGCAAACCGATTTGCGAACTTTGCGAGCATGCCTGACTCACCGCGGTGGAAGTCGCGCATGGCATCGCGGTATTTACCGTTCCACTCCGACCACAGGGGAGGGAAGCCACCGACCTGATATCCGCCCTCGCCGAGATCCCACGGCTCCGCGATGAGCTTGACCTGCGAAATAATTGGGTCCTGCTGGATGATGTCGAAGAAGCTCGAGAGCCGATCTACCTCGTGCAGCTCGCGGGCAAGAGTCGAGGCGAGGTCGAAGCGGAAGCCATCAACGTGCATCTCGGTAATCCAGTACCGAAGCGAATCCATGATGAGCTGAAGCACGTGCGGGGTGCGCATGCGAAGGCTGTTGCCCGTGCCGGTCGTGTCGTAATAGTGCGTGAGATCGTCGTCGACGAGGCGGTAGTAATTGGCGTTGTCGATTCCGCGGAAGCACAGGGTTGGGCCTAAGTGATTGCCCTCAGCGGTGTGGTTGTAGACCACATCGAGAATGACCTCGATACCCGCCGCGTGAAGGTTCTTCACCATTTGCTTGAACTCTTGGACCTGCTGGCCGGTCTCGCCCGCATACGCGTACTCGTTGTGCGGCGCGAAGAAGCCGATCGTGTTGTAGCCCCAGTAGTTGCGAAGTCCGCGATCCTGAAGGTGACCGTCCTGAACAAACTGGTGCAACGGCAAGAACTCAACCGCCGTGACCCCGAGGGACTTGAGGTAATCGATCGCGACCGGGTGCCCCATCGCCACGTAGGTGCCCCGGATACTCTCGGGGATATCCGGGTGCGTAGCCGTGAAGCCTTTGAGATGCGCCTCGTAAATGATCGAATCGTGGTACTCGTGGGCCGGAGGATGGTCGTTGCCCCAATCAAAGTAGGGCGAGACGACGACTGAATGCATCGTGTGATCCTTCGAGTCCAGGTTGCTCATCTGCGAAGGATCGTCGAGCTCGTAACTGAGCAGGCTCGCGTCCGTGTCGGGCATGCCCGCGATTGCGCGCGCGTACGGGTCGAGAAGGAGTTTCGAGGGATCGCAGCGGTGCCCGGCCGCCGGATCATAGGGGCCATGGACCCTGAATCCGTAGCGTTGACCCGGCTGGACGGCTGGAAGATACACGTGCCACACGAAGGCATCGACTTCCGTCATTTCTACACGTCGTTCCGAAAAGTCGTCGCCGATGAGGCAAAGTTCGACTCTCTCGGCAACTTCTGAGTAGAGGGCGAAGTTCGTGCCGCTTCCGTCGAAGGTTGCACCGAGCGGGTACGGGGAGCCTGGCCAAATCTGCACTGTCGAAGAATCCTTGCGCTGAGGCAGCCAATGGCTGCGCGAAAACATGTGTGTATCGACATTGTGGCCCGATGGGCTGGCAGAAGCCCGAAGTTTCGTGGAATGAGAAAGGCCCCGTGCACGTGCACGGGGCCTTGAAGTGGAGCGGATGACGGGACTCGAACCCGCGACCCTCACCTTGGCAAGGTGATGCTCTACCAACTGAGCCACATCCGCGTGGGCGATACTGGGATCGAACCAGTGACCTCTTCCGTGTGAAGGAAGCGCGCTACCACTACGCCAATCGCCCGCATAAGAGCCGGCGGAAACTCGCCTGTTCGCTCTTTGCGACTAGACAACAATACACCACCGGCGCGCGGCCCCAAATTGTGGTGGGGTTCGTGACGGTCTTTTGTGGTGAGGCTCGCAAGTGTGGCGCTCGCTCGCGGCTCGCGCTGCGCTATGAAGCTCCTTGCGCTGCGTCATGAAGCTCTATGGCTGGAAAATCGCCCGTGAGGGGCGAGTTGACACGCTCGCAAAGCTGCTCGAGGTGATTTGAGTCAAAAGCGGGCGGCCTACTTTGCGCGGAACGCGATCCTGACGTAATGTATCTATTCGTTGGTTCGAGAGATCGACCAAAAATGCGGATGTGGCTCAGTTGGTAGAGCATCACCTTGCCAAGGTGAGGGTCGCGGGTTCGAGTCCCGTCATCCGCTCTGGAATCTCAGGTTTCCACGTGGTGGGTTGGCCGAGAGGCGAGGCAGCGGCCTGCAAAGCCGTATACACGGGTTCGAATCCCGTACCCACCTCTCGTGTGGCCCGCAGCCACGCAAAATAGACCGCACGGTCTCATAAGGGCGATTGGCGCAGTTGGTTAGCGCGTTTCCTTGACACGGAAGAGGTCGCTGGTTCGAGTCCAGTATCGCCCACAGATAAAGACGCCCCGCGGGGCGTCTTTTTTATTGTCATCTCTCGTTTCCCTTGCCGTGAGAGAGTACAAGTATGAGCGGACAGCACGCACTCTTTCTCGACTTCGACGGCACACTTGCCGACCACGGAATCGTCCCTAAGGCTCACGTCGACGCCCTGAAACGAGTTCGAGAGGCCGGCCACCTCGCCTTCCTCTGCACGGGCCGCCCCCATTCCCTCATCCCGCACGATGTCGAAGTCGCACTTGATGGAGTGATCGGCTCTGCGGGTGCCTATGTGAAAATTGGCGATACGATTCTTGAGGATTCGCGATTTCCCGATGACCTCGCCGAGCGCACACTGCGCGTTCTTGAGGAAGCGGGCACTTTCCCGTTTGTACTCGAATCCCCCGAGGCAACCGTCGGAAATAGCACCGCCGAACGGTACATTCGCGAGCGCCTCACGCGTTCCTTCCAAAAATCAGGGAAGCTGCCCGCAAAAGAGGAGGGGACTCTGGGCGGGGGAGCGTCAGAGTTGCTCGATGCCTTCGTTCTGCGCGACGATCTCGCAGGTATCTCGTTCGCCAAGGTAGTCGCGTGGCAAATCCCGATGAGCATCACCGAGGTCGCCCGCAAGATTGGTCCCGAAGTGCGCGACATGCCCTACTCGATCGGCGACGATAAAGAAACCTCCGGCGAACTCCAGCTCGCGGCGATCGACAAGATTGACGGCGTGAAGCGTGTGCTCGAGCACGTGGGCATCCCGCTCGAGCGTGCCGTGGGATTCGGCGACGGCGTGAACGATGTCGGCATGCTTAGCGGGGTGGGAGTCCCGGTGCCGGTCGAGGGGTCTGACGCCTCCCGCGCCATCAGCGACCCTGCTTATGTCATGAGTGGGCCGCGCGAAGGCGGTCTTGCCGACGCGCTCGAAAAGCTGGGACTCGTGTAGCCCTACTCGAGCTCGAGGCCGAGCTCCTCCTGGATGGCGGAAAGCTGACCGGCCGACGCCCTCAACAGATGGGTTTCGTGCTCATCGAGCGGAATGTCGAGCACGCGCTCGACACCGCCACGGCCCACGACGCTCGGGACGCTCATCGCCACACCGCTGACGCCACGGTAGTCATTCAGGACCGTCGAGACCGTCAGCACGGCTTTTTCGTCATTAATGATGGCCTCGCAAATCCGGGCCGCGGAAACCCCGATCGCCAGGTTTGTTGCGCCCTTGCCCTGGATGATTTGGTACGCCGAATTTGCGACCTCGTCGCGCACCGCGTCCAGTTCGGCCTCGGTGAAGGCGAGGGAACCGTCGGAATTCCTCCACTCGCGAAGCGGAATGCCGCCGATATTGGCGTTTGACCACACGGCAAACTCGCTATCGCCGTGTTCACCAATAATGCGTGCGTGCACGCTGCGTGGGTTCACGCCGATCCGCTTGCTCAAGAGCCATTTGAGCCGGCTCGAATCCAGAACGGTTCCCGAGCTAAAGATGCGAGACGGATCGAGTCCAGTGGCCTGCTGGGCGGCAACCGTGAGGACATCGCACGGATTCGTGACGAGCATGAACATCGCTTCGGGCGCCTGCTCGAGAAGCTGCGGCATAAGGGAGCGAAGAATCTTGACGTTGGTGCCCGCAAGATCGAGACGGGTCTGGCCGGGCTTTTGACGCGCACCAGCGGTGATCACGACGACGTCGGCGTCGGCCACGCACGAAATGTCGCTCCCGCCAAGGATCGTCGCTCCTGAACCGAACTGTGCGCCGTGAGCGAGATCGAGAACCTCGGCCTCGGCCTTAGCGGTCGCGAGGTCGTACAGGGCAATCGTCTGCGCGCTCCCGCGCAGCATCGCGGCGTACGCGACGGACGAGCCCACACTGCCGGCGCCGATCACGGCGATCTTGGTGGGGCGAGTGGAGGGAGATCCAGCTGAAACAAGGGGAGCAGTCATGTTTTTATGGTTCGCTAGCGCGAGGCCCTTTGGCAAGTGAGTGATCCTCTTTTCACACGATCGATTCCCTCTCGCAGGCGCAGAAACCTTGAGACCTCACTCGTTAGACTGGGCGGTGGAGCCGGCAGTGTAGGTCGGTTCGCACCCGAGAACTAAAGGAGTCATCCGTGTCCCAGCTTTCCATCGTCCTCGACGGCTCACCCACCACGATCGAGCAGGGGACCACGGGAGAAACGCTGTACGAGGGTCGCCGCGAGATCGTCGCCCTGCGCATCAACGGCGAACTGAAGGACCTGTACATCGCGCCCGCCGAAGGCGACACCGTCGAGGGCGTGGACATCGCGAGTGAGGATGGCCTCAACATTCTGCGTCACTCGTGCGCACACGTTCTCGCGCAGGCCGTTCAGCGTCGCGACAGCAACGCCAAGCTCGGTATCGGCCCGTTTATTACGGACGGCTTCTACTATGACTTCGACGTCGCCGAGCCTTTCACCCCCGAAGATCTCAAAGCGATCGAGAAGGACATGCAGCGTATCGTCAAGGAAGGGCAGCGCTTCCAGCGCCGCGACATCGATGACGCCGACGCGCGTGAAGAGGAAAAGGACGAGCCGTACAAGCTTGAGCTGATTGGCCTGAAATCGAATGCCGATACCGCCGCCGAAGGCGCGAGCGTCGAAGTCGGCGACGGTGGCCTCACGATGTACGACAATGTGAATAAGAAGGGCGAGGTCGTGTGGACCGACCTGTGCCGCGGGCCGCACCTGCCCTCGACGCGCCTCATCGGCAATGGCTTCTCCCTCATGCGCTCCGCAGCCGCCTACTGGCGCGGCAGTGAAAAGAACCCCATGCTCCAGCGCATCTATGGAACGGCGTGGGCGACGAAGGACGACCTGAAGGCCTACAAGTTCCGCCTCGAGGAAGCGCAAAAGCGCGATCACCGCAAGCTGGGCAGCGAGCTCGACTTGTTCAGCTTCCCCGATGAAATCGGCTCTGGCCTTGCCGTGTTCCACCCCAAGGGCGCCATGGTACGCATGGAGATGGAAAACTACTCCCGTCAGCGGCACGTTGAGGCCGGGTACGACTTCGTGTATACCCCTCACGCGACCAAAGGGCAGCTCTTCGAAACCTCCGGGCACCTCGACTGGTATCGCGACGGCATGTACCCCCCGATGCATCTCGATGAAGAACGCGATGCTGAGGGCAACGTCACCAAGCAGGGCCAGGACTACTATCTCAAGCCCATGAACTGCCCGATGCACAATCTCGTGTTCGCCGCCCGCGGGCGCTCCTACCGTGAGCTTCCCCTGCGACTGTTCGAGTTCGGCACCGTGTACCGCAACGAAAAGAGCGGCGTGATCCACGGTCTCACGCGTGCGCGGGGTTTCACCCAGGATGACGCCCACATTTACTGCACGCGCGAGCAGATGCGCGATGAGCTCACAACGCTTCTGACCTTCGTGCTCGACCTGCTCAAGGATTACGGCCTCGACGACTTCTATCTCGAACTGTCGACGAAGAACCCCGAGAAGTTCGTGGGTAGCGATGACGTGTGGGAAGAGGCGACGCGAACGCTCGAAGAAGTCGCGACCGCCTCCGGGCTCGATCTCGTTCCCGATCCGGGTGGCGCAGCGTTCTACGGCCCCAAGATTTCCGTTCAGGCGAAAGATGCGATTGGGCGCACGTGGCAGATGTCGACCATTCAGCTCGACTTCAACCTGCCCGAACGCTTCGATCTCGAATACACGGCGCCTGACGGCTCGCGCCAGCGACCCGTCATGATCCATCGCGCGCTCTTCGGCTCCATCGAGCGCTTTTTCGGTGTTCTCACCGAGCACTACGCGGGTGCCTTCCCCGTGTGGCTCGCGCCGGTGCAGGTCGTGGGGATTCCCGTAGCGGGAGAATTCGTGCCCTACCTCGAGGAGGTTGCAGCGAAGCTTCGCGCTCACGGCGTGCGCGTCGAAGTCGATGCGTCTGATGACCGCATGCAGAAGAAGATCCGCAACCACACCAAGGAAAAGGTGCCGTACATGCTGATCGCTGGCGGTGAGGATCGCGACGCCGGAGCCGTGAGCTTCCGCATGCGCGACGGAAGCCAGGACAACGGCATTCCGGTTGACGATGCAGTCGAGCGCATCCTCGAAGCGATCCGCACGAAGGCTCAAGTGTGAACCCGATGAACGGTGAGCAGGAGGCTCGAGTCGGGGAGGCCTTCGAGGACGCCCACGCATTCGCCGGCACCCCCGACTCCCTCCAGCGCCTGTGGACACCGCACCGCGTGGCATACATTCAGGGGGAGGGGAAACCCTCGAGCGCGGAGGCTACCGACGAATGCCCGTTTTGCACGGGGCCGGACAAGAGCGATGAGGACGCACTTATCGTTCACCGAGGCGACTTCGCGTTCGTGATTCTCAATCTTTTCCCCTACAACTCCGGGCACCTTCTCGTGTGCCCCTACCGTCACGTGAGCGACTACACCGACCTCACGCGCGAGGAATACCTCGAAATCGCGGAGCTCACGCGAACGGCGATGCGCGTGGTACGTGCCGTGTCCAATCCCGCGGGCTTCAACCTCGGGATGAACCAGGGAGAGGTTGCCGGGGCTGGAATCGCCGCGCACCTTCACCAGCACGTCGTACCGCGGTGGCTCGGCGATGCGAATTTCCTTCCAATCGTGGGGCGCACCAAGGCCCTCCCGTTCCTGCTCTCGCACACACGCGACATGTTTGCTGAAGCGTGGCCCGAGGCAGGGAAGAAAGGCGCAAAGGAGCACACGTGAGCACTACAGGGCAGTCGCGCGGCTACGGCTACGACGTTTACCGCGATGTCCCTGAGGACATCGCCCATGCGATGCCATCGTTCGGGGAACGTGCGAAAAAGAAGCCGCGCGGCAAGGTCGCCACGTGGATCATCTTTTTTCTCGCCTTTCTCGCGCTCGCCATCACCGCACTGCTGCTCTTCTACTTTGTGATCCTGCCGCAGGGGATTGGGACGAGCCTCGTCTCGCTCACGGCCGCCCTCGTACCGTTCGGCATTGTGCTCAGCGCCGTGTGGTGGCTTGACCGTAATACCCCTCAGCCGCGCTTCACAAAGACCTATGCCTATTTGTGGGGATCTATCGGCTCCATTGCCATGACGTATATTTTCGGCACGGCCGTCATCTTTTTGATCGCCATGCAGGCCAAGGATGCAAGCTCTCAGGAATTCCTCGCGGTGGCATTCCAGGCCCCGGTCGTCGAGGAGTCGACGAAGGCGTTTGGGCTCGTGCTGCTCCTCCTTTTCGGGCGGCGCTACATTTCTGGGACGATCGACGGCGTTATTTACGCGATGCTCATCGCTGCTGGCTTCGCCTTTACCGAAAACATCACGTATTTCGCACGGTCATTCGCGGCTGCTCAAGTCGAGGGTAACTCGACTGTTTTCTGGCAGACCTTCTTCTTACGTGGGCTTCTTTCACCGTTTGCGCACGCGAGTTTCACCTCGCTCGTCGGGCTCGGTGTCGGTATCGCGGCGGAGCGCCGGAGCCTTCCTCTCTACTTTTTCTTAGGAGCCGGCGGACTGAGTCTCGGTATGGGCCTGCATGCCCTGTGGAATGGCGGTTCGATGCTCCTCGCACTCAATGGCGTGACGAGTCTGAAAGGGCTTTTGTTCTGGTACGCGATCATCGAGGTGCCGATCTTCCTCACACTTGCGCTGCTCTTCATTTTCCTTCGTTGGCGCGAGAGGCGGATTCTGCGCTGGCGTCTTTCCGACTACGGGCGTGCCGGGTGGTTTACCCCGAGCGAGGTTGACATGCTCGTGGGCCTGCGCCGCCGTCGCCGCGCCGTGGCCTGGGCCGCAAGCTATGGAGCAGTTACCGCTTGGTCGATGAAAGAGTTCCAGCGCGTGGCGCTGCGCCTCGCCGCACAGCGGCAAGCTGCGCTTGCGGGACACACGTCCTCCAGGATCAAGGAATCCGAAGCCATGTTGCTTTCGCAACTGACTGAAACGCGACGAGTGCTGGCCGCGCTCACGTATCCGGTTGCGCCGGCGCGTACAATGGTTCAGCGATAATTTCCGAAGAATGAGGGAAACCGATGTCAGGTCACTCTAAATGGGCAACAACGAAGCATAAGAAAGCTGCGATCGATGCTAAGCGTTCGAAGCTCTTCGCGAAGCTCATCAAGAACATTGAAGTTGCGGCGCGCATTGGCGGCCCCGACCCCGCCGGTAACCCCACGCTCTACGACGCGATCCAAAAGGCTAAGAAGAGCTCCGTCCCGAACGACAACATTGATCGCGCGGTTAAGCGTGGCGGCGGGCTCGATGGCGCTGGAGTCAACTACGAGACTCTCATGTACGAAGGCTATGCCCCCGGCGGCGTCGCGCTTCTCGTCGAGTGCCTTACCGACAACAAGAACCGCGCCGTTTCGGAGGTGCGCGTGGCCTTCACGCGCAACGGTGGAAACATGGCTGACTCCGGCTCGGTGTCCTATCTCTTCAACCGCAAGGGCGTTGTGACCGTCACCAAGGCCGGCCACACGGAAGATGAGCTGCTCGAGATCGTGCTCGACGCTGGTGCCGAAGAGATCAACGACGAGGGCGAGGTTTTCGAGATCATCTCGGAGGCGTCGGACGTCGTCAGCGTCCGCACCGCACTCCAGGAAGCCGGCGTGGACTACGACAGTGCCGAGGCCTCGTTCGTGCCGACCATGCGAACTGCGGTGGATCTTGAAGGTGCCCAAAAGGTGCTGCGCCTTATCGACGCGCTCGAAGACAGCGACGACGTGCAGAACGTGTACTCAAACCTCGATATCCCCGAGGACGTTGCCGCGCAGCTCGAGGCCGAATAGTCGGCCCACACGAGGGCTGTATGCGAGTTCTGGGAATTGATCCCGGTCTCACCCGGTGCGGGTTTGGGGTCGTCGATGGCGGCCCCGCCCGATCCGTGCGCCTTGAAGCCGTTGGCGTGATCACATCGGCCCGGGACGCCGGCGTGGATGCACGCCTCCTCGAGATTTATCAGGGACTCGTGCACGTGATCGAGCAGTATGCACCGGATATCGTCGCGGTCGAGCGTGTGTTCTCGCAAAATAACGTTTCGACCGTCATGGGGACGGCGCAGGTGTCGGGTCTCGCGATTGTGCTCGCGGCCGAGAGGGGAATCCCGGTCGCGATGCACACTCCTTCCGAGGTTAAACGCGCGATCACGGGCAACGGCCGCGCCGACAAGGCGCAGATTCAAACGATGGTCCAGAAGATTTTGCATTTGGATGCGCCGCCCAAGCCCGCGGATGCGGCGGATGCGGTGGCGATCGGGATCACGCAGCTGTGGCGAGGCTCAGGTCCGGTCAAGTTAGGTTCCGACGGTGCCCGGCGAACAAGCGCCCAAGCTCAGTGGGCCGAGGCCGAGCGAAAGGCTCGACTCGCCCAGGAGAGGTCGACCTCCCGCCTGTAGTCGTACGCGTGTTCTAAAATCGGGGGCGTGATTGCTTCCCTTCGCGGCGCCGTGAGCGCCATCGCTCTCGATTCTTTCGTCCTCGATGTTGGCGGGGTGGGGTACCTGGTCAACACGTCACCACAAACGCTGTCTGCTGTGCGCACGGGGCAAGAGGTGCTCGTGCACACGGAGCTTGTGGTGCGCGAGGATTCGATGACGATCTACGGCTTCTTGACGAAAGACGAAGCCGATCTCTTCCGCACGATTCAATCGGTTTCGGGGATCGGTCCGCGAATTGCGATCGCCGTGCTTGCAGTCATGGACCCCGCAACATTCGCGCGCGCGGTCCTCAACGAGGACCTCAAAACCCTGACCTCGGTGCCTGGAATCGGAAAGAAGGGGGCTCAGCGCATGACCCTCGAGCTGAAGGACAAGGTCGCTCCCTTCGCGGCGGGCACGTCGGAGGGCGCAGCCCCCGTACCCTCGGCGCCGGAGACCAACGAAAGTTCGGTTCTCGATTCGCGCGCCGCGAAAGACGTCGTGCAGGGCCTTCAGGGCCTCGGATGGCCCGAGAAGGGAGCCAAGGAGGCCGTCGAGGCGGTGCTGCTGAGCTATGAAGAGTCCGAGCAAGGATCGAGTGCGAGCCTCGATTCGGGTGTGCTGCTGCGTCTTTCGCTCCGTCAGCTGGGTGGTCGCTCATGATTGAACATTCCGGGGTGAGCGGCGAGGGAGCTGAGACAGGCGAGACTCTCCAGCGGATCATCGGTGCGGAAGCCGGCGCCCTTGACCGCGCAGCAGAGGGTGCCCTGAGGCCCCGTGAGCTTGCCGACTTCGTGGGGCAGAAGAAGGTGCGCGAACAGCTCTCGCTTGTGCTCGATGCCGCATCGCTGCGGGGAACGCCTCCTGAGCACATGCTCCTCTCGGGGCCTCCGGGCCTCGGGAAGACAACACTCGCGATGATCATCGCGCACGAGCTGGGCTCGCCGCTCAAAATTACGTCCGGGCCAGCCGTCCAACACGCCGGTGATCTCGCCGCCATTCTCTCGTCGCTTGAAGAGGGTGAGGTGTTGTTCATCGACGAAATCCATCGCCTCGCACGCCCCGCCGAGGAAATGCTCTACATGGCTATGGAGGATTTTCGCGTCGATGTTGTGGTGGGCAAAGGGGTCGGGGCCACGGCGATCCCACTCGAACTTCCCCCATTTACGGCGGTCGGAGCGACGACGCGCGCCGGGATGCTTCCCTCGCCTCTTCGCGACCGGTTTGGATTTACGGGTCACCTGGACTACTACACGGCCGAAGAACTCGCCCTTGTCATCGCAAGGAGTGCCGCGCGGCTGGAGATAGATATCGATCCTCAAAGCGCGCACGAGATCGCCTCACGTTCGCGCGGTACGCCGCGTATCGCTAATCGACTTCTGAGGCGCGTACGCGACTACGCCCAGGTGCGCGGCGGCGGCGCGATCACGATGGATTCCACTCTCGAAGCGCTCACGGTGTACGAGGTCGACCCCGGTGGCCTCGATCGCTTGGACCGAGCAGTGCTGCAAGCACTGTGCACAAAGTTTGGCGGCGGACCGGTTGGCCTTTCTACCCTCGCGATCGCGGTAGGGGAAGAAACAGAGACCGTCGAGACCGTCGTCGAACCGTTCCTCGTTCGCGAAGGTCTCCTCGGCCGCACCCCGCGAGGCCGCATCGCGACACCCGCGGCATGGGAGCACCTGGGGCTTGACGTTCCCGCCGTCGACCCCGCGCGTGGCGGAACACTCTTCGATGAGCCCGGACGTGAGGACGGTCGCTTTAACTGAGTGGGGAATAGCGGCCATACGCGGGTACAGTGGAACGGATTGTGACTCCCGATGGAAGGCTCGTCTCGTGCAAAACCCCATGTTTTTGATGATCATCATGCTCGTCGTGATGGCTGTACCGATGTTTCTCATGTCGCGCGGTCAGCGCAAGAGGGTGCAGCAGCACCAGGAACTTGTGAAGTCTCTTGGCGTTGGTGATGAAGTCCGTACCCACTCGGGCTTTTACGGCATGATCGTCGAAGAAGAGGGCGACACGGTGATCCTGGAAACCGAGGACGGCTCGCAGCTCAAGTGGAACCGCAACGCGATCGCCGAGCGTGTCGACAGCTTCGGCGAAAACTCGACCGAAGCGACCTTGAGCGATGCTCCCGCCTCCGATGCCGACCTGCGAAGTGACGCGGAGAAGAGCTCGGACTTCCTCGCTGACGACAGCAAGAACTGAATCGAAGAAGGCGACGCGCGGTACCCACGTGCGTCGCCTTCGTATGACTTAAAGGACCGTTCATGCCAGCACGACGCATAGCGCTTACGACGCTCACCGTCCTGATTCTCGTCCTCGGGGGCATCCTTGGCTTCGGCGTGGCGAACAACGGGTGGAAGGCCGCCCCGAAGCTCGCGCTCGATCTCGAAGGAGGCACTCAGGTCATCCTGCAAGCCAAGTCTCACGGCGGTGAGGCGATCACTCCTGAGCAGATGGAGCAGGCACGCCAGATCATTTCCCAGCGCGTGAACGCGATGGGCGTGGCGGAGACGGAGATCTCCGTCCAAGGCGGCACGAATATTGTCGTGAACGTTCCCGGGAAACTCGATGAGGCTACGAGCGATGCACTGCGGCGCACCGCCACCATGAGCTTCCGTCCCGTGCTTCTGCAGGTGGCGCCCAACGCCGGTGTTTCCGATGCAGGCGGGGCAAGCGACGGGACGAGCGAGGATGCTGCGTCGCTCGGTCCCGTTGCGCAGGACGTTGCACCTGCCTCGGATGGCGGGGGAGAGGGATCCTCATCTTCTGCAAGCAAAGGCGTGAACACCTATAAAGGGGCGAAGGCCTGGAGTCAAGAATGGCTCTCAACGGTCGACCAAAAAGAGTTCGCCAAGCTCGACTGCACCGACCCCGACACGCTCAACAACCATTCGGTTACAGGCCGCGACGACGAGGCGGTCGTCGCCTGCGGAGCCGGTGGAACCTCGAAGCTGATCCTCGGTCCAGTTGTCGTCAGCGGCGAAGCGATCAAGGACGCGAGCGCCGGTGCGGACAAGAACAAAACCGGTCAGGATACGGGTTTCTATGCAGTCAATCTGACCTTTAACGATGCGGCCGGTAAGGCCTTCGGCGAAATGAGTTCGGCGCTCTACGGCGATCAGGGAGCGACTAAGCAGTTCGCAATCGTGCTCGATTCCCTCGTGATCTCTGCACCGCAGGTCCAGGCCGTGACGACAACCCAATCCACGATTACGGGCAACTTCACGGCCGATCAGGCGAAGGAACTTGCGAGCCAGCTCAAGTTTGGCGCGCTCCCGCTCGAGTTCACGGTGCAGTCAGAACAACAGATTTCCGCGACGCTCGGCTCCGATCAGCTCACCTCGGGCCTCATCGCGGGTCTTATCGGCCTTGCTCTCGTCGTCATCTATGCCGCATTCCAATACCGAGTGCTCTCAATCGTGACAACCGCATCGCTTGCCATCATGGGCGTGCTCGCTTACCTCATCATCACGCTCATGTCGAACATGCCTGAGATCGGCTATCGCCTTTCTCTTGCAGGAGTTGCCGGCCTTATCGTGTCGATTGCCTTCACTGCGGATTCGTTCATTGTGTACTTCGAACGTGTTCGCGACGAAATCCGCGATGGGCGCGGCATCGTCGCAGCGATCGACCACGGCTGGGACCGGGCGAAGCGTACGATCCTCGCGTCCGACGCCGTCAACGTCATCGCTGCTGTCGTGCTGTATCTCGTGAGCGCGGGCAGCGTACGCGGCTTCGCCTTCACGCTCGGTCTTACAACGGTTCTCGACCTTCTCGTGGTGTTCTTGTTTACGCACCCGCTCCTGCAGAGCCTTGGGCGCACGAACTTCTTCGGGAAAGGGCACCCAGCCTCGGGCCTCGACCCCGCACTGCTCGGGCGCGACGTTCCAGCGTATGCGGGCCGCGCGCGCTTCCGCAGCTCCGAAGAACGCGGAAAG
Organism: Dermabacter sp. HFH0086; assembly: GCF_000413375.1. Lineage (NCBI taxonomy): Bacteria > Bacillati > Actinomycetota > Actinomycetes > Micrococcales > Dermabacteraceae > Dermabacter > Dermabacter sp. HFH0086. Next base: position 1,685,910 of record NZ_KE340308.1, read on the forward strand.
GGGCGTAAAGCCAAGGGCGGCGATAGGGGCGCGGCTGGCGTCGGAACTGAAACCCTTGCCGAGCGCAAGGCGCGCCTCGCACGCGAAGCCGCGGAGGACTCGCATGGTGCCGACCACAACGCCACTCCTACCGGCTCGCACTCAGCGACCACCGAAGCCTCCTCGCCCGAGGACACAACCCCGAAGGAGGACCGCTGATGTCGCGCTTTTCCACGTTCGGCAACGAACTCCACTCCGGTCAACGCTCAATCCCCATCGTTCCTCGCCGCAAATGGTGGTACTTGGGCTCTGCGCTCATCCTGGTGATCCTCGCAGCGATCACGGGGGTGCGGGGCGTGAACTGGGGTATCGAATTCACGGGTGGCAGCGAGTTCCAGATCTCGCACGTGAAGAACCCGGACCAAGCTCTCGCCCGTGATGTTGTGCGCGAACACGTGCCCTCGAACGAGCCGCGCATCTCGCAGGTGGGTGGCAATATTCTGCGCGTTCAAACGGAAGAGCTCTCCACCGATGCGACGAAGGCGCTCAGCGCAGACCTCGCGAAGGCCTACAACGTGCCTGCGGAGGATGTTTCGAGCTCATTCGTCGGGCCCAACTGGGGCGGGGACGTCACCGCGAAGGCTATTCAGGGCATCGTCATCTTCATGCTGCTCGTGACCATTGTGATGGCGCTCTATTTCCGAAACTTCAAGTCATCGGTTGCCGCGATGGCCGCGCTCACCCACGACCTTCTCTTCACAATCGTGGCGTATGGCGCGATCGGATTCGAGGTCACCCCCGCCACGGTGATCGGTTTTCTTACGGTCCTTGGCTACTCGCTCTATGACACGGTCGTCGTCTTCGACAAGGTGCGAGAGAACACTGAGGGCTTCCTCGAGCGCACTGACGCGAGCTTCGCGACCCTCGTCAACCGAGCGACGAACCAAACGCTCGTGCGTTCAATCAATACGTCGGTTGTTGCGCTCTTGCCCGTCGGCTCGATCCTGATTATCGGCGCATTTATTCTTGGAGCCGGAACGCTGAAGGATATTTCGCTCGCCTTGTTCGTGGGCATCATCGCCGGCACCTACTCATCCATCTTCCTTGCGCCGAGCTTCCTCGTGGACCTGCGTAAGGGCGAAAAATCTATCAAGGACCACACACTGCGCGTTGAGCGCACACATGAAAAGGACGTTGTCACGGCATGACCACTACGCCAGTACCCCCCGAAATTGCCGAAATCGAACGCACACACATCGGGCTCTACCAGGATTTTCCGCAGCCCGGCGTCCTCTTTCGCGATATCACCCCGCTTCTGCGTGACCCCAAAGCGATGAAAACCGTCATCAAGTACTGGGCGAGCACCGTTCCCGCCGAGGTTGATCTGGTTGTGGGAACGGAGGCACGTGGTTTCGTTTTTGGTGCCCCGCTCGCGTACGAGATGGACCGCGGTTTTGTGCCTGTGCGAAAGGCAGGCAAGCTTCCGGGGAAGCCGAACTCTCTCACCTACGACCTCGAATACGGTTCAGCAACGATCGAAATCGCGGAAAACGCCGTCCCGAAGGGGGCGCGCGTTCTCGTTCTCGACGATCTTCTGGCAACCGGCGGCACGGCCGCGGCGACTATCCAGCTCGTTGAATCGCTCGGTGCCGAGGTCGTGGCTGCCAGCTTCCTCATCGAGCTTCTCGGACTCGGTGGCCGTGAAAAGCTCGGTGACATCCCGCTGCACACCGTGTGGAGCATCCAGAACTGACTTTGAGTGCCCTGGACATGGCCACGGGCGTTTTTGGGTTTAAACTGGGATAATTCCGACACGAGGAAGGCGGTGAGCGGCATGGATGCGGATCGTGAGGACTCCCGCCCGCGCAAAGTTTGGGGAACGAAAGATGATCCCCTTCTCCTGCCGCTCATCGACGCAATCCGTGAACTTCATCCGGAAGCCGACCTTTCCCTCGTCTATCGCGCGTATAACGTCGCCGAGTACTGGCATCGCCCCCAGTTTCGCAAGAGCGGCGAGCCGTACATTACGCACCCGATTGCGGTCGCGACGATCCTCGCGGGCATGGGTTCCCCGCCCGATGTGCTCGCGGCGGCCCTTCTTCACGACACCGTTGAGGACACCGAATACACGCTTGAAGAGCTCACGACTGATTTCGGCGAGACAATCGCCGTCATGGTTGATGGCGTCACGAAGCTCGACAAAGTGCGGTACGGCGAAGCCGCGCAGGCCGAGACCGTGCGAAAAATGATCATTGCGATGAGCCGCGACATTCGTGTTCTGCTCATCAAGCTCGCGGATCGTCTTCACAACGCTCGCACATGGAAGTTTGTGTCGAGTTCGAGCGCCGAGCGCAAGGCAAAAGAGACACTCGAGATCTATGCACCGCTCGCGCACCGCCTTGGACTTAACGCGATTAAGTGGGAGCTTGAGAATCTGAGCTTCCAGGTGCTCTATCCGAAGCTCTATGACGAAGTGGTGGCGCTCGTTGCCGAGCACGCTCCGGCGCGCGAAGAGTACCTTGCGGGCGTGATCGGCACTATCGAGGAAGACATTAAATCCGCGCACATCGAAGGCACGGTGACGGGTAGGCCGAAGCATTACTACTCGGTCTATCAAAAGATGATCGTGCGCGGGCGCTCGTTCAGCGATATCTATGACCTTGTGGGGATCCGCGTGCTCGTGGACACGGTACGCGACTGCTACGCGGTTCTCGGTATTTTGCACGCGCGTTGGAGCCCTATGCCGGGGCGTTTCAAGGATTACATCGCTCTTCCGAAATTCAACCTTTACCAGTCGCTTCATACGACGGTCATCGGACCTGGCGGCAAGCCCGTTGAAATACAGATTCGCACGTGGGATATGCACCGCCGCGCAGAGTACGGCGTTGCCGCGCACTGGAAGTACAAAGCCGCTACGGCCCGCGGCGAAAAGATCGAGGATTCCCCGCAGAGCTCTGCCGTCGGCGGGGATATGTCGTGGCTTCGCCAGCTTCTTGACTGGCAGAAGGACACGACGGATTCCGATGAATTTCTCGAGTCGCTGCGCTACGAGATGGCCTCGAATGAAGTGTACGTGTTTACGCCCAAGGGCGATGTTGTCTCACTCCCGCAGGGGGCGACTCCCGTCGATTTCGCGTACGCGGTCCACACGGAGGTCGGCCACCGCACGATGAGCGCGCGCGTGAATGGCAAGATCGTGTCGCTTAAATCGGAGCTGAACACGGGCGACGTCGTCGAGGTCTTCACGTCGAAGGCAGAGGGTGCAGGTCCCAGCCAGGATTGGCTGAATTTCGTGGCGTCGACTCGTGCACGCACGAAGATTCGACAGTGGTTCTCGAAAGAGCGACGCGAAGAGGCGCTCGAGCGAGGCCGTGACGAGCTTGCGCTTCAGCTCCGCCGGCAGAATCTGCCGTTGCGCCGCATGCTCACGCACGAGATGCTCACAAACGTCGCGGCGGACCTCAATTACGACTCGGTCGACGCGCTGTATACGGCGATCGGTGAGCACCATGTGAGCGCCGAGAATATCGTGGGTCGCCTCATTTCTGAGGTGGGCGGCGCCGAGGGCGTTCAGGACGACATGGCCGAATCTGTCGTGCCATCGCGGGTGCTCGCGAAGCCGCGCCGCGCCTCACATGCCGATCAGGGCGTCGTTGTGGATGGTCAGCGTGATTTGTGGGTGAAGCTCGCAAAGTGCTGTGCCCCCGTGCCCGGTGATGACATCGTGGGTTTTGTGACGCGTGGCAATGGCGTGAGCGTGCACCATGCAGCGTGCGCGAATGCGGAGCAGATGCGTGAGAAGCAAGCCGATCGCTTCGTGCCGGTGAGGTGGTCTGGCGCGACGAACCAGGCCTACATGGTTCATATCAAGGTCGAGGCACTTGATCGATCACGGCTTCTTACTGATCTCGCTGACGTGATCTCCGAGCTTGAGGTCAATATCCTTTCGGCCTCAGCGCACTCGCTTCCGGATCGTATCGGTGTCGTCTTCTTCTCCTTTGAGCTTGCGGATCCCTCTCATCTTCGTAACGTGCTCACGCAGGTGCGGAAGGTGTCGGGCGTATTCGATGCTTACCGCGTGACGAGCGATGGCAAGCCGATGTGATCTGCGGTCTGATGGTGCGTTTTGGCAGCGCGACCTTCGAGCGTCTTTTCGATCTCTTTAGCGAGTGCTGCGAGCTTTTTGTAGCGGGCTCGCCCCGTCCGTGGTCCCGAGTAACCGTTGCCCCGGCCTGAGCGACACGCGCGATAGGCGATGCGCGTGAGGTCGCTGCTTGTCACCCATCCCTGAGCGACGAGCCTTTCGGCATAGATGCGGGCGGTTTCGTCTGCGCCTTTGCGTGCGAGTTCAGCGAAAGCGCGGTGGGGCGCGAGCGTGGGGATTCCCGCGGGATAGGCGATGTCTCCGGTGGCGAGGGTGATTTTGCGAAGCTCGAGGTCGTCATAGCGTTGGCTGTGCCGTTCTGAGGCGACGATGAGGCGTGAAGGGGAGTAGTCGCCGCCACACCATACCCAAGCCGCGGTGTGATCTGCGATGACTGCCCCCGGCGCGGTCGCGGTAGGGGACATCCGTTCGAGGGCAACGCCGACGGCGGCTGCCCGCTCGCGTACGCCTACCGTGGGAGTGAGGGCCAGGGCGAATCCCGAGCCGAGTGAGGCGAGCGGTAGGTCTCGCGCGAGAAACGGAAGCGATGCGCCGGGCTCGAGGAGGAGTGCGTGCCCCACGTCGAAGGCGAACGGCGCGCGGCCTGCTTCGCGAAGGTGAGGCGCGAGGCATGTTGTCGCGATGGCTTGTGCGGGGCGAGTCATGGCACCAGAATCACATGAAAGGCGGGAGCCCGCAGGGCCCCCGCCTTTCATTGTGGAGAACTTTAGCTGTTGAGCAAGTTCAACGCCTAACCAAGATCTTGAGCGCTACGCTCGATCACTTCGAGCCATTCGCGTCGAGCGTCAAGAGCGGCCTGCGCCTTCTCGATCTTCTTTGCATCACCCGTGGCTTTGGCCTTCTCGAGATCCTCTTCGTAGCTCGCGATGGCTGCGTGCAGCTGCGAGGAGGCGCCCTCGACGCGCGCCTTGGTGCGCGGGTCGGTCCGGCGCCACTCGTCGTCCTCAGCCTTCTGGAACGCGGCGCGAACGGCGCGGATACGGTCCTCGACGCGACGCATCGCGTTGCGGGGGACACGGCCAGCGGCGTCGTAGCGGTCCTCGATCGAGCGGAACTGCTCCTTTGCCTTGTCCAAATCGGTGATGGGCAAAAGAGCCTCAGCCTCGGCGAGGAGGGCTTCCTTCACTTTAAGGTTTTCGGACTGTTCCGCCTCGATTTTCTTGAGGTCGGCGTTGCGGCGATCAAAGAAGGAATCCTGCGCGGCTTTGAACTTTGCCCACTGGGCGTCGTCCTTCTTGCGGTTACCGCGGGGAGCAGCACGCCACTGATCCATGAGCGAGCGGAACTCTCGGGCCGTAGGGCCGAAGTCTTCAGAGTCCCGGATAGCCTCCGCCTGTTCGATGAGGCGTGCCTTGATCTTTTCCGCCTTCGCGTGCTGTTCATCGAGCTCACTGAAGTGCGCCCGGCGCTTGCGGTCAAATTCGCTTCGGGCGGCTGAGAGGCGCTTCCACAGCTTGTCCTCGACTTCCCGTTCGAGCGACACCTCGTTCTTTTGCATCTCTTTCCAATTTGGCACCATCGAGCGCATCGTCTCGGCGGCCTTTTTCCAGGAGATGCGGTGGGAGTCGGTGGCGACGAGCTCCTCGATTCCTTCGACGAACGCGGTGCGCTTCTTGGTCGACTCCTCGCGGGCAGCGAGGCGTGCCTTCTCAAGTTCGCCGATGAGCTCCTTCGCCTTCTCTCGAAGTTCGTGGGCGCGTTCGCGCAGCGCGGGGATGTCGCCGACGACCTTCGGCTCCTTCATGTTCTTACGCATCTGCTCGAGGATGCGGTTGAGGTCTGCCTGGGTGAGCCCGGGAACCTGGAGCTTCTGCTCGACCACGTCGAGGAAGGCGCTCAGATCGAGGTAGGCGTGGGCGAAGGGGGTGAGAGCCTTCTCGCGCTCGGTGCCTTTTTCAACGGTGCCGATTTCGCGGATCTGGGTGCCGTCTTTCACCGTGACGGTTCCTTCGTCGGTCACGTCGCCGAACGTGAGGGCTTCGGCAACCTTGGCGTCGTCGTAGCTTGTTGCGGTGGGAACGATAGGAACGAGCGGGGTGCGCGGAGTCTTACCTTTGAGCTGTGCGGGGGAGCCTGGCTTAGGTGCGCTGGGCTTCGGTGCTCCCGGCTTTGGAACACTCGGCTTCGGTGACGGCGTCTCGGCTGTTTCTTCCGACGCCTCAGTCGCTTGCGGCGCTTCTGCTTCGGTGGCCTGCGCGCTTGCCTCTGCTGATTCAGGAGTCTGCGTGGCCTGAGGGGATTGAGGGGCCTCAGGTGTCGCAGGGGCCTCGGGCACGGCGGGGTTCTCGGGGGTGTTCTGGTCGTTCTCGTTCACGAGCTTCTCCTAGGATTCGAGGGCACCGGGGTGCCTCGGACAGGGGACGGGGCATATTGCCTCGCACCAACGGCGGCGCATTAGCCACGGCATTACCTAAAACTGTATCGCGGATAACACTGCGAACGGAATTCGATGCCGCGGCATGGGAAACGCGGCACGATAGTAGGCATGACTGATCTGCGCGCTACCCTCGATTTCGTGCTGTCCCCCTATTTGAGTGCCACGTGCTCGATCCTGAATGACGGAACCGACGCTCTCGTCGTGGACCCCGGGCTCGAGGTCCACGCTGAAGTGACGAACGTGCTCGAGGAGCAGGGCCTCAACCTGCGAGCGATCCTCGTGTCTCACGGCCACCTCGACCACGTTGCCGACGCCGCCCTCCTAGCCTCGCAGTTCGACGTACCGGTGTACGTGGGCGCTCGCGACGAATACAGGCTGGAGGACCCTATGGGCCAGCTGCCGTCGGCATTTACCAACCAGATCCGACCCCGCTGGGACGCGCGCGGCTGGTCTAAGCCCGCGGACGTGCGCCCCCTTGGGGATGGCGATGCCCTCGATGCGGGGAACCTGCGTCTCGTCGCACACGCGCACCCCGGACACACGGAAGGCTCGACACTCTATTTCTTCGACGGTCCCGTACACATCAATCCGCTCGTTGGGGTGACGCTGCGTGCCCTCACCGCGCCCGCCTTGGCCTTCACTGGAGACGTGCTGTTCAAGGGAACGATCGGACGCACCGATCTTCCGGGCGGCAACCCCGAAGAGATGAAGGCTTCGCTTACGAAGCTTCGAGGGTTCGCTCTTGAGCATGCTGAGGCAGTGATTGTGCCGGGCCACGGTCCCCTGAGCATTTTCCGGGACGAACTGGCGGATAATGGATACCTGCGCACCGCCTTCTGAGGCTGGATCAGCGTAGAAGACACCACAATCTGTCAAGGAGAATTGCCCCATGGCGAAAGTGACGCCGCTTTCCGGATTTCCCGAATGGCTCCCTGCCGAGCGACGCATCGAGCAGCACGTGATGGACACGTTCCGGGATGTCGCGGAGCTGCACGGCTTCTCCAATATCGAGACCCGTGCGGTTGAGCCGCTCGATCAACTGTTGCGCAAAGGGGAGACCAGTAAAGAGGTCTACCTGATCTCACGTCTTCAAGCCGACGATGAGGATCGCGATAAGGAGGGCCAGAAGCTCGGCCTTCACTTCGACCTCACCGTCCCGCTTGCGCGGTACGTTCTCGAGCATCAAAACGATCTCGCGTTCCCCTTCCGCCGCTACCAGATTCAAAAGGTGTGGCGCGGCGAACGCCCCCAGGACGGCCGTTTCCGCGAGTTTTATCAAGCGGATATCGACATCATTGGGCAAGATACGCTGCCTCCTCACATGGATGCCGATGTCGCGATCGTGATGGCCGAGGTGCTCGGGAAACTCCCGATTCCTGGCTTCACGATCTCGGTGAACAATCGCAAGCTTTCGCAGGGCGTCTTCGAGGCACTGGGGCTCACCGATATCGAAGGTGTCCTCAGGCAGCTCGACAAACTCGCCAAGGTTGGCGAAGCGGAGGTGCGCACACTCCTCATCGAGCACGCGGGAGCGAGCGAAGAACAGGCTGACGGCTGCCTTGCTTTCGCGCGGATCAAGGCGACCCATGAGGACCTCGCCGAGAAAGTCAACGCCCTTGGCGTCTCAAGCGAGGCGATTACGCATGCACTCGAGGAGCTGAGCTTCGTGATCCGCACCGTCAACGCCTCGGTGCCGGGCGCTTGCATCGCCGATCTCTCGATCGCGCGAGGTCTCGACTACTACACGGGAACGGTGTTCGAAACCTTCGTAGAAGGCCACGAGGATCTTGGTTCGATCTGCTCGGGCGGTCGGTACGACACGCTCGCAACCGACAACCGCCACTCCTACCCGGGCGTCGGTCTTTCGATTGGTCTTTCTCGTCTTGTCTCGCGGCTCGTGACGCGGTCGCTCGCGACCTCCACGAGAGCGGTGCCGACCGTTGCACTCGTCGCGGTAGCGGACGAGGAGCACCGTGAGGCGAGCGTCGACGTCGCCCGTGTGCTTCGTTCGCGAGGTATTTCTGCCGAAGTCGCACCGAGTGCTGCGAAGTTCGGCAAGCAGATCAAGTACGCGGATCGCCGCGGGATTCCCTTCGTGTTCTTCCCCTCCGAGGATGGCAGGGGAGAAGTTAAAGACATTCGTAGCGGCGAACAGACCCCAGCCGACGCGCACACGTGGCAGCCGCCAAAAGACGACATGACCGCGCGTGTGGTGGCGACCACCTCGACCAAATAACCTGAAATAAGAACGCTTTTAAGGGAGTTAGAAACGATATGGCTACCGTAGAGATGACCAAGGAAAACCACGACGAACTCGTCAAGGACGGGATCGTCTTCATCGACTTCTGGGCAGAATGGTGCGGCCCGTGCCAGCGCTTCGCCCCGATTTTCGAGAAGGCCTCGGAGGAGAACCCCGACGTGACCTTTGCGAAGGTTGACACGGAGGACCAAACCGAACTGCAAATGCAGTACGGCGCAACGTCGATCCCCACCATCGTGGCGTACCGCGATGGCATCCCCGTGTTCGGCCAGCCCGGCGCCCTTCGTCAGGCTGATCTTGACTCGCTCATCGCGCAGGTGCGCGGCCTCAACATGGATGAGGTCCGCAAGGCCTACGAAGAGCAGCAGGCAAAGCAGGGCAAGTAAGCACTCGCTCTTTGTAAGAGGGAAGGGGCTCGCCAGAAGAGACGAGCCCCTTCCCCCTTATTTTTTGAAAGTGTACGGTTTTGAAAATGGGGAGCTGTCGGTATAGTGCTGCGCATGACATCGGAAAGCTCCGCGCTCCCTCCCCGTAGCAAACCTAAGCGCCAGCAGGCGGTGCTCACCGTTCAGGACAAGACGCAGTTGAGTAAGAATCTCGTGAGGCTCTGCCTTGGCGGCTCTGACTACGTAAAGCTCAATCGCAATTCGTGTACGGATGCTTACGTCAAGCTCCTTTTGCCGCAGCCCGGAAGCGGTCTTGCAGCACCTTTCGATATGGAGCGGCTCCGAGACGAAGCCCCCGAACTCTTGCCCGCACGCCGCACGTATACGGTCCGCCGCTGGGATGATGCGAACGAGAGGCTTTGGATTGACGTTGTCGTGCACAACGCTCCGGGTCAGCACGGCCTTGCATCCGACTGGGCTGCACGTGCGCAAGAAGGTGACCGAATCGCGCTGTTGGGTGCAGGTGGGAGCTACTCTCCGCAACTGGACGCTGATCTCCACGTGCTCATTGGAGACCACGCAACAGTTCCGGCGATCGCCGCCGCACTAGAAGCAATGCCGTCGAGCGCGCGGGGCCACGCCGTCATTCACATCGAAGACGAAGCCGATATCCTCCCTCTTTCTCACCCGGAGGGCTTTTCGCTCCAATGGGTTGTTGGAGCGCGCGAGGGGCTGCTCGTGGCTGTCGAAACGCTCGATATTCCACACGACATCATCGACAAGCGTGGCGTCCATGTCTTTTGTCACGCCGAACGCGGCCTCACGAAGCAGTTGCGTGCCCGTCTCGTGCGCGAAAGAGGCATTGCGCGCGAAGACATTTCGATCTCGGCGTATTGGGCGCTCGGCCGAGTGGAAGATCGATTCCAGGCAGAAAAGCGCGAAGCGATCGGTCGCATCGACCCCGACTGAGGGCGGTCTTGCTACGGCTCGTGCTCCACACCTTGGTGTTTTCCAAGTACTTGCACTGCCGAGAACATGCTGCGAAGAACAGTCGCTAGTCTCGAAACATGAACAGCACTCTCACCACGCTGCCAAGCTGGGCACGCACAAGCGAGCTTATGGAGCACTACTACCTCACGGAATGGGGTGTCCCTGTGACTGATGAGACCGGCGTTTTTGAGCGTGTGAGTCTCGAGGTCTTCCAATGCGGGCTCTCGTGGTCAACGATACTTGCACGACGCGAGGCTTTCCGCGAGGTTTTTCACTCCTTCGAGGTGGACCGGGTCGCAGCGATGGGGGAGAGCGACGTCGAGCGCCTCATGGGGGACCGGCGGATCATCCGTAACCGTCGGAAAATTGAGGCGACCATTGGCAATGCTCGCGCCGCACAGGCCTTGCGCGAAGAAGGTACTGACCTCGCCACGCTCCTGTGGAGGTACGTTCCCGAAAGGACCTACGCTCCTCGGACGCAAGAAGAAATACCCTCGCGCGATGAGACTTCGACGCAGATGTCAAAGGATCTCAAAGCACGAGGGTTCTCTTTCGTGGGACCGACAACCTGTTTTGCACTGATGGAGGCGATAGGAATCGTGGACACGCATCTCGTCACATCGCCTCGCCGAGGAAGCTCAGGTGTTTTTGATTCCGACGGTCACCGCACTTGCGCCGTGGCGCGATAAAGAAGACTGAGCTCAGGCAGGAGTTTTTGAATCGAGATCGACCTCGATGACACCGTCGGTCACGCGCGAGGCGTAAACGGGAAGGGTGTAGTCATCGCTCGCGTAGCACTTGCCGGTTTCGAGGTCGTACACCTCCTTGTAAATTGGGCTTGCGAGGGTAGCGCGATGAATGCCGTCTACCTCGCGATCGCCCACGATCCCGCGTGACATGACGCCCTGCTGGGTACGCGGATCCACGTTTGAGACGACGTAAATCTTGCCGTCCCAGGCCTTCACTACGGCAACCTGCTCGGTGCCGAAAAGTGCCGCTTCAGGCAGATCCTGGTTGATGTCGTTCTCCTTGCAGATGCTCTGCCAGTTGCTCATGGGTGTCCTCGCTTGTCGGCTCAAGTGGCGGGCAATGTCGATGACGGGGGAATGCGGCCAGTACGGTATCTGGCCTGCGACTTCGCGGACCAAAGTCCCATGCGGGACTCCTGTGGGGTGACGCAAAAATCCCTCGTTCTTGCAACTCCACTGTACTCGAAAACGACGGCAGATTTTGTGTAGGGTGAGACCACGTCTACACCCCTAGCCTTGATGTAGGAGCTGCCGTGAGCACTGCCGACGTTGCCCCCAACTCTGAAACCGCTGGCGAGGAAACTCTCGTCAAGCACGTCGTTGTCGTTGGTGGCGGACCTGCCGCCCAACGCTTCGCGGAAACGATGCAGGCGCGCGATAAAGCAGGCGCCTACAAGATCACAGTCATCTCGGAAGAGAAGGTTGAGCCTTACGATCGCGTCAATCTCGCGAAGCGTTGGGATAAGAGCTACGACCTGACACTTGGCGATCGCTCGCTGTGGGAAGACCCGCACATTGACCTGCGCCTCGGCGATCGCGTGAACTCGATCGATACCGAATCGAAGCTCGTGCGCACCTCCTCCGGCACTGTGTACGGTTACGACGAGCTAGTACTGGCGACCGGATCTAACGCTTTTACGCCTCCCATCAATGGCTGGGACACGAAGGGCGTGTTCGTATACCGCACCGTTGACGACGTCGACGGCATGAGCGCGACGGTTGAGGCGCTCAAGGACGATGAAAAGCGCACGGGTAAGGCCATTGTTCTCGGCGGCGGTCTCCTCGGCCTCGAAGCCGCCGGTGGCCTCGCGAGCGAGGGCTACGAAGTTCACCTCGTTGAGCTCGCCGGATGGCTCATGCCGGCTCAGCTTGACGAAGGCGGTGGCAACCTCCTCAACCGCCTTATCGAGCAGCGCGGCATTGTGCTCCATACGGGTGTGAGTCTCGAGCAAGTTCTACCGCGCATTGAGTACCGCAAGGGCAATACCGCGGACGAAGAGGCCATTAACGCTGCTGCCTCAAACGTTCGTGGCGTCAAACTTTCCGATGGGACCGAGCTTGACGCCGATCTCGTGTGCCTCGCTGTTGGCATCCGCCCTCGCGACGAACTCGGTAAGGTCAACGGCTTCGAGATGGGCCCGCGCGGCGGCATCATGGTCGGTCAGGATTGCCGCACCTCGGTCGAACACGTGTGGGCGATTGGTGAATGCGCCGCGATGGAAGGCCGCACGATCGGTCTCGTTGCCCCCGCCAATACGATGGCCGAGGTCGTCGCCGATCAGCTCCTTGGTGGCGAGAAGCTCTTCGGCGAAATTGACGGCTCGACCAAGCTCAAGCTTTCTGGCATCGATGTCGCGAGCTTCGGCGATGCGAAGGGCGCCGAGAAAGACTCGCTCGACGTGGTCTACGCCGATCCCACCCGCGGCATTTATCAGCGCCTCGTCATGAGTCCTGACGCGGCCGTCCTCCGCGGCGGCATCCTCGTGGGCGACGCTTCTAACTACTCGACGCTTCGCGCCTACATCGGTCGTGAACTTCCGGGAGATCCGGCGGCGTATCTTGCAGCCGGCGGCGGCGAAGTTCCCGATTCCGGCGACATGCCCGACGACGTCATCGTCTGCTCGTGCAACAACATTTCCGCGGGCACCATCAAGGCAGCGATTAACGGTGAGGGTGACTTCGCCGAAGCGTGCCACGACATTCCGTCGATCAAGGCCGCAACGACGGCCGGAACTCAATGTGGCTCGTGTGTGCCGCTTTTGACCAAGATCCTTGGAAACGAGCTCGCGAAGTCCGGCATTGCCATGTCGCGCGGCCTCTGCGAGCACTTCTCGATGCCTCGCGCCGAGCTCTTCCAGATCGTTAAGGAACACGACCTCAAGAGCTTCCCCGAAGTCATTGGCCGCTACGGCAAGGGCAATGGCTGTGACGTGTGTAAGCCCGTCGTCGCGTCGATCCTCGCGTCGCTCCGCGATGATTACATCCTCGGCAAAGGGCTCCAGGAGCTTCAGGACACGAACGACCGCTTCATCGCGAACATGCAGAAGGACGGCACCTACTCGGTGATCCCGCGCATGCCTGGCGGTGAGGTGAACCCCGAAGCTCTCGTTGTCCTCGCTGAGGTTGCACGAGACTTCAACCTGTACACGAAGATCACAGGCGCGCAGCGCATCGGTCTGTTCGGTGCCCGCCTTGAGCAGCTTCCGAATATCTGGACGCGCCTCGTGGAGGCCGGGTTTGAATCGGGCCAGGCCTATGGCAAGAGCCTTCGCGCGGTCAAGAGCTGCGTGGGTACGGATTGGTGCCGCTTCGGCCAGCAGGACTCGGTTGGCATGGCCGTGCTCCTCGAGAACCGCTACAAGGGCCTGCGTTCGCCGCACAAGTTCAAGCTCGGTGTGTCGGGCTGCGCGCGCGAATGTGCGGAGGCGCGCGGCAAGGACATCGGCGTGATCGCGACAGATAAGGGTTGGAACCTTTACGTTGGCGGCAACGGTGGCTTCACGCCGCGCCACGCCGACGAGTTTGCGCACGATTTGAGTGACGAAGAGCTCGTAAAGTACGTCGACCGTTTCCTCATGTACTACATCTCGGATGCCGACAAGCTTCAGCGCACTGCCTCATGGGTTGAGGCTCGGGGCATCGACCACGTTAAGGAAGCCGTGCTTGAGGATTCACTCGGCATGGGCGAGCAGTGGGAGCACGAGATGCAGAAGTTCGTGGACAACCACAAGGACGAATGGGTCGAGGCCGTGAAGGATCCCCAGAAGCTTTCGCGCTTCCGGTCCTTCATCAACGCCCCCGACACGCCAGATCCGCTATTCGCGCGCGTGCCGATGCGCGATCAGAACCGCCCGGCCACGCTCGAGGAGCGCGAACAGGTGCTCATCTCCGGTCCAGTGATCTCCTTCCGCGATGCGCACGGCCAAGAGGTTCCCGCCGAGCAGGTCCTCGAACGCCAGTAGCTTCGTGAAGGCTTCTGACCTCTCTGTTGCACACCAGTGGCGGGGCCGCGTCGTTGATCTGACGGATCACCGCGGTCCCGCCGGTTGGCGTGCTGCGCAGGCGCTTGCCCGCGAAGGCGCCATTGTTTACCTCGGTGATGCGGCCCAGCACGAGCGCGCGTGCAGTTTCGATCAACAGGCGCGGGAACTCGGGCACGAGGCGCTCGTGCTTCAGTGGGCGAGCGAGCCACGTGGGCAGATTCGTTCCGACGCTTGCCCGCCTCACGCCGAGAAAGTGACGCTTTCCGAAGACCAGGAACCGTCGGACAATCGCGCCCACACGCCCGGCGCTGTCACCCTCGTGGGTGGAGGGCCGGGGGAGCCGGACCTCCTGACCGTAGCCGCGCTCAAGGCGACCCTGCGCGCCGACGTCATTCTTCTCGATCGTCTGGGCGTGGCGCTCAATGTCATGGATCTCGCGCCTGGCGCACTCGTTCTCGACGTTGGTAAGGCCCCGGGACGCCACAAAATGTCGCAAGAGCGCATAAACGACACAATGCTCGCCTTTGCGCGCGAAGGGGCGAGGGTGGTGCGGCTCAAGGGTGGCGATGTGTTCATTTTTGGGCGCGGGGGAGAAGAATGGCGGTTTCTCGCCGCTCACGGCATCCGCGTCGACATCGTCCCTGGAATCACGAGTGCGCTCAGCGTTCCCGCCCATGCGGGCGTCTCGGCAACCTATCGCAATGTAACGCGCGCGGTCACGATCATCTCGGGCCACCAGCCGTTTAACAATGCCGAGCTTTCGGCCCTCGTCGCGCTTGGCGGGACGATCGTGATTCTCATGGGAGTGGCAACCTTCCCCTCAACCGTTGCGGGCTTGCGAGCGGCTGGTCTGCCGGAGTCCACTGGCGTCGCGCTCTTAGAGCAGGGTTACACCGCCCACGAGCGCCATACGTTTACAACGCTCGGCGCTGCGATCGAGGATGCCCGTTCGCGCAACGTGACGAACCCGGCGATAATCGTGATCGGTGACGTCGTCAACGTCCGGGAAACCTCGGCAGAACTCGCCGAAACAACCCCGCTCGCCGCTACCGAATAAGAGGAGTTCCCATGAGCATCCCTAACCCGACCGCCGCAGCCGAACCAACTGAGCGTCCTCTTGCCGGTCTGCGCGTGGCCGTGACCGCTACACGACGTGCCGACGACCAAATCGCTGCTCTCGAGCGCGCCGGAGCCGAAGCATTCCACGCTCCCACGATGCGCATCGTTCCAGTCGAAGACGACACGGCACTGATCGAAGAAACCCATGCTCTTCTTGAGGCAGCCCCGCCGACGTTCTTCGTGACGACCGGGCAGGGCATCAATTCATGGCTCGACATCCTTGAGGATCCTCTCAAGCAGCAGGTCCTCGACTACCTCTCCACGACACAGATCATTTGCCGCGGATCTAAAGGCCGTGGCACCGTTCGCAAGTGGGGGCTTCCCGACGCTCCGAGCAGCGAGAAGGAAACGAGCACGTCGATGGTCGAGCTCGCGCTCGAACTCGGTATCGCCGATGGGCCAGTGGGGCTTCAGCGCCACGGATACGTCCCAGACAAGGCTCTCGCGCCGCTCGGCGACCGTGAACTCTACGTTGTGGCACCGTATCGGTGGGAACTCGCCGAGGACCTCGCACCGGTCCACACTCTCGTGAACGCGATCATCGCACGAGAGGTCGATGCGGTGACGTTCACCGCGGCGCCAGCCGTAGTCGCGCTCTTCCAAGTCGCGGAGGAGATGGGGGCTCGCACACAGCTTCTCGAAGCTCTCGACAGCGATGTGTGCCCGGTTGCCGTCGGACACGTGACCGCCGAGCCGCTTGAGGACGAGGGGCTGCGCCCGCTTTACCCCGAGCGCGAAAGGCTCGGCGCAATGGTCAAGCTCATGGGAGAGAAGCTCAGGTCTCGCGAGCGCTGAGTCGAGAAAGCGCGCTTTCGTAGCGCGCAGCCACGATCGGAGCGAGGGCGTCGCCGAGATGATCGAGGACCACCCAGCCCGCGTCCCGGGCGCGCTCGCGCGCCCTATCGAGCAGCAAGCCGGGGGCGGCAAATAGTGGCAGCACAGTTCCTGGGCCTTTGGCGTTTTCGAGGCGATCGTTGAGGCGCGGCTCGCACGTGGCAAAACGTACGTGGACGCTCCGTCTCGTGGATGCGGCGAGGTCATCGCCGAGCGCTTGAACCGCTTCGTTTGCACCCGGGCGCGACGAGCCAACCGCGAGGAGGATGATCTCGCCGCGTGGATTCTCACCCTCGCCCTGGTCGAGCCGAGTTGCGAGGACGTCCACCATCTCTGCGCCCGTGCCGAGCACCTCGGCCTGCACGAGTTCGATCCCGTGGGCGGCTTTCGCCTCGCGCAGCTCGCTCGGTGCGTCCTCAGTCGCGTGATAGGCCTCGGTGAATAGAAGCGGCACCGCGACAGCGGAGGAATACCCGTGTTCAGCGAGCATTTTCGCAACCTCGGTAATTGAAGGCGAGGCAAAATCCTCTAGATAGGCAGCGTGAGCCTCGACGCCGAGGCGGGCTCCCGCAGCGAAAACGAGGGACTCGGTCACGGCTGCGGCATCGGGGTTGCGGCTTCCGTGGGCGATACCTATCAATGCGGGGGCGGTCGATAACGTCATGCCAAAAACCCTACCCGACGTGCGCTTCCTTGATATTATCGGCGCGCCCCGGCCGGCCGGCGGCAACGGGATCGGATCCCCACATTATGAGTGCTGCCGCGATCGTGCCGGTTGCCATGATGCCCGCGAGCACGAGCAGCTGGAACCGGCCAGCTTCAAGCGGGGAAGCACCCGCGAACACGGCCCCCACGAACGCCCCTGGCATGGTCACAATTCCCGTGACACGGGTTTGATCCACATTCGGGATGAGGGCTTCGCTCATGGCCTTGGACGCGATATCGCGCACCGCCCGGCGATTCGTTGCACCGAGACCGAGCCACCCCTCGATCTCACCCCAATGCTGCGCGACGTCCTGGCTGAGCCTACGGCCTGAGAGGGTCACGACGCTCATGGCATTACCCGTAATAATGCCGCCGAAGGCAAGGAGGTTTTGTCCCGTGAAGGACAGTGCCCCCGTGAGGAAGACGGTAAGAACAGACACCGCTACAGCCGTGCTCATCGAGATCGCGACGAGCACAACGGTGCGTGCATCACCGCCAAGTCGCCTCGACGAGGTCCAGATGCCAAAGCCGAGCATGACGAGCAGCGCGAGAAAGACGTACGCAACGTTCGTGATCGCGAGGCTAAGGACGCTTGCGAGGATCGCAAGCTGCAAAAGTGCCCGCACGAGGGCCACGGCAGGATCCGCCCACTTGGGAATGCTCCACGCACGCCGGAGCGCGAGCGTCAAAGTGAGGCACAGAGCGAGAGCGAAAGCAGTCGCGAGAAGAACAGATGTGCTCACGCCCAGCTCCCGAACCTACTGTTTATCGACACCGAGGCGCTCGAGTTCCTCTTCGATGATGCTCGGATCGAGCTTGCGGAAGATCGGCTTCGGTTTCGCGACAGGCGCCCCGACCGTGACCGGGCGATGGCCCCACGCAGGAACGTTCGTGTAGTCGCCCGTAATAATCGGGTATGAGCCGTCGGCGTCGAGATCGTCGACCTCTTCGATGCGCGGCATCGGCGCAACCTCAAGAGTGCCGCCCAGCACCTTCTCCACCTCGTTCGCAGAGAACGGCAAGAACGGCGCAAGCATGGTGTTGAGGTCGGTGACGACCTGCGCGAGCACGTGAAGGATCGTGAGCAGGCGGGGCCGTTCCTCCTCCGCTTTGAGCTTGAACGGCTCGGTCGCCGAGACATAAGCGTTTGCCTCACCCACGAGGTGCATAATCTCGCTAATCGCGGCACGCTGGCGGTGGGTACGAATGAGGTTTCCGACGGTGTCAAAGCCCTCGGTGACCTTCGCGAGAAGGGCGTTATCGGCATCCGTGAATTCACCGGCGGCGGGAATCTCACCGACGTTTTTCGCGATCATCGCGGCCGTTCGGTTCACAAGATTGCCCCATCCGGCAACGAGCTCGTTATTCGTGCGTGACACGAACTCGCTCCACGTGAAGTCGGCATCCTGGTTCTCAGGGCCCGCCGCGGAAATGAAGTAGCGCAGTGCATCGGCCTGGTAGCGTTCGAGAACATCGCGCACATAAATAACGACGCCCTTGGAACTCGAGAATTTCTTCCCCTCCATCGTGAGGAACTCCGAGCTCACAACCTCCGTCGGAAGATTAAGCGTGCCAAGCCTGCCGGGCTCACCGCCCTTGCTGCCGCCCCCGTTGTGGGCGATCAACTCGGCCGGCCAGATCTGTGAGTGGAAGACGATGTTGTCCTTGCCCATGAAGTAGTAGGAAAGAGCCTCCGGATCGTTCCACCACTTGCGCCAGGCCTCGGGGTCACCCGAGCGGCGTGCCCACTCAATTGACGCCGAAAGATAGCCAATCACCGCATCGAACCACACGTACAGGCGCTTCGTGGGCTGATCCTCCCACCCCGGAACTGGAATGCCCCAGTCGATATCGCGGGTCATCGCGCGCGGCTTGATGTCCTTGAGGATGTTCTGGCTAAAGCGGATGACGTTCGGGCGCCACAGCCCCGTCGCCTCGCGCTCGTCAAGCCACGCTCCGAGTGCGTCGGCGAGTGCGGGAAGGTCTAGGAAATAGTGCGTTGTTTCGATGAACTTCGGGGTTTCGCCATTGATACGGGAGACCGGGTCGATGAGATCGGTCGGGTCGAGCTGGTTGCCGCACGCATCGCACTGATCGCCGCGAGCACCCGGCGTTTTACACAGAGGGCACGTGCCCTCGATGTAGCGGTCGGGGAGAGTGCGGCCGGTCGAGGGGGAAATTGCGCCGCGGGTGACCTGCTCAATCATGTAGCCGTTGTCCCGCACAGTCGTGAACATTTCCTGCACGATCGCGTAGTGGTTGCCCGAGGTCGTGCGAGTAAAAAGGTCGTAGGAAAGACCCAAATTGACGAGGTCCTCGACGATCACGCGGTTGTTGCGGTCCGCGAGTTCCCGCGCCGTGATGCCCTCCTGATCAGCGGCCACGAGAATTGGCGTGCCGTGTTCGTCGGTTCCCGAGACCATGAGCACGTCGTGCCCGGCCATTCGCATGTAGCGCGAGAACACATCGGAAGGGACACCGAATCCGGCAACGTGGCCGATGTGGCGGGGTCCATTTGCATAGGGCCAGGCAACAGCAGAAAGCACAGTACTCATAGGGCTCCAATTCTACGACTTTTTATGAGGGAAGCGCCTTATCCTGGGGGCATGAGTTACGACAACGACACGAATGCCACCGGACTCACCCTCGCTCAGCAGAAAATGCGCGAGGCGGGCGTGGCGGAAGCTGCCATTAACGTCTTCAGCGACTTTTACCACCAGCTCGAGCAGGGCGTGACCGGTTCGATCCCGGAAGAGACGATCTCGCCACTGACCGAGGTGGATCGACTCGCCGATGTCGAGGTTGATCCCGAGGTTGCGAAGGATGCTTTCTCGAAGCTCGTTGTCATCAACCTCAATGGTGGGCTTGGCACCTCGATGGGCATGGATCGCGCGAAGTCGCTCCTCCCTGTTCGCGATAGCAAGAGCTTCCTCGAGATCATCGTCGAACAGGTGCTCGCCGCTCGAAAGAAGACTGGCGCCCGCCTCCCGCTGCTGTTTATGAACTCGTTCCGCACGCGCGAGGACACTCTCGAGGTGCTCGCTAAATATCCCGACCTTCAGGTGGGGGATTTGCCGCTCGACTTCCTTCAGAATAAGGAACCGAAGCTTCGCCGCGACGATCTCACGCCCGTCGAATTCCCCGAGAACCCGGAGCTGGAATGGTGCCCGCCGGGCCACGGCGATATTTACACGGCCCTTCTCACCTCGGGCGTGCTTGATGCCCTGCTCGAACAGGGGTTCCGCTACGCTTCAATTTCGAATTCAGACAACCTCGGCACCGTTCCCTCGCCCGAGATTGCCGGCTGGTTTGCCGCTTCCGGCGCCCCTTACGCTGCTGAATTGTGCCGCCGCACAGCAGCGGACCGCAAGGGAGGCCACCTCGCTATCCGTAAGTCCGACTCTCGCCTTATCCTGCGCGACACCGCCCAAACCCCGGCGGAGCAGATGGACTACTTCACCGACGAGCACCGCCACCCGTTCTTCCACACGAACAACCTGTGGTTTGATCTCGTGAAGCTCAAGGAGATCCTCACCGAGCGTGAGGGCGTCATGGGCCTGCCACTCATCCGCAACGAAAAGACTGTTGATCCTTCCGATAAGTCGAGCACTCCCGTCTACCAGATTGAATCGGCGATGGGAGCGGCCATCGAGGTGTTCGAGGGAGCCACCGCGATTGTCGTTGACCGCTCGCGCTTCCTGCCCGTGAAAACAACGAGCGACCTGCTGCTCGTGCGCTCCGATGTCTACGAGCTCACCGAGGATTACGCTCTTGAGAAGGTCATCGAGAAGGCCCCGCTCGTCAAGCTCGCCGACAGCCCCTACAAGCTCGTGGGTGACTTCGAGAAGCGTTTCCCGGGTGGTGCGCCGAGCCTTAAAGACGCGTCTTCGCTCACCGTTGAGGGGGATTGGACGTTCAATGAGGGCGTCCGGATTGAAGGTGACGTGACCCTCGGAGCTGAGGGCGGAATCCTCCCCTAGTTCCCCTCCTCGAATTGCATAGGGGTTGCGGGGGTTTGGCGCGGTGCATGTGGCCCGCCCAGGCCCCCGTTTCCATGCTGCGCAGCCGCCCAGTCGTCATTGACGCGCCTGGCCGAGGCGAGGCGCCGCTAAGTCGAGCGGATGCCGGCTCGCCAAACTCTCTTCGCCTATGAAGAGCTTCCACAATTTCCAAACACCCGTTGCGCAGCCTTTAGCGTTCTGGTTGGCTATGTGACATGGGCCTCGCTCGGGGGAGTGGGGCCGCGTCGAGCTGGATGGGGGAGTGTATGCGGAGCGGGCGGGCACAGGTTCTTGGTGCGTTGAGTGTCGCGGTTGTGGTGGCGGCTGGGTTCGTGGGCTGTGGTGGTGAGTCTGCGGGTGGTCCGACGCCTGCCGCGCAGTCATCCAGTTCTCCTCTGAGCAGTGATGATGGCGGTTCCGATTCGGGTGGTGGCAGTGATGGCGGTGGTGAAGCGTCCGGCCGCACGCCGAATCTTCCGCCGGAAAACGCGGCGCTTGAGGCTCCTGATTTCAAGGACTACACGGGCATAAAGTACGAAACCGATCAGGGCGCCCAGGAGACAGCTAGGTACTTTGTTGATGGATGTATTACGGGTATGCCACGGGCGATACGGAACCGCTAGGGAACGTGGTTGATTCCCGTCAGTGCGAAAATTGCCAACGTGTTATTGACGGCATAGATCGGTGGCGGAAGAAGTCTAAACATATTTCGCCCGCCGAGATCTCTGAAGATGATATTTGGGTCGTTGAGACTAACGACGACTTCACTCAAGTGGAATATTGATACACCGTCAACGATGTGGTGGTGACAGAGCCGGGCCTAAGTAGTGAAACGGTTAAAAGTGAAAGAAAAGCATCAGCATTTCGCCTCCGTTACCTGAACGGATCTTGGAAGATCCAAGAGGGTGTTTGGAAAGGGGCGGACGATGTCTCGCGGTAAAATTTTCGGCTTGTTGATTGGTGCGGCAATCGCCATTTCAAGTTGGTCGGCACCGGTCTTAGGTGAAGAGAACTCAGATATTGATTTTGATGGAGTCGCTGAAACTGGATCTTTGACAATCGAGGGTAGAAAACCTGGAGGCCCCATTAATGGCGGGTCAAATGGGCGGGCGCCGGATAAACCTTCGGGCAAGCGTGATGCGGTGACGGATGGCCCGCGGCGGGTGTGGGTGTCGGCGAGTGATCGGGATTTGGGTTGTCGTAGTGGTGGGCCTGATGTGTTTCGGTTGCTTGCTGTGACGTCGTTTTGTCGCACTGCGCGGGCAGCGTGTCCGGTAGCGTTTCCGGGGGCGTCAGTTGTGGTGGGACATGAGGTAGAGGTATCGACGGGGGCGCCGATTTTGGGGACGGAGCGTGTGTCGGGGTGTTCGTCGCCGTCTTCGAGCTCGGGTGGCGGTGGTTCTGTGATGCCGGTGGTGTCGCAGGAGGATTTTCGGTCGCTTGGTGTGGAGCCGCTTGTGGCGCATTTGGGGCCGCCGGGAGAGTGGATTCCGATTGGGTTGGACATGGTGGTGTGGGCGGAGTCTCGGGTGCAGACTTTTGAGGTGGAGATGCTTGGTCGGGCTGTGAGTGTGCGGGCGACGCCGGTGAAATATATCTGGGATTTTGGTGATGGGACGGTGTTGACGACTTTGTTTCCCGGTAGGCCGTTTCCGAGTAAGGATGTGTCGATGGGGTATACCCAGTGCGACAGATGTGTCGCAAAAATGGCGAGACCGAGCCTATTGGCAACAGCAAACTACTGCGCCGTAACTGTCCCGCTGGGGTGCCCCTGTATGGCACTGACTCGACGAGGCCGCGAACGAGCAGCCTCTTGAGAAGGCGAAAGGCAGCGGCAGCGAACCTGGATCGGTTCAGATCTACGAGATGGATGCGCTCATCGGTTCGCCGCGTTGCTCGAGGTTCCGGCTGCGTCCGCAACGGAGTGGGCGAGGTGCTCTGCCAGCGCGGCGCGCAGTTCGGGCGGAAGGGGGGCGGCTCCGACGGATTCGCTAAGCCAGAGTCCGTCGGCGGCAAGGTACACGACCATCTTCTGCAGCGCCCGAGGGTCAGTCGGGTCAATCTCGGCAGGGTCGGGTATCCATCGGGAGATGACCCTTCTCCACGGCTTGTTGAGCTCGCTGTCGGTGCTCGCCTCGAGCATGAGCAGCAGCTCGGGGCCAGTGGCGCTGCGAGCGCTCACGCGGGCGTAGGCGGTGACGCGCTCGTCCTGCGTTGCCTCGTCTGGGTCCTTGCCCAGGACGTTGATCATCTCGTGGTCCCAGCGCTCGGCAAGATGCTCGTGCAGCGCGAGCACCAGGGCGTCCTTCGAGGGGAAGTGGTAGAGCAGCCCACCTTTGGTGAGTCCGGAGGCGGCGGCCACCGATTCGTACGTGACGGCCGTGACGCCGTCGGTTTCGACAACGTGGAGGGCGGCTTGGAGGATGGAGTCTCGTTTGCTGGTCCGCATGAGCGGTCCTTTCGTGGTCAGTGCTCGGAGTGCAGCTGTGACTGCGTGCCAGGCAGGTACCGACGCAGCAGCACTCCCGTGATGACAGCGGCCGCTGCCAGGACGCCGGCAACGACTAGCATCACGACGAGGCACGCGGAGTCGAAGGCCGTGGAGGCCGCCTGAATGATGGCGGCGTCTCCCTGCGCCGCCTCCAGTGCCTCGGCGATACCGTCACCAGCCGCCGCCGGTGCACCGTTGGGGAGGACAACACTGGCGGTATAGATGGCCGTGAGCAGGCTTCCGAGCACGGACACGGCGATGAGGCTGCCGAACTCGTAGGAGACCTCTTCGAGGGAAGCGGCCATGCCTGCACGGCGCACCGGCACGTTCCCGATGATGGCGGTGGAGGCGACCGACATGGCAGCTCCGAGACCGGCACCCGTCACCAGAAGGCCGAGAACCAGCACGCCGAAGGATGATTGGAACCCGACTACCGTCACCACGACGCCGCCGGTGGCGACGGCGAGACCACCGGTGATCAGCGCGAGCAGCCCGACACGGTGCAAGAAGGCACCACCCAGGAGCGCTGTCGGCAACGAGCCCACGGCAATCACGGCAACCAAAAGCCCAGCCTCCAGCGGACTGAAGCCGACGACCTGCTGGAACCGTTGCGTGGTGACAAGCTGGATGCCACCGATGGCGAACATCGCGAACGCCGCGGCGAGCACGCCAGCACTGAACGCCGGGTTGAGGAAGATGGAGAACTCCAGCAGCGGATTCTCCAGGCGCCGCTGACGGCGCACGAAGAGCCAGAACCCGATGGCAGCAACGAGCAGCGCAACAACAATGGTCGCGACAGACGGGGGCGCGTGGCCGATCTCCTTGATGGCCACCACCGTTCCGACGAGCCCGATCATCACCAGTATCGAAGACACGGCATCCCAGCGCTTCGAAGGATCCAGGTCATTGGCCGGGCGGATCAACCAGGTAGCAACCAGCGCCAGCGCCACTACGGGCACGTTCACCAGGAACACCGAGCCCCACCAGAAGAACTCGAGCAGCGTGCCGCCGAGAATCGGACCGAGAGCGGACCCGACGACCGACAGGCTGCCCCAGATCGCGATCGCAAAATTCCGCTCGCGCTCGACCGTGAAGTACGTGCGGATCAGTGCCAGGGTTGCCGGCATCATCGCTGCCGCACCGACAGCGAGCACAGCGCGTGCACCGATCAGCACCTCGGGCGACGGCGCCAACGCTGCGAGCAGGGACGCCAACCCGAAGATCACCAGGCCGACGACGAACATCCGCGTGTGGCCGATGCGATCACCGAGGGTCCCGCTACCGAGCAGCAGGCCCGCCATCACCAGGGGGTAGGCGTTGATGATCCACAGGCTCTGGGTGCTTGATGCCTGAAGGTCCTCGGTCAGTGTCGGCAATGCCGTGTACAGGATCGAGTTGTCGAGGGTGATCAGTAGGAGCCCCGCTCCGACAGTCACCAGCAGCGACCAGCGTCGCCGTTTCGTCATCGTGGACATGCGCGTCTCCCTAATCGTGAACAACGTAACTGTACCTGATGGATAGTATAGTTATGTCTACTGCGAGAGAGGTCCGCGTCACTCCCTGTTCACGGCGCCTAAAGCCAGTGACTACGAGCGTGGCGCTCATTTGGGTATGCGTTTGAGGGGTGGTATGAGGTGTCGTTGGTGACGGTTTTTAGTGGGGAGTTTTCGGTTGGTGGGGGTGCGTGGCAGCCGATTGATGGCACTGTGCAGGTGAGGTCTGAACCGAAGTGGATGTATTCGGATCTTCGGCAGGCGCGTCTTGTGGGGGATGAAGAGCCAACGGAGTATCTCGGTATTCCCCAGCGGGGTAAGGAAACGCTGGGGCCGTTGAACCCGGACGCGGAGAAGAAAACGTTAACGAAACCGCGCAAGAAGAACTAAAAATTAGCCTCCCGTGGGGCAAGGCAAGGGTCGGGAAAAATCAGGCGGCACCGTTTCGGAAATGCTCTCGCCGTTTTTCTCCACCCTCATGACGCGGCGTATGTCGCGCAAGTGCGCTGGAATCAAAGCTTCAGGACCCTATAGAGTCAAAGCCGAAACGACCTAGGATCCAATATCCCCTAAACCCTGTGGATTCAAACCCCCACAACCCCTATGGAATTCAGTGAGGGAGGGGGTGGGCCTTGAATTTCGTGTCGGGATTGACGAACGCGTCCTGGCTTTCGACGATCAAGAGCTCACGTGCATTCACTTTGAGGGTGCGGTCGATGAGCTCGAACACCGACGCGGCAGTTTTCTCGAGCGCCTCAACGGGGCCGGCGCCGCCAAGCAAGTGTGCCGTGAAAAGAGCCGTCGTCACATCGCCGCTGCCGTGAACCTTGCGCTTCAGGCGCGGTGTCGAAATAAGGTGAGCGCCGGAAGAATCGGCCACGAGAAGTTCGAGGGTGCCGGGCGTGGTTTTATCGGTGAGTACGCTCGTGACAAGAACGGTGTCGGGGCCCTCGGCGCGCAGTTGTTCGACAGCAGTGAGGGTGCCCTCGAGAGTGGACACATCGGTGTCCGTGAGCACGCCCAGCTCGAAGTGATTCGGAGTCAGCACCTCCGCGGCCGGAACAACCTTGTTCGCCATGAGCGGCGGGATATCGGAATCCACGTAGAAACCTTCGCCCGCATTGCCCATCACTGGGTCGGCGATATACACGGCGCGTGGATTGTGCTTCTTGACGCGCTCAACGGCATCGAGGATGACGTCAGTGACGGCAGCGGAGCCCTGATAACCGCTGAGAACAGCGTCGGCTTCGCCGAGGATGCCGAGCTCTTCGATGCCGAGAACGACCTCGTGTACGTCCTTCGCGTCGATCACGGGGCCACGGAATGTGGGGTGGCCAGTGTGATTGGAGAAGAGAACTGTATTTACGGGCCACACTTCGTGGCCGAGACGCTGGAGCGGGAACACCGCCGCGGAGTTGCCCGCGTGGCCGTAGGCCACGGCAGATTGGATCGACAGAATTTTCATGCGTCACTCCTTGACGGCTTGGGAACGGGAAACATCGGTGTTTAGAAGAGAGCGGGGCCGAGCGCTTGAGCTTTCTCATCGAGGTAGCACGTGCCACACAGCGACTCGTAGGTCACGCGGCCCGCGCCATCGATCGCTACTTGGTCGCCTTCGAACACGAACGCGCCGTTCACGCTTCGACAATTGAACTCGGCTTGCGACCCACAGCGGCACATCGTGGGGAGTTTCTCGAAGTTGTCGGCAAGCTCGAACAGGCGCGACGAGCCGGGAAATTGACAGGCGAGAAAGTCGGTGCGAAGCCCGTAGCAGATGACGGAGATCTGGTCGTTCTTGGCGACGAGGAACAGCTGGTCGATTTGATCGCGGTCCAGGAATTGGCTCTCATCGACGAGAACGACATGAAAGTTTCGCTCAGGGCGAGCAGCGATGAACGCTTTGATTTCTTCGCGAAGGTCGTGCCCGGACTCAATGAGAACATCGACCCGTCGCTTCGCGCCTCCGCGCGCGAGCACCCAGTCTTCGCCCTTCGTATCGACAGCGGGCTTGACGGTAATGGTGCCGAGGCCGCGTTCCTCGTAGTTGTAGGCCGTCTTGATAAGGGTGTCGGATTTTCCCGAGTTCATCGCGCCGTATTTGAAGTGGAGCTTAGCCATCGGTTCCTCCTGAGCATCCCTTCGGCGCGCGTGAATATATCCTCCACAACCTTAGTGCACCTGGCCTTGCTAGCGTGAAGGCGTGACGACAAGCGACAAAAGTGGCAACGGCCGAAAGGTCTTCACCCGTAAGAACCAGGCGAGAAAAAACTCGAGAGCGTGGCGTGAGAGGAGCCGAGCAGGCGTCGGACCCAGCGCTTCTCACTCCAATGATGGGGCGGGCCGAACTGAAACAAGCGAAGCCGCACACCCGAGAACCTGCGCTGGTCGCACGATTCCCATTGGGCTTTCCACTTCGTCGCTGTTCCCGCTCGGCCTCGAAGACACATTCAAGGCGGCACGGGAAACGGGCTATGACGGCGTCGAGGTCATGTGTTCGCTCGATCCGGCTACCCGTGACGCCATGCGCCTTGAGACCCTCACGCGTGTGTACGACCTGCCGATTTTGTCGCTTCACGCACCGACTCTCTTCTTTTTGCAGTTCGCAGGTGGTCTCGACCCCAAAAAGAAGCTTGAGGACACGATGCGCCTCGCGGTGGATCTTGGGGTTCCGACGGTTGTCGCCCACCCGCCGTTCCGATGGCAGGGGCGTTACGCCAAGAACTTCGTGGAGATCGTTGCCGAGCTCGAAGAGCGCTACGGGATCGCGCTTGCCGTCGAGAATATGTATCCGTGGCGCCTCGGGGTGCGCGAGGCCCTTCCGTATTACCCGGATCATGACCCGACCGATGAGGATTACGCCCACCTGACGATCGACCTCTCTCATGCGTCAACCGCGGGTGATGATGCCCTCGCGATGATCGAACGTGTCGGGGATCGGCTCAGCCACCTCCACCTCACCGACGGTTCAGGCCACACGCTGCGCGATGAACACCTCGTGCCGGGCGAGGGGGATCAGCCGGTTGCCGAGATTCTGCAGAGGCTCGCGCGTCGTGGATGGGGCGGGTCTGTCATCGTGGAGATCGCGACGGGCACGAGCCGGAACTTCGACGCGAAGCTCGCCCCTATCGAACGTTCGCTCGTCGTTGCGCGCCGAGAACTCAGTCACGTTTGAGCGCCAAAGCCCTTTGAACTGGTCACTTTTTCACCAAATCTCCAGTGCTTCGGTGGACAATAATGGGGCGCTTTGAGAGGCGCGAACCGAGACCGAAAGCGAATAGTAGTAGTGATTCCCAACACCGCGTTTGACCATAAAAACGCCGCCATTCTCTCCGTTTCCGCCGTGGAAGCTCAGGTTCCCGTCACTTCTGACTCGATCGACGAGATGCTTTCACCGGCCCGCAAGCGCTTGCGGTTGCCGAAGGGCACACTTCAGCGCGTCGCCGGTGTGTACGAGCGGCGATGGTGGAAGGACCCGGAAAACGGGTGGAAACAGGGTGCCGTGATCGCCGCTGAGCGTGCGATGGCGAGCGCGGGCATCACACGCGAGGACGTCGGGATCCTGATCAACGCTTCCGTTTCGCGTCAGCACCTCGAGCCGGCGATGAGTGCCCATATTCACGCGGCGCTCGGTATGCCCGCTTCGTGCATGAATTTTGACATCACGAATGCGTGCCTCGGCTTTGTTAATGCGATGACTCTCGCCGCCGGGCTCATCGACGCCGGTCAAATCGACTACGCACTCATCGTGGGCGCGGAGGATGTCGAGGAAGTGCAGCGGCGCACCATTGCGCGCTTGAACGACAAGAACTCGACGCGTCAGAATTTCAATAACCAGTTTGCGTCGCTCACGCTCGGTTCGGGCGCTGCCGCGGCTGTTGTGGGACGCTTCGATAAGCACCCGGATGGCCACCGGATCGTGCACACGCAAACGCGCGCGGGCACCGAGCATCACGAGCTGTGCATCGGCAATATGGACGACATGCGTACCGATACGGCTGGTCTGCTCGAAAACGGTCTCGAGCTCGTGACGCAAACGTGGCGCGCGGCCGAAGAAAGCGGTCGGAATTATTCGAATAAGCAGTGGTACATCACCCATCAGGTGTCGATGGTGTACACGCGTGCCTTCGCGAAGGCTATGGGAATCGACCCTGAGATCATTCCGGTGACGTTCCCCGAACTTGGCAACATTGCCGCGGAGGCCGTTCCGCTCACTCTCGCCCTCAACCAGGATCGTTTTGCGAAGGGCGATGAGCTTTTGCTCCTCGGTGTGGGCTCGGGATTGAACACGGCGATGATGGAGGTCCAGTGGTGAGCGCGAAGACCTTCCAGGACGTGCAGGACGTTCCCGATCTTCCCGGCGTTCAGCCTGAACTGCACCACACGCTCAAGGTGCGGGACTCGTTCGGTGATATGCGCCGCTGGCACTACCTCGATAACGACCGCCAACTTGCCGAGCGAGGCATTGAGCCCCGCGGCACGCTTCTGTGCGTGCACGGCAACCCCACCTACTCCTTTCTGTATCGCAGCTTGTTCAACGAGGAGATGCTCGAAGCCGGTTGGCGTGTCGTTGCCGTTGACCAGCTCGAGATGGGCTACTCGGAACGCACGGGACGTGAGCGACGCTTGCAGGATCGCATTACCGATCTTTCGTTGTTTACGGATGCACTCGGCCTTTCCGGCAACGTCGTGACGGTGGGGCACGATTGGGGCGGCATTGTGTCGATCGGCTGGGCCCTCGACAACCGTCACGACGTGATCGGCATGGTGCTCACGAACACCGCTATTCATCAGGAACTTGGCGAGTCGCTCCCGGCTTCACTTCAACTCGCAACGGCCCCCGGTTTTCTGCCGTTCTCGACGTCGCGCACGGATGCGTTTCTTCGCACGACCGTGAATCTCTCTAAGCCGCAGCTGCCGCGCGAGGTGCGGGAGGGCTACTACGCGCCGTATCGGTCGAGAGCGCGCCGTCGGGGCATCGAAACCTTCGTCGCCGATATTCCGGCGAGCGCGGAGCACCCCTCGCGCGCGACCCTTGAGCGCCTTGCGGAGGGTCTCAAGGGCATGGACGTTGCCACCCTCATGGTGTGGGGGCCGCGCGATGTTGTCTTTTCGGACCGATACCTTCGCGATCTTCTTGAACGTGTTCCGCATGCCGATGTGCATCGTTTCGAAGGCGCCTCGCATCTCGTGTGGGACGACGCGCCCGTCGCCCCGCTCGTGCGGCGCTGGCTCGAGGAACGACTCATCAACGGCGCCGACCATCGCGAACGCTCGGTCTCGAGCTTTGCCGAACAGCCCGAGTACAGACGTTTAGGCTCGCTCATTACTGAGCGCGCAAACGATCCGACGACGGCGTATGAACCCGCTGTCGTCGAGATGCTCGCCGAAGGCCCTCGCACGATCACGTGGAGTCTTCTTGAAAAGCGAGTGTCGCAGCTCGCGAGTGGAATGCGTGCGCATGGCATCAAGGCCGGTGATCGTGTGAGCGTTCTCGTGACGCCAGGCGCCGACCTCACGGCGGTGCTGTATGCGTGCCTCCGGATCGGCGCGATTGCCGTCGTCGCCGATGCTGGCCTGGGGGTCAAGGGCCTCACGCGCGCAATTGTGGGCGCCCACATCGACTACGTCGTGGGGATCCCTACGGCTCTTGCGGGAGCCCGTGCGCTCGGTTGGCCTGGTGAACGTATTTCCGTGCGCACACTGCCCACGATCGATCGCGCTGTGTTTGGTGTAAGCACATCGATCGATGAGCTCATGCGCGAGGGCGAGCAGATTCACGCTCTTGGTGGCGGCGATGAATGGTCCGACATCGATCCCGATGCGGATGCGCTCGTGCTGTTTACATCGGGGTCGACCGGCCCCGCGAAGGGGGCCGTGTACACGCATCGGCAGGCGAGCGCGATGTTCGCGGCCGTTGGCGACACGCTTCAGCTTCGCCCGGAGCGCGGACTCGTTGCCGGGTTCGCGCCGTTCGCACTGCTTGGACCGGCCCTCGGTGCGCCGAGTATTGTGCCCGAGATGGACGTGACGCGCCCTGGTGAGCTCACCGCGAGCGCCCTCGCCGATGCCGTCGATGAACTCGGTTCACCGGCAGTCTTCACTGCTCCGGCTGCGCTCCAAAACATTATCGACACGGCTGGTGCGCTCGATGAGCGCCAGCGCGAGGCACTTTCGCGAGTGCCGAGCTTCTTTAGCGCGGGGGCACCAATTCCCGCGCCGCTTCTTCGCGCGCTACGCGATGTGCTCCCGAACGCACACTCGTATTCGCCCTACGGCATGACCGAGTGCCTCGCGGTCGCGGCGATCGACCTCGAGGGAATTGAAGCTGCTGGTGAGGGAAGCGGCGTGTGCGTGGGTGCGCCCGTCCCGCGTGTGGAGCTCGCAATCGCGCCGCTTCAGTCCGACGGCCGCGCAGCCTCCACGGTCACCACTAAGCCCGGTGTTGTCGGCGAGATTATGGTCCGTGCCGCGCACGTTCGCGACCGCTACCTCATGCTGTGGGATACGACGCGAGAGTCGATGCGCTGCGAGGGTTATCACGCGACGGGAGATGTCGGTCAGCTCGATGCCGAGGGTCGCCTGTGGGTTGAGGGGCGTCTTGCGCACGTGGTCACGACTGCGGCGGGACCCGTGACGCCCGTGCAGATCGAGAAGGCGGCGGAGAGCCTCGACTTCGTGCGTCGCGCGGGTGTATGCGGGGTAGGCCCCGCGGGAACGCAGCAGGTCGTGGTGATCTACGAAGACCCGGCGACGTTCCGCCCGGGTAAGGGCCAAACGCCCAAGCCCGCGACTCCCGAGCGCCAGGCCGCGATTCGCGAAGCCGTTGAAGCGGCAACGGGTATTGCCGTGACGGCTGCTTTTGAAACGACGACGCTTCCGACCGACATCCGCCACAACTCGAAGATCGAGCGCGCACGCCTTGGGGCGTGGGCCGCGCGCGAGCTGGCCGGTGAAAGGAGTGCGCTGTGAAGGTTCTCGTGACCGGTGCGAGCGGCATGCTCGGCGGCGAGGTCGCAAAGCGGCTTCGCGATGCGGGCCATGAGGTGAGTGCGTTCCAGCGCCGCCCCGCGGGGATTGAAGGCATCACCGACGTGTGCGGCTCGCTGACCGAGGCGGACCAGGTGCGCCGTGCCGTTGACGGCAACGACGCGGTCGTTCATCTCGCGGCGAAGGTTTCCATCTCGGGTCCGGAGGAGGAATACCGCGCCATCAACATCGAGGGCACTCGCAACGTGGTGAATGCGCTTCGCGCCCAGGGCGGCGGGAAGCTCGTCAACACGTCCTCGCCGTCCGTCGCCCACTTTGGCGAGGCTATCGTCGGGCTCGACGCGACCGCCCCTGAGCCTACGCGCGCCCGCGGACCCTACGCCCGCACGAAGGCCGCCGCTGAGCTCGTGGCGATGGAGGCAGACGGCAACGATGGCATTCTCGTCACGACTTTGCGCCCGCATATCGTGTGGGGCCCCGGTGACACCCAGCTCGTGGAACGCATCGTCGAGCGTGGCCGCAAGGGGACGATGCCCCTTCTCGACCGCGGCATGGCGCTCATTGACACCACCTACATTGATAACGCCGCCGAGGCATTCGTCGCGGCACTCGATCGCATCGAGGACGTGCACGGAGAGAGCTTTGTGATTACGAATGGCGAGCCGCGCACGGTTCGCGACTTCGTGGTGGGGTTGTGCGATGCGGCCGGTGTCTCGCGCCCGCGAATCACGGTTCCTGGCCCGCTCGCACGCGTTGCGGGTCGCGTGATCGAGAAGGCGTGGGAGTTGCGGCCCGGCTACGATGAGCCGCCCATGACCGAGTTCCTCGCGGAGCAGCTGTCGACAGCGCATTGGTTTGATCAGCGACGTACGTGTGAGCGTTTGCAGTGGAAGCCGCGCGTAAGTATGGACGAAGGCTTCGCGAAGCTCAAAGCGTATTACGATAAGGCGCGTGACTGAAGATTTAACGACTTCTCCGTACGGCGAGAAGGATATTGCGGCCATTGATGCTCAGATTCGCGCTGAGCAAGACGCGAAGCCTCGAGCTTCTCAGCGCACCGTTGGGCTCGTGCTGCTCATCGGGTCTGTCCTCGGGATCGTCGCGTCATTCGCGCTTATGCAAGATAAGCTCGCGATTCTCGCGGACGCGAATGCGTCGCTGGCCTGCGATATCAACCCGTTCATCTCGTGCGGGACGTTTATCCAAACGTGGCAGGCACAGACGTTCGGTTTTCCGAACATGTACCTCGGGTTCATGGGATTCTCGATCATGGGTGTCGTCGGCGCACTGCACCTTTCGGGACTTGCGCTTCCGCGCTGGTTCCAGTGGGCGACGTTCGGAGGGCTCGCCTTTGCGTTCGCCTTCATTCTGTGGCTCTCGAGTAATGCCCTTTTTGCGATTCACGCCCTGTGCCCGTGGTGCCTCCTAGTGTGGGCGGTTGTGCCACCCATGTTTTGGTCCTTCGTGACCTTCCTCGTGGAGGAGGGCATTATCGAGGCGCGCGGGCTCGTGCGCACCGTGCTGCGTTCGTGGATCGCGCTTTCTCTCGCGTGGTACGCCGTGGTGATTGTGGCGGCTTTCTTTGTGTTCCTGCCCGAATGGCAGGCGATGTTCTTCTAGGCCCCGTCGCGCTCTAGGCTCCACAAGCCCCGGTTGTCCCCAGTGGATCGCCGGGGCTTTTTCGTGGGCGCTCCTTGTTCCTAGCGTGGAGGCTATGAACAGTTCGACGGGGCGCGAGAGGCGACACCGCGCAGATGCACGAACGAGTGTGAACACACGCTCGTGGGACGATCTTGAGGAATGGTCACGCGAAGGATCCGGCGGGCAGCGGGGTCCTCGATGGTCAGCACTCAAGGACCCGCGCGTCATACTCGGGATCCTTACCGCGGGGGCGCTCGTGCTCGGCGGGGCTCACATGGCTACGTCGATGACGCCGAGTGACGACAGGGTCGCAGTCAACGCGCAGCCTCTCGAGGAGGCACCGGAAGTAACGACGGCGATCGCCGAGGGGTCGGCGCCGGAAGCATCCTCACCCGCCTCTACTGCTCCGGCGCCCGGGGCCTCGAATCCTCCCGCTGCCGGTAAGCAGACGGTGGTGGTTCACGTCGTGGGGGCAGTGAGGCAACCGAAGCTCGTCGAACTTCCGTCACACGCGCGCGTCGGCGATGCTCTCGAGGCTGCGGGCGGACCCACCGAAGACGCCGATCTGGGCCGCATCAACCTCGCGCGCGTCGTAAGCGACGGCGAACAGGTGTATGTGCCACGCGAAGGGGAAGAAATCCCGTCAGAAATCGCGGGGCCAGCGACCGGCGTCGAGTCTTCCCCCTCGGGCCCAGGAGCGGAGGCCAGCGGGGACGGCGCTCTCGTCAACATCAACACGGCTTCCGAAAGTGAGCTCGACGAGCTTCCCGGCGTGGGCCCCGCGATCGCCGCCAGAATCGTTGAGCATCGCACAACCAACGGCCCATTCTCGAATATCGAACAGCTCCAGGATGTCAAGGGGATTGGTCCTGCCATCTTCGAGGAGCTTCGTGAGCGCATCACTATCTGAGGGCGTGAACGGGTGTGGTGTGAGGCCCGTGAGGGGGCTGAGCCTCATCCCACACGCCGCTGTGCTCTGGCCGGCAACCATTGCGAGCGTGTCTCTCGGACCTGTCGTGCTTCTCGCCGTCGTTATACCGGCGCTTCTCCTGGCCATAGTGCGAGAGAAACGCCTGCGGGCACATGCACTGCTTGCTGTTCTTCTCGGTGCGGCAATCGCAGGGCCAGTTGCACGCGTGCACAGCGAGAACCTGAGCCTCGAGGAAGCTCTTCGCGAAAGAAACGTTGTGACGGAGGTGCAGGTCGCCTTACGCGAGCAACCGTCAGAACCCTTAAAGGTGCGCGCGTGGGATACGACGGTTGCGCGTGCGTCGAGCCAGCCCGAGCTTTCGAGGATCACGGTTGGTGCAGGAAACAAAGCGATTTCGAGGCAGATACGAATCGTGCTCACCTGGTCGAAACACACGCGCGGGGGCGATCCCTTCTCGCTTGAACGCGGAGACATACTGCGTGCGCGGGGATACGCCGAAAAGGATGGCTCCACGCTCTTTCTCGAGATTGCCGACTGGCAGCCGGAGCCGTCACGACCTGCTCAGGGTGAGGGGGCGATGGCCGCCGTAGGGCGTGTCCTTGACTCCTGGCGAGAAGAGCGAAAAGAGGTCGTACGGTTAGCCTCCTCGTTTTTGCCTGCCAATGAAGCAGCGCTCGTCGTGGGCATGACCCTTGGCGACGTGACGGGTCTTGCCAGAGAGGTGAAGGATGATATGGCGACCTCCGGGCTCACGCACCTCGTTGCTGCCTCGGGGGCAAACATTGCTCTCACCTATGCTTTTGTCACGCTGCCGCTGCTTGCCGTGGGCGTGCGCCGCAAAGCGCGGGTTCTGGCGGGGGCTGCGGGGATCGCCGTGTACGTGGCGGCAGTGGGCCCGGAGCCCAGCTTGCTGCGAGCCGCACTCATGGCCGTTCCCCTCATGATTGGACGCTATGCGGGTTTTCGCACGCCGCCTCTCAACGCGCTTGCGCTCACCGTTCTCGCATGGTGCGTCGTTGATCCGGCGCTCGTGGGAGAGGTGGGCTTCGTGCTCAGCGTCGGTGCGACGGGCGCTATTCTCGCGCTCTCGGTTCCGCTTGCTGAGGTTATCCGGCAGGTCAGTCGCGAGAGAATTTCCCGCAATCTCGCGCTTGTGGTTTCCGTTCCGACGGTTGCCCAGGCCGCATGCACACCGATCTTGCTCCTGCTTGCTCCCGAAACGTCAGTGTGGGCTGTGCCTGCGAACATTGCCGCGGAACTCGTCGTGGCGCCCGCAACCGTGAGCGGTTTTGTTGGCATTATTGTCGCGCATGTGTGGGCGCCGCTCGGCGTACCATTCTTCGCCCTTGCGGGGGCAGGTGCGCATGTTCTCGTGCTCATTGCACAGGTGAGTGCCGCACTTCCGGGAGCGCACATCGCGTTGCCCGCCGGCGCGGGAGGTGCACTGGCCACGGCAGGAGTGCTCATCGTCGTAGGGCTCACGCTTTGGTTGCGCACGCGCCGCGAGGTGCGCTGGGCGCTCGTATTCCTCGCAGTGATTGCCCTTTTCGGAGGAGTCTCCACGCTGATCCCCGGGGACGTCGAAGACTGGGATGTCGTGATGTGCGATGTTGGGCAGGGCGATGCAATGCTCGTGCGCGCCGGGGGAAAAACAGTACTCATCGATACGGGACCAGACCCGAACATGCTCGCCCGATGTTTGGACCGTGCGGGAGTCGGGGCGATCGACCTCCTCGTCGTGACCCACCCTCACGCTGATCATGACGGCGGAATACCCGCGTTGACGGGGAAGCGTACGCCGCAGCAGGCGTGGGTGTGCCCGCTGGATACCTCGACGAAAGCAAAGCTCCCTCGGACTGAGGTGGACACCGTGCTCGCGCCTCGTACGGAAACCGTTGGGTCGCTGTCCCTCGAAGTTCTGTGGCCGCGTTCAGCCGAGGAAGCGAGAGCCCTCGGGGCAGGCGAGGGCGGGGGAGAGGAATCGGCACTCAATGATTGTTCGATTTCGATGCTCGTGAAAACGCCCACGTGGAGTGCTCTGACGCTAGGAGACCTAGAGCCTGATGCGCAAGCCGTGCTAGCGAAATCTGGTGCTGTCGAGGCGGTCGAGCTCGTCAAAGTCGCGCACCACGGCTCGCGTCGCCAAGAGCCGGCGCTCTACGATGCGGCGCACGCTTCGATTGCCGTCATTGGTGTAGGCGCGAACACGTTTGGGCATCCTCACCAGCGCACTTTGTCACTGCTAGCGGAGCGAGGAATGGCGGTGAGGCGCACGGATGTTGACGGGATGGTGGTGATGAAACGCGCCGGGGATGGGTGGTTGGTGCGCACCTTACGATAGCGATGTATACAAAAAGTCTCACGATGTGAACTCGCTAGACGAACCGTCCCACACCTCCTACTTTGTATACAACGATTTGGGGAAGTGCCCCGAAAGCTTCTCGGAAGGGAGGTGCGGGATGAAACGCAGAACGATCCTCGGTGCGGGCCTTGTTGCGCTCGCTGGTGTGGGGTGCGTGCCCCGCCAAGAACTGGATGATCCCCCCGAACGCCCCGACATCGTGGATAGTAATTCCACGGGTCAAAACCTGCACAACGGGGGCGATCTCGTCATGGCGCTCTCAGCGGAGCCCGACAAGCTCGACCCCACGACGTCGTCCTCGCTCTATACCCGTTACGTCATGCAAACGATGTGCGAGAAGCTCTACGACCTCAACCACAGAGGTGAGATCGTTCCGATGCTGGCCGCCGCTCTTCCCGAGATCAGCGACGATGGGCGTGAGGTCGTGATCCGCCTACGTGAGGATGCGGTCTTTGCAGACGGTGAGCCGTTTAACGCCGAAGCCGTTCGTATCACGCTTGATCGCCACTTCAATCACGAGCAGTCCTCCCGGCGTTCGGAGCTCGGCCCCATCACCGGCATCGAGGCATTCGAAGAGTTTGCCGTGCGGGTGACTTTCGAAAAGTCATTTTCTCCGTTTACCGCTGCGCTTGCCGATCGTGCGGGCATGATGCTCTCCCCGAAGGCCCTCGAGGAACTCGGAGATGACTTTGCATCGCATCCGGTGGGGGTCGGGGCTTTCAAATTCGTTGAGCGCATTCCGCAAACCTCGATTACCGTCGAACGCGATCCGCTCTACTACGACGCGCGCAACGTGCGACTCGACAGCGTGACCTACCGGATCATGGCCGATGCCAACATCCGCGCCGCGAATATCCAAAGTGGCGACGTGCACGTTGCCGACAGCATCTCGCCGCAGGACATAGAAGCGGTCAAGGCATCGCGTGATATTAACACTCTCCAGGTGCTTTCGCTTGGATACCAAGCCATCACCATCAACCTTGAGCCCAAGGACGACGCTGGTCACCCCCTCGATAAGGGCCTCATAGCGACCGATGAACGCGTGCGACTCGCGTTCACGAAGGCGATCGATCGAGGGGCTCTCGTGAACACGGTGTTCAACGGGTGGTTCGATGCAGCGTGCTCGCCGATCTCGCCCTCGAGTCCGTTCGCGACCGAGGAATCCACTCAATGTCCTGAGTACGATCCGGAGGAATCAAAGCGTTTGCTCGAGCAGGCGGGCGCCCCGGTGCCGTACCCGATCACCCTCAAGGTCTCGAATTCTCAAGATTCGCTCCGCTTCGCCCAGGCCCTGCAGGCCCAAGTAAAGGAAGCGGGGTTCGCCATAAGGGTTGTTCCTACGGAGTACACGGCAATGCTCTCGGCTCAGGATTCGGGTACGTACGAGGCGATTCAGCTCGGCTGGTCTGGCCGTGTGGATCCCCACGGCAACGCGTACAACTTCTGGACCACCGACGCGAACAACAACTACGCGGCCTTCAGCGATCGCACGCTCGACGATCTGCTCACGAAGGCTTCTGAAGTCACCGACCTTGACGAACGCTCCGCGCTGTACGGAGCGTCTGTGAAACGCATGCAGGAAACGAACCCCGTGATCTACCTGTACCGCCAGCGCTCGCTCACCGCCTACAGGGCGAATCTCGTGGGGGTCTCGACCTACGCGGACGGCGTCGTCAAGCTGTCCCACGCGGCTTTTATCGAAGGGAAGCAGCCATGACCCGCTTTATCTCCATACGCTTCCTCGAGTCGCTGTGCACGCTCGTGCTGTCGTCGATCGTGATCTTCGTTGGCGTACGTGCGCTTCCGGGCGATCCCGCCGTCGCAATGGCGGGGGAGGAGGCCTCAAAGGAGCAAATCGAGGCGATTCGGGCAAGTCTTGGGCTCGAAGAACCTCTGATCGTCCAGTATGGCGCGTTCGTGAAGAACACGGTCACACTGAATCTCGGGGAATCGACGCGTACGGGCCAGGACGTTGTGTCGATGCTTGTGACCGCCCTTCCCGTCACGGTCCTGCTTTCGCTGTATGCCATCATCGTCGCGATCGTGATCGGGCTGTTCTTCGGGGTCTATGCCGAGCGTCGCAGGGGCAAAATCGACGAGCTCGGGGCGAATATCGCCGTTCTTTTCGGGCTCTCCGTGCCGAACTTTTGGCTGGGCCTCCTCGCGATTCTCGTGCTTGCCGTCTCGCTCGGGTGGTTCCCCGCCTCGGGATACGTGTCCCTTACGGAGGACCCGCTGAGGTGCCTGTACTACCTCACGCTTCCTGCCTTCGTGCTGGGATCGGGGCTCGCAGCAGTCATCGCGCGCCAAACTCGTGCGAGTCTCATCGACACGATGGCGACGGACTACGTGCGCACGGCCCGGGCGACGGGCATCGCTCCCTCGCGCATCTTGTTTCGATACGGCCTTCGCAATTCGCTCATCGTGCTCGTCACGATCGTCGGTCTCCAGCTGGGCGGTCTGATTTCCGGTGCCGTTGTGACCGAGCGTATTTTCGCGCTCCCGGGAATCGGGCGCATCACGCTCGATGCGGTGTTTTCGCGTGACTATCCCGTGATCCAGGCCGTTGTGCTGCTCGTGACGGTTGCCTACATCGTCATTAATTTCCTCGTGGACGTCCTCTACTCCGTTGTCAATCCGCGAATCAGAACGGGAGGTGCCGCATCGTGACTGCTACCGCGATCTCACACTCATCCGATACTTACGCCCCTACGAAAGGCGTGGGCAAGCGTCTCCTCGCTTCTCCCGCGGGCCTCGTCGGTTCCGTGCTCGTGGCGTTCGTGATTCTCGCAGCGCTACTTGCGCCAGTGATCTCTCCGTACCACTACGCCGACACGAATTTCACCTACCCCTTCCAGGTGCCGTTCACGGAGGGCTTTTGGCTCGGAACCGACGACCTTGGGCGTGACGTACTCTCTCGCTTGCTGTACGGCACCCGAGCTTCACTTCTCGTCGGCCTGCTCGCCGTTGCTCTCGCAGTTGTCGTGGGGACGCCGCTCGGCTTGCTCGCGGGATATTGGCGCAAGGCGGATATGGTCATCTCTCGCTTTGTTGACGTGACTCTTGCATTTCCGTTTCTTGTGCTCGCCGTGGGTCTCGCCGCGATCTCGGGTGCGAGCCTCACCAATGCGGCGATTGCATTGGGCGTTGGCAATATTCCGTCGATGGTGCGCGTCGTGCGCGGCGAAACGATGCGGTTGAAGGGAGAGGCCTTCGTCTCGGCGGCGATTGCTGCCGATGCTTCCCTCGTGAGGATCCTCGGGATGCACATTCTGCCGAATACGCTCAGCGCGATCATTGTGCAGGTCACGGTGATCCTTCCCGCTGCCGTCATCGGCGAGTCGATGCTGTCGTTCCTAGGTCTCGGCATTCAACCGCCAGCGCCGAGCCTCGGCATCATGCTTTCCGATGCGCAGCAGTGCATCTACCGCTCACCTACCGTCGCGATTGCGGCTGGCTTGACCATCGTGCTCATTTGCTTCGCATTCAACCTTTTTGGTGATGCGTTGCGCGATGCACTCGATCCCAACTCGTCGAAGGAATGACCCCATGACGACGTCGTTCACACCCGCCCCGGCTCCGCTCGCCCGTCTCGATCTCAAGGGCACGTTTGGAATGAGCGCATCGACGCACTGGCTTGCGACCGCGAGCGCGCAATCGGTCCTGGAAAAGGGCGGTAACGCGTTCGATGCGGCGGCGGCTGCGGCATTCGTGCTGCACATCGTCGAGCCCCACTTAAACGGTCCCGGTGGTGACATGACGG
The DNA here is from genome assembly GCF_000413375.1 of Dermabacter sp. HFH0086. Lineage (NCBI taxonomy): Bacteria > Bacillati > Actinomycetota > Actinomycetes > Micrococcales > Dermabacteraceae > Dermabacter > Dermabacter sp. HFH0086. The sequence goes on from NZ_KE340308.1 coordinate 1,726,406, forward strand.
GGGTATTCGTGACTGCCGAGGACCCGCGCCATCCGCGTGTACTCATGGGGCAAGGCGCTGCTCCCGCCGGTGCGAGTGTCGAAACATATCGGGCGCTCGGGCTCGAGCGTGTGCCCGGTTCGGGTGCGCTTGCGGCCGCGATTCCTTGCGCTGTGGACGCCTGGCTGCTTCTGCTTCAAGAGTACGGAACGCTCACCTTGGGGGAGGTTCTCTCGTACGCGATTGGGTACGCGCGCGAGGGCCATCCTTTGCTCGAACGCGCGGCAGGCGTCATTGAGTCCATGCGCGAGTTTTTTGTGGAGCACTGGCCGACGTCTGCCGATCTCTGGCTGCGCGACGGTATCGCGCCGAAAGCCGGCGACATCGTGAAGAATCCTGCTTACGCGACTGTGCTCGAGGATCTTGTCGATGTAGCCGCGGCGCACGAGGACCGTGCCAGTGGGGTTCGTGCAGCGCGTGAGCGTTGGCGCACGGGCCCCGTTGCCAAAGTGATGGCCGCTTTTGTGCAGGAGCCGCACCGGCATTCCGACGGCGGTGATTACGCGGGGGTGCTGACAGAGGATGACCTCGCGTGCCCGGGTGCGCGCGTGGAGAGTCCGACGGTTGCGTCATTTAGGGGCTTCGACCTCTATAAGACGGGCCCGTGGGGCCAGGGGCCCGTGCTGCTTCTTGCGCTCGGTATTCTCGAGGGCTTTGAGGATGAAGATCTCGATCCGTCGACGGCTCGCGGTATCCACACGATCGCGGAGGCCCTCAAGCTCGCGCTTGCCGATCGCGATGCGTTTTTCGGCGACGACAATAGTGTGCCGCTCGAGGAACTGTTGAGCGAGGAGTACCTCGCCTCTCGCCGCGCGCTGATAGGCGAGAAAGCGTCGGAGGAGCTTCGCCCCGGTCGCCCCGGTGGGCGCGTCCCAACGCTCGTGTGTGCTGAAACTCGTGAGGCATACGATGCGCGCGGCGGCGCGCGCGGTGACGCTGCAGGTGAGCCGACCGTGCGCGTGAACACGGGGGAGGAAGAAACGGATCCTGAAACGGGCGAATTGCGCGGCGACACCGTTCACATCGATGTCGTGGATCGGTTCGGCAATATGGTGAGCGCGACACCTTCGGGTGGGTGGCTCCAGTCCTCACCGACGATTCCCGAACTGGGTTTTTGCCTTGGCACTCGGCTCCAGATGACGTGGCTGGACGAAAGGTCACCGTCGGCCCTCGCCCCCGGGAAACGACCCCGCACGACGCTGAGCCCCACTCTCGTGCTGAAAGACGGTGAGCCTATCCTCGCGACTGGAACGCCGGGAGGGGATCAGCAGGATCAGTGGCAGCTTCTCTTCCTTCTGCGGGTGCTCGTGGGCGGGTACAGCCCGCAAGAGGCGATCGAATCGCCCATGATGCACACGACCTCGATGCTCGAGAGCTTTTGGCCGCGCACGTGGGAACCCGGTCAGCTCGTGGTCGAGGATTCGCTGGGCGATGAGGTCATTGGCGAACTCGAGGCTCGCGGACACCGAGTCGTGCGGGCAGGGACGTGGTCACTCGGGCGTTTGAGCGCCGTGACGCGCGACCCGGTGACAGGAATGCTCGGTGCCGCGGCGAATAATCGCGGCCAGCAAGGATATGCGGCAGGAAGGTGAGGCTCCATGATGCACACAGATGAATTCGTGCTTGAGGTACGCGACCTTGACGTCACGTACGGGAGCGCGGCCGGCCCCACTGTCCGCGGAGTGTCTTTCACGCTTAGACCGGGGGAGAAGCTCGCGCTCGTAGGCGGGTCCGGTTCTGGCAAGTCCACGACGATCGCCTCCATCCTCGGCCTACTGCCTGGCGAAGGTCGCATCACGGGTGGCTCGATCACCTATCGCGGAACCGAGCTCGTGAACGCGTCGCCCACACGATGGCGAGACGTCCGCGGCAAGCGGATCGCGCTCGTGCCTCAGGACCCGATGTCGAACCTCAACCCGACGATGCGGGTTGGCGATCACATTGCTGATGCGCTTCGGGCCTACGGGATGAAGGACAAGAAGGCGATTGAACGCGAGGTTGTGCAGCTCATGGCGGAATCGGGCATCCCGGATCCCGAGCGGCGTGCGAAGCAGTATCCGCACGAATTTTCCGGGGGCATGCGTCAGAGGATTCTCATCGCGATTGCACTCGCGGGTGACCCCGACCTCGTGATCGCGGATGAGCCGACGAGTGCACTCGACGTCACCGTTCAAAAGCACATTCTTGACCACCTCGAATCCCTCGTGGAAGAACGCGGGATGTCGCTGCTTTTTGTGACGCACGATCTTGGCGTTGCGGCCGATCGAACCGATACCGTTCTCGTGATGAGCAAGGGCGAGATCGTTGAAAGAGGGGCGCCGGGGCAGGTCCTTGCGAATCCCCGGCACCCATACACGCGGGAGCTCGTTGACGCATCCCCCACGCTCGAAGGAACGAAGAAGAGTGCTTCCGCATGCGAGGGGGGAGAAGGCGCGTCGAGCGAAAACGTCCTCGAAGTTGAGAAGGTGACGAAAGTCTTTCGCTTGCGCGGCGCGCGCAAGGGCGAGGTTCGTGCAGTGGACGACGTCAGTTTCACGGTGCAACGTGGATCGACCCTCGCGATCATTGGCGAATCGGGGTCGGGAAAATCGACCCTGGCCTCGATTATCCTCGGTTTGCAGGAAGCGACGAGCGGGGAAGTGAAGCTCGACGGGCGCTCAGTCGTCAACGCGAACGCACAGCAGCGCAAGGAACTTCGCCGCTTCACGCAGCCCGTGTTCCAGGACCCGTACTCGTCGCTCAACCCGATGTGGACGGTCGAACGGATCGTGCGCGAGCCTCTCGACACATTCGGAGTCGGGCACAAAAGCGAGCGCCGTGCGCGTGTTCTCGAGGTGCTCGATCACGTTGCACTACCGTCGAGTGCCGCTCGTGTGCTTCCCGGGCAGCTCTCGGGCGGTCAGCGCCAACGCGTTGCAATCGCCCGGGCGCTCGCGGCGCATCCTCAACTCCTCGTGTGTGATGAGGCCGTCTCAGCCCTCGACGTTCTCGTCCAAGACCAAATCCTCGCTCTCCTCGGTGACCTTCAAAAAGACCTTGGTGTCAGTTGCGTGTTCATCACGCACGACCTTGCGGTGGTGGCAAATCTCGCGGACGACGTTGTGGTGATGAAGGCCGGAAAGGTCGTGGAAAAGGGCTCGGTGTACGATGTCGTGCGAAACCCTCAACACGAGTACACGCGAGGGTTGCTCGATGCCGTCCCCGGAAGGGAGTTCATGCGTGTCTGACGCCGCGGCTAAGACCGTGACCGCCACCCTGCGCAAGCGAATTATCGCTGCCCAGTACGCGGCCGGCACTCCGCTTCGTGAAGTTGCCTTGGCGAAGGAGTTTGAGCTGTCGCGCGTCCCCGTGCGTGAGGCATTGCGCATCCTCACGGCGGAGGGCTTCGTTGATACGCGGGCAAACGTCGGATCCCGCGTGGCCCACCCGCCCTTTGACGATGCGCGCGAGCTGTTTGACCTCCGCATCACCCTCGAAACCTCACTCGTGCGGGACGCAGCCGCGCGATTTGCCGAGTTCTCCGCTCCCGGGGCTGCCCACGTCGAGCGTTCGCGCCGTCTGTGCATGGAAATTGAGGAAGCCCTCGCGCAAGGCGACGAGGCGTTTGCGAATCGAGACGGTGCTGGAATCGCGGAGGCGAATCTCCGCGTGCACCAGGGACTTGCGGATCTAGCCATGCGTCCCGTGCTGAGCCACATTCTCCAGCAGATCGGCGGGCGCGTGGAGTGGCTTCATAGCGCGCATCGTGGCTTCACGGTTACGCGCGACACGTCTGCCTGGGATCAGCACAAAGTGATTTACGACCTCGTGCGCGCGGGGGATGCGCACAGCGCGCACGAGCGGATGCGTGCCCACCTGGAGGCATCGCGCGACGCCTTCGTCGCGAGCCTCTCGAGTTTGGCCGACGAGGATCGGTAACGAGCGCCCTCACGTTTTTCTATACGAACTGTCGCACGAGTGCGACGAGTGCGACGACGACGATGGTCGCGCGCAATACCGAGTTCGGTAGCCGCTTCGCAACGTGCGAGCCAACATAGCCACCGATCATCCCGCCCGCGGCGAGAATGACGACGCCAACCCACCACACGTGCGCGTCGAAAAACACAAACGCCACGAGGTAGACAATTGCGGCCGTCGCATTGACGTAGAGCTGCATGAGGTTCTTGACCGGGTTGACGTCTTTCATGCTGCGGGACGTGGCGATGCCGAGGATCCCCATGTAGAGAACGCCCTGTGCAGCGGTGAAATATCCGCCATAGACGGCGGCCGCCCCCATGGGCGCGACGAGCCACGGGCTTTCGTATGCCTCGCCGACGGGGCCCGTTTGCGTGCCAGGATCGGCCTCGCGCCGTTTATTGAGCCACGCCGTCAGGTAGGGCTGACCGATGACGAGGGCGAGCGCAACGATGATGAGAATGGGCACGACGATGTCGAGAGCGCTCGAGGGGGAGAGGAGGAGCAGTATCGAGCCGGCGCTCGCGCACACGATCGTGGTGAGAGAAAGGGGAGCGAGGTGGCGCTTCTCTGCCGCGATTTCTTTGCGGAAGCCAAGGACGGAGGCGATTGTCGCGAAGGACATTCCGATCGTGTTGGTGCGCACAGCCACGCCGGGCGGGACGCCGAGTGCGAGGAGCACGGGGAGGGTGAGGAGAGAACCGGATCCGACGGCTGCATTGACGATGCCCGCGAGTATGCCCATGACGAACAGCAGCAGCGCGCTCAAACCCAACACGGGTTCCACCTCCAGTTTGTTGTATACATTTAGATGTCATGAGCCACCGTAGCCGCTGACCTCGCGTCAAGCGCAAAGCGTTCGCGATGTGGTCGATAGACTTTCTCCATGGCCGAAGTCCAGTGGCACAGTATCGAACCCGCGCCCGTTGTGCTTATCGCGGGCAAGGAAGCGCTCCTCGCCCAGCGCGCGCTCGAACGCATCGTCCGGCTCAGTCGCGAACGCCACGCCGATCTTGAGATCCACCGTTTCACCTCAACCGAAATTACCAAGAGCGACGTCCTTCAATACACGGCCCCCTCGCTTTTCGGCGAGCCACGCCTCGTCATCATCGATGAGGTGACACGCGGCGCGGAGCCTCTCATCAACGCTCTTATGGAATACGTGCAGAGTCCCGAGCAGGACGTCACGCTCGTGCTCATCAATCGCGGTGATCAGCGCGCCAAGAAACTCCTCGACGCCGTGAAGAAATCGGGCGCTCCGTGGGTGAACGCGGCAGAGATCAAAACCGCGAAAGCGAAGATGACCTTCGCGATGAGCGAGTTTTCACGCGCGCGGCGCCGCGTCAACTCAGATGCGGTTAAAGCCCTCGTCGATGCCTTTGGGGCGGACCTCATGGAACTAGCGGCCGTGAGCACCCAACTCATGCGCGACACCGAACCCGAGCCGGGGCAGCAGGCCGGCCCCATCACGCTCAGGCACGTCGAGGCCCTTACGGCAGGTCGCGCGGAGACAACGGGATTTGCGATCGCCGACGCCTGCCTCGCCGGCAAAGAACGCGAAGCGCTCGTGCTGCTTCGCCAAGCCGAACTCTCGGGGCTGTCTCCCGTTGCTATCGTCGCGACGATTGTGCGCAAGGCCAGACAGGTGGCGCAGGCAGCGATTCCCGGTGCGACGGCAAAGAGCACAGGCATGCAGGACTGGATGTTCCGCAACAACGCTCAGCTCGCCCGCCACTACTCGGAGCGAGCGCTCGCCTCGGTGTTCGAATCCCTCGCTGCCGCGGATGCCGCGGTTAAGGGGAATGATCGTGACCCAATGTGGGCGCTTCAACGCCTTATCGTTGAGATTTCGCGCGCGAGGAGGGGCCGGGCATGAATCGTTTCGACTGGAGAACCGCTCTGTGGGTGGCGGGTGGTGCGCTTCTCACGCTTCTTCTCGTGCTGTCGTTCGCGAAGGACCTCGTCGCGCAGGTGCTGATCATCTTCGGCTAGGAAGGTCGACGCACGGGTCGATCCATTGCCAACAAGGCAACGAAAAAGGCCCCGCCGAAGCGGGGCCTTCCGTCACACTAAAACGTGAGAACTATGCTCACTTCTCGAGCGTCGCTACAAGCTTTGCGAGACCCGACTTGCGGTTTGCAGCCTGGTTCTTGTGGATGACGCCCTTCGACACAGCCTTGTCGAGCTTGCGCGAAGCCTCACGAAGAGCCTTGGTCGATGCTTCCGCATCGCCGGCAGCGACCGCGGTGCGAACCTTGCGCACGTAGGTCTTGAGCTCGCTGCGGTACGCCTTGTTGCGTGCCTGAGCCTTCGCGTTGGTCTTGTTGCGCTTGATCTGGGACTTGATGTTTGCCACGAGGTGCCTTTTCTAGATGTTGAGGTGAAACGCCGCTCATGAGAGGTGCTCGCGCTCGACGGGGACGGGCGGTGGGGTGTCGCCTGGAGACGTCAAACGTTCGCATCACGAACGGAAAAACTCACGCCGGCGCATACAGCACTCTGCCCCAGAGACACGAAAGGGACGAAAGTGCGCCGCACACAGCGCAGTATGTTCACACATACAGCCGTCAACTTTACCAGCGCTAAGCGTGAAAGCCCAGAGTTAAAACTCACCAGCCATGCGAGTCACGTGTGGCATTAGCCACCCGCTCAAAGCGTGCTTTGTCCAGTTTGCCGCCCTCTCGTCGCACCTTCGCCGCTTCGAGTCTAATGAGCCGATCGACCCGCACCTCGGAGGGGCGATGCCGCGAATCCCACGACCCGGTGCCGATATCGACCCAACGATTGCCGTGCTCATCGGTGTGATCGCCTTTGCCGCGATCGCGCGAGGTGAGCATGAGCGCCACGATTACGCCGCCGCCTTCGTCGGCGATCACGAGAACGGGGCGGTCTTTACCTTGTGAGCGGTCCTCCTCGAACGGGACCCACGCCCACACGATTTCGCCCGGATCCGGATTGCCATCAGCGGCGGGGGCGTACGTGAGGTTCAGGGGAGCGTTGCCCGCACGGTCGGGGAGAGCGGTTCCGGTGTCGCTCGCGCGAGCATCGGTGTGCGAATCTGGCCCGACGCTTGCCCGGCCACCGTCGGAACCCTTCATTTTTCCTTCGAGCGAGCGCACTCCCTCCCGCGCAAGGCGACGGGCGGCGCGTTGCACCTGACGGTTGCGGGCAAGGGAGCCCGCGATGGACCGGAGGGAGGAGAAAAGGCTCATGATGTGACCGTATCAACCCGTGCGCGGGCCCGCGTGAACGAGCCAAAACTGTCCGTGCATGGGACAATGGAATCATCTGTGCCCGTCGAAAGGATTCCCGTTGACTAGCGCCCCCGCGAACATGCGCGAGATTGAGCCAGCCGCGACCTCTATGGAGAGGATCCGTAACTTCTGCATCATTGCGCATATCGATCACGGAAAATCGACCCTCGCTGACAGGATGCTCCAGCTCACCGGGGTCGTCGACGAACGTGCGATGCGGGCCCAATACCTCGACCGCATGGATATTGAACGCGAGCGCGGTATTACCGTGAAAAGTCAGGCCGTGCGCATGCCGTGGGTTGTGGACGGCGAAGCCTATGCGCTCAACATGATTGATACGCCGGGCCACGTGGACTTTACCTACGAAGTTTCTCGCTCGCTCGCGGCCTGTGAGGGCGCGATTCTGCTCGTCGACGCCGCTCAGGGGATTGAAGCGCAGACCCTCGCGAACCTCTATCTCGCGATGGATAACGACCTCGAGATCATCCCCGTCCTCAACAAGATCGACCTTCCTGCCGCCGATCCCGAAAAGTACGCGGCGGAAATCGCTCAGCTCGTGGGTTGCGATCCCTCGGATGTTCTCAAGGTTTCGGGCAAGACGGGCGAAGGCGTCGAGGCATTGCTCGACCATGTCGTGCGCACCGTCCCGCAGCCGCAAGGCGAGATCAACGCCCCCTCGCGTGCGATGATTTTCGATTCCGTGTACGACACGTACCGCGGTGTTGTGACGTACGTGCGTGTCGTCGACGGGCAGCTCGACCCGCGCGAAAAGATCCAGATGATGTCGACGGGCGCGACTCACGAGCTTCTCGAGATCGGCGTGATCTCTCCCGAACCGAAGCCCACCAAGGGCCTCGGGCCCGGCGAAGTCGGGTACCTCATCACGGGTGTGAAGGACGTGCGCCAGTCGAAGGTCGGTGACACGGTAACCGCGGCGCTCCGAGGTGCCGAAGAAGCCCTTCCCGGATATTCAGAACCGAAACCTATGGTGTTCTCGGGTCTCTTCCCGATCGACGGTTCAGACTATCCGGCGCTGCGCGACGCGCTTGACAAGCTCAAACTCAACGACGCCGCGCTCAACTACGAGCCTGAAACCTCAACCGCGCTGGGCTTTGGCTTTCGCGTGGGCTTCCTTGGCCTTCTCCACCTCGAGATCGTGCGCGAGAGGCTCGAGCGCGAGTTCAACTTGGACCTGATTTCCACGGCCCCGAGCGTGATTTACCACGTGACGATGGAGGACGGCACCGAAGTCCAGGTGCTCAACCCTTCCGACTTCCCCGAGGGCAAGGTCCACGAGATCCGCGAGCCCGTTGCGAAATCCACGATCCTCGTGCCCAAGGAATTCGTGGGCACCGTCATGGAACTGTGCCAGTCCAAGCGCGGCACGATGAAGGGCATGGACTACCTGAGCGAAGACCGCGTTGAGCTCCGCTACATTCTTCCCCTCGCCGAGATCGTGTTCGACTTCTTTGATCAGCTCAAGAGCCGTACGAAGGGCTACGCCTCGCTCGACTACGACGTTCAGGGCGAGGAAGCGGCCGACCTGGTCAAGGTTGACATGCTTCTCCAGGGCGAAACCGTGGACGCGTTCAGTGCGATCGTGCACCGCGACAAGGCCTACCACTACGGCGTGGAAATGGCTGGCAAGCTCAAGAACCTCATTCCGCGCCAGCAGTTCGAGGTGCCGATCCAGGCGGCGATCGGCTCGCGCATCATTGCGCGCGAAAACATTCGCGCGATCCGCAAGGACGTGCTTTCCAAGTGCTACGGGGGCGACATCTCCCGTAAGCGCAAGCTTCTCGAGAAGCAGAAAGAAGGTAAGAAGCGCATGAAGTCGATCGGCTCGGTCGACGTGCCGCAAGAGGCCTTCATCGCGGCGCTGCGCTCGGACGGCGGATCGTCGGACGGCAAAAACAAGTAAGGGGACGAACATGAACGTCGAACCACTTTCGGTCGCTATCGCTCAAGGCCCCGCGCGCGTGATTGCGACGTGCACGGTGGAATCACTCTTCCACGTCGAGGAAACGGGCATCCGCTCGGGGATCAACAAGGTCCCGCGCGCGGAGGGCATCAAGCTCCTTACGCACGGCGTGCTTGGCGATGTGCAGGGCGATACCGAACACCACGGCGGTCTTTTCAAGGCCGTGTACGCTTTCGCGCGCGAAACCCGCGACGAACTTGCGCGCCGGGAGGGATTGAGTGGTCTGCCCGACGGTGCCTTCGGCGAAAATCTCGTCACGGAGGGCATTGATACTGACGAGGTTGTCATTGGCTCGCGCTGGCGGATTGGCGGTGCCGAGCTTCAGGCGAGCGTGCCGCGCCAGCCCTGCAAAACTTTCGCCGTGTGGATGGGGCGCTTCGCCGATCAGGCTGGGATCGAGCCCCGAGGAGCATGGGGCCGCCGCTTCAACGCCTACGGCAAGTCGGGCGCGTACTTCCGCGTTGTGCGGGAAGGCGTTGTGCGCCCGGGTGACGAAATCGAAGTGCTTTCGGTTCCCGAGCACGGCGTAAGCATAGGCGAGATCTTCCGCGGTCTCTCGAGCGAGATCGATCCAACGAGCGCCAAGGCACTCTTGAGCTGGGCCCGCGACACGGAAACGCCCGTGTACACCTCGATGGCAAGGGGGTGCCTCGCGGCGCTCGAGAGCGCCGGCATCTCCTTCGAATTCCCTGCCTCGCTCATCACCGATGGCCGCGGGAACTAACGCCGAGCGCCGAGGGCTCTCGGTCTACATTCACGTGCCGTTTTGCGCGGTGCGCTGCGGCTACTGCGACTTCAACACCTACACGGCGAGGGAGCTTGGTGGGGGAGGATCGCAAGCCGAATATCCTGCCAATGCGATGCGCGAAATGGAGCTCACACTCGCAGACGATCAAGCGTCGGACTTCACGTACGACCGCGTGGTCACCGTGTTCTTCGGAGGCGGGACCCCCACGCTTCTGCCTGCAGATGACCAGGCGCGCATGCTCGCCCACCTCGACTCGCTTATCCCTCTCGCCCCGGGCGCCGAGGTGACGACCGAGGCGAACCCCGACTCCGTTACGCGAGACTCCCTGATGCGACTTGCCGAGGCTGGGTTTACACGCGTGAGTTTCGGCATGCAATCGGCGGTGCCGCGTGTGCTCGCGATCCTCGACCGCACCCACAACCCAGAGTCCGTCCCGCGGGCCGTCGCGTGGGCCCGGGAGGCAGGCCTGCAGGTGAGCCTCGACATGATCTATGGAACGCCGGGGGAAAGCCTCGCGGATGTCGAGACCACGATCGACGCGATCACCGAGATGCAGCCGGACCACGTGAGCGCATACTCGCTCATCGTCGAGGGCAACACCAAAATGGCCCGCCAGCTGCGCCGCGGCGAACTCAGCGAGCCCGATCCGGACTTCATGGCCGATGCCTACGAGCTCATCGCCTACCGCACGCGAGCCGCGGGCTTCGAGTGGTACGAGGTCTCGAACTTCGCGCACGGCGAGGAGTTTCAGTGCCGCCATAACCTCGCCTACTGGCGGGGCCGCGACTGGTGGGGGATCGGCCCCGGCGCGCATCGACACCGCGACGGCTACCGCTCGTGGAACCTCAAGCACCCCTCGCGCTACGCGGCGGCTCTTGCGCAGAACCGGCTTCCCGTGGATGGCTCCGAGCAGGTCTCTGATGAGGATCGCGCGCTCGAACGCCTCATGCTCGAGATGCGCCTTCGCGAAGGATTTTCCGCGGCGAGTAATCCGCTCACCTCGAGCGATGAGGCACGCGAGGTGCTCGAGCGGCACGTGGCAGCGGGGCGGTTGGATGCGAGTGCGTGGGATAGCGGGATCGTGAGGCTTTCCGACGCCGGCCGGCTCATCGCCGATGCCATCACGCGCGATGTTTTGCCTTGAGAGCGCTTTTGAAGCGGCTGAGACTCGGGTGATCCCTACGGTTCATGTTGATCACTTTCGTTGTCCGCTTTCTTATTCCGGGCGACGAATTGTTGAAGAACGGTAAAAATTAGAAAGCCGAGAAGCAGGATCGCCACGATCATCACGACAACAACGAAAATGACCATAAACCACGCGGACCTAAAAATCATGAGATTCCTACGCTTTCGAAAGTCGCCGCTGACTCGATTTTGCACTTACCTGAACCCACCTCGTACTTTCGATCGCGTTCAGTGCAGATGAGGCTCCGGTCAAGCAAACGGTAGAGGTATTGGGTTTATCGAACCCAAGATTACTCAGTGACACGCCATACCCGCCAGAGGACTTATGTCGTACCAAGTGATTCTTCCTGGTGTGTCTTTAATGTACTCGTACGCAGAGTCGAATTCTCTCCAGACCACCCACTCCGTAGATTCCGGCAGAGGCGGGGACGCGGCCGCTCAGTCGACGCTTCCGGTGGCCCTTGAGCGCGGGCGAGGTAAGCGTCGGATTTGCTCCCGAGCTCAAACCCCCACAACCTCTATGCAATCCGGGGCTGCTCCAGGTCAGGGAGCGGTGACGAAGTCGATGAGCTCCTCGATACGCCCGCTGAGCGTTGGTTCGACATCGGCGTACGAGCGCACACGAGAGAGGATCTTCTGCCAGCCCTCGGCGATATCGGCTTGGGACTCGGCGGGGAGGCCGAGCGCCCTAAGTGATCCCACCTTGATGTCGGTTCCCTTGGGGATGTGGGGCCATTTCTCAAGCCCCACTCGTGCGGGCTTCACGGCTTGCCACACGTCCACGTACGGGTGGCCAAGGATGAGCACGTTGCCCGCAACGCCCTTCTCCCGCATGACGGCCTCGGCGATCCGCGTCTCTTTCGATCCGGGAACGAGGTGGTCCACGAGGATTCCGAGCTTGCGGCCCGGCGCGGGGTTAAATGCCCGCACGCGCTCGAGGAGATTATCGGCGCCATCGAGCATCTCGACGGCGACACCCTCGATGCGCAGGTCGTGCCCCCACACCTTCTCCACGAGTTCCGCATCGTGCTTGCCTTCAACCCAAATCCGGGAGCCGCGCGCGACGCGGGCACGGGCCCCTTCGACATAGGTTGAGCCCGACGCGCTTCGTTTAGGGGCTGACGTTTGCCGAGCAGCCGTCGGACCGCCGCTCGTTGGCGGGGTCAAGCGAACGGGCTTTCCATCGATTAGAAAACCGGGGCCGAGGCGGAACGTGCGAAGGCGCCCGTGACGATCCTCGAGTTCGACGATGTGGATACCGCCCGACTTCTCCACGCGCGTGACGGCGCCGACCCAGCCGGTTTGCACATCCTCGACGACGAGCCCGCGCTCGGCAGGGACATCCCTGCTCGCGGGGCGTTTCGGGTGAAAGGCATCCCCGGTACCGGAAAGGACGTCGTGGCCGTATCGATCGATATTCACGGCGCTTTACGCTACCAGGGGCGTGTTCGCTCACAGGGGATCGCCACACCGTGCAAGGGTCGCGCACTACGCGTAGTATTGGCACTCGAAGCCTGTGACTGCTAACGCGCGAAAGGATGAGAAGTATGGATGAGCGCAAGCTCAGCATCCTCGGCGCGATCGTGGAAGATTACGTGGCGACTCGCGAACCGGTGGGCTCGAAGTCGTTGCTCGAGCGGCACGAACTCGGCGTCAGCGCGGCGACCGTACGCAACGATATGTCCGTGCTCGAAGAAGAGGGCCTCATTATGCAGCCCCACACGTCGGCGGGTCGCATTCCCACCGACAAGGGCTATCGCGTTTTCGTCGACTACGTCGCGCAAGTCAAGCCTCTCTCGGCTCCTGAACGGCGCGCGATTCAGACGTTTTTCGACGGCGCCCACGACCTTGATGACCTTCTTTCGCGCACGGTGCGCCTGCTGTCGCGTCTCACGAATCAAGTGGCGGTCGTGCAGTACCCGGCGCTGCGACAAGCACACGTGCGCCACGTTGAGCTCGTGAAGACATCCGAGACTCTCCTGCTCGTCGTGCTCATCACAGACGCGGGGCGCGTGGATCAGCAGACGATTTCGCTCACACATCCCCAAGAGGCCGCCTATTACGAGAGGCTTCGCGAGCGCATTAATCGGGTATGCACGTCAAGGCCCGTGACCTCCGTGGGCGGGGATCTGGAGGCACTGCTCGATGCGGAATCCGAACTGACCCGCGCGGCGGCGACCGAGGTGCTCGACACGCTCGGTGAGCTGCTCGCCTCTCGCCGCGAGGATCGCATGATCGTCGGCGGAGTCTCGAACCTTGCGCGAGGCGAGCAATTCTCTCGCGAGGTCGGGCCGATGCTTGACCTGCTCGAGGAACAGCTCGTGCTCCTTCGACTCCTCGGCGAGATGCATTCGAACTTCGGCGAGGTCGATGTGTTGATCGGCGAGGAACTCAGTAGCGTTTCGGGCGATGCCCTTCAGCGAGCGGCCCTCGTGGGGAGCGCCTATACCGAAACGGCGGGCGCTGCCTCCCCCTCCTCGCGCATCGCGATCCTCGGCCCCTCGAGCATGGACTACGTGACCTCGATTTCTTCCGTGCGCGCTGTCGCGCGGTACATTTCCCGTTTCATCGGTTAAGAACTGAACCCAACTCTCAAGGAACCACACTTCGTGAACGACGACTTTTACGAGATTCTCGGCGTCTCAAAGGACGCAAGCGCGGACGAGATCAAGAAGGCCTACCGCAAGAAGGCCCGCAAGCTGCACCCCGATGTCAATCCCGATCCAGCCGCAGCCGATCAAATGAAGAAGGTCTCTCAGGCATACGAGACCCTCTCCAACCCCGAAAAGCGTCGAATGTACGACATGGGCGGTCAGAACCCATTTGGGGGCGGTGGCTTCGGTGGCTTCGGCGGGGGAGCGACGTTCGATTTCTCCGACCTCTTCGATGTGTTCGCGGGTGCGTCAGGAATGAGCGGACGCGGGCGTGGCCCGATCCCGCGCGAGCGGCGCGGCAACGACATCCTCCGACGCATGACACTCGAGCTCGATGACGTCGTCTTCGGCTCCGAAAAGGAGCTGACATTCGCGACGGCTGTGACCTGCAATCGCTGCCACGGTAACTGCTGTGAGCCCGGAACGGGAACGAAGAAGTGCACCGTCTGTAGCGGAAGCGGTCACGTGCAGCGCACGGTGAACTCTCTGCTTGGTCAGATGGTGCAACTCGCGCCGTGCTCGGCCTGCCAGGGACACGGCACGATCATCGAGAATCCTTGCAGCGAGTGCCAGGGGCACGGCCGTGTGCAGGAGGAGCGCACGATTACGCTGCGCGTTCCCGCGGGCATCGATACAGGTCGCCGCATCCAGCTTCGCGGGGAGGGCGAAGCGGGTGAGGCTGGCGGCCCCGCCGGAGACCTCTTCGTCGAGGTTCGCGTCAAGGAGCACGAGATCTTCCATCGCGAAGGCAACGATCTGCTCGCGCGCCTCACAATTTCCATGATTGCCGCGGCCCTTGGCACGAAGGCCACTCTCACGACCTTCGACGGCGAGCGCGAGGTCGAGATCAAGGCTGGAACTCAGCCCGGTGATGTCATTCGGCTCCGCGACCTCGGCGTCACTGCATTGCGCGGCGACTCTCGCGGCGACATCCTCATCGAGGTGGGCGTCGAGATCCCGAAGAAACTCTCGGGTGCCGAAAAGGATCTCCTCGCGAAGTTTGGCGAGATGCGCAACGAACCCGACCTTCGCTCAGCGGCGAAGAACGCCCAGCACAGCGACGGCGGCGTCTTCGCGAAACTCCGCGAGAAATTCCGCGATCTGTGAGCCTCAAGAACTTCCTTCTCCTCGAGGGGACTCTCGAGGGCGCCACCGCCGGAAGCTCAATCGAGATCGGCGGGGACGAAGGGCACCACGGGGCACGCGTCATGCGGCTTCGCCCGGGCGAGAGCATCCTCCTGACGGACACGCACGGTCACCAGGCGGAGGCTACCGTCACGAACGTCTCGAAGAGTAGCTTCGACATTCAGCTGTGCAGCGCGCCCACGCACGAGCCAGCGCCGGAGACGACATTTGTGCTCGTCCAAGCGCTCGCTAAGGGCGGCCGCGACGAATCGGCGATTGAAATGGCGACCGAACTTGGCGTTGACCGCATCATTCCCTGGCAAGCTGATCGCAGCGTCGTCCAATGGAAAGGTGCGAAAGAGGGTAAGGGACTTGAGAAGTGGCGTGCGCGTATCAACGCCGCAGTTAAACAGTCTCGTCGCGCACGCATCCCCGTGCTCGAGCCCGTCGTCACAAGTGACGATCTCGCTGCCCAAATCGCGCGTGCAGTTGACAGCGGATCGACGGTTCTTGCCCTGCACGAGAGTGCAACCGTAGGACTCGGGGCACACCTACGCGATCTCAATCATGCCGCGGGTACGCAAGAAGGCATTCCTCGCGACGTGTGGGTCATCGTCGGGCCCGAGGGCGGTATTAGTGACAGCGAGATCGACCGGTTTGCTCGCGCTGGTGCCACGCCGACGCTTCTGGGCACGGAGATTCTTCGGGCCTCGAGCGCGGGCCCCGCGGCTCTTGCGGCCCTGTGCGCAGTAACCGGGCGGTGGCAGTAGCCCCACCGCGATGCTAACTGCCTTCACGGCTCGCGGCCGGCGAGCGTCGGAAGCACAAGCCGCGCGGTACCCTCGACTACTAGACTGGTGGAACCAGCGCACACACGAGCCGCCACGCGCCCATTCCCGGCACCGTGCGGCGGCAGCCCTGAGGAGGAACCGATGACCACGACCGCACCAGATTGTGTCTTTTGCCAAATCGTTGCCGGCGAGATCCCGTCGACCAAGGTTTACGAGGACGCCGACGTCGTGTGCTTCAAAGACCTTGAGCCGAAAGCTTCGGTTCACGTGCTCGCCGTGCCGAAGGAACATTACGCCAACATCGTGGAGCTCTCGGCCAACAAGGACCTGCTTGCCGCGGTCGTCAAGGCAGCGGGCGCGGTCGCGAAGGAACATGCCCGAGGCGAGTTCCGTTTCCTCTTCAATACCGGTGAAAGCGCTGGCCAAAGCGTTTTCCACGTGCACGGGCACATTCTTGCCGGTAAAGCCCAATCCGAAGGAGACCTCTTCTAACCGTGCAGGAGACCACCGAAATCCTCGAACGCTACGTCGCAATCCCCGACCACTTGCGTCCCGTCGCCGTTCTCGGCGCGAATGATCAGGCACTCAATGTCATCGAGAAGATCATGCCCGACATCGACGTGTCGATGCGCGGACACCAGATCA
Organism: Dermabacter sp. HFH0086; assembly: GCF_000413375.1. Lineage (NCBI taxonomy): Bacteria > Bacillati > Actinomycetota > Actinomycetes > Micrococcales > Dermabacteraceae > Dermabacter > Dermabacter sp. HFH0086. Next base: position 1,742,782 of record NZ_KE340308.1, read on the forward strand.
CACTGCGCGGCCCCGAAGGCTCTCTCGATCGCGCTGCCGCCATCATGAACTCTCTCATTGAGATCGCCGCAAGCGGCGAAACCGTGACGGGCGAAGCCGTCCACCGCGCCGCAGAACTCTACGGCGATGATCGGCGACGTGACCAGCACGTGTCGGCGATCCTCAGTCAATCAGTTCTCTCCGCACGAGGGCGCACGATTAGGCCGAAGACGATCGGCCAGAAAGAGTACGTGGACGCTATCGATGAGAACACGATCGTGTTCGGCATCGGCCCCGCAGGCACCGGAAAAACGTACCTCGCGGTCGCGAAAGCCGTGCGTGCACTTCTCGATAAGCAGATCAACCGGATCATCCTTACGCGCCCCGCGGTCGAAGCAGGCGAGCGCCTCGGATTTCTCCCGGGCACGCTCAACGAGAAGATCGACCCCTACTTGCGCCCGCTCTACGACGCGCTACACGACATGCTCGACCCCGAGTCCATCCCGCGGCTCATGGGGGCGGGAACGATCGAAGTTGCGCCGCTCGCATACATGCGCGGGCGTACGCTCAACGATGCCTTCATCATCCTCGACGAGGCGCAAAACACGACACCCGAGCAGATGAAGATGTTCCTGACCCGCTTGGGTTTCAACTCGACCATGGTGATCACGGGCGATGCGACCCAGGTGGATCTTCCCGGAGGCACCAGCAGCGGCCTCAAAGTCGTCGAACGCATCCTCGGTAAGGTCGACGACATTGCCTTTTGCCACTTGAGCTCCAAGGATGTCGTGCGCCACCGACTCGTCAGCGACATCGTCGACGCCTACGCGCGTTGGGATCTTTCCGAGTTCTCACCGAAGAAAAAGGGGAAGCGATGAGCATCGAAGTCAACAACGAAACGACCGCCAAGATCGATGCCCGCGAGTTCGTTGATCTCGCCCGCTACGTATTCGACGCTATGTTCTTGCACCCGGCCACCGAACTGTCGATCACGTTTGTGGACGAGAAGGCCATGAGTGAACTCCACGAGGAATGGATGGACCTCGAGGGGCCCACCGACGTCATGAGCTTCCCCATGGACGAACTTCGCGAAGGACGCGAAGGGGAGCTCGCCCCCGAGGGCCTCCTCGGGGACATCGTCATCTGCCCCACCGTCGCCGCGCAGCAAGCCCGTATTGCCGGCCACAGCTCTGAAGAAGAAATGCTTCTTCTGCTCACTCACGGCATCCTTCACCTGCTCGGCTACGACCACGTCGAGCCCGAGGAAGAGCGTGTGATGTTCACGCTCCAGCGCAAGCTCCTGTTGACGTTTCTCGCTGGCCGTGGCTCTCGCGTGGGCATCTGCGATACCGGCGGCCCCGACGCATGAGTGCCATCGCTTTTCTCGTTCCACTCGCTATCGTCGCGATCGTCCTCGCGGTGTGTTTCTCGGCTGCTGACGCCGCGCTCAGCACGCTTTCGCGCCACAGTATCGAGCGCTACTTTGAAGACGAAGAAAAGAAGCGGGACCGCATCCTCACGATGCACGACGACACCCACACGACGTTCGCAACCATCGCGCTCGGGCGCGTTCTTGCCGAAACGACCTACGCGGTTGTCATCACAGCATTCATGTTCGAACGGCTCGAGGGCCTGTGGCTACCACTCCTCCTCGCGATTACGGTGACCTTCCTCGTGTCGTTCATGGGAGCCTCCGTGTCGCCCCGCACGCTAGGCAGGCGTGCCCCAGAGAAAACGATCTCGGCTCTTTCGCCGCTTGTCCGTTTCGCCCGGGTCGTCCTCGCCCTTCCTGCGAAGGTCCTCATCCACATCTCGAACGCCTTCACGCCCGGAGGAAAGGTCGCGGGGGGACCATTCGCGACGGAGGAGGAGCTTCGCCACTTCGTGGATCGCGCGAGTGAAACGGAAGCGCTCGAAGACGACGAGCGCAACATGATCAAGGGTGTGTTTGATCTTGACGACACGATGATCCGCGAGGTCATGGTGCCCCGCACCGACATGGTGACGATCGACGCGGACGCGACCGCGAACAAGGCCATGCGCCTGTTCGTACGCTCGGGGTACAGCCGAATTCCCGTCATCGGCGAAGAGGGCGTCGACGACCTGCTCGGCATGCTGTACTTCAAGGATGTGATGCGTGCGATTCATTCGCCGTGGGATCCCGGCGGCGATCGGCCCGTCACAGAGATCATGAGGCCCGTGAAGTTCTACCCGGAGTTCCTCACTGCCGATCGCGTCATGGAAGCCATGCGTACCTCTCGCGTGCACGTTGGTATCCCCGTTGACGAATACGGTGGTGTTGCCGGCATCGTCACGATTGAGGACATCCTCGAAGAGATCGTGGGGGAGATTGCCGACGAGCACGACCGCCGCGAGCAAGAGGCCGAGAAGGTCGCCGAAGGCGAATACCGCGTTCCCGCGCGCATGACCATCGTCGAGGTCGGCGAGCTGTTCGATCTCGAGATCGAAGACGACGATGTTGACACGATCGGTGGTCTCCTCGCGAAGACCATCGGAAGGGTGCCGATCGTGGGCGCCGAGGGCACTGCCCACGGTTTACACATGGAAGCGGATCGCACGAGTGGCAGACGCAAGCAGGTCTCGGCAATTCTCGTCAGTCGCGCCCCGCGCGATACCGGTGACGAGTCGCACGAGAGCGACGATTAGGAGAGCAAAAGTGGAAACCGTGCATCGAAGTGGCTTCGTCGCTCTCGTCGGCAGGCCCAACGTCGGCAAATCGACGCTCACGAATGCGATGGTGGGGGACAAGGTCGCGATTACGAGCTCGAAACCTCAAACGACGAGGCGAGCCATTCGAGGGATCGTCAGCCGCGAACACGACCAGATCATCATCGTCGATACCCCGGGCGTTCATCGCCCCCGCACCCTCCTTGGTAAGCGCCTCAACGATCTCGTGCGCGAAACCCTGGCCGAGGTTGATGTCGTGGGCTTTTGTCTTCCGGCTGACCAGAAGATCGGGCCTGGCGATCGCTTTATCGCGGAGGACCTTCGACAGTTGCGTGGCAACCGTCGGAGCCCGGCGATCGTGGCGATCGTGACGAAGGTGGATCTCGTGAGCCGCGACGAGCTCGCCGCTCACCTCATGGAGGTTGAGCGTTTTGTCAAGGCTGAAGACATCGTTCCCATCTCCGCGCTTGAGGGTGAGCAGATCGACGTGCTCATGGACGTCATTGCCTCGCATCTTCCCGAGGGCCCAGCGCTCTACCCGGATGATCAACTCACGGAGGAGAGCGTGAGCGACCGTATCGCGGAGCTCGTGCGCGAGGCTGCGCTCGAGGGCGTGCGCGATGAACTCCCGCATTCCCTCGCCGTTGTGGTCGAGGAGATCGTGGAGGAGTCGCTCGATGGTGATCCGTTCGCGGAGGTAGCGCCCGGCGAAGGCAGGCTCGTGGTGCGCGTTTCGCTCTTCGTTGAACGCGACTCCCAAAAGGGAATCGTGATCGGCAGGGGCGGTAAGCGTCTCAAGCGGGTCGGTACGCGGGCGCGTCGTGGCATCAGGGATCTCATGGGTCGCCCGGTCCATCTCGATATTCGGGTGAAGGTCGCCAAGGATTGGCAGCGGGACCCCAAGCAGCTCGGTCGCCTGGGCTTCTAGTTTTTGGATCGGCTCCGTCTCACATTTCGAGTGTCCGACGGTTGCCGCTCTCGCATTGCTTGCCCCAGGTGTAAGGTGACGGCCATGAACCGAGACGCTCGTATTGTTGCCGCAACCGAAGATCCGCGCACGCCAGTTCTCGGCCAGCATGGGGATGCGCCCCAGGTGCCCTCTGGTATGCCAGTCGAGCGGTATCTCCCGTTTCACGAGCAGATTCCCTTCACGCTTGAGGGGCGCGAGTGGCCAAACCGCGTGATTACCCGTGCGCCGCGCTGGTGTGCGGTGGATCTTCGCGATGGTAACCAGGCACTCATCGACCCCATGAACACCGAGCGGAAGCTCAGAATGTTCAACCTTCTCGTGGGGATGGGATTCAAGGAGATCGAGATCGGGTTTCCTTCGGCGTCGCAAACGGACTTTGACTTCTGCCGCACCCTTATCGAGCAGGATCTCATTCCGGATGACGTGACGATTCAGGTGCTTGTCCAGTGTCGTGAGCACCTGATTGAGCGCACGTACGAGGCGCTCCAGGGCGCTAAGCGCGCAATCGTGCATTTTTACAACTCGACATCGATCGTGCAGCGCGATGTCGTATTCCGCGCGAACGAGGACGAGGTTCTCGACATAGCCGTGCAGGGGGCGTTGCTCGCGAAGAAATACGAGGAGTCGCTCGATGGCTGCGACATCACCTACGAATACTCGCCCGAGTCATTCACCGGCACGGAGCTCGAGTACGCGGCACGCGTGTGCAACGCGGTCATCGACATCATCAAACCGACCCCCGAGAAGAAGATCATTATCAATCTTCCGGCGACGGTCGAGATGGCGACCCCAAATGTGTACGCGGATTCCGTCGAATGGATGGATCGCCATTTGCACGCACGCGAGAGCGTCGTGCTTTCGCTTCATCCCCACAATGACCGCGGCACGGGGGTGGCGGCGGCCGAGCTCGGTTACCTCGCGGGGGCGGACCGCATCGAGGGGTGTTTGTTCGGCAATGGGGAGCGAACGGGCAACGTTGATCTCGTGACGCTCGGCCTCAATCTTGCGACGCAGGGCGTTGATCCTCAACTCGACTTGTCGAATGTGCCGGAGATTCGCCGTACGGTCGAACACTGCAATCAAATCGGGGTCCATGAGCGTCATCCGTACGGCGGCGACCTTGTGTTTACCGCTTTTTCGGGTTCGCACCAGGATGCGATCAAGAAGGGCCTTGAGCGCATGGACACCGATGCGCAGCGCGCGGGTGTCGAGGTGAGCGAGGCGACGTGGCGCGTACCCTACTTGCCCGTTGATCCCAAGGACATCGGCCGCAGCTACGAGGCGGTTATCCGGGTGAATTCGCAGTCCGGCAAGGGTGGCATGGCGTACCTCCTGCGCACCGAGCACGGACTCGATCTTCCTCGCCGCCTGCAGATCGAGTTTTCGACCATCGTGCAACGCCGCACCGACACTGCCGGTGGTGAAGTGACTCCAGCCCAGCTGTGGGAGGCGTTCGTCGACGAGTACCTTCCCAACCCCGATGCGTCCAAGCGCTGGGGACGCTACGGCTTCAGGGGGCTCACCCAGCACTCTGAGGGCGAAGGGACAGACAGAATTGCTGTGCAGCTTCGCGTCGAGGATCACGAGAGCACGATCGAGGGCCTCGGTAACGGCCCGCTTGATGCATTTGTGAAGGCGCTCGCCTCGCGCGGGGTCAAGGTACGGATTCTTGACTACGCCGAGCACGCTCTGAGCGAGGGTGATGACTCGCTCGCCGCAGCGTACATCGAGGCTGAGATTGGCGAGTCAATCTATTGGGGCGTGGGTATCGACGGCTCGATTACCAGGGCCTCACTTCAGGCGCTAATTTCGGCGCTCAATCGTGCCGCACGCGCGGGGATTCTTTAGGGCCGCTCGCAGGTGGCATCGAGGCTGTACCGCGACGATGCGATCGTCCTCCGAACCCAAGACTTGGGGGAGGCCGATCGCATCGTCACGCTCTATTCGAAAAACCACGGGAAGATCCGCGCGGTCGCGAAGGGAGTGCGGAAAACGTCCTCCCGTTTTGGCGCTCGGCTCGAGCCTTTCCAGCGCGTCGACGTGCAGTGCCATCGGGGACGCTCCCTCGATACCGTTTCGCAGGTCGTGACGATCACCGCTTACGCCGAGCAGATCGCTGGCGACTACGCGCGCTACACGGCAGCGGCGGCTATGGGCGAGCTCGTGGAGAGACTCACGAACGAAGGATTCGACCCTACGAGCGCGCACTACATGATGCTCGTTGGGGCACTGCACGTGCTCGTGAATTCCGGGCGGCCGCCCGTGCTCGTCCTTGATGCCTTTTTGCTGAGGAGCATTGCGATGGCGGGTTGGCGCCCGGAGCTTCGCAACTGCGCTGTGTGCGGGGCAGAAGGGCCGCACCAGGCATTCGATGTGAGCCAAGGTGGCGTCGTGTGCCGAGAATGCCGGCGCCCCGGCGCCGTGGCAGCGCGACCGAGCGTGACCGAACATATGATCTTTTTACTCGCGGGAGACTGGGACGAGGCCCTCGCAACCGACCCTGCTGCGCAGGCAGAAGCGGGCCGTCTCATCGCGCGTATTCTTTCCTATCACCTTGAGCGGCCGCTTGCTGCCCTAGAATTGGTGGATCGATTCATCGAAAGCGCGCCGGCGCTAAAGGAGAACGCGTGAAAGCCAGCTACGTGAACCCGCCCGAACACCCCTCGGGGGAGAAGGCCCCGGTTCTCGAGGAACGCTTCATCCCGAAACACGTCGCTGTCGTCATGGACGGCAACGGACGCTGGGCTAATAAGCGGGGTTTGCCTCGCACAGAGGGGCATGCAGCGGGCGAGGCGGCTCTCCTTGACGTTGTTGCCGGGGCGATCCAGGCGAACGTGACGCACCTGAGCGCCTACGCGTTTTCGACGGAAAACTGGTCGCGCTCCCCGAGCGAAGTCCGTTTTCTCATGGGCTTTTCGCGGAGCGTCTTGCGGCGACAGCGAAACACGCTCCACTCGTGGGGAGTGCGCATCAAGTGGATCGGCCAGGCAAAACGGCTGTGGCCTAGCGTGATCAAAGAGCTGCGTGAAGCGGAAGAACTCACGAAGCACAACACGGGGCTCACGCTGTATATGTGTGTCAACTATGGCGGTCAGGCGGAGCTCACGGATGCGGTCCGTGAGATCGCGACAAAGGTCAAGAACGGCAAGCTTTCGCCGTCGCGCATCAACGAGAAGACGATTCGTGCCCACCTCTACGACCCCGACATGCCCGACGTCGATTTGTTCATTCGCACCTCGGGCGAGCAACGCACCTCGAACTTCCTCCTGTGGGAGGCCGCCTACGCCGAGATGCTCTTCGTTCCCGAGCTGTGGCCGGACGTCGATAGGCGAACCCTCTGGCGCGCCATTCTCGACTACGCCAAACGCGACCGTCGATTCGGCGGGGCGATAGACAAGGTTGCGACGTCCGAAGGGTTCGGCGAATAGGGCGCGCTAGCTGTCGCGCTCGGCTTTGCCGCTTCCCATCTCGGGGAGCAGCGGGGCACGTTCGCCCGTCACGACGCGTTCGCGCGCCAGCTCTCTCGTGGCGCGGTTTCTCTCGGCGCGTTTGCGAAGAATGTAGGCGGTCAGCAGTCCGACGGCTGCCACCGCCATCGCTGCCGCCACGTAGGGATTGCTGAGGGCCACCCTCCACCACAGGGCAAATGCGGCAAGACCTACGGTTGCGTAGATAACGGCCCACGCAAACCCGCCGATGAGGAGGGCCGGGAGGTAACGAGCAAGTGGCATGCGTGTTACTCCCGCCGCGAGGTTGGCGGCCGTTTGGAAGCCGATGGTGAGGAAGCTGAGTGCGACGATCGGCGCGCCCCATTTGTTGACTTTTTCTGCGGCGTTTTCAACTCGCGGGCTCGTGAGGATCGCGTGGAATCGGCCGCGGTCCGCGAGTGTGTAGGCGAGCCTTCCCAGGAGGTACGTGCCCCCGGCGCGGCAGTAGATCACGACCATGAGGAAAGCGATCGCGGGCAGAAGAGGAAGGGAGTTAATCCAATCGAGCATTCGAGCAGGAGACGCCTACTTCGCCGCGGACGATGCCGAGCAATCGGGGCATAGACCAAAGATTTCGAGCGTGTGCTCGATCTGGGTGAAGCCATTCTCCTCAGCGACCTTATTCGCCCACCCTTCAAGCTCGGGCGGAAGGAACTCGATGGTCTTGCCGCATGTGCGGCACACGAGGTGATGGTGGTGTGATTCCGTCGTGCACTGACGATAGATTGCTTCGCCCGAATCGGTGATGATGACGTCCACGAGACCAGCGTCGACGAGCGGCTGCATGTTCCGGTACACGGTTGCGAGCCCCACCGACTCTCCGTCGGCTCGCAAAAGATCGTGCAGCTGCTGTGCCGTCATGAAATCCTGTGCTGATTCGAGCGCGCCCAAAATCGCGGTGCGCTGTTTAGTGGTGCGGAGTGGTTTTGCCACGACAATCACGTGCCCTTCGGTTCGTGCGAGATTCTCGCGCGGCCAATACTTGCCTGCGCGAGAACTCCCAGGATATAGAACCCAATCGCAATCAGCACGATCACGCCACCAGGCGGAAGATCCACGTACACGGTCAGTAGAAGCCCGCTGACGGCACAGACGACGCCAAGAAGCATACTCACGCGCATCGTGCGCGTGAATCCGCGAACGACCTGTTGCGCAGCCGCGACCGGCACAATCATGAGAGCGGACACCATCAGGGCACCGACGATTCTCATCGCGAGGGTCACGGTGAGCGCAGCCATAATGGCGATCAACACGTTCACGGCACGTACGGGAAGACCGATCGCTCGCGCGTGCTCCTCATCGCTCGTGACGGCGAACAGAAGTGGGCGCGCGCCGACGCCGACGAGAAGAATGACGAGTGCAAGAGCGAGCGCAACCCACAGATCGGAGTGCGTGACCGTCGCGAGTGACCCGAAGAGATATGCCATGAGGCTCTGCGACGTGCCCCCAGCAAGTTGAATGATCACGACTCCGCCGGCGATGCCGCCGTAAAAGAGTATCGCGAGGGCTGTGTCGCGGCTCGTATGGCCGACTTCGCGCACATACTCGATGAGCACGGCACCTATGACACTCGCGGCAAGCGCTCCCGGGATCGCGAGCGCATCGCTACTGGAAAGCTGGAAGATCGAGCTAGCAAGCCACCCGATTGCCACACCCGTGAGCGCGACGTGGCCAAGCCCGTCGCCGAGAAGCGAAAGCCGCTTTTGCACGAGGTAGGTGCCCACGACGGGCGCTGTCAGCCCCACTAGTACCGCGATGATGAGGGGGTAGCGGACGATCGGCGAGAGAAGAAGGTCGAGGGGGCTCACGGGTGAATCTCGTTCCCTAGGCACTGGTCGATGGTCTCGTTCACGTGGTGCTTTCCGTCCTCGCTCTCGCTTGCATCCGCATGCGGATCGTCGTGGGGGAGTGGGCCGTCGTGAACAATTCGACCTTCCTCCATCACGATTGCGCGCGTAATGAGGTCGCGCAGCGGGTCGAGATCATGGAGCACGACAACGACAGTCGTCCCACGCTCGTGGAGCTTGCCGATGAGCTGAGAGATGTTCTCTTGAGTCGCGGCATCAACCCCGGTAAAGGGCTCGTCGAGGACAAGAATGCGTGGCTCCCGCACGAGAGCGCGAGCGATCATGACGCGCTGACGCTGACCACCGGACATTTCCGTGACGGCGCGGCTCGAAAGTGCACCGAGCCCCACGAATTCGAGGGCACGCTGGACCTTGTGCTTCGGTGCCCGGGTGAACAGTCGCGTGCTCGTGAGCAGGCCGCTCGCGGTCGTCTCGTACGCGCTTGCCGCAATATTTCCGCTGAACGCGGCCATTTGTGGCACGTATCCGATCGCGTCGTGCACACCCCGCGTAGTCGAGGGGCGCCCGAGGATCTGGGCGCTTCCACCCGAAAGGGGCAGCACCCCGATCATGGCCTTGAGTAGCGTCGACTTACCCGAGCCGTTCGGCCCGAGAATCGCGACTACTTCGCCCTCGTTAATGCGGGCTGTGACGTCCTTGAGGACGACGTTGCCGCCGCGTTTGAGGCTCACATGTCGAACCTTAAACGCGGCGGCGTCGTGAGTGGTGGCGCTACTCACTGCCAGGAAGCAACGAGTTTGTCGGCGTTGTCTCGCATGACCCGAGCATAATCTTTCTTCTCATCGAGCTGCGTCTCAAGATTGTCAAGTTCCTCCGCCTTCGCGCCCGTGCGGCTCGCGAGCGCCTCAGCGACGGCGGGGGTCGCCGAGGTCTCGAAGAAGACGGTCGTCAGCTTCTCCTTCTTGACGAGATCAGCGAGCTCGAGCAGACGTTCGGTCGAGGGCTCGTTTTCAGGGTCAATGCCCGCGATGCCGATTTGATGAAGGTCGTAGGTCTTTGCGAGGTAGGCGAACGCGGTGTGGCTCGTGATAAAAGCCTTCTCTCGCGTCACGGAGTCGTACTTTTCGTGGAGTTCTTCGTCGAGTTTCGTGAGCTCCTTTTCGAGCGATTCGTAGTTCTTCGCGTAGTCCTTGGCGTGATCTGCGTCGATCTCGGAGAGAGTGTCGGCGAGTACCTTTGCCGCCTTGATCATGCGGTGCGGGTCCTGCCAAAAGTGCGGGTCGATGCCGCCGTGATCGTGATGATGTTCGTGGCCACCGTGCTCGTGATCATGCTCGTCAGAGTGCTCATCGTGTTCGTGTTCGTGTTCGTGTTCGTGCTCGCCGCCGCCGTCACTCGCCTCATGCTCGTGATCGTGTTCGTGTTCATGCTCGTGAGCATGCTCATCGCCGTGTTCGTGCTCGTGCTCCTCACCGCTTGCGGGCAGAATGTCCACAAACTCGTTGAGGTTCAGAAGCTTCTTCGGCTTGTGAGCCTTGATGGCATCGTCGACGGCTGTTTGGTAGTGCTCGATCTGCACCACGAGGTCAGCATCGGCCATTTGCGCAACCTGCTGCACCGAGAGCTCGAGGCCGTGAGGGTCGATGCCCGGCTTCACCGGGTTGATGATTGAGACGTGCTTTCCGCCAATCTTCTCGGCGAGGTACTGGGTGGGGTAGCAGGTGATCATGACCGAAACATCGCCGGAACCCGAGGAGGCGTCGGACCCCTTTGCACCACCCGACGTGCCGCCACACCCGGCAAGAAGTGCCGCGAGCGAAAGCCCGCCGCCGAGCGTGAACGCGCGGCGAGAAATGGGGGAAGACATGCCTGAAAGTGAGCGTGAATCATTCATGAGAACTATTATCAATGATTGTTGTGGTGTGCGGCAAATCTTCACCTACCCGCGTGCAAGAAGGATCAACCTTTCGGCGGTTTCTGGTTAGGGTGGAACAAAGCACGCAAGTCATGCGTGCCCATCGTTCCAAGGAGATCTCGTGGCGAAGCCCCAACCGTCGAAGCTCGATAACGTCATCGCCCTCGCGAAGAAGCGCGGATTCGTGTTCCCCGCCGGCGACATTTACGGCGGCACGCGTTCGGCGTGGGACTACGGCCCCCTCGGGGTTGAGCTCAAGGAGAACATCAAACGCCAGTGGTGGCGCACGTTCGTGACTTCGCGCGCCGACATGGTGGGCCTCGACTCCTCGATCATCCTGCCTACTCGCGTATGGGAGGCCTCGGGGCACGTCAAGACCTTCACGGACCCGCTCATCGAATGCCGCAGCTGCCACAACCGCTTCCGCGAGGATCACCTCGTGGAAGAGTTCGAGGAACGCAAGGGGCGTAAAGCCGAGGGCATGAGCGAGATCCCATGCCCGAACTGTGGCACCAAGGGCGAGTACACCGAGCCCCAGCAGTTCTCGGGCCTCATGAAGACCTACCTCGGCGCAGTCGATAACGAGGAAGGCCTGCACTACCTCCGCCCCGAAACAGCGCAGGGCATTTTCGTCAACTTCCTCAACGTCGTCACCGCTGCGCGCGTGAAGCCGCCTTTCGGCATCGGCCAGGTCGGCAAGTCCTTCCGCAACGAGATCACTCCAGGCAACTTCATTTTCCGCACCCGCGAATTTGAACAGATGGAGATCGAGTTCTTTACCCCGCCGGAGCAAGCCGGCGCATTTTTCGACGAGTGGGTCGAGGCGTGCGAGAAATGGTTTTTCGATCTCGGTATCAAACCGGAAAATATTCGTCGCTTTGACGTTCCGGAAGAGGAGCGTGCCCACTATTCGGATGCCACCATCGACCTCGAGTATCGCTTTGGTTTCCAGGGCAGCGAATGGGGCGAACTCATGGGCGTCGCTAACCGCACTGACTTCGACCTCGCAAGCCACACGGAAGCTTCTGGCACGAAGATGCAGTACTTCGACCAGGCAAGCGGCGAACGCTACACCCCCTACGTCATCGAGCCGTCGTTTGGCCTTACGCGTTCGATGATGGCGTTCCTTATTGACGCCTACGAAGAAGACGAGGCTCCCAACACCAAGGGCGGAGTCGATAAGCGCACCGTTCTCAAACTTGATCCGCGCATCGCGCCAGTCAAGGTCGCCGTGCTTCCGCTATCCAAGAGTGAGGACCTTCAGCCCACCGCGCACAACCTTGCCTCGGAGCTTCGCGGGCTGTGGAACATCGAGATGGACCTCTCTGGTGCGATCGGTCGACGCTACCGTCGCCAGGATGAAATTGGCACGCCTTACTGTGTCACGGTCGACTTCGACACGCTCGACGATCAGGCCGTGACCGTGCGCGATCGAGACACCATGGCGCAAGAGCGCGTAGCCCTCACCCAGATCAAGGGCTACCTCGCCGAGCGCCTTGCGGGATGCTAGGGAGCCGCTTTCGCGCATGAGCCGTTCCCTCACGATTGGTCCTCACACGAGCGACACTCCCGTGGTTCTCGCCCCGATGGCGGGCGTGACGAACATGCCGTTTCGTCTCCTGTGCCGCGAGTTCGGCGCGCTTCACTCGGAAAACGACGGTGGGTTTTTCGTCTCCGAAATGGTGACGAGCCGCGCGATCGTCGAACGCCACCCGGAAACAATGCGTCTCGTGACGATGGGGGAGCGGGAGACGCCTCGCTCGGTTCAGCTATACGGCGTTGATCCCGCGACCATCGCCGCTTCGATTCGCGTGCTGCGCGAGCTTGATCTCGTTGACCACATCGACCTCAATTTCGGTTGCCCCGTTCCTAAGGTCACCCGCAAGGGCGGCGGTGCGGTGCTTCCGTGGAAGACGGAGCTGTTCACCCGCATCGTGACCGAGGCCGTGAAGGCCGCCGAGGACGTCCCCGTGACGGTCAAGACCCGGATGGGAGTCGATGACTCGCACCTCACCTATCTCGACGCGGGACGCATCGCGGAAGAGGCCGGTGCTGCGGCGATCGCGCTCCACGGGCGCACGGCCAATCAGCACTATTCGGGGCATGCTAGGTGGGACGCGATCGCGGAGTTGAAGCAAGCGGTCACGAGCATTCCGGTGCTCGGAAACGGGGATATCTGGAGCGCTGAAGACGCTTTGCGCATGGTCGAGCAGACGGGGTGTGACGGCGTGGTCGTCGGTCGAGGCTGCCAGGGGCGGCCGTGGCTCTTCGCCGATCTTGCCGCGGGATTCGCCGGCAAACCCGATCGAGTGAAACCGACACTCGGGGAGGTTGCCCAGGTGCTCATTCGCCACGCCGAACTTCTGATCGAGTTCTTTGAGGACGAAGGCCGAGGCGTGCGTGACCTGCGCAAGCATGTCGGCTGGTACTTCAAGGGATACCCGGTGGGTGGCAAAGCACGGCACGCCCTTGCGACCATGGAATCGCTCGAGGACCTCAAGGAGAAGCTTGCTGGTCTCGACTGGGACGCACCGTACCCGGGTGAGCCGGTTGAAGGCCCCCGCGGGCGGGCAGGGCACCCGAAACGCACCCACATGCCCGACGGCTGGCTCGATTCGCGCGAGATCTCAGAAGAGCACCGCGCTCGTTTGCACGAGGCGGAACTTTCCGTCTCGGGAGGTTGAGACGTGCCACCATACATTCCTGCCCCGTACCATTCGCGCGACATTGAGCGTTTTTTCGCGGAGCCACCGAAGTCCCAGGCACGCACGCCGTTTCAACGCGATCGCGCGCGAGTGCTGCACTCGTCGGCGCTCAGGCGCCTCGGTGCAAAGACCCAGGTGCTCGGGGCTGGCTCGAACGATTTTTCCCGCACCCGGCTGACCCACTCGCTCGAGGTCGCACAAGTGGGCCGCGATATCGCCCATGAACTTGGCTGCGACCCCGATATCGTGGACGCCGCGTGCCTCTCACACGACCTGGGGCACCCGCCGTTTGGGCACAACGGCGAGCGGGTGCTCAATGAACTCGCGCGTGACATCGGCGGATTTGAGGGGAACGCTCAAACACTTCGCCTGCTCGCGAGGCTCGAACCGAAGGTCCTTGGTGGCGAAAAGAGCTACGGCCTCAACCTCACGCGGGCGGCGCTCGATGCAGCGATCAAATACCCGTGGCGGCGCGGTGAAGGGCCGAATCCCAACTCGCCTAAGTTCGGGGTCTATGAGGATGATCTGCCCGTGTATGAGTGGGCGCGCGAAGGCGCGCCCGAGCACCGTAAGTGCCTCGAGGCACAGGTCATGGATATTGCTGACGATATCGCCTATTCGGTGCACGATATCGAGGATGCGATAACGGGCGGAACGATCACGCTGCGCGCACTGAAAGATCCGCAAGAGCGCGAGGCCGCGCTCTATGTTGTCCAGGACTGGTACACCCCGCATCTCGAGATTAGTGACCTTGATGTCGCCCTCACGCGACTCGAAAACGAAACGGTGTGGCAGTGGGAGCATTCGGGGGATCCGTTCTCCGCTGCGGCCTTGAAGGACATGTGCTCTCAGCTCATCGGCCGCTTCGTGGGATCGGTTGTCGAGGCGACTCGTCAGGCACACGGGCAGCACGCACTTGCACGCTTCGAAGGAAGCGTCGTGATTCCCGAGGACACCGAGCGAGAGATCTGCGTTCTCAAAGGGCTCGCGGCCGCATACGTCATGTCGAGCAGGGCTCAGCAGGGCGTGTATGCCCTCCAGGAGCAGATCCTTACGGATCTCTTTGCGCTCTTTCGCCGCACGGGAGCGGCGCACCTGGATCCCATCTTTACCGTGCTGTACGAGCGGGCGAACACGCTTCAGGAGCGTGAGCGAGTTATCGTGGATCAGATCGCGTCGCTCACCGATGTCTCCGCAGTGCGACTGCACTCCGAGTTCTTCTCTGGCGCCTACTCGGATGCGTTGGCGGGCGATGTGCCACTTCCCGGGTTCGGCCCGGAAATCCCGTTTAACTGACCGAGGAAGGTGCGCGTGAAAGGCCTCATCAAACGCGAGGACATCGTGGCTGTGCGCGAGCGCGCGAACCTCGAAGAGATCGTCTCCGAGCACGTCTCCCTCAGGAGCGCGGGCCTAGGTTCGATGAAGGGCCTGTGCCCTTTCCACGACGAAAAAACTCCGTCGTTCAATATTCGCCCCGCGATCGGTCGCTACCACTGCTTTGGCTGCGGCGAAGGTGGCGATGTGATCGAGTTCGTCCAGAAGATCAACCACATGAGCTTCACCGAAGCCGTCGAATACTTGGCCTCGCGCTACGGCATCCAGTTGCGGTATGAAGAGTCCTTCTCGCGCGGTGATCGCGATGGGGGTCCACGCACCGACTTTGGTACCCGCCAGCGGCTGCTCGCGGCCCACGAGGTAGCGGAGGAATTCTTCCGCGAACACCTCACGAGCCCCGAAGCTGAGATCGGGCGTCGATTTCTGGCAGAGCGTGATTTTGGGCCGCGCGCGGCCGCCCACTTCGGGATCGGCTTCGCGCCGCAGGGGTGGGACAACCTCACGAGGCACTTGCGCTCGCGCGGTTTTACGGAGAAAGAGCTGACTCTCAGCGGGCTTGTCTCTGAAGGCCAGCGCGGTGTCTACGATCGTTTTCGTGGGCGCCTCGTGTGGCCCATCCGCGATGTCACCGGTAAGACCATCGGTTTTGGGGCACGTCGCCTTTTCGAGGATGACAAGGGACCTAAATATCTCAACACGCCCGAAACCCCCATCTACAAAAAGTCCCAGGTGCTTTACGGCCTCGACCTCGCACGCAAGCACATTTCCTCCAAGCGCCAAGTCGTCGTCATGGAGGGGTATACCGACGTCATGGCAGCCCACGCAGCCGGTATTGACACCGCCGTCGCCTCGTGCGGAACCGCCTTCGGCTCCGAGCACGTCACCCTCGTGCGCCGGATTATGGGCGACACTTCTGCGCTCAGCTCGCTGAGCCTTGCCAGCGGTAGCGGATCGTTCGCGGGGGCCGGGGGAGAAGTCATCTTCACGTTCGACGGCGACGAAGCGGGGCAAAATGCTGCCCTCAAGGCGTTCCGTGAGGATCAACGTTTCGTTGCCCAGACCTACGTTGCCGTCGACCCCCAGGGAATGGACCCGTGCGACATACGCGTCAAGCGCGGCGAGGAAGCGCTCAAAGACGTCATCGCCGCCCGCATTCCCATGTTCGAGTTTGCCATTCGAGCTGCGCTGCGTTCCGTCGACCTCGACACCGCCGAAGGCCAGATCGCCGGCCTGCGAATGGCCGCCCCTGTCGTTGCGCAGATCAGAGACCACGCGCTTCGCCCCGAGTACGCGCGCAGGCTCTCCGGGTGGCTTGGCCTCGATGAACGAACCGTTCAACAAGCGGTTCAGGACGCCGGAAAGGCGGTATACGCGCAGCGCAGGATCGCGCAGCAAGCGTCGGAAAACCCGCCGGAGAGCCCCGGCGCGGGCGGTTCCGACGCCACCCACGCACCCGCCGATGCCGAACCCCTCCTGTCGCCCATCCGCCTGCGAGATATAACGCAGACGCACGACCCGATCGAGACGGCCGAAGTGCAGGCACTGTCCCTCCTGCTTCAGGCGCCCTCATGCGTCAGTATCGAGGATGTGCATGCGCTGCCCGACGAGCCATTTCGCACGGTGACCCTTCAGAGCGTGTGGGACTGCGTGATCGCGACCGGCCTCTTCGAGGAAGCGGCGCACAAGAACGTCAGCGTGCGCGCGTTTGTCGAAGCGGTCATGGAAATTGCGGGTGATTCCTTGCGCCCGCTCATCGGCGACCTTGCCTCCTACCCGCTTCCCGCACGCGATGAGCAGCAACTGAGCCGTCTGGGCCCCGCGCTCATACGCCGTCTACAGCAGTTGAGCTTCACGCACGACATTTCCGAGCTGCGTCGCAAACTCGGAAGGCTCACCCCCGAGCGCGACGCCGAGGAGTACCGGGCGACCATGAATGCCCTTCAAGAGGCGCAGCACAAACTCCGCGCCCTCAAAGACTAGAGGCACGCGGAGTTTTTGGAAACGGTCGGTCAGCCGACGAGGTGAAGGCGGCGCGGCTCCTCACCGCTCGCGGCCACGCGGAATACCTCGAGCTCGCGATCCCACGCCTCGCCAAGAGCCTTGCCGATCTCCTGTTCGATGCGCGCGGCGTCGCCAGCACCAGCGGCAATGCAAAAACGAATACGGTCTTCGGTGAGCGTGACGTTGCCCGCCGCATCGATCGCGGCGTGATGGATGCCGAGCGAGGGCGTGTACATCCACCGTGCCCCCTCTTCGCCGCCTCCCGGCTCTTGCGTGACTTCGAAGCGCACGCTGTCCCAGCCACGCAGCGCAGTCGCGAGGCGTGCACCAAGGCCTTCGGGGCCGGTCCAGTTGATCGCCATGCGTAGCTGCGAGGGATCACTTTCGTGGCGATGCCACTTCACGCGTACGGGCACACCAAGAACTCCGCTGACGGCCCATTCAAGATGAGGTGCGAGGGCACGCGACACGGAGTGGATTGTGAGGGTTCCACGAGCCATGGGCTTACCTTTCGTATCAATCGAAACGTCTTCCCCACGATTCGCGTTGATACTTGCGGTGGCCAAGCTCGGGCCTTACGACAGTCTAGAGGTTTGCGCGGATAGCCCGCAACGCCTTCTTCTTCTCGCTCTTCTCGAGACCGTCGATATAAAGCGCACCGTCGAGGTGACCCACCTCGTGCTGGATCAAGCGCGCGACAATTCCATCGCCCTCGAGCACGACTTTGTTTCCGTCAAGGTCAATGCCCTCGCACGCCGCCTTCGCGGCGCGTTCGCGCGGAAACCACAGGTCCGGAACTGAAAGGCAGCCTTCGTCACCGCCCTGCTTTTCCTCAGAAAGGTAGGTGATGACCGGATTCAGGATGTAGCCGAGCTCACCGTCGATGTTCCAGGAAAACGCGCGCAGGCTCACCCCGATTTGATTCGCGGCAAGACCGGCGCGCCCCTCCTCGTTGACGTTCTCCAGGAGATCCTCGACAAGGCCGCGAACGCCAGGGGTGATGTCCTTAATCGGATCGCACTCGGTGCGCAGAACCGGGTCGCCAACAATGCGAATGTCGCGCTTGGCCATTACTTCTCCTCCTCGTGCGATGCAGCCGCGCCAGCGGAATGTGCATCGGTAATCGTGTGGCGCACTTCGGCCCCAGGAACGACAGTGCGCTGAATCGTGCACGCCGCATCAATGACGCGATCGATGACGGCGGCGAGCTTTTCCCGCTCTCGCTCCTCAAGACCGGAGAGATCCAGCTGAATCGTCTCGTCAATCTCATGGTAGCGGTCGTCCTTTTCGTCGGACGTACCGTGCGCGTAAAGTCGCGCCGCAAAGTCCTCGCCGAGGCGCCGCGCAACCGAATGATCCATCGACATTCCCGCGCACCCAATGAGAGCGAGCTTCAAAAGCTCCCCGGGGCTGACGCGGCCTTCTTCGAGACCAATGGGGATCTCCACACCCGACTGAGTGTGACCCACGTACTGGCGAGTGGCGACTCGATCGACCCACACGCTGCCCGGTCCGAAATCCTCGGGCCGCTCAAATGACTCGGGCGAGTGAACACTCATGGGTACCTTCTTCCAGACCTCGGGGCTTAACGCTACCGCGAAAAGTGAAGGCCCCGGGTTTCCCCGGGGCCTTCTGTTGCTCCCCCAATTGGACTTGAACCAATAACCCTTCGATTAACAGTCGAATGCTCTGCCGATTGAGCTATGGGGGATCGACTCGAAATACATTAGCAGCGCCCCGGCCTATCTCGCCAATTCAGAGGCTCAATCTGGCGCAGATGTGCCAAAGGCCACGCTCATGGCGCTCGGGCCGCGTCAACTTTTCTTCCGAGGCATGAACCGGCGATAATGGAACCCATACGCGGGCCCGTAGCTCAGTCGGTTAGAGCACCGGACTCATAATCCGTCGGTCGCGGGTTCAAGCCCCGCCGGGCCTACCATATGCCTAGGTCACACCGTGTTTTTGGGCCTATTTTCGTTCTAGTTTTTCACGGACAAAGTGGCGATTTCCCGTTTATTGTCCGTTTTGGTTCTGCCTGCAACGCCTCCAAGGCGCGTTGGGGTACGCCGTGGGTGGAGTAGTGGCGCTCGGCCACTTGGATGGTGTGCCCCATGAGGGATTCACGATCCATTCGTGAAAGGCCTGACTCTTCTAACCTGCGTTCAACAATGCGGCGGAAAGTATGTGAACTCATCTCTGGGTGCCCGGCATCGGATAGTGTGCGTTTAATTGACCGGGTGAGGGCGCGGGGGTCGGGGATGTTACCGGTTCGAGCCGTGGCGGAGACAAACTCCATTTCGGCATCTGTTGCCCCAGGCCTCATGCGCAGTGAAAGCCGCCGTTTGAGCACTTCGCACGCTTGCTGCGTGAGCGGGATAGAGCGGTAGGAGAGCTTCGACTTCAGCCGAGGCTCCCATCGACGCTCGCCATCTTCTGTATGGATCTGGCCGCGCAGGTGGACCGCTGGCGGGTCAGTTTTAAGATCGACGTCTTGCCAGCGCAGCCCGGCGATTTCTCCGATACGGCAGCCGGTTTGGAGAAGCAGCATGATGGCGTCAGAGGAGTTATTACCTTGGGCGCGCGGGTCATTCATCACCGTATCCATGAGGGTCGCGATTTCCTCATCGGTGTAGGCGCGGCCTTTATGAACCACCTGCGGGTTTTTGCTGACTGCGCCGTCGCGGGGAAGGCGCAGCCGGTCAAGTGGTGAAGGTGGCGGGGTGCCGGTTACATCGCCATCGGCGATCTCCCATAGTTTTCGCCAGATTGTCAGGACGTGCTTGCGCTCGCCCGTCAGCCCTTCGCGACCAAGGCGCAGCAGCTCGTCGGTGAGCTGGTTTCTCGTGATGTCGTCGATCTTGAGGTCGGCGAGCGGGCTATTGAGTGCGTAGGTTTTTGCTGTGTACCGATATTTCGTTCTCGTGGCGCTGGAGCGTTCGCGCTCGAGAACACCTGCGTCGATTCCATCAAGGTAGCGCCGCGCGTACTCACCGAGGGTCTGTCGAGAAGAGCGCTCCTCGATTTCTCGCGCAAGCTTCTCTTCTGCCTCGCGCATTTTGAGCTTGATCCGGTGTTCGATCGCGCCTTTCGTAGGGCCCGAGACCATGAACCGGACATCTCTGCCGTTGCTGAGTTTTGCGCGCGCTCTAGCCCGACGCGGAAGAGAGGAAGGCTTGACCCCTTGAGCTTCGCCTCCTCCTCAATGACCCATTTCCCTTCGAGCTTCACCTGGTGCGAGATGGTTCCGATTTCTCCGGGCGCGAGGGACTGGCGTGGTATGGCTGTACTCCAGGTGGATCAAGGCGAGGTCGCTCTTAGTCTCTCACCACGAGAAGGCTTCTAGCCCTTGGCGGTACACAAAATTGCATCGGCCAGTTTGAAAGGAAGCGTCATGGGATACCGCAAAAACCGCGACAGTAACGGAAAGCGTCGCTGTCCAAGCGGCAAAGCTATCTACGGATCGCGTGGCGAGGTGCAAAAAGCGCTCGACAACGGGCGATGGGTTGGCAAGTCTGGCCTGCACAAACACCCCCAGGAAGCCTATTCCTGCAAACAGCGCAAGCGGTGGCACCTGACGAGCATGACGCCGGAGCAGTCTCAGGCGTGGCTTGAGCGCCAGCGGCGTAAGCGTGAAAGGGAAAACCGTCGGCTTGATTTAGCTTTGGAGCGCTAGAACCCCTGGAAGGCCGGAGGTTGTGAAGCGTCCTGGATTTAGTTCTTACCTCAGCTAAGGAAGGATTGAACTATGCCTAGAAGGTATTCCGTCGAGTTCAAGGAGAAGGCGGTCCATCAGATCATCGAAATGGTCCGCTTGGAGTCTTGCTCACTGCAACGCGCCTACACGGAGGTTGGTGAGCTCCTTGGAGTATCTCACCACACGTTGCGGGCTTGGTACCGTGACAGCGCTTCAGTACGTGATGACTCTGACGCTTCAGGCGGCGAGACAATGGAAGAAGAGCTCAAGCGTCTGCGCCGTGAAAACCGCGAGTTGAAACGAGCAAACGGGATTCTTAAGACTGCTTCGGTTTTTTCGCAGCGGAACTCGACCGACCCACGACCAAATGATCTCCTACATCGACACGTATAAAGATCAGTTTGGGGTCGAGGCCATCTGCCGAGTCCTTAAACAAGCAGATCGTGGATTCATTACTGGCTCTTCAGAGCTGAGTGTGGGCGCGCCGGTGGTGCGGGGTAGCTGGAGGTAGGCGTCGAGGTCCCCGATGATGAGCGGACTCTTACCTCTGCTCGCACCAAGGACCTCGACAATGCTGAACTCTACGTGCGCTACACCCTCATCTGGGAAGAGCCTCTTAAGGTCGTGGAGGTTGGAGGTCTGATGGTGGGTGGGCTTGGATGCCTCGAGCCCGGGGCGCTCGACGCGCCAAAGTCCGCGGCCGCCGGCCTGGATCGCTCACAGGTCACCGGAGCGGACGAGTGCGTAGGGCTGGGAGCGGCCAATGGACATGATGGTCTGCACGCCCTCCAGCGTCATGAAGAGGGGCGTGGCGGTCACCGGCTCTCTGGAGGGCCTGATTACTCGGGGATCTCGCTGAGTTGGGCCTCAATCCGATCCAACCGCTCGGTGATGTTGCTTAGGTGCTCCACGATGAGTTGGTTCGAACCATCGATCGCCGTCGCTGTTTCGCGTCGTGCGCTGGTGACGGTGCCTACCACCCAGACGGTAAGAACAACGAAGATCGCGAGTGGTATTGCGGCGGCGAGGATGACAACAAATACGGTAGTGGTAAGTGTCATGAAGATTCCCTTTCCTATTCTTGATTAATCAGGCGCACAATGTGGTCTGGAGTTATTTCAAGCTGAAACGGAGCGACCCAGTAGTGTTTCCTCACTCGGCTCTCTCCGAGCTGTTCCAGGCCGCTCTCGATGAGTCGAGCAGCTTCCAAGCGGTTGAGGTGCTGGTAGAGCAGTGGCCGAGACATCCCGAGTCGGCGGGCCAGCTCACTGACATGGGTCGACTCCGTCTCTAGAGAGGCGATAATTCGCAACCGAGGCTCACTTCCGAGAGCACTGAGTATCTGAGCGAGCCGTGCTGCGTCCATTACCCCTCCGGATCGTAATCGAACGATGTCAGGTGTAAGTATATGCTTACAGTCAGCGGTGCGCAAGTTCTGCCGGGTCTGGCGGAGACGCTGGCTGCTCACCCGGGGTGGCCGGTCGGACTGCGGGCCGGCCTGCACCGCCGGCGAGTGCGGGAGGGGTCGACCTCATGGGGTCGCCTCCTCCTTGCGCGCGACGAGCTGCGAAGTCTCCTGGGGCCTGACCCTTGTTCGACTCTTCACCGTTGCGGTGGGGAGTGAGGGGTTCGGCGGGTTGAGCGGCGGGTAGGGGTCGAGGTCCCCGAGGATCAGGAGCGACCAAGCTGCCCGATTTGTTCGCGAGGACCTCGACGTGTCTCACGCTACGGGGTGCGCCGACGCGCGCACGACCACCAATCCCTGCGCTCGCTGCGATCTTCTGTTCGGGCTCGATGGCGTTCGAGTCGAGCGGGTTGATCGCGACCCGATCACCATGCGGGTGACGGTCTCGACGCCCTGGCAGCTGGCGTGCTGCCCGGACTGCGGGGTCGTCGCGCTCAGCCGCGGCCGGCGGGTGCGGGTGCTGCGCGACGTGCCGCACGGCGACGTTCGGGTCCAGATCGTCTGGCGGCAACGACGTTGGCGCTGCGGCGAGGTCGAGTGCCCGCGGGGGACGTTCGCCGAGCAGGTCCCGACCCTGGTCGCCGCTCGCGGCGTCCTGACCCGCCGCGCGGTGTGGTGGGCAGTCGGGCAGCTGCGCCGCGAGCACGCCACGATCGCTGGGCTCGCCCGCCGGTTGGGGGTCGGCTGGGCGACGCTGTGGCGCGCGGTCAAGCCCGAGCTCGAATGTCTGGCCGGTGACCCGACCAGATTCGCCGGTGTGACGTCCCTGGGGGGCGATGAGCACATCTGGCACCACGGTGACGTGCGTGAGCGCGGCCCGAAGGAGTTGACCGGGATGGTCGACCTGACCCGTGACCAGGCCGGACGCGTGCACGCCCGGCTCCTGGACTTGGTGCCCGGTCGCTCGAAGAAGGCCTACACCGACTGGCTGCTCGACCGCGGCGTCGACTTCCGCGCGCGGATCGAGGTCGCTGCCCTGGACCCGTTCGGTGGCTACAAGTCCGCGATCGACGCCGAGCTCGCCGACGCCACCGCCGTCCTGGACGCGTTCCACGTCGTCAAGCTCGGCACGCAGGTCGTCGACGAGGTACGCCGCCGAGTCCAGCAGGACACCACCGGGCACCGCGGCCGCAAGGGCGACCCCCTGTTCGGAATCCAGACCATCCTGCGCGCCGGCGCCGAGAACCTCACCGACCGCCAGCTCGCCCGCCTCGAGACCGCGATCTTGGCCGTTCCCGCCCACGAGGAGGTCAACGTCGCCTGGCGCTGCGCCCAAGACCTCCGAGCCGCCTACCGCGCGAAGGACACGACCAAGGGCCCTCGCCGCGCCGAGAAGATCCTGGACGCGTTCCACACCTGCCCGATCCCCGAGGTCGCCCGCCTGGGACGCACCCTGCGCCGCTGGCGGCAGGCGTTCTTGGCCTACTTCGACACCGACCGCGCGAACAACGGCGGCACCGAGGCCGTCAACGGCATCATCGAGCTGCACCGGCGCCTCGCCCGCGGCTACCGCAACCGCGACAACTACCGCCTCCGCATGCTCCTCGTCGCCGGCGGACTGATCACCTGATCCCTACCGGAACGGCGAAGAGCCTCATTACTTCACGCGGCTACCGCAAAGCCTCTGCATGCACTCCCAGCGCAAGGGCCTTAACCGATAGCCTTCTCATCCCAGCGATTCAGCGTGTGCATGCGCAGAATTTCTCGGTTTACGGCATCCGCAAGATGTGGCACGCGATGAACCGTGAAGGTTTTCATATCGGCCGCGACAAGACCGCACGACTGATGAAGCTCGCAGGTGTTTGTGGCCGCAGGCGTGGACGAACCCCTGTGACAACGATTAGCCCGAAGACACCGAATCATCGCCCAGACCTTGTACAGCGAGACTTTCGTGCACAAGCGCCAGGCAGGCTGTGGGTTGCCGACATTACCTATGTTCACACCCTGTCAGGATTCGCCTACACCGCGTTTGTCGTGGATGTCTACAGCCGAAAAATTGTTGGTGTTGCTACACGCTCGACGATGCGTACCGATGCGCTGCCCATGGAGGCTTTGGAGCATGCGTTAACGACTGCAGGACGAATCCATGCAAACCAGCTGATTCACCACAGTGATCGGGGCAGCCAGTACGTGTCACTGACGTACTCCACCGCGCTAGCGGAATCCGGAATCCGTCCGAGTGTGGGAACAGTCGGCGATTCTTATGACAATGCTCTAGTCGAAACAGTCAACGGCCTCTACAAGGCGGAACTGATTCATGCTCAAGGTCCGTGAACGTCGGTCGGAGAAGTCGAATTGGCCACCTTGCGGTGGGTGCATTGGTGGAACACCAAGCGTCTTCACGAAGCATTGGACTACACCACCCCACAGGAAGTAGAAACCGAGTACTATCTCACCCAGCCCATCAACACAGGGCCGTAAAAGAAGCGGAACCAAACCCAGGACGCTTCAATCGGGAGCGTACACGAGACCCTTGTTGATGAGGCTGGCACGGGCGGGGCCTTTTGGAACACTGCCGCTACGTCAGAGCCCGAAGGCTCCGCCGCTGACGAGGATCACGATGCCGAGGCCGATGAGAACGATGGGAAAGAGGATGTCCTCCCAGCGTTCGAGCACTTCCGCGATCGGGGGGCGGGTGGCGACGAACTTTGCCAGGCCCACCAGGACCGCAACGAGCGCGAGGAAGATAACGATGTAGGTGACCACTGCGAGAGCTTCCACGCTAAGGAATACAGGGGTGTAGACACCGATGTTGTCGCCGCCATTGGCAAAAGTGACGCCTGCGACTGTCCAAACGCCGACCTTCTTGCCGGCAACCTTGGCCTCGTCGTCATCGTCGTCATCGTCTCCGCGCCAGGCCTGCCATGCGGCCCAGAGGCCGATGCCCAGCGGGATGAGACCAAAGTATGGAATGACTGCCGGGGGCAGAAATGCTCCGGCGCCGATGGTCACAAGGATCGCGGCGACGAGGATGCCGGCAAATCCGAGGTACTGGCCGGCCAAAATACGGGCGGTGGTGCCGCTCTGGCGTGCCCCTCGCGCGAAGAAGAGGGCGAGCACGATGATGTCGTCGATGTTGGTAGCTGCGAACAGGCCTATCGCCTGCAAGACCGTGGTGAGATTCATGCGCCCACCCCAGCTACGTTGCATTCGGGAAGCGAGCAGGCGGGGTCGATGCACGGGGCGTCTTCGTCTACTGCCAAGGTGGCATCGACCAATGTAGTCAGCGCCTGCGCCAAGTGTGGATCGGCGATCTCGTATCGTGTCCGACGACCCTCGGGCTCGGAGACGACGATCCCACAATCGCGCAAGCATGCCAGGTGGTTGGACACGTTCGAGCGTGTCAGGTCCAGATCTCGGGATAGTTCCGCCGGGTAAGCGGGATGGTCGAGCAGGGCCAAGATGATCCGGGATCGAGTAGGGTCGGCCAGTGCACGACCCAGGCGGTTCATTACGTCGAGGCGCGAAGCAATAGTCAGCAGTCACTGAACTATACAGCGAGCACTGAATTAGTCAAGTTCCGGGTAGCGGTGCAGCTGTGTGTGCTGCTCAAGTGACAGTGGAAGGAGCAGAGATGGCAGAGATTCCGGCAAAGTTGCAAAAACAGCGTCGCCAGTTCGAGATTCAAGTTGCGCACGAGCCTGGCGTAGTTCGGGAGATCGGTTTTCAGGCCCCAAGCAATGATACGAACGGGACAAAACTCGATGGCCTCATCATCTTGAACCGGGAAGGCTCGAACAAACTTATCTACCTCATCCGCAGCCTCGATTCGATTCCCGTTTGCAGCGGGGACACCTCGGGGTTCGACGACGGTTCGCGCCGCCAAGGAGAACCTTGCCGGATGGATTGCCGAGAGGGACAACGAGGGAGACAACACTGGCGACGGTGCATACTTGGTTGAACCACGCTCGTTTCTGATGATCGGCCCATGTGCGATTTGTGCCGCGCCCAAGGCAACCGAATTGGCTCGAAGTTCCGTAGCTTTGAAAGTTTCCGCTCGAACCGCAAGTCACCGGAGGTGCTCACCTTTGACGAGCTTGTCGAGCGTTCACGGTGGAGCGTGGAGCTTGCCGAGAGGCAGGAAGAGGCGGAAGCGGAATTTCCTGACTTCCCGTTCTAAGGAGCGCTTCTGCTCATGTCAAATAATTGACTTCTGTCGTGTAACCGGAGTCGGAACCCGGTGTGACCGGGGTGTAGCCACGAACCCGGTACAACTGGTCGGGGAGTTTACTGAAAGCTCCCACCGGGGGAATAGGGGTTTCGTACGGGATCCATCGGTACTCCTCAAAACTAAAGAAATCTGCTCGCTTAAAGCATTTTGCTGCACGGGGTTATGCGCCCTCGTATTTCGGGCTCGGTCTCGGTCTCGGGTGGGTGGCGTGTGCATGGTTCGGGTTATATGCCCACTCAAGGAAAGCCGGTCATGGACGCTAAGACCCTCACGCCCGCCAAACGCCTTAGCCGCTTCGCTGTTATCGCGGCGGTGATCTTTGCAGCCCTCACACTTGTCATTACTCCGGCGCGGGCGCTTGCCCACGGTGAAGGTGTGCTCCAGATCGGCAACGAAGCGCTCACGGGCGAGGGCATGGTGGCCGTTGGTGAAAGCACGCCGGTGCTTCGAGGGTCAGATGGGTTGGTCGTCTTGGCAGATGGGACGTTTGATTCGTCCACTTCGACGACCTCAAAGTGCTATGGCAACGTGAGCAGTCAAAACAGGTTCGTGCCGGTGATCCGGTGGACATCCAATAACGCGATCGGGAAGTTCCAAACGAAGCCGCCGAGCGGGTTTTTCGAGGACACTCAAAACACGATCGACTCTGCTTTCAACATGGCCTCGATGATCCCCGCGCTCGTTGGTATACCTGCGCAAATGCGATGTATGCGATTTTGGTTGACTCACACACGGGCATATCCGTCGGTCGCGGGTTCAAGCCCCGCCGGGCCTACGCAAAGCCCTCGCATGCAGCACAAACGGGGCCCGACAACCGTTGGACTCCGTTTGTACGTGTGCGACCGAGCGCGTCGATTACGCGCTTGCGAACACGACCGACATGTCGTGGCCGCCGAAGCCGAAGGCGTTGTTGATCGCCGCGATGTCACCACTCGGGAGCTCGCGCGGCTTGCCGTTTGCGACGTCCATCGAGACGCCTTCGTCGAGATTTTCGATGTTGATCGTGGGCGGCGCCACCCGATTGTGGAGGGCGAGAATGGTGAAGATTGATTCAACAGCGCCCGCGCCGCCGAGGAGGTGGCCCGTCATCGACTTCGTCGACGTGACGACGACCTGATCGGTTTCACCCTCAAGAGCGATTGAGATGGACTCGAGTTCGTTGAGGTCGCCGAGCGGGGTCGAGGTGCCGTGCGTGTTGACGTGAACGATGTCGCGTGCGGTAAGGCCAGCGTCGGTGAGGGATTCGCGGATCGCGCGAGCTTGGCCTTCGGTGCTCGGGGCGGAAATGTGGTGGGCGTCGGAAGCCATGCCGCGCCCAGCGAGGTAGGCGTAGATATGCGCACCGCGGGCTTTGGCGTGTTCCTCAGTCTCGATGACCATGATTCCGGCGCCTTCGCCGAGCACGAAGCCGTCGCGATCACGGTCGTACGGGCGAGAGGCGGTCTCGGGCGAATCATTGCGGGTGGAGAGAGCGCGAATGTTCGCGAAGCCCGCGAGGGGAAGCGGATGCACGCAACCTTCGGTGCCGCCAACAATGGCGATATCGGCGCGGCCGCTGCGCACGAAGTCGAGGCCGTGCGCGAGTGCCTCGGCGCCAGATGCACACGCGGAAACGGGCGTGTGCGCGCCTGCCTTCGCTCCGAACTCGATCTCGATGTGAGCGGCGGCGGAGTTCGCCATGAGCATGGGGACCGTGAACGGATTCACGCGGCGCGCACCGCGTTCTTTCACGGTGTCCCACTGGTCGAGGATCGTCCACACGCCACCGATGCCGGTACCGACCACAACGCCAAGGCGCAGAGGATCGACTTCGGGGTTGCCTGCGTCCTTCCAGGCCTCACGTGCGGCAATTATCGCGTACTGGCCGTTGGGGTCGAGCTTTTTAGCTTCTGGCTTCGATAGGTAGTCGAGGGGATCGCCCGCAACCGTGCACGCGAAGTCGACGGCGAGTCCGTAGCGCTCGGCCCAATCGTTCTCGAGTGTGTGGGCGGTCGATTGTCCCGCAAGGGCGGCGTTCCAGGAGCTTTCAATGTCGACTCCAAGCGGGTTGAACGTGCCTAGGCCGGTAACAACTACGCGAGGGCTCTCGCTCATGGGTTCTCCTTGCGGGCGTGATGGAAAAGGGCGAAAAGATTAAAGTGCGCGCCCGCCGCTAACGGGCGAGCGCGCACCGGCAACAATCAGGCCTGAGCGTTCTGGATGAACTTGACGGCGTCGCCAACGGTCACGAGGTTCTTGACCTCTTCGTCGGGGATGCGCACGTCGAACTTCTCCTCAGCGTTCACGACGATGGTCATCATCGAGATCGAGTCGATGTCGAGGTCGTCGGTGAAGGACTTGTCGAGCTGAACGTCAGCGGTCTCAACACCGGTTTCCTCGTTTACGATCTCGGCGAGGCCAGCGAGGATGTCTTCTTCGGTGTGTGCCATGAGGCTCTCCTTTGTGCTTTACGAATTAAATCAGCGGCATAAGCCTACAGGCATAAACCTGAAGGTTCTGGTTCCGACGGTTGCAAGTTTGACGTGTGTCTCGCTCTGCTCGATCGCGGCTCGCCCTGCGCTCGGGCGCATGAGATCGTCCCGCGGGGTAGGTCCGGACCGGGCAAGCGAAGCACACCCTACGGCAAGACGACGATCTGGCACGCGTACGCGAGGCCGGCACCAAAACCAATCTGCACGCACACGTCACCGGACTTCGCCTGGCCCTCGTCGAGGAGACGATGCACGGCGAGCGGAACAGATGCGGCAGAAGTGTTGCCGGTATCAGCGATGTCGCGGCCGATGACGACGCTCTCGGGAAGCTTGAGCTGTTTAGCGAGCTCATCGATGATGCGCATGTTCGCCTGGTGAGGGACGAAAACGTCGATGTCGTCGACGGTGAGCCCCGCTTCATCAAGAGCTTTACGGACAATCTCGGCGGTGTGCCACACGGCCCAGCGGAACACGGTGCGGCCATCCTGCTCGAGAGTCGGAAAACCGAGCTCCGGCTGGTCGCGGTACTCGAGAAGCGAGTGCGTCATGCGGATCGTGTCCCAATGCTCGCCGTCGCTACCCCAGATAGTGGGGCCGATCTTCGGTTCGTCGCTAGCGGCAACGATCGCAGCACCCGCCCCGTCGCCAAGGAGGAACGAGATCGAGCGGTCGGTGGGGGAGATGAGATCTGAGAGCTTCTCTGCGCCCACGATGAGCACGTTCGTTGCGGCGCTCGAGCGCACGAGAGCGTCGGCTTGGCCGACCGCGTAGCAGAAGCCTGCACACGCCGCCGAAATATCGTAGGCGACTGCATCCTCAATCCCGAGCCGGGCCGCGAGAAGAGTTGCCGCAGAAGGCGTTTGATATTCAAACGAAATCGTCGAGACGATGACCGCGTCAATGGCCGAAGCGTCGAGACCCGACTTTTCGATTGCTTCTCGCGAGGCCTCTTCGGCGAGGTCGATGACGTGAATGCCTTCGCTCGCACGCTTGCGGGTCACAATGCCCGTGCGGCGGCGGATCCATTCGTCGGACGAGTCGATAGGGCCTGCGATGTCATCGTTCGTGACAACGAGGTCGCCGCGTGCGGCGCCGTAGGCGAGAATCTGTGAGCCCGCAACGGGCTTCGAGGGGCGAAGAGTGACCACCGAACCTATGCCTCCTTCGGGGTCTGGCCGGCATGCTCGCGCACGAAATCGCGCGCGGCATCGAGCTGATCGGGAGTATTGAGATCGAACCGAGCGATCGACTTTGCGTCCCGCTTGACGAGACCGGTGAGGGTGCCTGCAGGTGCAAGTTCGAGGATGCCGGTGACACCCTCGGCCTCAAACGTGCGCATGCACGCGAGCCAATCGACGGTATGGGCGACTTGCGTGACGAGCGACTCGAGGAACGCCTGACCGTCGTGGACGACGGCGCCATCGGCGTTCGAGACCACGGGAATCTGGGGGGTGCGCACCGAGTAGTCGCTTACTCGAGTGGCGAGCGCTTCTCGCGCGCTTTCCATGAAAGGGGAGTGGAACGCGCCGGCCACCTGCAGCGGGATTACGCGAGCCTTTGCCGGCGGATTTTCCTTGAGGCTCTCGAGCTGCGCGAGCGAGCCGGCTGCGACGACCTGAGCCGCTCCGTTGATGTTTGCGGGAACGGCACCGGCGGCTTCGATCTTCGCGAAAACGTCCTCGCGCAGACCGCCCACGACTGCCGCCATCCCGGTTTCTTCTGCCGCGGCGGCTTCTGCCATGGCCCGCGAACGATCACGGACGAACTCCATCGCGTCCGTCTCCGTGAGGGTCCCGCTCAGACCAGCCGCGGCAACCTCACCGACCGAGTGCCCCGCGTAAAAATCGGGGCGCGGCATGTCGAGCGCGCCGAAAAGTACGCTGTGCACGATCAGGCTCGAGGCAACGAGAAGCGGCTGGGCAATCGCCGTGTCACGTATCGTGTCGGCATCCGACACGGTCCCGTGCTTCACAATGTCGACGCCAGCGGCTTCGCCGAGGGAGCCCGCATATTCCGCGACGCTATCGATGTCCAGCCACGGGGCGAGAAACCCCGGTTTCTGAGCGCCCTGGCCGGGCGATGCAATGACGAGCACGCCACTGTCCTTTCACACTGTCGAACGAGAGGAGGCCGCTTCCGTGCGGAGCGCGGCCTCGAACATCGCGAGGGAGACGTCGGCCCCAACCCCCGATGAAACTGCCAGGCGCGCGGCATGCGCAAGAGCCTCTTGAAGCGAGCGTTCCACCTCGCCCCAGGGTTTTATGCGCGTGCCCCGGCGCCCATCGGTTTCCACAATACCTGCCGCCGCAAGTGACTTAATGGCCTTCGCCGCCGTGTTCGGTGCGACGTGGCAGACTTCCGCGAGTGCACGGACGGAGGGCAACTTCTCACCCGGGGCGAGAGTGCCCTCCGCCGCGGCATTCGCGATTGAATCATGGAGCTGCGCGGCGGCGTTCGGCGCGGACGCGTCGACTCGGAGCCACGGCAGTTCAGCGACCATGATGCTCAGGCGTCCCCGCCTGCGCCACCGGACGAACCGGCGTTGACGTTCAGCAGATCGTACTTGTCGATGGCCTGCTTGACGATCGACCGGTCAATCGTGCCCTGATCCGCGAGCGACTTGAGAGCGCGCACGACGAGCGACTCGCGGTCGATGTGCAGGTAGCGGCGGCCCGCAGCTCGCGTGTCTGAGAATCCCCAGCCTTCGGCGCCAAGAACGGCATAGTCGTTCGGCATCCAGGGGCGGATCATGTCGGGAACGAGGTAGTCGAAGTCCGTGGTCGCCACGAACGGGCCCTCGGCGTCCTTGAGCTTCTCGACCATCCACGGCGTCCTGGGTTCCTCTTCGGGGTGGAGGAAGTTGTGCTTGTCCGCGGCGAGTGCGTCGTTGCGCATCTCGCTCCACGAGGTCACCGACCATACAGCCGAGCGAACGCCCCAGTCCCTGTAGAGAAGATCGCGTGCTTCGCGAGTCCACGGGACTGCAACGCCCGAGGCCATGAGCTGGGCAACGGGGCCGTCGCCCTCTTGAACATCATCGACCTTGTACATGCCCTTGATGATGCCCTCGACATCGACATTCTCGGGCTCAACGGGCTGGTGGATCGGCTCGTTGTACACGGTCAGGTAGTAGAAGACTTCCTGGAGGCGCTCTTCGTTCTCCCCGTACATGCGCTGCAGGCCATCGCGCACGATGTGCCCGATCTCGTAGCCGTAGGCGGGGTCGTAAATAACCGCACCGGGGTTCGTGTACGCGAGCAGCGGGGAGTGGCCATCCATGTGCTGGAGACCTTCACCCGCGAGGGTCGTCTTGCCAGCCGTTGCGCCGATCACGAAGCCCTTGGCCATCTGGTCGCCGGCGGCGTAGAAGAAGTCGCCGGTGCGCTGGAAGCCAAACATCGAGTAGAAGATGTAGAACGGCACGAGAGGCACCTCGTGCGTCGAGTAGGCCGTACCCGCAGCAGTGAAGGCGCTCGTCGAGCTGATCTCGTTAATACCCATGTGCTTGATCTGACCCTGCGAGGATTCCTTGTACGCAAGGAGGAGATCGCGGTCCACCGAAAGGTAATTCTGGCCCTTCGGATTGTAGATCTTCGCGGTCGGGAACATCGCGTCGAGGCCGAACGTGCGGGCCTCATCGGGAATGATCGGAACCCAGTACTTGCCAGTTTCCTTGTCACGCATGAGGTCCTTGAGAAGGCGCACGAGTGCCATCGTCGTGGCGACCTCCTGCTTGCCGGAGCCGCGCTTCGCGACGGCCCAAGTCTTCTCGCCGGGAACCGTGAACGTCGCCTTCTTGTGGCGGTTATCGGGAACAACGCCGCCCAGTTCTGCACGGCGCTCACGCATGTACTGCATTTCCGGCGAGTCTTCGGCCGGCATGTAATACGGCTGGTTGTAGAGATCAGCCTCGAGCTGCCGATCGGTGAACGGAATGTGCAGCGTGTCGCGCAGCTGCTTGAGGTCATCGATCGTGAACTTCTTCATCTGGTGGGTCGCGTTACGGCCCGCGAAGTTTTTGCCGAGCACGTACCCCTTAATGGTGTGCACGAGGATGACGGTCGGCTTGCCGTTCTTCACTGTCGTGGCATGCTTGAACGCCGCGTAGATCTTCTTGGGATCGTGGCCGCCGCGCTTGAGACCCCACCAAATGTCGGCATCGCTCATGTCTTCGACGAGGGCCTTCGTGCGCGGGTCGCGGCCGAAGAAGTTATCGCGGATGAAGCCGCCCGATTCGGCGCGGAACGTTTGGAAGTCGCCGTCGGGGGTCGTGTTCATGAGGTCCACGAGGGCGCCGTCGGTGTCTGCGGCGAAGAGCTTGTCCCAGCCCTCGCCCCACACGACCTTCACGACATTCCAGCCCGCGCCGCGGAACTGGGCTTCGAGCTCCTGAATGATCTTGCCGTTGCCACGCACGGGGCCGTCGAGGCGCTGGAGGTTGCAGTTGACGACGAACGTGAGGTTGTCGAGCTGCTCGTTGGCGGCGATGTGGAGGGCGCCTCGCGACTCGACCTCGTCCATTTCGCCGTCGCCGAGGAATGCCCACACGTGCTGCTCGCTCGTGTCCTTCAGACCACGGTTGTGGAGGTAGCGGTTAATGGAGGCTTGCTCAATTGCGTTGACGGGGCCGATGCCCATCGAAACGGTGGGGAATTGCCAGAACTCCGGCATCGCGCGCGGGTGCGGGTAGCTGGGGATTCCGTGTGGGTTCGACTTTTCCTGGCGGAAACCGTCGAGATCCTTTTCATTCAGGCGCCCCATGAGGAAGGCTCGCGAGTAGATACCGGGGGAGGCGTGGCCCTGGAAGAACACCTGGTCGCCACCGCCGCGGTGTTCGCGACCGCGGAAGAAGTGGTTGAAGCCAACCTCGTAGACGGTGGAAATGGAGGCGTAGCTCGAGAGGTGGCCACCGACGCCGATTTCGGGACGCTGCGCGCGATGCACCTGCATTGCTGCGTTCCAGCGCACGGCCCGTCGGATCGACTTCTCGATGTCGAGATCGCCCGGGTACTCGGGCTCGTCCTTCGCGGCGATGGTGTTGACGTAGTCGGTGTTTTCCACGCTGGGAACGTCAACATTCTTTTCGCGTGCGCGCGTGAGGAGGTTGCCGACGATGTGGGAGGCACGCTCCGCGCCGCTGTTCGCTACGACCGCGTCGAGCGATTCGATCCACTCCCTCGTTTCTTCGGGATCCACGTCGTTCGCGTGGCTGGGAAGACCGATCCCTTGACGCCCGGTGATGTCGTTCGAGTTCACGCTGTTGTTCTCCCTCATGGTGTGAGTGAAAAGGGCTGTGCCTTAAGGCCCGCCATTGTGCCGTCCTAGCGTATAGCGTGCGCCCGAAAGAGAGGTGAGCGCGGGGCGGTTAAAGGTGCCGCGGGTCTCACACTTCGGGCGTGGCTTCACGTCGTGTTTTTGTGAGTGACACCGCCGGAGTCCTTAGGTACAGTTGGAGCGTCCCGAGATCCTCCATCTCATTTCCGACCTCCGAAGGAGTCGCCCCTTGTCACCGGTTGCAGCTTCGAGCGACAACCTTGCCGAAGTTTTTGAGTTCCACGAAGGCCAGCTCGTTCAGGAATTCGGGTATGACGACGATGTAGATCTCGACCTTCGCGATGCCATCGAGGACCTTATCGACGCCGACCTCGAAGATGAGTACTCCCGCGAGATCGTGGACGGTGTCATTATGTGGTGGCGCGATGGTGACGGTGATCTCACCGATGCGCTCGTCGATTGCCTGTCGAGCCTCGTCGCCGGAGGGCCCGTATGGCTGCTCACGCCGAAACCCGGCCGCCCGGGTCACGTGGATCCCGCGGATATCCAGGAAGCGGCGAACACCGCCGGCTTGCGCGGAATGAATGCGGTTTCGCTTGCGCCGGATTGGTCTGGCACGCGGTTGGCCTCGCGGTCGTAGTTTTCGCGGAAGAGTTTTCCGACGCCTTTCCGCTTCCCGTTTTGCCGAATCCAGCCGCTCGTGCGACGATAGTCCGCGCGGGTCTTTAGCTCAGTTGGTTAGAGCGCCACGTTTACACCGTGGATGTCGGGGGTTCGAGTCCCTCAAGACCCACGTAAGATGAGAAAATCGAAACTTGCCCCGCCTGATGGCGGGGCAGTTTTGTTTCTGCGGTGACGTGCACCGGGGCGTCGATGCTGGTGTGGGCAAGGACGGTGGGGTGGTCTGCTCGGGTGTGTAGGTGGCGTTTTCTTCGTCGTGGATGGTGATGCGGGTGAACAGGGCGCGGTTGAGGATGCGTCGTTCGGCTGGGTCGCACTTGTTGTAGAGGTTGTCGAGGAGTTTGGTGAGCCGGTCCAAGCCTGTTCGGGCCGCGGCGTAGGTGTCGGTGACGTTGCCATGCCGGTCTCCTTCCGCGAACCTGTCCACAGGGTCGAAGAACCAACCCGGTGCCCAGCAGTAGGCCAGTCATGACGAGGGGGTACATGTTGATGATCCACAGTGACTCACTTACGCTCGCCGACAACCCGTCCGTCAGAAGAGGCACGACCACGTAGAGAATCGAAGTGTCGACCGTTGCAAGCAGCAAACCGAGAGAGACGGCGGTGAGCACGAACCACCGTGTGCGCTGCGAGGCCGGCGCAGGGGGATCTTGAGTCATCTCAGCCTTGCAATATTCCGATACGTCGTCAGAGCGCGGTAGATTTGGGGACCGTATACAGGGAGCATGAAAGTCAGACTCCTGATCATTGGCGCATGTGCTCGGAGGCAAGTCGCGCGAAGATGAGGGTGTCGGTCCATTCGCCCTTGCTGAACCAGTCCTGGACGTGACGTGCTTCGAGCCGGAGCCCGACACAACGAGCCAGTGCTGCCGAGGCGCTGTTGCGGGCATCCATCTGCGCGGTGATGCGGTGGAGCCGGTAGTGGTCAAACCCGAGGGCGAGTACTGCTCGGACGGCTTCGCTGGCGAAACCTTGCCCACCGTGCGCTGGGTCGAGAACCCACCCGATCTCGCCTTGACGGTGCTCGTGATCGGTGAGCCACAACGCGACGTCTCCGATTGGGACGCCGTCATGCTCGATGACCAGCGCAAGCGCGCCACTCTCGCCATCGATGTCAGTCTTCGCTAGGCGTTCGGTGAGCTTGTCGTGGGTGACTTCCGCGGTCCATGGCTCGTCCAGCAGGTAGCGGGCAACGTCGGGTCGCGAGTACAGCTCGTGAAGCCATTCGGTATCGTCGGCGTTATGCGGACGGAGCCGAAGCCGCTCCGTCGCCAACGGCCACTGGGCGGTGGGCTTGAGATCGCGCCGGTAATGGAAAAGTTCCTCGCGCTGTCCTGCGGGCGTGGTTCCGACGGCTCGCTCGACCTCATGGAACCCTGCGTTCGTCAAGCACCGCTGGGAGGCCTTGTTCTCCAGGAGCGTGCGTGCTGTCAAGGTTCGCAATCCACTGTTGCGTGCGAAGCGCGATGCCAACTCCAGGCCCCGACGAGCGTGCCCTGCTCCCCGCGCATCCGGATGAATCCAGAACCCGACCTCGGCAGCCTCGGAGCTGGCGTCGAAGAGCACCAAGGAGCCCACAAACCGGTCCGTCTCGGCGTCGGCAAGTGCGAGAACTGCCAGCGTGCCGGACGACAGACCCTCAGCAACCTCGTCACGGATCATCCGTCGCACGGACTCGGGGGTGTAGTCGGACTCGGGCAGGTGGCCGAAGCGCCGCACAGCTTCATCCTTGGTGCCGGCTGCATACGCGCCTGCGTCCAGCTCAAAGAGGGGGCGTAGGCGAGTGTTCTCAAAGGTGATCGGGAGGGTGGTGGCATCCAGCATGCGCTAAACCTAACATAGAATGGATAGCTAACGGAAGCGTGTTTGGTTAGGCTGGTGGGGTGAGCTACTGGGAACATCGCAAACCTGTGCGACGCCTCCGCGCAGTAGACCTCGGGGAGGTTGCGAGGGCATCGGTGAGGCTGCTGGACGAAGGCGGGTTGAGGGCCCTCACCCTGCGTTCTGTGGCACAACAGGTGGGTGTTGCTCCAGCCAGCCTGTACTCCCGCGTCGAATCCGTCGACGACCTGTTCGACCTCGCCCTCGACACAGCGCTTGCAGACGATCCCGTGATGTCCGAGTCGATCCGCAACGCCGACCTGTCTGCCCTGATGCACGCCTTCTTCGCGCACCTCACGACCCACCGGTGGGCCGGTCAGGTCATCGGTATGCGCGCTCCCAGGGGCCCGGCGTACCTGGCCCTTTCCGAGCGGATGTGCGTCCTGCTCGAACAAGCGGGTACCCCGGATCCGCTGGGAACTGCCTACCGATTGTCCAACCTGGTGATTGGCGCCTCGCTGACCGCACCCATGGCGCCTGACGAGAAGCGCGTCGCCATTGACCCTGACCAAGCTCCTACCTATGCGCGGCTGCACGCGACGCACCACGTCAGCCCACGCGAGATTCTCTCCGACGGCCTCACGGCACTCCTGTCGTGAGGGGGCCTTTTGATTCGGGGCCGCCCTGCGTCGCTAATGGCCACGGACTGGTCTCCGTGAGAGTGCGCCCCCTTCGCAGTGCGCCGATAGTCGGACGGGCTGATCCCGACATCGTTCGCGATCGCGCGGAGCGCCTCGCTATCGTGATACCGCCGTTCCAGAGAGTCGGCTGCCTCGCTACCGATGCTGCGGTGCGGACTTACCGGTTCTGGCTCACGTTGGGTAGGCCGCCCCGCGCGACTGCGGATCGTTCGGTGCAGTGATCTCATGGAACCCACCGGTGGGGCGAGTTTCTACAAGCTTTCTGCTAGGTCCACCATCGCCACCCTCACTCTTCGCGAAGAGTGAGGGTGTTGTGACGTTGTGTTCTGGTTGCTCAGTCGCGGTGAGCGCACGCCGTGTCGACAATGCGGGCGCAGCCCTTGTATCTTCGCTCCGGACGAAGGGCGGGGCCCGTGGCCCGAACGGCTCGTGTGAGGCTCTGGCATATTCCCCACAGATTTGCGCTTTCGGTTTTGCAAAATTCCTATACTGGAGGTCGCACGCTCGAACGGTCGACAAGGAGCATTCATCCATGACACCTGAAGTGTCCGCGCAGCATCCCGGACTCGACGTCGAGGCTATCCGCCGCGACTTCCCGATTCTCCATCAGAACCTCGCGGATGAAAGACCGCTGGTGTATCTGGACTCGGGGGCGACGAGTCAGCGCCCCCAGAGCGTGATCGATGCTGAAGTCGCGTTTCTCACGGCAAGCAACGCGGCGGTTAAACGCGGCGCCCACCAGCTCGCGGAGGCGGCAACGGATCGTTACGAGGGGGCGCGCGAATCCATCGCTAGTTTTATTGGTGCGACGGACCCTCGGGAACTCGTCTTCACTAAGAATGCGACCGAGGCACTCAACCTCGTGGCGTATGCACTCGGTAACGCAGACTCGTCAACGCCGGAACACCTACGCGTGCACGAAGGCGATGAAATTCTCGTCACCGAGATGGAGCACCATTCGAACCTCGTCCCCTGGCAGGAGCTTGCCCGTCGCACGGGAGCGACGCTACGCTACATCCCCCTGACGGACGATTTCGAGCTCGACCTCACCGATTTAGATTCGCTGCTGAACGAACGCACGAAGGTTTTCGCCTTCGCACATCAATCCAATGTGCTCGGCACGATCAATCCGGTTCCCACTCTCGTGGCGCGTGCCCGCGATGTCGGTGCCCTTACAGTGCTCGACGCATGCCAATCCACACCTCACATGCCGATCGATGTCGCGGAGCTCGGCGTCGACTTTCTCGCGTTCTCGGGGCACAAGATGCTCGGGCCCACGGGCATCGGCGCACTGTGGGGGCGCTACGAACTGCTCGCCGAGCTCCCACCCTTCTTGCTCGGAGGGTCCATGATCGAAGTTGTCCACATGGATCACACGACGTTTGCGGAGCCTCCGGCCCGTTTTGAGGCGGGAACCCCGATGATCTCCCAGGCCATTGGGCTTGAGGCGGCCGTCGGATACCTCCGGAACCTGGGCATGGCGAACGTTGCCGCCCACGAAGCTGACCTGACCGCGAGGGCCCTCGACAACCTCTCACAGATCGACGGCGTACGGATTATCGGCAAGGGGCCGAGCACCGGACGCGTGGGTGCTGTTGCCTTTAGCGTCGAGGGGCGGCACCCGCACGACATCGGCCACGTTCTCGATTCCCTCGGGGTAGAAGTACGCGTGGGGCATCATTGCGCGTGGCCGCTTCATCGTCGATATGGTGTTCACGGAACGACGCGCGCAAGTTTCAGCGTGTACAACACACTCGACGAAGTTGACCGCCTCGCCTCTGCACTCGAGGAAGCCATCTCGTTTTTCAAAGGATTTGATCGATGAACCTCAATGCGATGTACTCCGAGCTCATTTTCGAGCACGACAAACGCCCCCAGAATTTTGGGCTTCGCGAGCCGTTCCAATCCGAAGTTCACCACGTCAACCCGACGTGTGGGGACGAGATCACGCTGCGCCTCCAGCTTGATGGCGACGCGGACAACCCGACGATCACGGATCTGTCCTATGACGCGACGGGGTGCGCCATGAGCCGCGCCTCCGCCTCCATCATGAGCGATCTGCTCATCGGCGAGAGCCTCCAGGATGCACAGAAGACGTTTGACCACTTCGACGAGGTCATGCACTCTCGCGGCAAAAACGAAGGCGACGAAGACATCATTGGTGATGGGATCGCACTCGTGGGCGCAGCAAAGTTTCCCGGCCGCGTGAAGTGCGTACTCATGCCGTGGAAGGCCTATCAGGCGGCCCTCGCCGAAGCTCAAGCCGCGCGTGGATCGCAATCCTGACTCTCGTTCACCGACAACCGCCGAGGTACAACCCATGACGACCATCGACCGCGTGACCGCTCTGCTCGAAAGCCTCTACCCGCTCCAATGGGCGGAAGAGTGGGACCGCGTGGGCCTCGTGCTCGGGGACCCCACCTGGGAGGTCCAGCGGATACGCCTCGCGGTGGATCCGACGGTTGCCGAGGCTCGCGAGGCTGCGAAGCGTGAAGGAACGCTCCTCATCACGCACCACCCGTTGCTGCTACGGGGCGCGAGCTTTCTGCCGGCAACGACGGGTAAGGGGGCGGTGGCGACCGAAATCCTCCGCTCGCGCGGAGGGCTGTGGTGCGGGCACACCAATAGCGACCGTTCGCAAAACGGCACCGTCGGGGCATGGCTTGAGCTGCTGGGCCTTTCCGATGCCAGGGCGCTTGAGCCGGGTAAGCCCGCGGACGATGAGTCCTTCTTTGGCCTAGGTGCCGTGGGAGAGTGTGCCGAGCCTTCGACGGTCGGTGACGTGGCCCGGCTTATCGCGAAGAGCGTGCCCGCCACTGCTCAAGGGGTCCTATTTACCGGCGAAGCGGATCGCGAGGTGCGCCGTATTGCGGTGTGCCCGGGCGCCGGGGACTCTTTTCTTGAGGCCGCAACGAACGCGGGGGTGGATCTTTACATCACATCGGATCTTCGCCACCACCCCGCCCTAGAGCACCTCGAATCGCGTGCGGATCACTCTCGCGTGCCCGCGCTCATCGACCTTCCGCACTACGCGAGTGAATACCTCTATCTGCCGCGTCTCGCCTCGATTGTGTGCGAAGAATTCCCCGATCTTGAGGTCGAGGTCTCAACTCTCTCAAGCGATCCCTTCACGGAGGCAGTGAGATGAAACGCCTTGTCAAGCCCACGCCGGTCCACGAGGGCGACAAGGTTGCCGTACTCTCGCCCGCGTGGGCGGCTCCCGCGTACTTTCCCGCGATCCACGAGCAGGCGATGAGACGGCTCGAAGAGATCTTCGGGCTCGAGGTCGTCGAATACCCCACGACCCGTGCACTTGGCGCGAGCCCCGAGGAACGTGCCCGCGACGTGAACGCCGCTTTCGCTGATCCCGAGATCCGGGCGCTTATCTCGACTATTGGCGGTAACGATCAGATCCGTATTCTTCGTTACCTCGACCCAGAACTTCCCGTCGCTGATCCAAAGCCGTTCTTCGGTTATAGCGATAACACCAATCTCCACTCGTGGCTTTTCGCGCACGGGCTTGCAAGCTTCTATGGCGGCTCGACCATGGTCCATCTCGGGAGTGGTCCGACGGTGGATTCCGAACATGTCACCTCACTTCGCGCGGCGCTCTTTGGTGAAGGGGACCTGACCTACACTCTTCCCGCCGATAGCCAAGATTACGGGTTCGATTGGAGCGAAGAGCGCGCCCTCACGGAAGCCTCGCCTCGCGAGGCCGCAGTTCCTCTCGAGTTCTACGGATCACGAACGCGCGTGCGCGGTCGCACATGGGGTGGATGCCTCGAGGTGCTCGACCAACTCGCGTGGGCGGACCGTCTGCCCGACCCGGCCGAACTCGAGGGCGCAATACTCGTGTGTGAAACATCGGAAATGCTCCCGAGCCCCGACCTCGTGGGCCGCTGGATCCGTGGAATGGGGGAGCGCGGCTACCTCGAAGCCGCCGCCGGGATGCTCGTCGCGCGGCCCGTCGTCGACGACCGGGACAATCCCGCCCCCGAGAATGTGCGCGCGGCTCGCCGTGCGGCGCAGCGTGACTACGTGCTCGCCGAACTTTCGCGATACGCGCCGGGTCTTCCCGTGTGTTTCGGCGTTCCTTTCGGACACACGCGCCCGCAGTACGTTATCCCTTACGGTGGGGAGGTCACCATCGATACGGGCCGGGAAGAGGTCGTAGGCCACTACGGGCAGTGAACGTCAGCGGCGCTCCCAATCGTCGATCACGGTGAGTGTCCGCCGAGTTTTGCCATCGGTGATCTCGAAATCCAGTGCATCGCCGAGGGCGGAGGTGAGCACGTCGAGGACGCCCTCAGCTGTTGTCGCAGCCTCTGGCGCCGCGCAAAGAGCACGCGCAACGAGGCCTCGGTAACGCTTAGCGTCGTGGCTGATCACCTGGCGCGTGCCCTCGCGCACCGCCACCGGGGACACCTCGAAAACCTGCGCGCCCTTAAGCGGCATCATCGAGCGATACGCACCAGAGCGGCAATCGATCACGATCTCGCCGCTACGCTCGATTGCTGCGCCAATGTCTTTGAGATGTCGCTTCCACCATGTCGAGACCTTTCCAAGTCCCAACACTTCGCTTCCCGCTGAAAGACGATAGGCGGGGATGAGGTCCTCGGTGCAGTCGACCACCCCAAAGAGTGCGGACTGGACGAGAAGCCGGCAGCCGTCGGACACGGAGACCGTGCCGAGGGCATCGTAGAGAACTCCCGAATACACCTCGAGTGGCGGTGCGACCGGTTCCCGCTCGAGGTGGGCCATGCGCTCGCGCAGCTCCGGTTGAGTAGTCGGGATTTTGAGTGCGCTCATCGCGGTGTCGCTCTCGGCAGTGAGCTTTGCCGCGCGCAGCATGTCCTCACGTGCTTCACGTAGTTCACCCCACGACATCGAGGCGAGATCGAGACTCGGTGCTTCGAGGGCGGTAGGGCGAGTTTTCGTTTCCGACGGTGGTAAGAGAATTAACATCTCGCGCGTGCTCCTGTTGGTCGGGCGTGGAGTAAAGTTGAGGACTGGACCAGTCAGCTGGACAGTCGCGAGGTATTGCCTCGAGGAAAGTCCGGGCTCCCCCTGGCACGGTGGTGGGTAACACCCACCCGGAGTGATCCGCGGGCCAGTGCCACAGAAAGCAAACCGCCTGCTATGCAGGTAAGGGTGAAAGGGTGGTGTAAGAGACCACCGCGGCGCCAGCGATGGTGCCGGCACGGTAAACCCCACCGGGAGCAAGGTCATGCAGGAGGCGCCAAGGCTGCCAGGCCGAGTCTCCGGGTAGGCCGCTCGAGGTCGTCGGTAACGGCGATCCTAGATAGATGACTGTTGAAACAGAACCCGGCTTATAGGCTGGCTGGTCCGCGCCTTAGGGGCCCCCGATGCCCTTCGCCTCAGGCCTCTTCGACCGACTCAGCAGCGAGTTCCGCCGCCGATTCGTTCTTCTTGTCTTTTTTCACTTCGAGCTTACGCTCGGCGTGAGCAAGTGCGGCCGCACCGATGATGCCTGCTTCGTTGCGGAGTTTCGCGGGCACGATATCGGTTTTGAGATCGAGGAAGTGAAGGTACTTCTTCGCGTCTTTCGACACGCCACCGCCCACGATGAACAAATCGGGGGAGAAAAGGAACTCAACGTGGCCGTAGAACTTTTGCAGACGCTCCTTGGCCCATTCCTCGTAGCTGATGCCGGCCTTCTCGAAAACCGAACTCGCGGCGAACTTCTCAAAGCTCTTTCCCTCGTACGTGAGGTGGCCGAGTTCCGAATTAGGAATGAGCTTGCCGTCCATAAACATTGCCGAGCCGATTCCGGTGCCGAGGGTCGTCATGATGACGAGGCCAGAC
The DNA here is from genome assembly GCF_000413375.1 of Dermabacter sp. HFH0086. Taxonomy (NCBI): domain Bacteria; kingdom Bacillati; phylum Actinomycetota; class Actinomycetes; order Micrococcales; family Dermabacteraceae; genus Dermabacter; species Dermabacter sp. HFH0086. The sequence continues at coordinate 1,785,775 of NZ_KE340308.1, forward strand.
TTGTTCTTGCCTGCGCCGAACTCCATTTCGGCGATGCCGGCGGCGTCAGCATCGTTGACGACGAAGACCGAGTGGCCCGTGACCTCAGACAGGAGGGTGTCGACATCGGTGCCGATCCACGAATCGTCGACATTTGCCGCAGACTTCGCGACACCGTGCTGAATGATCGCGGGGAAGGTCACGCCCACGGGCATGTCCGCGGGAACATCAAAGGAGTCGATGAGTTCCTTGACCGTTTTCGCGACCGCATCGGGGGTTGCCGGTTGAGGCGTGGGGATGCGCACGCGCTTCTGGGCGAGTTCCCCCTTCTTCAGATTAACGGGCGCACCTTTGATGCCGCTGCCGCCGATATCGATTCCGAATGCTTCCTTGGCCATGGTGAAAGGTTTCTCCTTGCGGGGTGACAATGTCCTTTAGTCTACGCGGAAATCTCAGCGTCCGGATCGGTCAGAATCTCGTAGCCGTCCTCGGTGATGAGGAAGGTGTGCTCGAACTGCGCCGTATAGCCCTTATCGCGTGTCGTGACCGTCCAGCCGTCGTCCCACTGATCCCACTCACGTGAGCCGAGCGTCACCATTGGCTCGACCGTGAAAATCATGTTGGGTTCGATGACATCGTCGTAATGAGGCGCGGAATCGTAGTGAGGGATGATCAGGCCGTTGTGGAAACCCTCGGCGACGCCGTGCCCCGTGAACTCCCGCACCGATTCGTAGCCGAAGCGGCCCACATACTTCTCGATCACGCGGCCCACGACATTGACCTCGCGGCCGATCTTCGCGGCTCGGATCCCGCGGAACATCGCTTCCTCAGTGCGGTCGATGAGATCCGCTGCCTCCGGAGCGATCTCGCCGACGGGGAATGTCGCGTTCGTATCGCCGTGCACGCCATCGAGGTACGCGGTGACATCGACGTTGAGAATGTCGCCCTCTTCCATGACGGTGGAGTCGGGGATGCCGTGGCACACCACTTCGTTGAGGCTCGTGCAGCACGACTTCGGGAAGCTCAAATATCCAAGCGTCGAGGGGTAGGCGCCGTGATCGAGGATGACCTCGTGGACGATGGCATCGATTTCGTCGGTCGTGATCCCCGGTTGTGCTGCCTTGCCCGCTTCTCGCAGCGCGATTGCGGCGATGGCGGAGGCGCGGCGCACGCGCTCGATGATCTCCGGGGTTTGCACGTAGGGGCCGCAATTATCGGATTTCGCTTCGTCTTTGAACGCGTATTCAGGTCGCGCGATCGATGGGGGAACCTGTCGAAGGGGGCCGATGGTTCCCGGTTCAAGCACGGAACGGTTTTCGGGGCGAAGCCAGTGGTCTACAGTCATGGTTACCAGTTTGGCAGGTTCATCTGGATAACGACTAACGAAAGGCCGTGTGATGAGCGAGTTCTATTACAACACCAAGACCTCTGAGATCGAAGAAGGTATGCAGAGCCCGGCGATTGAGCTCATGGGCCCGTACCCGACCCGCGAAGCTGCTCAGCACGCGCTTGAAAGCGCGGCTGAACACAACGAACAGTGGGAGGAAGAAACCGAGGAGTGGAACGAGTACTACCGCGACGACGACGATCAGGACGACGAAGACCGGTAGTGCATCGACCTCACTATTGTTCGAAGGTGTGCTCTGGGGCGGGGAAGCTTTTCGCGCGCACCGCGTCGGCGTATTCTCGCGCCGCCCTTGACAGTTCGGAGCGCAGGTCGGCAAACGCCTTGACGAATCGGGGTTCGAAGCCGCTCAGCCCCGCCATGTCTTGCCACACGAGCACCTGACCATCGCATCCTGCCCCCGCGCCGATGCCGATCGTTGGTACTTCGAGCGTTTCGCTCACGCGTGTCGCGAGTGGAGCCGGCACGAGTTCGAGGACGACGGCGAAGGCGCCCGCCTCTTCGAGAGCAACCGCGTCGGCCAGGAGAGCGTCGGCCCCCTCCCCGCGGCCCTGCACCTTAAATCCACCGAGCTGATTGACTGACTGAGGCGTGAATCCCACGTGCCCGCACACGGGGATTCCCGCGTTGACGAGCGCCTCAACCTGGGGAAGGATTTCACGGCCGCCCTCGAGCTTGACCGCGTGTGCCCCCGCCTGCATGAGTTCGACACCGTGACGCACCGCGTCCTCAACACTCGCTTGGTAGGTCCCAAAAGCGAGGTCGGCAAGGACCAGGGGGCGCGTGCACGAGCGAGCAACGGCCCCTGTAAAGCGCACGATGTCTTCATGCTTGGTGTACACGGTCGAGTCGTACCCGAGCACGGTGTTCCCCGCCGAATCACCCACGAGAAGCACATCGATACCGGCCTCGTCGAAGATACGGGCGCTGAACGTGTCGTAGCTCGTGAGCATCGTGATCGCTCTGCCCTCCTTCTTGAAATCGCGGAGGGTGTGGGTGCGGACCTTGCGCGGTGTGGCGCTCTCGCTCACGGGAATTCCTTTCGTGCGTGTCCAATGCAGCGGGTGCGACCTCAGCGTAGTCGGCGCGGCGGGGGACTTCTGGGGCGTAGCGGGCGTGGGGCACAATTGATGTATGGAACGCCACCAGGATTCAGTGCTCAGGCAGGTCGAGGAACAGGGGATCGATTACATCCGCCTATGGTTCAGTGATGTCGTGGGGCGGCTCAAGTCGATCGTGATTTCCCCCCACGATCTCGACAAAGCCTTTGACGAAGGGATCGGAATTGACGGGAGCGCGATCGAGGGCCTGACCCGCTCCTATGAATCCGACATGCTTTTGCGCCCGGATCCCTCGACCTTTCGGGTCATGGGGGCGCCGCGCGGCGGCGAAGCGGGCGTCATGATCTGTGATGTCTTCACGCCCGATTCCGAGCCGGCAGCTTCGGATCCTCGCCGGGTTCTTCGCGATGCCCTCGCGCGTGCCGAAGCCAAGGGCCTCGAATTCTTTACCCATCCCGAAGTGGAGTTCTACCTGTTCGAACGGGCCTATGAACAGGGGGTTGGCCTTACCCCCGTCGATCAGGGCGGGTATTTTGACTACGTGCAGCGAGTCGACGGTAGTCGGTTTAGACGCGACGCTATGCGAGAGCTCGAGCGCATGAACATTCACGTCGAGTACTCCCACCATGAGGGCGGGCCGGGCCAAAACGAGATTGACCTTCGCTACGCGGACGCACTCACGACCGCAGACAACCTCCTCACGCTTCGCGCCGTCGTGAAAGGCATCGCGCTCAGCGAAGGAAAATTCGCGAGCTTCATGCCGAAGCCCATGATTGAACACCCGGGTAACGGCATGCACACTCACCTGTCCCTTTTTCAAAATGGCACGAACATTTTTCACGAACCGGGCGCCGAGTACGGGTTGTCGCGAACAGCGCGCCACTTCATCGCAGGCTTGCTTGTGCACGCTCGCGAGTACTCGATCCTCACGAACCAGTTCGTCAATTCCTACAAGCGTCTGTGGGGAGAACAAGAAGCCCCGAGCTACATCGTGTGGGGGCACAACAACCGCAGTGCCCTCGTGCGCGTTCCGTTCCATAAGCCTACGAAAGGCACGAGCTCGCGCGTCGAGTTCCGCGGTCTCGATTCGGCCGCCAATCCCTACCTCGCATTCGCGGCGCTTCTAGCCGCGGGCCTCAAGGGCATCGAGGAGGAATATCCGCTGCCAGAGGGGGCAGAAGACACCGTGTGGGAGCTGACCGAACGGGAAAGAAACGCCATGGGCATCGAGCCGCTCCCGTCGGATCTTCTACGCGCGATCGAAAGCTTCGAAACCTCCGAGCTCATGGCTGACGTCCTCGGCGAGCAGGTCTTTGAATACATCCTGCGCGATAAGCGCCGTGAGTGGGAGGGGTACCGCCGCCAGGTCACCGACTCCGAGCTGCGCACGACCTTCGATATTTAGACCACGCATGAGACTCGAGACCGGCGCGATCCAGGCGCTCCAGGCGGGCACAGGCGAAGGAGAATTCAGCCACTTCGATCTGGCGCGGCTCGGTTTCGTCCGCACGGAAAGGAGCGCTGCTCTCCTCGCGAGCGATGCTCTCTCTCGGGTTCCTCCCGCGATTGTGCGCGACATGGGTGCGTCCGCGGACCCGGATGAAGCGCTCCTTGCTCTGATGCGCCTTGCCGAATCTGCAGCGGAAGCCGGCGAAAGCACGCAGTTCGACAGGGTCGTTGCGGATGAAACACTTGGGCGCACGCTCGTGAGGATCCTCGGCAGTTCGGTCGCGCTTGGGGACGCGCTTGCCCGTCACGTGGACGCACTCGAAGAAATCCTCGAGTGTCCGACGCTTGCCGGCCCCACGCGTGAGCGTTTTCGCGAGGTGATGCTCGCCGCCGTCGGCACACGCGCGGATGCTGCCGTGGCCGTGGCGGAAAAGGGGCCCGCGCCGCGTCATGCTTTCCGCCGCGCGTACTATTTTCTCCTCGCTCAAATCGCGGCTCTCGATGTGTGCGCAACCGATCCGTTTGCGCATCAGGAAGAGATCTCGACGCTCCTCAGCGACCTCGCCGACGCGGCCCTCGAGGGGGCGCTCGCCCTTGCTCGCGCGGCAACACCCGAGCACGACAAGGTGCGACTCGCGATCATTGCCATGGGTAAAACTGGCGCGCGCGAGTTGAACTACATCTCAGATGTTGACGTCATGTATGTCGCTGAAGCCGCTCGAGGCGGCGTGAGTCAAGAAGAGGTCACCACTATTGGCAGTGCCCTCGCGCGTGAAGTCGCGCGCGTATGCGCGGAACGCACAGCGGAGGGAAGCCTGTGGCAGATTGACGCCAACCTTAGGCCGGAGGGGCGAGACGGCGAGCTCGTGCGAACGCTCGAATCGTATGCCCAGTACTATCGAAAATGGGCTCATTCGTGGGAGTTCCAGGCGCTTTTGAAAGCCCGCGCATGCGCGGGAGACACCGAACTCGGTGCGGAGTTTGAGCGCCTCACCGCGCCGCTCGTGTGGCAGGCTTCGACGCGTGAGGGTTTTGTTGAGGACACTCGCGCGATGCGCGCCCGCGTGCTTGCCAGGGCTGATGCTGACCGGGATCTCAAGCTTGGGCGCGGGGGACTGCGCGATATTGAGTTCACCATCCAGCTGCTCCAAATGGTGCACGGGCGAACAGACGAGCGAATCCGTGAAGCTGGCACCCTGAGCGCACTGGACGCGCTCACGCGGGGTGGATACGTGGGCCGAGAGCACTCGGTCGAGCTCGCCGATGCCTACCGCTACTTGCGCGTATGCGAGCACAGGCTCCAGCTTTGGCGCCTTCGGCGCACACACATGCTGCCGTCAACCGAGCCCGACGAGCGGCGCCTCGCCCGCGGCATCGGCACGCGGGTGGAGAACCTTCGCGCCGATATCGATGCCGTGCGCAGGCGCGTGCGCCAGCTACACGAGGAGATCTACTACCGCCCGCTCCTCGTGACATCGGCGCGCCTGAGCGATGGCCAGATTGCGCTGAGTCCCAAAGAGCAGCGCGCTCGCCTCGAAGCGATCGGCTACCGAGATCCCAAGCGCGCACTTCACCACATCGATGCGCTCACCAAGGGGCTCAGCCGCGCATCCGCGATTCAAAAACAGCTGCTGCCCGCCTTCCTCGAATGGTTCGCGAACGGTGTCGATCCTGACCTCGGCCTGCTGTCCTTCCGGCGACTTTCGGATACCCTCCGCGAAACGCACTGGTTCCTTGGGATGTTGCGCGACTCCGGCGCAGCCGCCGAGCGTCTTACGCGCATCCTTTCGAGTTCTCGATACGTCGGCGAACAGCTCGTCCTGCATCCCTATGCCGCGCGCTGGCTCGCGAACGATGCTCAACTGACGCCCCTGAGCCGCACACAGCTTTCGGGCGAGCTTGACGCGATCGCGGGGCGCGCGGACAGCGAAGACGACGTGATTGACGCCCTTCGAACCGTGCGCGCGCGAGAAATCGTCCGTATCAGCATCGCGCACCTGTGCGGTCTACTCGACCTGCCGTCGCTAGGGGAGTCTCTGACGACCCTTGCCGAGGCAATCCTCACCTTCACGGTTGAATTCGTGCAACGGGATACAGATGTCGAGCTCTGCGTCGTCGCGATGGGATCGTTCGGCGCTCGTGAAATGGGTTTTTCCTCCGATGCAGACGTCCAGTTCGTGTGCGCGAGAGGCACGGAAGAAGCGATTGCCGCTGCCTCACGCGTGCAGAAAATCCTCAACGCCCCCGCCTCGGGCATCAACATGCGCGTCAACGCCGATCTCCGCCCCGAAGGCCGTTCCGGCCCGCTCGTTCGCACTCTCGCGAGTTTCGACGACTACTACGCCCATCACGCCGAACGGTGGGAAAGCCAAGCACTGCTGCGTGCCCGCGTCATCGCAGGCTCCGAAGACACGAAGGCAGCCGTGACCGCCGTCATGGACCGCGCGAGATACCGCGCGGGAGGTATGGACGATCGCGATCGGCGCGATTTCGCACGGATGAAGGCCCGCATCGAAGGGGAAAGGCTCCCGCGAGGCGTGAAATCGACGCACCACCTCAAACTCGGTCGCGGAGCGACGACCGACGTCGAGTGGAGCGTCCAACGGCTTCTTCTTGAATACGCGGGGGACGACGTAAGCCTCCGAGCCGTCGGAACCCTCGACGCGCTTGCCGCCCTCGAGACCGCCGGGCACCTGAGCAGCGCCGACGCAGAGGCGCTGCGTCGAGCATGGCTCCTCGCATGGGAGCTACGCCGCGCACTCTTTTTGTGGCGGGGGCGTGAAACCGACGCTCTCCCTACCGACCTGGTCGACTTGCGCGCGCTCGCAGCGCTCGTGCACGAACCCGTGGACAACGCCCGCGCAATCGAGGAGAGATACCTCAAAGTCACGCGCCACTCGCGCCAGGTCGCCGAACGCCTGATCTTCGGCGAGTAGCCTGAAGAGGCTATGACCTCACCCGAATTGAGCGCCCAAACCGCACGCGGACGCATGTATCGCATGGAGCCCGGAGGAAAACTCATCCATCCCTCCATCACCACGGTCGCCGGGATGCGCGCAAAAGATCACCTCAACGGATGGTACGCGCGCATGGCCTCGAAGCGCGCCCTCGAGATGTTCTCGTACCTCGACCGCAACCCGTCGCGTGCCTTCGACGAGATTCGCCGCGTCAACCGCAACAGCTGGACCACCCAAAAGCGCATCGCAGAAGCCGCCCCCGACTATACGAAAACGACGGCAGACTTCGGCACCTACGTCCATGCCTTGTGCGAGGCGTGGGAGCGATCGGGCGAGCGCCCCACTGATGCCGACATGCGCGATCTTGCCACCGAGATGCGCAGCGGCGGTGACCTGTTGAGCATGGAGACGAACCTCGGCGAGCTCGTTCGGCGTGCCAACGTGCGCCTCGATGGCTTCGCCGGTTTCCTCGACGATTTCCAACCGGAGTTCATCGAGATCGAACAAACCGTGGTGAACCGCACGGTGGGTTATGCCGGCACGACGGACGCGATCGTCAAAATCGGCAACACCCTCCTCACCGGCGACATCAAAACCTCCAAAAAGGTGCGCGGAGACTACGCGCTGCAGGCAGTCGCGGTCATGAATGCCGAGAACCTCCTCGACAATGACGGAACCCTTCGCGACATGCCAGAGCTTACGGGCGCCTTCATCATCCACCTGCCCGAGTCCGGCGGGTACAGCGCCGTTCCGCTGCGCACGTCACAAGCCGAGTGGGAAACCTTTAAAGCCTTGCGAAAGGCGTGGGACTTCGCGCCAGATGATTGCGCGCTCAGCGAGGCACAGAGTCCAAAAGAACTCTTGCTCACGCTCTTGAACGCCAAGCTTTAGCACGAAGCCCCACGGCGCTTTATCCCCTTACAGGTCGTAGTAGAGCTCGAACTCGTAGGGGTGGGGGCGCAGCCTAAACGGCTCGACCTCAAACTCACGCTTGTACGCGATCCAGGTCTCGATGAGATCCTCCGGGAACACGTCCCCTTCGGTGAGGAAGTCGTGATCGCGTTCGAGCGCGTCAAGCGCCTCCTCGAGCGAAGCGGGAAGAGTCTTGATCTCCGCGTGCTCCTCCGGCGGAAGTTCGTAAAGATCCTTATCAATCGGCTCGGGCGGCTCGATACGGTTCCTGATGCCGTCGATCCCCGCCATGAGCTGAGCCGCAAACGCCAGGTAGGGGTTTGCCGAGGGGTCCGGCGCACGGAACTCAAGGCGCTTCGCCTTCGCCGAACTGCCCGTCACGGGAATGCGGATGGCGGCGGAGCGATTGCGGGCCGAATACACCATGTTGACCGGAGCTTCGAAGCCCGGCACGAGGCGCTTGAAAGAATTGACGGTGGGGTTCGTGAACGCCGTGAGTGCGGGGGAGTGTTCGATCAAGCCACCGATGTACCAACGGGCGAGGTCCGAAAGTCCGCCGTAGCCGCGCTCATCGTAGAAGAGGGGCTCTCCGTTCTTCCACAGTGACTGGTGGCAGTGCATACCCGAACCGTTATCGCCAAAGATCGGTTTCGGCATGAACGTCGCCGTGCGGCCGTTCTCCCACGCAACATTCTTGATGACGTACTTGAACTTCATGACGTCGTCGGCAGCCTGAAGAAGCGTCGAGAATCGATAGTTGATCTCCTGCTGGCCGCCCGTGCCAACCTCGTGGTGGGCGCGCTCGACCTCGAGCCCGACCTCGTCCAGGACACGCACCATTTCGTCGCGTAGATCAGCCATTTGATCCACGGGAGCAACGGGGAAGTACCCGCCCTTCATCGCGGTCTTGTAGCCCTGATTACCGAATTCTTCCTCGCGCCCCGTGTTCCAGGCAGCCTCGTTCGAATCAATCTCGTAAAAAGCGCCTTTGGCTTCGGTCTGGTACCGAACGGAATCGAAAATGTAGAACTCGGCCTCGGCGGCAAAGAAGGCGGTATCGGCGATGCCGGTCGAGCGAAGGTATTCCTCTGCCTTTGCGGCGACCGTTCGCGGGTCACGGCTGTAAGGCTCATCGGTGAACGGGTCAACGATGGCGTAGTTGATGACAAGGGTCTTTTGGTCGCGGAATGGATCGACGTAGGCGGTGCTCAGATCGGGGATGAGCTTCATATCGGACTCGTGGATTGCCTGAAAGCCGCGAATCGACGAGCCGTCGAACAACTGTCCCTCAGCGATCGCCTCTTCGTCGAACGTCTTTGCCGGAACATTGAAGTGCTGCATCACGCCTGGCAGGTCGCAAAAGCGGATGTCGATGAATTTGACGTCCTCTTCCTCGATAAACTTCACGGCTTCGCTGGGATTGCTGAACACGTATCCTCCGTCCGTGCTGGGCGCACGATTGCTATGAGTGTTTTGCGCGTCCTAGTTTACGGCCCCACATTGGACGGTTTGCGCACTGCGGGTGCACGAACGTACGGTTCAGGGATGAATAGCAGCCTCAATAGTGACGAGTCAGTCTCCAGCGCGAGTAAGCCTGACTCTTTCTCGGGTGCGGGTCTTGGCCTGCCAGACCAAGGGTCCGGCTCGCTCGCGCCCATCCCGCTCCGCTTTTTATCCACGTGCATCGATTGGGCTGCCGCGGCGGCGGTGTCGGCCGTTGTTTTTCACTACGACCCGCTCGCCACACTTCTGCTCTTTCTCGCGCAGGTCATTCTCATGCAAACGCTCTTCGGGGCGAGTATCGGGCAGTTTGTCACCTCACTTCGAGTTCTCCCCGTCACCGGGCGCTCACCCATGATCGCCCGTGCCGTCGTGCGCAGTGCGGTCATGCTCAGCATCATCAGTGCTTTCGTCGTGAACGATAATCGGCAGACCCTTCACGATCTCGTTGCAGGTGTCGTTGTCGTGCGTGCATAAACGCTCGTGTTCACATAAAAGTTGCCCCGCAAGTCAAGACTTGCGGGGCGCACGTGTGAATGAGTGCCGCCTTAGCGGCCGCGCATCGCTTTGCGATTCGGGCGCGCGCGCATCGGATCCACGCCCTTCGGGATCGCCTGGCGGACGGGGTTAGGCAGAGCGTGAAGGCGGCGTCCAATTTCGCCCGCCTCAGCCTTCGTGAGCTCGTTCTTCATCCTTGTGAGGTGGCGGTTGAGCTTCGGAAGAGGAACCTCACCCTCGCCGTGGCCAACGAAAACCGCGTGAACGGGCACATTCGGGAACATGCGGTTCATGCGCTTGACTTCTTTCGCCATGAGCTTTCGCGAGCCGCCGCCGGAACCCTCAGACACCAGTGCGATGCCTTTGCGTCCGCTCGCCCGGAAAAGCATCGATCGACTACGCGCATCGAAAGCAGCAGGCTCCTGCTCGACGTTCCACCCACGTGAAATTTGCTGCATCACCGCGATCGAAGCGCCGGGCTGATCCTCGATCTTCGCGTACGTCGCTTTCTGTGCCTTCCGGCCAAGGATGATCATCGCGATGAGAATGCCGAAACCGAGCCCGATGAAGGCGCCGTAGATCGGGTGACCGAAAGCGCCAAACACCAGGGCGAGCACGACGGGGAGCCCCACGATCGAGAGAACCATGAGCGGGGCTGTCGAGCGATCGTACGCCTGTGTCTCCTTGAAGACGTCGATCGTCTGCCGGATGCGGCCGGGCTTTTTCGCCTGAGCGGGGGCGTCGGTCGTATTCTTGCGTGCCATTAATCCTTGTCCTTAACGCGATGCGAGTGATCCGAAGACCACCCCTAAGCATAGCGGGGTTGAGTACCTAGGCGTTCGCCGCAGCCTTGCGCGCAGCGCGCTCCCTGTCACGCTTTTCACGCGCCGCCTGACGCTCCACGACGCTCGTCGCTTCCTGAAGGGCAGGCGCCGAGGAATTGAGGTGAGAAAGTTCCTCGGGGATCTCCCGCCCCAGCTTCTCCATGGCTTGTGCCCACAGGCGGCCGGCGCGATACGACGAGCGCACCATGGGCCCGGCCATGATGCCCGCGAAGCCCATCTCGTAACCGGCCTCGGATAGCTCGAGGAATTCCTGAGGCTTGACCCAGCGGTCGATCGGATGATGAAGCTTGGACGGTCGCAGGTACTGAGTGAGGGTGAGGATATCGCAGCCATGATCGCGAAGGTCCTGCATCGCGGCAAGAATCTCCGCGGTGTCTTCACCCATGCCGAGGATGAGGTTCGACTTGGTGATCATGCCGTTGTCTTTTGCATCGGCGATCACGCCGAGGCTGCGCTCGTAGCGGAAGGCGGGGCGAATCTTTTTGAAGATTCGCGGCACGGTCTCGAGGTTGTGGCCGAACACTTCTGGCTTCGAGTCGTACACCTGTTGCATCGCGCTCGAGTTGCCTTTGATGTCGTCGATGAGCAGCTCGACCCCGGTGCCGGGGCTGATCGCGTGGATCTGGCGGCACGTCTCGGCAAAGAGGCCTGCGGCGCCATCTTCGAGGTCATCGCGTGCCACGCCGGTCACGGTTGCATACTTCAGCCCCATCTCCTTGATGGACGTCGCCACCTTAAACGGCTCGGCGGGGTCGATAGCCTGCGGCTTGCCGCTTGCGATATCGCAAAAATCGCACCGACGCGTGCACGTATCGCCACCGATGAGGAACGTCGCCTCGCGATCCTCCCAACACTCGAAGATGTTGGGGCATCCAGCCTCCTCGCACACCGTGTGCAAACCGCGCGAGTGCACGCGCTTTTTCATGTCGGTGTACTCGGGGCCCATGTTCGCCGTGGTTTTGATCCAGTTGGGCTTGCGTTCGATCGGGGTTTCCGCGTTGCGGGCCTCGACCCTGAGCAGGCGGCGTCCTTGAGGTTCAACTGCCACGTCACACTCTCCTTGCGAATAGGGGTCTCAAGATTCTAGTGGGCATCACTGCCCAGGCCGCACAGCATTGGTGTGATCTCCACGGCCCAGTGGTGTTTAGTTAAGGCCGCGTTCGGCCTCGAGCTCTCTCATGACGTCTTCGACATCGGCAAGAACATCTCGGGGACGCACCGCGCGGCCGCTTTCGACGGAAAGCGATGTCACGCCCGCGTCGTCGATGCCGCAGGGAATAACATTCATCGCCCATGAAAGATCGTTTTCACAGTTCAATGCGAAGCCGTGCATGGTGCAGCGCTTAGCGACCCGCAAACCGATCGCACAGACCTTGCGGTCCATTCCAAGCTCATCGAGCACCCAGACACCGCTACGACCCTCCACGGGCGCGGTTGCAACTCCGGCGCGAGTGCAGACCTCCATGATGGCTTGCTCGATGCCACGCACGAAGCCCACCACATCGATAGGGGCGGGAAGCTTCACGATGGGGTAGCCCACAAGTTGGCCCGGGCCGTGCCAGGTAATCTTTCCGCCTCGATCGACATCGACGACGGGGGCGCCATCGCGTGGACGTTCGATATCGAGGGTGCGGCGACCCGCGGTGTACACGGGTTGGTGTTCGAGGAGGAGAAGCGTGTTGGGGCGCTCGCCCGCAATCACTTCGGCATGAATTTTCTTTTGGACATCCCACGCTGCGTTGTAGTCAACGGGGCCCGGGGGAAGATCAAACTCTTCGTGAGCGGATTCGATCCCGGAATCTTCTGAAAACGCGAGGTGGATGATGTCAAGCACCACCCCATGCTAGTTCGCCAAGGGCCTGCACAAAAGTTTCCTATGAGCGATCGAACGAGTGCCGGCACCGACTTATCCACAATTTCGGATATCCACTGAAAAGGTACCGGAATGGGGCTCGAATAGAGACATGAGCCTTTACCCTTCGCGTCTCAGCGCCATCGTCAGTAACGGTCTGCGTCCCGTGCGCCTCATCCGCAGCGAGGAAGGCCGGCAGGTGTGGCACGCCCGCGATCACAGGGGCCGACGGTTGACGCTCGTCCGTGCCCGCTCAATTCGCGCGCTCAAGAAGGTGCGACAAGAAATCGCGCTGCTTCGCGCGTTGGGCGCCCGCAACACCCCAGCCGTGCCAGCTCTTAAATGGCGCGGTGCCGCGGCCTATGCCATAGCGGAAGGACCGAGCGCTCTCGCCCCGCCGCGAGGCAAACGCGCCGAGCGCGGCTCGATTGCCGGTGCGGGCGCAGGCGAAGCGCAGGCAGCGTCGGATCTCACCGCGCTTTTGTCCACCCTTCACTCGCAGAATCTGGCCTTGGGTCTCCAGGGCGTCCGGGGACTTGAACTTTCGCCAAACGGGCGCGTCGTTGTCACGGATTTTTCACGCGTGACGGACCTTACGCCTGTGAGCAAACGACATGATGAGCAGTGGCGCGAGAGGCTCACAAGCGGAGGTGGAACCTACCGATACGCCCATCGTCGGGCCGGGGGCGTGACCGAAGCTACCTCCTCAAACCCACAAGAGCGGGCTACTTTGCCATCGCGTTCCGAGGCCGCGCGTGCGGATCGCGCTACAAGGGTCGCGCCGCGCTCTCGACACCAAGACGGGCATTCGCGGCGAAGCGGCCGGAACTTTCGACGGCTGTCCTTCGGGCTCGGAGCGATCGCCGTTGTTGCATGCGCCTTACTTGTAGGGGCTACCGCGCCGGCGACGGCGCCCCAATCTTCGGCAACGGCGGCCTCACAACACGCGGTAATGGAGGATCCCGCTAGCGTCATCACGGCTCTCTCCGCCGCGCGCCACCGCTACCTCGTGGGTGCGACGAGCGAAAACACCTCTGCCGCTCCCGGAAGCGAGGCGGAAGCGGACGATGAGAAACTTCGCGCAGCCATCGCACACGCACACGTCGATGGTGGAGACATTCGCATCCTCAACGCCCGGATACTTGAGTGTCGCGATAACAGCGCCCGTGTGCGTGTTCGTGTGATCGACTCGGGCGCCCGCATCATGGGTGCAGGGGAGTCTCGCGAACTGTCCGAAAGCGAGCCCTATGAGCTGGACGTGCAGCTTGAGCGTGTGCGCGGTGCATGGCGTATTTCCTCGACAGTGCCCGTGAGCGACGGCCAGTGGCGCTTTACGTGAAAGCCCGGGCCATACTTTCTTGCGAAAGTATGGCCCGGGCACATTCAGCGTGTCAGGCTTAGAGGCCGAGGTCTCCCTCGAACGCGCCGTCCTCAAGCCGCTTCTTCATCGTCGAGAGGAATCGAGCAGCGTCGCCGCCATCCACGAGGCGGTGATCGTAGCTGAGGAACAGGTACATCATCGAGCGGATCCCGATCGTCTCGTTACCGTCCGCATCCTTCACGACAGCCGGGCGCTTCACGATCGTGCCGCAGCCGAGAATACCCACCTGCGGGTTCGGAACGATCGGCGTGTCGAACAGAGCGCCGCCCGAACCGGTGTTGGTGATCGTGAACGTCGCACCCTGCAGGTCGTCCGGCGTGAGCTTGTTGCCCTTCGCCTTCGCACCGAGCTCGCCGATCTGGCGAGCGAGGCCGGCGAGGTTGAGATCCCCGGCGTTCTTGATCACCGGCACGACGAGTCCGCGTTCGGTGTCCGCGGCCATGCCGATGTTCTCGACGCCGTGGTACTTGATCATGTCGCCCGCGATCTCCGCGTTGAGCTTCGGGTGCGCCTTGAGGGCCTCGACAGCCGCCTGCATGATGAACGGGAGGAACGTGAGCTTCGCACCCTCACGCGCGAGGAAGTCGTTCTTTGCGCGAGCACGCAGGGCAGCGATGCGCGTCATGTCGACCTCGACGGCGGTCGTGAGCTGTGCCTGAGTCTGGAGCGACTCCACCATGCGCGACGCCACAATCTTGCGCAGGCGGCTCATCTTCTCCTCGGTTCCGCGAAGCGGGGAAACCTCGACCTTGGGCGCTTCCTTCTTCGAGGGGGCCGCGGCGGCAGCCGGCGCGGGAGCCTCGGCCTTTGCCTTCGCGTCGATCGCATCCTGCACATCCTGCTTGCGGATGCGGCCACCGATCCCCGAGCCCTTCACCGAAGCGAGATCGATGCCGTTGTCGGCAGCGAGCTTACGCACGATCGGCGTGACATACGCCTGGGAGTTGTTGCTGGAGGAAACCGTCTGCGAGGCGCTCGCCGCTGGGGCGCTGCTCTCTTCGGCCTTGGGGGCTGGCGCATCGCTCGAAGCCGCAGGGGCGGCCGGAGCCGGGGAAGCGTCGGACGGTGCACCCGAACCGATCACGGCAATCGCCGCGCCGACCTCTGCCTCCTCATCTTCCTGCACGAGGATCTTCTGGAGCGTGCCGGCAATGGGGGAGGGCACCTCGGTGTCGATCTTGTCGGTGGACACCTCAAGGAGTGGCTCATCGGCTTCAACCTCGTCGCCCACTTCCTTGAGCCAGCGCACCACGGTGCCCGAATCAACGGACTCACCGAGTGCGGGCATCGTGACTTCCTGCCCGTCGGCCGCACCCGCGGCTTTCGCTGCTTCAGCAGGGCGCTCGCTCTCGCCGGCGGGAGTCTCCTCAGCGGTCGACGGAGCCACCGTCTGGTCCGAGGCGAGGTTGTCGCCATCGCTAGGCGCTTCAGCACCGGAGCCATCGCCCACAACGGCGAGATCAGCGCCGACTTCCGCATCCTCATCTTCGTTCACGAGGATCTTCTCGAGGACACCCGCAACGGGTGAGGGAACCTCGGTGTCGACCTTGTCGGTGGACACCTCAAGGAGGGGCTCATCGACGGCGATCTCCTCGCCGACTTCCTTGAGCCAGCGGACAACGGTGCCCTCGGTGACGGATTCACCGAGCGCGGGCATCTTAACGATTTCAGACATGTTCGTTTCTCCTCGTGATCAGGCGTGGGCGTGAAGCGGCTTGCCAGCGAGAGCGAGTGCGGCCTCGCCCATCGCCTCGTTCTGAGTGGGGTGGGCGTGGATGAGCGAAGCAACATCCTCGGGCTCCGCCTCCCAGTTGACGATGAGCTGCGCTTCGCCGATCTGCTCGGACAAGCGCGCGCCGATCATATGGACACCGACAATCGGGCCGTCCTTTTCGCGCACGAGCTTGATGAAGCCCTGCGTACCGAGAATCTGCGACTTACCATTGCCGCCGAGGTTGTAGTCGTATGTCGCGACATTATCCTCGCCGAACTTCTCCTTGGCCTGCTTCTCGGTGAGACCGACGGAACCGATGTTCGGCTCACAGTAGGTCACGCGCGGGATACCGGATTCGTCGATCGGCTGGGGATTGAGGCCAGCGATCTGCTCGGCCACGAAAATGCCCTGCTGGAAGCCGCGGTGAGCGAGCTGAAGACCAGGCACGATGTCGCCGACGGCGTAGATGCCGGGAACGTTCGTTTCAAGGGTCTCTTTGTTCGCGAGCACGAAGCCTCGGTCCATCTCGATCCCCTGCTCTTCGTAGCCGAGGCCCTTCGTCTGCGGGCCGCGGCCCACGGCGACGAGAAGGTAGTCACCCTCGTAGGTCTTGCCGTTGGCGAGCGTGACCTTGACGCCGGTCTCAGTCTGTTCGGCCTTTTCGAAGAAGACGCCGAGCGAATACGCGATCTTGCGCTTCTTGAAGGCGCGCTCGAGGTTCTTCGAGATGGCCTCGTCTTCGTTTGCAACGAGGTGCGGCAGGCCCTCGATGATCGTGACCGATTCAGCGCCGAGCGACTTCCATACCGACGCGAACTCGACGCCGATCACGCCGCCGCCGAGGATGATGGGGTTCTTCGGGACCTCGGGGAGCTGAAGCGCAACCTCGGAGTCGATGATGCGGCCACCGAGCTCGAGTCCCGGGAGTGTCTTCGAGAAGGAGCCGGAGGCGAGGATGATGTTGTCACCGGTGAGGGTCTGCTTTGAGCCGTCCTCGGCTTCAACTTCGATCGTGTTCGGGCCAGTGAGGCGACCGAAACCGTTCACGAGGGTCGCGCCGGAGGCGCCCACGAGGCCCTGAAGGCCCTTGTAGAGGCGGCCGATGACCTTGTTCTTGAAGTCGAGCATCTTTTCGGTGTTGACCGCGGAGGCAGTCATCTCGATGCCCACGGCCTTAGCTTCGGCCGGCGTATCGGCGATCTCGCCTACGTGAAGCAGGGCCTTGGTGGGCACGCAACCGCGGTGCAGGCACGTGCCGCCGAGCTTGTCTTTTTCGACGAGGGCGACGCTCTTTCCAAGCTGGGTGGCGCGCAGCGCGGCCGCGTAGCCGCCGCTGCCACCTCCCAGAATCACGATGTCGAACTTCTGGTCTGTGGAGGTATCCGCCACGTTCAGCTCCCTAACTGTTGAGGATTGGGGGCATGTCGCCGAAAGTCCCGGCCTCGAACGCTAAGCCAGCCGGTGCGGCATGCACGCCCATTATCGTAAGACACGCCCCTGGATGTCGCCGTGGGTCGGCCGTGAGCGGGGCCAGAGTGTGGGAAAGCCCCCAACTTCGCCCGCGGCTGCGGGGCAAAAGCGGGGGCTTTCCGACGATTGCTGCGCGTGAATCGCGCAACGTTTTACTTGGCGGCTTCGCGCTCAATAACCTCAACGAGAGTGCGCATGCTCATGCCGGTTCCGCCCACATTCGAGTACCCAAATGCTTTCTGGGTGAAGGCAGGCCCGGCAATGTCGACGTGCGCCCACTTGGTCTCGCCGACGAACTCCTTGAGGAAGATGCCCGCGCTGAGGGCGCCACCGGGGCGCTCGCCGATGTTGCTGAGGTCGGCAACACGGCCGTTGAGGCCTTCGCGCAGCTCTTCGGGGAACGGGAGCGGCCACATGGGTTCGCCAACCGCCTTCGATGCTTCCCATACCTCGTCGCGAGCATCGTCGGTGCCCATGACGCCGGCGGTGCGGTTGCCAAGCGCGACGATGGCGGCACCCGTAAGCGTCGCAACGTCGATGAGGAGATCCGGTTCGAGAGCGGCGGCGTCCACGAGGGCGTCTGCCATGACCATGCGGCCCTCGGCGTCGGTGTTGAGTACTTCGACGGTCTTGCCGTTACGCATCGTGACGACGTCGCCGGGGCGCTGCGCTCCGCCACCGGGGAGGTTCTCGGCGAGCGCGAGGAACGTCGTGACGTTGACGTTGAGTTCGAGCGCGGCTGCGGTGACGGTCGCGGCCAGAACGGTTGCGGCACCGCCCATGTCCATCGTCATCTCATCCATGCCGGCGCCGGGCTTGAGGGAAATGCCGCCCGAATCGAACGTGATGCCCTTGCCGACAAAGGCGACGTGGCGCTTGGCGCGCTTGGGTGCGTACGAGAGCTTCACAAGACGTGGTGGGCGAGTCGAACCCTGGCCCACGCCCACGATGCCGCCGTAGCCGCCGTCGGCGAGTGCCTTCTCGTCGAGGACCTCGATCGTCACGGGGAGCTTCTTCGTGAGCTCCTTTGCCCGCTTCGCGAAAGACTCGGGGTACAGAAGATTCGGCGGGGTGTTGACCAGGTCGCGAACGAGGTGAACGCCTTGGGCAATCTTTTCAGCGCGATTCGCCGCGCCTTCGAGGGCCTTGAGTTCCTTCTTATCGGCGACGGCGAGAACGATCTCCTCAACGGGCTTTTGGTCGTCCTTGAGGTCACTCTTGTATTCGCCGTAGGCGTAGGCGCCGAGAGCTGCACCTTCGAGAGCCGCAGCGATGTGTGCCTCGGAGGCGGCCGGGAAGGCAAGGGCGATGCTTGTGTGGCCGGTGAGGGTTCGCGAAGCGGAACCAAAGGCGTAGCGGATGTCTTCGCACGTGACATCTTCAAGTGCCTCGGCGCCGAGGCCAACGCCGACGATTGCGTGAGCGCGGTAGGCAGCGGGGGCCGGGATCGTCGTGAGCGCTCCCTTGGCGCCACTGGCCTTGACGGCAGTGAAGGATTCTTCGAGCGATGAAAGCCCAACCGGGCTTGCCGGTGCATCCTTTGCGCTCTTAAGGAGGGGGACCACGAGGACGTCCGTCGTGATCGAGTCAACGTTGCTGATGCTCAGAGTTATATGTGCCATGTGCTTATCGTAGGGGAGTCACTCGAGTTTGAGGTGGGAGTGGGCAAATGCTGATCGCCCTGTACGTTGTTGCGGCTCTCGTAGCCGTTCTCGGCGCGGTCTATGTCATCAAGGATCTTGCAGCAGACCTGTTGCTCATGGGGGCTTCGCTCGCCCTAGCGCTCGTGTGGCTTATCGGAGCTCTTGCGTGGCTCCTCGCTCCGGTGAGCCCTGGCGATGCCGTGATCTTTTGGGGCTATGTTGCCACCGCAATCGCACTGCCGATCGCGGGCGTGTACATCTCGTTCCTCGAACGTACCAAGTGGGGCTCGTTCGCCATTGCCGCCATCGCGCTCACATGCGTCTTCCTCGCCTACCGGCTACCCCAGATCTGGCCCGCGGGGTTCGCGAAATGACGCCCGCCGGTTCCACGAAGTCGTCGATGACGCAGGAGAATCCACGCGGCTTCCGCATGGCCCTGTTCGTGGTTTACGGCGTGTTTGCCGTATCGGCGACGGCGCGCGCACTCGTGCAGTCGATTCGCGATTTTTCCGAGGCACCGCTCGCCTTTTCCCTCAGCATTGTTGCTGCGCTTACGTACGTCGCGATCGCGGTCTTGCTGATTCGGAAGGCTCCCCACTGGCGAGCGATCCTCATTCTCGTCGGCGTCGAACTCGTCGGCGTTGTCGGCGTGGGCGCTTTGAGTTTCGCCCAGCCCGAATGGTTCCCGAAGGCGACGGTCTGGTCGCACTTCGGCGAGGGGTATGGGTATGTTCCCCTCGTGTTGCCCCTTGTCGCGGGGATCTCGATCATCGTTGCTCGGCGGCGCGAATCTCGCGCGCCCTCGCTACGCTAGACGTGTGGACGACGATCTTTTTTCTCTCAAGCCAGGCGTGGAGGCCCCGAAGACTCTCGCGGACCGCAACGTCGATCACCGTGCGCCGCTAGCAGCCCGTATGCGGCCGCGTTCGCTCGAGGAGATCGTCGGTCAAAAGAACGCTCTTGCCGACGGCTCACCCCTGTTTCGTCTCGTGGGAGAGGACGATTCGCATACGGCCCCGAGCTCAATCATCTTGTGGGGCCCACCCGGAACGGGCAAAACGACGATCGCTTACGCCGTCGCGCGAGAGGGCGATCGCGAGTTCGTCGAGGTTTCAGCCGTGCTTGCGGGAGTCAAAGATATCCGTGCCGTCGTTGATGCGGCGCGCTCGCGCCTGCGCACGACTGGTCGCGAAACGATTCTCTTCGTCGATGAGGTGCATCGGTTTAATAAGTCGCAGCAAGATGCGCTCTTGCCGTCGGTTGAGAACCGGTGGGTGACCCTGATCGCCGCGACGACCGAGAACCCCTATTTTTCAATCATCACCCCGCTGATCTCGCGCTCGATTGTGCTCACCCTCGATTCGCTCGGTGGCGAGGAGATTGATGCACTGCTGACGAGAGCGCTCGCCGAGGAGCGGGGGCTCGGCGGTTCGGTCGAACTTGAGAGTGATGCCCGCGAGGCGCTCGTGCGTCTCAGCGGAGGCGATGCCCGCAAGGCCCTCACAGCGCTCGAGGCTGCTGCTGCTTCAGCACTGAAGACCCCAGAGAAGCGGATCACGGGCGACATCCTCGCCCACGCGATCAACCGTTCGATGTTGACCTACGATCGCGAGGGCGATCAGCACTACGACGTCATCAGCGCGTTCATTAAGTCGATGCGGGGAAGCGATCCGGATGCGGCCCTGCACTATCTGGCCCGCATGATTGAGTCGGGCGAAGACCCGCGGTTCATCGCGCGGCGAATCGTGATCGCAGCGAGTGAGGAGGTCGGCATGGCCGACCCGACCGCGCTTCAAGTTGCCGTGGCCGCAATGCAGGCAGTCCAAATGATTGGGATGCCCGAGGGGCGGATCCCGCTCGCCCAAGCGGTCGTGCACATCGCAACGGCCCCAAAGTCCAATGCGAGTTACGCGGGAATCAATCGAGCGATCGCCGATGTGCGCGAAGGAAAAGGGCGTTCGGTTCCCGCACATCTTCGCGATGGGCATTACAAGGGCGCCGAAAAGCTTGGCCACGGCGTTGGCTACGTGTACGCGCACGACGAGCCGCGGGGAGTGGCACGTCAGCAATACGCCCCCGACGACCTCGTCGGCGTTAACTATTACGAACCAACGGATCGCGGTTTTGAAGCGCGCGTGAAGAGCTCACTTGCGATTTTGCGTTCGCTCACGCGCGGCGCGGGTGGGGTGCAGGGGTCCGACGGTTGACGCGCGGTGAGCGATCCCACAGAGGCTTGTGTCTCCCAAGCCTCTGAAACGCTTGAGGCTCGGCACTCGGCACGGTAAAGTTTTGCGCTGAATCCGCGGCTGCCAAATGGATTCATCGCATCGAAATTGAGGTAACTTACGTGACCAGTGTCACCAAAGCACGTCGTACCGCACGCCTTTCGCGTGCGCTCGGTCTTGCGCTTACCCCGAAGGCCGTCAAGTACTTCGAGAAGCGCCCCTACCCGCCGGGCCAGCACGGTCGTGGTCGCCGTTCGAACTCGGACTACGCGGTTCGTCTGACCGAGAAGCAGCGCCTTCGCGCTCAGTACCAGCTTCGTGAGAAGCAGCTCCACCGCGCCTACTTCGAGGCCAAGAAGCTCCCGGGTCTGACCGGTGAGTCGATGATCGAGCTTCTCGAAACTCGTCTCGACGCCCTTGTTCTTCGCGCGGGCTTCGCTCGCACGATCCTTCAGGCTCGTCAGTTCGTCTCGCACCGCCACATCCTCGTGGACGGCGAGATCGTGAACATCCCCTCGTACCGTGTGAAGCCAGGCCAGACCATCCAGGTCAAGCCGAAGTCGCAGACTCTCGAGGCTTTCGCGGACGCCGCTGAGGGTTCGAACTCCGACGTTCAGGCGTCGGTTCCTTCGTACCTCTCGGTGCAGCTCGAGGAACTCAAGGCTCAGCTCGTTGCTCGCCCGAAGCGCTCCGAGGTCCCCGTGACCTGCGACGTCGCGCTCGTCGTCGAGTACTACGCTCGCTGATTTCTTTATGGAGGAGGCCTCACGGCCTTCACTTCATGCGGCTCCGACCAGTACGAGAACGTACACTTGGTCGGGGCCGCTTTTCGTTAAAGGCCCAGCCCAGTCCACGCCCGTGAGGGCTTAGGGAAGGAAGAACCCATGCAGACAGCCGAGGTTTCACGCCGGTGGCTCGAATTCTTCAAGAACAAGGACCACGAGATTGTCCCGAGCGACTCGCTCGTCTCCTCTGATCCTTCGATCCTTTTCACGGTTGCCGGCATGGTGCCGTTCATTCCCTACATTGTTGGCACCGATACGGCTCCGTGGCCACGTGCGGCGAGCGTCCAAAAGTGCATCCGAACGAACGACATCGACAATGTCGGCAAGACCACGCGTCACGGCACGTTCTTCCAGATGGCCGGCAACTTCAGCTTTGGGGATTACTTCAAGGAAGGCGCGATCGACTTCGCGTGGGAGCTTCTCACGACGAGTGTGGGTGAAGGCGGGTACGGACTGGAGGGCGATCGGCTGTGGATCACCCTGTGGGAGAACGATCAGGAAGCCTACGACCACCTCACGCGCGTGATCGGCATCGATTCTCGCCACATTGTGCGCCTTCCGAAGGAAGAAAACTTCTGGTCGACCGGCCAGCCTGGTCCGGCCGGCCCATGTGCTGAATGGCATTACGATCGTGGCCCCGAGTTCGGCCCCGAGGCCGAAGGAGGCAGCGTCGACCCGGGCGGCGATCGCTACCTCGAGATCTGGAACCTTGTCTTTGACCAGTACATGCGAGGCGAGGGCAGCGGGAAGGATTACCCGCTGATCGGTGAACTCGACCGCAAGGCGATCGATACCGGTCTCGGCGTTGAGCGTCTCGCCTATCTTTTGCAGGGCAAGAACAACATGTATGAGACCGATCAGGTCTTCCCCGTCATCGCGCGCGCGGAGGAGTTGACGGGGCTTCGGTACGGGACGGGCGACGAGCAATCGGATGTGCGCATGCGCGTCGTTGCCGACCACGTTCGCAGCGCCATGATGCTTGCGTCGGATGGCGTGCGCCCAGGTAATGAGGGGCGCGGTTACGTGATGCGCCGACTTATTCGACGCGCGGTGCGCTCGATGCGTCTACTTGGGTTTGATAAGCAGGCGCTGCCGGAGCTGCTGCCAGTCTCGAAGAACGCCATGGTGGCGTCGTATCCCGTTCTCGAGGAGAAGTTCGCGAAGATCGAAGAGGTTCTGTACACGGAAGAGGATGCCTTCCGTCGCACGCTCTCCAACGGCACGCAGATTTTCGAGGGTATGAGCGCGAACCTCAAGAAGAGCGGATCGGATCTGCTCGCGGGGGATGATGCCTTCACGCTCCACGACACGTACGGCTTCCCGATCGACCTCACCCTGGAAATGGCTGCAGAGGCAGGTCTGCGCGTTGATGAGGCTGGCTTCCGGGCAGCGATGCAGGAGCAGCGAGAGCGCGCCCGCGCCGATGCCCAGGCCAAGAAGGCAGGGCATACCGATACAGCACTGTTCAATGACATCGTGAACACCAACGGCCTCACACGCTTCGTGGGGTACACGGACGACACGGTCTCGACGACAGTCGGCTCGATCCTTGTCAACGGCGCCCTCGCAGAAACCGTCAGTGCCCCCGCCGACGTGGAAATCGTCCTTGCAGACACGCCGTTCTATGCAGAGATGGGCGGTCAGCTCGCCGACCAGGGCACGATCAGTCTTGCCGGCGGCGGCATCATCGAGGTTGACGACGTCCAGGCGCCCGTCAAGGGGCTTTCTGTCCACCGTGGTCGCCTCATCGAAGGGGCTGCCCGTACCGGCGAGTCTGCGATCGCACGCATTGACACAGAGCGTCGCGGCGCCATTGCCCGTGCCCATACGGCAACGCACATGGTGCACCAGGCGCTGCGCGAAGAACTTGGCGAAGGCGCGACCCAGGCCGGTTCCGAGAATTCGCCGGGCCGCATGCGCTTTGATTTCCGCTACGGCCAGGCCGTTCCGCAGAGCTCCCTCGCGCAGGTCGAGGGCAAGGTCAACCAGATGCTGCAGCAGAACCTCGAGGTGACAGACGCGCAGATGCCGATCGACGAGGCGAAAGCGCTCGGCGCTCAGGCATTGTTCGGTGAGAAATACGGCGACATCGTGCGCGTCGTGTCGATCGGTGGCGACTGGTCGCGCGAGCTGTGCGGCGGCACGCACGTGCCCGTCACCGGCAGCCTCGGCTCAGTCCAGCTCGTTTCGGAGGCTTCGATCGGTTCGGGCGTCCGTCGCGTTGACGCGCTCGTTGGCGAAAGTGCCTATAAGTTCCATTCGAAAGAGCACGCACTTGTCTCGCAGCTCGCGGAGATTTTGAAAGTGTCTACGGACGACATTCCGGGGCGTGTGCAGGCGCTTACGAAGCGTGTGAAGGAGATGGAGAAAAATCTTCAGCAGATGCGAGGTCAGCAGCTGCAGGCCGAGGCAGGCAAGCTCGTGGAGTCCGCCGCTCCCGTCGGCGGCGTGCGCGTGATCGCCCATGACGCTGGCGAGGGAGTGGCAGCGGGGGACTTGCGTACTCTCGCGACAGATTTGAGGGCGCGCCTTGGAGAATCAGAGCCCAGCGTGGTGGCACTCGCAGGGGAGTCCGATTCTCGCGCAGCGCTCGTTGTCGCCACCAATGCCGCGGCGCGCGAGGCTGGCATCAAGGCCGGGGCGCTCTTGCGCGACGCTGCCGCAGCGATGAACGGTCGAGGGGGCGGCAAGGACGACCTCGCTCAGGGCGGTGGCGGCGAGCCGTCGCTCGTGCCCGTTGCGCTAGAGACGATTACCGCAGCCCTTCGCGCCCGCGTATGATGCCTCGGCGATTTGTGCGGATCGGCGTCGACGTGGGCGATGCCCGCGTCGGTGTCGCCCGCAGTGACGCCGACGGCCTCCTCGCGACGCCAGTCGACACGTTCCCGCGCGAGGAAGCCGCACCAAAGCTCCAGGCTCTCATCGCCGAACTTGGCGCCGAGCGACTGTATGTCGGCAAGCCTCGCTTGCTGAGCGGCGAATGCGGCACGGCAGTTGAGAAAGCTCAAGCGTTCATCGCCGAACTCGCGGAACTCGAACCGATTGAGTCGGAACCCGAGTACGACGTGTACCTTGTAGACGAACGCATGAGCACCGTGAGTGCTCACCGTGCACTGAGCGATTCGGGGCGCCGACATCGCACACACCGACCGGTGATAGACCAGGTCGCTGCAGTCATGATTCTTCAGACTGCTCTTGATTTCGAACGCGCGCGTGGAGCTGCGGCTGGAGAGCCGTGGAGCCACAGCGATCCCCAGTAAGGAGTATTCGTGCCAGATTCTTCCCTTGAGGACCTGCTGGGTTCGTCGGGTCATCATGAGACTCGATCGGGGCGTGGAAAGCGTCGGAGCCCGAAGCCGAGCCTGTTGAAGCGGTTCTTGCCCGCTGTGCTGGTGCTGGTCGTCCTCGGAGCGCTCGTGGGCGGCGGATACTTCGGCTACTCCTGGATTTCCACCAACGTGGATGTGTCAAGCTCAGCGAAAGACTACGAGGGCGAGGGATCCGGCGAGGTCGAGATTGTCGTGAAGGATGGCGACAGTGGCTCGGACATCGCGGCAACTCTCGTCGACGCTGGCGTGATCAAAACGAAGGGCCCGTTCGTCAACGCCTTTGCGGCGAGCCAGGATGCCCCGAACATTACGCCCGGCACCTACAAGCTGCGTAAACAGATGAGCGGAGCATCAGCGCTAAGCCTGCTGCTCGATCCTTCGAGCCGCGTGGGGATTCGCGTGACTATCCCTGAGGGACAGACCACTCGAAAGATGTACGAACGGTTGAGCAAGGCAACGGGCATCCCCGTCAAAGAGTTTGAAAAGGCCGGAGCTGATTATGAGGCACGCGGCGTGCCGAAGAACCCAGCGAAGTCAATCGAAGGGTACCTGTGGCCCGGTACCTACGATTTTCACGAAGACGATTCAGCCGCCGATATTCTCGACACGATGGTCTCCCGTATGACCACGAGGCTCAAGAAGAAGGGGATTCCCGAGGACAAGTGGCACGAGACCCTCACGATTGCCTCGATCGTGGAGAAGGAAGCACGCAATCCCGAGGACTACGGGAAGGTCGTGCGGACGATCGACAATCGTCTTGCCGGCGTTGGCGAGGCGGGCGGTAAGCCCATGAATCTCCAACTGGATTCGACGGTCGCCTATTTCAGCAAGAGCGAAACGATCTCCACGACACCGGAGCAGCGGGCGACTGACTCGCCTTACAACACGTACAAGCACCCTGGGCTTCCCATCGGCCCTATCTCCAATCCCGGCGATGCCACCCTCGATGCCGTGAAGAATCCGCCAGAAGGGCCCTGGCTCTACTGGGTGACCGTCAATACGGATACCGGGGAGACGAAGTTCGCGGCCACTAAGGCAGAGCACGACAAGAATGTGGCGCAGTGGCGCGAATGGGCGAAGAAAAAGTAAGCGGTCATCGACTGAGGTTTGCCGTGATCGGGGATCCGATCGCGCACTCGCGCTCGCCCGAACTGCATGAGGCGGCCTATCGCGCGCTCGGGATCGAGCACGCGAGCTACGAGCGGGTTCACGTGCCACGCGGAGAATTTGCGCGTTTCGCACGCAACATACTCCCGCTCTACGACGGCGTGAGCGTGACGATGCCTCACAAGGCTCATGCACACGAGCTCGCCGTGGCTCACGGTACCCACTCTGAGCTCCAGATCGCGAATACTCTGCTCCCGATCGGCTCGGGCCGCAAGCGACGATACGTCGCCTTCAACACCGACGTCGCGGGAATTCAGGGAGCGCTCGATTCTGCGGGAATCGCGGGGATCGAAAGTGCGACGCTTCTTGGATCAGGTGCGACTGCCCTTTCACTGGCCGTGGCCCTTCATGAGGCAGGGTGCACGCGTTTTACCCTGCTCGCGCGCTCACGCCAGAAACTCACGTCCCTCGAATCACTTCTCAAGAGCCGGGGCGTTCACGTGCGCGTGGGGGACTGGGATCATCCCGCACGAAGCTTCGATACTGACATCGTCGCGAGCGCGCTCGCACTCGAGGGGGCTAAAACAATTGCCAACCGCGTCCTTGCCCACCTGGACGAGGTAGCGCGAGTGCCGTCGGCCTTTTTCGATGCGCTGTACTTCCCGGACCCCACCCCGCTCGCGCGAGTTCGCACGGCTTTCGCCGACCGCATGGATTGCGCGACCGCCCCGGCATTCGCGACCGGCGCCCACATGCTCGCGCATCAGGCCGCCCGGCAAGTCGAACTCATGTGCGGAGTTGAGGCCGCTCCCGCCGAAGGGATGTACGAAGCAGTATTCGGAGTCGGGATCTAGAGTGCTCCGGAGTAGCCAAGCTGACGCCACGCCTCATATACGGCGATCGAAGCGGAATTAGCGAGGTTCAGCGAGCGGCGCCCCTCGAGCATAGGAATACGGACGCACTTCGTGATGCGGGGGTGCTGCAGTACCGACTCGGGAAGACCTGTGTCCTCCCTCCCAAAGAGGAGAACATCGCTTTCGCGGTAGGTGATGTCGTGGAAATGCGCATCTGTATGTCCCGTGAATGCGAATACCCGTGAATCCGGGAGGGCGGCGAGGGCATCGTCGAAGCTCTCGTGAACTGTCATGACCGCGAGATCGTGGTAGTCGAGGCCCGCGCGGCGCAAATGCGCGTCGTCAAAGTTGAAGCCGAGCGGCTTAATAAGGTGAAGCGGCGCCCCCGTCACGGCGGAGAGCCTGATGGCGTTGCCGGTGTTACCGGGGATGAGAGGTTCAAAAAACATGATGTGGGGCATAGGTTCGAGTCTCTCACGTCGCTCATTCTTACCCGAACCTCCGTCGGCGCGTGATTCCGTTCACGAATCCGCAAAAAACGAGCTCTGAATTTCCTCCGACGTGCGCACGGTGGTAATCTCATTGAGTCGCAAACGAAGAAGCGACAAAAACCCGGTCCGGGTGGCGGAATAGGTAGACGCGCTAGCTTGAGGTGCTAGTGCCCGCTTAAGGGCGTGGGGGTTCAAGTCCCCCCTCGGACACCGTGGAGAAACCCTCCGTGCGCAATCGCAGCACGGAGGGTTTTCTGTTGCGTGTAATCACCCCCTGCAGCGCGCGCGTTCGGGAGCTTTGCATCCGCGAACGTTTACCGAAAGTTATTTCTTGTTCAAGCGGAAGTCTTGTTGCCGTTTGTCCGCTCTGCTTTGATTGTGATGGGCGTCTCGCGGGGGCGGAGAGACGAGTTCCAACCATGCGGAGCGGGCATGCGCTAACGCACCTGCGGTGCGAAGGCAAGGCGGGGGCCTTCCTTCTCCACTTACGCTGCGGCATGAATGACGACCGGTTGGAACCGCGGGCGAAGCCGTGCATAGCGATATGAATGGAGCTTCGCCCGCCCCGCCCGCACCACCGCTCAGTTCATGCTTCCAAAGCGCGCCGCGCATCGATTAGAGCGCGCAAGTTCCGTTTTAATCACACTGTTGTGGAAGATGGACCTTAGTCCCACAACTGGCGCGACAGCGTTATGGTAACGTCGTTTCACCCGGCTACGGCCTTACGCCCCGTAACGAGCCGCAGGTCGTGCACTAGTGGTCTGCAAATCGTGCGGCGCGCACACGAGCCTGGTTATCCGGCCCCAACCGGGTCCGGTCCTTTCCCTAGCTAGGAGAAAACAATGAAAGCTATTGTCCGCATGAGCGCAGTCGCTGCGACCGCCGCCCTCACCTTCGGCTTCGGTGCCGCTGCAAACGCGGAAACCGTCGATTGCAACGACCTCACGGCTGAGCAGAAGGCTGACCTCGAATACGCTGCAATGGGCATCATCAGCGTGCCCGCAGACCTCCAGAAGTGCGTTGGTCAGTGGGATACCCCGACCGGCGAAGAGGCCGCTGCTGCTGAGAACGACTACAGCGATGCCGCTGAGAAGGAATACAACAAGAACACTCAGCCTGAGTGGGATACCCCGACCGGTGACGAGGGCGCTGCCGCTGAGAACGACTACCTCGACGCCGCAGAGAAGGAATACAACAAGAACACTCAGCCTGAGTGGGACACTCCGACTCGCGACGAGGCTGCCCAGGCAGAAAACGACTACCTCGACGCCGCTGAGAAGGAATACAACAAGAAGAACGAGATGCCGGAGTGGGACACTCCGACTCGCGACGAGGCTGCTCAGGCAGAAAACGACTACCTCGATGCTGCCGAGAAGGAATACAACCGCCTCAACGAGCAGAACAACGCCGAAATGCCCTCTGGTAACAACGGGGAAGAGAAGGTGACCGACGGGGAAGCGGGCACCTCCGAAGCCTCGGAAGGTGACAACGACGGCGCCTCGGAAGAAGCCGATGGCGCCACGGACAAGCAGGAAGAGAAGGCCGCTGCTTCGAACAGTGGTTCTGGTCTTGCCCGCACCGGTGCTTCGGTGGGCATCCTCGCTGCACTCGGTGCCGCTGCGACCGCAGTTGGCGGTGGCGTGAGCTACCTCCGCAAGCGCGCCTGATCTCTATCGCGGAGTTTCATTCGCTTCTCTTGAAAGGGGCGCCCCTCTCGGGGCGTCCCTTTTCGTTCACTCGCACGCGAGTTGAGTATTGTGACCGGGGTCCGGTTCGTGCCGGAGTATCCGAAGGTGAGGGCAGCGGCCAGCCTTGGCTTCCTTAGATCAAGCGGCGTTAAAAAAGACCGAGGAGCGCGAGCCCAAGGCCTCCGTAGGGAGCGCTCAGAATGATCGGGCCGAATGCGAAACGGGCCTTGGTGCTTCTCGTTCTGACAAGCACCCAGAACGCTGCAAGTGCCCCCGCGCCGCATATCCACGCTAAAGCTCCCAGAAGGACCGGTATGCCGCCGAGTCCCGCGAGTACAACGGTGGCCGGGGTGACTTTCGCATCGCCCATTCCGATACTCCCGGGGGACAGGAGCGCAAAGACAAAAACCAACGCACCAACAACGACGGCGATGGCACATGCACCAAGCACGCGCTTTTCGACCGTGGGAATCATGAGGGCAGTCACCGCTGCCGTACAGGCCACCGCACCGGTGATCGCGAGTGTGAGTTTGTTGGGTAAGCGATGCTCGCGGATGTCGATGTACGACAGGGGAATCGCAAACGTGAGGTGCGTTAAAGCCACGATTGCAAAGAGTGCCGTTGTGTCGGCCGAGTCGAAAATACTGATCACGCTTCTCAGTTCACCACATGACAGCTGGCATCGCCGCCTGGACACCAATTCTGTGGACAACCATTACGGTGCGGTGACACGCATGATGCGTCGGCGCAGCCACACCTTTTTCCCGCCGCCGATGAACTTCTGCGTCCGGGCAAGTTCCCAGCGCCCGTACTCGGCCTCGTCCGTGAGGGCCTCGCGGGCCTGACCAATCGACGTCCCCTTAGGGATCGTGAGCACCTGAAACTCGTAGTCGCGCGCCGAGCGTCCCTTCGCCACCGGAGCCTGAAGCAGGCTGGAGGGGGTGGAGACCTTCCACTGAGGAGGAAGGATCGATGTGCGTGATCGGTCCGGAATGTTTGTCATGAGCGCTCCTTTCCTCGAGCGAGTCTGCCACCTTGCGTGCCGCACAAAAAATTGCCGCCAAATTCCGGGCATTCCGCTACCTTTTGCGGGGGTTTCGCGGTATTTTCGTTGCATGAACACGAAAGATCCTCGCGCCGCACTGACCGCACTGATCGCCGCCCTTGAGCGCCACTTCGATGTCATCGCCGCCACGAATGGCGAGGATGAAGACCAGCTCGACGTTGCCACCGAACGTCTCTCGCTCGCCTTTGAGAATTACGACGACGCACTTTTCGATGCGTACAACGTCGCGACCCCATTCATTATCTTTGACGACGATGAGGACGACTACGACGAGGACGACGATTTCGACGACTTCGACGATCTCGATCTCGACGATGACGACGACTATGACGATGAGGACTGAGCGTCCGGCGGCGATCCCGTAATCGATCACACACTACGCGGTGCCTTCCAGGCGGGGAGGTGCCGCGTAGTGTCGCATTGTGGCAAAATCGCCCGGCGTGCCGCGCATGGATCTGATGCCCACGCAACCTGATAAGGAGTCGTTGAGTTGAGTTTCCTCGATGCGGTGATCCTGGGCATTGTCCAGGCGCTCACCGAATTTCTTCCCGTGTCATCGAGCGCTCACGTGCGCGTCGTTGGTGAACTTCTGAACCCAGGGCAGGATCCCGGGGCGGCATTTACGGCAATCATGCAGCTTGGAACTGAGCTCGCCGTCCTCATCTACTTTTTCAAGGACATCGTCCACATCATCGCGCAGTGGGCGAAGTCGCTCGTAGGTAAGGTTCCGCATTCGGATCCGGATGCCCGCATGGGGTGGTTTGTCATCCTCGGATCGATTCCAATCGGAGTTCTCGGGCTCTTGTTCGAGAAGCAGATCGACCACGCGCTTCGTAATCTGTACATCACGGCAGCGATGCTGATCCTCTTCGCGGTGTTTCTCGCGTATGCAGATGCACGCGGTGCGCAGGAGAAGAATCTGGAGGACTTGAGCCTCAAAGACGCGATCCTCTACGGCCTCGCGCAGGCTCTCGCCCTCATCCCTGGCGTGAGCCGCTCCGGTGGCACGATCACGATGGGCCTCATCCTGGGTTACAGCCGCAAAGCCGCGGCGCGTTACGCATTCCTGCTCGCGATTCCGGCGGTGTTCGCGTCTGGCCTGTACAAGGCGTACAAGGAGGTGCCGGCCCTCTTGAGCCCCGAGGGGCGTGCCGCCGCTATGGCAGCGGGGGAGCCAAGCCTTTCGGCGATCATCGTCGCCACGCTCGTGGCGTTCGTGCTCGGCTATGCGGTGATCGTGTGGTTCATGCGCCTCATCGAGAATCACTCGTACTCGGTGTTTGTGTGGTACCGCCTCATCGCAGGTACGGTTCTTCTTCTCCTGCTCGTGTTCGGGGTGGTGTCCCCGCTCGGGGGCGCGTAAAGCTTCCAGAACCGACGTAAGACGGCGGCGCGCCTAGTGCGTGTCGCCGTCTTCGCGTCTGCGAAGGAATTGCTCGAACTCGGAAGCGATTACATCGCCCGATGCCTCCGGCAGTTCCGTCGCATCCCTCATCTGTTCGAGTTGCTCAACGTACTGCTTGATGTCCTCTTCTTCGTTGGCCATGGCGTCCATACCTCGCTCCCACGCGCGTGCATCCTCCGGAAGCTCGCCGAGGGGAATGTGCAGGTCAAGTTCGCGATCGAGTGCGGTAAGGAGTGCGAGGGTGGCCTTGGGGGCGGGGTTTTGGCCGACGTAGTTCGGGACCTGGACCCACAGGGAAAGGGTTCCGACGCCAGCAGTGTGGGCGGCGTCGTTCAAAATGGCGGGGATACCGATGGGGCCCTCGTAATCGTCGGCGTCGGCAACCCTCGGGGTTTGCGAGCCCCACGTTGTCGATGTTGGCAGCGGCCGCGTGTGCGGGGTGTCGGCGAGCAGGGCCCCCAGTGTCACGAGAAGCGTGCACTGAGCGGATGTCACGTGCGTGAGGATGTCTTCGCAGTAGCCCGTCCAGTTGAAGGAGGGCTCGGGGCCGGTGATGATGAGGATCCGCGTGCCGCGGTGGGGCTTGAGGGGAATGATGTGCGTGTGCGGCCAGGTCACGCGGCGTTGGCCTTCGCTATCCCTGGCCAGGAGTGGGCGGTTGATCTGGAGGTCGACGTAGTGATTAGCGTCGATGGTGTGAGGTGGGCGTTCCTCATCGACGCCGATCGTGTTCATCAGGTGGGTGAGGGCTTCACTACTGCCGGTGCCTGCATCGTTCCAGCCGCCGAAGGCTGCGATGGCTATTGTGCGGTTGACCTCGTCGTGAGCGGGGTTTTCGGGCACGCATTCCTCCTTCAGCTACGCCGTTAGGCGTGTCGTGCAAGTATAGTTCTCGACGCTGCAAGGTCGAAACGAGGCGGGTATGGGAGCTGAGCTGGAACGGACGATGCCAAAGGTCTCCGTCGGGGCCGGAAGTATTCTTTTTGCGGTGTTGCTTGCGGTGATGATTCAGCCGCAGTTCGCCCAGTACTTGCCGGGGGCCTTTGCTATTGGCGCGGCAGCCATCGCAGCAGTGCTCTTTTTGCTCTCGGTTGCTTTGCACGAGCTCGCACACGCGTGTGTCGCGCGTGCCTTCGGGGCTCGGGTGCGTGAAATCGCCCTGACCTTGTTTGGCGGGCACACGACGTATGAGGGACCGCGTCTGAGCCCTTCGCGCTCGATGCTCATCTCACTTTCGGGACCGGCCACGAATGCCATCCTTGCCCTCATCCTGAGCGCCGTCGCTCGGGCCCTGACGCCCGTGCTCCTGAACGCCGATTTGGGAGCACTCGCGATGTGCGTGCTTGCGTGCCATTTTGCCTCGACCCTCAACTGGGCGCTCGCGATCTTCAATGTCCTCCCGGGGCTGCCCATGGATGGCGGGAGGGCTCTGGAAGCGATCCTTCGTGCATGCGGAATGAACTCCGCACGGGCAACGATCATCACGGGGTGGGTAGGCCGTGTGATCGCCGTCGGCGTCGTGGTCGTCCCTCTCGCGCTCTCCGCCGTGCGCGGAGACCTGCCGTCCCCGCTATGGACGGTGTGGAGCATTCTGATCGCGCTATCGCTGTTTCAGGGAGCCTCGCAGGCGATCGCCCACGCGCGCTTTCTCGAGAGCGCCGATATGCTCCACATCGCGCACGTGTCGCAAGAGGTCCGCGTGCTTTCGAACGCGGCAACGGTTGAGCGGGAACGATCCTACCTCGAACGCGGTGGGCTCTACGTCGATCCCGACGGCGTCGTCCTCGCCCCAGCTGCCGCGATCGCTGAGGCGCCTGCGGACTATCCGGTTCACGCGGTGCTCTCACCCGTGGTGAGGGCAACGGTGCTCGATGGGCGTCCCGAGGGGAGCGACCTTCTCGCTGCCATGCAGGCTGATGAGGCGCCCGCCTATCTCGTGCGCAACGACGCAGGTCAATTTGTGAGCGTGATTTTTGCGCAGGATGTAGCCCGCGCGCTCAACGCTCGCGGGTGAGGTGCGCAAAAGCCACGTAGACTCACTGTCATGACTTCGCCGCACGAAACCGACCCCACCGTCACCGCACGCCTCGACCGTACGGGGCCCTTCGTTGTGGGGGACAAGGTCCAGCTCGCCGACCACAAGAATCGCCTCAACACGATCACGCTTAAAGAGGGCGGGGTGCATCATTCCCACCGCGGGTTCCTTCGCCATGACGACCTGATCGGCAAGAGCGATGGCACGGTTGTCGAGAACAGCGCTGGCGTCGCCTTTCAGGCGCTGCGCCCGCTCTACAACGACTACATGATGGCGATGCCTCGCGGCGCGGCGATTATCTACCCGAAGGATTCCGCGCAGATCCTCATGTACGGGGATATTTTCCCGGGGGCACGCGTTCTTGAGGCAGGGGTGGGCTCGGGCGGGCTCACGATTGCGCTTTTGCGGGCGCTTGGGCCCGACGGCTCTTTGCGCTCCATCGAACGCCGCGAAGATTTCGCCGAGGTCGCGAAGGCTAATGTCGAAAGTTTCTTCGGTTCCGTGCCCTCGTGGTGGGACTTGAGCATCGGCGATTTCCAGGACGGCGCGCATGAGCTCGCGCAGCAGGGCGAGCGCGTCGACCGTGTCGTGCTCGATATGCTCGCGCCGTGGGAGTGCGTGGACAGTGCGGCAGAGGTGCTTGAAGACGGCGGCGTGTTTCTCGCGTACGTCGCGACGGTGACGCAGCTGTCTCGTACGGTCGAGGCGCTTAGGGATCACGGCGAGTTCACCGAGCCCTATGCGTGGGAAACGATGATGCGCCCGTGGCATCTCGATGGCCTTGCGGTGCGCCCTGAGCACCGCATGAACGCCCACACAGGGTTCTTGTTGACGTCCCGCCGCACGGCTCGCGGCTGCAAGGCACTGCTTCGCAAGCAGCGCCCGGCCCCTGGTTCGCGGGATGAGGCGGAGCTCAACGGCCCCGCAAACGAGGGCTTCGGTGGCTCGAGTCATGAATGGACGAGCGAGGACTTCCACGAACGCAACGTTGCGCCACGCAAGACGAAGCGGGCACTTCGAGACATTAGGCAGGGGAGGACGCGGTGAAGACCTATCAGGAGCTGAACGAGGAACTGTCGAAGCTTGCTCGCAGTAACGAGCAGCTCGTGAAGTCGCTGTCGAAAGCGCGCGAACAGATCGTGCAGTTGCGAAGTGATCTCGAGTCACTCGCGGATCCGCCGTCGTCTTTCGGCACGTTCGTTGCGAAAGTCGAGGACAACCAGATCGATATCCTCCACAATGGTCGAAAGCTGCGCGTACTCGTTGCCCCCGACATTGACGTCGAAGCGCTTACACAGGGCCAAGAGGTGCGCCTCAATGAGAACCTCATAGCGGTGGAAGCATTGACGCACGAGACGACGGGTTTTGTCGCGACCGCCGTAGAGCAGCTTGAGGATTCTCGTGTGCTCGTTCAGGTTCACGCCGATGAACAGCGTGTCATGAACGTCGTTCCGAAACTTCTGGACAGTCGTATCAATAGGGGCGATCACCTCATGGTCGACCCGAAATCCGCCCTCGTTCTCGAGGTTCTTGAACGCAAGGAAGTTGCGGATCTCATCCTCGAGCACATTCCGGATGTGTCCTACAGCGATATCGGTGGCCTTGGCGACCAGATTGACGCGATCCGCGACGCCATCGAGATGCCGTTTCTGCACCAGGAGCTCTTTCATGAGTATGGTCTTCGCCCGCCAAAGGGCGTGCTCCTGTATGGCCCGCCCGGATGCGGAAAGACGATGATCGCCAAGGCTGTTGCGCACGAACTCGCTCTCAAAGCGGCACGTCAACGCGGCCAGGATCCGAGTGAGGTTGTTAACCGCTCGTGGTTCCTGAATGTCAAGGGACCGGAAATTCTCAACAAGTATGTGGGCGAGACGGAACGCTCCATTCGGCTCGTGTTCGAGCGCGCCCGTGAGAAGGCGAGCTCGGGCAATCCGGTCGTCGTGTTCTTCGACGAGATGGACTCGCTTTTCCGCACGCGCGGGTCGGGGGTGAGCTCGGATGTCGAGTCAACGGTTGTGCCTCAGCTTCTTGCCGAGATCGACGGTGTGGAAAGTCTCGAGAACGTCATCGTCATCGGGGCCTCAAACCGCGAGGACATGATCGATCCGGCGATCGTTCGGCCCGGGCGACTCGACGTCAAGATCCGCATCGAACGCCCTGGCCCCAAGGCGGGCGCGGAAATCCTGCGGCTCTACCTCACGCATGACGTCCCGCTTGCCGAAGAACTCGGCGTTCTCGTGGATTTCGCTATCGAGCGTATTTACGCGCGTGACGACGATATGGCCTATGTCGACCTCGAGTATGCGGATGGGACAACCGAGGTGCTGTATTTTTCGGAGTTCATGTCCGGTGCGATGCTTCGCAACATTGTGGATCGCGCGAAGAAGCTCGCGATTAAGGCGGAGCTTTCCGACGGTGAGCGGGGGATTTCTCGCGCTCACCTTCTCGAAGCAATCCACACTGAGTTCAAGGAAAATGAGGATCTCCCCTCGACAGCAAACCCTGATGATTGGGCTCGAGTTTCGGGTCGTCGCGGCCAGCGTATTACCCGCATGACGCCGCGCCGCGCGGCGAGCAGCGAGGAGGTCGCGGCACCATGAGCTCGGTCATTCCGTCCCTGACAACTCGGCGCCCAATGGGCATTGAAACGGAATTCGGCATCGTTCACACGTCTGATTCCGAGCGTGAACGTTCCGGGGCGAACGCGTCAATTCGCCTCTCGCACTATGCCGTCGCAGCTTATGCCCTGCTCGAGGACTCACCGAAGCGCCGTGTTCGCTGGGACTACGGCGACGAAACCCCTTTGCGTGACGCGCGTGGGTTTGAAGTTCAGCGCGCTGCCGCACACCCTACTCAGCTCACCCATGAAGCGCACGATGCGCACGTCCCAAGTGTCGACGCGGATTTCGAGATCACGGTCGGTGACGATATTCCGCTCGACCTCGACGATGCCGCGACCCTGCATTTTGCGGAACGCCGTGCGATCGGAAACGCGGTACTGACCAACGGTGCTCGACTCTACGTCGATCACGCCCATCCCGAATACTCTTCGCCAGAGGTCATGACCGCCCGCGAAGCGGTCGTGTGGGATAAGGCGGGGGAGCGTATCGCTCGGCTC
Organism: Dermabacter sp. HFH0086; assembly: GCF_000413375.1. NCBI lineage: Bacteria > Bacillati > Actinomycetota > Actinomycetes > Micrococcales > Dermabacteraceae > Dermabacter > Dermabacter sp. HFH0086. Next base: position 1,822,544 of record NZ_KE340308.1, read on the forward strand.
GCCATGGCTCGCATCGAGGAGGCCGACGGTATCCCGGCCCTCGCGCTGTTCAAGAACAACACCGATGGCAAGGGCCAAAGCTACGGGACGCACGAGAACTATCTCGTGGACCGGGGTGTCCCTTTTGAGCGCCTTTGCGAAATTCTGATCCCCTTTTTCGCGACGCGCCAGATTCTCGTGGGGGCGGGACGCGTCGGGATCGGCACCCGCGGTGAGATCGACGGCTTTCAGATCAGCTCACGCGCCGACTTTTTCGAAAACGAGGTGGGGCTCGAGACGACACTCAATCGGCCTATCGTTAACTCTCGCGACGAGTCCCATGCGGATTCCTCGCGATTTCGCCGGCTGCACGTCATTATTGGCGATGCGAACCTCTTCGAGACCTCAACGTTCCTCAAGCTCGCGATGACTTCCCTCGTTTTGAGCCTTGCGGAACGGGAACACGCGACAGGAAAGTCGCTCCTTCCGGACATTCAGCTCGTCGATCCTGTCAGCGCCGTCCACGAGATTTCGCATGATCTGGGCTTCGCGAAAACCTATGCCACCACGGATGGTAGGCAAGCGTCGGCCTTGGATATTCAACGCGCCTACTTGAGCGCCGTGAAGAATTCGCTCGAGGGAGACGAGGCCGATGCAGAGACCCTCGAGGCGATCGCGCTGTGGACCGAGCTTCTGGAGGTGCTCGAGCGTAATCCACTGGACGCCGCGGATCGCATCGAATGGGTGGGCAAGTACGCCCTCGTTAAGGCGTTTCGGGAGCGGCACGGACTGGAGTGGTCCGACCCTCGGCTCGCGGCGCTCGATCTCCAGTTCACGGATGTCCGCGAGGATAAATCCATCTACGAGAAGCTTGCGAAGGCGGGGCGCGTGCGCCGGCTCGTGCGCGATGACGAGATCTCGCACGCGGTGACACACGCTCCCGAATCGACCAGAGCGTACATACGGGGCGGCCTTGTCACGCACCACCGCGACGATCTTGACTCGGCAGGGTGGGACGTCGTTACGGTGCGACATGAGGGTGCGGCCATGCGCGTGCGTCTCGCTGATCCAACGGTCGCGTCGAAACAGTGGTGCGAGGCCCACGGGGTCGATCCAAGCGGGGCGATTGAGACTCTCCTTGAAAGTTTTCGGAAGGCCGCTGATGAGATGCGGTGATGGCGCGCCCCGCCGCGGGGCGCATGTAGCGTGGACACGAATGAAGAGAAAGGACGTCGCAGCATGACACAGTCGCAGATTCACGGTTCCGGTGGCGGCGATGAGAATGACGAGCCGCTTATCGACCAGAACTCCGGCCAGATTCAAGCGTCGATCGCCTCAAGCGACGATCTCCTCGACGAGATCGACCTTGTGCTCGAATCCAACGCGGAGAGTTTCGTGAAGTCCTTCGTGCAAAAGGGCGGTCAGTGACCAACCTTGGCGACCCCCTCACCTCGCTTTCGGCGCATTTGAAGGCGGAGGGCCTTCTGGCCCCCGAGCTTTCAGGCGTAAGCAACGCTCATGTGACTGTTGCCGAGGCGACGACGATCATTGCCGTCCGCCATACGGGTGGGAAGGCCGTCACGCTCGCCGCTGATCGACGTGCGAGCGCCGGCCACCGGATCGTCAAGGACGACATGATGAAATTGTTCCTTGCCGATTCTCACTCGGCCATCGGTATCGCGGGCACCGCCGGACTCGGCATTGAGTTCGCGCGCTTGTTCGCCCTCGAACTCGAGCACGTCGAGAAAATCGAAGGGCACGCGCTTAGTCACGAAGGCAAGGTTCGAAGGCTGAGTATTCTCGTGCGCGCGCACCTCCAGCTTGCTCTGCAGGGCCTCGCCGCCGTCCCGCTGCTCGCTGGCTTCGATGAGCGCCTGGGCTTGGTGCGTGTGCACACCTTCGATGCAACCGGAGGATCCTACGAGGAGGAGGAGACGGCGGCCATCGGCTCGGGCAGCGACATCGCGCGGGCGGTTCTCGATGCACGGCGAAACATTCTCGACTGCGACCGCGAAGAAGCCCATTGCCTTACCCTTCAGGCACTCGCCTCCGCCTCCCGTCGAGACTCGGCAACATCGGGCCTTCGCGGCGAGTCACTTCCCGTTCTTGTCGACGTCGATGCTGAAGGCGCGCGCTTCGTGGATGCGGATCGGATCCTTGAGCTCGCTAAGGAGCTTTCATGAGCATGCCGTTTTACGTCGATCCCGAACAGCTGACGAAGGATCGGGCCGACTTCTCTCGTCGCGGAGTGTCGCGTGGTCTGCCGGTTATCGCCGCGAGCAGCGCCGATGGCATTGTCATCATCGCCCTCAATTCATCGACGTCTCTCATGAAAATTGGCGAGGTACACGACCACATCGCCTTTGCCGGCGCAGGAAAGTTCCACGAGTACGAGGCGCTCAGGCTCGCGGCCGTGCGGTGGGCCGATACTCGCGCCTACCAGTATTCCCGCCGTGATGTTTCGGCTTCCTCCCTCGCCAACGCTCTCGCCCACGCCATTGGCGAGGCGTTCGTCTCCGCACCAAAACCGCTGGAGATTGCGCTCTTGCTGCCGGAAGTCGGGCAGGCGCCAGAGTTGGATCGTATTTTCTCTTTGAGTTTCGATGGATCTTTGAGCGATCACGGCACATTCGCCGCGATCGGCGGTGTTCCCGATGGGCTCGCACAACGCGCCTTCGACAGCGCTCTTTATGAGCGCGAAGCCGAGGCCGTGATCGATTTTTGCGTACGCGAGCTTGCGCGAACCCACGCCGATGACAGCATTCATGCCGAGATTGCCCTGCTTCGACGTGGAGTTGAGTTGCGTTCGTTTGAGAGGCACACTCCTGTCAGTATGGCCAGGGTGGAAAGGTCGCATCTATGAAACGGCGCGTAGGCGGATTAGAGACAGAATTTGGGCTTCTCGCGGTAACCGCCGATGGGCGGCAAGCCCTCGAACCTGAAGCCGCCGCGAGGGAACTGTTCCGGCCGGTTGTCGCGTGGGGGCGTTCCTCGAACGTGTTTCTGACGAACGCGGGCAGGCTCTATCTCGACGTCGGCTCCCATCCCGAGTATGCGACCGCGGAATGCGATGACCCGTGGGACATTGTCGCCCAGGAGCGCGCGGGCGAGCGGGAGCTTCACGCCCTCGTCCACGAGGCCAACGCGCGATTGAAATCCGATGGCCGCGACGCACGCATTCATCTGTTTAAAAACAATGCTGATTCTCAGGGCAATTCCTTCGGAAGCCACGAGAACTACCTCGTGGAGCGCAAAGGCGAATTCACACGCCTGCCAGCATTGCTGCTGCCATTCCTCATTACGCGGCAAATCGTCACGGGGGCCGGGGGAGTTCTCGAAGGCGAGGGCGGGCCGGTTTTCGGCTTCTCGCTGCGGGCCGACCACATGTGGGAGACGGTTTCGTCCGCGACGACCCGTGCACGCCCGATCATTAACACGCGCGATGAACCCCACGGCGATCCATCGCGCTACAGGAGACTGCACGTCATTTCTGGAGACTCGACCATGAGTGAAGTCTCCACCTGGCTGAGGTTCGCGATGACGTTCGCCGTGTTGCGATTTATTGAAGACGGGCACGCTTTTGCAGACTTCGAGCTCGCAGACCCGATCAGCGATATTCGCCGAATTGCGCGAGACCTCACGGCGAGCGAACCACTCCAGCTGAAGAACGGCGGCGTAAGCACGGCGCTTTCGATTCAGCGCGCCTATTTCTCCGCTCTCGAACGCACATACGATGACCTCGACCCTCGAATGATGGACACGTGGGACCGAGGGTTGCGAGCGCTCGAAACGGGCAATTTCTCGCTCGTCAATCGCGAACTTGACTGGGCGATTAAGCACGAGCTGTTTACGACGGTGGCGGATCGGCGTGGGCTCGCGCTCAACGCGCCCGAGATTCAGCGCCTCGAACTGGCCTATCACGATATTGATCCTGATCGAGGCGTGTTCTATGCACTCGAGCGCCGCGGACTTGCGACGAGCGTCCTGAGCGACGAGCGAATTGAGGCCGCCCGTCGAGTGGGTCCGGCTACGACTCGCGCGCACTTGCGTTCAAGAGTCTTGACGCTCGCACGGGAAAAGGGGATCGACGTTGCGGTGGATTGGACAACCGTGCGACCGAACACACCCGGCGCTCTTCCCATCACACTGCTCGATCCGTTTGAGGTCGAAAACCCGGAAATCGACCGCTTGCTCGATAGTCTTGACGAGTATTCATCGGCACCCGCCGAGCTGAAAGGACTCCAGTGATCAACCGTCGCTCGCTGCTCGCTGCAGCTGCTTCCACTTCCGCCCTTGTCACCCTTGGGGCGTGCGCGAAAAAATCGTCACCTACGGCGAAGGGCGCTGCTCAAGCATCGGACTCGGGCGCATCCACGGCCTCGGATGGCGGCGGTAGTGCGGCCGACGAAGCCAATGTTCTTGACCGCGTGAAGGTCACAAGTGCGTTTGGTGAGGATCCGACTGTCGATTTCGACGCCCCGCTGAAGTTTTCTAACTTCCACTCAACCGTGGTGAGCAAGGGCGACGGCCCTGCAATCGCCGAGGGCGATTTCATCGTGACCCGTTCCGCCTACTTTGATCCGGAAAGCGCGGAAGTGCTTGCTTCGCAGTGGAAGGAGGGGACGTTCTCTCCTTTCAAGGTGGATAAGCAATCCGTGGGCCAAACGGCGACCGAATTCTTTACGGGGTTGACCTCCCATTCGCGCTTTCTCATGGCCGGCGTGGCCGGGACCCAAAAACAAAAGGTGCTCCAGGTCGGGGACGTCGTCGGCGTTGCATTGAAGCGAGCTGAGGGCGACGCACAGAAGCTTCCCGCGGAGGTTCCCGGTTTCGCCCTCGGTGAGGACGGCGCTCCAAATCTCACCGCCAAACCGAACGGTACCGCTCCCACTAAGCAGGTTGTCGCCCCCGCGATCAAAGGCCACGGACCGGCCGCGAAGAAGGGCGACACGCTCATCATGCACTACCGCGGTTGGGACTGGGCAACCGGAGAAGAGTTCGACTCGTCGTGGGGGCGTGGCACCCCGTTCTCGTTCAAGCTAGGCGACGGCCAGGTCATTAAGGGCTGGGATGAGGGGCTCGAGGGTGCAACGCAAGGTAGCCAGATTGCTCTGATTCTTCCGCCGGCGTCGGCCTACGGGGAAGCCGGCGAAGGCAATCAGAACCATCTCGCCGGCAAGACCCTGCTCTTTGTCGCCGATGTTCTGTACGTGGCCTCGCCCGAGGCCTAAGCACTAAATCTCAGGAGAATCATGTCAAAACCAGTTGTGAGCGTTGAAGGGTGCGAGGCGCCCGAGGAACTCGTCATCATCGATGAGAAGGTCGGTGACGGTGACGAAGCCAAGGCCGGCGACGTTGTCGACGTCCACTACGTGGGGGTAGGCCTCAGCGATGGCAAACAGTTCGATGCGTCGTGGGATCGAGGTGAGCCGCTGCGCTTTACGCTCGGCGTAGGCCAGGTCATTCCCGGCTGGGACCGCGGAGTGCAGGGAATGCGCGTGGGCGGGCGCCGACGTCTCGAAATCCCCTCGTCGCTTGCGTACGGTCCCCGCGGTATCCCGGGCGTTATTAAAGGCGGGGAAACCTTGATCTTCGTCTGCGATCTCGTTGGGGTGACCGGGCGCTGACCCAAGAGCCACCGGCGCTCTTTGACTCCGCGACACCCAAGAGCGAGGACAGCAGTCGCAACGGACGACCGTTCGAAACCACCGCGGGCTTCTCGCTCGCGACGGATCGGCCGGTCGTCTCTGTTCACGTGCTCGGTACTCTCGCGCACCTCGATCGCCTCTTCGAATACGCGGTCCCCGCGGCTCTCGATGCTGTTGAGCCCGGGATGAGGGTGCGTGTGCGATTCTCCGGCCGCGAGCACGAGGCGCTCGTACGGGCACGCTACGAAAGACCCGACACTATCCGGCCGCTCGCACCGCTCGTGTCCGTCGTAAGCGAGGACGTTCTCCTTTCGGAACACATGTTTCGGGTGTGCGAGGACGTTGCGCAGCGGTACGCGGGATCGCTCAGCGACGTGCTGCGACTCGCCGTTCCCGCGCGCAGCGCAGGCGCGGAAAAGGCACACCGGGCGCGCATGGAACGCCATGCATGCGAAAAATCTGGCGCACCTGATAAGAAAACTGCTTCGACCGGTGACGCTAACCCTCAGTGTGAGAAGTACCGTTCCAAATTCGCGGGGCTCGGGGCTTTCCTCGAGCACTCATGCGGTGGAGACCGCACTCCGCGAGCGTCGATCGTTCTCGATCCGGTGGATTCGTGGATTGAACTCGTGCTCGAATGCCTGTCGGGACTTGAGGATGATGCGGGAGCGATCATCCTCGCGAGTGATCAGCGCGACGTCGATCGACTGGCAAAGGCTCTCACGGCGCATGCGATCGACCACGTCCAATTCGGTAGCGCACAGGGCCCCCATGCGCGGTACACGGCGTTTCTGTCCACACTCCAGGGGCGCTCACGCCTCGTCATCGGGACGCGCAGCGCTGTTTTTGCTCCCGTGGCAAACCTCCGCATGATCCTTGTATGGGATCCGGATGACGACCTCTACGAAGAACCACGAGCGCCATACCCCCACGCGCGCACGGTCGCCCTCACGCGAAGCTTCCACGAAAGCTGTTCCCTGCTCTTCGTTTCGCGGGCACCGTCGGAATTCGCCCGCTACCTCACCCTGGCCGGCACTCTCGCGGCTCTTGAACCCGTGCCCGCCGCCCATGCCCATACTCACCCACGTATCGAGCTCATGGACGCGTACTTGCGTGAGAGAGAGGGGGCAAGCGGGTTTTCACGTTTGCCGTCGCACGCCCACGCGGTTATACGCCGAGGGCTCGCGGAAGGGCCCGTTCTGGTCCACGTGCCGCGGGCGGGATACGCCCCGGCACTCGCGTGTCGATTTTGTGGGACCAAGGCGACGTGCGTGCATTGCCACGCGACGCTCGCTGCGCCCGGAAGAGGGGAACTATCGTGCAGCGTGTGTTCTCGTCGGTACGGCCACTATCGGTGCCAGGAATGCGGGGGAGCGGATCTGCGCCCCATAGTCCTCGGCCAAGAACGCACCGCTGCCGATTTGAAGCGCTCCTTCCCGAACGCAACGCTTCACGTATCGGGCGGGGCCTCCGGAATTGTGGAGGATTCTGACGTTCGCGACGGCGACCTCGTGATTGCAACGCCGGGCGCAGAGCCGCAGCCCGAGGGCGGATACGCGGCGGCGGTGATCATCGACGCGGCCGCCTCCCTCGGCAGAGCCGCCTACAACGCCGACTGCGAAACAATCCGCCGCTATTCCCATGTGATCGGCCAGACCCGCACGTTCGACAAGGGCGGGCAGGTGCTGATCGTTGGACCCGATCAGCACCCCGCACTTCGTTCGCTCGTTCTCGTGCGCTCGAACGCATTTATTGACCGAGTGCTTGAAGAACGCGCCGAACTCGGGCTTCCCCCTGCGTTTAAGGTCCTCGAGGTGCGAGGAGACCGAACAGCGTGCACCGATTTCCTCGAACGGCTCGATGCGCCGCGAGGCGTCGACATTTTTGGCCCCACGGAGGTCGAGTCTTCCACCATTGATGCCGAAGCGCGCGTCGTGCTCCGGTGCCCCGTCAAGCACGCGCCTGCATTGGTGGAGGCGGCGCGAGCCGTCATGCTCGTGCGTAGCGCAAAGAAGCATCCGGGCTCCCTTCGCCTTCAGGTTGACCCCCCGCATGTCTTCTAGGCGTGGCCGTTAGACTTGGGCATCATGCGAATTCTTTTTGCCGGAACGCCCGACGTTGCCGCTACCTGCCTCTCCGCCCTCGCCGATTCCTCCCACGAAGTCGTCGGCGTACTCACGCAGCCCGATGCCCGCGGCAAGCGGGGGAAGAGCCTGGTGCCCTCTCCCGTTGCGGTCCTCGCGCAAGAGCTGGGAATCCCATCGTTCAAACCCGCTGACGCGCGAAGTGCCGAAACACGCGAGTGGATCCGCGAGAGCGGTGCCGAGGTAGCGGCCGTCGTCGCTTACGGTCAGATTCTCGAGCGCCCCGTGCTCGAGTCCCTTCCCGGCGGATTTTTTAACCTTCACTTTTCGCTGCTTCCCGCGCTTCGCGGCGCGGCACCGGTACAGCGCGCGATTGAGCAGGGCCTTCAGGAGACCGGCCTTAGCGTGTTCAAACTTGACGAAGGCCTCGACACGGGCGCGTTGGCGCGCCAGGAGCCGCACTCGATTGCCCCGCTTGCGACTGCGGGAGAGCTCCTCGAGGACATGGCCGAGCATGGCGCCCGGGTTCTTGTCGAGGTCATGGATGAACTCGGCCGCGGTACTTTGACTCTCACCCCGCAAGAAGAGGAGGGAGCGAGCTACGCGCGCAAACTTCGTGCCGACGAAGCACGGATTTACCCGGCGCGCCCCGCACGGGAAGTTGCCGCTCACATTCGCGCTTTTGCTCCCAATCCTGGCGCATTCACGAGCGTGAGAGGTTCGAGGCTCAAGGTTCTCGGCGTAGGAAACACAGAGGCCCCCGAAGGCATGAGCCTCGCTCCCGGCGAGTTCGGTGTCACGAAGAAGCACGTGTTCCTCGGCACCGCCACCGAGCCTCTTGAGCTGACGCTCGTGGGGCCGGCGGGAAAGAAGCACATGGCCGCGGCTGATTGGGCGCGCGGCGTACGACTGGAAACGGGCGAGCGCATGGAAGAGGAGAGCGCGTCATGAGCGAGGAGCGACAGAAGCGTCGCGGGGGACATACCCAGCGTCACCGGAACGACGCGGGTCACGAGCGGAGCGGTTCGCGCGGCAGGGGCGGCCCTCGACGCGGTTACTCGCGCAAGCGCCCGAGCGAACGCCGCCGCGAAACGACCCCCTCAAGGTTGGCCGCATACGAGGCAGCCCGACGCGTGAGCGAGGAGGATGCCTACGCGAACATCGTGTTCCCCACCGTTCTTCGTCGCCATCGCGTGGAGGGACGCGATGCCGCTTTTGCCACGGAGCTCTTCTACGGGTCGCTTAGGGCACAGGGTCGGCTCGACGCAGTTCTTGCGGAATGCGTGGATCGCCCGCTTTCGAAAATCGAGCCTGCCGTTCTTGACGTTCTTCGCCTCGGCGCGTACCAGATGCTTGATATGGGGGTCGCGGCGCACGCTGCTGCCTCTGAGACGGTGGGCCTTGCACGTGAGGTGACCGGGGCAGGCTCGGCAAGCCTAGTCAATGCCGTGCTTCGCCGCGTGGGCGAAAAAACGCTCGAGGAATGGCTTGCCATTCTCGTTCCGGCCCGCGAGGACGACGAGGACCGTTTCCTTGCGATCACCTATTCGCATCCAGAATGGATCGTGCGCGCGCTACGGGAGGCCCTCAAAGCTCACGGGCGGGATCCACGCGAGATCGACGCCCTGCTGGCCGCCCACAATGACGCGCCTTCGGTCAGCCTCGTCATGCGGCCCGGTCTGACCGACGAAAACGAGCTTGCCCAAGCCGGTGCACAGCCCGGCCGATGGTCGTTGTTTTCGATGGCGTGGCCGGGCGGCGATCCGGGTACGATTTCGGCGGTCAACGAGGGACGCGCCGCTGTTCAGGACGAGGGCTCGCAGCTTGTCGCCCTCGCGCTTGCCCTCGGTGCGGATAGCCTCGTCGTGGAGCCCGACCATCACTGGCTTGATCTCTGCTCGGGGCCCGGGGGCAAAACCACGCTTCTCGCCGGTGCGAGCATCACCCACGACGCCGAGGTGCTGGCGGTCGAGCTACAGGAACACCGCACGCGCCTCGTCGAGCGTTCGGTCCACACGCTCGTGGAAGCGGGTGCCGAGGTCGAGACGCTCACCGCCGACGGCCGCTCAATCGGCGAACGTTTCCCCGAACAGTTTTCGCGCGTCCTCGCCGATGTCCCGTGTTCGGGCCTCGGCGCGCTGCGGCGCAGGCCAGAATCGCGGTGGCGTAAGCAGCCCGGTGACCTCGGTTCTCTTGGGCGTTTGCAACGCGAGCTTCTCGACAGCGCGATAGCGGCCACCCAGGTAGGTGGCGTGATTGCCTACGTCACGTGCTCGCCGCACGCTAATGAGACGCTCCTCGTGGCAAAGGCGGCGCAGCGCCGGCACGGGGATCTCGAAGTTCTCGACGCTCGTGAAGCGCTGCGTGCCGGGCTTCGTAGTGATGCGGGTGACATCGACCTCGGCGACGGCCCCTTTGTGCAGTTGTGGCCGCACGTGCACGGCACAGACGCCATGTTCCTCGCGCTGTTTCGCAAAATCGATCCAGAATCCTGACCTTCCACCACGATAGGAGAGCCTCCCGTGTACTCGACGTCGTCAACGAGCATCCACCCGTCCATTCTCAACAGCGACTTCATGCACATCGGTTCCGAACTCGACAAGATTTCCAATGCCGAGGCCGCCCACATCGACGTCATGGACAACCATTTCGTGCCCAACATGACGTTCGGCGTCAGCATGGTTGAGCAGATCGCGAAGCGCTCACCGATCCCGCTCGATGCCCACCTCATGATCGATTCGCCTGACCGCGATGCCGTGGCGTACGCCGAGGCTGGAGCGCAGTCGGTGACATTCCACCTTGAGGCCTCGAGTGCTCCCGTGCGACTCGCGAGGGAGCTTCGAGCGAAGGGTGTGAAGGCCGGCGTTGCGCTGCGCCCAGCGACACCGGTCGAGCCTCTCGTGGACATCCTTGGGGAGTTCGACATGCTCCTCGTGATGACGGTCGAGCCCGGCTTCGGTGGGCAATCGTTTATCGACTCGATGCTCCCCAAGGTTCGACGAGCGCGTCGCGCCATCAGCGAGCAGAACCTCGAAGTGTCGATTCAGGTTGACGGCGGCATCTCACGCGCGACGATCGAGGGAGCCGCTGAGGCCGGGGCGAACGTGTTCGTGGCGGGAAGCGCGGTCTATAAAGCAGCCGATGCGGCGGCTGAGATCGACGCCTTGCGTGAACTCGCGCGCACGCATCGTCACAATTAATCCCCCATGCCTGCCGCTTCGCACATCCCAGAACTGCCGCTCACATATCGCCCCCGTGCCGTACGCAGGTGGGGGTACATCGTCGCCGCGGTGTTCGCCCTTGCGTGCCTCGTGATGGCCGTGTCGCTTCCGCTTCTCACCCACACGGTTCTCGATTCGCTCGGTTTCGTGCTGCTAGCGCTCGCAGTGGGGTGGTTTTGCCACCGGCACGCGAGCGTCCACGTGCGAGCCGACGCCGCCTGCGTGACGGTGCGCAATGCTTTTTCGACGCGCCGCTTCGAATGGGCCGAACTCATCGGGGTGAGCTTCCCCGAAGGAGACCCGTGGGCACACCTGGATGTGGCCGATGGCGACACGTGTGCCGTAATGGCCTTTCAACGGGCCGATGGCGAAAGAGGCGTCGCCATGGCGCGCGAGTTCAACGCGCTCATCGACACGCACTCGCTTAGACCGTAGGCACCTCGGCGGCAAGCCGGCCCGCCAGAGCGCTGTAAAGGAAACTCGCCCGATCCTCCTCGAGCCCGCGGCCCATGGTCGACACGCGAATCGGCAGCGCGCGTACCGCGTTTTCGAGGCCCTCGCCAGACATGGCCGTGATTCGATGGGCGGGCAACCGGCGGGCGGCCCGCACCGAGTTCATGTGTGCGTAGCTTTCGGCTATCCCGCGATCGATATCGCTGCGCTCGGATGGGGATAGGCTCGGTAGCTCGACTCCCGCAAAAAGCATGCGCTCGAGCACGGTCCTCGAGTGGTGGGAGAGGCCCACGTGGCGCGAGCGCGGGTCAGCCTCGGATACGCGTGGCGCACAAATGGCTCGCGCCCCCATTGCAGCAGCGGCGTGGAGGGCATCCGCGACGGCGATTGAACCAAAGCCCCAGCGTGTACCGGTCCCGAGGTTTCCGGGCCCCTGCGCAACGATGACGGCGTCGGCCTCGAAGTGTGCGCGTGCCGCGGCAAGAGCCGAGGGCACGGACACCGCTTCGGCGTCGCCCCCGAATGATTGCCCGGCGCTGATGGTGGCTGAAAGAATTCCTTCCTCGCGAAGGCGAGCATTAGCACGCGAGTAGGCCACGGGTAGCGCAGCCCAATCCGTGTGGACATACACGAGCCGCGCCCCCGGCCGCACCGCGTGAAAGCCCGCGGCGATGGGGCCGACGGCTGAATGCAAACCTGCGACGATGACGCTCATCCCGTCGAGGCTCTCCACGGCGTCAATCGCCTCGTGGGCCGGGGAAGCAGGGTCGTCGATGGCATCGACCATCATCTGCTGCGGGGTATAGCGGGCCTTCATCATGTGGCCCGCGGGAAGCTCTCCGCACTCGCACGCATCAAGATTGACGATGATGAAAGCGTCGCCTCCCGTTCCGAGGCTCTTTCGAAGGGCATTGGTGTTGAGCAGGAGGCGATCGCCCACCGCCGGCGCCGCGACCATGTCGAGATAGGCGAGGGCGCTCACGCGGGTACCGTCGGAATCGAGCGCGGCCCACACGCGGCAGACACCCGGCCATGCATCTCGGTACTCCAGCACCGTGCCCGTTTCCTGCGCGATCATGGTCCCAAGCTTACCGAGCCGGGACGCTAGGGTTGAGATGTGCCACCTACGCAGAATGTCGAGCGACTCCTGAGCCTCGCACTGACCCTCACGTCGAGCACACGCGGCCTCACGCGGGAGGAAGTGACCGAGCTTGTGCCGGGGTACGAGCGCATGAATCCCACGAGTGTCCGCCGTCAATTCACCCGCGATCTCGCTCGACTAGCCAAGCTCGGAATCGACGTCGATTCCACCCCCGACCTCGTCAATCCCTCCACGCTCAGGTATACGGCCTCCGTGCGCGATGCTGCGTCGTCGACCGGCACGTTTGACGCACACGAGCGCCTCATGCTCGGCGCTGCGGCAGCGATGTGGAGCACTCAGTCCGCGGGAAGCCTCGGAGCCCGCATTCGCGCAAAGCTCGCCTCGCTGGGAGTTCCGCCAGTCTCGGGCATTGCGCGCGGAGCGCTCGGCTCCTCGCCCGCAAGCACCCCGCTCCTCGAGGCCCTTGAGTCCGGCAAAACCGTCACCTTCGCCTATCGTTCCTCGGCGGCGGCGGCCGCCCATAAACGACGCGTGGAGCCGTGGGCTTTCGACGTGGCTCGCGGGCGCGAATATCTCTACGGCTATGATCTCGACCGGGAGGCTCCTCGACTCTTTCGCGTCAGCCGCATCGAATCGATCCCTGTTGAAGGGCCGTCCGCGAAGCACGCGCGTGAGCCGCATCCGCCGATCCGATCGCTCCTTTCGAACGATCGGACGCGCGCCGGCCAGTCGAACGAGAGCGCCGAACAATTGCGCGTGCGCATCGCGCCCTACAAAGCGCTCGACTTGCGCTCTCGACTCGGCATGGACGCTGGGAGTCCGCTTGCCGAGGTCCCACCGAGCAAGGCCGACGGAATCCTCAGCGCAGCATGGGCCGAGCCTCTATGGGTGGCACTGGAAGGAGACCACTCTCTCGCTACGACGTGGGCGCTGACGAGAGCAAGAATCGCCGCCCTCCATACCGGGCCCGCCTCACTGACCTGGGAGCACGCCTCCACGTTCGACACCGTCAAACAAAAACGCGCACGCGACGTAGGCACGGGCGATGGCGAACTGACACGACTGAGTGCAGAGATCGCCTACCTCCATTCGTTCGGAGACGTTGCCGTAGCCGACATGGCCCGCGATTTTGGGCTCACGGTAGACGAGCTCAATGCCGACCTCGACATCATCTACAACGCGGGGGACTACTCGCGAGGGTACGACGAACTCGTCGAAGTCACGCGCGCTGACGGATACGTCTCCATCGCTGGAGCCGACCCGCTCGCGCGTCCCATGACCTTCACCGCTAGTGAAATCAGCGCACTCCTCATCGGCCTCGAGGCCGTCGCCGACTCGCGCGGCGGACTTTCGGTATCCGCGATCGAAGCCCTTAGGGCCAAGCTTGCCGCGATGGTGCCCGAGGGAGCCGCTCAAGGCGGGCAACCCTCGGAGGCCCCTCGTGACCACGAGAATCCCACCCTCACGCGCATCCTCGATGCGCACGCCACGAAACACCCCGTGCGCATCATGTATTCGCCTGCCGCTCGGCACGGCATCAGCGTTCGCGACATCGAGCCACGCGAGGTCACATCAAAGTACGGCGCTCTGTATGTACGCGCGTATTGCCGGCTCGCGGGGGCCGAAAGGGAGTTTCGCTCCGACCGCATCGTCGACTCGTGGGAATGCACCGATCCCGCCGCTCCCGCAACCGGTGATTTCACGACACCGCTTGATGTCGCGCTCGAAAACTGGCCGACTGTCACTCTCGCCATCGGCCCCAAAGCGAGATGGATTCTCGATGTCTTCAACGCGAGCGAGCTTCGCGTCGAGCCCAACTCCGCGAGAGTGATCGCGCGCATCACGCCTTCGTCGAGCCATGCACTCCTCGCCGCGATCTTCGAAACCGACGGCGAAGCAGAAGTTCTTGACCCGGATCACATTCGATCCGCAATCAGGGGCGTGGCTGAGACCAAGGTCGCGCGTCTAGGGGAGTAGGCTGGAGCGGCCGAGACGATCCGGATTGACCGGTGGTGTCTATGCGAAAATTTTGTATAGTGTCGATTTCCTCGACACACACATCACACGCTTTGGATGGTGATTACACATGGGTACAGGTTTCTTTCGGAGCCCTTGGCCGATCTTGATTCTCCTCGTTCTTGTCGTGCTGCTTTTTGGCGCGAACAAGCTTCCGGGCCTTGCACGCAACATGGGTGAATCCATGCGCATTTTCAAGAACGAAGTTTCTGAAATGCGCAAAGAGGACGACGACCATGCCGAGGCGTCCATCAACGTCAAGCGCGATCGCGAAGGTGCGCGTCGCGACGACCGTTCCTACGACGCCCGCGATGATCGCGACCGCGACTACCGACGTGACGATCGCGAGTACCGCCGCGACGACCGCGACGACTTCCGCCGCGAAGAACGCGTGCACGACTCCCGCGACCGAGAAGATTTCCTGAGCGAGGATCGTTCCGACGATCTCTACCGCCGCGACTGACGCGACACACAAGTAGCACGCCCGGCCCTCTGCCCACGAGGGCCGGGCTGAGATTAGGGCTAGGACGACACACGTGGCAAAGAAGAAGAAACGCCCCCGCGACCCAGAAGGGCGCATGAGTCTTGGCGAGCATCTCGCCGAACTTCGTGACCGCATCTTCATCGTCGCGGTATTCGTGGTCCTCTTTTCCATCGCCGGCTGGTTTCTTTACTACCCGCTTTACGAAGCACTCGCCGTCCCGTTCCGAGAGCTCAAGGGGCTCGGATACAACGTTGCGATCAATATCGGTGGTGTCGCCGGCACGTTCGAAACGCACTTGAGGCTCGCCGCCTACATCGGAGTGGCGCTGAGCATCCCGGTGATCGTGTACGAGGCGTGGGCGTTCATCTCACTCGGCCTCAAGAAAAATGAAAAGCGCTGGGCACTGTCGTTCTTGTTCTCTTCGGGGCCGCTCTTTCTCGCAGGCGCCATTTTCGGGTACTTCGCGATCACAAGAGCAATCCCGATCCTCATGACTTTCGGTCCTAACAAGGAAGTTCTTCAGCTCGTCGAGTTTCGCGACTACATCGAGCTTGTCGTCAAGACCTGCATGGTTTTCGGCGTCGCCTTCATCTACCCGGTATTCCTCGTCGCGCTCAACATCGTGGGGATTCTTCCGTGGCGCACAATCCTCAAGGCCTGGCGCTGGGCTATCCTCCTCAGCTTCATTTTCACCGCCGCGATGGTTCCGACGCCGGAGCCGATCACACTTCTCCTTGTGACCTCGCCCTTCCTCATTCTCTTCTTTGGTGCCGTGCTCGTCTCCTACATCCTTGAGACGCGGCGGGAGAAGCGCCTCAAGAAGCAGGCAGCCTTCACGGAATCCGGCGAATACGTGCCGTCCCAAATTGCGCTTCCCAAGTCGCTCGATGACGCCTACGCCGATTCCCACAAGGACACCGGCGGTTCCTCAGAATCATGAGTCGCCTCCGAGTAGGTGTTATTGCGAACCCCTACGCAGCCAAGCGCCGCTCAGGGAATATCGGCCACGACGTCTGCGCTCTGCTCGGCGCCGCGGGTCTGTCGGTGATCGACCTTTCTGCCCCCGATGCCCTCACGGCGAAGCGGCGTGCCGAAGCCGTCATCGACACCCTCGACGCTCTCGTGGTCGTCGGGGGTGACGGCACCGTGGCTCTCGGGGCCTCTCTCGTGTGCGACACGAATATTCGCCTCGGCATCGTGCCGGCAGGCTCTGGGAATGACTTTGCACGCGCGATCGGGCTTCCCCTTGATGATGCCGACGCCGCCGTGCGCGTGATCGTCTCCGCGCTCGCACGGGGCGAGCAACGAATTGACGCGATCGAAGCACACTTTGAAGGCGGGCCGGAGGGTAGCAGCGTCATCGCCCTCGGCAATCTCAACATGGGCTTCGACGCGATTGTGAATGCTCGCGCGAATCGTTCCTGCTACGGCTATTCAGGTGCCGTCGCGCGAGAGCTCCTTTCGTACAGGCCGCGCCGATACTGGATCGAACTCGACGGCGGCGAACGTCAGTACATCGACGCTTCACTCGTGACGCTCAGCAATGCTGGCTACTTCGGCGGTGGGATGAAGTACTGCCCCGTCTCAAAGGTCGACGACGGGGTGCTCGAATTCGTCACCGTTTCGGGCCTGAGTAGAGCCGGGCTCGTGCGCTTTTTCCCTCGCGTGTTCTCGGGCACGCACGTGTCCCTGCCTCACTACACGGTCACTGCTTGCACTTCGCTCACGATCGGCTCGGACGATCCTATTGAGGTGTGCAGCGATGGGGAAACACGCGCCTTTCTCCCACTTCGCGCTCGAGTTTTGCCCGGGGTGGTGAGCATCCTCGCCCCGCAGCTTCACGACGACCAGATTCAGGAGGCAGCATGAACGACGCTCCAGATACCGGCCTTCGCGGGCACTTTACCGAGCGCTTTGCGTTTGATCTCGATCCGTTCCAGTTGAGCGCCATGGACGCGCTGGACCGAGGAAGCTCCGTTCTCGTTGCCGCTCCCACGGGCGCTGGCAAAACCATCGTTGGCGAGTATGCCGTTCACCGGGCCATGGCGCACGGCGTCAAGGTCTTCTATACGACTCCGATCAAGGCCCTGAGCAATCAGAAGTACCAAGAGCTTGTGGAGTGGCTTGGGCACGAATCGGTCGGGCTTGTGACGGGCGACGTGAACGTCAATTCGGAAGCCCAGGTCGTCGTGATGACGACCGAGATCCTTCGCAACATGATGTACGCCGATTCGCCGACTCTTCATTCGCTCGGCTATGTCGTGATGGATGAGGTCCACTATCTTGCGGATCGAATGCGAGGGCCAGTGTGGGAAGAGATCATTATTCACTTGCCGCGAAGCGTGCAGCTCGTTGCCCTGAGCGCGACCGTTTCGAACGTTGAAGAATTTGGGGCGTGGATAGAGGAAGTGCGCGGGAGTACGGAAGTGATCGTTTCCGAGCGCCGCCCGATCCCGCTGTGGCAGCACGTGCTCAACGACCACGAGCTCATCGACGTGTTTCTCGACGAAGACGGGCGGGCAACCCCCTCGCACGGGCCGTTTGCCCATCGACGCTATCGCGAGGTCAATCCCATGCTCGCCGAAATCGGTAAGGGGACATGGGACGACGTGCCAGACGATCACCGCTACGGCGGCAAACGTCACGGGCGGGGGCGGAAGAGTGGCAGGTCGGGCCGCCGGGGCTATCGGGATCGGCGCAACGATCAGCGTGGTCCGCATCGTTCGCATCGCCACGAGCAGAGGATGCGGCCACGGGCGATGAGCCGAGCCGACGTCGTCTATCTCCTCGAGGAGCGCGGCATGCTCCCCGCGATCTTCTTTATTTTTTCTCGGAGCGGCTGCGATCAGGCAGTGGCACAACTCATGCGAGCGAACGTGCGGCTCACGGATGACGCGGAGCGCTCGCAGATCAAAGAAGCCTTTCGCGCCGCGCTCGGGGATTTGCGTGCTGACGATTACGACGCGCTCGGGATTGGCAGGATTGAGCGGGCGGCGATGAACGGCCTCGCGGCCCACCACGCAGGTCAGCTTCCCGCTGTTAAGGCTGTGATCGAGGATCTTTTTGCTCGTGGACTCATCAAGGTCGTGTGCGCAACGGAGACCCTCGCCCTCGGCATCAACATGCCGGCGCGCACCGTCGTCCTGGACAAGCTGACGAAGTTTAACGGGACTGAGCACGCGAAGATCACGCCGGGGGAGTACACGCAGCTCACGGGGCGGGCGGGACGCCGCGGCATTGACGTCGAAGGGCACGCTGTCGTCGTTGTTGGCTCCTCGATCGCGGCACAGGACGTCGCCGGCCTCGCCTCGACTCGAACGTACAAACTGCACTCTGCCTTTAGGCCCACGTACAACATGGCCGTGAACCTCCTTGGTCGATTCAGTCTTGACGAAGCGTACGAGACCCTTGAAAGCAGCTTCGCGCAGTTTCATACGGACCGAAGCGTCGTGGCGCAGGCGCGCAAGGCGCGCGAGAAGCAAGAGGTGGCCGAGCAATACCGCGAGGCGATGCACTGCTCGAAGGGCGATATCGCGCAGTACGCGGACATCCTCGAAAAGATCTCGGCTCGCGAAAAAGAGCTGAGCCGAACGCGTGCCGATAAACAGCGCGAGCGTACTCGCTCTATCGTCGGGAAGCTCCGTCGGGGTGAGGTCATTGCCATCCCAGGGGGACGCCGCTCAGGTTTCGCGGTTGTCATTGACCATGACAAGACGGTTCGCGGGCCACGCGTGTGGGTCATCACGCGTGAGGGCCAGCTTCGAGATCTCTACACCGAAGATTTCACCGCGAGTCCCATGGTGCTCACGACCATGCGGGTGCCCTCGCTCGACCGGGTACGTAGTGCGAGGGTGCGAAAGGACACGGCATCCGCTCTGCGGGAAAAGCTCCGAGGTGAGGACTCTCCTCGCGCGGCGGTGAGGGCCCGCTCGAGTGAGAAGAGCGCGAACCCAAACCATGACTCTCTCCTCGTGCAGCTCCGCGAGGCGCTGCGAGAGCATCCGTGCCACCACTGCGACGATCGCGAACAGCACATGCGGTGGATCTCGAGGTACCGGAAAGCCGCTCGCGAGGCGGCGCGGGCGGAGCGAACAATTGCGCAGCGCACGTCGCAGCTCGTGCGGCAGTTCGATCGGGTGCGCGCGGTTCTTGAGGCACTCGGGTACGTGGGAGAATCCGACGCCAGCCGGCACGTCACCGTCACCGCAAAAGGCGAGTTGCTCAAGCGCATCTATTCGGAGCGTGACCTCATCGTGTGCGAGGCCCTCGACCAGGGAGTGCTCGACGGGCTCTCGCCGGCAGCACTTGCGGCTGTCGCGAGCGCGCTCAGTTACGAGCCGCGCCGCGAAGAGGGGGGAAGCGAAGACCACGACGACCGTTCCGTCTCCCGCGCCCTGTACGCGCTGTCCGTTCTGGCCGACGACATTAATGTGCAGGAAAGGCGGGCGGGACTCGATCAAACTCCCGCCCCCCATCCCGGTCTGTGCTCGGCGGTGTACCGCTGGGCAAAGGGGGAGGGGTTCGCGCAGTCGATCGGAAACGCGGCCGTCGCCCCTGGCGATTTCGTTCGTCACGTGCGTCAGGTCATCGATCTTCTCGATCATCTTGCTCATGTCCCCGGGCAGTCCCACGCGGGCGTTGCGGCGACAGCGCGGAAGGCTCGCCTTCAGCTTTTGCGCGGGATCGTGGCCCAGGATATGTAAAAGTGCTGTTTGGAGAAACAGTGTGGGTCGAGTGATCGGTGAAGGCGAGGAATGTCGGTACAGCAAACGCATGTGGCGGTGATTTCCGCGTCCACTCCACGCCGCCGACTCTGCGCTTTGCCGGTGCAAGGAGACCGTTGTGAAGGATAACCCCTCGGCGGCCGACGACATTCGTGAGGTCCTCGTCCCTCATTTCGAGGGAGAGAAATTTACACCGCCGATTATCGCGCTCCTCAGTGCCATCGCCGGCGGGTTTCTGTTCCACTTGTCTTTTGATCCTTACGGGCTCTGGGGGCTGCTTCCCGTTGCTCTTGGCGGGCTTATTTTTGCATCGTTCACGCGCCGCTGGATCACGGCTGTGGTTGCGGGCCTCGCCTTCGGCGTGAGCGCATTCATCCCGCTTTTTTCCTGGGCCAATATTTATGCGGGACTCGGGCCGTGGCTCGCCCTCGCCGCCTTCGAGGCTCTCTACATCGCCGTATTTAGTTTTCTCACTCGGCTCATACTCGTCCGCCGCGGCATTCGCTTCTCGAGCAGCGTGGGGATCGCGTGCCTGTGGGCGATCATGGAATTCGTGCGTGCAAGTGTTCCGTGGGGCGGCCTCTCGTGGGGAATGAGCGCGTTTGCCTTCTCGAACTCCCCTCTCTTGAACTTCGGCCCGTGGCTCGGTATTACCGGGCTTGGCGCTGTTTCGGGGTTGCTGGGCGCACTCGTGTTTAGCGCCCTGTGTGCGCTGACTTTTCGGCGGGCGAGGGGGCGAAACGGCATGCACGCCGTGTGGCCCGCATCCGTGGCGATCATTATTGTTCTGTGCGCCCTTGTCACGCCTCGGCCAGCCAATTCCGTTGACTCGGGCCATCACTCGATTCATATCGCCGGTATTCAAGGCAATATCGAGCGCCCCAAGGCCGGCTCGTACTACATTCCCGACACCATGTTCGACAATCACGTCGAACGCACCCGCGAGTTCCTCGCCACGAATGAGAGTGCACGCCTCATCGTCTGGCCAGAGGATTCAACCGGATGGGACGTGACCGCTCATCCGGAACGCATGGCGACGCTCAAGGACCTCGCGCGCGAATCGGGAGCGCCAATTCTCGTGGGCACTCAGCGGCCCAACGGTGAGAAAGCGCGCTTCAACACGTCAGTTTTGGTTGACGACAACGGTCTCACGGGCCAGGAATACACGAAACGCCACCCGGTGCCTTTTGGCGAATACATCCCTCAACGAGAGTTCTTCGCAAAGATTACCGACAAGGTTTCGCTCGTCGAGCGCGATATGACACCGGGGGATAAGCCCGGAATAATCGACCTCTCGGGAGCGAAAATTGGCGTGCTCATTTGCTTTGAGATTGCCTACGAGCAAAGTGTCGCCGATACCGTGAACGCGGGGGCTGAACTGCTCGTCGTCCAATCCAACAATGCGCTCTTCCTCGATTCTCACGAGTCCGTTCAGCAGCTCGCACAAGCGAAGGTCTTCGCCGTCATTTCGGGACGGAGTGTCGTGCATATTTCCACCGTGGGAGATTCCGCGATCTTTACTCCCGAAGGTCGCAAGCTTGCGGGCCTTGGCCACTGGACCGCAGGCACCATGACGGCGGACGTTCCCGTTCGCACGGGGCTCACCCCCGCCATGCAGCACGGTGTCGCGATTCGCGGAATCATCGCGGCGTGTGCAGGCGTTGTCTTACTAGGGAGCATTATTGCTCCGCCGCGTACCATCAAGGAAAGGCGTTCCCGTCCGTGACAACGCTCGTCATCATTCCCACCTACAACGAGATCGACGCGCTCCCGCCCACGCTCGAGCGCCTCAGGTCTGCAGTCCCCGAGGCGCACGTACTCGTTGTTGACGATGGATCGCCGGATGGGACTGGCCAGTGGGCCGATCGCCTCGCCGAATGCGATGAGCAGGTCCACGTCCTGCACCGTACGCAAAAGGGCGGTCTCGGGCCCGCATACCTCGCGGGTTTCGCATGGGGTCTCGAGCACGGCTATGACGTGCTGTGCGAGATGGATGCCGATTCCTCCCATAGGCCCGAGCAACTCGGAACGCTCCTCACGGCGCTCGAACGTGGCGCCGACCTCGCGATCGGCTCGCGTTGGGTCCCTGGGGGATTGGTCCACAATTGGCCCCTCAATCGCGAGCTTCTCTCGCGTGGCGCAAACACCTACGTAAATCTCGCTCTTGGGCTAGGCGTGAAAGATGCAACGGCAGGCTTTCGAGCCTTTCGCGCTCACGTCCTCACACGCGTTCTCGCGGGCGAGCACATCGCAAGCCAAGGCTACTGCTTCCAGGTCGATATGACGCGCAGGGTTCGTGCCGCGGGCTTCGTGATCCGGGAAGTTCCGATTGACTTCGACGAACGCGAATACGGTGAATCCAAAATGAGTTCCGCAATCATCAAAGAGGCCATGCTTCGAGTGACGCAGTGGGGTATTCACCACCGTCTCTCACAAGCCCGTTCGCTCGTGAAAAAGGGTGCATGATGAACGACGCTCGCCTCTCTCGTTCCCTTCCGGCATGGCTGCTGCCCGTCGGCGCAATCCTGCTCGGCATCGTCGAGATCGCGATCCTCATCTGGATCGGTTCTGCGACTCACTGGTGGGTACCTCTGCTCCTTATTGCCCTCGGGTGGGTCGTCGGCTTCGCTCTCATACTGTCCGCTGGACAGCAGTCGATCACGCGAATCATCTCTCTGTGGCGCGCCGCCACCGGCCGCGGCGAACGTAAGAAGCACCTGTCTCGCCCAGCCTTCACGCTGATCTCCGCCATGCTGTTCTTTTTCCCCGGCGTCCTCACCGACATCGCGGGACTCATCCTCTTGTTCACGCCCGTGCAGCAAAAGACGCTCGATACCGTAGGGCTTGGCTCCGGAAAGTCTTCGCGCCGAGTTCTTTTCACCTCGCATCGGGGATCGGTCATTGAAAGCGAGATTGTGATCGATACGACCGGGCAAGCGTCGGACCCCCAAGGCTCCCACCCTGGCACTACCGCACACCCGAGCGGCCAGCTCCCGCCTGCCCCCGAGAATGATCGCTCAAGCAGTGAGGGCGGAAACGGAAAAACGCCGCCCCCTTACGAGGGCGACGTTCTCTAAGATCTACGGTGGCGGGGGACAGGGCCGCCGCCACGGCCACTACAGGAAGTGGCGGTTCGAGTGGAGCTTACCGGCGCGAAGAAGCTCCAGGCGTTTGTCGAGAAGTTCCTGCAACTCTTCTTCTGAGCGGCGCTCGAGGAGCATGTCCCAGTGGGTGCGCTGAGGCTTACCGGGCTTGCCTTCGGGCTTTTCGTGATCGCGAAGAACGGCGGTCTCACCGCAGCGGCACTCCCACACGAGCGGCACATCGGCCTCTACCGAAAACGGGAGGATGATGATGTGCTTGTTGGGGCAGTCATACTTTGCTTCCTGGCGCGGAGCGGCGAGAACGCCGTCATCCGTTTCCATCGAAAGCGAACCGAGTCGGGTGCCTCGCAGTGAGCGAGAGTTCATCGAGCGACCTTCTTCCCTACATTGTCCGTTGTGGGCGCCTTTGGCGAATCTTCGCCAGCATTCACGACCTATGAACGCCTCGGCCGGTGGTGTTATTCCCTTCCGGGCCCCGTGCGGTGATTGGCACGAGCCTCGCGAACCTTCACGAGCCGATCAACACGGTTACTTACGATACCATCCACGCCCATGTCGAGGAGGGCGTGCATGGCCGGCTCGTCATCGATTGTCCACGCGTGTACCTCACACCCAGCCCGGTGTGCGGCGGCCACGAAACGGGGCGTAAGGATCGGGAGCCCCCTATAGCGAATGGGGACCTGGAGGGCCGCATAACGTGCGAGCACCCTTGTGCTCAGCCGCTCGGCCCCCAACCACGAGGCTGCAAGGAACGCCGCGACCGTCGTGCGAGAAGCGCTAGCCATGACCTGATGCCCGCAGGCGCTGCTCGCTCGTGACACGACTTCATGTGCGACCGCGGGATCAAAGCTTGTCAGGCACACCCGCCGACCAGCGCCCGTTCGCGCGATGGCTGCGACGGTGGGCTCTATGGCAGAGGCCGCCTTCACATCGATGTTGAAGGGGAGGTCGGGGAACGACGCGAGTGCATCATCGAGGCGTGCGATCGTGCCACGATCGTGCACACGGACCGTGCTCAGACGCGACCACGGGGTTTCGGCTATCGCGCGTGGGTCGCCGCCCGCGACTCGCGCAAGCGTAGGGTCGTGGAAGGTCAGCGCCACGTTGTCACTGCTCGCGCGTACGTCGGTTTCCATGACGTCCGCCCCGTGCGCGCAGGCGGCTGCAAAGGCCTCAAGTGTATTTTCTCCACCTTCAGGCGCGAAACCGCGGTGGGCTATCGCGCGGGGAAGAGGTCCCGAAAAGTATCGACGCACTGGCGAGCTCACGACCCGTACCCTTCGTCGAGCAGCGAATCTTCCTCGTCCTCATCTGTGCCGCGCGAGCGGTGTCGGGTGTGACGAGTGGCGCCGTACCGCCGCACAGAACCGCGAGCAGGCGCCGCGGCGACATCGTTGGCAACGGTGGTGGCTAAGGCGGCGTCGGACTCCTCCTCGCCCTCGTAGTCGCGAAGCGTACGACGTGCCGCCACCACAAAACCGAGCACGAAAAACGCCGAAAAAATCCACCACTGAAACGCGTAGGACAAATGCGGGCCAAGCGAGGTCGAGGGTTTTTCCAGGGCGGAAAGCCCTTCCGGAGCTACCCCGTTCTCGCTTACGACTTCGCCGTAGGCGCCCTCGAGGACATTCTCGAGCTGCGGTACTTGAGAGAGGACGTCAGTCGCATTCACCGAGTGGAGCTGCCCCGGGACTTCTGGTCTGTCGGAGAGCCGGGGTTCGCGCGGCCTCAAGCGCGCGACGAGCTCGACCTCGCCGGAGGGAACTTTCGGTCGGGACGCAGGAACCGAGTCCGTCTGCCCCGTCGTGACCCAGCCGCGTACGGCCAGAAAAGTACTGCCGTCGTTCGTCTCGAACGGGACGAGCTGCCAAAACCCCACGCTCGAACCCTCAACACGGTTTCTCACGTACAGCACACATTCGGGGCGCGAGCAATAGTGGCCGCGGGCGCGCACGACGGTGTAGTCATCGGCTGCGGCTAATTTCGACCGAGCCGAGGAGGGCGCGTCAGCGAGCGCAATCGGCTCGGCATCGTAGTGTTGCTCGATCACCGCCGCCCGGGCCCGCTTTTCCTCAAAACGATTCAATTGCCAGATGCCAAGCCGCACGCACGTAAGCGTCGCGAGCGCGACAAAAAGGAATGCGAGCGCCCACCGCCACGTCACAATTGGGCGAAGATCGACGCGCCTCACAGGTGCTCACCGCCCCATGTCTCGCGGACCGTGCCGTCCTCGTCAACCGTGATGAACGGCTGAGAAGGCTCTGCCGTAAGAACAAAGGGAACGGGCTGATCATCGAGGCGCTGCTCCCGGTTCGGTGGTGTGGGAACCGCCTGGTCGTTGGCAACGAGGACCGCGAAAAGGGGCAGGACAACCGCTCCGATCAACGCGACAAGCTTCCATACGCCAGGCACAACGATCAGCAGGGCGAGGCACACCATGCGTATCGCCATGGCGAGGATGTACGTCCGTGAACGGCGCGACACATCGGCAGAGCGCGCAATGGGAATCGCCGCGGGTGGCGCCGAAAAAGACGTGTGAACGCTCGCGGGAGGGACGGAGTTCTCGAGGGGATCAGAGGGCATGAACGCCTGACAGCGAAGACGAGTGCAGCAACGATGCCGCGGCGCTTTCACCCTTCGGCAGCTCGTTCATCGCAAAGGAGAACAGTTCCGAGAATCCATAGACCGCGGCAGCCACGAGGAGCGCGCCCACCACGCACAGGCACACGTTCACGATGATCCGCCTGCGGCGAGCGTGCGGATCGTAGGGGCCAAACGCTCGCGGCTTCTCCGGGGGAAAGCCATTGATGAGCGAAGAGCCGGCTTCGCTTGCACTCACGTGCCCAGGAAGTTCAACGGTCGCGGGGTACTGCCGGATACGCTCAGCCACGATCGCACTTGCGTGGACGTTTTCGCTGCGCACAACGGGAGCGGGAACAGTGGGGGAAGGTCCGACGGTGGAAGTGTCATAGTCAAGACGCCATCCCGCGGGGACTTCCGGCCACTGAGGGTTCGGTTGCCACGACTGCGGAAGCGTCCCGGTACCCTCGGGAGGCTCGGGCCATGACGGAGGCGGATTAAAGCGTGACGTCACCGGTGCTCTCCTCCCGCGTGCCAATCGTGTCTTATGACGTGCCGTCCTACCATCGTAGGCTATGCGCCGCCGCGCAATCTTTAGCGATAGGCTTGGGCCGAACCTCATTCTTCCACAGCGTGAAAGGGCAACTGTGACCTCTCGAAGCGTGTTGATTACCGGCGGCAACCGTGGCATTGGCTACGCGCTCGCCGAACACTTCCTTTCTCTCGGCGACAAGGTGGCCGTCACCTCGCGATCGGGGGAGGGCGGCCCCGAAGGTGCGCTCACCGTTAAAGCGGACGTCACCGACCCGTCATCGCTCGATGCGGCCTTTGCCGAAGTCGAGGAAGCACACGGGAGCGTCGAGGTCCTCATTGCCAACGCGGGTATCACTGACGACCAGCTCATGCTGCGCATGAGCGACGACTCCTTCGACAATGTCGTCAATACAAACCTGAACGGTACGTTCCGCACCGTAAAGCGGGCCATCAGGGCCATGATGCGTAAGAAGAAGGGCCGCATCATTCTCCTGTCGTCAGTGGTGAGCCTCCTCGGCTCGCCCGGCCAGGTGAACTATGCCTCGTCGAAGGCTGGCCTCATCGGTATGGCACGCTCGCTCACGCGCGAACTTGGCTCGCGCGGCATCACGACCAACGTCATTGCCCCCGGCTACATCGAGACGGAAATGACGCGCGGGCTCGACGAGGCTCGCAAGGAGCAGTACCTCTCGCAGATTCCCGTCGGTCGCTTCGCAGCACCCTCTGAGGTCGCAAAAGTTGCGGCGTTCCTCGCGAGCGACGATGCGTCATACATTTCGGGCGCCGTCATTCCTGTCGACGGCGGCCTCGGCATGGGACACTAAAACTGCGCACTTCCACAACGAGAATTAATGTCGAGCGCGCCTTGGGCGCAGAACGGGTGAAATCGCGTGAGTGATGAACCTCCTAGTCGCATCCTTCTTTTGATGCGGCATGGAAAAGCAGAATCGGATGCCGCAAGCGATATGGAACGCGTGCTCACTGATCGAGGGCATTCGCAGGCCAGGCTCATCGGTGACTACCTTTGCGCGCAGGGGGTACGGCCGAGCTGTGTGCTCGTCTCCTCTGCGGCGCGTACGCAAGAAACGTGGAGCGATGTCCACGCGTCACTCGGGAGCCCTGAATGCAGCGTGAGTGTGCTCGACGAGCTGTACCACGGAGGTGTTCGGGATGTGCTCTCACTCATCCGGGACGTCGATGATTCTTGCCGGGTTCTCCTCGTCGTTGGGCACGAGCCCACCATGAGCCAACTCGCTGCTTACCTCGGCAATGACGATGACTCTGATCCCGCCTCCCTAGCCCAGGTGCGCATCGGTGTGCCGACCGGCTCCATGAGCGTCCTTACCTCGAGTGTCGATTCGTGGAAAGACGTCGCAGAAGAGGAGCTCAATCTGCTCACCCTCGTGCGGGGCTAGCGCGGCTCACGCAAAAAGGGAGGGGCCCCGACGGGCACCCTCCCTTTTTCTTTCAGGTCAGTGCTGCGGCGCGATGATTGTGCCCTTGCCAATCACCGTGATTCCTGAATCCGTCACGGTCCATCCGCGAGCGAGGTCTTCCTCGCGGTTGAGGCCGATTTGGGTCCGCGGAGGAATCACGATGTCTTTGTCG
Organism: Dermabacter sp. HFH0086; assembly: GCF_000413375.1. Lineage (NCBI taxonomy): Bacteria > Bacillati > Actinomycetota > Actinomycetes > Micrococcales > Dermabacteraceae > Dermabacter > Dermabacter sp. HFH0086. Next base: position 1,850,081 of record NZ_KE340308.1, read on the forward strand.
ATGATCGCGCGGTGGATTTGCGAGTGACGGCCAACTGTCACATTGTCCATAATCACCGAATCGGAAATAGAGGACCACGAGTGGAGTTGGGCCCCCGGCCCGATGACGGAGTTGGAGATTTGCGCGCCCGACACCACGACGCCCGCTGAGACGATCGAATCGACCGCGGTTCCCACACGACCCGGGCCGGCGTGAACGAATTTCGCGGGTGCGAGGGCCGATCGCGATTCCGTAAACACCGGCCACGCGGTGTTGTACAGATTGAAGATCGGGTGGATCGAGATGAGATCCATGTGTGCTTCGTAGAAAGCATCGAGCGTTCCGACGTCTCGCCAGTAGTCGCGGTCGCGGTCCGTAGAACCAGGCACGTCGTTGCGAATGAAGTCGTAGACTCCCGCGTCGTTGAGGTTCACGAAGTGGGGCACGATGTCGCCCCCCATGTCGTGGTTTGACTCGCCGTTGTCTGCGTCCCTCGTGACGGCCTCAACGAGGGCGTCGGCGGTAAACACGTAGTTCCCCATCGAGGCAAGCACCGAGTTCGGATCATCCGGCAGGCCCTGGGTCTCCTTGGGCTTTTCGACGAACTGCGCAATGCGAGTGGGATCTTCGGGATCGACTTCGATCACGCCGAACTGATCGGACTGCTCGATGGGCTGCCTGATCGCTGCCACCGTGCACGAACGACCCGATTCGATGTGGGCCTCTACCATCTGCGAAAAATCCATCCGGTAGACGTGGTCTGCACCCACCACCACGATGTAGTCGGGCTTGGAATCACCAATGATGTTGAGGTTCTGATAGATCGCATCGGCGCTCCCGAGGTACCAGTGCTTACCCATGCGCTGCTGAGCAGGCACGGGGGCGACGTAATTGCCGAGCAGTGAGCTCATGCGCCATGTCTTTGCGATGTGTGTGTCAAGCGAATGCGACTTGTATTGAGTAAGGACGACAACCTGGAGATAACCGGAGTTCACGATGTTGGAAAGCGCAAAATCGATTAGCCTGTAGGAGCCTCCAAACGGCACGGCGGGCTTTGCGCGATCGAGTGTGAGCGGCATGAGGCGCTTGCCTTCACCGCCGGCGAGAACAATTGCGAGGACCTTCGTTGCGACCATGCTTCAATCGTACTGCACAGTTAGGTGCATCACGTCCTCGTTTACCGCGTGCTCATTTCGGAGCCGCTTAGCTTTTGTTTCGCGGGAACGTACCGGCCATGCGAGCTTTCGTACGTGTGACTATCATGACAATGCGGAGGGCGAACAGCCAGCAGGTGCAGCGCCCAGCCCGTTTCGCCCTTGACGTCTCACCTAGGTAGGCAGTTCCGTAATGCGCGTTGACATCCTGACGAAGGAATACCCACCCGCGATCTATGGAGGCGCCGGCGTTCACGTCGATGAGCTCAGCAAGGTTCTTCGAAGCCGCATCGACGTACGCGTACGCTGTTTCGGCGAGGAACGTAGCGAAGCCGGCGTCCAGGCCTATTCCGTCCCCGAAACCCTCGCCAGCGCTAACTCCGCCCTCCAGACCTTCGGTGTCGACCTCGCCATGGCGCAAGACTGCGCTGGTGCGGACCTCGTCCACTCCCATACCTGGTACGCAAACTTTGCCGGGTTCACCGCGCAGCAACTCCACGCGATTCCGCACGTGCTATCTGCTCACTCCCTCGAACCACTGCGCCCCTGGAAAGCCGAGCAGCTGCAAGGCGGGTACAGGCTTAGCTCTTTTGCGGAAAAAACCGCTTACGAGAACGCCGACGGCATCATCGCCGTCTCCGGAGGAATGCGCGAGGACATCCTCCGCTCGTACCCGAAAGTAGATCCGGCGCGCGTCCACGTCGTGCATAACGGCATCGATGTCACCGCGTGGAAGCCGAATCCCTCGACCGATGTTCACGAGCGATACGGCATCGACCCTCATGCCCCCACCGTCATCTTCGTTGGACGAATCACGCGCCAAAAGGGGCTGCCGTTCCTGCTGCGCGCCCTCGCCACCCTCGATCACAGCGTCCAGGTCATTCTGTGTGCCGGCGCTCCAGATACTCCGGAAATCGCCGCCGAAGTCGAGCAGCTCGTCGCCACGCTCAAATCTAAACGAGAGGGCGTTTTCCTTATTTCGGAGATGCTCCCGCGTCACGAACTCACGCAGGTACTCTCGCACGCCACCACATTCGTGTGCCCGTCTGTGTACGAGCCGCTCGGCATCGTTAATCTCGAAGCAATGGCCTGCGGTATCCCCGTCGTGGGCACCGCCACCGGCGGTATCCCCGAAGTGATTGTCGATGGCGAAACCGGCATTCTCGTGCCGATCGACCAGGTGAATGACGGCACCGGCGCGCCCGTGAATCCGGATAAGTTCGTTGGGGACCTTTCCGACGCCCTCAACGAGATCCTCTCGAACCCGCAGCGCGCCCGCACGTGGGGCGCTGCCGCACAAAAGCGCGCACGCGATCACTTCTCGTGGGAATCCATCGCCGATCGCACCGTTGAGGTTTACAACGCCGTTCTTGGCGTAGATGCGTAGCTGAGCGTGAGGGCAAGCACCTCGCGCCCCTCCCGTGCAAGAATTCGCAACTCCTCTAAAGCCTTCTGCGCTCCTGCATCTGACGAGGTCGTTGCCTGCGCGATCGCGACCTCGGCAAGAGACACCATGCGCCCGGCGAGCCTCGCAGCGTGCGCATGTGTATCGGGCATGCCCCGTGGAGGCTCGACTAAAACAAACCCCTGAGGGAGCGCCTCAGGCCTTACGGGTTCCTCGGGAATGAGGTCGTATTCGACAAGCCGTTCGTGGGTGTGTGAAAGGGCTCGATAGAGGCGCTCACGTGCACTTGCCGCATCCGATGCCGCAACGGGAATCGGTGTCGGCGACACGTCGAGCCTTGCGATGTCGAGAGTGCGCGCCTCAGCATGCCGGGCAGGGGCGACGGTCAGCAGGTGCTGTGCGATAGCGCCGTCTCCAACCGTGAGGGCCTGCCCGCCCGCGAGCGCTGCCATCACACCTCGCGGGCCGCCGGCGATTCCGGCGATCCTTCCGGGCTCGGGCAAGACGACCGTGAGCGTGGGGATGGCGAGGGCACGCACGTCGAGAATCCACGCGAGCGTGTCGAAGTGCGCGCCACCGAAAGGACCAACGCCCGCATCAAGGAGATCAGCGGCCTCCTCGATCGGCATGTCCCGGCGCAGTGCGGCTCCCGCAAACAATGACAGCGCACCGAGGTAGGGCGCCGGAATAAGGTCGCGCAGAGACGTAGGCGCTTTGGACGTCGAGGCGATGATTCTCATGCGGGCGTCGGACCCTGCGCACCGGCCGTGCCACGCGCGCGCCCTGCGCTCACGACCGTGAACTCCGCCCAGTTCCGAGACTCCTCCACCCGTTCAAGGCGCGCTTTCACGCGCGTGCCTATCGGAAGGTTCTCCCCGTCAATCCACCGCGCCACCGGGGGATTGCTGAATTGAACCTCGATTCGATCGGGGCGAGCATTCGAGGGGTTCGATCCGCCATCGGTCGCGGGCCTGAAGTCAAGCACCGTCCCCTCGAATTCACTTCCCACAAGCGTCGACAGAACACCGATTTCGGCGATTTCGCGCGCCTTCTTCTCCACTGCCGAGTGGCGTTGCTGGGCGCTGTGCATGAGCGAGGGGAGCTCCGGCAACGCCGCACGAACACGCTCATCGAGCGGTGCTCCCGTCTTGAGGCTGTGGCAGACATGGAGAACGAAACGGTCGACGAGGCGGCGCAGGGGCGCGGTGGTGTGCGCATACGGGGCCGCAATCGCCGATTGTTCGAGAACCTCCGGAAGCGTGCCGTCGAACGCCTCGTATCCCGCCCCTCGAAAGAGTGATGTCGCCTGGTCAAGGAGGGCAAGGTGGCGCCCCTTGCGCCAGTCGAGCGTGCGAAGGAATTCACCATAGGGGAGGTCCTGTGGCCACGGCTCTTTCAGGGCTGCAGCTTGCGCGCGAAAGCGCTCGATCGCCTCGGGAGCTGCCGGAGGCATCGTGCGAAGAATGCCGAGCTTGCCCTCGATCATGATCTGTGCGGCGGCCATCCCCGTCATGAGGGAGATTTGCGCGTTGTGCTCTTCGATTGGCTCGGGCAGGCGCCACTGAAGGTGCACGGAATCGTCATCGGTCACGACTTCCTGTTCGGGCGAGTTGAGCGAAGCTCCTCCGCGTTCAATTTCGAGCGCCGCCCGTTTCTCTCCCACCTCGACGAGCAGCTGCATCACACTGCCTGCTTCACCGCGTTCGAGTGCGCGCTGAACCTCGGTGTAGGCGAGCTTTTCACGATTGCGCACGATGGCGCGCGTAAGGTTCACGTGCGTGACGCTTGCGCGCTCGTCGAGGGAGAAGTCCCAGACGAAGGCCGGAGTGTCTTTGCCCGGTAGGAGTGAGGCTTCGTCTTCGCAGAGGACGACGGGGTGCAGCGGGATGCGCCGATCGGGTAGGTAGAGCGTGAGGCCACGCTCACGAGTCTCGGCATCGAGAGGCCCGTGAGGCTCGACGAAGAGGGGGAGATCGGCAATCGCGTAGCGCACTCGGTAGCCCGTGCCGTCACGCTCAATGTGGAGGGCCTGATCGAGATCCGTTGAGCTTTCGGGATCAAGGGTCACGAACTCGATTGCGGTGAGGTCCTCGTGCTGTGCCGCATGCTCTCTCCAGGTGCGAGCTGCACTCTCGGCCTCGGCGAGGGCGGCCTCGGGGTACGTGGTATCGATGCCAGACTTTTCGAGTGCCTCATCGATTCGTGCCGCGACTGTGGTGAGCGGCGCTTTCTTGCGGTCGCCGGGCATTGAGAGGCGTTGAACGGGCACAGTTCACTCCTTGGAATAACGGTCCGTTTTAGTGTAGTGAGCATCGCCTGCCGTAGGCTGGAGGCATGGTTGCTGTGTGCTCGTTGAGCGATGTTGTAGTGCGCCGTGGCGCAAAGACTCTTCTGGATCACGTCGACTTCCGTGCCCGTGAGGGGGAGCGGTGGGTCGTGCTTGGCCCGAATGGTGCGGGCAAGTCCACCCTCATTCGCCTGCTCGCGTCGCGATTGCACCCCACAAGCGGGAGCGTGCAGATTCTCGAGGAAAAGCTCGGGCGCGTTGACGTGTTCGAGCTTCGACCCCTGATTGGCCTCTCCAGCCAGGAGCTCGCCGAGACGGTTCCCGCACAGGAGACGTGCCTCAATGTTGTTATGACGGCCGGCTACGCGGTCGTGGGCCGCTGGCGCGAAACGTACGAGAGCGAGGATGAACAGCGTGCCCGCATGCTCCTTGGCGCGTTTGGGGTGGCCCCGCTCGCTGAGCGCACGTTTGGCTCTCTCTCCACCGGGGAGAAGAAGCGCGTGCTTTCCGCCCGTGCGCTCATGACCGATCCCGAGCTGCTTCTCCTCGACGAGCCCGCTTCAGGCCTCGATGTGGGAGGCCGAGAGGAACTCGTGCGCTCACTCGGGGCTCTCGCAAAGGATCCCGCGACCCCCGTCACGATCATGGTGACGCACCACCTTGAAGAGATCCCCACGGGGTTCACCCATGCACTTTTGCTGCGCGAGGGACGGGTTGTCGCCTCGGGGCCAATCGCCGAGACCCTTACTTCGCAGAATCTCACGCGCACTTTCGGCCTCCCGCTCGCTCTTGAAGAGCGCGGTGGTCGTTATTTCGCGACGGCAGTTCCGCTTACGCAATGAGCCTCGTCTCGATGAGCGCGCACGCGGATCATCCGCTGCTCGCCGATTACGTGTCGATGACCGACGTCAAGCTGCGCTCGTGCCTCGAGGTTGAGCGCGGCTTGTTCATGGCTGAAAGCTACAACGTGATCGAACGGGCCCTCGAGGCAGGCGCCACGCCACGATCGTTCATGATGAGCGAGAAGTGGCTCGAAAAATTCTCGCCTCTTTTTTCGCGCTTCCCTGATGCTCCCGTTTTTGTGGGCAGCGAAGCTGAGCTCGAGGAGACGACGGGCTTTCACGTGCATCGCGGCGCTCTCGCGTCGATGCAGCGACCGAAGGAGCGCTCCGTCGAATCCGTCATTGAGGGGGCGCGCACCGTCGCCGTGCTCGAAAACATCGTGGACCACACGAACGTCGGCGCGATGTTCCGCAGTGCGGCCGCCCTCGGCGTGGATGCGGTTCTCGTCACGCCTTCTGCAGCGGACCCGCTGTACAGGCGCGCGATTCGAGTCTCGATGGGCACGGTCTTTCAGGTGCCGTGGGCGCGCTTTGAGTCATGGCCTCGCGGGGGAGTGGACCTCCTGCGTGCGCGCGGTTTCGATACGCTCGCACTTGCACTCACGGAGAATTCTCGCCCGCTGCACGAGGTTGATCTTTCGGCTTCACGAAAGGTGGCCTTCGTTCTTGGCACCGAGGGGCATGGGCTCACCGAGCAGACTCTTCGCGCCGTAGATGAGAGCGTGATTATCCCCATGAGCGGTGGCGTCGATTCACTCAATGTCGCCGCAGCGAGCGCAGTCGTGTTCTGGCAGCGCGAGGTATCTATGCGCGCGTGAGGTGCGTGCAAGTTTAAATGTCTCACCCCTCCCCACAATGGGAACATGTGTTCGATACTGACGCAAGGACCCCCGGATCACTCTTGATCCCGCACCCTTTTCGCCCTAGTATTCGAACACGCGTTCTATTTTGTGTGAGTGGAGAGGGCAATGTCCGTACAGGTTTCTGTAGCGCCGCGCATCGCGGCGGATCCGCAGCGCCTCGCGCTCGCACAGTCAGTCCTCGGTCAGGCAGAGGCGAAAACTCAGCGCGAGCGCGGCCCAGTGCGTGGGGAGGAACTCGAGCGCAGCGGGCACTCGTTCCCCGTTCCCCGGGCTCTCGAGGAACTCATTTCGCGAGGTGAGGTGCGGGCGGGTAGCAGCATCGAGGTGACGGGGCCGTGCGGAACGTCGCTCGCCCTTGCACTCGCGGCGGCCGCCATGGGGGAGGAGTCCTGGTGTGCCCTCGTGGGTATGCCCCACGTGGGGATCGCCGCGTGCGCCGATATCGGCGTAGATCCGCGGCGCACCGCTCTTATCCCCGATCCAGGGGCGCAACTTTCTTCCGTGCTCTCCGCGCTCATCGATGGCATCGAGGTGATTGTTCTCGGTGCTGATCTCGCTCTCACACCCGCGCAGTGGCGCACGGCAAAAAATCGCGCGCGCACACAGGGGTCCCTACTCATTCGCCTGGGGGAAGCACGCTGCGACCTCGCCGTGCAGTCCTCCTCGCCACGCTGGGTGGGGCTTGCGCGCGGCTCGGGCAGGCTCAGGTTTCGCAGCGCTCGTGTCGCGGCGTGTGGCAGGGGTGCTGCGGGTTCCGGTTCAGCAATGGAGATTCGTATTCCGACGCCTGCCGGGGTGCTCGCGAGCGCACCGCGCACGGCGGTGCCCACCTCACGCAGGGGCAAAGCACCCTCTCGGGCGCGCGCGACGCTCACACTCGTGCAATCGGGGAATCGATGATGGCGCAGTCCACGCGCACCGCATGCGTGTACATCGATAATTGGCCCGTCCTTGCCGCGATTGAGAGGTACGAGCGCGCCGGCGAGAAAGTGCCGAACGAGATCGCGATTATGGAGCATCATCGTGTTGTCGCTGCCAGTCCCTCGGCCATGCACGCCGGTGTCGCACTTGGCATGAAGAAGCGTTCTGCCGAGGCCTTGTGCCCGCACATCGCGGTTGCAGAGCGCGATCTCGATGCCGAGTGGCGCGTTTTTGAAAGCGTGTGCGCCGCCGTGGATACGGTTGCCTCGGGGATCGAACCTCTTGGGCCGGGAACGCTTTTGCTTCATGCGCGAGGTCCATCTCGACACGCCGGGGGAGAACACGCTCTCGTCCGTGCTCTCCTCGATGCCGTCGCCGATCATACGGGCTGGGAGAGCTCCGTGGGAATCGCCGACGGCCCACTCGCCGCCATTCTTGCCTCTCGCTCCGGGCGCATCATACTTCCGGGAGAATCGGCGCGTTTTCTCGCCCCCTTCCCCATAGAAGCGCTCGAGCACGCCCCCGTGGGGGCGGGGAAACGCTTTTGCACACCCGGGGTTTTCGAGGGGCCCGCGCACGTAGCTGAGTTCATCAGCGTGCTTCGCCGCCTCGGCATCACCTCTCTCGGCGCGCTGAGCAAGCTTCCGCGCTCCTCGGTGAGTGAGCGTTTTGGGCCGCTCGGCGCGCTCCTGCACATCCTCGCGTGCGGAGGTGAACCGGGCGAAGGGGAGCGCGTGCGGCCAGCTCAGCCAATCCTCGTCGAGCGTCACCTCGATCCGCCGCTCGAGCGCGTCGATCAGGCTGCGTTTATCGCGCGCCCCCTTGCCGAGGAGCTCGCCGAAAAGCTGCGAAAACACGGCCTTATGTGCACGCGGCTTCGCATTATCGCGCGCGGTGAGAACGGGAGCGAAGTTGAGCGCACGTGGCGCCATGAGGGCGCCTTGAGCATCGATGACGTCGTGGATCGCGTGCGTTGGCAGTGTGACGGGTGGATACTCGCTGCCGAACGGGGCGCCTCACGCCCGGGCGATCCTCGCGAGGGCCGCACAACAGCTGCGCCCATCGTTCACGTGCAACTCATTCCCGTGCACACCGAAAGTGCGGGGGAGTACGCGCAGCGGCTGTGGGGGCACGCAAGCACGGCCGAAAAGCGCGCCGCGCGGGCCCTCACGCGTGTGCAATCACTAGCGGGGGAGGAGTCCGTTCTTGTCCCTGCCGAAAAGGCAGGCCGTTTTTTGAGCGAGGCGATCACGGTGCTGCCCTTTCGCGCGGTACGCGTACGCGAGCACCGCGAGGGGCCGTGGGTGGGCTCTTTTCCGCGCCCCTTGCCTGCCACGGTTTTTACTGAGCGGATCACCGCGCGTCTCCTATGCGAGGGGCAAGCGGTCTACGTGAGTGCGCGGGGACTGCTCACCGGCACCCCTGCACACCTCGTTCTCACGCATGCGGAAAATGGCGTGAGCGCCGAGGGCGCGACACACGCGAACGCCTGCGCGCACGATGCAGCAGGATCCAGGAGCGCAGCCGTAGCCGCGAAAGGCGACGTTGGACGTAGCCGGAAAGGGGAGGAGCCTGCGCCGCTTCCCGCCGCGCTTCGCCACCTCGGCTACGAGAGGCTGCTCCCCATCGCGCACTACGGCCCTCCCATCCTCCTTGATCAGCGGTGGTGGTCCGAAGGCGCGGGAAGCCGTAGGAGCGCGCGGCTTCAGATCGTGCTCGAGGGAGGGGAGGCACTTGCCCTACTCTCACGCGAGCGCGCGTGGGAGGTGGAGGCACTCTATGACTAGGGCTGTTTTGATGACTGCGGGTGTCGTGACGGGCGACTGTTTTGCGTGGGTCCTATGTGACGCACGTGAACGTGGTGGATTGTGCGTCTTGCCGGGTGAACATGAGTGCAGGGACAGGCATGAGTAAGTGGTTTCTTGGCCCGCCATCGTGGCGCGACCTCGAGGCGGTGTTGAGCGATCGGCCGGTTCCCGTGCGTCCCACGGTGACGGTTGTGAACGCGGGCACTCCACACGAAAGGGAACACCCGCGAGGGCAAAGCTCACGCCTGCATGCCCCAGCCCTCAATGCCGAGCTCGACATCCCCTTTGCCGAGCTTCACGCGCATTCGCACTTCAGCTTTCTCGACGGAGCCTCGAGCCCGGAGGACATGGTTGCCGAAGCTTCACGGCTCGGTCTGCGCGGCCTCGCACTCATCGACCACGATGGATTTTACGGAGCCATCCGCTTCATGAAGGCGGCGTCGGAAGCCGGCCTGCCCACGATCTACGGCGCTGAACTGACGCTTCCCACAGGGTTTACAGCCGGACTCCCGGGGCCGTCCGCATGCCCCTCTCCGCTTCGTGCGGCTGCGGCAAGCGCGCCACGCACGGGCAGCGCTGATCCCGAGGGCGAACACCTCGTGCTTCTCGCGCGTGGGGTGGCGGGGTACCGAAGGCTTTCGTCCCTCATAGCGCGTGCGCACCTTGCCGGCCCCGGCAAGGGCACGCCGCTCTACAGTGCTGCAGGCGTGGTCGAGGCGCTCACAAGCGGCGACATCGTCGTTCTCACGGGGTGCCGAAAATCCCCATTCACGCAAGAGCTCCTTGCTCTCCTCCCGCAAGGCGACCTAGAGCAATCGGCGTATGCAGCCGCGCGCGGAATCGAGGCCGCACTTCGCGCAACCGGCACGCTTGAAGCCGCGGGTACTCCCGCCCGCGATGGCGGAGCCCCGCGTGTGATCGTGGAACTTCCCCTCACAGGCGATTCCCTCGAATCCGAACTTCACGACGCGCTCGTGCAAGGTGCACGCATCGTGCGAGAAGAACACGGTTTAAGCGAAGCCGAGTTGCCCGTCGCTCTCACCTCCAACGCGCACTACGCACGCCCGGAACACAAGCACCTCGCGGATGTCCACGCCGCACTTCGCGCACGGCGCAGCCTCGCTGACGCGGACCCTTTCCTCCCATCGCGTCTGGCCCATCTCAGAAGCGGAGCGGAGCTTGCACAACTCGTGCCGCGCTACCCGCGCGCGATCACGACCGCCGCGCATCTCTCCTCGAGCCTCGCGTTCGATCTCTCCCTCGTCGCTCCACACCTTCCTCCTGCGCCCACCCCCGAGGGCCACAGCGAGGAAAGCTGGCTTCGGGCCCTCACCGAACGTCTCGGCGAGGCGCGCTACGGGCCGAGGGCGAACCCGCGCCTCGAGGGAGCGTGGGAACAGATCGATCATGAGCTTCGCATCATCACTGAGCTCGGCTTTCCCGGCTATTTTCTTATCGTCTACGACATCGTCGAGTTTTGCCGCGCACACGAGATTCTGTGCCAGGGGAGAGGCTCGGCCGCGAATTCCGCCGTGTGCTACTGCCTCGGTATCACGTCGGTTGATCCGGTCTTTCACGGACTACTGTTCGAGCGTTTTCTCGCTCCCGAGCGCGATGGCCCACCGGATATCGACGTCGATATCGCCGCGGACCGGCGCGAGGAGGTCATCCAATACGTCTTCACACGCTACGGGCGCGAGAACGCCGCGCAGGTCGCGAACGTCATCTCGTATAAGGCGAGGCTCGCGGTCCGCGATGCGGCACGAGCACTCGGCTATAGCGTGGGGCAGCAGGATGCCTACGCAAAAATGATCGAACGATCCTTTTCGTCTTTACGCGAGGCGAATATCCCCGAGGACGTGAAGACCCTTGCCGCCCAGCTTCGGGATGCTCCGCGACACCTCGGGATCCACTCGGGCGGGATGGTGCTGTGCGATCGGCCCGTCATTGATGTCGTGCCGATCGAACACGCGCGCATGCAAGGCCGAACGGTCGTGCAGTGGGACAAAGACGATTGCGCGGATGCGGGACTCGTGAAATTCGATCTCCTTGGCCTCGGTATGCTCACGGCCATTGACCACGCTTTCTCGATCATCGAACAAGCCCACCAAGAGTCGTTGACCCTCGCGAGCATCCCGCAAGAGGACCCGGCGCTGTACGACATGCTGTGCAGGGGCGATGCCGTGGGGGTGTTCCAAGTGGAGTCGCGCGCACAAATCGCGACTCTGCCTCGCCTCAAGCCGCGTGAGTTTTATGACCTCGTCGTCGAGGTCGCCCTCATTCGCCCTGGGCCCATCCAGGGTGGAAGCGTGCACCCGTACTTGCGCAGGCGTTCCGGCGCCGAGGACGTCACCTATCTTCACCCTCTTCTCGAGAAATCCCTCGGCCGCACTCTCGGGGTGCCGCTCTTCCAGGAGCAGCTCATGCAGATGATGGTCGACCTCGCGGACTTTACGCCTTCGCAAGCCGACCAGCTACGCCGCGCGATGGGGTCGAAGCGTTCAACTCAAAAGATGGCGGCGATGCGCGAGGCAATGTTTGACGGAATGGCGAAAAACGGCCTTACCGCCGAGCAATGCGAGCTTGTTTACCGCAAAATTCTCGCATTCGCGAGCTATGGCTTTCCCGAGTCGCATGCGTACTCTTTCGCCTACCTCGTGTATGCGAGCGCTTTCCTCAAGTGCCACTTTCCTGCAGCCTTCACCGCCGCGCTCCTGCGGAGTCAGCCGATGGGGTTTTATTCACCTCAGTCACTCGTCTCGGACGCCCGCCGACACGGGGTTGAGGTGAGGGGAGTGGACATCGCCTACAGCGACGCCTGGGCAAATCTCGAGGTCGATGCCGAGCACTCAGCCGCAACTTTCGCCGAGCGCGCAGAGGCGTGCGAGGGCGGGCATCCACCGCAGGTCTGTGGCAGCGAGGCCGCGCGCGGGCCGGTGATTCGCCTTGGACTCGAGTCGGTGCGCGGAATCTCGCGCGCATTCGCCAAGGAGATATGCGAGGAGCGTGCGCGCGCTCCCTTTCGGTCAATTGCCGATCTTGCGCATCGCACGGGCGTGAACACACATCAGCTCGAGGCGCTTGCGACGGCGGGGGCGCTTGACTCACTCGCCCCCTCAAGGCGCGCAGCTTTGTGGAGTGCGGGTGCGGCGGGAGGCGTGAAACCCGGGACGATTCCCGGCCTCGCCCTCGCGCACAACGCTCCCACGCTTCCCGGAATGAGCGATGCCGAACTCATGGCAGCAGACACGTGGGCCACGGGAGTCTCTCCCACGCGCCACCCGTTCACGCTTGCTCGCGAGGAACTCCTCGAAAGCAGCGTGCTTCGCATCGAGGACGCCAAGAAAGTCGAGCACGGCACGCGGGTATGGACGGCAGGACTCATCACGCATCGCCAGCGTCCCGCGACCGCCACGGGCATCACGTTCCTTGGCCTCGAAGATGAAACCGGGATTCTCAACGTCGTGTGCTCACACGGCTTCTGGAGGGCCAACAAGGCACTCCTTCGCACGGCGCCCGCGGTCCGTTTGCGCGGCCTCGTGGAGCGCAATGAGGATGGCGTCGTAAGCTTCCTCGCCGATGCCGTCGAATCACAGTCGCTCGACGCGACCACGACCTCGAGGAACTTTTGCTAGCCCGCGGTGCGTGCAACCCCTATGCTCGGCGACTGATGGGGGGCCGAAGAAGGCTTCACTCGGCGAGCCCCGCGCGAAAACACGAGCGTCACTGCGAAGCTTACGGCGGCAAAGAGGGCGAGTTCCGCGAGTGTCGTTCCGGTCGAGACGATCGCACCACCGAGGGCAGCACTCACGAGGCCCTGGGAGGCAACGGTGAGCGGCATGAACGCGGTGAGAGATTGCAAGAGCGAGGGGGCGCTCTCGAGGGGGAGGATCCCCACGAGGGAAACGACCTGGAGCACGAGGACGATGATTGACACAACTCGGCCTGCTCGCGCGCCAAACACGGTCAGGAGCATCTGATGCACGATCGCGAAGCACAGAGCCGCGGCAATCGTGATGGCAGCAACTGAAGCGAGCGAGGCAACGGGGACGCCAAAGACCACGAGCAGGCCGATCACCAAAAGCGCTTGGAGAGCGGCAAGGACGAGGGGCCACAGAAGCGAGAGCAGCGCCACCCGCCACATGGGACGAGCCGAATTGAGGAACCGCTCGCGAAGCGCCGGCCATACAAGGAAGATCCCGAATGCTCCGAGCCACAGGCCGAGGGCCGCGACAAACGGGAACGTGGCCACCGCGCCGCCATCGGCTTCGTTTTCACGCGAGGTCGAAAGCGTCACAGCCTTCGTGCTCACCTCTGCGAGATGCGTACGTTCACTTTCGGAGTAGCTCGGCACCTGATCGGCACCGTCCCGAAGTCCAGTCGAGAGTTCGCCGCTGCCGTCCGCGAGGCGGCGAGTGCCGTCGGAAAGCTGAGTTGTTCCCTCGGCAAGACCATGCGCACCTTCTGAAAGGGGGGCAGTGCCCCTGGCGAGCTTCGAGGTACCGTTCGCGAGCTCGTCGGCGCCGTCGGCAAGCTGGCCCGTGCCCGAGGAAAGCTCACTCGTGCCCTCTGCGAGCCCCTTGGCTCCCTCATCGACCTGGGCGGCGCCAGTCGAAAGCTTTGCGGCACCGTCAGCAAGTTGCGCTGCCCCGCCGCGAGAGGCATCTACGCCATCGGCGACCTGCGCCGCTCCAGGGGCGAGCTGCGCCGCGCCATCTCCGAGCTTCGCGATCCCACCGTTCAGCTGATTGATGCCGTCTACGAGCTGAGGTGCAGCGTCGGCGGAGGCCATCGCACCGTCGGCGAGCATTTGCGCGCTTGGTGTAAGGCCCGGGTTTTCGCGTGATCCGTCGCCCTCGAAAACGGTGTCGACGGCCTTTGGAACAACGTGATCGGACAGTGCCGACCGCACTCCGTTCACGCCTTCCTCACTCATCTGAGTGAGCCCGCTACACATGTCCTCCAGTCCCGCGACACGCGGGTCCCCGCTCAAGCGTGGGTCGACGCTAAAGGCCTGTTCGAGTTCCGTACAGCTCGCGGCGAGTGTGTTCATCGATTCCGCGAAGCCCGGTTGACCGTCGCGCCCCGTGTCGAATGCTTGATCGATACCGTGCTGAAGACCCTGCGTGAGTCCCTCTTGGGCTTGGGGGAGTCCTGAAGCGTACTGATCGAGGCCTTCCGCCAGCTGCTGCGCGCCCTCGGCGAGTCCGGGGTTTTCCGCGCTCCCGTCGCCGTTGACCCCCGACGCGAGCTTTTCGGCGCCTTGGCGAAGCCCGGGCTGCGCGTCGGTGCCGTTGAGTCCGTCGGCAAGCTGGGCAACGCCTCCAGAAACTTTGTGCGCGCCTTCGGACAGCGCACCTAGACCGTTCGAAAGGTCATCCGCACCACCGGAAAGATCATCTGTTCCAGAAGCGAGTGCGCCTGTACCGCCCGTAAGCTTGTGCGCTCCATCAGAGAGTTTCTTCGTTCCCTGATCAAGCCCGCGCACGCCATTGGCAAGCTCCCCGGCTCCGTCGTCGAGCGCGACCACGCCGCGGTTCAGCTCATCGACTCCTGTGGCGAGCTTACCTGCGCCGTCGTCGAGCCCTTTCGCACCGTCCGCGAGTTCGTGGGCGCCATCGGACAGTTCCCCCGCGCCGTCGGCGGACTTGGTGAAGCCGTCCTTGAGACTGTTAAAGCCCACGTACACGCCATCGAGGTATTGCTTCGCCATCGTGCCGTTAAACTCGCTCGCGATGACCTGAGTAATGGCCTGACCCACCATCGAGTCGAGCATGCCCGAGGAGTCATTCGTGTTGACGATCACGGTAGCCTGGCGAGCATCGGCCTTACCCATGGTTCCCACAGCGTCGCTGAAGTCCTTGGGGATCACCACGACCGCGGAATAGGTGCCGTTCTCAAGCCCGGATTCAGCGTCTTTCTGGGTGGTGAGCTGCCAATCAAAGCCCGCGGAGTCGAGGTTCGCCAAGCTGCCGTCGGAATTCTCGTTCTTCATGGTACCCGGCTGCGTGAGTGCGCCCGCGAGAAGCCTTCCGAAGGGGACGGTCTGCGTTTTGCCGTCCACCTCCATTTCCGTTCCTTCATCGAGGTTCACCACGGCAGCGGGGACGTTGTCGAAGCCTTCCGCGCGGTCTTTGAGCGCCCAAATACCCACGCTCGCGACAAGGAGCGGCAAAAGCACAACGATGAGGAGGGGCTTTGGGAAGCGAGCGAGAGTTTTCATGCGTATGCCTCCGCATCTGTATTCAATGGCAGGGGGTCGGTGTGGTCGGTGACGAGGGCTGTCAGGGGCAGGACCTGTACACGCGCGGGATCCCGCAGGCGTTCGGTGAAGCTCGCGGTAAGAGCGTCTTGGCCAATCACGATTGTCGCCCCGTGCGCAGCGAGCAATTCGAGCCGCTGCGGCGTCGCGTCATCGGCCTCAAGAAGGTCGGAAAGGGATTCGATGACAATAATCCGCGAGTCTCGTTCTCGCACGAGTGCGTGGGCACTTGCGCCTCCGCGGCCTTCGGGGTAGAGCTCAACGTGTGATTGGGCCGCTCCCGTTTCGCCGGGAACCTGACGGTCATAGACGAAGAGTGTGCCTGCTGAGGGCTCGAGGCGCGCCGAGAATAGCGCAAGCACACTTGCGCGCGCGTCCACATCTTCGCTTGCGATGAGAGTGATCGATCCCGGGGAGATTGCACCCGAGAGAGGGCCGAGCTGCCCGCGGCCGCTCATGCGCGGAATTTCAACGTCGCGAAGCCGAAGCGCACTGGTGCCCTTCGCTGCCGTCCATTCACGGTGCTCGAGGGCAACCCCGAGTCCCTCACCTTCGACGTCAAGGTGGGGGAGAAGGCGGTCGAGCACAGCGGGGAAGTGCCAAGCGCGATCGCCGAGAAGCGCGAGAACGGCCGGTACGAGTGTCATGCGCACAACGAAAGCGTCCACGAAGACACCGACAGCAAGGGAGAGGGCGATCGGTTGAATCATGTACATCGACCCGGGAATGAAACCCGCGAAGATGAAGATCATGATTGCCGCGGCCGCGATCACCACGGGCGCCGATGCCGTGAACCCTCTCATGATGGCCTGACGGGCATCACGGGTGTGCATGTACTCCTCACGCATGCGGGTCACGAGGAAAACTTCGTAGTCCATCGCGAGGCCGAAGAGCACGCCGAGCGTCATGATCGGCAAAAACGCAATCACGGGGCCCGTGGCTTTCGCCTGAAGGAGGTCCGCACCCCATCCGTAGGTGAACACCATGGAGGTCACGCCGAAGGCAGCACCTGCGGAAAGAAGGAATCCGGCCGCAGCCTTGAGGGGCACCCAGATACTTCGGAACACCATCGCGAGAAGCACGAGGGAGAGCCCCACAACGAAGATCGTGAAGGGCAAGAGCGCCTTGTCGAGGCGGTCGGCAATGTCGATCGCAACGGCGGTGGAGCCCGTGACTTTGATGTCGGAGATGCCGAGGTCCTTTTCCCACTGAGGTGCATCGGCACGGAGCTCATCAACGACGCTCTTCGTGCGCTCCGAAGTGGGGCCTTCCGTCGGTCGAAGTACCACGACCCCCATGTCGGCACCCATGTTGGGCGTGGCGATCTGCACGCTATCAACGCCGTCGATCGCGAGAACATCACGTTTGAGCTCATCCATGACGCCGAGTGGGTCCTCGGTGTTGATGATGTCTGCCGTGAGCATGATCGTCGCGTTATGACCCGCGCCGAACTTCTCGGTCACAATGTCGTAAGCTTCGCGGCCGTAGGAGCCCGGGTCTTCCGTGCCCTGGTCGGGAAGCGCGAGCTCGAGATCTTTGAAGGGAAGGGCCACCGCGCCGAGTCCCACGATCACCACGAGAATCGTCACGAGAGGGAAGCGAATGGCGGCACGAACCCAACGCTCGAGTAGGGGCGTGCGGCGAGGGCGTGCGGAGGGGTCCGACGCTTGCGTGGCTGTGCGTTGACGCTGACGTTTGGGGCGAATCCGCTCACCGAAGAGCCCAAGGATGGCGGGCAGCAGTGTGAGCGCGGCGAGCACGTTGCAGGCAACCGCGACGGCGGAGACAACGCCCATGACGGTGATGAACGGGATGCCTGTGATGAAAAGGCCCACGAGGGCGATGACGACGGTGAGGCCTGCGAAGATCACGGCGCTTCCGCTTGTAGCGGTCGCGCGTGCGATGGATTCATACGGGTCGAGGCCGCTTCGCAGTTGATCGAGGTGACGCGACACGATGAACAGCGAGTAGTCGATGCCCACGGCGAGACCGAGCATGAGTGCAAGCGTCGGGGTCGCCGAGGAAATGGTGAAGATGCTCGTACCCATGAACATCACGATCATCGAAACGATGATGCCCGTGATGGCGGTGACGATCGGGATGAATGCGGAGCGAACTGCACGGAACACGATGCTGAGCACGATGAGGGCCGCAATAACGCCGAGAACCTCCATGATGCTCATCCCCATTTCGGGGGTCATCGTGACCTGGCCTCCGATGTAGGCATGGAGGCCGTTGTCCGCCTCGGTCGTGGAATCGACGATGTCGGTGAGAGAGTCCAGGGTCTTTTTGGGGACGGCATCAAGGTCAGGATCGAGTTGAATGTTCGCGATGATCGCTGTGCCGTCGTCGCTTTTTTCGCCCGGCGTATCTTTATCGAAGGGGTTCGTCGCTGTTTCTACCCCCTGGACATGACGGGCCTCACCCATCGCATTCGCGACCTCTTTTTCATGCGCGTCGATGGGGGAGCCGTCTTCACTCACAAAGATGATTTGGCCACCCGTACCACCGAGCTGCGGGAAGCGCGTCGCGAGAGAGTCGAGCCCCTCTTGCGCTTCGGTGCCCGGAACACTGAAGGCGTCGTCGAGCCCCTTTCCGGCCGTGATTGCGCCCGCCGCTGCAAGAACAATGATGGCCAACCAGGCACCGATGACCTTCCACGGCGAACGCGAGGCCCACAGGCCGAGGCGATAGAGAGTCGATGACACGCGGGCTCCTCCACATGGTCAAGGTCCGTCAATACGATTTCGTATCGAGTTTGATATTAGAATGTCTCAGCTGGCCATCCAAAGACCCTGCGGAGCCCCTATTGTGAACCTCACAACACCCAATGACACCCCACAGCTGCGGTCAAAAACCCATACCCGCCGCAAGCTGATTGAAGCCTCGATTGAGGTTTTCACCCAAAAAGGCGCCCAGGGCGCGACCGTTGACGACCTCACGCGAGCGGCAGGCTTCACGCGCGGAGCGTTCTACTCGAACTTCACGTCCAAAGAGGAAGTCTTTTGGGAGGCCTTCGCCGTCGTCACGAGTCGTTCACTGCAGGCAACTTCCTCCGTGCCATGAAACACCGACAGGCAAGTACAGGGGCTCTTTGAAACTCTTGAAGCGCTTCGCCCGCTCGGCCTCGCCTGGTACCTCATGCACACCGAGGCGGTCGCCCTTGCGCTCCATGACGAAAGTGCGAGGCCCCGGCTCGCGCGCGAGCGTGGCCGGCTTATCACGGGAATCGCCGATACTTTTCGTGAGCTCGAAAAAACGGAACCCATCGCGCTTTCGGCACAGCCTGAGGCAATTGCTGAAACACTCCTTGGCGTATATCTCAATCGCATGGTTGCAGAGTTAGCCACGGGGGAGAGGCTCGAGAAAGAAACCTCCACCATTATTGAGGCCATCCTCGAAACGTTTGTGCACGGGCATGATGGCCACGGCCACCGCACGCCGTGGAACCCGTTTTCCGTGAAAAAATCTCTGGAGTGAGGCAATGAACGAACACCTTCCACAAGCGGGAGATCGCTCTGCGCGCGGCAAGGCCGTGTATGCGACACGAGGGAACTCCCACTATGACGTCCTGAGCGCGCTCATGGCAGTCGTCGTCGTCATTTCCGGCATTGGCGCCGCCAAGGGCGTCACGATCGGATTCGTGATTACCGACGCGGCGTTCTTCCTTTTTCCTCTTGCCTATATCCTCGGCGACATCATTACCGAGCTGTATGGACCGAGTGCAGCGCGCCGCGCCATCCTAACGTCGTTCGCCCTCAACGTTTTTGCGGTCGTGTGTTACGCCGTCATCATTTGGCTCCCGGGCTTCTATGACGACTATGGAGTTGCGAAACAGGGAGCGCTCGAGCTCGCGATTGGGCCTGTATGGCAGATCGTTCTTGCTTCTCTGTGCGGCTTTCTTGCCGGGCAGAGCCTGAACTCGTTCATTGTGAGCCGAATGAAGCGCCGCACGGGCGAGCCCGGCATCGTCGCTCGACTACTCATGTCAAGCGGCACGGGCGAGCTCGTCGACACGATCATTTTCTGCACGATTGCCGCGCCGGTGCTCGGGATTACGACATTCGGCCAGTGGCTGAACTACACGGCCTTCGGCTTCCTGTACAAGGTCATCGTGCAGTACGCGGCAATTCCCGTCACGGCTTACGTGATCGCACGACTCAAGAAAGCGGAACCTAGCTACCAAGAAGCCCTCACGCGAATTGCATAGAAGTTGTGGGGGTTTGGCATCGGCGCAGTTCCGCCCCACCACATGCATTACGCCGATAATGTACGTTATGTAAAGTCAGTGTGGAAAGCGCCTCACGGGTCTAGGTCCGACGGATGCTCAGCAATCGTCGGACCCCCACCCCGCACAACAACACCAACCCTCACCGCGCCAGTGACGCACAACCTAGTGCTCGCACTGACCGCACGCAGGCGCAAGACCTTTGCTCGTGCACGCCTCACAGCGCAAGAACTGCTGGCGGCACGCAGGATTCACGCAATTGACATACACCGGCGTCTTTTCTCCGCACGCGACGCATGACCCAAGCGACTCGGCACCGTCGCCAAACTCCATGTGCATGCGCCCATCGAAGACGTAAAGGGAGCCATCCCACAGGCCATCGTTGCCGTATTTTTCCCCGTAGCGGACGATCCCGCCGTCGAGTTGGTACACCTCGCTAAAGCCGCGATTCTTCATAAGTACCGTGAGCACCTCGCAGCGAATACCGCCCGTGCAGTACGTGACCACGGGGCGATCCTTGAGGTCGTCGTACATGCCGGATTCGAGCTCGCCGACGAAATCGCGCGTCGTTTCCGTCTGGGGAACGACGGCGCCGCGGAAACGACCGATTTCCGCCTCCATGCGGTTACGACCATCGAAAAAGACGACGTCCGACCCTCGGGCGTCGACGAGGGCGTGCAGAGCCTCGGGGCTCAGGTGCTCTCCCCCGCCAATGACGCCCTCAGCTCCCACCTTGACTTCCTCGGGAACGGTGAACGTCACGAGTTCTTCCCTGACCTTCACGGAGAGCTTTGGAAAGTCGTGGCCTGTCCCCTCGGACCATTTGATGTCGGCGTCTCGGAACGGCGCGTAACCTCGCGTACGCTTGACGTACTGCTTCACCGCGCCGATCTCACCGCCCACCGTCGCGTTGATGCCGTCTTTCGAGACGATCACGCGGCCCTTGAGACCCAGTGAATCGGCGAGTGCAAACTGCCACAGCTTCACTGCCTCCGGGTCGGCGAGCGGAGTAAAAACATAAAAGAGAACGATTTTGTGAACAGCCACGTCACAAGTCTAATCGGCAGCGGAATAACTCTTCGCCAGCCGGGCGTTCTAGGGTGTATAACCGTGCACACTAGGAGGTTTTCCGTGCTCGATCCCACCACGCTCTTCAGCTATGAACGCGATGTCGACTCACGTTCCCTTCACGCGAGCACGCTCGTCGTGACTCTCGGCTCTTTTGTCGACTCCGGGCGTGTCCAGGAGAAACTCGACGAGTTCATCACGGACAACTTTCCCAATCGCATCGTGGGGACGTTCGACTCCGATCAAGTCATCGACTACACGGCGGTGCGGCCGCCCATTTCGCTCGAGCAGGATCACCTCACGGGGTACTCCTCCCCCGCACTCACCCTCCGCGAGGTCTCGCCCGAAGGCGAAGCGCCGTTCCTGCTTCTCAGCGGCCCCGAGCCTAATTTCCAGTGGGAGCGCGTGGCGCACGCGGTCAGGATCATCGTTGAACAGCTCGGCGTGACACGCACGCTCGTCGCCACGAGTTTTCCCGGCGCTACGCCGCACACGCGCCCCGTCGCGGTGAGCAGGTACGCGGGCGATCCCAAGGACCTGGTTCTCGCGAGCCCGTTCCCGGGCACCATCGAAATGCGAGCGTCGTTCCCGGCTTTGCTCATCGTGCGCATGGCCGAGGCCGGCCACCCCATCATCGGCCTCGCGGCGCACGTGCCGTCCTATGCGCACGAGATCGAGTATTACCCCGCCCTGCCAGCGCTATTTACGGCGCTCGACATTGAAGGCGGGCCGGCTTTCACTCCAAACAAGAAGCTTGAGGAGAAGATCGCCGAGGTGCGCGAAGCCCTCGACCAGAGTGCGGCTGAGAACGAGCAGCTTGCCTCACTCATCAAGGGATTCGAGGACAACTATTCGCGCATGGACGGTATGGTGCAGCACCTCACTCCCGGTGCCGACACTCCCCTCCCCGGCGCCGAAAACCTCACGACCGAAGTCGAGGACTTCCTCAAAGAAATCCTCGATGAGCCGGAAAACACGGGCGAGGAGGGCGAAGACCCCGGCCCGGATTCGATAGGCTAAATAGCGTGTTTGTCGTCAGCGTATATTCACTCAAAGGCGGCGTCGGAAAGACCTCCGTCACTCTCGGTCTCGCGTCCGCGGCCCTCAACCAGGGCGTGAACGCACTTGTCCTCGATCTCGACCCTCAGGGCGATACCACTCTCGGCCTACTCGGGCACCCGGGAGGTGAGCCCGACATCGCCGAGGTGATTGCGTCAGGGCGAACCGAGACTGTCGACCGTGCCATCGTGCAATCTCCGTGGGTAGCTGGCGAAAACGGCGAGGCTTCTGCCTCGAGCCACCTCGACATCATCCCGGGCAGTCATCGCTCGTCGAGGCTCGACTCCCCCGCCCTCGCGCAACGGAGCGTAAGGCGCCTTCGGGAGGCGCTGAACAAGCGTTCCTACCACTACGACATCGTCCTGGTGGATTGCCCGCCCTCGCTCAACGGCCTGACGCAAATGGCTCTCGCAGCCTCGGATCGCTCCATCGTCGTCTCCGAACCCGGGTTCTTCGCCGTTTCCGCTGCCGACCGAGCACTCAAGCTCGCCGATGAACTCCATGACAACGGCATCGCTCCCCGTTTGCAACCGCTCGGGATCCTCGTGAACCGCTATCGCCCCCGCAGCGTGGAACACCAGTTTCGCCTCAACGAGCTGCGCGAACTCTTCGGGGATCGCGTGCTCGACCCCGTTCTCGAAGAACGCGTGGGGCTTCAGCAGGCACAGGGCGGGGCCATCCCCCTCCACGCGTACGAAGGTTCAAGCGCGAAGCAGCTCACCGAGGATTTCGATCGCCTCCTCGCGACGATCATGGACTCGCGTCAGAACTCCTAGGGCTTCCGGCGCGAGGGGCCGCAGCCTTTCGCGGGGCCCGTTCCCCTCGTTGCCTCAATGTCAAACGCCCCTCTACGCATGTCGATAAATCCCGACGTGACATGTATAAAGGGGCGTCAGTAAGCCTTAACGTTCAGCTCAGTACCGGAAGCGGCGCTTCCCTCTTAGCTGGCTTTACGTGCGCGGCGTGCGGCGAGTTCGTCGCGAAGAGCCTCAGCGGCATCGTGCTGCGGGTCGACGCTCGGAAGAATCGCAAGATCGGTTTCAACCTCACGCGCCACTCGGCCAACAGCGATACCGAACACACCCTGGCCACCCTGGACCAGGTCGAAGACATCTTCGGCACTCGTACATTCGTAGACAGAGGCGCCGTCGCTCATGAGAGTGATCTGTGCGAGGTCGTCGGCGCCGCGCGCACGCATGGCATCGACGGCGACACGAATCTGCTGGAGCGAGACACCCGTGTCGAGTAGTCGCTTGACGACCTTGAGCACTAGGATGTCGCGGAAGCCGTAGAGGCGCTGCGAGCCCGAGCCCGTGGCTGAACGGACGCTCGGTTCAACGAGTCCGGTGCGCGCCCAGTAATCAAGCTGCCGGTACGTAATGCCCGCAGCTTTGCACGCCGCCGGGCCCCGGTAGCCGAGTTCGCCGGGGGTGTCGACGAGATCGTCGAAAAGGACTCCCTGGGCTTCGGTTGCCGGGACTGTGCTCTGCGCACCAAAGGTGCTGCTATCGCGCTTGCTCACGTGTGCCTCCAGTTGGACTTTCGTGTCGGGGAAGGGAGAAAGTCTCGAGGACAGAATACCCATCCCTGCACGCTTGCGGGATTAAACGCGCCGAAGTGTGGCGAGAATTTTTTCTCGCCACGGTTTCACGAGAGCGTGAAGAACGTGAAACGGTACTTGCCGATCTGGATCTCGTCGCCGTTACTCAGGTGAGCTTCATCGGTCAGCTCACGGTTCACATAGGTGCCGTTGAGAGACCCCATGTCGAGAATCAGGAAGCCCCCTTCGGTGCGCACGAACGTCGCGTGCTTGCGGGACACGGTGACGTCGTCGAGGAATATTTCCGATTCCGGGTTACGGCCGGCCACGGTGCTTTCCGAGTCGAGCAGGAAGCGCGCCCCCATATTCGGACCCTTGCGCACGATCAGGAGTGCCGTGCCTGCGGGCAGCGCCTCAACAGCCTGGCGATCCTGGGCAGAGAGACCGTGCTCGGCGTCTTCGGTGAACTCAATCTTGCCGTCGATGGGGGAAAGTTTGGTGGTCTGCTCTGGGGTGGAGTCAAACACGTGTTCATTCATGGCGCAGACCTTCTTTCTTCACACGCCCCATCCCGCGAACCGGCATGAGAGTCCAAAACTTCCGATCCCATTTTGCCACCGCGTTTTGCGCATATGTTCGTTTTTTGGCCCAACACTGCGAACCTTTTAGCTGTTCTTGACCAAGCGGCAAGCGTGGCACGCCTCACCCTTGTGAATTCGCGATTCGGCAAACACCTCGGCTATAGTGGACAAGTCGAAAACCGCGGGCTGTGGCGCAGTTTGGTAGCGCACACGACTGGGGGTCGTGGGGTCGCAGGTTCAAATCCTGTCAGCCCGACGCGGATCAATGGGCGAGGCACTTCGGGTGCCTCGCCCATTTCTTTGTATTTCGCCCGATGTCTCTGACTTATAGTCGAGAGCAAAATGAGGCTTATGGAGGTTGGTGCAATGCCCACATTTTTCGGTCATGTGACTCACGAAGGGGACATCAAGGCGTGGCCAGAGGTCATCGAAAGCGGGAGGTGTGCACTCGAGGGGTACGTATTGCCGTCAGGGGCACGCTGCGCTCTCACGGGCTCCGAAGGGTCCGACGCTACGTCGCGTCTCATCGAGGCGGAGGGTGTAGGCAGCCTCGCCACGCTCAACGGCGAGTTTGCTCTGGCTTTCATGGACGCTGACTCCTCGCTCGTCCTCGCGCGAGACGTTTTCGGATCGCGGCCTCTTTATTACGCGCGCACGTCAACGGGAATCGCGTTTGCCTCCACGATCGCCGACCTCCTTCGTCACACGGATATCCCGCGCGAGCCCAACACCGACGTGCTGCGCCGCTACCTTCTCGGCGATACTCAGCGCGGTAGTGAAACATTCTTCTCTGGCATCGCTCGCGTATTGCCGGGAGAGTCGGTGAAATTCGCACGCGAGGGGCTCGTGCGCACTCCTCTCCTGGATGCGCATCAAGACGTTTTCGCTGCTCCCTCGAACCCGCGCCGCGCCGACCACTCATGCATTGAAGAGTTCCGGACGCGGCTTACAGATGCGGTCACGCGACGCGCCACCGGCGAGGGGGCGGCCCTCGTGAATGAGCTCGATCCGGTTGCTTCACAAGCCCTCGAGCATGCCGTTCGCTCAACGGATTCGCCGCTTGAGGTCCTGCGCTGTGTACCTAGCGCGGGTGGCCCATCCAGCGATGCCCGCGAGCACCAGGGCGTCGTGACGGGCACGCCACAAAGCTTGAAGAAGGATCTCCCGCTTGTGCTTCGCACGTATGAAGAACCTCCGGCTTCGCTTGAGTCCTACTTTGGGTGGCTTCACCTTCGCGCGTGCATTCAGGGTGAACAGCAGCTCGCTCTCGATACCTATGGCGCCTCGGCGCTCCACAGGGCTTCCGACACTCGATCCACACTTCTGTCCCGCGTTATGGGTGCTGCGCGAGGGAGCGCACGTGATCGATGCGAATCCCTCCTCGGCCCCTCGCTGCGAAGCGGCGAAAGGGAACGGGCGATTGGCTTCGAACCCTCTCCCGAATACGAGGGCCCTCTCGCTCCCCTGGCGACCTCCGGGTCTCATGAAGCGGAGCAGCGCGCAAAAGCCGCGCACGCGCTTGGCGGTCACGTCATGGTGCGCTCCCCGTTCACCGATCTCGAAGTTCTCCGTTTCTATGCGTCGCTTGAGGAGACCGCCTTCGGGGGCGCAGGGACACGCTCCCTCATCGAGGCGGCCTACGACCAGGCACACGAAAAAGCCCCGTCGCTTTCCATGCAGGAGCGAGAAACAGCCTGGTTTAAGCGCATTAAAGGCACGTACTTTTCTTTGTTCTCGTCGCAGACCTTTGGCACCCGCGGATGGTTTGACCAAGCCGAGGTTCTCAAGGCTTTCGATGCGCACATCAATGGCCGTTCGAGCGTCAGCGCCGCCCAGTTGTGGCGCTTCGCGTGTGCGGAACTGTGGGCGCGCGTTTTCTTCGACGCGGATGACCTCGAGGCTCTCGACGCGCATGAGGATTCCGACGTGCTGGCCGACGATAACGGTCAGTCGCTGCCGCCCGATCCGCACACCCCGCTCACCGCTAACGCGGGCAAACAGCTCGATCTCGAGCTGAACGACGGGACGCTAGCACGCCGCTACCCGATTCAGACGGCGAAGTTCTCCAAGGATTCGCGCATGGATGAGGAAATTGCGGGCTACGTCAAGCAGTTCTTCAAGGACCTTGACGAGCGGGGCACGAACGAGGATCGTCACGCAACCGAGAACCGCCGCTGGAATTTCACGGTGTCGGAGAAAATCATTGCGATCATGCAGGGCCGTTCGTGGTTCGTGTGGGAAATCAAGCCGTCTTTCGCCGCCAAGCAACTGTCACGGTTCGTGACACGCACCCCCGCGGGGATCGGCCTCGGTGACCCGGTCACGATGCAGCTCGCGATCAATGAGGCTGGGCTTGCCCGCATCACGTATGCCGCGGCCCTCGGTGCCCTCGGGAAGCTGCGGGGCAAACGCGGCGTGTTTTATGAGCACGCGGGAGCCGATGTCCGGGCGATCGACGGTCCAACTGAATACTCGGTGTACCCGTCGAACGTCTCGGCAAAACTTCCGCCAAAGGATCCGGATCTCGTTGCAGCTCACCTCGTGGATGTTATTCGCGAGGTCGTCCCTGCGCGTTTCGTCGAGACTTTCGACGGCGTCGTCGTGATGGATGCGAACGATATCGGGCGCAACGTTCTGGGCCTTGCGGCTTCACGCGAGCGGGAGCACTACGAGGCGCAGTTCGCGGATAACCCACTTGGGCAGGGGTCGCAGCAGACCCCCATGGCCGTCGTGTTCGAGCGCCCCGTGCACGAATGCTGAAGGCTTTTACCGTTTGAAATACGCCGCGCGGTCACCGCTGAAGAGCTGGTCGATCGCGCGGCGCAGGCCTGCCCGAAAGCGACGGTTGAGCTCGGGCATGTCGTCGATCGGAAACCACGCGGCTTGGAGATTCTCACCATCGGCCGGGTGCGGTTCTCCCCTGACGTGGGTGGCCACAAAGGCGAGATCGAGGTAGCTTGCGAGGTCGCCGTTGGCATGCGTGACGGGCCCGACGGCCCCCACATTCGAGAGAAACTCGATCGTGCACGCGCATCCCGTTTCTTCCAGGACTTCGCGTACCCCTGCACGGGCGGGCTCCTCCCCCGGGTCGATAATGCCCGTAACAGGCGTCCACTGGTGGGTGTCGGCGCGCTGAACGAGGAGGCAATGAGTTCTGTCGTCGTCGAAGACGAAGACCGTCACACCCGAGAGCCACAGGTGGTCGTGACCGATCTTCTCGCGGAGCTTAAGAACGAAGTCGGGCGTGGGCATCGCGTCCCTCCTTACCTGTTCTTTCTCTTTTCGCGAACGCGAACGCTGATCTCCACGGGGGAACCGTCGAACGAGAAGTCCTCGCGCAGACGACGCTCGATAAAGCGGCGGTAGCCGTGTTCGAGGAAGCCTGAAGCGAAAATCACGAAGCGGGGCGGACGCGTACGGGCCTGCGTCGCAAAGAGGATGCGCGGTTGCTTGCCGCCTCGCAACGGGTGCGGGTGCGCCGCAACTAGCGTTCCGAGGAAGGCATTCAGGCGCGAGGTCGGGATGCGCGTGTCCCACGATTCGAGTGCGAGATCGAGCGCGGGGACGAGCTTGTCCGTGTGTCGCCCGGTGAGAGCGGAGATGTTCACGCGGGGAGCCCATCGAACGTGGGAGAGGTCCTTCTCGATTTCCCATTCGAGCTGGGCGCGCCGCTCTTCATCGATCAAGTCCCACTTATTGAACGCGAGCACGAGTGCGCGGCCGGATTCAAGGACCATGTCGATGATCTTGAGGTCCTGGGTCGAAATCGGTTCTGATGCTTCCAGGAGAACGACGGCGACTTCGGCGCGATCGAGCGCGGCCTGGGTCCGGATCGATGCGAAGAAGTCAGCCCCTTCACTTTGGCGAACGCGGCGACGGATGCCTGCCGTGTCGACGAAGGTCCACTCGCGTCCGTCGAGTTCGATGACTTCGTCGACCGGGTCGCGTGTGGTGCCAGCGGTAGGGTCGACGACGACGCGGTTCTCGCGCGCAAGCTTGTTCAGTAGGGAACTCTTGCCGACGTTGGGGCGACCGATGAGAGCCACGCGGCGCGGGCCAGTTGGCTTGGCACGCGTTTGCCCTTCTTCCGGAAGGATGTCGAGGATACGGTCGAGCACATCTCCTGAGCCGCGTCCGTGAAGAGCCGAAACGGGGTGCGGTTCGCCGAGCCCCAGATTCCAGAGGGCTGCGGCCTCGAGTTCACCTCGCTGGTCGTCGACCTTGTTAGCGACGAGGAGCACGGGCTTCTTGGAGCGTCGGAGAACACGCACGAGTTGCTCGTCGGTGTGAGTGATGCCCACGTTCGCGTCAACGACGAACATCACGGCATCGGCGAGGCCAATGGCGAGTTCAGCCTGTTCGGCGACCCGGTAGGCAATGCCGTCAACCTTGTCTTCCCAACCACCCGTGTCGACGAGCATAAAGTCACGGCCAGCCCAGTTCGCTTCGTAGAACACGCGGTCTCGGGTCACCCCGGGGGTATCCTCGACGACCGCTTCGCGGTGCCCGAGGATGCGATTGACGAGGGTAGATTTTCCGACGTTTGGCCGGCCGACCACGGCGAGGACCGGGAGCATTCGTTCATCGTCGGCGCTCGCAACGGGGGCGTACTCCTCCGTCAGGAGGCTGCGATCCTCCTCGTCGAGGCCGTAGTCTTCGAGGCCGGCGCGCAGCGATGCCGTGCGAGCCTCGTCGTCGAGATTGCTGTCGTCGAAAGCCTCGGGGATTTCCCCCGAAAGAGATTCGTCGTTCTCGGGCTCATCATCGATGAGTTCGATTCCGGGAACGAGCTCGAGCACGGTGTTGATGACCTCGTCGATGTCGAGGTCGGTCGTGTCAATAAGGTGCACGCCTTCGGCTGCTTCCGTAAATTCGGAAACCGTCGAATCATCAGCATCGCGGCGAAGAACCTGGTCGCGCATACGCTCGCGCACGTCTTCGGTTTCCTCAAGACCGAGCTGGCCCGCCCTGCGCCTTAGTCGAGCTTCCGGGCTGGCCGTCAGCAGCACGCGTACGTCGGCATCGGGGGCGACGACCGTTGTGATGTCGCGGCCTTCAGCGACACAAAACCCGAGTTCGTTTGCGGTGGTAAACAGAACGGCGCGCTGGCGTTCCTGGAGGATGGCCCGGACGTCCGTGTTGGTCGCCACTCGACTCACGCACGTCGAGATTTCCTCGGAGCGGATCTGTTCCGAAATCTCCTTACCGCCAACGAGAATCGCCGGATCATCGGGATTGGTCGACACCGCGAGGTCGAACTCAGCGACGTGGGCCGTCACAGCTTCGCGGTCGTTGAGGTCGACACCGCTGTTGAGGCACGACCACGCTGCCGCGCGATACATGGCCCCCGTATCGAGGTAGCCGCCCTGAAGAGCTCGCGCTACCTCTTTCGACACCGTTGACTTCCCCGAGCCTGCGGGGCCATCGATCGCGATGGTGACGCCGTTCATGTCTTTCCTCCCCTGTCGCTGGTCAAATTCCAAGTTTAGTCGTGGGACGCGCCCACGCGCGCGCCGGCCGATCACTCTGTACCCGCGCGTGCCCAACCTCTCTTTTCAAGCATCGCGGTGAGGCGAGGTTCGTCGGCGCGCGTGACACTCACGTGCGCGAGCCCCATCCTTTGCCCAAGAGAGTGCTCGAGGCGCAGATCTTCGAGGTTGATGTTCTCCTCCCCCATGTGTGTGAGGAGACGCGCAAGCTCGCCGGGCTCGTCAGGTACGAGCACCGTGACCCGGCAAAAGCTCTCCGCTCCCCCACCGTGCTTGCCCGGAATCCGGGCTACGCCGTCGTTGCCGGCAGCGATCGCCCGGGCGATACAGGCGCGCGAGCCCGGTTGCGGTTCCATGTCGCCAAGCGTCTCGAAGGCCCGTGTGAGCCCATCGAGATCTTCACCTAGAGCCTTAAGGATTGGCGCGATGCACCCCGCGTTGGCTGAGAGGATCTCGACCCACAGCCTCGGATCGCTCGCGGCGATGCGCGTCGTATCTCGCAGGCCCTGCCCCGACAGCCCTAGAGCCGCTTCACTCGCCGCGGTCAGTCGACTTGCGAGCACGCTCGAGACGATCTGCGGAACGTGCGAAACATAGGCGACGGCCTCATCGTGCACATCGGGTTCGATCTCCACGACCGCCGCTCCGAGTTCAACGCCAAGCAGCCGTGCGAGGGCGAAGCTTCGAGGGCTGGTCGCAGGCGTCGGAACCACCACGAAGGCCCTACCCCTGAACAGGTCTCCCCTCGCGGCGACCACCCCTGCCACTTCCCGGCCGGCCATCGGGTGCGTGCCCACGTAGCGAGAGGCGTCAAGCCCTCTCGCCGCCGCCCCGTCGAGCACCCCCTGCGCAATGGGCTGCTTCACGCTCGCAACATCGAGCACGCATGCCTCGGGGAACTCCTCGAGAGCGCCGAGTGCCACCGATGCGCACACATCGGGTGGTGTCGCGACAATGACCATTTGCGGCTGGTCGCCTTCGCGGGCCTCGCGCCCCACCCCGAGTTCGCACGCGAGCCTGGTCGTTCCCGGGGACGAATCGCGAACGAGAACTTCGAGACCGGCGTGGCCGAGAGCCATGCCGATCGATCCGCCAATCAATCCCGCACCTATGACGAGAACGGGGCCCTCGAGCGCTACGGCTTCGCGACTGGCGCCAATGCTCACAGGCCGACCTCCGCCATCAGGGTGCCGAGTTCCTTTCGGGTCAGTTCACGCGTAGCACCCGGCTCAAGATCGGCGAGAACGACGGGCCCGATTCGCGTGCGCACGAGACTCGTAAGTTCATACCCGAGCGCAGCAAACATGCGGCGAACGATCCTGTTTCGCCCCTCGTGAAGGGTGACTTCGACTATTGCCTCTCGCCCATCGTGGGCAACGAGGTTTGCGCGGTCGGCCCGCGCCGGTCCATCGTCGAGATCGATGCCGGCACGCAGCTTCGCCAGAATCGACCGAGGGAAGGATCCCGGGCAGTCAAAACGGCACACGTAGGTTTTTGACACCTCAAAACTCGGGTGCGTGAGGCGGTGCGTCAGCTCCCCGTCGTTGCTCAAAAGAAGGAGCCCCTCGGTTTCATAGTCGAGCCTACCGACGTGGTACAGGCGAACCGGGTAGCGCGCCGCAAACTCCTCGAGAGTTCGGCGCCCCTGCGGATCCTCCATCGCGCTCATCACCTTGCGCGGCTTATTGAGGGCAACCGTCAGTTTCGTCTCGTCGAGCTGCACGCGACGCCCGTCGACGTGAATGACGGCAGTGCGCGGATCGACGCGGACTCCCTGCTCCTGCACGACCTCACCCCCAATAGAGACACGCCCCTGCGCGATAAGCGCTTCGCAAGCACGGCGCGAGCCAAAACCCGCGTTCGCGAGCACTTTCTGAAGACGTACACCGTCATGGGGAACAGGTTCCGACGGTGCCTGCGAGGAGTTATCCCGACCTGCTCGCGGCGCGCCCGCGGAATCGCGAAGCCGCACCTTTTTCGGCGCGGTGAAGTCGCTCTTGCGCCGTTTCGGCCTCCGCCCCGGCCGATTCGGGCCCGTCAAGCCGCTGCCCCGCGCGCGAGGAGTTCGCGCGCAAGCTGGCGGTAGGCGTCGGCACCCTTGTTGTTGGAGGCAAACGTCGTAATCGGTTCGGCCGCAACCGAGGCGTCCGGGAACTTCACGGTGCGGTTGATTGCCGTATGGAACACCTTGTCGGGGAAGGCCTCAACGACTCGGGCCACAACCTCGCGCGCATGCAGCGTGCGCGGATCGAACATCGTGATGAGAATGCCATCCATTTCAAGACGTGGGTTGATGCGGTCCTGGACCTTTTCAATCGTTTCAACAAGAAGGGCAACGCCACGAAGCGCAAAGTACTCGGCCCCAAGCGGGATGATGACGCCGTCGCTCGCCGCAAGCGCGTTGACGGTCAGAAGACCGAGCGATGGTTGGCAGTCGATGAGAATAATGTCGTAGTCACCGACAACGGGGCGAAGCACGCGGGCAAGAGCCATTTCGCGCGCGACCTCGTTGACGAGCTGGACCTCCGCCGCAGACAGATCGATGTTGGCCGGAAGGATCTCCATGTTTTCCGTCGTCGTCGGCTGGATTGCCTCGCGGATGTCGTGATCGCGCTCTAGAAGCAAGTTGTAAACGGTGAGGTCGAGTTCGTAGCTGTTGATGCCCGTTCCGGCGCTAAGCGCGCCCTGGGGATCGAGGTCTACGAGAAGAACCTTGCGGCCAAGCTCAGCGAGTGCGGCACCAAGATTAATGACCGAGGTCGTCTTCCCCACGCCGCCCTTCTGGTTCACCATCGAAATGATTCGCGCGGGCCCGTGAGAGTCGAGTGCCTTCGGCTCGGGAAAGTCCGGAAGCGGGCGCCCCGTGGGGCCGTAATTGAGGTTCAAATCAAGCTCGCTCTTTGTCACGTGTACCTGTCCCTACGTCGTTGGTGTTCGCGGGCTCTCGCGTGCACTCACTGCACGCGGCCCATGAAAATAAGTCTAACCGGCAGCCCTGGATACGAATTCCACCCGCGCCCCGCTACAGCGCTCGCGGATGAGAGCTCGCGTGTATTTCTCGAAGTGCCTGTTGGCCCAGATGTGTGTAGCGCTGGGTCGTCGTGATTGAGGCGTGCCCGAGCAGCTCCTGCACCGTGCGGACGTCGGCCCCGCCTTCCAGAAGATGAGTCGCATAGCTGTGACGCAGCGTGTGAGGACTCACGTGTGCCGTGATGTTCGCATTCTCGGCTGCGGTCTTGACGATCGCAAAGGCGGCTTGCCTCGTCAGACGCGTGCCCCTGTTGCCCAGAAAGATCGCAGGGCTTCCGCTCCCTTTCGCGAGAAACGTTGGACGAGCCCGAGTGAGGTATGCCTCGAGTGCCTCGAGGGCGTAGCGCCCGAGCGGGATAAGACGCTCCTTATTGCCTTTTCCGCGCACGCGGATGATCTGATCGGCTAGTGCAGTGTCATCAACGTCGAGCGCGAGCGCCTCGCTGATGCGGCAACCAGTGCCATAGAGCACCTCGACGAGGGCCCGATTGCGAAGGGCGCGCTCGGAGGCAAGTCCCCCGGTGAAAGGCCCCGACGCCGCGTCAATAAGTGCGGCTACCTCCTCAACGCTCAAGGCATCGGGAAGGCGCAAAGGACGGGAGGCTTCGCGTACCCGCGCCGCAGGATCGCCCGTTCGCGTTTCGTTCTCTTCATCGAGGAAGCGGTGGAAGGCACGGATCGAAGCGAGCGCTCGCGCCGCGGACGAAGGCGCAAGGGGAGCAGTTCCCGCGCTCCCCTCGCGCAGAGCACCGATATACCCCGCAATCGTGGGCGTTTGAACGTCGCGCACATCGATCGCGCCCTCGTCGAGATACGAAAGGTACCGCGTGAGATCGCGGCGGTATGCAGCGACGGTATTGGGGCTCAATCCTCGTTCGATGCGAAGGTGCGTGAGGAAGGATTCGGCAAGGCGTGTAGCGCTATCGACGCGCTGGGGCATGAGGTCTCTCTACAGCACCACGAAGGGGTCGATGGCGAGCGCGACGAACACGAGCGTAAGGTACGTAATCGACGCGTGGAACACCCCCATGGGGTTGAGCTTCGAACCGGTCATACCGCGCCGCACGCGCACCGCGTATCGCACAACCAGAAACAAGAACCAGCCGCCGAACACGATCGAGCTCACCGTGTACACGATGCCTGTGGGCGCGAGGGGAATGATCGCAAACGAGCACAGCAGCATCATGACCGTGTGGAACACCATGTGCTTCGCGACGGTCGTGCGCGAGCTCACGACGGGGAGCATAGGAACCTCGGCGCGGGCGTAGTCCTGCGTAAAACGCTCGGCGAGCGGCCAGTAGTGCGGCGGCGTCCAAAAAAAGATCACGAGGAAAAGAAAGAACGCGGTCCATGAGACGCCACCCGTGACGGCGGACCAGCCGATCAAAACCGGCATGCAGCCCGCAATCCCGCCCCACACGATGTTCTGACTCGTGCGGCGCTTGAGAATCATCGTGTAAAACACGACGTACAGCAGGATCGCGCCGAGCGCGAGGAGTGCCGAAGGAGCGTTGACAAACGCCCACAGGTACACCACCGAGAGCGCGCACAGGGCGAGCCCGAATGCGAGAGCCGCTTGCGGCGAAACCTCACCCGTGACGAGCGGGCGGTTCTTCGTGCGCTTCATCTTCGCATCGATGTCGCGGTCCAGATACATGTTGAGGACGTTCGCGCCACCGGCGGCAAGGTAGCCGCCCACCATCGTGTTGAGGATCAGCAGCCACGACGGGAAACCACCGGCCGCGAGAAACATCGTGGGGATAGTGGTGATGAGCAAGAGCTCAATAATGCGCGGCTTAGTGAGAGCAACGTACGCGAGAAGGGTACGGCGAAGCGAGCGGTCACTTCCGCCTCCATGCTGCGCCGTCGCCTCATGGGAAAGGGTGGTCGTGCCGGGGCTTTGATTCACTCGCGTTCCTCGATTGCGTGGAGATTGCGTGGACGAAAAGGCTGGGGAGGGCCTTGTGATCGGGATTGGCCACAGCGAAGGGCCTAACGTCCCTCCACAATAGTCGCCCGGGAGGCCGGGAGCCAGGATCTCTCGGGTAAGTCACGCCACTAGATGTACTGCTCGGGGACGTTGATCAATCGTGAGAACGGCGGCTGGTTGTCGCAGGCCGTGTGCGGGCGGTGCTGGTTGTACTGGTGCAGCCAATCCGGCAGGGCGTCGCGTCGTTCTTGCTCGCTGGTGTAGCAGCGGGCGTAGGCCCACCCGTCGGCCATGGTCCGGTGGAAGCGCTCTACCTTGCCGCTGGTCTGCGGCCGGTACGGACGCGTCCGCATCGGGGGGATCGAGAGGGCCTCGCAGGTGTCCCGCCACAGGTGCGAGCGATAGGCGCCACCGTTGTCGGACAGCACCCGCTCTACGGAGACGCCGCGATCGGCAAACCACGCCACAGCCCGATGCAGGCCCCCGACCGCGGTGACGGCGGTCTCGTCGTCGTGGACCTCGGTGTACGCGACGCGGGAGTGGTCGTCAATGACGGTGTGCACGAACGCGTACCCGAGCCTGGGGTTGTGCCACTTGCTCTTCGGCTTACCCGGTGTCGCCGTTCGGTTGTGGTCGCCTTGGCGGCGGCCGACGTAGCGCCAGCCGCCACCGTCGGGGATGTTCCCGAGCTTCTTCACGTCCACGTGGACCAGGGAGCCGGGGTGGGGTGTTCGTACCGGCCGATCGGTTCGCCACTCTCGCGGTCCACGTAGGAGAGCCGGTTCAGTCGGGCACCGGCCAAGATGCGGTGGACGGTTGAGGGCGCGATGCCGAGTCGGGCGGCGAGCTGCACGGGGCCCTCACGCAGCCGTATCCGCAGGCTGACGCACCGCTTCGTCGTCGCCTTGTCCGTCTTGTTCGGTGAGGTCTTCGGCCGGGACGAGCGATCCTGCATCGACTCGCCGGCGCGATAGCGGTCGACCCACCTCTTCACGGTCGGCCAGGAGACCTTGAAGCGAGCGGCGACTTCGCTGATGGGCCTACCGTCGTCGACGACGAGCTGAGCCACCTTGAGCCGGTGGCGAGGTGTCAGGGTGGCGTTGGCGTGCATCACTCCTCACCTGCTGCGACGGGCGTCGTCCGCGGCGTTCGGAGTTGCCCAAGGACTGCAAGGAGGATCGTCGTGGCGAGCGGCACGAGTCCGGCGGCGATGAACAAGCTGGCAGCGGCGATGTGTCGGCTGAGGAGTCCGGTGAGTGCGATGGACAGTGGCATGAAGGCGATGGAGATGAAGAAGTCGAGGCTGGCGACTCGGCCGAGCATCTCCAGCGGTACGTGTTCCTGCAGGACCGTGCCCCAAATGACCATCCCGACTCCGATCGACGCACCGTAGACCGCCAGTCCGGCGCTGATGATCCACGGATTGTTGGTGAATGCGGAGATGGCCAGTGGAAGGCAGCCGAGTGCCCATGCGCCGACCATTACGGGCAGGAAGTGTGAGGGGGTGGGCCATGAGCCGGCGACGAGGGAACCCACCAGGCCGCCGACGCCCAGAGCTCCGAGGACGACTCCGTACACAGCCGGACCGTTGTCATGGGTCGAACGTACAAGCGCGGGCAGGAGAACTTCCAGCGGGCCGGTCACGGCCAGGCCCATGGCGGCCGCCAACAGCACGCTGGAGCGAACCCAGCGCGTGCGGGCGACGTAGCCGAACCCGTCGAGCAGGTCCCGCAGCGCAGAGGTGGCCGGAGCTTCGGCGTCGGTCTCGGCTGAGCAAGGGGCAGGAAGCCGCAGGGCGGCGATCAGGGCGAGTCCGACCGCGCCGGCGATGAGGTACCCGCCCGCGGCGGGCACGCTCGCGCCGATGACGGCACCGACGACACCGGGGGCGAGGGTCTGTCCTACCAGCGGCCGGGTGGTCCCTTCGAGCCCATTGACGGCCATCAGGTCGTCGCTTCCCACGAGGACGGGCACGAGCGCGGTGTAGGCCGGGAAGAAGAAGGCGGTCGAGACGCCGATGATGAACGCGGACACTGCCAGCATCCAGAAAGTGGCCGCGTCGAAGATGGCGGCGGTGGAGGTCGTCGTCGAGGTGGCGAGGTTGACAGTGAGGACGCCGACGATGACGGACTTCTTGGCGACGCGGTCCGCAAGTACCCCGGCGGGCAAGGAACCTGCGAGCAGGCCGATGCCGCTCCACGCCACGACACCCGACAAGGTGGCCGCCGTGGCGCCCAGGTCGAGGGTCTGCATGGCTAAGTAGAGGGCCCAGGCACCCTGGGCGAAGACGGTGAGCACCATCGCTGCAAACAGCGGTCGGTAGCCGGGGACGGACAAGGGGCGAAGGGGGTTCATGGCAGGTCCTTTGGGGCAAGGCTGAGGTGGGGCCAGTCGGTGAGGTCGTCGAGCATCTGCCGGTCGTGCGTGGCGACGATCGTGGCGCAGGAGGTCCGCAGGAGCTCGGTGGTGATGTCGTCGACGAGGCTCGATGACAGATGGTTGGTGGGCTCGTCCAGGAGCAACAGGTCCGGGTCCACCGCCAGGCACATGGCCAGATGGAGGCGGCGTTGTTGCCCTTGCGACAGGTGCCCCACGGGTGTGCGGGTTGCCGCGGGCTCAAGCAGCCCGAGTGAGCCGAGGGAGGGTGCCTGTGATCGGCGGCCCTGCGTGGCCAGGTACGTCTCGTAGACCACGTGTGCGGGGAGGGCGTCGTCCCAGTCAGGGACCTCTTGAGACAACAGGGCGACGCGCACCCTCGGGTTCACCCGCAGCTGGCCTGTACTCGGGGCCAGTCGCCGACCGAGAAGCCCCAACAGTGTGGACTTCCCAGCACCGTTCGGCCCGGTGACCACCAACCGGTCTCCACCGCTGATGTCCACCGAGACCGGGGTGGTCAACTGGTCAGTCACGGTGAGCATGGAGGCGTTGACGATGTTCTGACCGGTCCGCGCTGACGATATGGGCCATGCCAACCGCAGCGGTGGCTCTGGCACGTCGATCTGATGACGCTCTAGGTCCACGATGCGGCGGTTGAAAGCCTGGACCACCCCGGCAGCGCGCGTAGCCCGTTGGTGCTTGCCCGTTCCCTTGTCGGGTCGCCAACCGCCTTGCGACAGGCGGGAGCGTGCGTCGTCGGCGGCGCGGGTCAGTTCCTGATGCCGGGCGACCTGGGCGGCATAGTCTTGCTCCCAGGCGGCCCGTTCTCGTTGCCGCCCTTCGATCCAGCCCTCGTAACCGCCCGCGTAGGTGCGCGGAAGGCCATCGCGGGTCGGGTCGAGGTCCAGGAAGCTGGTCGCCACGTCGCGCAGCAGGGCGCGGTCGTGGCTGACTAAGGCCAGGCCACCGGGGTGGTGCCGCAGGCGCTCAGTCAGGAACGACAGCCCTGCCGCGTCCAGGTGGTTGGTGGGCTCGTCCAGCAGCAACAGGTCAGGGGTCGATCCGAGGGCGACCGCCAGCCGTACCCGGTACCGCTGACCGACCGACAAGGTCGACAGGACCCGATCGCGGTCGCTACAGGCGTCCAGGCCCGCCAGGGCGATGTCAACACGGCGGTCTGCATCCCAGGCGTCCAGCCGCGTGGCCGCCTCGAGTGCGGCGGAATAGGCGTCGGCCGCGTCATCGCCCGCGGCCAGCGCCGCGGTAGCCACGTCGAGGGCCTGCAGAGCGGCCCTGGATGGGGCGGTAGCCTCGGCAATGAGGTCACCGACCGTGCGATCGCCCTCGGTGGCCATGTCCTGTTTGACCAGGACGAGGGAACCCACCCGGGTCACCACTCCCGAGTCGGGTTTCAAGATCCCCGCCAGTATGTGGAGCAAGGTGGTCTTGCCCCGGCCGTTGTCGCCGACGATCGCCAGTCGCGACCCGGTGGAGACGGTGACGTCAGTCCCACTCAGCAGCGGCCTGTCGCCGAGTGTCAGGTGGAGTGATTCAGCGCGGATGTGTGCAGCGGATCCTTGGGATGTCCCGATCCAAGCACATGACTGTAAAGGTTCTGTGGTTGGCATTGTGTACTCTCAGCTCGTCATGGAGCCGGGCACCACGAAGCGGCCGCCCGGCAGATGGCCAGGACGGCAGACGAGAGGTCATAAGGGGTCCCGCCGCCGTCAGCGGACGGAACGCAGCTTCATCGAGGCGATGCCTGAGTACATGCGGCCGAGGATACAGAGACCGGGCGATGCCACGCAAGTCAACTAACGTCCCCGGTCAGTGCAACTAGACGTCCAGGTCCGACGCTTGCCGAGCAGCCGTCGGACCCACACGGCACAGCTGCGTGCCGGCGCCGCCGCTGAGCCCTTGTTTCCTGCATTTCCTGAGACAGCAGTCACCTATCCTCCAATTTCGCGCGATACTATCGACACGATTTTGGCCCCTCGCGCCGATCCGGTCCCGCCCTCGGCGCTTGAGATGGATCAACCGATGGAAGGGAAAGAACTTTCGTGAGTAGCAATTTCGTAGCCCCCGAGGGCTGGAGCGATCTCGACAAGCGTGCCATCGACAACGCGCGGATCCTCGCCGCGGAAGCCGTACAGAAGGTCGGCAATGGGCACCCGGGCACGGCTGTGAGCCTCTCCCCTGCTGCCTACCTCCTGTACCAGGACATCATGAACCACGATCCCAAGGATCCGGACTGGTTCGGCCGAGATCGCTTCATCCTCTCGTGCGGTCACACGAGCCTCACGCAGTACCTCCAGCTCTTCCTCGGCGGCTTCGGCCTCGAGGTTGAAGACCTTCAGGCGCTGCGCACCGAGGGCTCGAAGACCCCGGGCCATCCCGAAAACTTCCACACGGCCGGTGTCGAAATGACGACGGGTCCGCTCGGCCAGGGAATTGCATCGTCCGTAGGCTTTGCCATGGCGCAGCGCCGCGTTCGGGGCCTCCTCGATCCCACCGCCCCCGCCGGCGAGAGCCCGTTCGACACCTTCACCTACGTGATTGCATCCGACGGCGACCTCGAAGAGGGCGTGAGCCACGAAGCCTCCTCCCTCGCCGGCACGCAGCAGCTCGGCAACCTCATCGTCATTTGGGACGACAACGAGATCTCCATCGAAGGCGATACCAACATCGCCTTTACCGAGGACACCGCCGCCCGCTACCAGGCCCTCGGCTGGGATGTGCGCACCGTGGACTGGACCAATGGCGGCACCGAGTACGTCGAAAACCTCAAGGAGCTGAAGGACGCAATCGTCGCCGGCCAGCAGGTCACTGACAAGCCGACCTTCATTCGCCTCCGCACCGTGATCGCATGGCCGACCCCCGGCAAGTCCGGAGACCACGCTGCTCACGGATCCGCACTTGGCGATCAGCCCATCGCCGGGCTCAAGGACATCCTCGGTTTCGATACCGAAAAGACCTTCGAGATCGACGAAGAAGCTCTCGCACACGCCC
Source organism: Dermabacter sp. HFH0086 (assembly GCF_000413375.1). Lineage (NCBI taxonomy): Bacteria > Bacillati > Actinomycetota > Actinomycetes > Micrococcales > Dermabacteraceae > Dermabacter > Dermabacter sp. HFH0086. Next base: position 1,889,912 of record NZ_KE340308.1, read on the forward strand.
GCGCCCTCATCGAGCGCGGTGCCCAGAAGCATCGCGAATGGGATGCCAAGGTGGAAGAGTGGCGCGCCGAGAATCCCGATGCCGCGGCGCTGTACGACCGCTTGATCGCCCGCGACCTTCCCACGGATCTCGACGAGGCGCTGCCGGTCTTTGAGGCCGACGAGAAGGGCCTCGCGACCCGCGCTGCCTCCGGCAAAGTCCTCTCTGCCCTCGCTCCCGTTCTCCCCGAACTGTGGGGTGGGTCGGCTGATCTCGCGGGCTCCAACAACACGACTATGGCGGGTGAACCGTCGTTCATTCCTGAGGCCAACCAAACCAAGGACTTTTCGGGCAGCCCGTACGGCCGCACTCTCCACTTCGGTATTCGCGAGCACGCGATGGGCGCCATCCTGAGCGGAATCTCGCTCTACGGCCTTACACGCCCGTATGGCGGCACGTTCTTCCAGTTTGCGGACTACATGCGCGGCTCGGTGCGCCTCGCCTCGCTGTGCAAGACTCCCGCGATCTACGTGTGGACACACGACTCAATCGGCCTCGGCGAAGACGGCCCCACCCACCAGCCTGTCGAGCACCTCGCCGCCTACCGCGCAATCCCGAACCTCTCGATCGTGCGACCGGCTGATGCGAACGAGACTGCTCAAGCGTGGAAAGCGGTCCTCAAGCGCGACGAGGGTCCCGCTGGTCTGATCCTCACGCGCCAGGGTGTTCCCACCTTTGACCGCGAGGAGTATGCGAGCGCGGACAACCTCGACAAGGGCGCCTACGTCATGAAGGACGCTTCCAACGGTGAGCCCGAGGTCATCCTGATCGCGACGGGTTCCGAGGTCCAGCACGCTGCAGGCGCGCAGAAGCTACTTGAAGCCGAAGGCATTCCCACGCGACTCGTGTCGATGCCCTGCGTCGAGTGGTTTGACGAGCAGAGCGAGGAGTACCGCGAATCGGTTCTTCCCAGCACCGTCAAAGCGCGCGTGAGCGTCGAAGCCGGGATCGCGATGCCCTGGTATCGCTTCCTCGGTGACGCAGGACGCGCAGTCTCGCTCGAGCACTACGGTGAGTCGGCATCGGGCTCGCTCCTGTTCGAGAAGTACGGTTTCACGGCCGAAAACGTTGCGGCGAAGGCGAAAGAATCCCTCGCTGCAGCTCGTAAGTAACCGCCAATCAATCGGATACTCAGCTCAACCGAACACCTCCCGAAAGGTTTTGCCATGACCGAACTGACGCAAAAGCTCAGCGACCTTGGCGTCTCCCTCTGGCTCGACGATCTCTCCCGTGCACTCATCGACACCGGAGACCTCGAAAAGCTCATGAGCGAACGCAACATCGTCGGTGTCACCACGAATCCCGCGATCTTCAAGGCGGCCATCGCGGGCAAGTCGGATTACGACCGTGCAATCGCCGACGCGGCTTCGCGCGGCCTCGATGCCGATGCAATCATCACGGAGCTGACGACGCGCGATGTGCGCGATGCATGCGACGTATTCGCGCCGACCTACAAAGCTTCGAACGGCTTCGACGGTCGAGTGTCGATCGAGGTCGATCCGCGCCTCGCGCACGAGGAGGACGCGACCGTCGAGCAGGCGAAGTCCCTTAGCGCACTCGTGGACCGCGAGAACGTGATGATTAAGATCCCCGCGACCGACGAGGGCCTCCCGGCGATCACCCGTGCGATCGCTGAGGGCATTAGCGTGAATGTCACGCTCATCTTCTCGCTCGAGCGCTACCGCCAGGTGATCGATGCCTACCTCAGCGGACTCGAGAAGGCAGCAGAAAACGGCGTGGATCTCTCACGCATCCACTCGGTGGCCTCCTTCTTCGTGTCCCGCGTGGACAGCGAAATCGATAAGCGCCTCGAAGCCATCGGCGGCGATGCCCTCGACCTTCTCGGCAAGGCCGGCCTCGCCAACGCGCAGGCTGCGTTTGCCGAATACCTCGAGTATGTCGGCTCCGATCGTTTCGCCGCCCTCAAGGAAAAGGGCGCGAATCCGCAGCGCGCCCTGTGGGCATCAACCGGCGTGAAGAACGAGGCCTATCCCGACACGATGTACGTGGACCGCCTCGTCGGCAATCCGGTCGTCAATACGGTTCCAGGTAAAACCCTCGAAGCCGTTGCCGACCATGCCCGTATCGAGGGCCCCCTCACCGAGAGCGACCTCTCCGCCGCACGCGAGACCCTCGAAACCATCAGCGCCGCCGGAATCGACCTCGACGATGTCTTCGCCGTGCTCGAACGCGAAGGCGTCGAAAAGTTCGAGGCCGCTTGGGAGGACCTCCTCTCGGCGGTTCGTGACGCCGCCTCGGCCGCACAGTAACACCCCTTTACGCGCCGTGCCCGCGCCCCGTCCTTTGGGTGCGCGGGCACGGCCGCGACAGAAGTCAATACCTACCAAAGGACCATAGTGAGGCAGAACGAAGCTGCACCAGGCAACCCTCTGCGCGATTCGCGCGACCGTCGCCTCCCCCTCATCGCTGGACCGTGCTCGGTCGTCATGTTCGGAGTCACGGGCGACCTCGCCCGCAAAAAGCTCCTTCCCGCAATCTATGACTTGCACAATCGCGGTCTACTCCCCCCGGCCTTCGGCCTCGTGGGCTTCGGTCGACGCGACTGGAGCCACGACGACTTCGCCGATTACATGCGCGAAAGCGTAGAGAAGTACGCACGCACCCCCTTCAACGAGCACGCGTTCGAACAACTCAGAGGCGGCCTTCGATTCGTCACGGGTGCCTTTGATGACACTGAAGCCTTCGAAGAACTCACGCGAGTGGTAAGCGAGCTCGACGACTCGAGGGGAACGGGCGGCAACCATGCCTTCTACCTCTCCATCCCGCCCAGCGCCTTCCCTCAGGTCGCGGAACAACTTGCACAATCGGGCCTCAACACTCCCTCCGAACATTCGTGGCGGCGCGTCGTCATCGAGAAACCCTTCGGGCACGACCTCGAAAGCGCACGAGAGCTCAACGACATCGTCGAAAAAGTCTTTAAGCCCGAAGAAATCTTCCGAATCGACCATTACCTCGGCAAGGAAACGGTGCAGAATCTGCTCGCGTTCCGGTTCGCGAACCAGATGTTCGAGCCCGTGTGGAACTCGCGCTATGTCGACCACGTGCAGATCACGATGGCTGAAGACATCGGGATTGGCACCCGCGCCGGGTACTACGACGGTATTGGAACCGCGCGCGACGTCATCCAGAACCACTTGCTCCAGCTTCTTGCCCTGACGGCCATGGAAGAACCCATCACGTTCGATGCTGCCGAGCTTCGCAATGAAAAAGAAAAGGTCCTCGCCGCAGTCGAACTGCCAGAGGATCTCGCCGAAGGCACCGCCCGTGGTCAGTACGTCGGCGGCTGGCAAGGCGGTGAACAGGTCAACGGCTACCTCGAAGAGAACGGTATCTCGCCCGACTCGACTACCGAGACTTTCGCGGCGATCAAGCTCAAGGTCAATACTCGCCGCTGGGCAGGCGTGCCGTTCTACCTCCGCGCGGGCAAGCGCCTCGGGCGGCGCGTCACGGAGATCGCGATCGTCTACAAGCAGGTGCCGTTCCTTCCCTTCCGCGATACCGACACCGTAGACCTCGGCCAAAACGCGGTCGTCATCCGCGTCCAGCCGGATGAAGGTGTGACAATGCGTTTCGGCTCGAAGGTTCCCGGTACCCAAATGGAGGTGCGCGATGTCAACATGGACTTCGCGTACGGATCGACATTCACGGAGGAATCCCCCGAGGCCTATGAACGCCTCATTCTTGACGTTCTGCGTGGCGCTCCTCCTCTCTTCCCCCGGCAAAAGGAGGTGGAGCTCTCCTGGAAGATCCTCGACCCCATCCTCGAGTTCTGGGATGAGCATATGCCGCCCGCCCCGTACCGTTCAGGCACGTGGGGACCGCAGACTGCACACGACATGATGGCCCGCGACGGCCGCACTTGGAGGCGTCCATGATTTCGACACTTGAGAACACGACAGCTTCGCAGATCGGCGCTAAGCTTCGCGATTTGCGCGAAGAGGACGGACTCATTTCCCTCAACCGCGTCGCGACGCTCGTCATCGTGACGCACACCGGCTCGCTCGACGAGCCGATCCAGGCCGCGGTGCGGGCAAGCCAAGAGCACCCAGCACGGATCATTGTGATCGTGACCGAGCACGACTCGGATCGCGATGCCCTCGATGCGGAAATCAGGGTGGGTACGGACGCCGGCGCCGGCGAGGTCATCATTTTGCGCGCGCACGGACGCGTGAATGCTGGCCTCGACACGCTCATCACGCCGCTTCTACTTCCCGATGCCCCCATCGTCACGTGGTGGCCTTACACTCCGCCGGCCTCACCATCGCAGGATCCGCTCGGTGCAATCGCGCAGCGCCGCATCACCGACGTCTACCAGTGCGAAAGCCCGAAGTCGTCCCTTCTGCGTCTCGCCCGCGGCTACAAGTCGGGTGATTCCGATCTGTCGTGGTCGCGCATCACCAACTGGCGCGGTCTCGTCGCAACCGCGTACGACTACCCGCCCGCCGACAAGCCGAAAGCCATCACTATCGAAGGGCTCGAAGACAACCCATCGTCGCTGCTCATGCAGGCCTGGCTCCAGCGCTCGCTCGGCGAAGATGTTCCGGTCGAATTCAAGGTCGTCAAAGCCGATCACGGCCTGAGCGCCGTGACCCTTCACCGCGACGACGGCGACATCCGCCTTATGCGCTCGAGTGAGGAGGGCATCACGATGAGCCTTCCCGGCAACAATGACGACCAGTTCGTGACGATGCCGAAGCGCACCATGTACGACCTCTTGAGCGAAGAGCTTCGCCGTCTCGACCCCGATGACGTGTACGGCGATGTCCTCGCCGCGGCATTCCCGCTGACCGGTGACCCGAACAGTTTCGCGGTGGGCAAGCCCGAGTCAACCGACGTTGTTTCGGACGACATGGATGCCGTCGTGAAGGCCGTGGCGAAGGACGCCGTGGCTCGGATCGCCGCCGCTATTGAGGAGCGCGGTATCGCCCACCTCGTTCTCACGGGCGGGCGTGCAGGAACGGCGACGGCGGAGCGCATCGCTATCTCGCTTGAGTTCGCTGAGGTCGACACGTCGAAGCTGCACGTCTGGTGGGGTGACGAGCGCTTCGTCGCAACCAAGTCCTCGGACCGCAACGATCGCCCCGTGATCTCGGCGTTGACGACCGGCGCGGGCATCCCCGTGTACAACGTGCACACGATCCCCGGTTCCGACGCCGGTATGAGCCTTGATGAGGCCGCCGCCTGGTACGGGCAGCAACTCACGATCCAGGGAAGCGACTCAGCGTTCACGACACAGGGCGAGGCCTACTTCGATGTGCTTTTGCTCGGGGTTGGCCCCGACGGCCACGTCGCCTCGCTTTTCCCGGAACACCGGGATGCTCGGGCGACATCGGCCTACGCGGTTCCCGTACGCAATTCCCCGAAGCCACCGTCGGAGCGCATTTCGCTTTCATGGCCTGTGCTCAATAGCGCGCGTCACGTGTCCTTCCTTGTCGCGGGCTTCGATAAGGCGCAGGCGGTAAAGACGGCGCACGGGAAGGTCGATGCTGCGGCCTGCCCGGCCTCGGCGGTGCGGGGTACGGAATCGACGACGTGGTTCCTGGACAAGGAAGCAGCGCACTTCCTGTAAGCCACGAGTGCGAGCCACAGCTGTGGATCGCGGTGAAGAAAGGCGAACGAAAGCCATGACGACGGGCGTGATGATCGGCGAAGTCAGCCTCGGTGAAGGCCACAGGACAGCGATCATCGCGCCCGTGCTCGGTTCAAGCGTGAGCGAACTGAGCGATCAAGCGGTACAGGCGCGAGAGGCGCCCGTGGACATCCTCGAGGTGCGTCTCGATCACCTCCTGGGCGAGGCCGACGTTCCCTTCGCCCAGGCCGAGGCCGCCATTATGGACGCGCTCCGCGCTGTTCGCGCATCCGCTCCCTCGCATCCGCTGCTCGCGACGATCCGCACGGCGAGCGAGGGCGGCACGTGGAGCGTTACGGACGACGTTTACGCCGAGCTGCTTTCGGCAATCGCAAAATCCGGTCTCGCCGAGGCACTCGACGTCGAGATCGCGCGGCATCCCGCTGCCATCAGCTCCGTTCTCGAAGCTACCGAGGCCTCTGGCATTCCCGTTGTCCTCTCGCGTCACTACTTCGAGGCCACTCCCCCGCGCGAGGCGATGCTCGCGATGCTCGAATACATGACGACCCTCGCACCCCCGCAGCGGGCCATCGCGAAACTCGCGGTCATGCCGCAATGTCCCGAGGACGTCCTCGCCCTTCTCAGCGCGAGCCTCGACGCGAAAAAGCGCCTTGAGCGCCCGCTCATCACGATCGCGATGGGGCATCTAGGCAGGGTAAGCCGGCTCGCAGGCGAAGTATTCGGATCCGACGCAAGCTTTGCCACCGTCGGCCCCCAATCCGCCCCGGGGCAGCTCAGCGCCAGCACCCTCGCGATCGTGCTTGATCGGTAGTTTCTCTTTCCCGTGGCCCACGCCGGTCAGCCGATTGAAGGGGCGAAGAGGAGAGTGAAAGCTGGCTCGAGGGAAAGAAAAACACCCGAGTGCCTTCGACATACACCCGGGTGCGTAAAGAATCAGTGTGGGAGAAACGGCGCGAGGCGCGCCAGGTCCCTACATGAATCGCTCAACCACGGCGATACCAATCGCCGAGCCAAGCCACACCACGCCCACGACGGTCGTAATGATGTTGAGGTTGCGTTCCGCAACGCCCGAAGAGCCCGCACCGGTCGAAATGCCGCCGCCGAACATGTCGGAGAGGCCACCGCCACGCCCCTTGTGCATGAGGATAAACATCATGAGCAAGAGGCTCGTGATCGCAAGAATCACGAAGAGAGCGATCTTGAGAATTTCCATGTCCGGGAGGTTCCTTCGGTTGACATAGGGGAAACGAGGTTAACAATACGCTACACGGCCCAGCCTAAGGCCGAGCCGCGTAGCGAGGTTATCACTTCGTGAGGGAAATCAATCAGCGACGTTGTAGGTGGCGATCTTCGCGAACTCATCGGCCTTGAGCGATGCACCACCAACGAGTGCACCGTCAACGTCAGCCTGCTGCATGAGGTCAACAATCGAGGAGGACTTCACGGAGCCGCCGTAGAGCACGCGCACCGAATCGGCAACCTCGTCGCCGAACTTCGTACGGAGCAGATCGCGGATCTCGCGGCACACTTCCTGCGCGTCTTCGCTCGTCGCGACTTCGCCGGTGCCGATCGCCCACACGGGCTCGTAGGCAATGACGATCTTCTTGACGTCCTCGGCCGAGAGGCCTTCGATGCCACCTTCGACCTGCGCGAGGGTGTATTCGACGTGCTTACCGGCCTTGCGCTCCTCGAGCGGCTCGCCTACGCAGAGAATCGGCGAAAGATCGTTCGCGAGTGCAGCCTTGACCTTGGCATTGGTCACCTGCTCGGTCTCGCCGTGGTACTGCCGGCGCTCCGAGTGGCCAACAGCTGCGTAGGTTGCACCGAGAGCCTTGAGCATCGCGCCCGAGACTTCGCCCGTGTACGCGCCAGATTCGTGCTCGGAAATGTCCTGACCGCCGTACACAATCCCGGAACCCGAACCATCGAGAACAGTCTGAACAGTGCGGATGTCAACAAACGGAGGAAGAACAGCAACCTCGACGGCATCGGTCTTGTGGCCGGCTTCCTTGAGGTTCTCGACGAGGTCCTCAAGGAGCGCCTGAGCCTCGATGTAGGTGAGGTTCATCTTCCAGTTGCCTGCAATAAGCGGGGTACGAGTCATGATCACTTCTCCTCAAGAATGGCGATACCCGGCAGCTCCTTGCCCTCGATAAGTTCGAGGCTCGCACCGCCACCGGTGGAAATGTGCGAGTAGCGCGCTTCGTCGAAGCCGAGATTGCGGATCGCGGACGCGGAATCGCCGCCACCCACGACCGTGTAGCCCGAGCATTCGGCGAGGGCTTCGGCGATAGCTTTGGTGCCGTCTGCGTAGAGTTCAAACTCGAATACGCCCATCGGGCCGTTCCAGAAGACCGTGCCGGCATCGCCGAGCTTCGAGGCGAACAGCTCGCGGGTCTTCGGACCGATGTCGAGACCTTCCTTGTTCGCAGGGATGTCGCTCGAGGGAACGACGTCGGCGGGGCCGTCCGGCCCGAAGTTTTCGGACACGACGTTGTCGACCGGAAGGACGATCTCGACGCCCGATTCCTCGGCGCGCTTGAGGTAGCCCTTCACCGTCTCCACCTGGTCTTCTTCAAGGAGCGACTTGCCTACCTCGTGGCCAAGGGCCTTCTGGAAGGTGTAGCTCATGCCGCCGCCGATGAGGAGGCGGTCGGCCTTGCCGAGGAGATTGTCAATCACGCCGAGCTTGTCGGAAACCTTCGAGCCGCCGAGAATCACGACGAACGGGCGTGCCGGCTCATCGGTCACCTTGCGAAGCGACGCGACCTCCTTTTCGACGAGCGAACCCGCCGCAGCCGGCAGGAGCTTAGCCACGTCGTACACGGACGCCTGCTTGCGGTGGACAACACCGAAACCGTCAGACACGAACGCATCGGCGAGCGAAGCGAGTTCCTTCGCGAAGGCTTCGCGCTCTGCCTGATCCTTGCTCGTTTCGCCGGCGTTGAAGCGGACGTTTTCGAGAACGGCCACATCGCCGTCACCGAGGCTTTCGACCGTCTGCTTGGCGCTCTCGCCAACGGTATCCGTCGCAAACGCGACCGGCGCCTCGAGGAGCTCGCTCAGTCGATCCACGGCGGGCTTGAGGGAGAACTTGGGATCCGGCGCGCCCTTGGGACGGCCGAGGTGAGCGGTCACAATGACACGCGCACCCTTCTCGCGAAGAGCATTGATGGTCGGCAGCGAAGCACGAATACGGCCATCATCCGTGATGGTCGTGCCGTCGAGTGGAACGTTGAGATCGGCGCGTACGAGAACGCGCTTGCCGGCGAGATCGCCGAGTGAATCGATGGTCTTAAGCATGGGTCACATCCTCATAAAAAGGGCGGGGTGGCGATTGCGCACCCCGGTGGAGCCTTTCAGCCCCAGGTGGACGAAGGGCCCGCGCCCACAGCGGTGCCGTGACGCGGACCCTTCGTTGAGGTACTCAAGAGTGAGCGGAGGGGAGAATCAGAGCTTCTCGCCCATAAGGACGGTCAGGTCAACGAGGCGGTTCGAGTAACCCCACTCGTTGTCGTACCACGACACGACCTTGACCTGGTTGCCGATGACCTTGGTGCAGCCGGCATCGAAGATCGAGCTGTGCGGATCGGTCTCGATGTCCTTCGAGACGATCGGATCCTCGGTGTAGGCGAGAACGCCCTTGAGCGGGCCCTCTGCGGCCTTCTTCACGGCAGCGTTGATCTCCTCGACGGAAACCTCGCGCTCAGCCTCGAAGGTGAGGTCCACGACCGAGCCGGTCGGCGTGGGAACGCGGAGCGCGTAACCGTCGAACTTGCCCTTGAGCTCGGGGAGCACGAGAGCAACAGCAGCAGCGGCGCCGGTCTTCGTGGGGATGATGTTGAGGGCTGCGGCGCGAGCGCGGCGCAGGTCCTTGTGGGGCGCATCGAGGATGCGCTGGTCACCCGTGTACGCGTGCACCGTCGTCATGAGGCCCTTGACGATGCCGAATTCATCGTTGAGAACCTTTGCGAGCGGGGCGAGGCAGTTGGTCGTGCACGAGGCGTTCGAGACCACGTGATGGTTCTCAGCGTCGTAGTCGCCCTCGTTCACGCCAACGACGAAGGTTGCGTCAACGTTCTTGCCGGGGGCCGAGATGATGACCTTCTTGACGGTATCGCCGAGGTGAGCCTTGGCCTTCTCAGCATCGGTGAAGAGACCGGTCGACTCAACGACGACCTCAGCGCCAACCGAGGCCCAATCGATAGCAGCCGGATCCTTTTCCGAGAACACCTTGATCGACTTGCCGTCGATGGTGATCGAATCCTCGGTGGACTCGACAGAGCCGTCGAAACGGCCGAGGATCGAGTCGTACTTCACGAGGTGCGAGAGGGTCTTGGTGTCGGTGAGGTCGTTGACAGCAACGATCTCGATGTCGGCGCCCTGCTCGAATGCAGCGCGCGCGAAGTTACGGCCGATACGACCGAATCCGTTAATACCAACCTTTACGGTCACAGTTCCTCCTTGGTGCACGGCGGCGTTTCCGCCGTGTGGGACTGGGCTTCGCGCACCTCCTTGTACGCATGGATCCCGCGTGTGCGGGTTAGCTCGATTCTATCAACATTGTGATGCGAGGCTCATAGGAACCTGGGGAGCCACAAGCGGCTCAGCGCGCTTTTTTATTCCGCATCTAACATTTCGGGACCAAGGTTTGCCTCGGTTCCAGGAATGCCGCGTTCCTCGGCAGTTTTATCAGCGAGGGCGAGAAGCCGACGGATCCTCCCTGCCACGGCGTCCTTGGTCATGGGCGGATCGGCGAGCTGGCCGAGTTCCTCGAGACTTGCCTGACGGTGTTCGAGGCGGAGAAGACCTGCGGCACGCAAGTGATCGGGAATGTCGTCGCCGAGAATTTCGATCGCCCTTTCGACGCGGGCGCCTGCGGCAACGGCGGCACGCGCCGACCGGCGCAGATTTGCATCGTCAAAATTGGCGAGACGGTTTGCGGTCGCCCGTACTTCCCGCTTTGAGCGCTTGTCGTTCCAAAGCGCCGCAGTTTTTTCGGCACCCATGAGCGCGAGCATGTGACCGATTGCTTCGCCGTCGCGAATCACCACGCGGTCTGTCCCGCGTACTTCTTTCGATTTCGCTTGGATGCCGAGCCTCCGGGCCGATCCCACCATCGCGAGTGCGACCTCGGAGCCGGGGCACGTGAGTTCAAGCGCGGCACTTCGGCCTGGTTCGGTGAGACTTCCGTGAGCGAGGAAAGCTCCTCGCCATGCAGCAGCCTGATCCTCTGTGCTCCCGCCAACGACGAGCGGCGGCAGGCCTCGTACGGGCCTCGAACGCGCATCGAGAAGGCCGGTTTGTTTCGCAAAGATCGCGCCATCGGAGAGCACGCGCACGATGTAGCGCGTCGAGCGCCGGATCCCCGACGCAGCGAGGACGGTGACTTCGCTCGGGTGCCCGTAGAGATCGGCGACGTAGGTCTTGAGTCGGCGGGCACTCGCCGACTGGTCGAGTTCGGCCTCAATCGACACCCGGCCACCCACGAGGTGGAGACCTCCCGCGAAGCGCAAAAGGGTCGCCACCTCGGCTTTACGTGCGCTCACGCGAGTCACGTCGAGGTGGGAAAGCTCCTCCTTGACATCGGCAGTCAGGGCCATTTCAGTCCTTCCATGGGTGGGTGAAAACGCCATTAAACACGTCGCGATACGCGGTCGCGAGTCGAAGCGGATCGTGAGTGGGGGTTCCGTCATTCGTGGATACCGTGCGCATGAGAACGTCGATTCCACGGTCGTGGGCGGCGGTAACGAGGGCCTTTCCACCGTCGCGTTCGACGGAAGGATCGGCTACGAGCGCATTGAATCGGAGCTCAGGGGCTGCGTCGCACACGATGGCAAGCAGATCAGTGCTCGTGAGGCCGACGGTTTCCGAGCGCCCCGCAGCGAGGTTCATCGTCAGCACTTTGCGTGCGTTCGTGTGCGTAATGGCGTCACGTAGTTCAGCGATCTTCACGTGTGGGAGGACGGAGGTGTACCAGCTACCGGGACCGATCACGAGCCATTCGGCCTCTTCGATCGAGTCGAGCACCTCGCGTGCGATCTGAGGTTCGGGCGGAATGATACGCAGGTCCTCGACGTGGCCGGTGGTGGCGGCGACATCCGCCTGGCCGCGGATCGTGCGAAGTTCTTCGCCCGGGAAAGATACGAGCGCCTCGATATCGAGAGGCTCGAGCGCCATCGGAAGAACACGACCGGAAGTACCAAGGAGTTCACCGACGTAGTCGAGTGCGGCGATGGGATTGTCGAGTAGCTGCCAGAGGGCGACGATGAGAAGGTTTCCGAGCGAGTGGCCGTTGATCTCACCGTCCGAGGTGAAGCGATGCTGCACGACATCGCGCCACGTCACTCCCCATTCCGAGTCCTCGCACAGGGCCGAAAGCGCCATGCGGAGGTCACCGGGCGGGAGGATCGGGAGCTCGGCGCGTAGCCGGCCCGAGGAACCGCCGTTGTCCGCCACGGTCACCACTGCGGTGAGATCACGCGTGAGGTGGCGCAGCGCGTTAAGACTCGCTGATAGGCCGTGACCGCCGCCAAAGGCCACCACTTTGGGCCCCCGCGTGCGCGAACGCAGGGGCGTGGGCATGAGCGAGGACGTACGCCTCGGGACATTGGCGTTCACGGCGCTTTACTCTCTGCCGAGATCGCGGTGGCGCACGCGCACCGGGTAGCCAAGCTTTCGAAGCTCATCGCCGATGGTCTCCGCGACCGCAACGGAGCGGTGCTTACCTCCCGTACAACCGATGGCGACGGCAGCGAATTGCTTGTTCTCCTCGCGGTAGCCGCGCAGTACGGGAATCAACATCTCGACGTAACGACTGATGAATTCCTTCGCGTTCGCTTGCTCCAAAACGTAGTCGGCAACCTCGCTATCGATGCCGCGCTTGTCGCGAAGCTCCGGCACCCAGTACGGGTTCGGAAGAAATCGCACGTCGGCAACGTAGTCCGATTCGATGGGAATGCCGTATTTAAAGCCGAAGCTCATGACGTTGACAGTCACGGTGTGGTCGTCCCCTTTGCCGAACTCCTTGCGCATGCGCATCGAGAGCTGGTGGACGTTCAGCGGCGAGGTGTCGATGACGATATCGGCCATCCGTCGCAGCGGAGCAAGCTGCTCTCGTTCGCGGCGGATCCCTTCGAGCACGCCCTCCTCGCCCTGGAGAGGGTGGGGGCGTCGAACCGAGTCGAACCGGCGCACGAGCGTGTTCTGATCGGCGCTGAGGAACACGAGGCGCGTGCGCACTTCCTGTTTCCGGAGGTCCTGGATAACTTCGGGAAGGTCATTGAAGAAGGGGCCGGAACGCGGGTCGGTAACGACGGCGAAGCGATTGGCGCGGCCGACGGCCTGAGACTGAAGGTCGAACAGGGTGCGGATAAGTTGCGGCGCGATGTTGTACACGACGTACCAGCCCATGTCTTCGAGAGCATGGGCGGCAGTCTCCCTGCCTGCACCCGCAAGCCCCGTGATGATCACGATTTCCGGGGCGATACCGCTCTGGTCCGACGGCTGCTCTGTCTCACCGTTGCCCAGCTCTTGCTTGTTCTCACTCAAGAATCTCTCCCGTCGTCATGTTCACCGCGGGGGCCCGCTCTTCGGATTGTAGTGCGGCGTGGATATTCGCCGCGAGTGCAGGGCCAATTCCAGGGACGCCTTCGAGGTCCTCGACGCGCGCCTTGCGAATCGCGTCGACGGTCGTGAAACGGTCGAGGAGCGCACGTCGCCGACTGGGCCCCAGGCCGGGGATCTCATCGAGCACGCTTTCGTGCATCGAGCGGCCTCGTTTGGAGCGGTGAAACGTGATGGCAAAGCGGTGTGCTTCGTCGCGCAGGCGCTGGATGAGAAAGAGCGCTTCGGATGTGCGCGGAAGAATGAGCGGGTAGTCCTCATCGGGCAGCCACACTTCCTCGAGACGCTTAGCGATGCCGATCAGGGCAACATCGGTGATACCCAGTTCATCCATGACGCGTTTGGCGGCATTGACCTGAGGTAAGCCACCGTCAACGATGATGAGGTTCGGCGGGTACGCGAATCGAGTCGCGGACGGATCAACCACGTCACCGTTTGCCCGGGCTTCCTTCTGCTCGAGGTGGTGGCGAAGCCGTCGACGCAGCACGTCCTGCATGCTCGCCGTGTCATCACGCGCTGCGTCCCCGGAGATCGAGAAACGGCGGTACTCGCTCTTGCGTGGGAGACCGTCTTCGAACACGACCATCGAGCCGACGACGTTTGTGCCCTGCGAATGCGAGATGTCGAAGCATTCGATGCGCAGCGGCGCGTCTTCCATATCGAGCGCTTCGCCGAGATCCTCGAGCGCTTTGGAACGGGAGGTGAGGTCGCCTGTCCGGCGCAGTTTCCCGAGTCGCATGGCTTCTTTCGCATTTGCGCTTACCGTCTCAAGAAGCGCTTTCTTTTCACCCCGCTGGGGCACCCGTATATCGATGCTTTGACGGTTAAGGAGCGCTCGAATCTCATCAGGACGGGACGGCATGTGTGTCACGAGAATCTCGTGCGGGGCGCGTGTATCGGTCCCCTCGTAGAGCTGCGTGAGCGCCCGTTCCATGAGCTCAGCCGGGCTTGAATCATCCAAGAGCTCGGCAACCCACCCTCGTTGACCCCGGATACGCCCGCCTCTCACGTGAAAGACCTGCACGCTTGCCTCGAGCTCGTCGAGTTCGAGGGCGACGAGATCGGCGTCGGTCGCATCTGCAAGCACCACCGAGTTTTTTTCCATGACCTTTTCGAGCGCGGCAAGGTCGTCGCGATATCGGGCTGCGGCCTCGTAGTCCAGCGCGGCGGCAGCTTCCTTCATTTTGGTGCGCCGTTCGCGAACAAAAGCCCCGGTATTGCCGTCCATAAACGCCACGAGGTTTTCGGCGAGTGCTCGGTGCTCCTCGATGCTTACGTTGCCTACGCACGGCGCGGCGCATTTGCCAATGAAGCCGAGTAGGCACGGCCTGCCCGAGCGTTCCGCACGGTTGTACACGCCCTGGGTGCACGTTCGCACGGGAAAGACTCGCAATAGCAGGTCGAGAGTTTCGCGAATGGCCCACACGTGAGCGTACGGACCAAAGGAACGATCCGTTTTGTGGCGCTCTTTGCGCGTGATCATCGCGCGCGGCACCTGATTACCCATCGTCACGACGAGGAACGGGTACGACTTGTCATCGCGGAACTTCACGTTGAAGCGCGGATCAAATTCCTTGATCCAGGTGTATTCGAGCGTGAGTGCCTCGACATCGCTCGTGACGACCGTCCACTGCACCTGGCTTGCGGTGGTCACCATTTTCTGGGTGCGCGGGTGGAGGTTCGCGAGATCCTGAAAATAGTTGCCGAGCCTTTGGCGAAGATTCTTCGCCTTGCCCACGTAGATGACCCTCGAATCGGGGTCGAGGAACCGGTAGACGCCAGGATCCGTCGGAATAGACCCCGGCGCCGGCCGGTACGTCGCCGGATCCGCCATTACAGGAGCTCCCGCAGGAACTGCCCCGTGAACGACTCGTCGACCTTCGCGACGTCTTCGGGCGTGCCGGTCGCGATCACGCGGCCGCCTCCGCTGCCGCCCTCCGGACCGAGGTCGATGAGGTAGTCGGCGCTCTTAATCACGTCCAGATTGTGTTCGATCACGACGACCGAGTTGCCCTTGTCCACGAGTCCCTGAAGCACCGAAAGGAGTTTTTTAATGTCCTCGAAGTGCAAGCCGGTCGTCGGCTCGTCCAGCACGTAAATCGTCCGGCCCTTCGAGCGCTTGTGCAGTTCGGCAGCGAGCTTCACGCGCTGTGCTTCGCCGCCCGAGAGCGTCGTCGCGGACTGCCCGAGCCGCAAATACCCGAGACCAACCTCGACAAGCGTCGACAACTGACGGTGGATGGCGGGAACCGCCTCGAAAAACTCGACGGCCTCCGAGATCGGCATGTCGAGCACCTCGGCCACGTTCTTGCCTTTGAAACGCACCTGGAGTGTTTCTGAGTTGTAGCGTGCGCCATGGCACACCTCGCACTTCACGTACACGTCCGGAAGGAAGTTCATCTCGATCTTGATCGTTCCGTCACCGGCGCAGTTCTCGCATCGCCCGCCCTTGACGTTGAACGAGAAGCGTCCGGCCTTGTAACCGCGCACCTTCGCCTCGCTCGTTTGAGCAAAGAGGGTACGAATGCGATCCCAAACCCCCGTATACGTGGCCGGATTCGAGCGCGGCGTACGGCCGATCGGGGACTGGTCGACGTGGACGACCTTATCGAGGTGCTCGAGGCCTTCAACGCGCGTATGTCGGCCGGGGACGACGCGAGCGCGGTTGAGGTTCTTCGCGAGCACACGGTAAAGAATGTCGTTGACGAGAGTCGACTTGCCGGATCCGGACACTCCCGTCACGGCGGTGAATAGGCCCAGCGGCACCGTCACATTCACACCCTGAAGGTTGTTTTCGCGCGCATTCACGACCTTCAGCACACGACCGGGGTCCACCTTCCGGCGCTCTTTCGGCACATCGATCGTGCGCTCACCACTCAGGTACTGCCCGGTGATAGAGCGGGACTCCTCGAGGAGCCCCTCGTACGCGCCCGAATACACAACCTCGCCGCCGTACTCGCCGGCGTTGGGGCCGATATCGACGATCCAGTCAGCCGTGCGGAGCGTGTCCTCATCGTGCTCGACAACGATGAGGGTATTGCCGAGGTCGCGAAGCCGAACGAGGGTGTGGATGAGCCTCTGGTTATCGCGCTGGTGGAGCCCGATCGATGGCTCATCGAGCACGTACAAAACTCCCACGAGGCCCGAGCCGATCTGAGTAGCGAGGCGGATGCGCTGTGCCTCTCCCCCGGACAGGGTTCCGGCGGCACGCGAGAGGTTGAGGTAGTTCAGTCCCACGTCGACGAGGAAGCCGAGCCGTGCGTGGATTTCGCGGAGAATCTCGTCGGCAATCACGAGGTCACGCGAGGAGAACTCGACGCCCTCGAGGAAGGCCTTCGCCTCGCCAATCGGAAGATCCGAGAACTCGGCGATCGACTTTCCACCGATGGTGATGGACAGGACTTCGGGGCGAAGCCTGCGACCCTGGCACGCGGGGCACGGCGCGTGACGCATGAACTGCTCGTAGCGTTCGCGGGCCCAATCGGATTCGGTGTCCTCGTGACGGCGCTTGAGGTAGTACATGACTCCCTCAAAGCCTGTCGAATAGCGGCGCTCGCGCCCGAACCGGTTGCGGTAGCGCACGTGCACTTTGAAATTGTGTCCGTTGAGAAGAGCGTCCTTGGCGTCGTCCGGGAGATCCTTCCACGGCGTGTCCATCGAGAACCCAAGCTCGCTCGCAAGGGCACTCATCACCTGCTGGTGGTGGTCGGCGCTGCCGAGGGTCCACGGCGCAATCGCCCCTTCCGCGAGCGTCGCCGATTCATCAGGGATCACGAGGTCCGGGTCGATTTCAAGTCGCGTGCCGATACCCGCACATTCGGGACACGCGCCGTAGGGGGCGTTAAAGGAGAACGACCGCGGCTCGATTTCTTCGAGCTCGAGAGGATGCTCGTTGGGGCACGCGCGCTTCTCAGAAAATCGGCGCGTGCGCTCGGGCGAGCCCTCAGGTTCATCCACGAAGTCAGCGATGACAACGCCGCCCGCAAGCCGGGTCGCGGTTTCCACCGAGTCCGTTAGTCGCGTGCGCGAACCGCTCTTCACCGCAAGACGATCAACGATGACCTCGATCGTGTGCTTCTTCGTTTTCGCGAGCGAGATGTCCTCCGACAGACGCATCACCTCGCCGTCAATGCGTGCACGGGAGAAGCCCTGTGATTGAAGGGAGCTCAAAAGGTCGGTGTGTTCGCCTTTGCGGCCCTTAATGACGGGCGCAAGAAGCTGGAAACGCGTACCTTCGGGATAGGCAAGAAGAGCATCGACCATTTGCTCTGCGCTCTGAGAAGAAATCTCAGCCCCGCACGTCGGGCAGTGCTGCACGCCCGTGCGCGCATAGAGCAAACGCAGGTAGTCATGAATTTCCGTGATCGTGCCAACGGTCGAGCGCGGGTTGCGGTTCGTCGACTTCTGGTCGATCGACACTGCGGGCGAAAGCCCCTCGATAAACTCGACTTTCGGCTTGTCCATCTGGCCGAGGAACTGCCTCGCGTAGCTTGAGAGGGACTCGACGTATCGGCGCTGCCCTTCGGCAAAAATCGTATCGAAGGCAAGAGAGGACTTTCCCGAGCCGGAAAGCCCAGAAAACACCACGAGCGCATTGCGGGGGATCTCGAGGTCGACGTTCTTGAGGTTGTGTTCGCGCGCACCGCGCACAATCAATGCATCAGTCACCTGGACAATTCTAGGAGCCGCTTCTGAAAAGCGAAGGTGCTCGCCGTAGCATGGTGAGCATGAGCACCCTCAAAAATCAGTACACGGGCAGCGTCACGAGCGGCGGGGAAAGCGACGTGCGAACTCTCGGCTCGCTCGTCATTCGCAAAGCCTCCGTCGGCCCCCTCGATAACAATGCGTACCTTCTCACGTGCAGGGTCTCGGGCGCCCAGCTCCTGATCGACGCCGCGGCCGATGCCCCGCGTCTCATGCGCCTCATCAGGGAGGGCTCCCCCACTTCCCGCCTCGACTCGATCCTCACGACTCACTCGCACCACGATCACGTTGGCGCACTCGCGCAGGTGCGCGCTGCGACCCAGGCAAAAACTTTCGCGGGTGCCAAGGACGCCCCGGAGATCCCGACGCCGACGGATGTTCCGCTGAAGAACGGCGACACCATCAGAGTCGGCGTGAACGATCTCGAGATCGTCGCACTTCGCGGCCACACTCCCGGATCGGTGGCCGCGATCTACTGGGGGCAGGCCGACGGCACCCACGTGTTTACCGGCGACTCCCTTTTTCCGGGCGGCGTGGGCGCCACACGCGGTGATTCTGAGCGCTTCACCTCGCTGCTCAACGATGTCGAAGAGCGCCTCTTCGATGTTTTGCCGGACGAAACGTGGGTGTATCCGGGGCACGGCGAGGACACCACGATTGGTGCCGAGCGCCCGCATCTTGCCGAGTGGCGCGAGCGCGGCTGGTGAGTCGCCCCCCTAGTTGGCGCTGCCGGTGAGTTTGAACCTACCGGTGAGGCTCGCCGAGTCGAGTTGGTTCGCAAAGATCGCGAAACGAACCTGGGCCTGCGTAACTTCTTCGGAAATCTCGAGTTTCTCGACTGAGAGTGCGTGCACGGTATGGATGTAGCGGTGTACGCGCCCTTCGGGTGGGCACGGTCCGCCGTAACCTGAAAAGCCGTAGTCGTTCGCCCATTCACGGGCCGCCTCGGGCAGGCTCTCCCCCTCGGCAAGACCTGCCATGCTTGCGGGGACATCGAAGGCGATCCAGTGCCAGAAGCCCGAGCCCGTGGGAGCATCCGGGTCGAAAACGGTGAGAGCGAACGACCGCGTCCCCTCGGGGGCGTCAGTCCACGAGAGGTCGGGGTGGAGATTGTCGCCACCCGCGGCGTGCTCGGCAAAACGCACGGGAATTGTCTCGCCCTCGCCAAAAGCTTGAGTGGTAATACGCATGGGTCTCCTTGCATACGGTCGATTTGTGGGAGCCGAGCGGCGCTGCACGGAGTAATCCGGACATCGTACTCGCCTATGCGTTCATTGCCACCTAAGCTCCCGTGAACTGACGAAGTTCCTTCTTGAGTTCCGTCACCTCGTCGCGGATGCGCGCCGCAACTTCAAACTGGAGATTCTCCGCCGCCTGGTGCATATTCGCGGTGAGTTCCTCAATCATCTCGCGAAGCGCCTTTTCTGGGTTATCCCCCAGGTCAAGTGCGCGATTGCCGGTCGTGCCACCTCGCTCGGGCGAGCTTGAGCCCTTCGTGCGTTCCTTGCCCTTGCGATAGTCGGTCGCAAGCAGCGTCTCGGTGTCGATATCCTCGCGCGCAAGCATGTCTGTGACATCGGCGATCTTCTTGCGGAGCGGCTGCGGGTCGATGCCGTTTTCCTTGTTGTACGCGATTTGGATCTCACGGCGACGATTGGTCTCATCGATGGCTTCGCGCATCGAATCGGTGATCGTATCGGCATACATGTGCACTTGGCCCGAGACGTTACGGGCTGCACGCCCAATGGTCTGGATAAGCGAAGTACGCGAGCGGAGAAATCCTTCCTTGTCGGCATCGAGGATGGCCACGAGCGAAACCTCGGGAAGGTCGAGGCCCTCACGCAAAAGGTTGATACCGACGAGGACGTCGAATTCGCCCTGACGCAGTTCGCGCAGCAGTTCAACGCGCCGAAGAGTGTCGACATCGGAATGCAGGTATTGGACGCGCACGCCGTTCTCGAGGAGGTAGTCCGTGAGGTCCTCCGCCATGCGCTTGGTCAGCGTCGTCACGAGTACGCGCTCGTTCTTCTCGACGCGTTTTTCGATCTCGGCGCGAAGATCGTCGATTTGCCCGCGCACGGGTTTGACGATCACTTCGGGATCAACGAGACCGGTGGGGCGGATGATCTGCTCGACATAACCGTTGGCGCGTTCTAGTTCGTACTGGGCGGGCGTCGCCGAGAGGTAAACGGTCTGCCCGGTGCGCTCAATAAACTCGTCGAAGCGCAGAGGCCGGTTATCGAGTGCCGACGGCAACCTGAAACCAAAGTCAACGAGCGTGCGCTTGCGCGAGCGATCCCCCTCGAACATCGCGCCGATCTGAGGCACAGTCACGTGTGACTCGTCGATGATGAGCACGAAATCTTCGGGGAAATAGTCGAGCAGGGTATTCGGGGGCGTTCCGGGGCCGCGGCCGTCAAAATGGCGGGAATAGTTTTCAACGCCATTCGTCGTTCCGGTTTGGCGCAGCATCTCGATGTCGTGAGTCGTGCGCATGCGAAGGCGCTGTGCCTCGAGCAACTTGTTTTCACCCTCGAGTTCCTCGAGGCGTTCGGCAAGCTCGGCTTCGATATCCTTGATAGCGCGCTGAAGCCGCTCGGGGCCGGCGACGTAGTGGGAGGCGGGGAAGATGTGCATCTGCTCTTCCTCGCGGATCACTTCGCCGGTCACGGGGTGCAGGGTGTAGAGCGCGTCGATCTCGTCACCGAAAAATTCAATGCGGATCGCGAGCTCTTCATACATGGGGATGATCTCGACGGTATCGCCGCGCACACGGAACGTCCCGCGCACAAACGCGACGTCGTTGCGGTCGTACTGCATGTCGATGAACTTGCGAAGGAGAGCATCGCGCTCGATCTCCTCGCCGACGCTTAGACGCACCATACGATCCACGTACTCTTGCGGTGTACCGAGACCGTAAATGCAGCTCACTGAACTCACGACGACCACGTCTCGGCGAGTCAGAAGTGAGTTCGTGGCGCTGTGACGCAGCCGCTCCACTTCGGCGTTGATCGAGGAGTCCTTCTCGATATAGGTATCCGATTGCGGAACGTACGCCTCTGGCTGGTAGTAGTCGTAGTAGCTCACGAAGTACTCGACCGCGTTATTCGGAAGAAGCTCGCGAAATTCGCTCGCGAGCTGAGCGGCGAGGGTCTTGTTGTGCGCCATGACGAGGGTGGGGCGTTGAAGCTTTTCGATCAGCCACGCCGCGGTCGCGCTCTTACCCGTTCCTGTCGCCCCGAGGAGAACAACATCCTGTTCTCCTGCGTTGATGCGCGCTGCGAGTTCCTCAATGGCCTTCGGCTGATCGCCCGCAGGCTTGTATTCGGAAACAACTTCGAAGGGCTTGACTGCACGGGTCAGTTCGGTAACGGGACGCATGCCTTAACCCTAGCCCTCGCCCCTAGTCGAGGGCATGGAGTCGATGGTCGATGATGTCGCACGCCTCGGCGAGGGCGGCGTTGGCGCGCTCGTCAAGATGTTCGGGTGCCCCCGCATTGTCGATGAACACGTCTGCCCTCGCGCGTCGCTCCTCATCGTTGACCTGCGCACGGATGACACCCTCGACGTATTCGCGGGACTTGCCGCGCTCGCGGACGACTCGGTCAATGCGCTCACGCTCGGGTGTCAAAACAGCGACAATGGCACGGTAGTGGCGGTCGTGCTCCAGCTCGAGAAGCAGGGGCGAATCGTGGATGACGAGAACGCGCGTGCCGTCAGCCGCGCGTGAGGCTATGGCCGCCTCGAGCCGGCCGACTTCCGCCCACAAATGGTGGTGCACAATCCGTTCGAGATCGGCACGCGAATCAGGATCGTTGAAGACGAGTTCGGCAAGTGCCGCACGGTCGATCCTCCCGGTCTCGGAGTTTCGATAGCTCTCGCCGAAACGTGCGATAGCCTCCTCAAAGCCTTCGCCGGGCTGGTCGAGGACGGCTCGAGAGAGCGCATCAAGATCAATCACGTGGTGGCCTTTTCGGGCCCATATTTTTCCGACGGTGGACTTGCCCGAACCGATTCCTCCCGTGAGGCCGATACGAAGCACTCCGGTCGGGGCATCGGGGACGGAAACGTGTGTCATGTGAGTTCACTCCTATCCGCGAGAGAGTTGAGCAACAACCTGCTTCTGGCCTTCGGGCCTGCTCCAATAGATTAGTGGAGTGAACACCACGCCCGATCACTTTCTCCTCACGAATCAGCTGCTTATCGCGATCGACCTCATCGGCGTGTTTGTCATGGGCATCGTCGGCGGCTCCCTCGCTCGCCGCCTTCAATTCGATGCGGTGGGATACGCCGTGCTCGGCGTCATCTCGGGCCTCGGCGGCGGCATCATTCGCGACCTCATCCTCAACTACGGCATCCCCGCGGCCTTCGCTAACCCCCTCTACCTCACCGTCGGCCTTGCCGGATCAGCGATCGCCTACTTCGTTTCCTCTGAGGGCGCCATGTGGCGCCACACCACGACCGTTCTCGACTGTATTGCGCTCGGGCTTTGGGCAGCCATCGGCACAGCGAAATCTATGCTCGTGGGCCTCTCCCCGCTTCCCGCGGTCATGCTCGGCGTCACGACCGGTGTCGGCGGCGGCGTCATTCGTGACATAGCGGTGGGGCGCATCCCCGTAGTGTTTGGGGGCGGCCCGCTCTACGCGACCGCTGCCCTCCTCACTTCGGTGCTGACATGGCTCGTCTACTACTTCGACCTGCCTGCCTGGACCGTGCTTATCGCCGCCTCGTGCGGCACTCTCCTCGCGATCTTCGCGCAGTGGAAGCAGTGGACGCTGCCCACCACGGCTCCCGATCTCGCGGTCACAATGAGCCCAAGCCAGCTTCGCGCCTTCGCCCGCCGCGTGCGCAAGGCTGAAAGGCGCCGCGTAGCGATCGAGACCGGCGCGATCCCCGTCGTCAACATCGACAACGACGACCTCGCGCGGGACATCCTCGAAAATCCACCGGAAGTAGAACCGTAACCCCTACCGGAGCTGCTTACGCGGTGATGGCGGCATAGCTTTCCTCGAGGAGCGCTTCACTCGGCCCCTCAAGGCGGATCGGCTCGCCGACTGCATCGAGGATGACGAAACGTAGCAGCGCCCCTCGCGCTTTCTTATCGCGCGCCATTGCTTCGCGCAATGCTCCCCACTGACCGTCCCGGTAGCGCGTGGGCAGCGCAAGCGATTCGAGAACATTCCGGTGGCGGGCGAGCAGAGCGCTACTCAGATGGCCGGCCCGGTGGGAAAGCTCGGCGGCAAACACCATCCCGACGGCGACGGCGTCGCCGTGTCGCCACGTGTACTTTTCATGGCGTTCGATCGCGTGGGCGAGGGTATGACCGTAATTGAGAATTTCGCGGCGTCCCTTTTCAGTGAGATCCTCGCTCACGACCTCAGCTTTCACCGTGATCGACCTGGTGAGGATTTCGGCAAACTCACTCGAGCGGGTATCGCGGACCCGGCCCGGCCCGCCTTCAATGATGTCGAGAATGCGGGGATCGGCAATAAAGCCAGCCTTCACGACCTCCGCGAGGCCAGCGGACACATCGTGCGCTGGTAGCCCCTCAAGCGCCTCGAGGTCCGCAATCACTGCACGGGGAGCATGAAATGCCCCCACAAGGTTCTTCCCCTCCGCCGTGTTGATGCCGGTCTTGCCACCAACCGCCGCATCAACCATTCCCGCAACCGTCGTCGGCACGTGAATGACGTCGATGCCGCGAAGCCAGGTTGCGGCAGCGAAGCCTGCGAGGTCCGTCGCTGCGCCGCCTCCCATCCCAATGATCAGGTCGCTTCGCGTGAAGTCGCGTGAGCCGAGTACGCGCCACAGCTCGCTCAGCGTGTCGATCCCCTTGGCCTGCTCGGCGTCGGGGATGGCGACGGTAAGAGCCTCGCGACCGTCGGACTCGAGCGCCGCGGCAAGCCTGCGGGCCCGCTGTGCGACGGGAGCTTGGTGGACGATAAGAACGTGGAGCACTCGCTCGGGGATCGCGGTGAGGATCGTGCGTTCAAGCCCCCTACCCACCGTCACGTCGTAGGAGCTCGATCCCCGACCGACGGTGATGCGAGTCGGCATCGCTGTGTCGAAACCTGTCACGTCGTTGTCCCCTTTAGTCGAGAGTAGTGGTGGGCTGCGGTGACGTCAGTTCGCGCGCGAGCGTGGCCGCGAGCTCATCCGGTGAAGCCTCAACGGTGTCGAGCGCCCATACCGCGACCTGGGCGAACAGTGGTTCTCGCTCCTTACTGACCTGAATCCACCGCGCGTGCGGGTCATCACCCGCGAGGACGGGCCTTCCCATACCCGAACCAATACGTTCACGCGCATGATCAGCGTCGAGAAGAAGACGCACGACGAGCCTATCGCGCAGACGCTCGCGGGTGGCGGGTGATGTCACCGCCCCACCCCCGAGGGCAAGGATCCCCTCATGCTCCGCGAGAAGGCGCGCAATGACTCTCTCTTCGAGCGCCCGAAAGTACTGCTCACCCTCGGAGGCAAAAATCTCCGGAATCGAGCGAGCAGCCTCCCGCTCGATCTCGCGATCGGAATCGACGAAGGCGAGCCCCAGCCGGTTGGCAACACGTGTGCCAACCGTCGTTTTTCCCGAGCCCATAGGCCCGACGAGCACGAGCCGCGGGCCCCCTTCATACAGTTCGGGAGTGCGTAGGCGTGCAAGCGTCGGGAGCGCCTGTTCTCGTTCGCTCACCGATCAGCACCATCTGCACGCGCCACGGCGCACTCGCGCACGCTCGACACACGAGGGGCGATTTCGGCCACGCTGTCTCCCCCAACCTTTTCGAGGAGAGCGTCGGCGAGAGTGATCGCGACCATCGCTTGAGCGATCACGGCCGCAGGCGCCACTGCACACACGTCGGAACGCTG
The DNA here is from genome assembly GCF_000413375.1 of Dermabacter sp. HFH0086. Classification (NCBI taxonomy): domain Bacteria; kingdom Bacillati; phylum Actinomycetota; class Actinomycetes; order Micrococcales; family Dermabacteraceae; genus Dermabacter; species Dermabacter sp. HFH0086. Next base: position 1,914,753 of record NZ_KE340308.1, read on the forward strand.
ATGGTTCGCAGTCGCTTCCTCACCGGTGGCCGTGTCGATCGTTCGCAGCGCCCGCGGCACCGTCGAGATCGGCTTGAGGGCACCACGAACGGCAATGAGTTCGGCGTTCGAGATTCCGCCCTCGGTGCCCCCCGCGCGATTCGACGCGCGGCTCGTACCAGCCGGGCCCGCTCCCTCACCGAGAATCTCATCATGAGCGAGACTTCCACGGCGGCCCGCGTTCGCGAAACCCTCACCGATTTCCACACCCTTCATCGCCTGGATACTCATGATTGCCTGGGCGAGGCGAGCATCAAGACGACGGTTCCATTGCGTGTGAGAGCCGAGACCGGCCGGAACGTTATAGGCGAGAACTTCGACGACGCCGCCCAGAGTGTCGCCGTCCTTCTTCGCCGCATCGACCTCGTCGACCATCGCCTGAGAGGTGTCGGCATCAAAACAGCGCAGGGGGTCCGCATCGAGGGTCGAGGCATCGGCGGGAGTAGGCAGCGCGCTACCTTCGGGCACGCGCGCTTGCCCCACCTGCAACGTGTGTGCCACGAGCGTAATGCCCGCGGCCTGTTCAAGGAGTGCCTCACACAACGCGCCGATCACCACGCGCGCAGCGGTTTCCCGAGCGCTCGCACGCTCGAGAACGTTTCGTGCATCCTCATGGCCGTACTTGGCCATGCCTGCAAGATCAGCGTGGCCGGGGCGCGGCCTCGTGAGGGGTTTGTTGCGCGCAATCTCGCGTTCATCGCCCGTACCCGCATCGATCATGAGATCCTCGCGCGAGACGGGATCGGCGCTCATGACCTTTTCCCACTTCGGCCACTCCGTGTTTCGAATTTCCACGGCGATCGGTGAACCTAGGGTTCGACCGTGCCGCACGCCAGAAAGAATGCGAACCTCGTCCTGCTCAAACTTCTGCCGTGCTCCGCGGCCGTAACCGAGCCGGCGCCGCGCAAGCGCATCCCGCAACGCTTCGTGCGTAATCTCGACTCCCGCGGGGAAACCGTCGATCATTGCCACGAGCGAGGGGCCGTGTGACTCCCCCGCGGTCATCCAATTCAGCACAGGTGGCCTTTCGCTTAGGAGGTAAGGCGCAGGGCATGCGCCCGTTGCCGATGCCATTCAGGTTAAAGGCGAAAGCGCCCCTCGCAAAACGAGGAGCGCTTTCGTGAGATCGCTAGGCGATCACGTCAATCAGTTGTTGCCCGTGAGCTTCTCGCGAAGAGCCGCGAGTGCCTCATCGGAAGCGAGGGTGCCCTCGTCGCTCGAGGAGGACTGGAACGAGGTCGGTGCGGCCTCGCCCGCTGCCGGCGCCGCAGCCTGAGCTTCGGCGTCGGCCTTCGCTGCCTCGGCAACTTGGGCCTTGTGCTGGGTCCAGCGCTCGTACGCACGGGCGTAGTCCGCTTCCCAGGCCTCGCGCTGAGCCTCGTAGCCCTCGAGCCACTCGTTGGTCTCGGGATCGAAGCCCTCGGGGTACTTGTACTCGCCGTTTTCGTCGTACTCAGCGGCCATACCGTAGAGAGCCGGATCGAACGTCGAGTCGTCGCCCTCGGGGTCGACACCCTCGTTCGCCTGCTTGAGGGACAGGGAAATGCGGCGGCGCTCGAGGTCGATGTCGATGACCTTGACAAAGACTTCCTGGTCGACGCTCACAACCTGCTCGGGCAGGTCAACGTGACGCTGGGCAAGCTCGGAAATGTGCACGAGGCCCTCGATGCCGTCCTCGACGCGCACGAACGCACCGAACGGAACGAGCTTCGTAACCTTACCCGGCACAACCTGGCCGATGGCGTGGGTGCGGGCGAAGAGCTGCCACGGGTCTTCCTGAGTGGCCTTGAGCGAAAGCGACACGCGCTCGCGATCCATCTCGACCGAGAGAACCTCAACCTTGACGGGCTGGCCGACCTCGACAACCTCGCTCGGGTGGTCGATGTGCTTCCAGGAGAGCTCGGAAACGTGGACGAGGCCGTCGACACCGCCGAGGTCCACGAACGCACCGAAGTTGACGATCGAGGACACATGACCCTCGCGAACCTGGCCCTTCTGGAGGGTCTGGAGGAAGTCGGTACGAACCGATGCCTGGGTCTCTTCGAGGTAGGCGCGACGCGAGAGGACGACGTTGTTGCGGTTCTTGTCGAGCTCGATGATCTTCGCTTCGAGCTCCTGGCCGATGTACGGCTGAAGGTCGCGCACGCGGCGCATCTCGACGAGCGAAGCGGGAAGGAAGCCGCGAAGGCCGATGTCGACGATGAGGCCGCCCTTGACAACCTCAATGACGGTGCCGGTAACGACACCTTCGTTTTCCTTGATGTCCTCGATCGAGCCCCATGCGCGCTCGTACTGCGCACGCTTCTTCGAGAGGATCAGGCGGCCTTCCTTGTCCTCCTTCTGGAGAACGAGCGCCTCGACCTCGTCGCCGACCTCGACGACCTCATCGGGGTCGACATCGTGCTTGATCGAGAGTTCGCGGGAAGGGATGACGCCTTCGGTCTTGTAGCCGATGTCAAGAAGAACCTCGTCCCGGTCAACCTTGACGACGGTGCCCTCGACGATGTCGCCATCGTTGAAGTACTTGATGGTCGAATCGATAGCGGCGAGAAGTTCCTCTTCGCTACCGATATCGTTGATGGCGATCTGAGGTGCGTTGTTCGTGGTCATGTAGTAAATGGCTCCGTCGGGACAGGTAGTAGATGGTACAGAAACACGTGTGAGCGAAGCGCACACACCTGGTCTAGCCTACCGGTCATTGCATCCACGGGTCAACGAAAAAAGCTCCGAAAACCCCGCTCTCGACGTCGAGGTGACCAATCCAACATCGAACGCTGTTCTATGGGGCGCCCACAACGTTTTCTTGACTGCCGCAACGATGATCTAGCGTGGCTCGCGGCCGTGATCCGATCCAAACGGGCGGGTTAATGGTGCGGCATCGCGATCGCGGGCGACGAGTGAGTCACCTGCCATTCAAACCCCCATAACCCCTATGCAATTCAGAAGTGGGGACGGAAATGGGGTTTAGTGCGCAGCCTCCAGCCAGGAGTGCCCAACGCCCACCGAAACGTCCATGGGCACGGAAAGCTCATAGGCTCCCTCCATGCCCTCGCGCACGACGTCACGCACGAGGTCGATTTCGCCGGGAGCGACATCGACGATGAGCTCATCGTGAACCTGGAGCACGAGACGCGAGGCGGCGCCGGTCTTCTTCAGCGCATGGTCAACGCGCAGCATCGCGAGTTTGATGATGTCGGCGGCGCTGCCCTGAATCGGCGAGTTGAGCGCCACACGCTCCGCATTTTCCCGCCGCTGTCGGCTATCGCTCGTGAGTTCGGGAAGGTAGCGGCGGCGCCCAAGAAGAGTTTCCGTGTAGCCGAGTGAACGTGCTCTCTCGACGCTTTCATGCAGGTAGTCCTGGACGCCCCCGAAGCGTTCAAAGTACTGTGCGCGAAGCGCTTGCGCTTCGCTTTGCGGAATGTGGAGCTGGCGAGCGAGACCAAAAGCGGAAAGACCGTAGGCGAGGCCGTAGCTGATCGCCTTCGTTTTCGAACGTTCTTCGCTCGTCACCTGATCGACCGGGATGCCGAACACTTGCGAGGCGACGAAGCTGTGGAGGTCTTCGCCGTCACGGAAAGCCTGGATGAGCCCCTCGTCGCCGGACAGGTGCGCCATGATGCGCATCTCGATCTGGGAATAGTCCGCGGTAAGAAGCGACTCGAAGCCTTCGCTCGCGTGGAAGGCGCCGCGGATTTGGCGGCCGGCCTCGGTGCGCGCCGGAATGTTCTGCAGGTTCGGGTTGGACGAGGCAAGGCGCCCGGTGGCCGCGACATTCTGCGAAAGGGTCGTGTGGATACGACCCTCCTCGCTCACGGATTTGCGCAGCGTTTCGATGATCTGGCGCAATTTCGTGACGTCGCGGTGTTCGAGGAGCGCCTGCACGAAGGGGTGGCCAGTCTTCGCGTAAAGATCCGTGAGGGACTCGGCGTCGGTCGAATGTCCCGTCTTAGTTTTGCGGGTCGGCGGCATCCCGAGCCGGTCAAACAGCACGGTTTGAAGCTGCTTCGGTGAGCCGAGATTGATCTCCTCGCCACCGATTTCCGCGAAGGCCCGAGTTGCGACCTCAGACTGCCGTTCGGCATGCATCGAGTCGAGCCGGTCAAGCTCGGAAGCGTCGACGGCGATGCCCGACTCTTCCATTTGCGTCAGCACACGCGCAAGCGGGAGTTCGAGATCATCGTGAATGGCACGGGTCTCGTGTGCATCCATGTCTTTCACGAGGATAGGGGTCAGACGGTACTCCGCCCTCGCGCGATCCAAAAGATCCTCGTGCAGCGCCTGCGCGGTGGGCTTCTTGTCGAGCTTCGGGAATTCCTCGTGAAGGTGGCGCATCGCGAGGCCGGCGACATCTGCGGGACGCTGCCCAGGCCTGCACAGGAACTCCGCGAGGGAGAGATCAACATCGAGGCCGCGAATGTCGAAGCCCGCACCGTTAAGAATATGCGCGAGCTCCTTGGAGTCGAGCGTCCATTTCGGGATGACCGAGTTTCGCAGCCATCGGTCGAGCTCACGGCGGTCCTGTTCGTTCATGCGCGAGGAATTGATGTCGAGGCTTGCGCTGCCGGTGGCAATCACCAGGCCGCGAAACTCCGCCTCCCCCATCGCCCAGGCGCCGTCGGCCTCAAGAGCGCCTCCCAAAGCGGCATGCTCCGCAAGGAGCGCGCCAAGCTGCCCGGCCTCCGGCTCAATCACGGGAAGGGTGGGGTTGGCGACGATAGACTCGGCTTCCTCGGCCCCGCTGTCCCCGGCGGGGAGGAGGCCTGCGGGAATGTCCCGACGGATTCCCGGCCCAAAGGCGAGCTCATCAAAGCGCGCGTTGATGGCGACCCGGTCCCCGCGTCCAAGGAGATAAGCGTCGAAGTCCTTCGGCAGGTCAAGGTCACGCACGGCTTCGTTCATGCGGCGATTGCGCACCACGTCCTCGACGTGATCGCGAAGCGACTGCCCCGCCTTGCCTTTAATCTCGTCGCGGTGCTCAAGGATGCCGTCGAGTGTGCCGTACAGTCCAAGCCACTTCGCGGCGGTTTTGGGTCCCACGCCGGGAACGCCCGGAAGATTATCGGCGCTCTCCCCCACCAGAGCCGCGAGATCCGGATACAGGCTCGGGGAAACGAGGTACTTCTCTTCGACAGCCTCGGGAGTCATGCGGCGAAGCTCCGTGACGCCCTTCACGGGCTGCAAAAGCGTAATCGTCTCATCAACGAGCTGGATCGCGTCGCGATCACTCGTGACGAGCAGAGGCTGCACCCCGGCGTCTTTCGCGTACGTCGCGATTGTCGCGACGATGTCATCTGCCTCGTAATCTTCGACGCTGAAATGCGCGATGCCCATAGCCTCGAGCACCTGCTGAATAAGGGCGACCTGTCCCTTGAACGCCTCGGGAGTGGCCTCACGGCCGCCCTTGTACTCGCTGTAAATACGATCGCGGAAGGTGCCGCCTGGCAGATCGAACGCGACCGCCATGTGAGTGGGCTTCTCGTTCTTCACGATGTTGAAGATCATCCGGCAGAAACCGTACACCGAGTTCGTCGCCTGCCCCGCGCTGTTCACGAACGACTCCGGTGGCAGGGCAAAGAAGGCACGGAAGGCCATCGCATGGCCATCGATCACAACGATGCGCCTCTCAGGGGCGTTTTCGATCTCGCTCATGCCTCAAGTGTGTCACGCTAGGCGAATGGACACGAATGCACGCGCAGCTAGCGCGACACAGGATGCACTCACACGCGTACGCGAGGAGCTCAAGGGAACACTGTGCGAGCGCATGGGAATGGACGTGCTCTCACTGACCGCGAGCACAGCACACCTCAGTATGCCGGTTGCTCCAAATCGCCAGCCCCAAGGGTTCCTCCACGGAGGCGCGAGTATCGCGCTCGCGGAAACCGCCGTCTCACTCGCCGCACGCACCCACGCGGAATGTCTTTACGGCGAGGGCGCAGGCGCCGTCGGACTCTCCTTCACCGCAACGCACCACGCGCCCGCTCGCGAAGGCTTCGTTCACGTGACCGCTCACGCACAGCACCTGGGCCGCACTCACGCGAGTTATCTCGCCGAGATACGACACGAGGACGGCACTCTCGTGAGCACCGTCCTCGGATCCGCGCGGCTCTTTTCACCGCGAGACGAGAGTCCTGCGCGTTAGTCCTTATGCGGGCCGAGCTGGTCGATGACAGCGTCGGCAACCTCGCGCATCGTCAGACGGCGATCCATCGACGTCTTCTGGATCCAGCGGAAGGCATCCGGCTCGCTCAGGTTCATGTTCGTCTGCAAGAGCCCCTTCGCACGGTCCACGCGCTTGCGGGTCTCGAAGCGTTCCTCAAGATCGCGAATCTCCTCGTTGAGCGAGGTGATCTGCTGGTAACGCGACAGTGCGATCTCGATAGCCGGCAGAAGATCATTAGGCGTGAAGGGCTTGACGACAAACGCCATCGCGCCCGCATCCCGCGCGCGCTCCACGATTTCCTGCTGCGAGAACGCCGTCAGCATGACGACGGGGGCAAGATGCTCCTTGCCGATTGCCTCCGCTGCGGAGACGCCGTCCATCTGCGGCATTTTGACGTCCATGACCACAATATCGGGCCGAAGCTCACGGACCTTCTCCACCGCGCTCGCACCATCGCCAACGGCGGCAATGACCTCGTAGCCCGCTTCGGTGAGGGTCTCGACGATATCCATGCGAATGAGGCTCTCATCCTCAGCCACAACAGCCGTGCGCGCCACGAGACCGGAATCCTGGCCCCTTTCAGCGGTCTCTTCCACAGCTTCGTTCTCGTTCATGGCATCCAATCTTTCGCCTGTGTCTTCGTGGTTGTGCGGCAAGCGCACTCCATATCCATAGTGCAGCACATCGGCTTCCAAAGCGGCATTTGTCGCTCCCCTGAACGATATTACTCACGTACACCGGGCAAGGAACGGCTCGTGCCAGTTAGGCAAGCGCGAACTCGTTGGTTATTCTATAGGGCGTGCCTCAAGACTGGCACATGGCCGGGTTGGCGGAATTGGTAGACGCGGCGCACTCAAAATGCGTTGTCTTCGGACGTACGGGTTCGAGTCCCGTACCCGGTACAGAACAAGGGTGGGGAGCAGCGTGCTCCCCACCCTTTCTATGCGCAGCTACGTGAGGCTCAGGCCTCCGGAATAGCCTTGCCCTTCGCAATGCTGTCGGCTTCAACGCGCGCGGCCTCGGTGCCGTCAAGGTCACCGATACGGTGGACGCGCAGCGTGTTGGTCGAGCCATGAACACCCGGGGGCGAGCCTGCAGCGATGATCACGAGATCGCCGGGCTGCAGCCCCTTCTTCTCACGCAGCAGCTCGTCGACTACCTTCACCATCTGATCGGTGTCGGTCTGCATGTCAACGAGGTGCGCCTCGATGCCCCAGCTAAGGGCGAGCTGATGCTGAACCTTTTCGTACGGAGTGAGGGCGAGAAGGGGAATAGTGGGACGCAGTCGCGAAAGACGGCGAGCGGTGTCACCCGACTCGGTGAAGGTCACGAGATACTGCGCCGAGAGCTGATCGCCGATCTCCGCCGCTGCACGCGTGATCGCGCCACCGCGAGTATGCGGGATGGTGCCGAGCTCAGAGATGCGGTCCGCACCGTTTTCCTCGGTGTTCGTGACGATGCGCGCCATGGTGCGCACAGCCTCAAACGGGAATGCGCCGACGGAGGTCTCGCCCGAAAGCATGACGGCGTCTGCACCGTCGAGGATGGCATTCGCACAGTCGGAAGCTTCGGCGCGAGTGGGGCGCGGGTTCGTAATCATCGACTCGAGCACCTGGGTCGCAACGATGACGGGCTTAGCGTTGCGGCGGGCGAGCTCGATCGTGCGCTTCTGGACGAGCGGGACCTGCTCGAGAGGAAGCTCAACGCCGAGGTCGCCGCGGGCCACCATGATGCCGTCGAACGCGCCGACGATACCGCGCAGAGCACGCACCGCCTGCGGCTTCTCGATCTTGGCGACCACGGGGAGACGAATGCCTTCCTCGTCCATCACGCGGTGAACATCTTCAATGTCGTGCGCGTCGCGCACGAAGCTCAGTGCGATGAGGTCGGCGCCAAGGTGGAGACCCCAGCGGAGGTCGGCAATGTCCTTCTCACTCATCGCGGGAACTGAAACAGCAACGCCGGGAAGGTTGATGCCCTTGTTGTTCGACACGGGGCCGGGAACCTCGACGACGGTCTTGACGTCGGTGTCGGTCACCTCGACGACGCGAACGCCGACCTTGCCGTCGTCAATGAGAAGCGTGTCGCCGGGGCGGCAGTCGCCAGGCAGTCCCTTAAAGGTCGTGCTCACACGGTCCTTCGTGCCGACGATGTCGTCGGTCGTGATGGTGAAGATGTCGCCGACCGCGAGATCGTGGGGGCCGTCCTCGAACTTGCCAAGGCGGATCTTAGGGCCCTGGAGGTCCACGAGAACTGCGACGTTCTTACCGAGATCCTCGGAAGCCTTGCGGATATTGGCGTACACAGCCTCGTGGTCCGCGTAGGTGCCGTGGCTGAGGTTCATGCGGGCGACGTTCATGCCCGACTCGATAAGCGTGCGGATCTGCTCATACGAATTCGTTGCAGGTCCCAATGTGCACACAATTTTTGCTTTACGCATGTCTACCCATCTGTAGCTTTGAAAGGCGGGACCCACGCGCTGTGTGTGCTCGGGAGCGAGCGCACAGGGGCGCGGGTCGCATCGCCGAGATCCACATCTCACCCTACAATTAAGTAATCGGGACCACTCCCAGATTCAGCCTTATTTCGCGGGGTTTTTGAGATTTTCTCCCTGGTCATGCGGGACAGCCACCGTCTCACTACCCGCGCGCCCTTCCGGCCGCGGCAGCGGATCGCCGTTAATCGTGTCGTAAGCACTGCGCGCCTCGCCCTTCTTGCGCGCACGGACCGTGAGCCACGCAAACACGCCGATCGCCACGAGACCCGTGATGATGTAAATGACCATGTGGATTCGCAAGCCAAAAACCATGGTTGAGGGTTCCGTGCGCATCGTTTCCATGAGGGTCCGGCCCGCAGAGTACGCGATGATGTACATGAGGAATATGCGCCCGCCAGCGATGGCGAACCGTTTCGCGAGAAGCAGCACCACGACGCAGGCGGCGATATTCCACAGCCCCTCGTAGAGGAAGGTCGGCTGATAGGTTCCGGGCACACAGCCAACGATCGTTTTGCCGTTGGTTTCACACGTAATCTCCAGAGCCCACGGCAGCGTGCTTGGCTCGCCGTGAAGTTCCTGATTAGCCCAATTTCCAAGCCTCCCAATGGCTTGCGCGACGAAAAGAGTAGGCGCGATCGAATCAGCCAGGGCGAGGAACTGCACGCCTTTGCGCCGAGTCATGACGAACGCCGCAAGGCCTCCTCCCGCGACCGCGCCCCAAATGCCGAGGCCACCTTCCCACATGCGAAGCGCACTCAGCGGATCCTTGCCGGGACCGAAGTAGTCCGGGATATTGACGCCCACGTGGTACATGCGCGCACCGATGATCCCCACGATGATCGTCACGAAGACGATGTCGAAGTAGTCGTCACGGTCACCATCGCGAGCGATCCAGCGCTGCAGCGACCACCAGTAGGCGATAGCGATGCCGGTCAGAATGAATAGTGCGTAAAAATGGATTGTGACCGGGCCGATGCTGAACGAGCTAACGGGCGGACTCGGAATAGTCGCTGAGATCATGCGCGCGCCTCCTCAATTCCGGAACGGAGTTCAATTGCGAGAGCTTCGAGAGAACGGAGCCCCTCCGACGGTGTCTGCGCTTCGAGGAGCCTTCGTACGAAAGCGCTTCCCACGATCACGCCGTCGGCATAGGTGCCCACTTCCGCGGCCTGTTCCCCGTTTGACACACCGAGACCAACGCACACCCGTTCGGCGCCAGCGCGCCGCGTGCGATCCACGAGGGTGTGCGCGGCATCGCCGACGCTCGAGCGAAGGCCCGTGACGCCCATCGTCGAGGCGGCGTAGACGAAGCCCGTGCTCGACTCGGTCACGAGGCGCAATCGCTCCTCGGGCGAGCTAGGTGCGGCGAGGAAAATGCGCTCAACGTTTCTCGTGCCAGAGGCCTCGATCCAGTCACCGCCGGAATCGGGCGTGAGGTCCGGTGTGATGACCCCAGCGCCACCCGCTGCGGCGAGGTCGCGCGCAAAAGCGTCGAGCCCGTACTTGAGGATGGGGTTGTAATAACTCATGACAAGAAGCGCGGCATCGAGATCGCTCACCGCATCGATCGCCGTCATCACATGCGCGGGGCGCGTACCGTGCGAAAGAGCTCGATCCGCCGCTTCCTGGATCACGGGGCCATCCATAACGGGGTCCGTGTAGGGGATCCCAAACTCGATTGCATCGACGCCCGAGCCGACAAGGGCGCGAACGGCTTCGATGCACCCGTCGAAGGTGGGAAAGCCCACGGGAAGGTAGGCCACGAGTGCGGCGCGCCCCTCCCCCTTGGCTCGGTCAATGACCTCTGCTGAAAGATGCCGCATGTCAGTTTCCTCCCTCACGCGCAAGCGCCGTGCGGATCTTCTCTTTGATGTCGTTGATGTCTGCGCGCTTGTCGTTACCGATGAGCCCGAACCAGGTTGAGGCTGTCGTGACGTCCTTGTCACCACGGCCCGAAAGGTTCGCAACGATGACCGCACCTTCGCCGAGCTCGCGCCCGAGGGCGAGGGCACCGGCGAGGGCATGGGCGGATTCAAGTGCGGGCATGATGCCTTCGGTCATCGACAGCAACGCGAAGGCTTCCATGGCTTCGTTGTCGTTGATCGCCCGGTATTCGGCGCGTCCCGTATCGGCTAGATAGGCATGTTCGGGGCCGACGCTCGGGTAGTCGAGACCCGCGCTCACGGAGTGCGATTCGATCGTTTGGCCGTCCTCGTCTTGCATCACGTAGGAGCAGGCGCCGTGCAAAACACCGGGGCTGCCCGCGGTGATCGTTGCCGAGTGCTTGCCGGATGCGATACCGGAGCCCCCGGCCTCGCATCCCACGATTCGCACCGATGCGTCCTCGAGGAAGGCGTGAAATAGCCCCATGGCATTTGAGCCTCCGCCCACGCACGCAACAATCGCGTCGGGAAGGCGGCCCGCTTGCGCGAGGACCTGTTCGCGAGCTTCTCGACCGATCATGGCGTGGAACTCGCGCACCATGGTCGGGTAGGGGTGAGGCCCCGTCACCGTGCCGAGCAGGTAATGGGTGGATTCCACGTTGGTAACCCAGTCGCGAAAGGCCTCGTTAATCGCATCCTTGAGAGTGCGAGAGCCGTGAGTGACGGGAATGACTTCTGCCCCGAGCAGACGCATACGCGCGACGTTGAGGGCCTGGCGTTCAGTATCGACCTCACCCATGTAGATCCGGCAATCAAGCCCCAACAGTGCCGCTGCCGTCGCCGTCGCAACTCCGTGCTGGCCGGCCCCGGTCTCGGCGATCACGCGGGTCTTTCCCATACGTTTCGTGAGAAGCGCTTGCGCAAGCACATTGTTGATTTTGTGGCTTCCCGTGTGATTGAGATCCTCTCGCTTGAGGAAAATCCGGGCGCCGCCGGCAACGGCAGAAAATCGAGGAACTTCCGTGAGGAGCGAGGGACGGCCCGTGTATTCGCGGTTGAGCCGTTCGAGCTCGCTCGAGAAGGACGGGTCAGCTTTGGCCTCGTGCCACGCCTGTGTCAGTTCGTCGAGAGCGGGAACGAGCGCCTCGGGCAGAAACCTCCCGCCGAAATCGCCAAAGTCAGGTCCGTCCTGTGGGACAAAGGCATCTGTCACTTTCCACTCCTCTTGTTCCAACGTGCGCGTATCAGCGCCCTGCTCGGCGCTGCCGCTCAACACTGCAAAAGTCGCGCGCCGCCTTCGTGGGATCCGCGTGCCGCACGAGTGCCTCACCGACGAGAACGGCATCAGCTCCGGCACGTGCATAGGCCTCAACGTCGCGGATAGTTGCCACGGCCGACTCCCCCACGGCAAGGCGGTCGGAGGGCACCGACTCGAGCAGCGCACACGCATAGTGAAGGTCGACGTCGAGAGTCTTAAGATTGCGCGCATTCACACCGATGAGCTCAGCGTCGCTTGCGAGGGCCCGCTCGAGCTCTTCCGGCGTATGCGTTTCGACGAGAACCCGCATACCGAGAGACCTCGCGAGCGAGTACATATCGTCAAGTTGGGCGTCACACAGCGCCGCCACGATCAACAACACGACATCGGCGCCATGCGCTCGCGCTTCGAAAATCTGATAGTCCTCGACCATAAAGTCCTTGCGCAGCACGGGGACGCTTACGCGCTCACGAACAGCGTCGAGGTCACGGAGCGAACCCGAGAAGCGGCGCTCCTCGGTCAGTACGCTGATCGCCGTGGCACCGCCATCTTCATACGCGGTCGCGAGGTGAGCAGGATCGGGGATATCCGCAAGAGATCCTTTCGAGGGCGATGACCGCTTAACCTCGGCGAACAGACCGAGCGTCTCACGCTCGCGCAGGCGCTCAACGACGTCGAGAGCAGGCTTCGCCTCCCGAGCGAGACGCTCGACTTCGGCCCCGCTAACGTCGGACTTTCGCCGCCCCACATCCGCACGTACCCCCGCGATGATTTCCTCAAGAACGCTCAAGCGCCGCACTCCTCTTCGTACTCTCCCCCGCCTTCACAGCACAACGCCCTGCACGAAGAGCAAGTCCTTCGTACAGGGCGTTGAGCGGACACGTCAGCGCTTAGCTTTCTGGCCGAAACCCGCGGCTCGCAGGACGAAGCCTACGACGAGCGCGAGAAGAACCGACGCGAGACCAACGATAAGGAGGATGTTCTGGCTCGTGATCATTGCGAGGGCAATGAGCACCGAACCGAGGAGGACAAACGCCGAAAACACCCAGGCAGCCACGGTTTTGCCTTCGTTCTGCGGCGGGGCGGGGGGAACAAGATAAGTCTTCGGCATTCTTCACTCCGGTCGAAAGTAGTTCTGAAGCGTATGCGCGCACGGGCGCGTCAAACTGCGTCTTTCATTGTGCCATGTTTTAGCGCAAGCGTCCTCGCACCTTCACACTCCGCGCTGCTCGTCGCTCGGGTCCTCACCAAGACTGAGCATGTCCCACGCTTCCGCATCGGTGTGCGGCACCTCGCCGGCGCCTTCTCCGGATCGCGTAGCGGTATGGCGCGTATAGCGAGTGCGTGATGCTCCTTCCTCGCGCATACGTGTGTTCATCGTCAATCGAGCTCCGACGAGCGCAATCAGAACGCCTGACACGATCGACAGCCACACGGGCCACGATGCCGAAACAGTGACGGGTGCATTCACCACACCGGTGGCTTCGAGTGCTGCGCTCGCGACCGCGTGTGCCGGATCAAGGGCAACCAGCACACCTCCCACGACAATCCCCACACCGGCCAGGGTGGACACAATCGCGCACGCGAGGGCAAGGCCGCGCCTCGACAGTGCAAGGGCGCCCGCCGCAGCAACCGCCACGAGAGCGCACGCGAGCGAAAGTGGGGAAGCCTTCGCCCCCGCAATGCTGAGTTCAGACACGTTACCGGCAAGGCCCACGACCTCGCCCTCAACCCACGTTGGTTGGGTGAGTACGGCACCCACACCCCCTGCGACGACGAGCGCGAGAATGAGCGGGGTGCGCGGAGAGGAAGCATCCGATGATCGACCAGCCATCATTGTTCCCTCAGCGTCTCGGCACTCGCCACAGCGCGTTGAGCAGCAGCAGCCTTGGACAGCGATTCACGATGTTCCATCGTGGGGATCGAATCAGCGACGACACCACCCCCGGCTTGAACGTGCGCACGGCCGTCTTTCATGACGGCTGTTCGGATTGCGATCGCCATGTCGAGGTCGCCAGCGAAATCGAGGTAGCCGACGGTGCCGCCATAGATCCCCCGCGACACGGGCTCAAGCTCATCGATGAGTTGCATCGCGCGCGGCTTGGGTGCACCCGTGAGCGTGCCGGCCGGAAAGGTTGCCGCGAGAGCGTCAAAGGCGCTCAAGCCTTCTTTGAGCGTTCCCGTAACCGTCGAAATCACGTGCATGATGTGGGAATACTTCACGACGCTCATGAAATCTCGCACGATCACGCTTCCCGGCTCGCAGACCTTCTGCAGGTCGTTACGGCCGAGATCGACAAGCATGAGGTGCTCGGATCGATCTTTCGGATCGGCGAGGAGCTCGCCTTTTATCCTCTCATCCTCTTCAGTGTTAGTCCCACGCGGGCGCGAACCCGCGATCGGGTGCGTGCTCGCGTGGCGGCCGCGCACAGTGACGAGTGTTTCGGGACTCGCTCCCACCACATCGATCGATTTGCCATCTCCATCGTGAGCGCGCACGAGAAACATGTACGGCGAAGGGTTGAGCCTGCGCAGCACGCGGTAGACGTCGAGGGGGTCGGCGCTCGTTGCCTGCGTGTGTCGCTGCGACGGCACGACCTGGAAGATTTCACCGTCGATGATGTTCTGGATCGCCGTCTCAACTGACGCTTCAAAATCCGTCTGGTTCGTGCGAGCGGTACTCGACGGCCGCTGCACGGCAGAATAGACGACGGGGTTCGTCTCGACGTGCGTGCGAAGCGAATCGCGCATCGTGTCGATTCTGGCGAGGGCATCCTCGTAGGCTGCCTCTGCGCCGCTGTCTGCACCGTTGAGGTTGAGCGCGTTTGCCACGAGCAGAACCGTCGCGTCGCGGTGGTCGTACACGGCAACGTCTTGTGCAAGGAGCATGCATAGCTCGGGCGTACCGATCTCGTCTACGGGCTTGTGCGGGAGATTCTCGAAGCGCCGCACAGCGTCATAGCTTACGAAGCCCACAAGCCCGCCCGTAAACGGTGGTAGATGCGCCATCCGCGCGGATTTGAACTCAGCGGCGGTAGCCCTGAGCGCCTCGAGCGGGTCGCCCGATGTGGGAACCGAGGCCGGGACATCGCCAAACCAGCGCGCGTTGCCGTCTTTCTCGGTGAGAGAGGCGCGAGCGTTTACCCCAATGATGGACCAGCGGGAATCCTCCCCCTGGCCTGCGGACTCAAGAAGGAAACTGCCCGCGGGGCCCGACGGTGCCGTGAGCTTTCTGTACAGAGAGATCGGAGTGTCCTGGTCGGCCAAAAGCCGAATCACGACGGGCACGATGCGCTGTGTACGCGCGAGATCGAGGAAGGTTTTTCGGTCCGGCCAAATCTCGCCAAGCGTCTCGCCCTCGAGACCCTGAACAGTTTCGGGGTAAATATCGCGCTCGAACACGCGCCCTCCTTTCCTCATTGCTTAGCGAAACGATCGCGCAGATCGGCGCGTCATAGAGCGCGGGTGAGCTCTTCAGTTCTGTTGGTCTTTTCCCACTCAAATTCCGCAAGGGGACGGCCGAAGTGGCCAAAAACCGACGTTTTGCGGTAGATGGGTCGCAGAAGATCGAGCTCCTCAACGATTGCCTGCGGGCGCAGGTCGAAGACCTTTTCGATAGCCCGGGCAAGTTGATGCTCGGGAACCTTGCCCGTTCCAAACGTTTCAACGTAAAGGCCCACGGGGGCAGCGCGACCAATCGCGTAGGCAACCTGAATCTCGCACCGCTCGGCTAGACCCGCTGCAACCACGTTCTTGGCGACCCAACGCAGGGCGTAGGCGGCGCTACGGTCGACCTTCGACGGGTCCTTACCCGAAAAAGCGCCGCCGCCGTGACGCGCCATCCCGCCGTAGGTATCCACGATGATCTTTCTACCCGTGAGTCCGGCATCGCCTTTCGGGCCGCCGACGACGAAACGTCCCGTTGGGTTGATGTGACGCTTGACCCCTGTAATGTCCAGTCCAAGCTCGGCGAGTTCCTCGAGAACAGGCTGGATCACCACACGGGAGATCGCCTCGGTGAGTTGCCCCGCAACATCGACGTCCTCGGCATGTTGACTCGATACGACGACCGCATTCACGCTGCGCGCGACAAAATCGTCGTCATATCCGATCGTCACTTGCGATTTGCCGTCGGGGCGCAGATACGGGAGTACGCCGTCTCGGCGTGCGTTCGACAGGTTTTGCGCGAGCTTATGCGCCGCGTAGATCGGCAGCGGCATGAGTTCCTTCGTGTCAGCGCACGCGTACCCGAACATGAGGCCCTGATCACCAGCGCCAAGTTGAAAACCCTGCTCGATGCTTCCGCCCTTGAACTCCTCGGAATTATCGACCCCGAGCGCAATATCGGCCGATTGCGAGCCGATCGACACCTCGATGCCGCACGAGTCCGCATCGAAGCCCTTCTCGGAGGAGTCGTAGCCGATCGACCTGATCACGTCACGAACGATCGAGTTGACGTCACTGTAGCCTTCGGTGCGCACCTCTCCGGCAACATGGACGAGGCCCGTCGTCACGAGAGTCTCGACTGCGACGCGAGAGTTGAGATCCTGCGCGATCATGTCGTCGAGAATTGCATCGGAAATCTGGTCGCAGATTTTGTCCGGGTGGCCTTCCGTAACCGATTCGGAAGTGAAGTACCGCAAATCATTGAGTGTCATGTGCTGCCTTATCTGCGAGAGGTGGTGACGGAATCAAAGGAGTCGCCCGAGGCTAGCTGCGCTCGCGCTTGAGGAGAGAGGCGACGTGGTCAAGCATTGCGTGGGAAACCTCGTCTTTCGTCCCGCGTGCGGCTCCGCGAATTTCACCAGCGGCATCAAGAAACGTCAATGCGTTCGTGTCGGCCCCGAAAGCGTTCTCACTGACATCGTTGAACGCGAGGAGGTCTGCGCCCTTGGCGCGGGCCTTCCTGGTCGCGTGCGCGAGGGCGCTCGAATGCTCATCCCCCGTCTCGGCAGCGAATCCGCAAATCACGAACGGACGCTCACCGGCCTGCCGGCGTTCGACGAGGCCGCGGAGAATATCCTCGGTCTCCATCAAGTGAAGGGTGAGGCCCGACTCGCCCGCTTTTTTCTTGATTTTGCTGCGCGATGGCTCAGGCGTGAAATCGGAAACGGCAGCGGCCATGATCAGCACATCCGCGCTGCTTTCACGCTCCCGTACCGCGGCCGCAAGCTCTTTCGCCGATTCCACCCGCACGACGTCTACGCCCGCGGGAGGTTCGATGTGTGAACCCGCCAGGACGAGGCTCACGCTCGCTCCTCGAACGTACGCCGCGCGCGCGAGCGCCGCCCCCTGTTTACCGCTCGAGTGATTGGTGAGCACGCGCACCGGATCAAGAGCCTCGCGCGTCCCCCCTGCGGTGATCACCACGTGCGTGCCTTCGAGGTCGCACGTGCGCGACCCTGCCGCGAGGACTGACTCAACATAGTGCACAATCACTTCGGGCTCGGGCAGTCGCCCTACACCGGTATCGGTTCCGGTGAGGCGCCCACTCGCAGGTTCAATCACGCGCACGCCACGTGATCGGAGCACGTCGACATTTTCGCGCGTTGCGGGATGCTCCCACATCTCCGTGTGCATCGCCGGGGCGAGGATGACGGGTGCTCGAGTGACGAGGAGCGTGGCTGTAAGGAGGTCGTCGGCCCTTCCCATACGTGCCCGGGCCATGAAATCTGCTGTTGCCGGGACCACGACGACGGCGTCGGCCTCCTGGCCGAGACGCACGTGGGCAACCGAGTCCACATCGTCGAAGACAGAGGTGCGCACGGGATTATGGCTAAGTGCTTCCCACGTCGAGATGCCAACGAACTCGAGCGAAGCCTTCGTCGGAACAACGCGCACATCGGCGCCCCGTTCGGTCAAGCCGCGCACCACGTGAGCTGCCTTATATGCAGCGATGCCCGCACACACTCCAACGATGACGCGAAGACCCTCGAGGGGACGCGGCGCCACAGAAGGAGGCGATGCGGGCATCGTCAAAGCTTCGATTTAGAGGTTGAAGTCGATCGGCACCTCGGGGGCGTCGTCCCCGAGCGTGAGCGGCTCGCGCGCGGGAGGCTTGGGAGCGTTCTCGTCGATCTCCTTGGCCTCGAGCAGACCTTCGTCGATCTCGCGAAGTGCGATCGAAAGAGACTTCTCCTGGGGCTCGGTGTCAACCAGAGGTCCGACATGCTCGAGGAGGCCGTCTTCGACCTGCGAGTAGTAAGCGTTGATCTGACGCGCACGCTTCGCCGAGTACAGCACGAGGGCGTACTTCGAATCAACGGACTCGAGCAGCCGATCGATGGGCGGGTTGGTAATGCCTTCGGGCTGGGCAACGGTTCCAGGCACGAAACGTCCCTTCCTAGTGTGAAGTCAGATATCGGCGCTCGCGCATGACGAGCGCGCAAGGTCCCATCCTACCGGAAATAGCGCCCTAGCGACGGCGAAGGTCGGTGATGTCATTCACGCGATAGCGAGCCCAGCTTCGCGTGCGAGCGCGTCGACGGCCTCATCGAGATCATCGTTCACGATCGTCACGTCAAACTCTTTTTCAGCGGCCATTTCCACCCGCGCGGTTTCAAGTCGCCGCTCCTGCTCTTCAGGGCTTTCTGTTCCCCGCCCAACGAGACGCTCAACAAGGACGTCCCAACTGGGCGGAGCCAAGAACACGAAGCGCGCATCCGGCATCGAGGAACGCACTTGGCGAGCCCCCTCAAGGTCGATCTCAAGGATGACCGCACACCCCTCGGCCCGGGCCGCTTCGACGGCGCTCCTCGGTGTTCCGTAACGATTGCGGCCGTGCACGAGGGCCCATTCGAGCATGTCGCCGTTATTCACGGCATCGTCGAACTGTTCGGGACTCCAGAAAAAATAGTGGATCCCGTCCACTTCGCCGGGGCGCGGATCACGCGTGGTCGCGGAGACCGATAGATAGACCTCGGGGTGTTTCTCGAGAAGTCTGCGCGTAACAGTGCCCTTGCCGACGGCGGTCGGACCGGCGACGACAACGACGCGCCCGCGGGGCACGTCGAGCGACTGCGCCGGGCTCACTCTGCGAAGTGCTGAATAAGCTTTTCCGCCTGATGGCGGCCGAGGCCCCGCATCTTGCGCGAGGGCGAGATGCCAATCTCGTCCATAATCTGCGCAGCCTTGACCTTGCCAATGCCCGGGAGGGATTCGAGCATCGCGGAAACCTTAAGGCGAGCAACAGCCTCGCTCGTCTTCGCTTCTTCGATAAGGTTCGCGATTTCCTCACCGCGGTTGCCGGTCGAGTTCTTGAGGCGGTTCTTCACCTGCGCACGCTCCTGGCGGAGCTGTGCAGCCTTCTCGAGTGCGGCCTTGCGCGCTTCGGGGGTCAAAGTGGGGAGAGCCACGTGTCTACCTCTTCAATCTATTCGTGGGATGGTACCCATTCTCATGAATCTTCATGACGAAGCCCCAGAGAATTTGCAAACACTCTTCCGCGTCGCGACTGGCACTCAACGAGCAAACCGCTCGGCTTGGAGCTACGTATAGAGTTACCCACCAAGTTGATAAAGTCTTGAAGAACGCTGAAAAACCGCGAAATCGTGACCTATTTGTCACCTTGAGCAGGCATATCGTGTGTTTTTTGCGTTCGGGACGGGATCAGCACCCGCCTGTTACTGATCTTTCAAGAACAATGGAGTCCGCGCCATCGCACTCCTCTAGCAACACGTTGACCCGCTCTCGCCGCGACGTCGGCAGATTCTTGCCGACGAAATCTGCGCGAATTGGCAGCTCCCTGTGGCCTCGATCGACCAAAATCGCCAGTCGAACAGCGGCCGGTCGACCGAGCGCGCTCAGGGCATCGAGCGCCGCGCGTACCGTACGACCTGAATAGAGCACATCGTCGACGAGAATAACCGTGCGGCCTTCGATCCCTCCCTCGGGAAGGCGCGTCTCTCGTTCCTCCCGCGCAGGCTTCGACGAGCGATCATCGCGAAAACGCGTGATGTCGAGCTCCCCCACGATGCTCGCGGGGTCGCGCTCGGTGTTGCCGGCACGCGCAATCGCCTCGGCGATGCGGTAGGCAAGGGGCACGCCACGGCTGTGAATCCCCATGAGCACGAAATCGTCGACACCTTTTTCACCTTCGACAATCTCGTAGCCGATCCGGGTCAACGCGCGGCGAATGTCGCCCGCCTTGAACACTTCCGTGCGGAGATCCTCAGCCATGGACGTCTCCCTTCTTAGCCCAGTAGATCCTTCGCGTCCGCGATTCGCTGGAGAAGCGCATTGACGAACGATGCCGAATCTTCCGTCGACAGCTCGGCGGCAACGCTCGTGTACTCCTTGAGCAGCACAGGAGCATCGACTCCGGTGCCGTGAAGAATCTCGGCCGCTCCCATACGCAAGATCGCTCGGTCGACAGCGGGCATGCGTTCGAGCGTCCACGCCTCCGAGTGCGAAGCAATCGTGTCGTCAATGTCAGCGGCGTGCGCGGCATACATAAGCGCAAAACGCTTCGCTGCCTCGGGCAGCGGGGTCTGCGCGGTTGAGGTGACGGTGCGCTGCTCGGCTAGTTCCTCGACACCCACCTGGCGGGCGTCGGCCTCAAACAACACGTCAATCGCGCGCACGCGCGCACGCGTCACTGCACCAAATTTATGCGTCCGCGACGGGAGGGTCTTGACGAGTTCAACTTCGTCCCCCTCGCGCCCCGGCAGCGGAAGATCCAGCGGATCGAACGGCATATCAGGCACGTCCGAGGTAGTCGCCGGTGCGGGTGTCGACCTTAACCTTGGTGTTCTGCTCGAGGAAGAGAGGCACCTGGATTTCGAGGCCGGTCTCGAGGGTTGCGGGCTTCGTGCCGCCCGAGCTGCGATCACCCTGGAGGCCGGGCTCGGTGTGGGTAATTTCGAGAACGACCGAGGCGGGAAGCTCAACGAAAAGTACCGTGCCCTCGTGGAATGCCACGACGGCGTCCTGGCCCTCGAGCATGTAGTCCTTGGCGTCGCCAACGATCTCCGCGGTCACGTTGGTCTGCTCCCAGGTCGTGGTGTCCATGAATACGAAGAGGTCGCCATCCATGTACGAGTACTGCATGTCGCGGCGGTCGATCGTTGCGGTCTCGACCTTGACGCCCGCATTGAAGGTTTTGTCAACGGTCTTGCCCGAGAGAACGTTCTTGAGCTTGGTGCGAACGAACGCCGGGCCCTTGCCGGGCTTCACGTGCTGGAATTCGACAACGCTCCACAGGCCGTTCTCGAGCTTCAGGACCATGCCGTTCTTCAGATCGTTAGTGCTTGCCATGATTCTCCGTTCGGGGTTGCATTTGCGCACGCGCCCCTTCGAGGACGCACACAATCCTTAATTTTAGCGCCCTTCGGGCGCGGGAAATTTCCGACGGTTGCCGGTTTCCCCTTGATCCTTCTCACGCGAGCGCGATGAGCTCCTCGTATTCGGCGTTCCAGAGGTCTTCGACAGCATCGGGCATCATCAGCACTCGTTCGGGATCGAGCGCCGCGACGGCACCCGGGTCGTGACTCACGAGCACGATCGCTCCCTCGAAGGCGCTGAGCGCACCGAGGATTTCTTCGCGGCTCGCCGGGTCGAGGTTGTTTGTGGGCTCGTCAAGGAGAAGAACGTTCGCGCTGGAGACGACAAGGGTCGCGAGCGCGAGACGGGTCTTTTCGCCACCCGAAAGAACGCCTGCGGACTTGTGCACGTCGTCGCCCTGGAAGAGGAATGAACCGAGGATCTTGCGCACCTCGACTTCGGGCAAGTCCCCCGCAGCGCGCTGCATGTTGTCGAGAACCGTGCGCTCAAGTTCGAGCGTGTCATGTTCCTGGGCAAAGTAGCCGAGTTTTAACCCGTGACCGGCAATGATCTCTCCGGTGTCCGGGGTTTCGACGCCCGCGAGCAGACGCAAAAGGGTCGTCTTACCCGCACCGTTGAGTCCGAGAACGACAACGCGCGAGCCACGATCGATCGCGAGATTCACGTCGGTAAAAATCTCGAGGCTCCCGTAGCTTTTCGAAAGCCCCTCTGCCCTGAGAGGGGTCTTGCCGCTCGGGGCCGGTTTCGGAAAGCGAAGCTTCGCGACGCGTTCAACCTGACGTTCCTCCTCAAGGGAGTCGAGAAGCTTTTCGGCGCGGCGGAGCATCTGCTGGGCAGCAACCGCTTTCGTCGCCTTCGCCCGCATTTTTTCGCCCTGGGCCTGAAGGGTTGCGGCCTTCTTTTCAGCGTTGGCACGCTCACGTTTACGACGCTTCTCGTCGTCCTCGCGCTGACGCAGGTAATTCTTCCAACCCATGTTGTAGACGTCGATGACCTGGCGATTTGCGTCGAGATAGAACACCTTATTGACGACGTGCTCAACGAGCTGGATGTCGTGGGAGATGATGATCATTCCGCCCGGGTACTGCATGAGGAACTCGCGAAGCCACACGATTGAGTCAGCATCGAGGTGGTTGGTCGGCTCATCGAGCACGAGTGTTTCCGCCTGCGAGAAAAGGATACGTGCGAGTTCGACGCGGCGACGCTGACCGCCAGAGAGCGTGCCGAGTTCGGCCTCGAGCAGGCGGTTATCGACCCCGAGGTTTGCCGCGAGTTGCTTTGCCTCCGCCTCGGCCGCGTAACCTCCCTGTGCTTCAAGTTCGTTGTTGAAGCGCACGTAGCGATCCATCGCCTTCTCGCGCTTTGTCTCACTGAGGCTCATATCGGCCATATCCCGCTCGCTTTGCGCGAGTTTTTCGAAAATGCGGGCGAGGTTTCGCGCTTCAAGAATGCGCGCGAGCACCTTTTGCTTCGGATCCCCCTCGGTTGTGTCCTGAGGGAGGAAGCCGATCTGCCCGCGGATATCGATCGAACCCGCCGCGGCTTCGCGCTCGCCCGCCAACGTGCGAGTGAGGGTCGTTTTACCGGCACCATTGCGGCCAACAAGCCCCACGCGGTCGCCTTTCGCGACCTGAAAGTCCACGCCGCTCATAAGCATGCGTGCACCCACGCGGATCTCGAGGTCATGAACCGTGATCATGGTGTCCTTTACAAACTGACGAAGAAGGGCTCGACCCCTGGGGGCCGCGCACAAGTCTAGTAATGCGTGGCCGATTCGGGCCCTGCAGCCGTCGGACTCCCCGCCCCGGGGTAGCGGATTGCACAAGCGCCCTGCACATCACGAACGTTTTGTGTAAGCCCCTTGAGCGAGAGCGTGGACTGCGTAAGCATGGAAGGAACGTGAATTCGGTGCGAAGGAGCGCCACGACGCAAAGGAGATGAACGTGAAAATCGGTATCGTGAGGGAAATCAAGAACAACGAATATCGTGTGGCGATGCACCACGCCGGCGTCGAGGAGCTGATCCGTTCCGGGCATGAGGTCGTTGTTGAGAAGGACGCGGGTGTCAACGCTGGTTTCACCAACACGGATTATGAGGGGGCCGGCGCACAGATCGCCGACACGGCCGAATCCGTCTGGGGCGAGGCCGATCTCCTCCTCAAGGTCAAGGAGCCTCTCGAGAGCGAGTACGGGTACCTCCGGGAGGATCAGATTCTCTTCACCTACCTCCATCTCGCGGCTTCACGCTCGCTCACGCAGGCACTCCTCGCTGCGAAAACTCCCGCGCTTGCCTACGAGATGGTGAAGGGTTCCGACGGTTCGCTTCCCCTCCTCGCACCCATGAGCATCATCGCCGGTCGGCTCTCCGCACAGGTCGCCGCCCATCAGCTCATGTCGCCGTTTGGCGGAACCGGTGTTCTCATGGGAGGCGCGCCCGGCACGGCGCGTGCCAAAGTTCTCGTCGTGGGTGGCGGCGTCGTCGGCGAGCAGGCTGCGATCGTCGCCGCTGGCATGGGCGCGAGCGTGACCGTGCTCGACATTAATTCCGCGCGGCTTGCCGATCTCGATCGCACGCATGGCACGCGTATCTCAACCGGATTCTCTAATGCGCAAGCCATCGATACCCTCGCGCGCGAAGCCGATGTCGTCGTTGGCTCTGTTCTCCTACCCGGACGAGCGGCCCCGAAGCTCATCAAACGTGAAACGATTGAGGCGATGCGACCCGGATCAATCGTCATCGATGTCGCAATCGACCAGGGCGGCTGTACCGAGGTCTCTCGCCCCACCACACACGATGACCCAACCTTCCGCGTGGGTAATGCGACGGTCTATTGCGTCGCAAACATGCCCGGTGCCGTTGCCCGCACTGCAAGCGTTGCCCTCGCGGGGGCCAGCCTTCCCTACGTGCGTGCTCTCGCAAACGGGTGTATTGAGGGGATCGCCGGCCACCCGGGCTTGCTTTCGGGATTCTCGACCTTCCGCGGCGAGCTACTTCATGAAGAAGTGGCTGAGGCACATGGTCTTCCTTATCGGAGCGCTCGAGATGTACTCGCACACGAGCGGTAACGCCGTGCACCCTCTGCAAAGGTCATCCCGCAGAGGGCGCCCAGCCGCTTGTTAAAAATGAGAGTGTGCGAGATATCCCAGGTGCGGACGGCCCTCAATGCTGCTTTCAGCTGGCCAAAGCTGAGATAATGCACCTATGTTGCGTAATTACCGATTCCCTCTCATCATCCTGGCGTGTGTCGTTCTCGGCGCGATCGCCGGACTTGTTTTCGGGCCCGACGCCGCGGTTGTGAAGCCCTTCGGCGTTGTGTTCGTGAACATGATGTTCACGCTCGTCGTGCCGCTCGTCTTCTTCTCAATCGCGTCCTCGGTCGCCGCCATGGATTCGGCCAAACGGCTTGGGAAAATCATGGGGTCGATGATGCTCGTGTTCATTTCCACGGGAATCGTCGCCGCGATCATCATGCTCACGGTACTGTGGATCTTCCGTTCAAGTGAGCCGCTCAACATCACACTCACCGATCCAGGGACCGTCGAAAAGCCCGAATCGATTGGTGATCAGATCGTGCAAACTCTCACCGTGAACGAGTTCGGCGAGCTCCTCTCCCCCTCCAACATGCTCGCGCTCATCATCTTTGCGGTACTCGTCGGGTTCGCCACGAGTGGCATTGGAAAAGCTGGCGACGCGTTCCGCGAGTTCCTCTCGTCCGCTAGCGCCGTATTCCTGAAGCTCGTCTCGCTCATCATGTACTACGCGCCGATCGGTCTTGGCGCTTACTTCGCCGCGCTCATCGGCGAACTTGGTCCGCAACTCGTGGGCGGGTACGTACGTGCATTCGTCATCTATTTCCCCGTCACCATCGTCTACTTCTGCGTCGCATTCACGCTCTACGCCTACATTGCGGGCGGCACCAAAGGCATCAAACGCTTTTGGAGCAACATCCTCGAGCCCACCGCGATCGCGCTTGGCACCGGTTCCTCCGTGGCGTGTCTCCCGGCGAACCTCAAGGCCGCGCAGCGCACAGGTGTGCCGCGGGACATTCGAGAAACGATCATCCCGATCGGCGCGACGATCCATATGGAAGGATCAGTCCTTTCCGCGATCCTCAAGATCTCGTTCCTCTTCACCCTGTTCCAACGCGATCTCTTCACGATCGAGAACCTTCTCATCGCCGTCGGCATCGCGCTCCTCAGCGGCATGGTGATGAGCGGCATCCCTTCGGGCGGCTTCGTCGGAGAACTCATGATTATTACTCTCTACGGTTTTCCCACCACTGCGCTGCCGGTCATTTCGATCATCGGGACAATCATCGACGCTCCCGCAACCACGATCAATGCGGTCGGCGACAACTCCTCCTCTATGCTCGTGGCCCGCATGATTGACGGCAAAGACTGGATGGATAAGGGCGATCGCGAACGCGCCGAAGACGAGGCCCTCGCGGCCGCACCACGTACCGCGTAGGCTTCATCACGCCTCACAAGGGCGGGGCCCGGTTCACCGTGAAGTGAGCCGGGCCCCGCCCTTTCCTAAGCCGCGCAGGTTAGAGGTTGAAGCCGATCGCGCGAAGCTGATCTTTGCCGTCCTCAGTAATGCGTTCCATGCCCCACGGCGGCATCCACACCCAGTTAATCCGGTGCGTCTCCGTAATCGGGTCGAGCGCAGCAAAAGTCTGCTCCTCGAGCACGTCTTGAAGCGGACACGCGGCACTCGTCAGGGTCATGTCGACAACGGCATTGCCGTTCTCGACGGTCACGCCATAGACGAGGCCGAGGTCAACGACGTTAATCCCGAGCTCGGGATCGATGACGTCCTTCAGTGCTTCGGTGACGTCCTGTACGCTGACGTCTTTCGATTCGGACATTGCTTAAGCCGTCCTTCCGGTGGTCGTGAGGCCTACGCCGTGAGGTAACGGTCGTAGCCCTCGGCCTCGAGGCGCTCGGCGAGCTCAGGGCCGCCTTCTTCCGCCACGCGACCATTCACAAAGACGTGCACGAAATCCGGCTTGATGTACTTGAGGATGCGCGTGTAGTGCGTGATGAGCATGACGCCGAGATCAGTCTCGTCCTTCACACGATTCACGCCCTCCGAAACGACGCGAAGAGCATCGACGTCAAGTCCGGAATCGGTCTCGTCGAGGATCGCGATCTTCGGGCGCAGCAGCTCCATCTGGAGAATCTCGTGACGCTTCTTCTCGCCTCCCGAGAACCCTTCGTTCACGTTACGCTGCGCAAAATGCGGGTCCATACGGAGCTTTTCCATCGCGGCGTTCACATCTTTGACCCACTCGCGCAGCTTCGGGGCCTCGCCCTCGACCGCCGTCTTAGCGGTGCGCAGGAAGTTCGAGACGGTCACGCCGGGAACCTCGACCGGGTACTGCATCGCGAGGAAGAGCCCGGCCTTTGCGCGCTCATCGACGCTCATCTCGAGAACGTCTTCGCCATCGAGGAGGACTTCACCCGAGGTGATTTCGTACTTGGGGTGACCGGCGAGCGAGTACGCGAGCGTGGACTTGCCCGAGCCATTCGGGCCCATGATCGCGTGAGTTTCACCGGAGCGGAGCGTGAGGTTCACGCCCTTGAGGATCTCCTTGGTGCCTTCGGGAGTTTCCACGGTTGCGTGGAGGTCCTTGATTTCAAGAACGGACATGGTGTTCCTTTCAAGTCAGGAAAGTTCGATGGGGTCGAGCGAAACGCTGATCGTGCCGCTCGCCTGGTCAATCGTGACGGGGTATACGGGTGTTGCGACATGCGCGGGAAGCTGCCTAGGCACGCCGGTACGTAAATCAAACTGACTACCGTGCTTCCAGCATTCCAAGGCGCCGTCCTCGACGTCGCCATCAGAGAGATTGACGTTGCGGTGGGTACAAAGGTCGCCGAGTGCGTGCACGGTTCCATCCGTGTCGCGCGCAAGGGCAATCTCGATACCGTCCACCTCGATGCCCATCACGGATCCAGGCGCGAGGTCATCAAGGTGTGCTACCGCGTGTGTCGTGGACATTTAGTTCATGCTCCGCTGCAGCTCGATCTCGATCTGCTCCGTGAGGTAGTCACGTACCTCTGGAACCTCGATTCTCTGGATGAGCTCCTGGAAGAAGCCGCGAACGACGAGACGGCGCGCCTCGATCTCGGAGATGCCGCGCGCCATGAGGTAGAACAGCTGCTCGTCATCGAAACGCCCGGTCGCAGCGGCGTGCCCCGCCCCTTCAATTTCGCCGGTCTCGATCTCGAGGTTCGGAACTGAATCGGCACGGGCCCCCTCGGTAAGAACGAGGTTGCGGTTCATTTCGTACGTCTCGGTGCCTTCGGCTTCCTTGCGGATGAGCACGTCGCCCACCCACACACTGCGCGCACCGCGCCCCTGGAGGGCGCCCTTGTACAGGACGTTCGATGTGCACTTCGGCGCGGCGTGATCCACGAACAGTCGGTGCTCGAGGTGCTGGCCTTCGTCGGAAAAGTACAGGCCGTCCTGCTCAACTTCGCCACCGGGGCCGGCGAACGTCGCGGTTGAATTCACGCGCACCGCCTTGCCGCCGAGCGTCACGACGATGTGCTTGAGGCGAGCGTCCGTCCCGATCTTCGCGACGTGAGTGGCGACGTGCACGGCATCGTCGGCCCAGTCATGGATCGCGATCACGGTCATCTCGGAGCCCTCGTCGAGGACCATCTCGACGTTCTGCGCGTACAGCGCGGAGCCCGTGTGGTTGATGACGTAGGTCGCGCGCGCATTAGCTTCGGTGTGCAGCACGATCTCGCCGTGGCTGGCGATGGATGCGTCGTGTCCAGAAACTTCCACGCGCGCCGGTTCGCTAGCCTCGGTGTTCGCAGGGGCCTTGAGGTACAGTGCGTTCGCGGTCAGCTCCGCGGCTGCCGCGGCGATGCGGTCCTCGGGGAGGATCGCCGTGTGGCGCGGGGCTTCCTTCTCCCCGAGCGAATCGACGACGAGCCCTTCGGGGGACTCGACCTCGTAGCTCACGACGCTTTCCTCGACGTGGGTCTCGCGTGCCTCAAAAAGCGGGGCGAGCTGCCGCAAGCTCGCAAAGCGCCACTCTTCTTCGCGGCCGGTCGGGATCTCGTGGTTGTCGATCCCGAAGGCGGCGTGGCGGGTCGCGCGAGAGAGGAGGCCGCTGCGCTCACCCGGAAGGGCAATACCTTCCGATTCGAGCTGTGCCTTCGAATGATCCGTCGTGGTCATTAACCCACGGCTCCTTCCATCTGCAGTTCAATGAGGCGGTTGAGCTCGAGCGCGTACTCCATGGGGAGCTCACGCGCGATCGGCTCGATAAATCCGCGCACGATCATCGCCATTGCCTCGGTTTCTTCGAGGCCGCGACTCATGAGGTAGAACAGCTGTTCTTCGCTGACCTTGGACACCGTTGCCTCGTGTCCCATCTGTACGTCATCCACGCGAACGTCGACGTATGGATAGGTATCGGTTCGAGAGACCTGGTCGACAAGGAGCGCATCGCAAAGGACGTTAGAGGCGGAGTGGTGCGCACCCTCATTGACCTGGACGAGGCCGCGATACGAGGAGCGGCCGCCACCGCGAGAAACCGACTTCGACACGATCGAACTCGAGGTGTGGGGCGCCATGTGGACCATCTTCGAGCCGGTGTCTTGGTGCTGCCCCTCGCCTGCGAAGGCGATCGAGAGAGTCTCACCGCGCGCGTGCTCACCCTGGAGCCAAACCGCGGGGTACTTCATGGTGACCTTTGAACCGATGTTGCCATCGACCCATTCCATCGTTCCGCCCTCTTCGACGGTCGTGCGCTTCGTGACGAGGTTGTACACGTTGTTCGACCAGTTCTGAATGGTCGTGTAGCGAACGCGCGCATCCTTTTTCACGACGATCTCAACGACCGCGGAGTGGAGCGAGTCCGACTTGTAGATCGGCGCCGTGCAGCCTTCGACGTAGTGCACGTACGAGCCCTCGTCGGCAATGATGAGCGTGCGCTCGAACTGCCCCATGTTCTCGGTATTGATGCGGAAATAGGCCTGGAGCGGGATTTCCACGTGGACGCCCTTCGGAACGTACACGAATGAGCCGCCCGACCACACCGCGGTGTTGAGCGCCGCGAACTTGTTGTCGCCGGCAGGAATCACGGTGCCGAAGTACTCCTCGAAGATCTCGGGGTACTCGCGAAGGCCCGTGTCGGTGTCGACGAAGATGACGCCCTGTTTTTCGAGATCCTCGCGGATCTGGTGGTACACGACCTCGGACTCATACTGAGCGGCGACGCCGGCGACGAGGCGCTCCTTTTCTGCCTCGGGAATACCAAGGCGATCATAGGTCGCCTTGATGTCTTCAGGCAGGTCTTCCCAGCTCTTCGCCTGCCCCTCTGTCGAGCGCACAAAATACTTGATGTTGTCGAAATCGATCTCGCTAAGATCCGCGCCCCACGTGGGAAGCGGCTTCCTTTCAAAGAGCGAGAGTGCGCGCAGTCGGCGCTTGAGCATCCATTCGGGCTCGTTCTTCAGGTGCGAGATGTTGCGCACGACTTCTTCACTCAGCCCTCGCTGAGCAGTGGCGCCGGCGGTATCCGAATCGTGCCAGCCATATTCGTAGCTGCCGATCGACGCGATGATCTCGTCCTGACTGAGCTGCTCTGGTGCAGTCGTCATGGCTTCCTTCCTTCTGTGAGCAAATCTGTGGTGACGTCCGAGGCAAGTTCCCCTTCGGCCATGGACTCGGCAATTGCCGCGCTCATGGCCGGGGTTAAGTGGGTGGTGCACACGTGCGCACCCGCCGCTCGAGTCGCGAGGCGCTGAACGGGAACGCCGAGCATTCTCGAAAGCGCAGCCGTTTCAACCTCGCACAGCTCCGGGTGCTTCGCGGCGATGTCTTGGACCGGGCAGCGTCCCTGGCACATCTGCACCGTCGTGAGGGTCCGCGACGGGGCACCGTCTCGCCCGAGAGAGCCGACGCTCACCGTGACCGGCCTGAGCGATGCGGCATAGCCGAGTTCTTTGAGAAGGTCGATCACGAGGCGCACGCGGCGCGCCGGCGTCACCTCACCTTCATCGCTTTCACGCGCATAGCGCCGCTCGAACTCCGCTTCCCATTCGGCGGTGCGCGCCTTCGCGAGTGCGACGAGGGCCTCGTGCCCGCCAGCGCGTTCGAGTTCTTTCATCGCCAGTAGAGCGAGGCTTTCGCACTCTCTCGAGGCTGCATCAGGCTCCGGGGCGGTCGCGGCGAGCACGAACTCCTTGCGAGGGCGCCCGCGCCCTCGGGGCCTGTGGGACGATTCCTTTTCCTCAATGATGCCCTCGGCGTGCAATTGGGATAGGTGCCGACGGATAGCAGCGCCGGTGAGGTGAAAACGTTCGGCAAGGTCGCCTGCGGCGATGGGACCGTCGATACTAATAGCCTCGATGAGGCGTTCGCGCGTCGAATCATTGACGGACGCTTCGGTGCGAGCATTCACGACATCCTCCTTTCGCCAAACCGGTGGACGATGCGATTCTACAAACCGTGAGTTTCGAAAAGATAGAGAGGGTTACCTAAGTCCCGGCGGAGCGCGGCGTATGTCACACACATCGCGAAAACCAGTCGACCGTCGGACCCCTCCCGCCCCTCGCCGCGGCTGCGCGCACATTACCATGATGTGCCATGGGCACTCACACTTCGACCGCAGCCGGGCGCGCGGCCACACCACCGCCGGCACTCGAAATCACTCACCTGCGTAAACAATTCGGTTCCGTCACGGCGTGCGAAAACGTGAGTCTCTCGGCGAAATTCGGGGAGATCACCGCGCTGCTAGGCCCAAACGGCGCCGGCAAATCCACGACGATCGCGTGCGCGACCGGGCTCCTCTCCCCCGATGCAGGCGAGGTACAACTCCTCGGCGCCGACCCTCTCACTCACGACGCCGAGACGCGCGCGAGGGTCGGCGTCATGCTTCAGGACGGCGGCCTCACCTCAGGAGCCACCCCAGCGCAGCTACTCGCCTACGCCTCATCTCTCTACGCGCGGCCCCGGGATTGGCGCGCCCTTTCCCGCGAACTCGGTATCGATTCCTTCTCATCGACCCTCGTGCGCCGACTCTCCGGTGGTCAACGGCAGCGTTTGAGCCTCGCTCTTTCACTGCTCGGCGTGCCCGACGTTCTTTTTCTCGACGAACCGACCGCCGGCATGGATGTCGCGGTCAAGCGACGCACGCGAGAGCTTATCCGAGCCGAAGCGGAGCGAGGCGCCGCCGTCATCCTCACCTCTCACGCGCTCGACGACATCGCCTCGCTCGCGGATCGCGTCATCGTCATCGCCGAAGGCTCCGTGAAGGCCGACGGCACCCTCGCTGACGTCGAACGCACGCTCGGGAGCCAATCCCCGCTCTCGATCGATATTGCTGCGAGTGCCCCTTCGGAGGAGCGCCTCGTGGCGTTTGAACAGGCAGTACGTAACGCCGCCGAAATCCAAGGGGTCACTCTCGCCATCGAACACGGCCCCGATTCCCTCGAGGACATTCTCGTGTCGCTGTCGAACACGCGAGCAAAGGAGACGAAGTGAGCACGGACCCGCACTCGGTAATGTCCGATTCGCGCCGCGCCGCCCGCACCCCTCGGCGCATCGCCGCGCACGCACAACTTGAAGCACGGGCGATTCTCACCAACGGAGAGCAGCTCATGGTTTCGCTCATGCTGCCTGCAATGGTTCTTCTTGGCTTGCGGTTCGTCCCCGTTTCGCCCGCTCTTTTTGGCGGCAAGTCGCCGTCAATGACCGACGCCGTTGCCGCGACAGCGGTGACCGCCATCATTGCCACTTCCCTCACCTCACAGGCAATCGCCACCGGCTTCGACCGTCGAAATGGGGTGCTGCGTTGGATCGCCACGACACCTCTCGGTCGCGGCGGTTACATGCTTGGCAAATTGGGTGCGATGGCAATCGTGCACATCCTGCAGATCGTTGCGCTCGGCGCCCTGTCGTTCGCACTTGGCTGGCGGCCCACCGCTGGTGAAATCCTGTTGTCGATTCCCGTGTGGATTCTTGCCACGTGTGCCTTCGGGGGGCTCGGTCTTTTGATCGCCGGCACGCTTCGCACTGAGGCCGTACTCGCGCTGTCAAACATCATTTTTATTCTCCTCATCGCCGTCGGTGGGGTGGCGATCCCCGCGAACGGATTTCCCGCGCCATTCGACACTCTCGTCTCAGTGCTGCCGTCGGCTGCTGCATCGAGCGCACTCACCGAGACGCTATCGGGGCACGCACCCTCCCTCGCCGCGCTCGGGCTCCTCGCCCTGTGGGCCGCGGTCTTTGGGAGTTTGACGGTGAGATTCTTCCGCTGGACGAGCGCCTGATTCACCGATCCTGCCCCGCCTTTCTTACACTGAGCGCATGACAGCACACACGAACGCCCCCAGCTCCCTTCCACGGGAACGCAAACGCTGGATCACGGCCATTTTTTGGATCAATCTCGCGTGCCAAATCGGCATTATCGCGACCGGGGGCATCGTGCGTCTCACGAAGTCCGGGCTCGGGTGTTCGTCGTGGCCGCACTGCGAGCCGGGTGAGTTCACTCCTCGTTATCACCCTGAATCCGGGCTGCGCCCCTTCATCGAATTTGGCAACCGTGCCCTCACGCTCGTTCTGCTCGTGTTCGCAATCCTCGTGCTCGTGGCGACTTACAAGCATCTGCGGACCAAAGGCAAGGGGTTTGTGCGCCTTTCCTGGGTCCCGCTCATCCTTACCGTGTTCCAGGCAGTGTGGGGCATGCTTGTCGTGTATTTGCACTTGCACCCGTTCTTCGTGTCGGTGCACTTCATCGTCTCGCCAATCCTCGTGGCGTCCTCCGCGGTACTGGTGTACCGGCTTTATGAAGGCAATGGTTCCGCGAGGCTTGCCGTGAACCGCGGAGCACAGTTCGTGTATTGGCCGCTCGCTGCCGTCGGATTTATCGTGCTGATTCTCGGCACCCTCACGACCGGTTCGGGCCCCCACTCCGGTGACGCCAATACTCCACAGCGTTTCCCTTTTAACCCCGCGAAAATTGCGTGGCTCCACGCCGACTTCGTGTGGCTGTTCTGCGGTCTCCTGCTTGGCGTGGCAATCGTCCTGATGGTGACAAAAGCTCACGCCCGATCAAAGAGGGCCCTTGTCGCGCTCACGATCGTCACGCTCCTCCAGGCCGTGATTGGTTATATCCAGTACTTCACCGGACTCCCCGAAGCTCTCGTGGGACTCCACATGCTCGGAGCCGCGCTCCTTTCGGCGAGTATCGCTTGGCTCGGCGCCAGCCTGTTCACGTGGTACCCCCTCGGTGAAGGCACAGCCCCGGACGACTACTCGAAGGATGCCCAGTCATGAGGGGCTTTCGCACTCACCGCTACCCCACCCCCGAACAGATTCGCCCCGCCGGCGAGTTCGTTGCGGGCGTGCTCTCCTCGCTTCGTCGAACCGTGTCCGTAGGCGACAACCTTCTCGAGATTGATGCCGAAGTCCACCGCATGATTCGCGAAGCTGGCGCCACATCGTGCTACCTCGACTATCACCCGAGTTTCGGCGCTTCGCCGTTCGGGAAAGTCATTTGTCTGAGCGTGAACAACGCGGTGCTTCACGGCCGCCCCTACGATCGCACCTTGGAGAGCGGGGACCTGCTTTCCATGGACTTCGCGATCGAGCTCGAGGGCTGGGTTGCTGACTCTTCACTCTCGATTGTCGTGGGCGAGCAGCGAGAGGATCACCTGAAACTTATTCGCGATACAGAAAGCGTCATGTGGGCAGGTA
This sequence comes from Dermabacter sp. HFH0086, assembly GCF_000413375.1. Classification (NCBI taxonomy): domain Bacteria; kingdom Bacillati; phylum Actinomycetota; class Actinomycetes; order Micrococcales; family Dermabacteraceae; genus Dermabacter; species Dermabacter sp. HFH0086. Next base: position 1,948,595 of record NZ_KE340308.1, read on the forward strand.
TTGGTGCTGCCCGGGCGGGCAATACAGTCGGCGATATCGGCCACGCGGTTGAGACCCGGGCCGCGGAGCTGGGTTACACGATTAATCACGAGTTTGGCGGCCACGGCGTTGGCCGTACCATGCACGAAGCGCCGTTCGTGCCGAATTTCGGTGCCCCGGGCTCAGGCCAGAAACTCCGCGAGGGAATGGCAATCACGGTCGAACCGTTTTTGACGCCGACGACCGACGTCATGACCATCACCGAGCGTGATGGCTGGACCGTCGAATCGGGCGACGGCTCAACAGGGGCCCACGCCGAACACACCCTCATCGTGACAAAGGGTGAGCCGATCATCGTCACGGCGCGCTCCGACGACCCAGCCTAATCGAGTCCCCTAGAATCTGCGCCGAGTAGACCGTCCGCAGGGGCTCTGGCGCGACGCGGAAGAAGAGTTCACCGTATTGTTACGATTTTGTAACGCCCTCGTCGCTCTTCGCCTACGTAAAAATATACGCGGATAGTAGTATCCCTAGCGGCCCAAGCCGATGAGCGGACGCAGATCCACCGTCTCCACTCCCGCGTTCCCTGGCAACCGATGCACAGGTTGAGTGCAGTGGCGGTAACCGTGACGAACAGAAAAGAGAATCCCTATGACCTTCACCCGTAAGAAGCTTGGGCCGGTGATCGGCCTTGGTCTTTCTTTGTCGCTATTAGCCGCATGTTCGGGCGGAAGCGCGGCCAACCACGCCGCCTCGCGGCCTTCCCCGAGTATGTCGACGTCTGCCGACTCCTCTTCGAGCGCGTCGACGTCACCGAATGGCACAAGCGACAACCAAGCGGGCTCTGGCGCTGCGGCAACCGAATCGACGCAGTCAGGAGAAGACGACGAGGACCACTCAAACGAATCTCTCGCCCAGCGGTGGGCGAGGAAGAAAAACCGTTCTTTCGGTCAGGATGCCAGCCGCATCGGTGAATCGGGCAACAGCGGCGTAGACAACAACTCCGAACTGAACGCCGGCAAAGCCCCCACGGATGGCCGCGGCAACGACAACAAGTCCGGTTTTGAGATCACCCCGGAGACCGCACTCGCTCGCAGCGAATCGGATACGCCCATTCCGCCCGCGAAAACCCCCGACCAGAACTCCACTCCGGTCGAGGACAATCCCGCCTCGAAACCGGCGGCACCGAAGCCGGCTCAAGACAACACTGGCGGCGAGAAGAACGGGACGATCGTCGCGGCTCCCGAGCCGAATAAGCCAGGCGATCACCGCGGCGATTCGGGTAAGCCTGGTAGGAAGCCAGGTAAGTCTGACGGCACCTCTCAGCCGGAGCGCCCGAGTAACCCGAGCAAGCCGAATAAGCCAAAGAAGACCGTCACTATCGCAGCCTTTGACGAAGAAGGCTACAACGCCGCGCTCAAGGATTGGAACAACAATCTCCAGTCAGCTCGCAACGCGTCCGCTCGCGCTAACACCGAGCTCGATAGGGCGCGCCGTGAGGCAGAATCCTCGCGTGCAAAGGCCGAAGAATCGAGGGCTGCCTACGAACGCGAGAAGGCGAAACTCGATGAGCTGATCGCGGCAATGCCGGGTGACGGCGATCTTGCAGCAAAGCGCGATCTCGCCGCTAAGCTCAAGGTTGAGGCTGAGAAGGCTGCCGCCGACGTCGAGGCTGCTGACGCAAAGCTCGCCGCGGCTCAGAAGGCTAAGCAGGATGCTGATCGGAAGCTTGGCGACGCCACGAAGCAGCTTGCGGCGCTTTCGGGCGAGCGGGAGCAGCTCGAACAGGGCAGCTCAGTTCTGTACTCGGCGCTCGATGAGCAAAATCAGCTTCGCGCCCTCTCGGATGCTGTCGCCGAACGCATCAATGCGTACCGTGTGAAGAACGGTTTGAACGAGCTCGTTTACGCGCCCGTGTTCAACGATGAGGCTGCCAAGTGGTCCACAAGCATGGCGACGAGCAAGGAGCTCAAGCACTCCAACAAGGACAAAACTGGCTACAGCGGCGAAAACGTCATTCAGGCGACGTGTGACCTGGATGCGTCCAGCGTCGATGAGTGCGCCGACGATCTGTTCAAGAAGTGGCACGATTCCGATGCCCACAACGCGAACATGCTGGACGAACGATTCTCTCACGCTGGTCTCGGCCTTGCGAAGAGCGATGACGGCCAGGTGTACGGCACCAACATGTTCTACATCAAGGAAGACGCGCGCCTCGCGAACTCCGACACCCGTGAGCCGAAGTCGAAGGCGATGCCTGAAAATCTCGAAGGCGAGTACGTGCCCGACGGCGCAATCGCTGCCACCGGCGGCTCGAAGCTCACCTACGAGGTCGACGATCGCAATACCACCGAATATGAGAAGTGGGAAGGCGGCAAGGAAGGCCTCGACTACACCAAGGGTGTGCAGCGCGGGGTGGATGAGCGCATCTCTTCACTGAGTGACGCTCCAAAGATCGAGGAGCTCAAGGATCTCGACTCCAAGATCGCTGACGCTCGGACCGAGGTCGACGAGGCGCAGGCCGAAGCCGATAAGAGCGCGAAGGAAGTCGCGGACGCCGAAGCCGCTAAGCAGGACGCTGAGCAGCGCAATACCGAGAGCACCGAGGCTTCGACGACCGCCGATCATGAACTCGCTGATGCGGAAGCTGCCGCTCCCGAAGCTGAGAAGGCACGTGCTGCGCAGCAGGCTAAGGTCGATAGGCAGACCGAGTCTGTGGGTAAAGCAGAGTCGAAAGCCGGCGCTGACAGCCAAGCCGCGTTGAAGGCTGAGAACGAACTCAAGGACGCTCAGGCTAAGGCCGATGAGGCAGCGAAGGCAGAGGCCGGCGTTGAGGCCGACAAGCCTACCGAGAAGGATTTCACCTCCTACCACGAGATCCCTGCGGAATGATCTAACGATTGCGCTTCCCGCACGGGATCCTTCGAAGGGGCCGCTTCATCACGAAGCGGCCCCTTTCGATACCCGTTTTACCCCTCCGCCGTCCTCACGATTGTGGAGACATCAGTGTAATCCTCGAAATCAGGAGCCTTGAGCGCCGCATTCTCCGGAGGAAGATTCGCTGTGCGAGAGGACTCTTCCCCACCGCCGTCACTAGCACCGCCGCCGTTCGAGCCGGCAGCATCGCTACTGGTCGAAGAGGCCGATGGAGTCGCGGTAAGCGTCGGACCGCCAGCAGACTCACCCCCACCACAGCCGACCAACCCCGCCGCCACCAACGCGACAACACTAAAAACACCACAAGCCCGCGCTCGCCCGCTCAACATGCACTCCCCCGATCCGGTCCACTATCACCCCACTCCCCCGAGCGAGGCCCATGTCACATAGCCAACCAGAACGCTACAGTCCGCGCAACAAGTGTCGCGCGGACTGTGGACAAGCGGAGCGTGTGCTCTTATTGGGCGAGCGAGCGAAGCACGTACTGGAGGATACCTCCGGCACGGAAGTAGTCGGCCTCGCCCGGGGTATCGATGCGCACGATCGCCTCGAACTCGATGGGCTCTGCACCTTCGCGTGTTGCGCGTACGGAGACGGTTTTCGGGGTGATGCCTTCGTTGAGAGCGCTCGCGCCAGAAATGGAGAAGGTTTCTTCGCCCGTGAGGTCGAGGCTTTCAGCCGACTCGCCAGCGGGGTACTGCAGCGGCAGCACGCCCATGCCAATCAGGTTTGAGCGGTGAATGCGCTCGTAGCTCTCGGCGATGACCGCGCGCACGCCCAGCAGCTTCGTGCCTTTGGCTGCCCAGTCGCGAGACGAGCCGGTGCCGTACTCCTTGCCGGCGAGGACGACGAGCGGGATTCCCGCTTCGGCGTAGTCCTGCGCGGCATCGTAAATGAAGCTCTGCTCACCGGTGAGGAAGTTCCTCGTGTATCCACCTTCGACGCCGTCGAGAAGAAGGTTTTTGAGACGGATGTTCGCGAAGGTGCCACGGATCATGACCTCGTGGTTGCCGCGGCGCGAGCCGTAGGAGTTGAAATCCTTGCGGTCCACGCCGTGCTCACGCAGGTACCGCCCGGCGGGCGAGTCGGCCTTGATGGCGCCGGCAGGCGAGATATGGTCGGTCGTCGTCGAGTCGCCAACCTTCACGAGTACGCGCGCACCTTCGATGTCACGAATGGCATCAAGCTCCATACTCATCCCCTCGAAGTACGGAGGTTTGCGCACGTAGGTCGAGTCTTCGCTCCACTCGAACGTGTCACCGTCGGGAGTGTCGAGGCCGCGCCAGCGTTCATCGCCGGCGAAGACATCGGAGTAGTCGTTTTCGAACATCTCCTGCGTGATGTTCTCGGCGATCGTCCGCTCGACCTCGGTGGGGTTTGGCCAGATGTCTCGCAAAAAGACCTCGTTGCCGTCGGCATCGCGCCCGAGCGGGTCGGTGTCGAAGTCGAAGTCCATGGTGCCCGCGAGGGCGTAGGCGATGACAAGGGGCGGCGAGGCCAGGTAGTTCATCTTGACGTCCGGGTTGATACGCCCCTCGAAGTTGCGGTTGCCCGACAGCACAGCGGTCACGGCAAGATCACCCTCGGCAATGGCTTCGGAGATCTCAGGGGCGAGGGGGCCGGAGTTGCCGATGCAGGTTGTACAGCCGTACCCGACGAGGTGGAAACCGAGTTTCTCGAGGAACGGCCATAGGCCGGCCTTCTCGTAGTAGTCGGTGACGACCTTCGAGCCTGGCGCCATGGAGGTCTTCACCCAGGGCTTTACTTCGAGGCCGCGCTCAGTCGCGTTCTTCGCCAGCAACCCTGCGGCCATCATAACCGATGGGTTCGAGGTGTTAGTGCACGACGTGATCGAGGCGATCGAGACGATGCCGTGGTCGATCGTGTAATCAGCTCCCTTGACCGCTGTGGGATTCGAGGTGTTCTCGGCATAGGCCGGCAGGGATTTCGCGAAGCTTTCTTTGGCGTCGGTGAGCACGATGCGGTCCTGCGGGCGCTTTGGTCCGGCGATCGAGGGGACGACGGTTGCAAGGTCAAGCTCGAGGTACTCGGAGTACTCCGCTTCCCGCTTCGGGTCATGCCAAAGCCCCTGACGTTTTGCGTAGGCCTCCACAAGGGCGACGTGTTCGTCGTCGCGACCCGTGAGGCGAAGGTAGTCCAGTGTCACGTCGTCGATCGGGAAAATAGCGGCGGTCGAGCCGAACTCGGGGCTCATGTTCCCGATCGTGGCGCGGTTGGCGAGGGGAACCTGCGCGACACCTTCGCCGTAGAACTCCACGAACTTGCCGACGACACCGTGCGCACGCAGCATTTCGGTGATGGTGAGAACCACGTCGGTAGCGGTGGCCGCGGGCGGAATCTCTCCCGTGAGCTTGAAGCCGACGACTCGCGGGATAAGCATCGAGACGGGTTGGCCGAGCATCGCTGCTTCTGCTTCGATGCCACCAACACCCCAGCCGAGCACGCCGAGGCCGTTGACCATGGTCGTGTGGGAATCAGTGCCCACGCACGAATCGGGAAAGGCGCGCAAGGCGCCGTCGACTTCGCGGGTCATAACGGTCCGGGCGAGGTACTCGATGTTGACCTGGTGGACGATGCCCGTGCCCGGCGGGACAACCTTGAAGTCATCGAAGGCGCCCTGGCCCCAACGAAGGAACTGGTAGCGTTCGCGGTTGCGTTCAAACTCGAGGTCCATATTGAGCTCGAGTGCATCGACGCGGCCGGCGACGTCGATCATGACGGAGTGGTCGATCACCATTTCCGCAGGGGCGAGCGGATTGATTTTCGAGGGGTCTCCGCCGAGCTCACTCATGGCTTCGCGCATTGTTGCCAGGTCGACGATGCACGGCACGCCGGTGAAGTCTTGCATGATGACGCGCGCCGGCGTGAATTGGATTTCTTCGCTCGGCTCAGCGTTCGGGTCCCATCCGGCGAGAGCCTGGACGTGCGCCGCAGTGATGTTTTCGCCGTCCTCGGTGCGCAGGAGGTTTTCGAGCAGCACTTTCAAACTGTAGGGAAGCCGACGGTAACCTTCGACGGCATCGAGGGCATAAATCTCGTATTCGCGCGCATTGACGGTCAGGGATGTCTTGGCACCGAATGAATTCACCGTGCTCATGGGGTCTCCAATCGATAGTGGGGTCGATCGTTATCAGAATTATCGCGCGGCTCGTTCGAGCTTCACGACGCATTCCATGTGGTGGGTGTGGGGGTAGAGGTCGAAGACCTGGAAGTCAGTGATGGCCCACCCTTCGTGCTCGGCAACGCGCAGGTCACGGGCGAGGGTCGAGGGTTCGCACGACACGTACACCATGCGCGTTCGCGTGAGCTCGACGAGGCGTGCCATCGCGGCTTCGCCGACGCCTGCGCGCGGCGGATCCATGACGACGCGGTCGGCACCCTCGGTGGAGCGAGCGAGGAAGTCGCGAACGTCAGCACTCACGGTCCTGGCCTGGGGGTATGCGGCAAGGTTGGAAGCGGCGTCAGCGCTCGCTCGCTCCGCGCCTTCGACGCTCACGAGTTCGCCTTCAGCTCCAACCGCGCGGGCGGCAGGGACGGAGAAGAGGCCCGCCCCGGCGTATAGATCCCAGACGCACTCGCCTTCGCGGGCGTCGAGGGCCTGTCCGACGGCGGCTGTGAGGAGGCGAGGCGCATCGACATGCACCTGCCAGAAACCACCGGCGTAGAGCGTGAAAGTGTCGTCGCCGACTATTTCGCGAACGGTGTCGTCGCCTCGAAGCGTGGTCGTGGCCGCGCGGGTGGTGAGCAGAACACTCGCCTTGTCGCAGCCTGCGGGGAGGTTAAGCTCCTCGAGACTCAACTCTTTTTCGGCGCGCACAATGATCGCGGGGCTGCTTCCGCTCGGGGCTGCGACATCGACTGCTACGACCCCGCTCGGGGCCTTCCATACCCCGATGCCGAGGCCCTGGATGACGGGGTGGGCAAGCGGGTTGGAGCCGACTGCGTGAATGTCATGGGAGCGCCATCCGCGCATGCCCACCTTGCCGTTGTCGACGGCAAACCGAACGCGGGAGCGCCAGCCGAGGCCCGTGTGGTCGTCACGCGCGGGTTCGATCTGAATGTCTTCGATCGGGTAGCTGGTGATTCGCGCGCGAGTCATAAGTTCCTGAAGAACTTCGGTTTTGATGCGCCGCTGGGCTTCGATACGGATGTGGGCGTAGTCGGCCCCACCGATCCCTTCGTAACCGGATTCAGGCCATGCGCTCGGTACTCGGTCAGGGCCGGCCTCGATCACGTCGATTGTTTCGGCACGCCAGAAGCGCGCATTCGAGCTCGACTCGGGAAGGAGCTCAGCGACGACCGTTTCTCCGGGGCAAGCGCCGCGAACGAAAACAACGCGGCCGTCGTGCCGGGCGACGAACGTTCCTCCATGCGCGGGCTTGTCGACCGTCACCGTGATGAGCCGCCCCTCCCCTGCGAGCTCCTGGACTTCTTCGGGACGCTCAGACGCAGGACGGGTCATGGGGTGCACTCCTTGACGACAGTGGTCGGGATGGTCACGATTCATGCGCTGTGCTCGGGATCGTTGAGATCCCAGGGGACCGGGCAAATAGACACACGCTCGTACTTATCGAGCCGCGTCGTCACTCGCCTGAGCACGTGATTGTGCATGATCGACTCCCACCAGTGTCCCACGAGATATTCCGGAATGTAGACAACGACAGCGTCGCGCGGATAGGTGCGTGTAAAAGATCGCACGTAATCGTCGAGAGGCGCGAGCAGATCACGATATGGCGAGTTAATGACGCGAAGCGGGATGGGAATTTCGCGCCGGAGCCATTCAGAGCTGAGCTTGTCGATCGCCGAGTCGTTGGTTCTCACCGCGACAGCTTGGAGACTCAGGTGCGGCGAGCTCATCGCCTTCTTAATGGCATGAATCGCTGGCCTGTTGAGCTGCGTGAGGAGCACGATTCCGCGCGTGGGGTCCTTGCCATCGAGGGGTGCGGGTGCGGCGATAGGCCAGCGGCCGCAGTCGTCGTTTTTTTCGAGAGCGAGGCGCGAGGAGATCCGTGCGTAGTAACGACTCACGATCGTCATCACGCCCCACATGAGGGCGACGGCACTGAGCGTGACCCAGGCTCCGAGGAGGAAGTTTGCGGTCGCGACGGTAAGCAGCACCACAGTCAGGCATACGGCAGCAACGATGCTCACAACGCGTTTACGGCCGTAGCGTTGGCGTTCCTTGAGCCGTACCGCGAGGCGGTATTTCTTCGTGTAGTGACGGAACATGCCGAACTGGCCGATCGTGAAGGTGGTAAACACACCAACGACGTACATGTGAATCAGCAGCGTGATGTTGGCTCCGGTCGCGAGAACGACAACGCCCGCTAGTGCTGCGAGAAGCAAAATACCGTTGGAGTATACGAGCCTGTCGCCCCGTGCGGCAAAGACGCGAGGGACATACCCGGGGCGCGCGAGAGCAGCCGTCAGAACGGGGAGACCCGTGAACGCAGTGTTCGCAGCGATGCAGAGCACGAGAGTTGCCATCGCGAGCATTGCAATGGCCATGATCGCCCCTGGCCCGAAGATCGCTTCGGCGATCTGCCCGAGGACCGGGATCGCTTCACTCACGCGAGCCCCGCCCGCTTGGCGAGGAGAAAGGGATACCCCGGTGGCACTGGCAAGGACCATCACCCCGACGAAAAGTGTCGCCGTGAGCGCACCGGAGATGACGAGAGTGATCCGCGCGTTGCGAGCCTTCGGTGGTTGAAAGACGGGCACGGTGTTGGTGATGGCTTTGATCCCTGACACGACGGGCAGACCGCTGGAGAAGGCTCGTGCGAGAACCAGGATTCCCCCGATTGCGGTGAGGGCAGCCGGCGCCCCCTCTCCCGGTTCTGGGATGCTCCCGGCCTGCGGCGACATGCCGAGAGTTCCACGCACCGCTTCAATTCCGCCCCACATGAGCGTCACAGCTATGAGGCCGATGAAGCCGTACACGGGCAGACTTACGAAACGCGCTGACTCCCGCGCTCCTCGGAGGTTCACGAGAGCGAGGAGCGCAACGATCGCGATCGCAATGCCGGTTTGGAAAGGGGCGAGGGCGCTCATGGCACCGCCGATGTACGCGCCGGCCTGCGAGGTGGCGACAGCGACCGTGAGCACATAGTCGGTCACGAGTGCGGCGCCAGCGAGACGCCCCGCGTGGGGTCCAAGAGTTGTGCGAGCAACAACAAAGTCGCTGCCACCGCCCGGAAACTCCTCGATCACATTGAGGTGGGCCGTCACCACGATGGCCATAACGGCAACAACGGCGAGAGCTACCCACGGGCTTAGTGCGAGAAGGCCGACGCCTGACAAGCCGAGCGTGAGGATGATTTCGTCTGGTGCGTACGCGAGTGCGCTGACGGTATCGGCGGCGAAGGAGGGGATTGCAAAGCGTTTGGGAAGGCGCTGGCGCGCAAGGCGATCGGAACTGAACGGACGCCCGATGACGATGCGTTTGACAGAAGCAAAGGGGCCAAGCACACGAATAATCTACTCCGCGCCCACGTCAGACGCACATCCGCACCGCTTGCACACATCCCTTCGCCGATGTGCGCGCTAGGCTGGGCGATGCACGGGCACTACCCGTCACGCTCTAGACATCCGCATCTGCGCGAGGATCACTCAATGCATATCGTCATCATGGGCTGCGGCCGCGTCGGCGCCACGCTCGCCACGAAGCTCCAGGCAATTGGGCATTCGGTAGCGATCATTGACCGCAACGACAAGGCCTTCCGTATGCTCCCCGATGATTTCACGGGCCTCAAGGTCCACGGAATTGGTTTCGATCGCCGCTCCCTCGAACGCGCGCGATGCGACGAAGCGGTCGCGTTCGCCGCCGTTGCGGGCGGGGACAACTCGAACATCATCGCGGCACGTGCAGCGAGACAGCTGTACGGGATCCGCAACGTTGTCGCTCGCATCTACGACCCCAAACGCGCCGAGGTCTACGAGCGTCTCGGCATCGCGACGGTGCCCACGGCCCGCTGGACGACGAACCAGATGCTCACGCGACTCATCCCCGGGCAGTCAGCTCGCGAATTTCAAGACATCTCCGGCAACGTGTCGATTCTTGCGTGCGATTTCCACTCAAGTTGGGTAGGAACGACCCTCGCAGACCTCGAGGAGCTGACCGCTTCGCGCGTCGCGTTCGTCACCCGATACGGCGAGGGAACCCTGCCCGCTCGCGACTACCGCATCCAGGAAGAGGACATCGTTCACCTCGCACTCGAAACGACCCGCGAGGGTGAAGTCACCGCGCTTCTCACCCACCGATTCGAGGAGGAAGCCGAATGAAAATCGTCATCGTCGGCGCAGGAAGCGTCGGTCGGAGTATCGCGCGCGAGCTCATCGATAAAGGCCGCACCGTTACCCTGGTCGACCTTGAAGAGGCACGGCCCGGCCTCGAGGACGTCTCGTGGGTACAGGGCGATGCCGCTGAGCTCGATGTCCTCGAGCGCGCGCAGCTCGCCGAGGCGGACGTCGTCGTTGCAGCGACGGGCGATGACAAGGTCAATCTCGTCGTCTCGCTTCTCGCCAAGACAGAGTTCGGGGTTCCCCGCACCGTCGGTCGCGTCAACCACCCTCGCAACGAGTGGATGTTCGACGACGCCTGGGGCGTTGACGTTGCGGTCTCGACCCCGCGCATCATGACGTCCCTCGTTGAGGAAGCCGTGAGCGTCGGCACCGTTGTCACTATGTTTTCGTTCGCAAAGTCCGAGACGGACATGGTCGAAATTACGGTCCCGGAGACCTCCCCGATCGTCGGCAAGGACATCGGCGACGTTGCGTGGCCATCAAGCGCGACGCTCGTGGGCGTCGTACGCGAGGGGCATCCGCGCCCCCCGGCGCAGTCCGAAGCCCTTGAGCCGCGCGATGAACTCCTCTTCCTCGCACACCGCTCGTGCCTGACCGCGCTCCAGCACACGGTCGTCCCCCGCGATCTTGAAGAAACCACCGCGGCACTTCCGGTCGTTCGCGACGCGGATGAGGACGACGACTAGACGCGGCGCGAATGAGCCACGAGCCCGGCGCTCGCAGGCTTCACGCGCTCGGCGCAGAAGGGTGTGAGGCGCGGGAGGCGTCGGATTCCATTCGCCCCACGAGCGCTCGGTGCTGCAGAAAAACCGCGTAGGTCACGAGCACAAACGCGGGTATTCCCATGAGCAGTTTGGCTACGCCGAGCGCGTCCGTCGCTCCCGCGAAATACAGCGGGGCCTGCACCGCGACCTTGAGCACGAAAAGTCCTGCAAAAAGGAGCGTGGAAGAGGTGTAGGTGTGCATGCCCGCTTTTGACGATCGCCACTGGGCCACGCGCGGGTCAACGATCGCTGCGACATAGCCCACGGCGGGATGTCTCACGAGCACAGAGAGCAGAAGTCCGATGGCGTACACGGCGTTCGTGACAAGGCCCGGCACATAAAAACCGCTTCCGTTACCGCTTTTAATGGCGATGAACGCCCCAAGAGCCACCCCAATTGCGCCGCTTATCGCCGGTGTGACCTGGCTTTTGGTGACGATCCGCCAGATGAGGGCGATAGCCACGACGGCAAGCGAGGCGGCGCTTGCGATGACGACGTTGCGAGTGAGCAAGAACAGGATGACGAAAAGGAGAGTCGGCACGACCGACTCGACTAGCCCGCGCACACCGCCGATCGCGTCCACGACGCTGTATTCCTTGGAGGAAAAACTCGCCTTGAGGCCGGTTGCGGGGGGCTCGGGAGCAGAAGAAGGAGAGGTCACTGGCCGTCATCCTTTACACCGTGAATTGCGTAGCGAGGGTTGTACATGAGGCGTTTGCGGCCGCGAAACCCTACAAACCCCTCGACCTCGAGACGCGTCCCAGGCTCGATGCCTGCGATTGACTGTCGGCCGAGCCAGACGAGCGCGAGCCTGCCCGTGCCATCGTGTAGCTCGACGTCGAGCTTCGGGTCGCGGCCGGCCGGCTGCACGACGATCGAGCTCACCGTGCCGAGGCAGCGGGCGCGGCGACGCGAGGTGATCGAACCAATCTCATCGCGATCCGCGAGGCCGTCATCCTCATCATCGGGGACCGACGATGAGACGTTCAGGAATTCTTTCGCCTTCGCAAAGACGCTCACGCGCTACCTCACTTCGGCGATGGTGGGCCCCTGACCGAGCGGGTCGTTTTCATCCGGGAGCGCAGTCGCAGCACCTTCCCCAGGAATCGTCAACTCGAGAACCTCGCGGGGCGCCTTCGCCATCGAACCGCGAACGACGACGATTGAGCGAATGATGTCCTCGATCTCTTCGCGGACCGGTCCCGCCTGCAGTGCGGCACCGGAAATGACAGCGCGCAAGAACCAGCGGGGACCATCGATACCCACGAAACGCATGGGGCGGTGCGCGCGCGAGTTCGATCCTTTGACGGCGATCGGAATTCGAGCGTAAAGCTCGGTGCCGAACGCCCCCTCGCGCGTTTCAGTCGTCCCGCCTTGCGACGCGATCGATTCGCGCAAGGACTTCCGGATCTCATCCCACAGCCCCTCGCTTTTGGGAGCCGCGAACGCATTGACCTGGATCTGGGAATCCCCGTAGGTGAGGGTGAGGCCCGTGACAGCCCTTGAGCGTTGCTCTACCTCAACGGCGATGCTCATGCCGTCGCGTGCGGGGATTTGCAGCGATCCGAAATCGAGTCGCTCGTCGTCGGGCGCGTCCGCGATGTCGTAAGGTCCCTTCACCTCTTCTGGTTCAGGGGCGCTTTCCTCAGAAGCCTGCATGTTTTCAGCGGGCGCAGCCTTCCTCTTTGAGCGTCCAAAAAGTCCCATGACTATGCCTCGTTTCCTGTGCTGTCAGCGGTCGAAGAAAAGCCGCCGCTCGAGCCAAAACCTGCTTCGCCTCGCTCTGCTTCGTCGAGAGAATCCACGTCCACGATGCGCGGGCGCAGAATCGGGACGATCACGAGTTGCGCGATGCGATCACCGCGGGAAATGCGAAGAGTGTCGCTCCGGTCCGTGTTGAGAAGGGCAACCTTGAGTTCGCCACGGTAGCCCTCATCCACGATCCCGGGACCATTCACAATTGTGATGCCATGCTTTGCGGCGAGCCCCGAACGGGGGCACACAAGTCCGACGGTTGCCGGCGGAAGCGCGATCCTCACTCCCGTGGGAATGAGAGCGCGTTCACCGGGGGCGAGCTCGTAGTCAATAGCGCTCGCGAGATCAAGTCCCGCGTCGTCGGCGTGCGCTCGTGTGAGCGAGAGTTCTGGGGCGTCGCACACGGTCTGAAGTTCGACCGCCGACGCCGTGGTTGCCGTGGCGTTTTCACTCATGTCTCAAGCCTATCCCCGCGCGGGTTCTTCTCGCTGATTCCTGGGTGCGTGGTGCGGCACGTATAGAGACGAGCCCAAGGCGCGACGCGTGTACGCCTCGAGGCATGTGAGACGATGGCAGCCATGACCTCCCTGTTTCATGAGCGCCTCCATCCCGGCCCATTTGTCGTGTGCATCGCGATTATCTTCGGTGTTTTGCTGGGGGCGATTCTTACGCCATTGAGCGAGATCGTCGGTATTGCCACCGCCATCACCCTCGGGGCTTTCTTTCCGGCGCTTCTCGTCGCCTCCTCGCCCGTGGTGGAGGTTCGCGAGGATGTGGTTGCCGCAGGTCCCGCGCGCATCGAGGTGGATGTTCTCGGTGAACCGCGCATCCTGAACAAAGCGGATTTCGAAAAAATTCTGGGGCCGGACATTCGCCCTCTTGATTTTCGAGTTGTACGCGGATGGATTTCGACCGGCGTTGAAGTACCGGTTATCGACCCCGACGACCCGACACCCGCACTCGTGTTATCGCTACGCCGCCCCGAAGATTTTGCCTTGGCTCTCAAAGCCGCGCAGAAAAAACGGGCGCACGAGGATTCTTCCTCGCACACCCGCTAAAGGTTCGCAGGGTTTTAGTCGCCCGAGCATTCTTTACAAATGATGAGCTTGCCCTCGACGTGATCGATCTGGCTGCGGTGCTTCACAAGGAAGCACGAGCCACACGTGAATTCGTCAACCTGACGAGGCAGCACGGTTACCGAGAGTTCCTCGTTGGAGAGGTCGGCACCGGGAAGTTCAAACCCCTCGGCAGCTTCGGCTTCGTCTTCGTCAACGGCAGGCGAGGCGTTATCGTTCCGGCGCCCCTTGAGTTCCTCAATCGAGTCCTCGCTCGAGTCGTCGTCCTTCTTGAATGGGGCGTCGTAATCGGTGGCCATGATTCTCTTTCACGGGGGTCTGGGGCGCTGGGGGTTTGGCGCCAAATGCGGAGTTGAGCAACGGCGGGAATTCTCCCAGGTTGGCTCTCACTTTTCAAGCTGTCCGAAGAAGATACCAGAGTTCCGCTCCTCGCGCCTCTATGGCCGCGATCGCTCTGACCTCGACGTGTCAGCAGTATTTTTCGAGGCCGGCCCTTTAGTATTGGCAGCACGCGAGACCTCGACAGAGAAAGAAGGCCGTTTAATGCGCGAGCTCACACTCGGCGGATTGCACGAGAACTCCGATCACCTCATTCTGCTCGATGCTGAGGGCGAGCGGTACACGGTGCGCATTGATGAGGCTTTGCGCGCGGCGGTGCGCCGCGATGCCTCGTCCGTTGGCCTCATTCAGCAGTCCCATTCGTCCGCGCTGCGACCGAAAGACATCCAAGCCATGCTCAGGGGTGGCTCGACAGTCGAGTCGATCGCCGAGCTTGCGGACATGGATGTTGAGCATGTGAAGCGCTACGAGGGGCCCGTGCGAGCAGAACGCGATCACACGGCCCGTCGTGCTCAAGAATTCCGCACGTCCAAAGGCGGAACAGAAAAACTCATCGATGTTGTTGAGCCTCGCCTCCGTGCGCGAGGGGTTGAAGACGACATCGACTGGGACGCGTGGCGCCGAAGCGACGGTACCTGGACTCTCCAGCTCACCTTCGTCGCGGGTGGTCGCTCGCGCATCGCAACGTGGCAGGCCGATCTTCCGAACCGCGTCGTGACAGCCGAGGACAACGAGGCCCGCTGGCTTTCGGATTCTGAAGTGGCACCCGAGGCTCCCTCCGCGCGCCCCCGCTTTAAGGCGCAGCGCGCACACGTGTTCAACGTCGAAGAGGGCGAATCACCTCGTTCGGCGCAGTCTCCTGCGACGACCACTCCCATTTCAGAGCGTGAGCTCGATGAGCTCAATGCGCGCCGCGGCACGCCGTCTGTCGACCACGGCCAGCAGGCACCCGTGTCACAGCCCGAGCCGCAGCTCGAGCACTCGACCGACGCCGAAGAAACCTCGCCGTGGCAGAGCCTCGAGGAATACACGCCAGAAGAACCATCCGATCCGGCTCCTTCGGCCAGCGAGGAACCCGAACCTGTGAGCGAGGAACGCCCCGCCCCCGTGCGTATCGTGCCGATTACCGCGCGGCACCATGACCGCAAGGTTCACGCTGATTCTTTCGACACCGAGGAAGTCTCCTATGTCGAGGCTCCCGAGGATCTGAGCGAAGCTCCTGACCCCGCGCACGACCCCTCGGCCTCCGAAGAGGACCCTCGCGAAGACGAGACTCCCGAGGGCGAAGAGCCGGCCGAGGACGCCGCAGAAACCGCACCGGCCGCCGATGGCACCGAAGAGTCAGCCGAAGAAGGCGGAGACGAGGACTCTCAGCTCACACCACTTCCGGGCTTTGACGATGAGCCAAAGAAGCCAGCGAAGAAGCCCAAGCGCCAGCGCGCTTCGATTCCGTCATGGGATGACATCGTCTTCGGGCACAGGGACTGACACCTCCACCTCAAGACGCCACTCACACCTCGATTTGAAGGAACGGCACGAAAAGTTCGGCCTCGCTCAGCGAGCCGTGCACGCCGCGCTGCTCGAGAGAGGCCGCTGACACGAAGCCGGTGTGAGTGAATTGGTGGTGTCCCCGCGCAAAGATGAGGGCATCTCCGAGGCGTTCGTGCACCACCCGCGAATCGGCGAAACCCGGGTCGCCGAGCAGACCGCTCGAAAGCATCTGTTCGGAGTCGAGAACGAGGCCCCGCTCCCCTACCCAGTCGCGAAGATCGGCGAGGGGTAGGCACCCGTCGGAACTATTGAACCGAACCATGAGTGCGCGCCCCTCCCCCGCGACGCCCGTACACCGCGAAAGCGGAGCGGGCGCCTGGGCGAGATCGGCAATGTGGTCAGACTTGGCGGGGATCATGCCGTGATCAGCGGTGATACTCACGCGGGTCCGTGGAGGAAGCGCGCGCATGACCGTGCTGAGGAACCTATCCGTATCCTCGAGAGCGTCGAGCCACGCGGTTGAGCCTGGCCCATAGCGATGCCCAGCCTTGTCGATCTCAGGAACGTGAAGATAACACGCACCGTTATCGCCCACGTGGGCGAGCGCCTTTCGCAGGGCACCGATCCGGCCTCCAGGTGAGGAGTAGCCGAAGAAATCCCAGCGTTCGGCGGGCTGGAGCATTCCCGTGAGGAAACTCGTGCGGTAGCGTGCGGGCCCCACGTGCGCGACCCGCCGCTGCTGGCGCTGCTCGGAAATATCCACGCGAATCCACTCGCGCGGCCCAAGGTCCTTAGCACCCGTAAGATTGTTGACTCGGGAGCCACTCGCCGTAAGTCCTTCATAGCCGAGGATGCCGTGGCTGAGCGGCGCGAGCCCCGTGAAGAGTGAGGCGAGCACGCTCGTCGTGGTCGCGGGCGCGATGGTCATCTCTCGTTCGATCTCCCTCGCGTGGGCACGGAAAAACCGAGCGTGTGCCCTCGCACGCTCGAGTGCGTCAAAGCCTAGGCCGTCGACGAGGATCAAAAGATCGCGCCCTGAACCGTCCTCGAGCGCGTCACGCCACTTTCGCACGAGGCGGGGCGTGCCCTCGCGCCAATCGACGAGGGCGGTCATTGCGTAGCGTCGTAGAGAGAATCGAAAAACGCGAGTGCGTCGGCGATGGCCTGCTCGCCGTCGGCGAGTGCGCTCACCCTCAGCACGAGGTCGGCCTCGCGACTCTCACCCGTGTAGCCGTGGTCGGCGCTGCATTGGGGGTCATCGCACCATGCGGGCTGCACATCGAGCCTGCGGTTCGCGCCCCAACTGAGGCCGAGCGTCACCTCTGCTTCGCGCGGTGCGATCGCGGTTCCGTCAGTGTCGTACGCCTGGGCAAGCGCGAGATTGCCCACGCGAGCAAGTTTCACGCGTTCGGTCGACACAATGACCTGGGTGGGATTGAGTGCATCCGCGCTCTCATCGTCGAGATGCACGATGAGCAAATGGTCGTCCGTGAGCGCGAGGATCGTGAGGTGACGTCGCACTTCCGGCCCGTCGAATGTGGTCTCGGGCCTCACGAGATAGCTGCGGATTCGGGCATCGCGCACCGCACGCTCAAGAGCGGCGCGGGCCGTGTCGGGAAAATATCCGGCAAGCTCAAGTTCCGTGAGAAGTGTCGGTGGAAGGCTCATGGTTCCAGTGTAGTGAGGTCAGGCGTGCTCAGGTGGCGTGGTCCGACGGTTGCCTCGCATCCGCTGATCTCTATCCCACGGGCATTCACTCGCACTGGGCTCAGAGTGAGCGACGTGAGGTCTTCAAGCTCGAGGAATGCAGAAGCGAGAGTATCGATGGCGCTCGTGAGAAGCGCGCGGCCATGCGAACCACGTGGAGCGGCGGCATCAAGCACGCTCACCGCGACAAGTTCCTCGAGCATGGCCTCCGCTGTGCCGCCGTGAAGCGGTAAGCGCGCATAGGACGCATCGCCAAAGACCTCGTAGGCGATTCCGGTGAGTGCGAGAGAGAGGATCGGTCCGAGGGCTTCATCCCGGTCGAGCCGAATACGAAGCTCGCACTCGTGCTCGCGAGCCCTGCGCACATCGTTATACGGGAGGTTGAGAGCGCTGAGGAGGGCTCGTGGAAATTGGGATGACGCAAGGGCCGTGCGCGCGTCATCGAGCTGAGCGGCGGTCAGGGTTCGAGGAGCGTGCGCAGAGGGGCGCCTGTGTGCACGCGTGTGCGCAGCCCGCAGCGACGTGGCCAGAGCCTCGCTTGCACGGGATGCAGTGGCGAATACCGGCGGCAGGTTCGGGTTTTCGCGAAGCGCGGACCTGAGCACGCGAACGCGGGGCTCATCGCTCACGACGACCATGAGCACCTGGACGGCGGAGCCGGAGGCGAGGGTCGCGAGAGCCTCGGCGAGATGGATGAGATCCACGCGCTGAGTGTCCAGAATCGCGGCGATAACGCAGTCCACTCCCCCGGGCGCGGCCATCGCCGTGAAGGCGCGCGAAACGAACCGGTCGTCGCCGACGATCGGCACGCGGAAGTTCTCACTTCGCACGTCGAGTCCAGCCTCGTGCGCGGCGGCGCGCAAGGTCGCACCAAGCGCACTCGAATTCGAGAGAAGGCCCACGCGAGTGCCGTGCGCGCGCCCCTCGCGGGATAGCAGAGCAAGGGTATCGAGGAGGTGGTCGACACTCTGGGTGCGCAAGGCTCCGGCACGGTCGAGGATCTGATTAATCGCGTCATCGGGAAGCGTCGAGAACTGACGCGCGGTGTCGGCGGGCCCTCGCTCAGGTTCGTTCGGCGGGCGCACGATGAGCACGGGCACGCGCGCCGAAAGGGCCTCTATGTGGGAGATGAGGCGCGCTGGGTCGCCGAGGGACTCGAGCGAGAGTGCGACGAGCTCGATGTCCTCATCCTCGCGCCAGCGTTCAAGAGCGTCCGTCAGGGATAGGTCTGCGCGATTTCCCGCGGAAAGAAATTCCTTCACCCGCAAGCCACGTGAATCGGCCCCCGCGAGGATCATCGCGCTGAGCGCCGTTGACTGCCCCGCCATCGCGATCGTTCCACGTTCCGAGGTTCGTGGAGACAAAGATACGTTGAGGGGGTTCTCCCCCGTTCTAAAGAAGCCGAGGGACGAGGGGCCCAGAACGCGGATTCCGTGCTTTCGAGCAGCGTGCACGAGCGCTTCTTGCGCGGCATAGCCTTCATCGCCCGCGTCGGCAAAACCCGCGCTCACCACGACTGCTGCTTTCACGCCGCGCTCCGCGAGATCATCTATGGCCGAGATGCAACGGTCGGGCCGGAGGGCGAGGACAGCGAGGTCGACGGGGCCTGGCACATCGGCGATGCTTCCAAAACTCTTCAACCCGTTGATCTCGTAAGCCTCGGGATTCACGGGGAAAATAGTGCCGTTGAAACCGCTTGCGATAAGCCCGCGAATGATCTGCGCCCCTACTTGATCGCGCCGTCGACTCGCCCCAACGACCATGATCGACGTCACGTCAAACAACAGCGACATGGATGCGGCCTCGGCTCGACGTATGCGATCGCGGCGCGCCTCACGGGTGGCAGCCGTCGGAACCGCGCTCCATGAAAGGGCCACGGCCCCTTCTTCCGCCTCGCCACGCTCGAGAGCGAAACCCAAACGCTCGAGGACGCGGAACATCGCGTCGTTGTCAGCGAGGACATCTGCGGTGAAGGTCTCGATCCCAACCGAACGTGCGAGTTCGGTGATGCGCTCGAGAAGTACTGTGCCAATTCCCTGCCCCTGGAGGTGGTCGGCCACGACGCACGCGAGGTCCGCAACCGTGGGAGCGGTCCGGGTGAAACGCGCGACGCCGACGATCTGTTCCCCCCTGAACGCACCGAGGGCGATGCGATCGCGTCCATCGACGCGCGTGAGCCGCTTGAGCTCATCGCGGCTAAGCGACTGCTTCGACGTGAAAAACCGCTGATACCGCGTTCGCTGAGATAAAACGCCGTAAAAGGCCTCGAGTGCACGGGCATCCGCGGGCGTGAGAGGCCGAACGAGGATGCCCATGCCGTTTGCCGCGCATTCGTAGGAGGACCACCACTCGGGGTAGAGCCCACCGTGTGCGCGCCCTTTCGCGCTTCGCCTTCCTCGTGCCATGTGACAATTCTACGTTCGCCGCCTGCGCCGTATGTGGGATTGACGCTGGCACAATGGTTTGCATGGCCTCACGTACATCCACGCCCGCCCCGGAGCCGATCAAGGAAAACATCGTCGACATCGACGTCACGAGCGAGATGGAGACGTCTTTCCTTGAGTACGCGTATTCGGTGATCTACTCCCGCGCGCTCCCCGACGCCCGCGACGGCCTCAAGCCTGTTCAGCGCAGGATTCTCTACACGATGGACAACATGGGCCTTCGCCCCGATAAGGGGCACGTGAAGAGCCAGCGTGTGGTCGGCGATGTGATGGGTAAGCTCCACCCGCACGGTGACTCCGCGATCTACGACGCACTCGTGAGGCTCGCGCAAGACTTCAACATGCGCCTGCCCCTCGTGGATGGCCACGGCAACTTTGGCTCGCTCGACAACGGCCCCGCGGCCGCCCGCTACACCGAAGCGCGCATGGCTAAAGCCGCGCTCCTGATGACGGCCTCGCTCGACGAGGACGTCGTCACCATGGTGCCGAACTACGACAACCAGCTTCTCCAGCCGGAAGTCCTGCCCGCCCAATACCCGAACCTCCTCGTCAACGGCGCCGCGGGCATCGCGGTGGGCATGGCCACCAACATGGCGCCCCACAACCTCGTCGAGGTCATCGCGGCTGCGCGTCACCTCCTCGACAATCCAGAGGCCTCGCTCGAGGATCTTATGCGCTTCGTTCCCGGCCCCGATCTTCCAAGCGGTGGCCGCATCGTAGGGCTCGACGGTATCCGTGACGCCTACGAGACCGGCCGCGGAACTTTCAAGATGCGCGCGACCACCAAAGTCGAGAATGTCACGAGCCGCAAGAAGGCGATCGTCGTGACCGAACTGCCCTACCAGATCGGCCCGGAGAAAATCGCCGAAAAGCTCCGCGATGCAGTGCAGGCCAAGAAGGTCCAGGGCATTAGCGACTACCAGGACCTCTCCGACCGCAAGAACGGAATGCGGCTCGTGCTCACCCTCAAGAGCGGCTTCAATCCCGAGGCAGTCCTCCAGCAGCTGTACAAGCACACCCCCATGGAGGATTCCTTTGGCATTAACAATGTCGCGCTCGTGAACGGGCAGCCCCGCACGCTCGGCCTCAAACCGCTCTTGCGCGTCTTCCTCGATCACCGCATCGACGTCGTGCGTCGCCGCACTGAGTTCCGTCTCGGCAAGCGGCGCGATCGTCTCCACCTCGTTGAGGGCCTCCTCATCGCGATCGTCGACATCGACGAGGTCATTCAGATCATTCGCTCCTCGGACACGGTTGAGAGTGCGCGCGAGCGCCTCATGGCCGTCTTCGACCTTTCGAGCGCACAGGCCGAATACATTCTCGAACTGCGTCTTCGCCGACTCACAAAGTTCTCGCGGCTCGAGCTCGAGTCAGAACGCGACGAACTCGAACGCGAGATCGCAGAGCTGCTCGAAATTCTCTCCGAGGAGGCTGCGCTCCACCGCGTCGTGAGCGCAGAGCTTCAGGCCGTCGCCGAAGAACATGGAACGCCGCGCCGAACGATCCTCCTCGAGGCCGATGCCGCGAAGGCCAAAGCGACGCCCGCGAGCCTCGAGATCGAAGACGCGCCGTGCGATGTCCTCCTGTCTGGAACCGGCCTCATTGCCAGGGTCCCGCGCATCGACGCCGTGAACGCCGATGCGCACACGCGCTCGCAACACGATGTCATCCGTGCACGCGTGAGCACAACAACACGCTCCGTAATTGGCGCCGTCACCGACCTCGGTCGTCTCCTCCACGTCGATGTCGTCGACCTTCCCGCGCTCGCACCTTCGGCCGGCTCCTCGTCGATCGCGGGCGGAACACGCTTGACCGACCTCCTCTCGCTCGAGAAAGATGAAACGGTCGTGGGCCTCGTGCGGCTCGACCTTCCCGAGGGTGAAACCGACAAAGGCGGCATCGCGCTCGGTACCGCGAACGGCGTCGTCAAGCGCGTCAACAGAGACTTCCCGAAGTCGGACGGTTTCGACATCGTGACGCTCAAGGGCGACGACCGTGTCGTGGGCGTCGTCGACATGCGCGACGATGCCGACATGGATCTGGCCTTTATTACCGCTCACGCCCACCTCCTCCACTTCCCCGCCTCGGGCGTGCGTCCCCAGGGACGCAGCGGCTCGGGCGTCGCCGGCATCAAGCTCGGCGAGGGCGACGCGGTCATCGGATTCGGCGCCTTCGACGTCACTAAACCCGGCGAAGTCGTGACCGTCGCGGGCTCCTCGAGCGCACTCGACGGAGTCCAATCAGGCTCACTCAAGGTTTCCGCCGCCTCGGAATACCCGGCGAAGGGGCGCGCGACGGGTGGCGTTCGCTGTCATCGCTTCCTGCGCGGCGAGGACGTGCTGATCTCCGCGTGGATCGTTAATTCGCCCGCACTCGCGTGCTCGGATGCCGGCGCGCCCATCGACCTTCCTTCGCCGATCGCCAGGCGAGACGGATCCGGCTCACCCCTCACGCTCCCGATCGCCTCGGTTGGCTCCCTGTCATGACTTCACGACCCCTTCCCGACGGCGTGACGCTCGGCGAGCGCGAGGGCGCCACCGTACTGAGCGCTCGCACTCACGCATGCGCCCTCGATCTCTCGCTGTCCGGCGGCCACGTGACGAGCTGGATCCCGAACGGTCATGACGAGACCCTGTGGCTCTCGCCCCTTGCGACGTTCACCCCCGGGCACCACATCCGCGGTGGAGTCCCGCTCATAGGCCCGTGGTTTGGCCGCGGAAACTCGGGCACCGAAGAGCCACAACACGGATGGTTCCGGCGTGTCCAGTGGAAGCTTGCAAGCGTTGAGGTCACCCCCGACGGCACCATCGACGTCTCCCTCGACCTCGCTGAGATCCGCAACTATCCCGGGGTCGAAGTAAAAGCGGCCAGGCTGCACGTCCGTGCGGGCGCGACACTCGAGCTCAGCCTGGACGTCACCGCAGGCGGCAAACCCCTCGACCTTGAGGCGGCGTTCCACACGTATTTCCTCGTGAGCGACGTGCGCGAGACAACCGTCGGAGGCCTCGAGAACGTTCCCTACACCGATGCTGCCCGCTCTCGAACCGCGGGCCTGGGTCCCTCCGTCCTCCGCTTTTGCGCTCCCACCGACCTGGTCTTCGAAGCAGCACCGCCGCTCGTGTTGACCGACCCGGGCGCCGCGCGGCGGATCGTCATCGACCAGCACGGCGCAAGCCGCACGGTCGTGTGGACGCCTTGGCAGGCGGACGTCGCCGCCACCGCCGACATTCCCGACAGCGAATGGACGCGATTCGTGTGCGTCGAAACTGCGGTGAGCGAAGGCGGAACTGTGCATCTCGCCCCAGGAGCGACGCACACTCTCACGGCGCGCTATACCCTCGAGCACAGCTGAGCTCTAGGCGTCGATCCTCTCGACGTCGAGTTCTTCCGCGCCTTCGACGATGAACTGCTTGCGAGGGGCGACCTCGGAGCCCATGAGGAGCTCGAACACGCGATCGGCCGATTCGGCATCCTGAATCGTCACGCGACGAAGCAGGCGCTGCGACGGGTCCATGGTCGTGTCCGCGAGCTGATCGGCGTCCATTTCACCAAGGCCCTTGTAGCGCTGAATAGGCTCCTTGTACCGCTTCTTCGAACGCTCGAGCTTCTTGAGAAGCTGTTGCAGTTCCTTCTCGGAGTACGTGTACACGTATTCGTTCTTTTTCGAACCGCCGTGAATGATCTCGACGCGGTGCAGAGGGGGCACTGCCGCGTAGATGCGGCCTTGCTCGATGAGCGGGCGCATGTAGCGGTGGAAAAGCGTGAGCAGGAGGGTGCGAATATGGGCGCCGTCGACGTCAGCATCGGTCATCATGACGATTTTGCCGTAGCGCGCCTGCTCAATATCGAACGTGCGACCGGAACCGGCCCCAATCACCTGGATGATATTGGCGCATTCGGCGTTTTTGAGCATGTCCGTAATCGAGGCTTTTTGCACGTTGAGGATCTTGCCGCGGATCGGCAGGAGCGCCTGAAATTCCGAGTCGCGTGCGCTTTTCGCGGTGCCGAGTGCCGAGTCACCCTCGACGATAAAGAGCTCGGAGCGGTCGATCCCGGTGTGGCGGCAGTCGGCGAGCTTCGTGGGCATGGTCGAGGATTCGAGCGCGTTCTTGCGGCGCGAAACTTCCTTGTGCATGCGTGCGGCCACGCGTGCCCGCATCTCGCTCACGACCTTGTCCACAACGAGCGCCGCCTGCTCTTTTTCGCCCTTCTTGGTCGATGCGAGGAATGCGCCGAGTTCACGCTCGACGACTTTCGCGACGATCTGACGCGCGGCGGGGGTTCCGAGGACTTCTTTCGTTTGGCCCTCGAACTGTGGTTCATCGATACGGACGGTGACCACCGCGGTGAGGCCCGCGAGGGTGTCGTCCTTTTCGATCTTTTCTTTCTTCGCGTTGAATTTCACGCGGCGCGATTGCGCATCGACGGCCTTACGGACGACCTTGACGAGCGCCTGCTCAAAGCCTGTGACGTGAGTTCCGCCCTTGGGCGTGGCGACAATGTTGACGAAACTCCGAACGGTCGTGTCGTAATCCGCACCCCACCGCAAAGCGATATCGACTTCGCACGTACGGCTCACGTCCTTGGAGACCATGTGACCGCTTTTATCGAGAACCGGCACGGTTTCCGTGTAGTCGCCCGATCCCGTCAGCCGAATGACGTCGGTAATCTTCTGGTCCTTCGCGAGATAGTCGACGAATTCGGAGATACCGCCCGCGTAGTGGAAGACGGTGCGCTCGCTCTGTTCGGGGGTGCGCTCTTCGCGCCTATCGAGAAGAACGATTGTGAGCCCTGGGACGAGGAACGCCGTTTGGCGGGCGCGGCGCTGAATCTCGTCGAGGACGACGTGAGCTCCTTTAATAAAGATCTGCGAATCGACCCAGTAGCGCACGCGCGTGCCAGTGACGCCTCGCTTGACCTTGCCGATTTCGCGCAATTCACCTGCGCCTGCGAACTTCGTAAACGGCGAGGCAGGATCAGGCGCACTCTGATCGTCAAAAGTGCCCGCGATGCCTCGCTGGAAACTCATGGCGTACGTTTTGCCGCCTCGGTCAACCTCGACGTCCATGCGAGAACTCAGCGCGTTGACGACCGATGCGCCGACGCCGTGGAGGCCGCCCGAATTCGAGTATGAACCGCCGCCGAACTTCCCACCCGCGTGCAGCTTGGTGTAGACGACTTCGACGCCCGTGAGCCCCGTGCGCGGCTCCTTGTCGATCGGGACGCCTCGCGCTTTGTCCTGCACTTCGATCGAGCCGTCGGGGTGGAGGATGATCGTGATCTCGTCCCCAAAACCGCCGAGGGCTTCGTCAACCGCGTTATCAAGAATCTCCCACAGGCAGTGCATGAGGCCGCGCGAATCCGTCGAGCCGATGTACATACCTGGGCGTTTACGTACGGCTTCGAGGCCTTCGAGGACCTGAAGGTTCGCTGCATCGTAGGCTGCCGTCTGGGAGTTTGTCTTTTGTGCCACGCCCCGATCTTAGGCGGGAACGCGCCTGTTTCGGTGGATTTTTGGGTCCGACGGTTGCCCCGCGTTAGGCGTACCACAGGCGATTGCGCTGCGAGCGAACCGGGATCGTTACTGCTCGCTTCGGGGGCGCGTCAAGGCGAGAATGGGGGCATGGAAACGATGCTTGAAGAACGCACTTTGACCGCGCACGATCGCTGCGATCGCTGCGGCGCGCAGGCTTACGTGAAGTTCGAACTTGAGGTGGGCGGCGAGCTTCTGTTTTGCGCCCACCACGCGCGCGCGAACGCCGAGGCGCTCGAGGGAATCGCCACTCGCGTTGTCGACGAAACCGAGCGCTTGAGCGCCGAATAGGGCGCAGTTACTGCGGGAAATCCAAAAGCCCTTAGAGAAGAACAGTGGCCGCACCGTGTGGTGCGGCCACTGTTCTTCTCTTGACTCGACTTAATCGAGGTAGTCGCGAAGGACCTGCGAGCGCGACGGGTGCCGGAGCTTGCTCATGGTCTTCGACTCGATCTGGCGGATACGCTCGCGCGTCACTCCGTAGACCTTGCCGATTTCATCGAGGGTCTTGGGCTGGCCGTCCTCGAGGCCGAAACGCATCGCGACCACACCGGATTCGCGCTCGCTGAGCGTATCAAGTACGGAGTGAAGCTGTTCCTGCAAAAGCGTGAAGCTCACGGCATCTGCGGGCACAACGGCTTCGGAGTCTTCGATGAGGTCACCGAACTCGCTGTCGCCATCCTCGCCAAGCGGGGTGTGCAGCGAGATGGGCTCGCGGCCGTATTTCTGGACCTCGACGACCTTTTCGGGGGTCATATCGAGTTCCTTCGCGAGTTCTTCTGGAAGCGGCTCGCGGCCGAGATCCTGGAGCATCTGGCGCTGAACGCGTGCGAGTTTATTGATGACCTCGACCATGTGAACCGGGATGCGGATCGTGCGGGCCTGGTCTGCCATCGCACGTGTGATCGCCTGACGAATCCACCAGGTCGCGTAGGTCGAGAACTTGTAGCCCTTCGCGTAGTCGAACTTCTCTACGGCGCGAATGAGACCGAGGTTGCCTTCCTGAATGAGGTCAAGGAAGAGCATGCCGCGGCCCGTATACCGCTTTGCCAGCGACACGACGAGTCGGAGGTTTGCCTCGAGCAGGTGGTCCTTAGCTGCCTTGCCGTCAGCAACGATAAGTTCGAGGTCGCGGCCCTCCATACTCTTCTTGAGCGATGGATCTTGCTTAAGCTTGTGTTCGGCATAGAGCCCGGCCTCGATGCGTTCGGCGAGCTCAACCTCCTGGACGGCATTGAGCAGCGCGACCTTGCCGATTTGCTTGAGGTAGTCCTTCACAGGGTCGGCAGTGGCGCCAGCGGTCACAACCTGCTGAGCCGGCGAATCATCATCGTCGTTCGTGAGCGCGAAGCCCTTGCTCGGATCGTCGTCGTCGGCGGAGTCAGTGTCGTCTGCGCCGCTGGAGCCTTCCGCAGCGGAATCTTCTTTCTTGGTGCCGCGTTTGCCGGCCTTCTTCGCCGACGTGCGCTTGGCAGCCCTCTTGCGTGAGGCCTTCGATTCTGTTTCTTCGGAGCCGTCTTTTTCACGAGGAGCGTCTTGCTCAACCGTCTCCGCTTCGGGCTCGCTCTGCGCACTCGAGGCAGTCTTCTTCGAGGTGTCCTTTTTCGACGCAGCTTTCTTGCCACTCTTCGGGGCGCTCTTCGAGGCCTCGGCGGAATCAGCGGCATCGCCCTTACTCGCGCCAGTGCTCTTCGAGGCTGCCTTCTTCTTGCGAGAGTCGCTCGGGCGATCGAGGATCTCGATCCCGGCCTCCTCGAGCTTGTTGGAGAGCGATGCAACCTTGTACGGGGAGATACCGAGGGACTTGGCGGAGGCCTTGAGGGCCTCGTAGCTCACCGAAGTCGCTCCATCGAGAGCCGACGTGAGGGCCTCGATGTTCTTCGTGACTTCTTCTTTCTTAGACGTGCTCGTCGACACAGGCTTCCTTCAGTTGGGATCCGAGGGTGGTGTGCGGGCTCAGCTCTCGCACCGTGTGGCGGCGGGCGAATCGCGCACGAACCGTACAATTATAACGGCCCGATATCCGGATCTATTCCAGGCGCACCTAGTCTTTTGTCACGAGAACGGGGCACGGCGCCTCGAGTAGGAGCCGTTTCACGGTTTGACCGAGCATGAGTCTGCCTACGGGGGCGCTGTGCCGAAGGCCGATCACGATGACGCTCGCGTTCTCCTCGCGCGCAACCCGCAGAAGAAAATCACCGATGTCTCTGCTGCTTTCAGCTCCCGCCTCACGCACGCGCACTTTGAGAGTTTCGAGGTAGGCCCGCTCGTCGTGGCTCATGTGTGCAGACACGCGGTTGATAGCCTCCTGGACCTCCTCGGCATTAGCGCAGCAGGCGCCTTCGAAAGGATCCGCGTACGGGAACGAGGCCACGAGGAGCTCGCGGTCGGTGACGGCCACGTCGCGGATCGCAGCCTCGAGCGCGGCATCTCCCTGAGACGTCGGGGCATAGGCGGCGACGACAACCATGGCGATCCTTTCTAGAAACAGCGCGCTCGAGTAGTGAGCACGCAGGGGAAGCTCAATAATCGTGCGGAGCAAGTCTACTGAGTTTCGGCCCGGTTCGTCACACGTACACGCGGTCTCGGACTCTTGCTATGGCCACAGTTATCCATGAGTAGAGGCATACGTTTTTTCAAGCCAAAGCGGGCATATTCCCGCATGCGCGAGACCCAGAACGAGTTCAGCCATATCGCAGTGGTCTCCGGCTGCGAGGATGTCATCCGCCAAGCGGAAGGCCTCCCCCATACGCCCGCTGAACCACAGGAGGAAGGCGGCAATCGCCCCAAGATTAGCGAGAGCTTCGCGGTAGCGAGGCGAACAATCCCACGCATTCGACGTTCGCCACAGGCCCTTAAACACCTCGATCACACGATCGCCCTGGCCGCCGGGCATGAGATGCGGCCCCGGAAGAAACTCTGGGTCCTCGAACACTGAAGCGATGGCCACCGAGGGGCTCGCAAAAGCGTCCTGTTCAGATTCCACGACGTGCGCGATGATGTGGTCACGCCCGGGCCCCAATGCCGCTAGCGATGCGAGCACGTGAACGGCGTCCTGAAGGCGCTTGGAGTCACCATCCCCGATGCGCCCGCCCTCTCGTTCTTGACGCGCGTGCTGAGCACTCAGTTCCTCGAGCGCGCTACGACTCGGCCCCTCGAGGCACGTGAAGGTGCGAAATTCGGTGTCGCTCTCGCACAGCGAGCGAACGGAGGCAAGGAAAGCATCGTCCATCGCCTCCCTCTCGACTTTTTCGCGAAAGGGAATGCCGCTTGCGACCGCGCTCGCGGCGAACTGACTTTCTTCGAGCAGACCAAGGTGCGCGACTTTCCAGTAGTCGCCATCTGCCGTCGTACTGAGCGCCCACGGCCCTTCATAGGCGTGTAAGGCACAGGGGATAGTGAGACCGCGCATGAGGCACGCCTCGGCGACAAGGTCGCACAGCGCAACGAGCAGATCGATGGTCTGCGTGTCGTGACGATCTCTATCGAAGCATTCGGCCCTCTCCCCCGGGCACTCTTTGCATTCGCCGGGAACCGGCGAACCCGTAGCGAGGATGGCAAGGTGCGTTGCGCCGAGCGCCTGGAGGTTGAG
Organism: Dermabacter sp. HFH0086; assembly: GCF_000413375.1. Lineage (NCBI taxonomy): Bacteria > Bacillati > Actinomycetota > Actinomycetes > Micrococcales > Dermabacteraceae > Dermabacter > Dermabacter sp. HFH0086. The sequence goes on from NZ_KE340308.1 coordinate 1,977,535, forward strand.
TGCGAGCCGCGACACCTCAAAGGCTGCCCATTCGGGCTCTGTGCCCTCGTCAATGCGCATCCTGCTGAGCATGACCCCCGCCTCGCCGTTTGGACTCGCACCACATCCAAAGACGATGAGTGAGGAATCGATATCAAGGCGGTCAAAGTGCATGGCGACTGCCGCAAAAACATCGCGTGCATCAAGCAGATTAACGGTGGGAGCAAGCGCTTGTGACTCGCATGAAAAATGCTGTGTTTTATGTGTCATGCCTCAAGCGTTACCGCTGTTGACCGAGCGTGCACGCCTGAGATCCTCGCTTGTGGAGGCCTGCGTCTGTGGGGCCCGAACCGCAGTTCGTCGCTCTGTGGCACGATGGAAATTCACAACAGCACGGCGAGAGCACACCACACCGAGCCGAGGAGGATCCGCGTGCATCACCCCCCTTTCGACGACGTTCGCGAGAGCGTCACCACAACCCTCACGCGCTTCCTCGAAACCGAGGGCGACGCCCTGGGGGCAATCGCGCCGGAAGCTGCAGATCTTGCCGCGCTCCTCACGGGTTTTCTTGAGGGAGGCAAGTGCCTGCGACCGATGTTCGTGCACGCGGGCGCGTGTGCTGCCAACCCTTCGCTCGGCACCGCAGATGCGAATGACGTGGCGACGCTCGGCGCGGCCGTCGAACTCGTGCAAGCAGCGGCCCTCATCCACGACGATGTTCTCGATCACTCGCCGACCCGCAGGGGACGCCCCGCTATACATGCCGCCGCCACCCACGCACACGAGGCACGCAACCTCGCGGGAAGCGCGGAGGATTTCGGTATCGCGACCGCGGTCATCCTCGGCGATCTCGCCCTTGCGCTCGCCCATCAGCTTGCCTCTCACGCTTTTGCCGGAGCCGACGACCGCGCTCATTTCCAGGCGCTGTGTGCAGAGGTGATGGCCGGCCAGTACCTCGACATCTTGAACCAGTCCGGCGCCATCACCTCCACGAAATCGGCAACGGATTCCGCCTCCCTCGTGACGCGCTGGAAGACCGTCTCCTACACGGTCCACAGGCCTCTCATGATCGGCGCGACCCGCTGCGACGCTTCTCCCGCGCTCCTCGAATCCCTCGGCGCCTACGCACTTCCCGCTGGCGAAGCTTTCCAGCTCCGCGACGACCTCGACGGAGTCTTCGGGGACGAGGCCACCCTTGGGAAATCCACAAGCTCAGACATCCGTGAAGGCAAGCGCACGATGCTTCTCTCCCTCGCGCAGGAGCGCGCAGGCGAAACCGACCGCAGCGTTCTCGCAGCAACCGTCGGAAACTCTGACGCAGATACGGAGAGCATCGAACGCGTGCGCGAGATCATGACGGCCACGGGCGCGCGCGCGAGCGTCGAGAACCTCATTCGTCAACGCGAGGACGACGCGCGCGAAGTTATCGCGAACGAACTCTCATCGCTCACCTCGAGCGAATCGTGCGAACTCCTCGACTTGCTCGTGCGAAAACTCGCCCGAACGGACCGCTGAGCCCCTTTCCCACATGAGTGAAGACGCGCGGGCCGTGCCCGAAAAATACGGCTAAAACCCGAGCGACTGGGCGCGCCGGCGCACCTCGCCACGCTGCCCGCTTCGCAAATGGTCGATAGGTCGACCGGGCAAAGAGGCATCGTCGGTAAAGAGCCACTCGATGATCTCGTGGTCGGCAAAATGCTGGTCGTGGAGAAGCATGATCGTGCCTCGCAGGTGCGGAAGGACCGCCCCGTCACGCAGGAATTCGGCGGGCACAGAACGGACCTTAGGGGTTCCGCGGCGCACCTCGACGAGGTGGAAGTCCTCAATCAAGCGCTGCACCTTGGTCACCGAGATACCGAGGATCTCCGCGACGTCGGGCAGTGGAAGCCACGCCTCTACGAGAGAGTCGAGCCGGTCGATGTCGTCAGCTGAGATATTCACGTCTTCAGCATATTCCAGGGTGTCGTGCGCGGGCACCCGGCGGCGGCCCGCATAGACTTGCGGCGTGAGTACCGAGTCTTCTTCCCCAGACATCGGCCTCGTCCTTAGCAACCGCTACCGCGTCGAGCATCTGATCGCGCGCGGGGGCATGGCCACGGTGTATCGCGGCTTCGACGAGCGCCTGCATCGCCCTGTCGCGCTCAAAATCATGCACCCGCATCTCGCGGACAACCCTGAATTCATCTCGCGCTTCTCCCGCGAAGCCCGAAGCGCAGCCCGGCTCACCCACCCCCACGTGGTCAATGTCTACGACCAGGGCGAAGACCAGGGACGCGTGTACCTTGCCATGCAACTCGTCGAGGGCGAGACACTGCGCGACGAACTCCGCCGCGACAAAACCCTCAGCCTCAAACGCGCGCTGCGTGTTGGCCGCGACGTCCTCGCCGCGCTCGATGCCGCACACCGCTCCGGAATTATCCATCGCGACATCAAGCCTGAAAACGTTCTCGTGAACGCCGAGCGCGACATCCTCGTCGCCGACTTTGGCCTCGCACGCGCCGTTGGATCCGCGACGACCTCTGCCACCGGCACCTTGCTCGGTACGGTCGCGTATGTCAGCCCAGAGGTTGTCACACGCGGCGTGAGCGATGCCCGAAGCGACCTGTACTCGTGGGGCATCATGATGTTCGAAATGCTCGTGGGCCGCACTCCTTTCCAGGGCGACTCGGCCGTGCATATCGCCTACCAGCACGCGCATGAGGACATCCCCGCACCGTCACAATTTGCGCCGGGCATCCCCGCCTCTGTTGACTCCATCATCACGTGGGCGGCCTCGCGTTTGCCCGCCTCGAGGCCCACGCGCGCCCACGAAGTACTCCTCGCCCTTGACGAGGCTCTCGACACACTAAGCCCCACCGAACTCGCCTACCGTGCGCATCCCGCACCGAACGTCAAGGCCAATGCCGAGACGGCCGGCGTTCCTCGACTCACACGCCAGTTCTCGCCCTCAACGGCGCGCACCGATTCCGCTTCGTCACCAGCCTCCCCGGTATCACCGGTATCCCCGGCATCGCCGTCGAACGAAGCCCTCCTCGATGACAAAACCTCAGCAAAGTTCTGGGAAAACGACACCTCAGGTCGCGAACTTTCCACGACCGGAAGCGGTGCGGGAGCGGCGGTCAGGAAAAGGTTCGAGCTCCGCGAGCAGCCGTCGGACTCCCCCGACGCCGACGAAAGCATCCGAGACGTAACCCTCACGGGCCCTCGCCGCTCGCGCGGTGCCCATGCGAGCGAGTCACACCCCTCGCCAACCATGCGCCTCCTCGCACTCGCAAGCGTCCTTGCACTCGTCGCAGCACTCGTCTTTGGCGGCGTGCGCTGGTACGACACAGAAGGCCCTGGCGGCGCGCGCACCGTGCCGCTCGTTGCGGGCGCAACTCTCAGCGACGCTGAAGCCGCGCTAACGGCGCAACAACTTACGGTGACAACGGCACAGGCCTACAGCGACGACGTCCCGAAGGGCCACGTCATATCCTCGGATCCCGCCACGGGAGCGGAGGTCCGCAAAGGCAGTTCCGTGCGCCTCACTATTTCCCTCGGGCAGGAACTCTTTGACGTTCCGCAGGTAAAAGGGCAGGCGGTTTCCGACGCCACCTCAGCCCTCACTGACGCAGGTTTTCAGGTCAACGAGACCCGCGAATACTCGGCCGACGTGCCGAAAGACATCGTGATCAGCCAAGACCCCGCAGACGCGTCGCTGCCCGCGGGCGCGCACGTCACGCTCACGGTCAGTGACGGACCCGAACCGGTCGAGGTTCCGAGCGTCGCGGGAAGTGAGCGCAAAGCGGCAATCAAAGCCATTGAAGGCGCGGGCCTCGTGCCAAAAGTGAACGAGCAGTACAACTCGAACGTGCCCGCCGGCCAGGTCATCTCGCAAGATCCCGCCGGGGCCACCTCGGTGCTTCCAGGCAGCGAAGTCAAGATCTCCATCTCGCTCGGCCCCAACCTCGTCGGGGTTCCCGATGTTTTCCGCAAGAGCGAAGCCGACGCCCGCGCGGCGCTCGAAAAAGCCGGGCTCAAGGTCCAGGTCGTCTACGAGCGAGGCACGCCCGTCTTTGGCCTCGTGTCCCAGCAGTCGCAGCCGGGCGGCACAAAAGTACCGCGCGGCTCGACCGTGACGATCACGGTGTACTAGCGGCGATCAGCTCGGCCGATCGCCAAGCATGTCGGCGACGAGAAACGCGAGCTCAAGCGACTGCGAGTGATTGAGGCGCGGGTCGACGAGCGTCTCATAGCGGCGGTGCAAGCCCTCTTCGTCAAGCTCGCTGGAACCGCCTAGAACCTCGGTGACGTCATCGCCCGTGAGCTCCATGTGAAGACCAGCCGGGGTTGTGCCGACCTCCCAGTGTGCCTCAAAGAACCCGCGCACCTCGTCCATGATGTCGTCGAAGCGGCGAGTCTTATAACCGTTCGAGCTCGTGATCGTGTTGCCGTGCATCGGGTCTGTCACCCACACGGCTTCGATTCCTTCACGCTTTGCTGCCGTGAGCAGCACGGGAAGCTTCTCACGTACGTCCGTGGCGCCCATGCGGGTCACAAACGTGAGACGGCCCGGCTCGCGCTCCGGATCAAGGACCTCTGCGAGCCGAAGCATGTCATCCACGCTCGCGTTCGGACCGAGCTTCACGCCGATCGGGTTGCGCAGTTGCGACATAAAGTGCACGTGCGCACCGTCGAGCTGGCGGGTTCGCTCACCGATCCACAGGAAGTGGCCAGAGCATCCGTAGATCTCACCCGTGCGCGAGTCGACGCGCGCGAGGGCCTCCTCGTAGTCGAGGAGAAGCGCCTCGTGCGACGAATAAAACTCGACCATGCGAATCGGGTCGAAGTCCACACCGATGGCCTCCATGAAACGCACGGCTCGCTCAATATCATCCGCGACTCGCACGTACTTCGAGTAGGCGTCGGACTCCACGAACCCCTTGTTCCAGGCCTGCACCTGCCGCAGATCCGCGAAGCCGCCGCCCGTGAACGCGCGCAGAAGATTAAGGGTCTGCGAAGCGGTCGTGTACATCTTCCACAGGCGCGAGGGATCGGGCGTGCGAGATTCGGAGGTGAACTCGTAACCGTTGACCGCATCGCCGCGGTAACTCGGGAGGCTCACACCGTCGATCGTCTCGGTGTCGCTCGAGCGAGGCTTGGCGAACTGACCGGCCATACGCCCCATCTTGATCGTGGGAAGCGAGGCGCCGTAGGTCAGGATCGCTGCCATCTGGAGGATCGTCTGCACCTTGTTCTTGATGCGGTCGGCAGTCGAGTCCGCAAAGGTTTCTGCGCAGTCGCCTCCCTGAAGGAGGAATGCCTCGCCACGCGCTGCTTTAGCGAGGTGGGTGCGAAGAAGGTCAACTTCGCCCGCGAACACGAGTGGGGGTGCGGCCCTCAGCTCATCAAAGACCCGTGCCCGCTCCTTCTCGTTCGGCCACGTTGGTTGCTGGACCCTCGGATATTCGCGCCACGACGAAAGCGCCTCGAGATGGGCGGATGATTCGGAAAGCTCGAACGGGTGGAATGTCGCGGCAACGTTACGGTTCTGATAACTCACCCGGACATAGTAGGCGAAAGTCACGAGCGCGACATGTGGGTCCGCTCAGCGGCACTCTCGCGACCGGAACTTACGAAGCGTTCGCGTCCTTAAGTCTTTTCTTCACGTCCGCGGCGTACTCGTCCACATACTCCTGGCCGGATAGCTCGCGAATCGCTTCCATGAGCGAGCGCGTGAGCGTGCGAAGTTCTTCGCGCGTGGCGGGTGCGTCGCTCGGATTGTCTGCTCTCAACGTCGACAGCTGCGCGCGCATGTCGATCGTTGGGCCGATCTGTGTATGGAGCTTTGAACGGAGCTTCGGCACGATGGAATTCTTCGAGCGCTGCGCCTCAAAGGCGCCAAGTTCGGCGACGGGAAGGATGGGCGCACCCGTCGCGAGCGCGAGGCGTACAGCGCCCGTCTTACCGCGATACATTCGCCCGTCATGGCTCCTCGTGCCCTCGGGGAACACGCCGAGGGCGTGCTCACCTTCGAGCACCGCGATCCCCGCGTCGAGCGCCGAGCTCGCGCCACCGCTTCCCGAACGATCCACGGGAATCACATTGACCGAGCGCATGAGCCACGCAAAAAACTTCCCCGGTACCCCCTTGCCCTTGAAAAGAGCATCCTTTCCAAGCCAGTGAATCTCGCGCGGAATCATGCACGGTACAAAATAAGTTTCGAACGCGGAGGTGTGATTGCACGCCATGATCATGCGCCCCGAAGACGGAACGTGCTGGAGGCCCGCAACTGTGGGGCGCCAGAAGAGCGTGAGCAGAAATTTAACGATCGGCTGCAAGACGGGATAGAGATGCACGGGGATAACCCTATAGGGCAGCGCCCATCGTGAGGGAAGGAACGCGCCACACGAAGCCTCCTCCATGCCTCAATGCACGTGAGGCGCGTACACTCGAGTGCAGCCCCGCCTAGAAGTCAAGGAGCATTCCCCCGTGTCACGCGAGTTCGAAACGCCGCAAATCGCAGAGTCGAAGCCAGACGAAAACATCACCGACTTCCTCCTTCTACGCCGCACCAAGTACGCCGACATTCCCCTGTGGGAGCGTCAGCTCACGCCCGGCACATGGTCACCCATGTACGCACCTGAATTCATCACGCTCGTGAAGCGTCTCGCACAGGGGCTTATCAACGAAGGCGTCCAGCCAGGCGACCGAGTCGCGATCATGTCTCGCACGCGCTTCGAATGGGTACTCATCGACTGGGCGTTGTGGTTCACCGGGGCGATCAGCGTGCCGATCTACGAAACGTCCTCCCCCGGGCAGATCGAATGGATCGCTTCCGATTCCGGTGCGCGCTTCATTTTTTGCGAAAACGCCGGCCATGCGCAGGACATCGACGAAGTCCGCTCTTCGCTCTCGGATCTCGAGCAGGTGTGGGTCATCGAAGAGGGCATCATCGAGCAGCTCTCCGTTGCAGAAGCCGATATCGACGACGACGCGATTGAGAAGGCGCGTAAGAGCCGGCACAAGTCAGACACCGCGACGATCGTCTACACCTCCGGCACGACCGGCCGGCCCAAGGGCGTGGAGCTCACGCACGCAAACTTCATGGATCAGTCCCTCAACGCAGTGGGCCTTCTGGGTGAGGCGGTTATGCCCCCTGGCTCGCGCCTGCTGATGTTCCTTCCGCTCGCGCACGTGTTCGCACGCGACATCACGTTCATCACCATCGTGTGCGGGTGCACGACAGGTTTCTCCCCCGATGCGAAGCAACTCCTCGACGATCTCGCCTCGTTCAAGCCCACGTGCCTGCTCGCAGTCCCTCGCGTGTTCGAAAAGGTCTACAACGGCGCCGAGCAAAAGGCTGTTGGAGACGGTAAAGGCAAGATCTTCCACCGTGCCGTCGAGGTGGCCATCCAGTATTCGAAGGGCCTCGACACGGGCAAGATTCCCCTGCACGTGAAAGCCCAGTACAAGCTGTTCGACACGCTCGTGTACTCGAAGCTGCGCAATCTCATGGGTGGAAAGCTCACCTACGCAATCTCGGGTGGTGCGCCACTTGGCGACCGCCTCCCCCACTTCTTCCGCGGCATCGGTGTCACGATCCTGGAAGGCTATGGCCTCACGGAAACGACCGCCCCCGTAGGCGTCAACAATCCGTGGAATGTCAAGGTCGGCACCGTCGGTCCCCCGTTCCCAGGCGCGAAAGTCAAGCTCAACGACAAGGGCGAACTGCTCGTCAAGGGCGTCATGGTGTTCAAGGGGTACTGGAACAATCCCGACGCCACCGCGCTGGCCCTCCAGGACGGCTGGTTCAACACGGGCGACACCGCGAGCATCGATGAGGACGGCTACATCACGATTACGGGCCGTTCAAAAGAAATCATCGTCACCGCAGGCGGCAAGAACGTGTCGCCTGCCCAACTCGAGGACACCGTGCGCCAGAGCCCCGTCGTTGGCCAGTGCATCGTTCTAGGCGACCAAAAGCCGTTCGTGTCGGCGATCGTGACTCTCGACCGCGAAATGCTCCCCCGGTGGCTCAAAAACCAGGGGCTCGGGTCGATGTCGCTTGCCGAAGCCATTACGAACGAGCAGGTCATCGCCGAGGTCCAGAGGGTAGTTGACGAAGCCAACACCTCGGTCTCTCGCGCCGAATCGATCCGCAAGTTCGAGATCATCGATGCGGATTTCACGGAGGAGAACGGTTACCTCACCCCGTCGTTCAAGCTCAAGCGTGCCGCTGTTGTGAAGGATTTCTCCGAGGTCATCGACCGCATTTACACGAAGAAGTAAGGCGGACGGCGCCATCACTCGGACTGCGCAGCGGGCATTCGAGGATCTTGGCCCGGAGCTCATCGATGTCGAGTTCGTTGTCGTCGACCTCGAGACCACCGGGACGAACACCGAACTGGATGCCATCACGGAAATTGGCGCCGTACGGGTTGTGGGCGGCGAGGTTGTCGAGGAGTTTCAGACGTTCGTCAACCCCGAGCGTCCGATCCCCGCATACATCGCCGCCCTCACGGGGATCTCTGACCACATGGTTCGCGATGCGCCGTCGGCAGAAGCGGTCATCCCCGCTTTCCTCGAGTTCGCACGCACCTCGGTGCTCGTCGCCCACAATGCCCGTTTCGACATCGGGTTTTTGAAGGCCGCGGCGCTCCGGCTCGAGTACCGGTGGCCACCGTTCGAGGTCGTCGATACGCTTACACTCGCGCGCCGCGTTTTCGGACGTGACGAAGTGAAGAACCACAAGCTTTCGACTCTCGCGGGAACGGTTGGGGCAACGACGGTGCCCAACCACCGCGCGCTGTCGGATGCGCGCGCAACGGTCGATGTTCTCCACGAGATCATCGCGCGACTTTCTGCCGGTGGCGCAAGCCACCTCTCGGATCTCACCTCAAGTGGGAAGAAAGCAAGTCCCGCCCAAATCCGCAAACGCCACCTCGCGGCGGACATCCCGCCCGTGCCCGGCGTGTACTCCTTCGTCGACGCCAACGGTTCAACGCTGTACATCGGCAAGTCGGGCAATCTCCGCTCGCGAGTGCGCACCTACTTTTCACCGAACGAGACCAGGCGAGCCGTCCTCGATATCATTCCCGTCACCGAGCGTATCGACATTGTGCAGTGTTCAAGCGACGCCGAAGCTGCAATCCGCGAGCTGCGCGCAATCGCAAGTGAGCGCCCCATCGCCAATCGCCAGGGAATCCGCCCTTCCAAGGGCAATTGGCTTCGAGTCACCCCCGATGGGCTGCGCCTTGCGCGCACTGTCAAAAGCGAAACGTCGCTCCACGCCTATATCGGCCCGCTCCGCTCGCGCCACGACGTCGAGCCGATTCGCTCCCTCGTGTACGCGGCACTGACTGCGGCCATCGGGGCCGAAGAGGACAACGCTGGTGCCGCGGAAGGTCGCACCGGGACCAAAAGTCCGACGGTTCCCCGGGAACCGTCGGCTGCCGCGGGGGCACTGCCGGTACCGCCGGTTCATGGACCGACGTTTGCCGCAGAAGCGTCGGAGCCCGTGCGCAGCAGCGCAGGCTTCCACGCACGAATGCACCGGGCCCTCACCGAGGATCCGAGCGATGTTTTTGAGTACGCGGCTCAGAAAATGCGCGCACTCGTGGGGAGGGGCCTCTACGAGAACGCCGAGGCGTTGCGCACGAGGGTCGAGTTGTTTGCTGATGCAGCGCGACGTGCCGCACGATTGCGATCCATCGCGGAGGTTCCATTCCTCGTCGCGGCGCGCAAAATCTCGTGCCACGATGCTTCGACTCAATCGCCCTGGCAGTGGGAGGTTCTTGCCGTACGGCACGGGCGGCTCGGGGCAGCGCGCACGATGCCGGCGTGGAGCGACCCGCTTTCGGCTATCGAGGCACTTGCTCGCGAAAGCGAAGCGGAGGCCGCCCTGCGCGCCCCGCTGTGCTTCGGCTACCACCACGAGGCTGAGCTCATCCTCGAATGGCTCGCGAAACCTGGCATCCGGATCGTTCACGTGGAGGGCGAGTGGTCGATGCCGTCTACCGCCCGCTTTACGATCGAAGAGTTTCAGCGGGTGTTTCGACGCTCTGCGAGACGTTGATCCACCGCTCAAGCGCAGCCTTGGCGGCTCCGGAATCGAGTGAGTCTTCGGCCCGTTTCACCGCGCGGAGCATTCGCTCGGCGAAGGCAGGGCTGGCGTCGGAACTTTCCTTGAGCCCCTCGGCTGCGACAATGCCCGAAGCGGCATTGAGCACGACGGCATCTCGCACGGGCCCAGTCGTGCCGGCAAGCAGGTCTCGCGCCACCTGGGCATTGTAGGAGGGGTCGCCACCGCGCAACGCATCGATACGTGCGCGTGAGAGTCCGTAGTCTTCGGGGGCGACAACGTGCGACGTAACGGACCCGTCCCTTACCTCCCACACATCGGTTTCGGCGGCGATACTCAGCTCGTCGAGGCCGTCGCGCCCGCGCACGACGATGGCGGACGCGCCGCGGTCTGCAAAGACACCTGCGATGACAGGCGCCATCTCCTCGAATGCCACGCCGACGGAATGGGCACGAACCCCGGCGGGATTGGTGATGGGACCGAGCACATTGAAAACCGTGGGCAGTTTGAGACCGGCTCGGGCAACCGCACCATGTTTCATCGACGGGTGAAAAACCTGGGCGAAACAAAACGAGATTCCCGCTTCGTCAAGCACGCGCTGCACGCCCTCCACGGGAAGATTCAGGCGCACCCCGAGCGCTTCGAGTACGTCCGCCGAACCCGATTTCGAACTCACGGCACGGTTGCCGTGCTTTGCCACAGGAATCCCCGCGCCGCGGATCACGAGCGAGGCCATGGTCGAGATATTGACGGTATGGGCGCCGTCTCCGCCCGTCCCCACGATGTCGACGGCGCCAGAGGGCGCACTAATGATCCTCGAGTGCTCGAGCATGGAGGAGGAGAGTGCGTTGACCTCATGGGTCACCGCTCCCTTCGCCTGAAGCGCCACGAGGAAACCGGCGAGAGGGACCGGATCAACATCGCCGCGCATGATCTGCTGCATTGCCCACCACGCCTCTTCGGACGTGAGATCGCGCCCTTTGATGAGGGCGTGGGTCAGCGCGGGCCACGTATAGATTTCTTGATCCGTCATGGCGCCCATATTAAGGCGTGAACGCTCGTGACGTAGAGCAAGCCCACCAGACGGAACACGGCTTAGATCACGGAAAAAACCGGGACAAAAGCCCCGTTCGATTCAACAATCGCGCTTCCAACAGGTATGCTGAAAAAACCTGCGCACGGACTTTTGTCCCAGCAGGGCCGCACGGGCCTTGCCCGCAGCGGCCGAGACCATGTGCCGTGCATGGCCTCGCAACCCGACCAACGACGAATGAGAACCGTGACAACTGCGACTCTTTCCTCCGCCCCTCGCACCTCCCCCGTGAGCAGGCCGAACACCACTCAGGTCGGCACCATCGTGTGGCTCGCGAGCGAAATCATGTTCTTCGGTGCGCTCTTTGCTATGTACTTCACGCTGTACGGCGTCGTACCCGAGGTTTTCTACGAGGGCCAGAAGAACTTCACGCTCAACTTCGCCATCACCAACACGCTCATCCTGGTCACGAGCTCAATCACGTGCCAGATGGGTGTATTCGCCGCAGAAAAGCGCCGCAAGCGCCGCACCGGCTCGATCGTCAACATCGCCGGCTGGGGCCTCATCGAGTGGTACACCCTCACCTTCATTCTCGGCGCGATCTTCGTGTCGGGCCAGGCCTTCGAATATGCCGAGCTCGTGCATAAGGGCCTCACCATCTCGAGCACGCCTCATGGCTCAATCTTCTACCTCGCCACGGGCTTCCACGGCCTCCACGTCCTTGGCGGGCTTATCGCCTTCCTCTTCGTTCTCGCGCGCGCCTACTCCGCGAAGAATTTCACGCACCACGAAGAGGTCAGCGCGATTTGCGTGTCGTACTACTGGCACTTCGTCGACGTCATCTGGGTAGCCCTCTTCTTCGTGGTCTACCTGCTTGACCCGCTCGTTCTCCACACCGTTGAAGGCAACTGGGCCTTCTTCTAAAGCTCCCCTACTCGGATTCGCACCCTTTACCGAAACGAGGTCCTCACAGTGAAGGCTCTGGCCACACACCGCCATCACCCGATGGCGCTCCTTGCCATCATCTTGATGGCGTTGATCGCCACGGGCGGTTTGTTTGCCGTCCTCTCCCCCAAAGACGCATCCGCTGAGGCCTTCTCGGCCTCCGACGTCGCCGAAGGGAAGAAGCTCTTCGTCTCGAACTGCGCGACGTGCCACGGCATGAACGGCGAAGGTCGCAAAGACAGTGACGGCAACACGGTTGGCTCGTCGCTCATCGGCGTTGGCGCCGCTGCCGTCGATTTCCAGGTGGGCACGGGCCGCATGCCCATGCAGGAGTCCGGCCCGCAGGCGCAGCGCAAGCCCGTGCAGTTCACCGATAAGCAGATCTCGCAGCTTGCCGCATACGTGGCCTCGCTGGGCCCCGGCCCGTCGATCCCCACTGAGGAGCAGCTGAGCAAGGAAGGCGCCGACGTCACCAAAGGTGGCGAGATCTTCCGCATCAACTGCGCCATGTGCCACAGCGCGTCTGCTGCCGGCGGCGCACTTACGGAAGGCAAGTGGGCCCCGACTCTTCGCGGTGTCGAGGACAAGCACATCTACGAAGCCATGGAATCCGGCCCGCAGAACATGCCGGTGTTTAACGACAACAACCTGAGCCCCGAAGACAAACGCGACGTCATCGCCTACCTCAACCAGCTTGAAGAGAACGGCTCGCCCGGCGGCTACTCGCTCGGCGCACTCGGCCCGGTCACCGAGGGCCTCTTCGCCTGGACGGCGATTCTCGCGATTCTGCTCGGCTGCGCTATCTGGTTGGGAGCTAAGGCAAAGTGAACGAACTGACACACAACATCGACGGCACCTCGCCGCGCAAGGGCGTAAGCACCGTCGCGCGCGCGGAAGAGGGCGGTTTCCGCAACCCGGGCATTCCGCCGCACGAGTACCGCCAAGCAGATCTCGACCCCAAAGCTGAAAAGCGCGCCGAGCGCATCGTCTCGCTGCTGTTCGTCCTCTCGATTCTCGGCACGGCGTTCTTTATCGCCTCCTACTTCCTGTTCAGCCCCACGGGCACGAACCTCCTTGCAGAAGAGGGCACCCTCTCAGCGGTGCACTGGTCAACTCTCACCATGGGTATCGGCCTCGCTGTTGGCATCTTCTTCATCGGTGCAGGTGCGATCCACTGGGCAAAGACGCTCATGCCCGATCACGAAGTCACCGAGGAGCGTCACGCACAGCGCGGCAATGAAGAAACGCGCGAAGCCGCGTCGAAGATTCTTGTCGACGGCATCAATGAGTCCGGTATCGCCCGCCGCCCGCTGGTCGTCGCCTCGCTCGTGGGTGCACTGGCGGCCCTTCCGATCGCCGTGCTCTTCCCGATCTCGACCCTCGGCCCCCTTCCCGGCAATAAGCTCCACCACACGTTCTGGGGCCGCGCCACGGAAAACAAGAAGCGCGTTCGCATCGCCCGCGACCATGACCAGACGCCCATCAAGGCTTCGGACGTCACCGTCGGCTCGATTTTCCACGTGATGCCCGAGGGCCTCACCGAGGAGACTCCCGACTGGATCGAGGAGCGCGCGAAAGCAGCAGCAATTCTCGTGCGCATCGATCCTGCAGACGGCAAGAATGAGGCCTCGCTCGAGGCTGGCCACGAGGGAATCCTCGCGTTCTCGAAGATCTGCACGCACGTCGGTTGCCCCGTCGCGCTCTACGAACAGCAGACCCACCACATGCTGTGCCCGTGCCACCAGTCGACCTTCGATGTCACCGACGGCGCCAAGGTTGTCTTCGGCCCGGCGCACCGTCCGCTCCCGCAGCTCCCTATCGAGGTTGACGACGAGGGCTACCTTGTCGCAACCGGCGATTTCCCCGAGCCCATCGGTCCCAGCTTCTGGGACATTCACAAGGAGAAGTAATTCCTCATGAGTGACACCCAGACCACCGGCCTCGACCGCAACTCGAAGGCCTTCAAGCTCGGCTCGGTAGGCGCTAGCTGGCTCGATGAGCGTACGAGCGGCGCCAATATCGTCAAAGGTTTCGCACGGAAGATTTTCCCCGACCACTGGTCGTTCATGTTCGGCGAAGTCGCGCTCTATAGTTTCGTTGTTCTCGTAATCTCGGGCATCTTCCTCACGATGTTCTTCGTTCCCTCGATGAATGAAGTCGTCTACGAAGGCTCCTACACGGCGCTCCAGGGAGCGCACATGTCAGCAGCGTTCAACTCGACGCTGCACCTGTCATTCGACGTGTGGGGTGGCCTCCTCTTCAGGCAGATCCACCACTGGGCAGCGCTCACGTTCATGGTGGCGATCTTCGTGCACATGTTCCGCGTCTTCTTCACGGGTGCTTTCCGCAAGCCGCGTGAGCTCAACTGGCTCATCGGCTTCGGCCTCATGGTGCTCGCGATGCTCGCCGGCTTCTCCGGGTACTCGCTTCCCGACGACGTCCTCTCGGGCAACGGTTTGCGTATTGCCGACGGTGTCATGAAGGCCATCCCGATCCTCGGCACCTACGGCTCGATGCTCATGTTTGGCGGTGAATTCCCGGGCCACGACATCATTCCGCGCCTGTTCACGGTGCACATCCTCATCATCCCGGGTGCGATCCTTGCACTCATCGCGCTGCACATGTTCTTCCTCGTGATGCACAAGCACACGCAGTACCCCGGCCCGGGCCGCACCGATCGCAACGTGGTCGGTTACCCACTCTTCCCCGTTTACACGGCAAAAGCCGGCGGTTTCTTCTTCATCGTGTTCGGCGTACTCACTCTCGTGGGAGCCACCGTCGCCATGAACCCGGTGTGGAACTACGGTCCTTACGACCCCTCCCCCGTGTCGGCTGGTTCACAGCCCGACTGGTACATGCTGTTCCTCGAAGGCTCGCTGCGCCTCATGCCAGGCTGGGAGCCCACGATCTTCGGCTACCCAATCTCGCTCAACATCATCATTCCCGGCATGATTTTCCCGGGCATCATGTTCGGCAGCCTCGCGCTGTATCCGTTCATTGAACAGTGGGTCACCGGCGACGACCGCGAACACCACGTTCTCGACCTTCCGTACAACACGCCCGTGCGCACGGGCTTCGGCGTCGCCTGGATTTCTGCCTACGTCGTCTCGATGCTTGCCGGCGCGAATGACCTCATGGCCGTCGCCTTCCACATGTCGCTGAACAACCTCACGTGGTTCTTCCGCATCGGCATCTTCGCGATCCCGGTCATCTCGTTCATCGTGACGAAGCGCGTGTGCCTCTCAATCCAGAAGCACAAGAAGCAGATCGCCCTCCACGGCGTTGAAACCGGCAAGGTTGTGCGCATGGAGAACGGTGAAACGCTCGAGATCCACGAGCCTCTCAGCGAGTATGATCGCTGGGTTCTCGTGAGCTACGACAACCACCGCCCGCTCAAGAAGGGCGAGGGCGTCTCGTCGCTTCGGGCAAAGGCCTCGAGCTTCTTCTTCAAGGATCGCGTGGAGCCTGCGACGCCTGCGGAGCTTCGCGAGGCGCTCGAGCACTCGGGCCACGAGGAGCACAAGATCAAGGCTCTCGTCGGCAGCTGATCGAACGCCCTTCCCGAATTCCATAGAGGTTGTGGGGGTTTGCCACTGAGTTTCGGCTCGGGCAGGCCCCCACTTCTGTGTGCCAGGGCTTCTGCTGCTTCGCCTCTTGCTTCCCTACCACGCCTCCGTTCCCTTCTCTTCTGTCCCCCTCTTCCCTCCTAACCGGATTGAGGGCAGTCAAACTTCGTTAGTTCGCGTGGTGGTCTTACGCCGGCGGTCCGACGGTTGCTGGGCTTTCATGTGTGGGCGCCTCGCGCACGAAACCGGCAAGAGGTCTAGAGAGAGCACAGCCATTTCGCTCGCACCACAGTAAAAGAACTTAAGTCTGCCCGAACATCCAAGTGAACTTTTCTACTCCCTATCCCACCAGAAGATAGTTTGTCGCCCCCGCCCTGAGCGCCCTGCGCTTTACACAAGCACAGCGCTCGACCGGAAAATCGGATCTACCAGCCAACGGCAAGAAGACTCGCATTATTGCGTTAGAGCCCCCAATCAATCACGCATCCCAACTCTAGGCCCGCCGCGGCACTTCTAGACGCCAGCGCGAGACCTCAAATCGCCCGAATGGGGCGGCGTCAATTCACTGACAGCGCTCGGAATCGTGCAGTGATTCCTGTACGATAATCGTGCAATTATTGCTGCACGATTGATGGAGGCCCGATGACACCCCGCAAATATCACCACCCGAATCCTGACGAAATCAGTTTGCCTAGGGTGCTTGCCGCCCTGAGCGACCCTACGCGGTTAGAAATGATCTGCCGCCTGGCGGACGGGCAGGAGCACGACAGCCTTGAACTCGCGGACGATCTCCCCCGTTCGACGCTGACGTACCACACGCGCATGCTGCGAGAGGCAGGAATGACCTGGACGAGGAGCGAGGGCCGCGCATGTCTAATCCAGCTGCGGCGCGAGGATCTGGATCAGCTGTTCCCAGGGGTTCTTGCGGCAGTACTCGCGAGCGCAGACTCAAGGGAGCCACAAGAATGATGCGTCGACTGTGGCCATTCGTGTTGGGCAGCGTCGCTCTCGGCCTGGACGCCTATGTCGTGGCGGGACTTTTACCCGACGTCGCATCTTCATTGGGAACTAGGGAAGCCGATGTTGGGTTAAGCGTTGCGGCATTCACGGGCTCCTACGCAGTCTCGGGCCCCTTACTTGCGGGACGCGCTGGGCAGCGGTCGCGACGCAGTTTGGTTACAGCCTTGCTGGTATTCACGGTAGCGAACCTGATCACAGCACTGTCACCAACGATTGGGGTCTTCCTGGCCACTCGTATAGTCGCTGGCGCGGCGGCAGGCGTGTATTCGCCACTGTCGTCCGCGGTGGCCTCAGAGGTTGTGGATCAACAGCGTCGAGGTCGTGCGGTGGCTATGGTTCTTGCCGGTCTGGCAGTCGGTACCGTGTTCGGCGTGCCCATCGGACTTTTCCTGGCTCGACTGTGGGGGTGGCGCGCGGCGATACTACTGATCGTGATCATTGGCTGCGCTGCACTAGCAGGCATAACGCTGCGCGGCGGCAAACTACCGTCAATTCCGGCGTCTAGCGCTGCTGACCGACTGCGATCCATCACAAGCCCACGGAATCTCCTCACGATTTCAGTAACGCTTCTCACCGCAGTGGCTTCCTTGGGGCTCTACACCTACCTGACCGTCGTGCTGTCCGCCGGAAGCCTAGCGTCGCATCAGAGCCTGGGGATTTGGGTCTGGGGACTCGGTGGGGCGCTCGGAGCTCTAGGCATCGGATGGCTCGTGGACAGGTGTGACCCCTTGCGCTTGAGCGCTGTCATCCTCGCCGGCCTGACATGCGCGCTGATCGGCATGACTCAGGGGCATCTGCCAGGGGTCACCGTGGTGAGCCTGTTCATTTGGGGGCTGTGTGGTTGGTCATCCCTCGCGCCCCAGCAGCATGTGCTCCTGCAGGCGAATCCAGCAGATGGTGCCACGGCTGTGGCTGCTAACGCATCAGCCAACTACCTGGGATCGGCACTAGGGGCGACTCTTGGCTCGCTGTTGGTGGCTGCGCACGTGGCGCCAGACGTGCTATGCGGTTCGGCAGCTGGCGTTGCCGCACTCGCACTGCTCTGCCAGATTGTTCGACAACGGGTCGGGTTCCAAAGCGTAGACGCGTAACCCAACACGTTTTCAAGCCACTCCATCGCTTCTCGATTCAACAGCCCGCGCTCTACTAGAACTCGCCCAGCGCCCAAGCTCTCTTTCCCCCCCCCCGACTGCCAGGGGGTCTCGCCGACAGCGAAGCGCTAGCGCATCACTCGCACCTAAGGCAGTCCAAGTGGAACCGCAGCTGACGACCTACCAACACCTCCGCAATACCGACTCATCCACGGCAGTGGATGTCTCCTTGTCGCCATCACCCTCGCTGCCAGCCTTTCCCTGTCGGGCAAGGGCTACGTTCTTACCCGCCTTAGCAAGGATGAATGGCGTGATGGCTTCGTGGGCAGATTGCGCAATTTCTAATCTCCGTAATCACGCCATCCACAACTAGCCTGGCCAATCCACTTTACGTCCCACCACTTACGGCAAGCTCATCCACGAGGCATCGAGGGTTTCGCGATATCGAGCAAAGTGCCCGGCCGGCTCTCTTAGAGCCTGCCGGGCATTCGACAGCGTGGATTCTATGTTTTCAGGCTGCCCCGCGGAACGCGGTCGCTTACCTAAATTTCAGTGGCTGTTGTGCCCCACCGAGTAGGCCATAACCCACATGATGACGCCGATCATGCCGATCACGATTCCGAGCGCGGTGATCCAGTAGGCGATTGGGAAACCGCCGAACGCGAGGGAAGCACCGACCGCACACACGAGTGGCGCCCAGCTGTAGGGAGCGAAGACGCCCTTGTGGCCGGCTTCTTCGTGAACTTCGGCGTTGTCGTCGTCTTGAGCACCTCCGCCGAAGCGGCGCTCGCTCATCCACACGTAGATGGCGATCATCCAGCACATTGCTGCGAGAGCAAAGAGTGCGGGAACGCCGACCCACTCGATGCCGCCGGGATCGACGTTGAGGGTGAGGAGGGTGTAAACAACGCCGACGACGGTCACGAAGCAGCCGATGAGGGCGAAGATGATGACGTTGGTGCGCATTCTTACTTACCTCCGTGGGCGCTAACGAGGGCTGTCTCGTCGCGGTTGACGTGGACCTGGTCGATCGCGGCGACTTCCGGGAACTTCTGGTCGAAGGCCGGACGTTCGGAGCGGATGCGCGGCAGCTCGACGAAGTTGTGGCGCGGCGGCGGGCACGAGGTTGCCCACTCGAGGGAAGCGCCGTAGCCCCAGGGGTCGTTCACGGTGACCTTCTCGCCCTTCATGTGGGTGAGGATCACGTTGAGGAAGAACGGAAGAGTCGAGGCACCAAGGATGAAGGCGCCGATCGTGGAGAACTGGTTCATCCACTGGAAACCGTCCTCGGAGAGGTAGTTCATGTAACGGCGCGGTGCACCCTCGACACCCATGAAGTGCTGGATGAGGAAGGTCATGTGGAAGCCGACGAGTAGGAGCCAGAAGTGCACCTTTGCGAGGTCTTCGCGGAGCTTGTATCCGAACATCTTGGGCCACCAGAAGTAGAAGCCCGCGAACATTTCGAAGGCCACCGTGCCGAAGATGACGTAGTGGAAGTGTGCGACGACGAAGTAGGTGTCGCTCAGGTGGAAGTCGAGAACCGGGGTGGAGAGGATGACACCGGTGAGGCCACCAAAGAGGAAGGTGGTCATGAAGCCGAGTGTGAACAGCATTGGCGATTCAAAGGTGAGGGAACCGCGCCACATGGTGCCGACCCAGTTGAAGAACTTCACGCCTGTGGGAACCGCGATCATCATGGTCATGAAGGCGAAGAAGTCGAGCATCACTGCGCCGGTTGTGAACATGTGGTGCGCCCACACGGTCACGGAGAGGGCAGCGATCGAGATCGTCGCATAGACGAGGGTCTTGTAGCCGAAGATGGGCTTGCGGCTGAAGACGGGGATGATTTCAGAGGCGATACCGAAGAACGGCAGCGCGAGAACGTAAACCTCGGGGTGGCCAAAGAACCAGAAGAGGTGCTGCCAGAGGATTGGCCCGCCGTTGGCAGGGTCAAAGATATTGGCGTCGAGCACGCGGTCAGCGCCGAGGGCGAAAAGCGCGGCTGCGAGCGGGGGGAAGACCATGAGGATGAGGATCGACGTAATGAGGACGTTCCACGTGAAGATCGGCATGCGGAACATGGTCATGCCGGGCATGCGCATTGTGATGATGGTCGTGATGAAGTTGACCGCACCGAGGATGGTGCCGAAGCCCTGCATGCACAACCCGAAGGCCCACAGGTCGCCGCCGAGCCCCGGAGTAAAGGTTGTGTCGGAAAGCGGCGCGTAGGCGAACCAGCCGAAGGAGGCCGCACCCTGCGGTGTAAGGAATCCGGCGCAGGCAATGAGTGAGCCGAATCCGGTGAGCCAGTACGAGAACATGTTCAGGCGCGGGAACGCCATGTCGACTGCACCGATTTGAAGCGGCAAAAGGTAGTTTGCGAAGCCGGCAAAGAGCGGTGTGCCGAACATGAGGAGCATGATCGTGCCGTGCATCGTGAAGAGCTGGTTGTACTGCCCCTTGGACACGACCACCTGCAGGCCTGGCTCCCACAGTTCGGCACGAATGAGCAGTGCGAGCACGCCACCGAAGCAGAAGAAGAAAAAGGCGGTAGCCATGTACATGATGCCGATCGTCTTGTGATCGGTCGTGGTGAGCAGCTTGAAGAGCTGGTTGCCCTTCTTCGTCTCAGGCGTGGCCGGGGTGAAGCGGCTCGTGGTCTCTGCGGTTGTAGTGCTCACTTTTTGGCATCCTCACGACGGTTTTCGATGCGGCGGTCGGAATCGTCCTTCATGTTCCAGGACTTTTGGAGGCGGTTGAGGTCGTTCGACAGCTGACCCGTGTTCCCCTTCGCGCGCAGCTCTTCCATGTGCGCTTCGAACTCTTGCTTGGAGACAACCTTGACGTTGAAGAGCATGTCGGAGTGGAACTCACCGCACAGCTCGGCGCATTTGCCGGCGTAGGTGCCTTCGATCTGCGGGGTCACCTGGAAGGCGGTGGTGTGACCGGGGAACATGTCTTTCTTGTAGAGGAAGTCCACGACCCAGAACGAGTGGATGACGTCGCGAGAGTCGAGCTGGAACTCAACGGTTTCGCCAACGGGAAGGTAAAGAGTGGGGAGATCTTCAGCGGCGCCTTCTTCGCCAGTGCGGAAGGACTGGACGCCTGGATCTTCGTGGACATCTGCGTCAACGTAGTTGAAATCCCAGCTCCACTGCTTCGCAACGACGTTGACGGTGACATCCGGGTTCGGGTCGAGACGTTCGATCTCGGAGATGTCACGCTGCGTGAAGTAGAAGAGGGTCATGATCATGATGACCGGAATGAGCGTGAACGTCAGCTCGATCGGAACGTGATAGCGCAGCTGGACGGGGAAGCCCTTGTCGCCCTTCTTGCGGCGGTAGGCGATGGCACACCAGAAGATCAAGCCCCACACGAGAAGGCCGACGGCGAGGAGGGTAATCCACGAACCGGTCCACATTGTGATGATGCGGTCTGTCTGATTCGTGATCTGGTGAGTGGTGTCACCGGGGAGGAATCCTCGCTGCTGCTCTTCCGTGCAGCCCACGAGAGCAAGCGCCGTCAGGGCAAAGGCGGCGATGGCCTTCGGCATTCGGCGGCTGCGTTCCGGGGTTTGGGGGATCACAGGCTGACCTTCCATGTATCGCGTGGCGAATCGGTTGTGGGGAGATTCGCTCTCGATTGTGCGGTTGTTTCTGTCTACCTCGCTCCCGGCGTGGCACGGGGTGTGCACACTAATCGGGACGAGAGTCCTTAGTCATCATACGCGACTTGCCACCAAATGTTGCCTTCACCGTCGCTTTTTGCAGATTCCGTGGGGTTTGCTCAGTCACGTTTGGGCCGCTCGGGACGGGCAAGCAGGTCCAGCGCGAGGTTTTGGGTCCGACGGATGCCCGATTAACGCGCGAGTGGGCCACCGCGTGCGCGGCAGCCCACTCGCGAACTGAACGAACGAGCGCGTTTAGGCGAAGGAGTCTCCGCATGCGCACGAGCTCGACGCATTGGGGTTGTCGATCGTGAAACCTTGCTTCTCGATGGTGTCGGAGAAGTCGATCGTTGCTCCCGACAGGAACGGGATCGAATTCTTGTCGACAACGACCTCGACGCCGTTGAAGTCAACGGTCGCATCGCCCTCAAGGAGACGTTCATCGAAGTAGAGCTGATAGATGAGCCCCGAGCAGCCGCCAGGCTGAACGGCGATACGAAGGCGCAGGTCATCGCGACCTTCTTGCGCGAGAAGCTGTTTCACCTTGTCGGATGCAACCTCGGTGAGGGTCACACCGTGTGCGGGAACAGCTTTAGTTGCGGTGTCGGTCATTGGTCCTCCGTGGTGGTCCGGTATGTCACGTGTGCGTCAAAGCCTACGCGGTTTCTTTCGGTTCGAGCTCGGCGGCGCCGAGCAGGATGAGTGCTTCAGCAACGCAGACGCGTTCGAAGTCGCCGAGGTGGAGCGACTCGTCGACGCCGTGGGCGCGCGAATCCGGGTCTTCAACACCGGTCACGAGCACATCCGCTTTCGGGAACAGCTCGAGAAGATCGGAGATGAAGGGGATCGAGCCACCGAGACCCGTATCGACGGGTTCGACGCCCCACGAGTCATGAAACGCGCGGCGAGCCAGATCCATTCCCGCGCTGCTCGCGGGCGCAAGGAATGGTTTGCCTGCATCGACGGGCGTGAACGTGACCTTCGCGGCGGCCGGCGTGTGGGCTTCAACGTGCTTTCTAAGAACCTCGGTGGCGTGTGCGGGGTCTTCGCCAGGCGCGATGCGCACGCTGACCTTCGCGCGAGCCTTCGATACGAGCGTGTTCGAGGCTTGCTGCACGGCCGGCGCGTCGATGCCGATGACCGAGATCGCGGGCTTCGTCCACAGGCGCGAGGTGATCGATCCGTCGCCGGCGAGCGGCAGCCCTTCGGGGACACCGGCGTCGCGGCGGAAGTCCGCTTCGTCCATGTCAACTTCGGGGGCATCGGCCACGTGAAGACCGTCGACGGCGATCGTGCCGTCGTCGTTGTGGAAGGTCGTGAGGACGCGCGAAAGCTGGGTAAGAGCATCGATCACGGGTCCACCGAACATGCCCGAGTGCACGGAGTAGTCGAGAACCTGAACGTCAAGCTCGAAGGCAACAACGCCGCGAAGGCTCGTCGTGAGGGCGGGGCGGCCGACGGCCCAGTTCGAGGAGTCGGCGACGACGATGATGTCGCTGCGCATGATGTCCTGGTGCTTTTCGAGGAACGGGCGGAAGGTCTCGCTGCCGTATTCCTCTTCACCTTCCACAA
Organism: Dermabacter sp. HFH0086; assembly: GCF_000413375.1. NCBI lineage: Bacteria > Bacillati > Actinomycetota > Actinomycetes > Micrococcales > Dermabacteraceae > Dermabacter > Dermabacter sp. HFH0086. The sequence goes on from NZ_KE340308.1 coordinate 2,000,471, forward strand.
ACACGACGATGCCGACGCCGGATTCTTCGAGCTCGTCCTTGAGCGCACGCAGGGCGGTCACGTGAGCCATCACGCCGGCCTTGTCGTCGGCAGCGCCGCGGCCGTACAGGCGGCCGTTGCGCTCGGTCGCTTCAAACGGCGGAGTTGTCCATTCGGATTCATCGCCGACGGGCTGCACGTCGTGGTGGGCGTACAGCATGACCGTCGGCTTACCTGGCTTCGCGGGACGTCGCGCGAGAACGGCCGGCGCGCCGCCCTCGACGGATTCGATGCTTACCTCGGGCATACCGGCATCCTTGAGGAGCGCGGCTACTTTTTCGGCACTAGCCCTCACGTGCGACTGGTCGTAACCGTCAAAAGCGATCGAGGGAATCGCGACGAGCGCCGTGAGGTCCTCGAGTGCTTGCGGTTGAAGGGCTTTGACCTTCTCATTGATTGCGTCGACGCTGAGCGACATTCCTCTTCTCCTTCCGCGCCGCTGGCGCGTTAATGGTCTTTGCTCCACCGTATCCCTGCGACCGTCGGAATTCCTCACGAAACCCCGTGCCTACTGTGCGTGTCCGGGCGCCGGGAGTCTAGAATTGGATGGGTGAATACCGACACGACTTCCGCTAACTCCGCCAGCCCTGCCCCAGCCGAGCATTCTGCGACGACCCCGAAGAAGGGGCGCCCGACCCGCTCGCGTAAGGACGCCCAGGCTGCGCGCCGCACGCCGCTCGTTCCGAAGGATCGCAAGGAGGCGAAGCGCCGTTCTAAGCAGAAGGACCGCGCGGCGGCCAATCGCGAGCACCAGGCTCTCCTCACCGGCGATGAGGCGCACTACCCCGTACAGCACCGTGGTGCCGATCGCCGTCTCGTGCGTGACGTCGTCGACTCGCGCCATAACGTCGCCGAGTACTTCTTGCCACTGGCCCTGATCGCGATGCTGTTCCCCTTCGTGATGCAGCTCATCGACCCGGTAAAGTTCCAGGTCGTTTCGATTGTGTTCCTCGCCGTGCTGTGGGCAGGCATCATCGTCGTGGTGATCGATACGTTCCTCGTGCGGCGCAAAATCCGCAAGGCACTCATGGAACGGTTCGGCGTGGTCCCGGCCGGAATGGTGTCGTACGGGCTCCTTCGCTCAACGAACATCCGCCCGTGGCGCATGCCGAAACCGCAGATCAAGCATGGCGAGGACCCTCGTCCGTAGATTTTCTTCGCCCATGGGAAAGCCCCCGGCCCGAACATGTCGTTCGGTAACCGGGGGCTTTGTGCAGGGCCGGGTTACTTGGCGGTGTCCGACGGCTGCTCGGCCTTCGCCGAGTCCTTATCCTTTGCCTTCTTCTCCGGCTTGAAGTCCACGCCCGCTTCCTTACGCTGCTGCGGCGTGATGGGCGCCGGGGCTGCCGTCAGCGGGTCGTAACCGTTACCGGTCTTCGGGAAGGCGATGACATCGCGGATCGAGTCGGTCTTCGCGAGGATCGACACGATGCGATCCCAGCCGAACGCGATGCCGCCGTGGGGCGGCGCACCGAACTTGAACGCCTCGAGGAGGAAGCCGAACTTCTCCTGCGCTTCTTCTTCGCTGATGCCCATCAGTGCGAAGACGCGCTGCTGCACGTCGGCCTGGTGGATACGAATCGAGCCGCCGCCAATCTCGTTGCCGTTGCATACAATGTCGTAGCCGTAGCTGAGCGCCGAGCCAGGGTCGGTGTCAAACGTGTCAAGGAACTCAGGCTTCGGGGACGTGAAGGCGTGGTGAACGGCGGTCCATTCGCCGTGACCAACCGCGACGTCGCCGGCCGCTTCGGCGTCGCCGGCGGGCTCGAACATGGGCGCATCCACGACCCACACGAAAGCGAACTCGTCGGGGTTGATCAGGCCGAGGCGGTCGCCAATCTCGTTGCGCACGGCGCCAAGAAGGGCGCGCGAATTCTTGGCGTCGCCGGCTGCGAAGAACACGCAGTCGCCAGCGCTCGCGCCGACCTTGTCGGCGAGACCGGCCTTCTCCTCGTCGGAGAGGTTCTTGGCGACGGGGCCGCCGAGCGAACCATCCTCCTGGAAGAGGACGTAAGCGAGGCCCTTTGCGCCGCGCTGCTTCGCGAATTCCTGCCACGCATCGAGCGTGCGGCGCGGCTGCGAAGCGCCGCCTTTCATGACGATCGCGCCAACGTACGGCGCCTGGAACACGCGGAACGGCGTGTCCTTGAAGAAGTCGGTCATCTCGGTGATCTCGAGATCGAAACGGAGGTCTGGCTTATCCGAGCCGTAGCGGGCCATCGATTCGTGGTAGGTGATGCGCTTGATCGGCGTTTCAATGTCGTAGCCGATTTGCTTCCACACGTTCACGAGAATCTTCTCGGCAAGCGCGATCACGTCTTCCTGATCAGCGAAGCTCATTTCGACGTCAAGCTGCGTGAACTCGGGCTGGCGGTCGGCGCGGAAGTCTTCGTCGCGGTAGCAGCGAGCGAGCTGGAAGTAGCGTTCCATGCCGCCCACCATGAGCAGCTGCTTGAAAAGCTGCGGCGACTGCGGAAGTGCGTACCACGATCCGGGAGCGAGGCGTGCCGGGACGAGGAAGTCGCGCGCCCCCTCGGGGGTCGAGCGGGTAAGGGTTGGCGTTTCGATCTCGACGAAGTCTTCGTTGAGGAGCACCTCGCGCGCGGCCTGATTGACTTTCGAGCGCAGGCGCAACGCATATGCCGTTTCCGCACGGCGCATATCCAGGTAGCGGTAGCGCAAGCGAGCTTCCTCGCCGACCTCACTGTGCTCATCGAGCTGGAACGGGAGCGCAGCGGCGGGGTTGAGCACCTCAACCTCGGAGGCGATGACCTCGATGTCGCCCGTGGGAAGGGCCGGGTTTTCGTTACCTTCGGGGCGGCGCTCGACCTTGCCCGTGACCTTGAGCACGAACTCGTTTCGCAGGTGGTGCGCGTCTTCCTCGCGAACAACGACCTGCGACACCCCCGAGGCGTCACGCAGATCGAGGAAGGCCACACCGCCATGGTCACGGCGCCTTCCAATCCAGCCGGCGAGAGTGACGTCCTGGCCGATGTGATCTGCCCTCAGATCACCGGCGCGGTGGGTGCGAAGCATGAAGATTCCTTTGACTTCGGGGTGGTCGGTCGTGTGCGGCGCATGCATGCGCGGGCACCGTACGGGTGCGGTGCGCTCGGCGGTCAGCCGCAATCCGCACCAGTTTAGCGCGCACGGCTAGCGGGTGCAGTCCGACGGTTTCCGCTCAACCGTCGGACCTGCCCCAGATCTCATTGCCGCCTGCCCCTGCCCCGTCTCCTGTCCCTTTCTCCCGTGTCTCCTCCCCTCCAGCGAACTCCAACTCCCCCAGCCCGTCTCTCCTCCCCTCCGGCGGCACTCCCCCTGCCCGTCTCTCCTCGCTCCTTGGGTCGCCCCTGTCTCCGTTCCACGCCGCTCCCGCAACGAAAGTGGTGATTTTTGGCGTAAAGGACCTGATAAGCATCGTGAGGCGGCGATTTTTCACCACTTTCACCGAATCTTCTGGGGCGATAGGAACGAGGCGCCCCCAGGGACGAGAGGGGTTGGAGCCCAAGTGGGGGGGCGAGGGCGAGCGGGGAAAGCAATGGGCGAGCAGCAAGAGCAAGAGGTGATGCAAGAGAAATGGGGCCAAAAGCCACACGAACGATGCGCGAGGCCAGTAGAGAAATCTTGCGGAGGTGACCATTGTCGCGCCCTTCCCCCTCCCCTTGCGCCCCTGTTTTCCGTAAGCTGGTTCCAGCACGTGTGAGCGCCATGTGGGCGCGATGAGGACTTAGCGCCGATCCGGACGGCGCATTTTTTTGTGCGGGATTCCCGCGGGGACGTGCTCGACAGAATGAGGGGCCGATGAGCGGCCCGAAAATGTTCACGTGCGTATTCCGGGGCGGGCGTGTGTGATGGCCCGGAAGGACCCGAATAATGACGACCGACAACCACAACGACACGGAAATCGCCCTGGAAAACCGCGAAGAAATCGCGGAAGCGCTCGAAATGGATGGCATGGCGCAGGCCGGTACAGACGCCGCAGACGGCGGCACGGATACAGACACCCCCGAAGAAACAGCCAATGACGAGCGCATGCGCTTCGATGAACTCGGCCTTCCGCCGGAGCTTCTCGCCGCCGTGCACGACCTCGGGTTCACCCATCCCTCCCCCATCCAAGAACGCGCCATTCCCGCACTGCTCGAAGGGCGAAGCGTCCTCGGCGTCGCCCAGACCGGTACGGGTAAAACCGCCGCGTTTGGTCTGCCGCTGCTCGCTGAAATCCGAGCTTCGAACCGCTCTACCCAGGGACTCGTTCTTGCCCCAACGCGAGAACTCGCCATGCAGGTGGCCGATGCAATCCAGTCGTTCGCCGCGAAGCTCGATGGGGTGAACGTCGTGAGCGTGTATGGCGGCGCCCCGTACGGCCCACAGGAAAGAGCGCTCGAGCGCGGCGCCCATGTCATTGTCGGCACGCCCGGGCGCGTCATCGACCATCTCAAGCGCGGCAATATCGTGCTCGACGACCTCTCGACACTCGTGCTGGACGAGGCCGATGAAATGCTCCGCATGGGCTTCGCCGAGGACGTCGACGAAATCCTCGGTTTTGCCCCGAAGCAGAAGCGCATGGCACTTTTCAGCGCAACCATGCCTCCCGCGATTAAGCGCGTTGCGGAGGAGCACATGCCCGATGCGGTCAGCGTCGCCGTCGCCCGTCAGTCGACGACCGTCACAAGCGTCGACCAGAAGTACGCGGTCGTGCCGTTCCGCCACAAGACGGGTGCCCTCACTCGCATCGTTGAGACGACGGATGCCGATGCCACGATCGTGTTTGTGCGCACGCGTAGCGCGGCTGAAGAAGTAGGAACGGCGCTCATTGCTCGCGGCATCGTGGCTGCGACCATCTCGGGCGACGTCCCACAAAAGGAGCGCGAGCGTATCGTCGAGCGCCTGCGCGACGGTTCACTCACGGTCCTCGTCGCGACCGACGTTGCCGCCCGAGGTCTAGACGTCGAACGCATCGGCCTCGTGGTCAATTTTGATATTCCCTCGGAACCGGAGGCATACGTCCACCGCATTGGCCGCACCGGCCGCGCTGGCCGCACGGGGCAGGCGATTACTTTCGTCGCACCTCACGAAAAGCGAAAGCTTCGCAACATCGAGCGCACAACTCGTCAGGAACTTGAGGAAGTGCAGATCCCCTCACCGCTCGACGTCTCGCGCCACAAGATGAAAAAGGTGCTGAGTGAGGTACCCGCGCGTCTCGAGAAGGGACGCCTCAACCTCTACTACGACCTCCTCAACGAGTTCTTGAGCGAAAACAATGTCTCGATTGAACAGGTAGCAGCGGCGCTCGGCGCGATGACGGTCGGCGACGACGGCCCACGCGCGAGCGATGATGAGTTCACGGGTGCAAGCTTCCGCGATAAGGGAGCCAAGGGCGATCGCCCCGATCGCAAAGATCGTGGCGATCGGGGAGATCGCAACCGCGGCGAGAAGCGCTCACGCCGCTCGAGTGCTGGCTTCACGACCTACCGCATCGCAGTCGGTAAGAATAATGGCGTGCGCCCGCAGGCAATCGTTGGAGCAATCGCCGGCGAGGGCGGACTCAATGGTCAGGATGTCGGCAAGATCGATCTCTTCCCCTCGTTCTCGCTCGTCGAGCTTCGCGATGGCGTCGACGAGGCAGCGCTCGCGCGCATTGGCCGCGCGCGCGTGGGTGGCAAGCCGATGCGTATTCAGGTCGATCAGGGTCCAAAGAAGGGCGGAAAATTCAAGACCCGCAAGGGCAAGCGATTCGAGGACCGCGGCGCAAAGAAGTCCAATCGCTGGTAAAGCGGCGAGACTTCTCACAGCTTCTCCCTTGCCAACCTTTACAGGCGCGCCTTGGGCGTCCACGGTAGAGGGAGCCGCAGATTGTATGCACGCATAGATACAGTGCGTTGTCGCGGCGCTCGATTCCCCCTCGCGCCACGAAAGGACTGGCATGGACGATCCCGCACCCATCGCACAGGAGCGCTTTGCCCGTGAAGCCGAACGAGACAGCGCCATCCAACAGGACCGCGCCTTCCTCGGCCACCCGCGCGGCCTCGCGACGCTCTTCGGCCTTGAGATCTGGGAAAGGTTCTCCTACTTAGGTTTCCAGGCGATCCTCGCCCTCTACTTCGCCGATGCCGTCGCTAATGGCGGCATGGGCTTTGAGGAAGGCGTCGCCTCGAGCATCGTCGCCGCCTATGGCGCGCTCGTGTACCTGCTATCGATCGTGGGGGCGTGGATTGCCGACCGAATTATCGGCACCTACCGCACGGTGCTTTTTGGCGGCATCATCATTGCTGCCGGGCACATCTTCATGGGTATCCCCGCGTCCTTCTCGACATGGCTCGGCCTAGCCCTGATCGTCCTCGGCACAGGTCTGCTCAAACCGAATGTCTCCACGAAGGTTGGGGAGCTCTACTCGAGCGAGGATGAGCGCCGCGACGCCGGGTTCTCGATCTACTACTCAGGCATCAACATCGGCGCATTTCTTGGCCCGATCATCGCGGGCTGGCTTGGCCAGGAGGTTGGCTGGCACTGGGGGTTCGCGGCCGCTGCCGTCGGTATGTTCGCGGGCGTCATTCAATATGTTGTGGGCTCGAAGAACCTCGCGGGTAACGAGGCGGCAGCACGCATCCGCGCCGCCTTCCGTGCTGACCGCGGTTTCTGGGCAACAATCGGGCTCATCGTGGCCGCCGTGATCGCCGCAGCTCTTTTCACGATCCTCGCAGAGGACGGCATCAACGCGCTCGTGAACGTCATCTCGATCGTGAGCGCGATCGTTCCGATCGTCATGCTCCTGCTCATGGCCCGCTCCCCCAAGGTTACGAAGGCCGAGCGCACGAACCTTATGCCGTATTCACTCCTGCTCATTGCCCTGGTCGCGTACAACCTCATGTACTTCCAAACGGGCAATACGCTCAACTTCATGGCGCTCAACCGCACCGAGAACTCGCTGTTTGGCTGGGGCTACCCCTCGACGTGGTACATCTCCCTCACCGCGATCGTCGAAATCATCATGGGCCCGGTTCTCGCACTCCTGTGGGTCAAGCTCGGTAAGCGCCAGCCTCACGTTGCGGCGAAAGTTGGCCTCGGCACCGTGTTCGGTGGCGCCGCCTTCCTCGTCGTAGCGCTTGGAGCGAGTGTGAGCGGCGAGGCCGCGATGCTCTCCGCGATCTGGCTCGTGATCTGTTACATCTTCCTTGGACTCGGCGATCTCGTGCTGCAAACGAGCGGCATGAGCGCGACGACAAAGCTCGCTCCACGAGCATTCGCATCTCAGACGATGGCCGTGTGGTTTGCCGCGATGGCTCTCTCTCAGGGTATCCAGGCGCAAATCGTGAAGGTCTTCGACTACGACAACGCCGCCCTCTACTTCGGTATTCAGGGCGCCCTTGTCGTGGCCTACGGCGTGTTCCTCATGACCATCACGCCCTGGCTGAAGAAGCGCATGACCCTTGTGGGATAGACCCCTCCACCGCTAGCTCGAAAGGAGTACAGCTCGTTCATGAAATACATCGACGACTTTCCCTACGACGTCACGATCGTAGAAGATTGGATTCCCCTCTCGGACGGCACGAAGCTGTGGATGAAAGCTTTCATGCCCGTCACCGATGAGAAGGTTCCCGCCCTGCTCGAATACCTTCCGTACCGCGCGGGTGACTGGACGGCGCCTCGCGACCACGAACGCCACCCCTACTACGCGGGGCACGGTTACGCATCGATCCGCGTGGATATTCGCGGCCACGGCAACTCTGACGGCGTGCCCGGCGACGAGTACGACGAGCAAGAACTAAGCGATGGCGAAGAGGTTCTCGCGTGGATCGCTGCACAGGAGTGGTGCACCGGTGATGTGGGCATGTTCGGCATTTCGTGGGGCGGCTTTAACTCGCTCCAGCTTGCCGCCCGTAAGCCGCCGCAGCTCAAGGCAATCGTCACCACATGCTCGACAGATGATCGGTATGACAATGACGTGCACTATCTCGGCGGCTCTATGCTCGCGGTGGACATGCACGCGTGGGCGGCGACGATGCTCGCGTTCGAGTCACGCCCGTCTGATCCGCGCGTGGTGGGCGATCAGTGGAAGGACCAGTGGCTCGATCGCCTGAACAAGATGGAACCGTACATCGACGAGTGGATGCACCACCAAACGCGCGACGAGTATTGGAAGCACGGATCCGCCTGCGAAGACTACGACAATATCGATGCGGCAGTTTTCGCGGTCGGTGGCTGGTTCGATCCGTACCGCGACACGGTTCTTCGCCTGTGCGAGAACCTCACTTCGCGCGGGAAGAGCGTGAAGGGCCTCATCGGTCCGTGGTCGCACCAGTACCCGGATCGCGACTTGCGCCCCGGCCCTCACATCGACTTCCTCGGGGAAACGCTCCGCTTTTGGGATCTTCATCTCAAGGGGAAGCAAACCGGCTTCGATGAGGAACCGCTGCTTCGCGCGTGGATGCTCGATTCGATGCGCCCGAGTTCGGTCTATGACGAAGTTGGCGGCACGTGGGTGGCCGAGGAATCGTGGAACACTGATGAGCGCCCCAAGGAGCGCTTCTCCTTCGCGTCGGCGAACGCACTCCCGGCCGCGGAGCGTTCGGGCAGCGAAATCCGTGTCAAGAGCCCGCAGGATACGGGTATGAGCGCGGGCCGCTACTTCCCCTTTGGCAACTCGGGTGACCTCCCCACCGATCAGCGCGTCGATGACGCAAAGAGCGCGTGCTTCGACTTCGTACTCGATACTGATGTGCGCATTCTCGGTAACGCCGCTCTTCGCTTGCGTGTGAAGTCGGCTCATCCGAAAGGGCAGGCCTACGTTCGCTTGACCGATGTTGCCCCCGATGGTTCTTCGACCCTTGTGACGCGAGGAAATATGAATTTCTCCGCACGCGAGGGCCGCGACAAAGTCGTTGAGATGCCCACCGACGAATGGGTGAATCTCGACATTCCCCTCACGGGAATCGGCTACGTGCTGCCAAAGGGTCACACTCTTCGCGTGGCCGTCTCGAGCGCGTACTGGCCGTGGGTGTGGCCGCAACCGGGGGCCGACGGTTTCTCGGTCGACATCGACGGAAGCTTCCTCGAGGTTCCCGTGCGCGAAAAGCCAGTGGAGGGTTCTGAGGCGGCATCGCGCGACGCAGCCGTCGGTTTCGCCGAAGCCGTTCAACCCATTCCCCTCGACGTCGAGTATCCCGAAGCGGGTAGGGCGGGTTCAGCTCGGCCCGAAAGGCTTGTTCAGCAGGACGTCGTGAAGCGCGAGACGATGCTGCAGGTTGACCCGGCCTACGGTGGCACGCGCGTGTACCCCGATGGCCTGCACTATGACGAGGACACGGTGGAGCGCTACTGGATTAGGTGGGATGATCCACTTTCGGCGCGCACCGAGGCTGTCTGGAATGTGGGCCTTAGGCGTCCGGATCTCGGCTGGGATGTGTCGCTCACGGCAACGACGCGAATCTCGTGTACCGCGGAGGTTTTCACCACCGAGTCGATCGTGGAGTGCCGCGATGGAGATGAGACAGTGTTTGAGAAACGCTGGAGCGAGGAGATCCCGAGGATCGCTTCGTAAGTACTTTTCTCCTGCCCACAAGCGGCGTCACCGCACGAAGGTGGCGCCGCTTTCGCGTGCCAGCTTTGCTAGCTGCTCAGCTGTGAGACGCGTTGCCGCGAGATCCCGAGGATCGTACCAATATCCTCCTGGCTAAGGCCGTCGGCTCGCATTTTTCTGATGATCGAACGGCGGATTTCCGAGGCCATTTTTGCCGCTGCCTCCGCTTCTGCGCTTGCGTGGTCGGCTCCGCGTTTAGCATCGTCATACTCGGTTACCACGCGCACCTCTTGCCCGGTGTGACCGGCATCCGCGAGAGCGCGCTGCACGAGGGGCGTGATCTGCGCGAACGTACGAGCACGGACTCGGATGCTCTCGCCGCCTATAGAGAGGGTCGCATCCCACTCTCGTCCGCTTCGCGTGGCCTTGACCTCGATCGTCATCGATTCGTCTCCTTTCGCGCACCCGGCACTACAATGATGCCACACCCTCTTGCGTATCTATCGCAACTATACCTAGCACATTGGGGGCATAAAGGAGGGTATGACGAGACCGGTAGAGTGGAGGCATCACCCCAACCGAGAAGGAGGCGCCCATGACCCCGCCGAAGTACGCCCAGGCGTTCCCGAGTGCGACCGCCGAGCAGAACATCACCGCCGCCAACGCTCGAGTCGAGGCGCGAATCGCAGGTAAGGGTGCGATCACTCCCCCTCAGTTCGCAACGCTCCTTCAGGCGTGGCGGCTCGAGAAGCTCGCGTGAGAGGCAAAGGCACCATGAGCACACATCTCTCCCCGGAAGGGCTGCGCGGCAAAGTCGCCTTCGTGACGGGCGCGTCCGGCGCACTTGGTTCCGACGCCGCCCGGGCCCTCAGCGCCCGCGGAGTTCGGCTCGCTCTCCTGGGCCGCAACACCGACAAGCTCGAGACTCTCGCCCGCGAGCTCGGTGGCCCTCAGAAGGCCCTCGCGATCGAGATGAACGTCCGCAACCTCGCCTCGGTCGAGGCTGCGGCGAAGAGCGCCGCCGACCACTTTGGCGGCATCGATATCCTCGTCGCCGGCGCAGGCATGGTGACGACTGAACTGGTCGAGGATTACTCGGCGACGGGCTTCGTGGATGACGTTGACACCAACCTCAACGGAGTGTGGCGCACCATTAAGGCCACGCTCCCCTACGTTCGCGAAGCGAAGGGGCACGTGTGCATCATTGCGTCCCTCGCCTCGTTCATTCACATGCCGGAGATGTCCGCATATTCAGCCTCGAAGGCCGGAGTGCTCGCGCTCGCTAATTCACTCAGGCTTGAGCTCGATGGAAGCGGAGTGAGCGTCGGAACCATTCACCCCTCGTTCTTCGAATCTGCTCTCGGGGACGCGCTCACCACCTCTCCGCTCCTGAATCGCGCAAGCGGTAACTTCGGCGGGCTCTTCACCCCGATCAAACGCGAGGACGTCGTTGCCGCGATCGTCACAAACATCGAGCGTCGCTCACGGGTCGTGGTGCTACCGAAGGCGTTTTCGGCCCTCGCCCTCGTACCTGGTCTCGGCCAGCGCGTAATCGAACCGTATCTCACGCACAATCTTCGAAAGACGGCCCAGAAACTCTCGCGTTAGCGGGCGATCCCCCAGCTCTCAAGGGTCCGATCAATCATTCCGTGACGCCAACGAGCGCCCTAAGCCTCCAGCTCCGGCTCCTCCGCTCGGGCCTGCTCGAACACCTCTTTTGCCGCACCGAGATTGACAAGCCCAATGACGATGCCCACTGCGACGTCGGGGAGAACCGAATGCCACACGAGGGTGAGAAGGCCCGCCGCAATGATGAGGACGTTCGCGAGCACATCATTGCGGGCGGCGAGCCATGTGCCGCGCACGAGAGCGTTGTGACCCGCGCGTAGGTGTACGAGGAGCACGGCACAGCAAGCGTTAATCACGAGCGCTGCAAGGGCTGTTCCGGAAAGCGCAAACGGTTCCGGTGGCAGTCCCGTGAGGAGCTTGTGAATCGCCATCGCGAACGCAGCGCCCGCGGGAATAAGGATGAGGCATGCGAGCCCGTAGGAGGCTTTCCGTCTGCTCTCCAGCGGCCATGCGAGGGCGAGGAGAACGAGGGAGTTGATGAGGAAATCCTCGAGAAAGTCTGCTGCATCGGCGAGCAGAGAGGCGGAGCCGATCGCGAAGGCGAGTATCGCCTCACCGAGGCAGCCGGCGAGGTTGAGGAGCGCGACGATCAGTATTATCCGCCGCGCACGAGCGTCAAGTTCCGGTGCATTCACGGCCTCTCCCATGATTCAAGATCTCCTTCCCTCACGTGAAAAAGAGGATGTGGCTCAAGCGCAGCGCCCTCGGGCGGGACCCCTTGCCAGCCTGGTTCGCGTTCCCGCACCTTCCTTCGCAAGTGTTCGGCTTCAAACGTTAGCTGACCGGTAGTAACCGAGAGAGAGCCGTCGAGTTGCCCGGGCGCGTGAATTTTCGAATGATCAAACGAGTATCCACGGGAATCTGCCTCACGCGCGATCCCTAAAAGGAATGCCCCGATGCTCCCTTGGGGATCGGCGCTCTCTCGAAACCGCTCGAGTTGGGGATGCTTCGTATATCCCTTAGTGAGGCCCGCAAGCACCTTTTGCGCCAAGAGTGCCTCCCGCCAGCAGGCGACGAGCGCCATCCGATCAAGGTAGGCGGGATGCAAAGACCACAGCCGCAAATGAAACACCCTTTCGTGGCGAAGAGAAATGCACGCCTCTAGCTATTCGAACCGTGCTGTGGCCTAATAGCCAGTTACCCAGGTAGTGTGTGACGTAACCGACGTTTCCGGCCCCGTTCAAGCGGCGCCACGCGGGTTGAAAGGGAAAGCGATGTCAGCACAGCAACCACCCCAGCAAACGCAGGGCTACCCGCAACCGCCATTGGGGCCCGAGAAGTCGCCCGGAAGGCGGGCAGTCGTCATCTGGTCGTGTATCGCGGCAGCGGGCCTCTTCCTCATTCTTGCGGTGGCGGCAATCGCGGCATTCGTGTTGTGGAATGGATCGAAAGACGAGTCTCCAGCTGCGCCCGCGACGACTCAAACGTCGCCGTCACCGGTACCCTCTGACCCCACCTCCGAGGGCCCCACTTCCCCGCCCGACGAAACTGAATCGCCTACACCTGTCGCACCACCAACGACCAACACGCCCTCCGCACCGACACCGAAGTCTGCTGAAGAAGCGAAGGCGGCACTGCACTCGGCACTGCCGGAGAAAATCGAAAACTGGGTCCTCAAGGATATTGGTGGGGACAAGATCTATAAGGACGGGGATCGTCGGATCAGCTTCCTCGTGATCAGCCTTTCCGAAGACCCTTCCAACCCCTCGGAGGGCCGTGAGGGTGAACAGGTGTTTGAGCGCGGCAGCTGCGGCCTAAATGCCCACAACCCCGAGGCGATCACCTGCCTTATTTTTCCGCGCGCAACGGGAAACACCGCGTATTACATGACATCGAAGTACTCCGATATGGAGGAAATGGTTCGCGTTTCGAAAGCCGTGATCGAGGGTAAGTAGCCCCACGAAGCGCGCGTAAAGACAGGGGGAAACCATGGCTAGCCCGCACAACCTGCAGAATCGGACACGATCGCCGCTGGCGATAGTTTTTGCGGCCTGCGGCTGCCTCATCGCCGCAGTTGTAGCAGTGATCATGATCGCGGTCGCCGCGATCATCATCAATATGCCCAAAGCCGCAAACCCGCCGTCGCCAACGTCTAGTACGTCGACGTCATCGTCTAGTCCGTCGGCGTCGGCCGATGAAACCTCACCCCCACCTGCCTCCCCCACGCCTGGCGTCCCTCAGCCGACGCCAGGCCGTCCGTCAACGAACACGGGAGATAACACCGACGACACCATAAACGCCCGCCTTCCCGACACCGTCGGTGAGTGGAATCTCGCCCACATCGGCACAAGGCCCATCTACGCGCGCGGCGAAAACACCATTTCGATCCTCGTCACCGACATCGCCGACGACAAAGCCACTGCGGAAGATCCCTCGTGGGGGCTCGAAGGTGAGAAGGTTTTCGACCGTGGTGTGTGCGCGCCGCATCCCGATGGCCGCGGAGGCTTCATGTGTTGGGTATGGCCCAAGGACCTCCCCGACACCGTGTTTTCAGTGCAGTCTCGCGATGCGTCGATGGAGGAAATCATTAAGGTCGCGGAGGCCGTCCGAGGCTGACCCCGACTCGTACCGAAAGAACCGCCGATGACAGCAAAGTCAATCCAAGATGCCCTCGCCGAGCGTTTCCTGCGTTACTCGGCGATTTCGAGCCAGTCCGATGCGTCTTCGACAACCGTTCCCACAAGTGAGGGGCAGTGGGAGCTTGCACGTTTGCTCAAGAGCGAACTCGAGCAGGCAGGGGCCGAGGCAATTCACCTCAGCGACACGTGTGTGCTCACCGCCAAGATTCCCGCGAACCTTCCCGGGGATGCCGCGGCCCCCGCGATTGGTTTTTGCACCCACCTCGACACGGTCGATGTGAATCTTTCCCCTGAGGTAAAAGCCCGCGTGATCGAGTACGACGGCGGGGACGTGTGCCTCAGCGAAGCGAACGACGTCTGGCTGCGCGAGAGTGAGCACCCCGAGATCGCTCGTTACAAGGGCGAGAGGATCCTCGTGACGGATGGTACGAGCGTTCTCGGCGCGGACGACAAGGCGGGGGTCACGTCAGTCATGGAGGCAGCGGTGTGTCTGTTGCAGGATCCGACGGTCCCTCACGGCGACGTGTACCTGAGCTTCGTGCCGGACGAAGAGATTGGCCTGCGGGGCGTTCGCACGATGGACCTTGCGCGCTTCCCCGTCGAGTACGCGTTCACGCTCGATTCGTGCGAGCTTGGAGCGGTTGTGGAGTCGACCTTCAACGCGGCGAGCGTAAGAATCGACATCGTTGGTGTTTCCGCTCACCCCATGAACTCCAAGGGAAACATGGTGAACCCGATCCTCATCGCGCACGACATCATCGACCAATTCGATCGGGAGGAGACCCCGGAGTGCACGGAGGGCCGCGAGTCCTACATTTGGGTGAACGCTATCGAGGGGAATCAGACTACGGCGCACATCGGTATCGCTGTGCGGGACCACGACCGTGCGGGCTACAAAGAAAAGAAGCAGCGTATACGCGATATTGCGGCGCGCGTGTCGCAGGCACATCCTCGGGCGAAGGTCACCGTCGACATTGAGGACGTGTACGGCAACATCGAGGATGCGAAAACAGAAGAGAACGCGGTCGCAACCGACAGTATTGTGAAGGCAATGGCACAGCTCGGCATTGAGCCGATCCACCTGTCGATGCGCGGCGGCACGGACGGTTCGTGGCTTTCGCGTCAGGGAATCTTCACGCCGAACTTCTTTACGGGCGCGCATAATTTCCACTCGGTGTTCGAGTTTTTGCCGCTTAACGCCTTTGAGAAGAGTTTCGAGATGGTCAATACGCTCATTCGACAGGCGGCGCAGCAGTGACGCTCACGTTCTGAGCCGTGAAAGGGCCGGCGGCCTCCCCGGGGAGATCGCCGGCCCTCGTGTTCGCGGGAAAGACCGCTTAGCGCTTGCGTACGGAGCGAGCGACGAGCGTTCCGCCAACGCCGAGCAGCACGAGAGCTCCAAGCGCGGTCACGAGGTAGGCGCTGCCTTCAACGCCTGTACGCGGAAGCGGCACGTGGGCCTTCTTCTTCCCTTGACTTGTCCGGCGGGTGGGCTCCTCAGCCTTCGCCGGTGCCTTCGCTGGCGCTTCGACCGGGTTCGACGGCCCATCGGCAGGCGCGGGGGCAGGCTTCTCAGGTGCTTCACCCGCGCCCTCGTCCTCGCCTGTTTCGTCATCGGCGGGATCACCAGGGAGGTCCTCCGACGGCTGCGTGCCTTCATCGGAGGCGACATCGAAGGCGTCACCGACCTTGCCGAGGCGGAGGAAGACCGTCTCGCCAGTTGCGTCATCGAGGCCGTCGTTATCGGTGACGGCGTACATCGAGCCGTCCTTTGCGACGGTGAAGCCTTCGAGCTTCTCCTGGGTCCAGCCGCCAGTTGCACGCAGCTTCGGCAGAACGTCGAGGACCTTGCCCTTATCGAGCGCGATCGGCGCGCCGTTCGCGGCTGCGACTTCGTCTTCGCTGGGAAGCGCTACCTGAACGAGCTGCTTCACCTCGGCGTCGGGGCCGTTGAGCTTATCGCGTTCGATGAGCACGAGGGTATCGCCGACGATGGTGAGCTCAGAAAAGCCCATCCAGTCGCCCTTCGTGTCGGTCGCGGTGAGCTCGACCGTGTACCAGTTCGATGCTTTGGTCGTGGTGTTGTAGCGACCGATGCGTGCGACGTTTCCCTCCTGGGCCTCGAGAGGCTTCGCACTCGGGTCTTTCCACAGCGGGCGTTGGATCGCGACGAAGACCTCTTCTTCGCCCTTCTCGTTGATGCGTGCGTCGATGCCCTCGAGACCCCACTTGCCAATGTGCGCGGAAACGTCCTCGGGAAGTGCGATTTCTTCCTGGATATTGAGGTCGGCATCGGTGCGCACGATGCGGTTTTTGTCGCCCGTCTTGCCTTCGGAGGCAAGCCAGAAGCCGCCGTCTTCGCGCTGGCTGAGCCCCTCGATGTCGAGACCTTCGGCGACTGCGCCATCGCGCTTGACGGCGCGGCGCTCGGTGATGAGAGCAGGTTCTTTCGACGCGTCGATCGTGTAGACATAGGGGACATCGAGTGCCGCGTCAGACGCTGCGTAAAGCGTGGAAGCGTCGGACTTGCTCGCGGCGAGGGAACCGAGCGCCGTCCACGGAACCGCGTGGCCGTCTTCGGATTTCGCAGAGACGATGCTCGGCTGGGCGGTTTCGGGGGCATCGGCACCGAGCTTGTAGAGGTTCACGGCACTGCGCACACGAGCGGAGGCGTCGTCGGTCTCGCTCGAGACGGCGAGAAGATTACGGCCGGGGATGGGCAGAATTCCTTCGGGGCCGTTCGTTGTGAACAGCAACTGCTCGAAGGTGGGTGCGGCCGGGTTCTCCACGTTGTAGACCGCAACGAAGTTGGAGCGCTCCGAGGCGACGAAGGCGTAGCGGACGCCTTCGATTTCAGCCACGGCGAGCCCTTCAATCTCGGGACCCTTTTTGCCAGCGCGCTTTTCGTTGTGCAGACCGTACTTGTTCGCGATTTCCTCGATCGAATTGCCGGCATCCCACACGACGGCGCCCTTGGTGTCGAAGACGGTCCAGCCTCGCGAGCCGCCCTTCCAGTCGCCTTCGTTCGCGGTGGCAACGTGCTCGTCATCGATCCACGCAATCGCGTCGGGTTCGCGCGGAATTCTAGTGAGCGATTCGGTCGGCTGGATATCGCCGTCCTTCTTCACGTCGATGCCGTCGAGGTTCACCGTGCCGGCGGTGAACACGCTCGTGATCTCGTTCGTGTTGAGATCGATAATCGCGACGCCGTTGTTCTCCTGGAGCGTGACGGCGAGCTCGTTCTTCGAGTTGATCGACACGTACTCGGGCTCGAGGTCCTCGGGCGTGTCGAGGCCGGCCTTCTTCACGATGTCGAGAACCTCACCGTTGCTGTCTGTGAAGCGCACGGGGACGGTCGTCCAGGTCGAGGGGTCGCCATCGAGCTTGAGTGTTTGCACGAAGCCCGTAGGCATTTGCGGCAAACCGCCCTCGACGTCCGTGCGTTCTTCATCGCGCTGGTTCTCGATCGCAATTGCGGCAATCGAGCCATCCTTGTTGATAGCGATCGAGTCGGGCTGGCCTTCGAGGTCGATCGAGGCGACCTTTTCTCGCGTGCTGACCTTGAGTACGTCGACGCGTCCCTTCGGATGCTCAAAGTCGCCGCCGGTCTCATCGATCACGACGAGCACGTAATCTCCGGCGACGGCAACCGAGGTGGGCTGGTCATCGGCGTGGCCAAGCTCGGCGAGCGAAACGCTGCCAGCTCCCTTGGGGGCGTTCGGGTCGGTGATGTCGAGGAACCCGATGCGCTTACCTGCAGCGTCGGTGTAGATGAGGGTGTTGCCGTCTTCACTCACGGTCGAAATTTCGGCGACGGTTTCATCCGCGGGATCAACCCCCTCGGGGGCATTCATATACACCGGGTAAGTCGCGGTGCGTGCGAAGGGGCTTTCGACGTTCTCGTCGCCCTCGGCGAGAGCGGGGATAGCAAGGCCGAGGCCGAGCGAGCACACGAGGGCACTTGCCGCGAAGATTGAGGAGGTACGCTTCACGTCTTTGACTTTCTAAGAGATGCAGGATCGTTCACGCGCGCCGGGGAAAATTTCACGCACCCCCATCTTTGCCCCACCCGGTAAACGCACGGTTACGCAGCGGCGAGTGTTGGTTGAATCGCTCCGCTTGCAGCAGGAAAAACGCGGCCCGACGGCACCCTAGGAACCGCCGAGCCGCGCAGCGGGTATCGCGCTAACCGAGCAGGTCTGGGTAGTCGGTCTCTACCCCTTTGACGTGGCGGTCCACGAACGCGAGGACAGTCGAGTACCACGTGAACGCGTTGTTCGGCGTCAGCACCCAGTGATTCTCATTCGGGAAGTAGAGGAACCTGTGAGGGTTCTCCTCGGGGCTCTTGCCCGAGGCCTCAAGCAGCTCGTACCAGAGACGCAGACCCTCTCCGATCGGAACGCGGTAATCCTTATCGCCGTGGATCACGAGCATGGGCGCGACAATCTCCCCCACTGAATCAGCGGGGTTGTATTCGGCCACATGAGCATCATCGATGTGGGCACCCCAGTGCTGGCCAGCGTCGGTCGTGTGGCGGAACTGGTCGATATTCCACAGGGACGCATGCGTGACGATGCAGTCGAAGAAGTCTCCCGTGTGGCCCGCTACCCAGTTCGCCATGTAGCCGCCGTAGGATCCGCCAAGCGCGGCCTTCTTACTTTCGTCAATCTCGGGGCGTTCGAGTGCTGCCTTCGTGGCCCGCATGATGTCGTCGAACGGGCTTCCGCCGAGCTGGTCCCAACCGCGGTCGATCATGCCTTGGCCGTACCCGGTCGAGATGGCGGGGTCGGGAAGGAGCACCGCGTAGCCACGGGCGACGGCCGTCCACGGGTTCCAGCGCCAACTCCAGCTGTTCCACGAGCCGAAGGGGCCACCGTGAATCCACAAAAGAAGCGGCGCAGGGTTTGTTTCACTCGCGTCCTTCGGCATGCACAGCCACGAGCGCACGCTCGTGCCATCCTCGGCTTCAATGCTGAATTCCGTGAGATCGCCGGGCACCTCGGGAGCCTCAAGACGAGCATCGATGCGGCTCACCTCGCGCGTGTCGGGATCGAGACGCACGGGAAGAGGCGGCTGGTCGATGGCGTCCTGAAGCGCCACAAGGGTTCCGCTTCGCTCATCAAGGGCGAGGTGGGAGTAGTGGAACTTCCCTTCGGTGAGGAGCCCGACGGTTCCTTCCTCAGTATCGAGCTTGAAGATTCCGCCGCGGCCTTCATGATCGGCCGTAAAGTAAATGTTTTTGCCACAAGGCGTGATCGCGACACAGCCAATCCAGTCGGAGAAATTCGTCGCCGTCACAGTGCGCTCGCCGGTTTCAAGGTTGTAGATCGAGTACTCGAGCTTCAGCGGCACCGTTCGGCTCACCGCCTGCTCACGGGCAAGGAGGAGGTAATCCCCCGCGGGGCTCACCGCTTCGAGCATGTGATGGATGCCGTCTTCTTCGGCAAGTGTCGTGACGGATCCGGACTCAACGTCGATCTTCACCACGGTACTGAAAGAGTTGATCCCGCGCACCGTGCGATTCAGCGTCGCGTAAATGAAGCGACCGTCGGAACTAATCTGGGCACCCGAGACCCGTTCATGAGGGGCAAAGTGGGTGAGCTGGCGAAGCTCGAGTTGGGCGTCGCCGTCCTCGGTATCGAGCGGCTCGGCAACGAAGATCTGGCTCACGGTAGGGCCAAGGTCGTGATCCCATGCCCGCACGGGATAGCCGGTGTGGAGGATGCCCGTAAATTTCTTGTCTTCGCGCTCTTTCGCGATGCGAGCGTCGTCTTCGGCGTCCTTCGCGTGAGGATGCACCCCGCTCACGAGCGCGATGTGACCGCTTTCGCGCGCAACGCTAAGACCACCAAAGCCCGAGTACCGCTTCGCGACGACGCGGGCCTCTCCCCCGCCGCTCGGAAGAAGAAAGAGGCGCTGTTCGCTGTCGTCATCGCCCGTGTCGCGCTTTGCCGTGAAGAGAATGTCGCCCTCATTGGTGATGCCCGCGAGGGCCTCCCCTTCGAGGCCGCGCGTGAGACGGCGTGGCTTGCGGGTGTCGCCTCCGCCGCACGGAAGCTCCCACAGAGCACTCACATACGCGTTTTTCTTCTGATTGAGTTCGGTGCGTACCGCGATAAGGCGGTCGCCTGCGGGCGAAAGTGCCAGGCCAGAAAAGCGCGGCTCCGCGATGAACTGTGTCAGGTCATGAAAAATTGTTGCTGTCTCAGTCATGGAGCAAGCCTAGCGAGGAAAGCGCACAGTGTGCTGCGCGTCTCACCCAGAGGAAGTCGGCCCGCGACAAACGAAAAACCCCACGCGCTCATACCGGCAACCTGGGGTTTTAGTTCGACGTGGGACTGTTCTCCTCGCATGCAAACGAACTACGGAAGGCACACCATCACCTCTCAACCGAACAAGCCCGCGAGCTTCGGCAGGAGAAGGGACGCCGTAAGTGCACGACGCAGCCGCGACTCTCAGACGAGAAGGCCGGCGAGATCGTCAAAGCCTATGAAGCAGGGAAGACGGTCTACGAGCTCGCCGCCGAGTACGGCTGTCATCGAGTGACGATCAGTGCTGCCCTGAAGCGGCAAGGCGTCGTCCTCCGACGCACTTCACCGACCGCTGAACAGATCGACGAGATGGTTCGCCTCTATGAATCTGGGCTGTCGCTAGCAAGGGTCGGTGAACAGTTCGGTGTGAACGCCAGCACCGTGCTCGCCCAGTTGCGTAAGAAGAACGTACGGACGCGGGACGTGCATGGACGGGTTCGATAGTTTTCGATTCAAGGAATAGCTTACTACCAGTAGATCGCGACGAACTCCACGTCTAGCAGCAATGGCTCATCGCCTTCTTTAGGTTCTGGAGCCGTCGGCGCGGCATGACTGAGCGAGCTTGAGGCCGGGAAGAGCGAGAGCCCGACAGCTTCGCGGGCCGCAGTACGAAGCTCCAGCGCGCGCGCCGAGTCGAGTTCCCCACCGACCAACTCGAGCACGAAACTCGTGATCAACGAGAAGGCGCTCGTTTGATCTGACACGGTCGCTGAACGCGACTTCAGCTCCGCGATGCGTTGAGCGACGGCTTCCTCCTGGTCAGGTTCCAGCGACCAAGAGACTTCACGAAGAAGTGAATCGACGTAGTGCAACAGTGCGGCGGCGAGCTTCGCATCGGGCGCACTCTCGACCGGCTTGGAAGATGCACGGCTGAACGGGACACGTCCAGCAGCATTGATCTGCTCCACGAGATTCGGTGTGACGTCTGTGAACAAGTCAGCAAGTTTTACTGGTGTCCAAGATTCCTGAAGACCGGATTGAGAGATTCGTGCGAGCACGGTGAACTCGGCTTCCGAGAAAAGGACTCGACGTAGATCTTTCCAATAGGCTTCTTGTTCGGTCACCCCAACGATCTCTAGCGGCTGATTCTTGAGCTTGAGCCCTTCGATGAGCTGCTTGTGTGCGACGTACTTGACCTCGTCGATCTCCACAACAACGTAGTCGACTGCGACCGCTCGGATCGGCACCAATCCCGCAAGTAGCCTTTTCAAGATCTTGTTGATCGGCTGAACTTCCTGCAGGGTTGCAAGTCCGCCCTCGGCGGCGAACATTTCTGGATAGTCTTCGGCCATTGACGTGAACTCAGAGACCATCGTGCCGAGGTGAAACACCGGATCAGCGGCGAGCTTTACACGTAGTTCAACCAGTTTTCCGCGGTGCAGTTCTGCTTCAGAGGCAAGCTCGGAGAGCGTGTCAATCTTCTTGAGACTCTCGATGTCTTTTGCGGGGGTACCAACGACAATGGGTTCGATGATTCGGAGTCCATCAATAGAATGCAGGTCGCGAAATCGGGACTGGGCAGTGGCCTTGCGGGACGTCTGGATCGTGCTGCTGTTGTTCGTCTGATAGCGCGAGGTGGTCTCAGCCTTGGCGATCACCCCAGGACTGACACCTGCCGTCGCGTCAATCGATGCTTCGCTACCCTCGCTGGCCTGCTCAGACTTGGAATCCGTCACCTCGCCGTTCTGCGAGGACAAAAGACTTAAGAGACTTACTTCGTCGAGATAGATGAACTCGCGAAGATCTGGGCGTTTCGGATCAGCCGTAGTTTGGTTGGGTACGACGGCGGGCTTCCTGCGAAACAAACGCTGCCACCACGATGCCGCACTCATGCCGCTACCTCCGCCATGACAGATCGACGAGTGGGGTTACCCGCAAATCGTGGACACGTAGTGGAGCTACCTAGTGGTTAGGCAGCTATTTCTTTTCTGCTAGTGATTAGACCAATTTGGTTCTCAAAGTCGACGGGGCTGACCATACCGAGTGCGGAATGTCGGCGTCGACGGTTGTAGACGACTTCAATCCAGTAGGCAACGGCCTTGCGTGCAGCATCACGGGTCGTCCAGCGCTTACGGTCGTAGAACTCGGTTTTAAGCGTCGACCAGAACGACTCAGCCATCGCGTTATCGAAGCACACACCAGTACGCCCCACGGACTGAGCAATGCTCAGGCTGCGGCAAACCTCCCAGAGCTGCTCGCTAGTGAATTGAGCTCCGCGGTCAGCGTGAAACACCAGCCCATCAGGAACGTCACCACGCAACGTGTGCGCCATCCGCAGGGCTCGCTCGACCAGGGAAGTATCTTGAACGCTATCCATAGCCCAGCCCAGCACCCGGCGGGAATGGCCATCGCGGACCGCGCACAAGTACAACCAGCCTTCACCGGTGCGCAAGTAGGTAATATCTGACATCCACACCCGGTTGAGCTCACCAGTATCAAACATGCGCTTGACCAGGTCAGGAAGCGTGGACTTACGCTTAGCTTGAATCGTTGTCACCGGGACAAAGGCCCGCGGTGAAATCCCCTCAATCCCCATCATGCACATCCGTTTAGCCACAGTCTTACGGTTAAGCGCAATGTGGTAGCGCTCGGCAAGTTCTGCGGTGATCCGCGGCGCACCATAAACCTCATCGGAGTCTTTCCAAATCCGGTGAATCTTGCGGTCAACATCATCGTAAAATGCTGCACGATCATCTTCGCCCGATAGTCGCTTCTGCTGCGTATGGGCCCATTTGTAGTATCCAGACCGAGACACTTTTAAAAGCCGTGCCATGCGCTTGATGCTGTAGTTCGCCTTCTCCTGCTGCATCAATTCGAACTTTTCTGCTCGCGTTGCTTCGCAGCGAAGAAGGCTGTCGCTTTTGACAAAAACTCGTTATCCATCTTGGCTTCAGCCAGCTCCCGACGAAGACGAGCATTCTCAGCACGAAGATCAGCCTCGCTCATCCCATCTGATGCTCCTCGGCGCTCACGCTCGAGTTTGACCCACCGGCCTAAAAGCCCGGCGGACACACCAATCTTCTTAGCCACATGAGCAATCGGACGCCGCGACTCTATTACCAGGTTCGCGGCTTCACGCCGATACTCCGGCGTGTACTTCTTGCGCTGTTGACTCACAATGAACATCCTCTCCTACGGACACAAGATCCGCACTAATAGGGTGTCCACTAAACGAGGGTAACCTCAAGATCGCCAGCACCGGCTACTGTGTGCTTCGGCCAGACACCTCCGTCGTTCTCACGAACTTCTTAGCGCACATTCTTGGTGCCGACACCTTCCGTCAATACGTTGAGGCGAACCAGGTCGCGGGTAACTATCCCTCAATCCCCGACAATCGTGTCAGGGCTTATCGAATCCCGGTTCCGCCTCTCGAGGTGCAGCGGGAGATCGTGCGAGTGTTGGATCAGTTCACTCAGCTGGAAGCGGAGCTGGAAGCGGAGCTGGAAGCCCGCCGCACACAGTACGACTATTACGCAGGCGAACTCCTAACGGTGGAGCAGGATGTTCCTCGTGTGAAGTTCGGAGACGTCGCGACGATCGTCCGCGGCGCTTCTCCGCGCCCGATTCAGCAGTTCCTGACCGATGATCCGGACGGTGCGCCGTGGATCAAGATTGGCGATGTCCCGGCGGATGGCAAGTACATCACGCGAACCGGCCAGCGTGTCACCCTCGCTGGCGCAGCGAAATCACGGCGCGTGATGCCTGGTGACTTTGTGCTCTCCAACTCAATGAGCTTCGGACGTCCATACATCTCAAAGATCGAGGGGTATATCCACGACGGTTGGCTTGCGATCAGTGATTTTGGGGACTCCTACGTTGCGGACTACCTCTATTACTTGCTTCGTTCGGCTCCGGTGCAGGAGGAGTTCAAGCGCCGAGCAGGCGCGGGAACAGTCCAGAACTTGAATGCGGATATCGTGCGGTCGGTGGAGATCCCGCTTCCGCCGCGCGAGGTGCAAGAGCGCGTCGTTGCTCTACTCGATCGCTTCGATGCTCTTGTCAACGACCTCAGCGTCGGCCTACCTGCCGAGCTGGCGGCGCGGCGTAAGCAGTACGAGTACTACCGCGACAAGCTGCTCACGTTCGAGGAGGCTGCGGCATGACCAATTTGACTCCACGTAAATATGATCCGATCGCGGTGTCGTCGGAGAGCACGGTTGTTGCTGAGTACATCCCTGACGGGGTGGGTGCTGGCTCGTATCAGTCGGAGGCGGAGCTTGAGCGTGAGCTGATCCGTCTGCTTGACTCTCAGGCGTACGAGTATCTGCCGATCACGTCGGAAACGCAGTTGGTCGCGAACCTTCGTGCACAGCTTGAAGCGCTGAACTCGGTGACGTTCTCGGATGCTGAGTGGGAGCAGTTCTTCTCGGAGCGGATCGCGGGCGCGAACGATGGCATCGTTGAGAAGACGGTGCGGATCCAGGAGGATCACGTTCAGCTGATGAAGCGTGATGACGGTTCGGTGAAGAACATCCTGCTGATCGATAAGCAGAACATTCACAACAACCGTCTGCAGGTGATCAACCAGTACGAGATCGGCCAGGGCGACGGCGGTTCTGCTCGATCAAATCGCTACGACGTAACGGTGCTGGTGAACGGGCTGCCGATGGTGCACATCGAGCTAAAGCGTCGAGGCGTTGATATTCGTGAAGCGTTCAACCAGATCGACCGGTACCAGCGGGACAGTTTCTGGGCAGGCTCTGGGCTCTTCGAGTATGTGCAGTTGTTCGTGATCTCGAATGGCACGTTGACGAAGTATTACTCGAACACCACTCGTCGCCAGCACTTGAGCGAAGCGGCTGGCTCTAAGCGGGTGCGGAAGACGTCGAACTCGTTCGAGTTCACGTCGTGGTGGGCGGATGCGCAGAACAAGCCGATCCAGGATCTGTCGGCGTTTGCCAAGACGTTTTTCGCGAAGCATTCTCTGCTGAACATCCTGACGAAGTACTGCGTGCTCACCGCTGACCGGATGTTGCTGGTGATGCGCCCGTATCAGATCATGGCGACTGAGCGGATTCTGCAGAAGATTGATATCTCTGCGAACTACAAGACCCTCGGCACTGTCGCTGCGGGCGGGTACGTCTGGCACACCACCGGGTCCGGTAAGACCCTGACCTCGTTCAAGGCGGCGCAGCTCGCGTCAAAGCTGCAGAGCGTCGACAAGGTGCTGTTCGTCGTGGACCGTAAGGACCTCGACTATCAGACGATGCGGGAGTACGACCGGTTCGAGAAGGGCGCAGCGAACTCCAACACCTCGACCGCGGTGCTCAAGAAGCAGCTCGAAGATCCGGGCGCACGGATCATCATCACGACGATCCAGAAGCTCTCAACGTTCATCGCTGCGAACAAGAGGCACGCGATCTATGACGGGCACGTCGTGATCATCTTCGACGAGTGTCACCGTTCGCAGTTTGGCGATATGCACACCGCGATCACGAAGGCGTTCAAGCGGTATAACCTGTTTGGTTTCACGGGAACGCCGATCTTCGCGGCGAATTCCGGCAGTGGCGGGAACCCGCAGTTGAAGACCACAGAGCAGGCGTTCGGTGAGAAGCTGCACACCTACACGATCGTCGATGCGATCACCGATAAGAACGTGCTGCCCTTCCGGATCGACTACGTCAATACCATCAAGGTCGGCAACGTCGTCGATAAGCAGGTCTCGGCGATTGACACCGAGAAAGCACTGCTCGCCCCGGAGCGGATCAGCCAGATCGTGAAGTACACGCTCGGGCACTTCGATCAGAAGACCAAGCGTGCCGAGCACTACACGCTCGGGGAGCGCCGCGTGCGTGGCTTTAACGCACTATTTGCCACGGCGTCGATTGATGCCGCACGAACCTACTACAACCACTTCCAGCTTCAACAGGAGGGTCTGCCCTCTGACAAGCGACTGAAGGTCGGTCTGATCTACTCCTATGGTGCAAACGACGCCGTCGAAGATGGTGCGCTTGACGAAGAGGGCTTCGACACCGGCGCGTTGAACATGGATGCGCGCTCGTTCCTGGAGGATGCGATCCAGGACTACAACGACATGTTTGGCACGTCCTTCGACACTTCTGCCGACCGGTTCCAGAACTACTACAAAGACCTCTCGCTCAAGTTGAAGCGGCGCGAGATTGACCTGGTCATTGTCGTGAACATGTTCCTCACCGGCTTCGACGCAACCACGCTGAATACCCTGTTCGTCGATAAGAACCTGCGCGCACACGGGCTGATCCAGGCATACTCGCGCACCAACCGCATCCTGAACTCCGTCAAGACCTACGGCAACATCGTTAGCTTCCGCGACCTCGAAGAAGAGACCAACGACGCGATCGCGCTCTTCGGAAACAAAGACGCCCGCGGTGTTGTACTGCTCAAACCGTACGGCGAGTACTACAACGACTACGCAGAGAAAGCTCATGAACTCCTGACCGACTTCCCTCTCGGCCAGCCGATCATCGGCGAGAGCGCTCAGAAAGAATTCATTGCTCTGTTCGGTGCGATCTTGCGCCTGCAGAACATCCTCACCTCGTTCGACGAGTTCACCGGCAACGCAATCCTCACCGACCGACAGGGCCAGGACTACCGCAGCATCTACCTCGACCTGTATGCGGAGTTCCGCAAGGACAAGGATGCCGATAAGGAGCAGATCAACGACGACGTGGTCTTCGAGATCGAGCTGATCAAGCAGGTTGAGATCAACGTCGATTACATCCTCATGCTCGTCCAGAAGTACCGTGATGAACGCGGCGACGGTGACGACAAAGAGATCCGCGCCGAAATCACCCGCGCCGTGGACGCCAGCCCGACCCTGCGCAACAAGAAAGACCTTATCGAGGACTTTGTCGATTCCCTCTCCGTGGACGGTGAGATCGACCAGGAATGGCGCGCATTCATCGCCGCCAAGCGCGAAGCCGAACTCGACACAATCATCGCCGATGAGAACCTTCGCCCCGACGAGACCCGCGTCTTCGTCGAGACCGCGTTCCGGGACGGTCAGATCCGCACCAGCGGCACAGCAATTACGAAAGTGCTTCCGCCCGTGTCGCGCTTCTCTGCTGATGGCGGACACGGCGAGAAGAAGCAACGCGTGATCCAGAAGCTTGGCGCGTTCTTCGAGCGGTTCTTCGGGCTGAGCGCCCGGGGTGGCGACTGATGCTGAAGCGAATCGAGTGGATGAAGAACTGTGGATTCTTCGAGAATTACCAGTGGGACTCGACGCTGCCCGATTTTGCACGCATCAACGTCATCTATGGCCCGAACGGTACAGGCAAGACCTCGCTGGCAGGGGCCATTGACGGGCTACGAAATGCGGCAGACGCAGAAGGTTTTCGACGTCTCTCTGTGGCAATTGACGACGGTGTAGCACGAACAACCAACGGCAGTGACGATGATCTCTTCGATCGAATCCATGTCTTCAGTGAGCATTACGTTGCACGAAGTCACAACTTCACCGCTGGAAACGCTGATATGCCTGCCGTTCTCACCATCGGAGAGAAACCCGCCGACGCAGAGCGGAAGCTCGAAAAGCTTCGGGAAGAACTGGCGAACAAAACTAAGGAACGCGAACACCAAACGAAGATCGAGCGCGACGCTAACCAGGCCATCGATACTGCATACCGCACCGTGTCCCAGCAGGTCGTCGACGCCGCAAGTAGAGCCGGTGGTCGATGGCACTCGCGTAGCAACTTCAGCGCTGGTACGGTGCGTAACGCCTTCGCAGGATCTCACGCCGCCTGGAGACTACTCACTGAGCAGGAGCTGCAGAACAATATCGGAGTCGTTAACTCCGACAAAGCCGATGCGATACCCAAGAATCAGCTTACGGTTGCCGCACCTGATGGGCTGCGCCAACGCCTGGCGACTGCGCTTTCCACAACCCCAACGACCATCATCCTCGACACGTTGGAAGCCCATCCAGATGCGACGAGTTGGGTCGATGAAGGACGGCATCTCCACGGCGGCGTCGAGACCTGCATCTTCTGTGGCGCTCCGCTTTCTGACGAACGGCGCACCCTCATTGACCAGCACTTCTCTGATGCCGTTCAGCGTCTGCAGTCGGATCTCCACTCCGCGATCACTGACCTTCGAGCAGTAACAACGTCGGTAGACGCTGCGATTGCAGGTCTCCCAAGCAAAGGTCTCTTCTTCGAAGACCTCCGGCCACGCTACGACGAGGCGAACACCGAGGTTCGGACGGAACTGACAGCCCTCAAGTCCTGGGCCACCGAAGTACTTGCAAGAGCCGAGACGAAGCTAAGTAACGTCCTGAGTCCAGTGGATTCGGTCGTTGCTGAGCCACCAACAGTGTCGGCGACGGCAATGCTCGGGCTCAGAACTGAGCACAACGATCGTGTCAGCCAGCACGACCAACTGGTCCAGGCGGCAGCACAGGCAATCGAACTGCACTACCTGAAGGCGTCGGAGTCGAGCGTCAGCGAAAACTCCGCCAAAGCCGCTGCAGCCAAAGCTGAGGGCAAAGCTCTCGACGAGACCATCGCTGACATTCGTTCCAACATCACCTCTCTCGAAACCGTCGACGGTGACCCGATGCCGAGTGCGAAGGTTCTCACTGACGAGGTGACACGACTGCTCGGTCGCAACGAGCTCAAGTTTGAACTGGGAGACGGACGTTATCGAGTCACCCGTGACGGGCAGCCTGCGCAGGGACTCAGTCTCGGCGAGCGAACCGCTATCACGCTGATTCACTTCCTGGAGCAAGTCGCCAAGTTCGACTCGTCCAAGGGGAAGCCCATTGTGATCATCGACGACCCCGTCTCCAGCCTCGATAGCGACATCTTCATGGGGGTCTCCGCTTATATCTGGACCGAAACGATCGTGAAGGATCACGTCGCCCAGCTGTTCCTGCTCACGCATAATTTCGAGCTTTTCCGGCAGTGGGATATCCAGATCGAGGCGCTTCATAGAAGCGGCAAGATGGAGGACGGCCGCAAGTTCAAGGAGGTCTATCCAACCAATTTCTACGAGATTCGCTCACGGCATCTAACGCAAGGCGGCACGACGAAGCGGCGTCCGGCGCTTACAAAGTGGCCTCCCTCAGAGCGTGAACGCAAGATGATTCGTTCGACCTATCATCATGCGTTCATGGCTCTGGCTGATGCGCGGCTCCAGCTCGCCGAAGACGATTCCACGGAGAACCGGCTCAACGCTCAGCTGCTATTTCCAAACGTCATCCGACGAGTGCTCGAGAGCTTCCTCGCCTTCAAACATCCCGAGTGGGTCGGCAATCTCAATAGTGCAATGCGGAAGTCGGCAGACCTGCTGCGAGCAGCGGACTATCAGGGCAACGCGGACGCGCTTCGACTTCGACTCATCAGGTACTCGCACGCGTATTCTCACAGCGAGTCCCCTGCGACAGATATCACTGTTAGTCCGGATGAAGTTGCAACCGCGATTTCTTCGGTTTTTGAATTTATGCGCTGTCTTGACGCCGATCATTTCATTGGCCTGTGCGAGGTGGCGGACATCGATCCGGAGTCCTTGCTTCCACCCACTCCCGAAGATGTCGATGCTGCAAGTAGTCCGGTGGGAGCGTTTGAGGTATGAGTAATCCGATGTTCATCGGTCAGCTATTCAAAACGCTTCGAGTCGATCACGAGGACCAGACAGTTCATTTTCAGACACAGGGCGGTCAGATCGGCCGTGTCTCGAATTTAAACGGAACTGACAAGATCGAACCTGGCGACTTGCTCATCGTTGGGCAAAACGGCTGGGAATTTGCGCCTAGTGATCTCTGGCACGATTCGGGCCAGATCGGTGCGGTGCGACGAGTTATGGATGACGGCTCCATCATTGTTGACAGCGGAGTCGGATTCCAGCGCGTCAAGAATACGCGCAAAGTGATTGTCAAACCCGGCAACATGGTGGAGTACAACGACGCCCAAGGCGTGCTGGAAGTGGTCTCTGAGCGCCCTATCAAAAGCGGGATTATCGGTGACGACACTGAGAACGTTGAGTCCGAGTACCTCCGCGACAACGCAACCGAAGGTCCAACCTTTGAGGACTTTGGCGGATACCCGGACGTAGTGGCTCGGGCCAAAGAGCTTATTGAGACCCAGCTCGAGCGTCGGGAGCAACTCGATAAGATCGGCGCCCGCCCGGTCAAGGGAGTTCTGTTTACGGGGCAGCCTGGCACCGGAAAGACACATCTAGCGCGAATTATTGCCAGGGAGTCCAAAGCAGACTTCTACTTGATCAGCGGCCCGTCGATCATCAGTAAGTGGCTCGGAGACACCGAGGGTACACTTCGAAGGATCTTTGAGGCGGCAACCAAGAGCGAGAGCGGTCGGGCGATCATCTTCTTCGATGAGATCGATAGCATCGCCGAGAAGCGAACTGGCGACTCGCACGAGGCTTCTAAGCGACTGGTCGCCCAACTCCTCACTCTGATGGACGGCTTCGACAACAAGGGCAAGAGCGTGATCGTCATCGCCGCTACAAACCGGGTCGACACACTTGACCCCGCGTTGACTCGACCTGGTCGATTCGATTGGGAGATTGAGTTCGGTCTCCCTTCCCTCGCGGATCGGTATGAGATTCTCAAGGTCGCAGGTGCTCACCTCAAGACCGCGCCGGTTATGCCGTTGGAAGATATTGCCAGGCTCACCCACGGTTGGTCGGCCGCTGAGCTGACGTTCATTTGGACAGAAGCGGCCCTCGTCGCTGCTGGCGACTCCCGAAGTGAGATCGCCCCCGAGGACGTAGCGCAGGCGCTTGAGCGGATCGCTTTGCGGCCTCGTGAGGTTACCCTCGTTTAGTGGACACCCTATTAGTGCGGATCTTGTGTCCGTAGGAGAGGATGTTCATTGTGAGTCAACAGCGCAAGAAGTACACGCCGGAGTATCGGCGTGAAGCCGCGAACCTGGTAATAGAGTCGCGGCGTCCGATTGCTCATGTGGCTAAGAAGATTGGTGTGTCCGCCGGGCTTTTAGGCCGGTGGGTCAAACTCGAGCGTGAGCGCCGAGGAGCATCAGATGGGATGAGCGAGGCTGATCTTCGTGCTGAGAATGCTCGTCTTCGTCGGGAGCTGGCTGAAGCCAAGATGGATAACGAGTTTTTGTCAAAAGCGACAGCCTTCTTCGCTGCGAAGCAACGCGAGCAGAAAAGTTCGAATTGATGCAGCAGGAGAAGGCGAACTACAGCATCAAGCGCATGGCACGGCTTTTAAAAGTGTCTCGGTCTGGATACTACAAATGGGCCCATACGCAGCAGAAGCGACTATCGGGCGAAGATGATCGTGCAGCATTTTACGATGATGTTGACCGCAAGATTCACCGGATTTGGAAAGACTCCGATGAGGTTTATGGTGCGCCGCGGATCACCGCAGAACTTGCCGAGCGCTACCACATTGCGCTTAACCGTAAGACTGTGGCTAAACGGATGTGCATGATGGGGATTGAGGGGATTTCACCGCGGGCCTTTGTCCCGGTGACAACGATTCAAGCTAAGCGTAAGTCCACGCTTCCTGACCTGGTCAAGCGCATGTTTGATACTGGTGAGCTCAACCGGGTGTGGATGTCAGATATTACCTACTTGCGCACCGGTGAAGGCTGGTTGTACTTGTGCGCGGTCCGCGATGGCCATTCCCGCCGGGTGCTGGGCTGGGCTATGGATAGCGTTCAAGATACTTCCCTGGTCGAGCGAGCCCTGCGGATGGCGCACACGTTGCGTGGTGACGTTCCTGATGGGCTGGTGTTTCACGCTGACCGCGGAGCTCAATTCACTAGCGAGCAGCTCTGGGAGGTTTGCCGCAGCCTGAGCATTGCTCAGTCCGTGGGGCGTACTGGTGTGTGCTTCGATAACGCGATGGCTGAGTCGTTCTGGTCGACGCTTAAAACCGAGTTCTACGACCGTAAGCGCTGGACGACCCGTGATGCTGCACGCAAGGCCGTTGCCTACTGGATTGAAGTCGTCTACAACCGTCGACGCCGACATTCCGCACTCGGTATGGTCAGCCCCGTCGACTTTGAGAACCAAATTGGTCTAATCACTAGCAGAAAAGAAATAGCTGCCTAACCACTAGGTAGCTCCACTACGTGTCCACGATTTGCGGGTAACCCCAGGACCTCTACGACCGCATCAGTCTCGCGCCCGAGTTTCGCCGCGGCGTCGAAACACTCCTCCGGCACGGGCTGAAGCAACTTCGCGCTGACACGGAAGCCGAACGTGAACAGCTTGAGAACACGAAGCAGACCATCGAGCGTCGCCAACGCAAGTTCCTCGAAGCCCACTACAACGACGCGATCCCCATCGACATGCTCCGCACCGAGCAGAAACGCCTCGACGCAGAACTCTCTGCCACGACCCGGAGCCTGGACGCCCTCAACGCCGACCTCACCGAGGCCGACGAACTCATCGAGATCGCGCTCGACATCGCCCAGCACGCCGGAAACACCTACCGGCAAGCCCCCGAGCACATCCGCCGCATGTTCAACCAGCTCCTCTTCGACAAACTCCTCGTCACCACCGACGACAACGGCCAGCACCACGTCGAGGCAACCTCCCGGGCACCATTCGACGTCATCTACAGCCCAGACACCCGAGCACTCGTCCATGAGACACGACACGCACAGCACGACGCCACCCCCGACAGCACGGGGCAAACGAAAAAGCCCGCCGAAACCGGCGGGCTCTCCCTGGACGTACTGTCCGATCAGTTCATTGCTCTTGTCGAGGGTTCGAGTAAGAGCATCATGGTGGAGCTAACGGGATTCGAACCCGTGACCTTCTGCATGCCATGCAGACGCGCTACCAACTGCGCCATAGCCCCAATTTTTTGGGCGTCGCCGTAGCGACTCCAGCAATATTACACGCTCATGGGGCGGCAGCGAAATCCGGCGGGAGGTTCAGTGATGTGAGCCTCACCCACCCAGCGCCCTCGCGCGCTCGCCTGACTTCCACGACAGCGCGGTGACAGTTGCCCATACTCGCAAGGCCATAAAAATCGCCTAGACCCGCGCCAATCATCGCGGACAGACCAAGAGAAATCGCGGCGCCGTGCGCGACAACGATGACGGTGCCGGCCTCGTGACGATCACTGAACTCGCGACAGGCTGCATCGAACCGACGCGCGACATCCGCCCTGTGCTCGACTCGAGCCTTCTCGAGCCCGCTCGAGACACCGGCGCGCCACAGCGCAAACTCGAGAGGCCACCCCTTTTCGATCTCCTCGCGGGTCAGCCCCTCCCAGTCGCCAAAGCCGCGTTCGCGCAGGCGAGCGTCGGATGAAACCTCTAACCGGTGAGGCGCCGCGATTGCCTCCGCCGTCGCCATCGCACGCCTGAGCGGTGAGGAGTACACGGTCGTGATGCTCTTATCCCTCGCAAGGGACTCTCCCACCGCACGTGCCTGGGCGAGACCCGACTCGTTGAGGGGGATATCGGAGGCACCTTGAATGCGGCCGGCATAGTTGTAGTCCGTTTGCCCGTGACGCACGAGGATGAGGTGAGAAGCCATTACTTCTCCTGCGCCTCCGCATCGCGGCCGAGGTCAAGATCCAAGTCGATCGCCGGGGCATCGCGCCACAGGCGTTCAAGGGCGTAAAACGCGCGGTCCTCCGCGTGCTGGACGTGCACGACGATGTCGGTGAAGTCGAGGAGGATCCAGCGAGCATCGTTCTCGCCCTCGCGCCGCTTCGGCTTGTAGCCCGCTTTGAACATTTCCTCTTCCACACCATTGACGATCGCGTTCACCTGGCGTTCCGAGTCGCCTGAACACACAACGAACACGTCGGTGATGACGAGCTGCTCAGACACGTCGAGCGCGATCACGTTGCCCGCGAGCTTGTCGGCCGCAGCCTGCCCGGCGATGCGGGCCATGTCAATGGATTCCTGGGTTGCGGTCACGAAGCGAGTCCTCCAGAAAGGTCATAGGGAACGGTCTCGGGAATGGGGGCGATCGCTTTCGCGATGCCGGGGCCAATCACGCCGGTCACGAGAAGCACAACGAGGGTAATCGCGATCGCTGCGACGAGCAACCACGTGATCCACATGCCGATTCCGCCGGAGGTGCGACTCGGCTTGTCGAGCACCGTCCCGTCGAAGCGAGCCGCTGGCTTCGGCTCAGGTGCCTGATCGGCGGGAAGGTCACCAACCTCGAGCCACTCGGAGGCGTCGGAGAGCGGTGTCCCGTCGCTCGTCTCGTATACGGGGGCGGGTTCAGTTTCAGGATCGGCAGGCTTGGGTGCGAGTGCCTCGGAAGCGCTCGGCACCGACGTTTCGGGATCGGCGGGGACCGAGGTCCAGGCCGACGCCTGCCCAGCCTCGGCTGATTCTTGCTCGGTGGGTTCGAGGGCCGGCTCTGCGAGTGCGGTCTCGACGTTTTCGGCCCCGTCGATGGCGTCGCTCGCCTCGGGAGTGTCCGCACCCTCGGCATTGTCGAGCTCTTGAGGATCGAGAGTCGCGGTCGCGTACGCATCAGTCGTGGGTTCGTCAGGGGTTACGACTGCTCGTCCGAAGCGGGCACCGGGCCATGAACCCTTCTTCGTGCCGACGCTAGCCGCGGGAAGATCGTCACTCAGGGGGTCCGAGGTAGCTGCCGAAGCCTCCTGAGGCGCGGTCTTTTCCGCAGCCTTGCCGTCTTCGGTCTCCACGGCCGCGACTGGCTCGGAGGATCCCTGCACTTCAGCCTTGGCCTCCACCGCGGGTTCCACGGGGACATCGGCGCGGCGCTTTGCGCGCTTGCCGGTGTAGTGCTTCAGCTCGGGAAGCTGATCGTCTGCGACCGGAGGGATCACCGCCGTGCGGCGCGCATAAAGCGTGAGATCGCCCGTCACGCCGCGAGTTGCCGACGTGTTGTTCTCGTCTCCGCTCACTGCACGAGCGCGGCGCCCGTGCCGACGACCGGAAAGCTGCGTCTCAGTTCCCGTCATGCTCACTTCCTAGATAGAGCTTGTATTTGTTGATGTATTGCACGACGCCGTCAGGGACGAGGTACCACACCGGTACCCCCCGCTTGACGCGCGTGCGGCAGTCAGTTGACGAAATCGCCATTGCGGGCACCTCGATGAGGGTCACCCCGCTTGGCGGGAGGCCATCGGTGTTGATGTCGTGGCCGGGGCGCGTGACCCCCACGAAGTGCGCGAGGTCAAAAATCTCGCTGTAGTCCTTCCACGTGAGGATGTTCGTGAGAGCGTCCGCACCCGTGATGAAGAACAGGTCGTCGTTCGGCAATTGCGCACGAAGGTCGCGAAGCGTATCGATCGTGTAGGTCTGCCCCGGTCGATCGATATCGACGCGCGAAACCGTAAAGCGCGGGTTCGCAGCCGTTGCCACGACCGTCATGAGGTAACGGTGTTCGGGGTCGGAAATCTCTTTGCCCGACTTCTGCCACGGGCGCCCAGTGGGGACAAAGATCACCTGGTCAAGACCAAAAACCGACTGGACTTCGCTCGCGGCAACGAGGTGGCCGTGATGGATCGGATCAAAAGTCCCCCCCATCACGCCAATCCGGCGCTTTGCGCTCATGTGGAAGGTCTCAGCGGGAGGTGCCGCGGCGGTTCTCGCGCTCAACCTCGGCGACTGTCTTCGCGTTCGAGGACGGTTCCTGGTGGAGACCGCTGAAGAGCGACGTGATCACGAGCAAAAGCATGAGGATCACAAACGCCGCGACGCCGAACACGGCGGGGTGCGGCCCGTGAGCGTGTGCGGCGGCCTCTTCGGCGAGGATCAGAGAATCAGCGTGCATGCCAGACCTTTCGCAATCGTTCATCCCATCGAGGGGCTATGCCATTGTTCCACACATTGCCCCGCGCGCGAGGGTTACGCCGCGAAGCTCACCCCCTCACGTGGCCTTCGCCTCGCACAATCCAGGTGGTACTCGTGAGCTCACGCAGGGCCATGGGTCCGCGCGCGTGCAACTTTTGCGTGGAGATCCCGATCTCCGCGCCGAAACCAAATTCGCCCCCGTCGCTAAAGCGCGTCGAGGCATTGACCATGATGACAGCGGAGTCGAGTCCCGCGATAAAGGCCCGTTCACTCTCAATCGAGGCGGTGAGGATTGATTCGGTATGCCCGCTCGTGTGAAGACGGATGTGCTCCACCGCTTCGTGCACATCGGCAACAACTTTGATAGCGAGGTCCAGCGATAGGTACTCGGTGAAGAAATCTTCCTCTCGAGCTTCCACGACGCGCGCGGGCCCGCCGTGGAGCACCGCATAGGAGCGGGGATCCGCGTGCAGCACCACGTTTTTCGGGGCGAGCGCCTCAGCTAGACGCGGAAGGAAATCCTGGGCGATGCGTTCGTGGACGAGGATGTTTTCGAGCGCATTGCAGACTCCCACGCGCTGGGTTTTCGCATTCACCACGATGTCAATCGCGCGGTCAAGATCCGCGCTTTCATCGACAAAAATGTGCGTGTTGCCCGTGCCGGTCTCGATCGTCGGCACAAGGCTCTCCTCGACAACGCGGGAGATGAGGCCCGCCCCGCCGCGAGGGATGAGGACATCAACGAGACCCCGAGCGCGCATGAGGGCACTGACGCCCTCACGCCCGAGGTCATCGAGGGAGGCCACGAGTTCCGCGGGAAACCCTTCGCCCGTGAGCGCGGTCCGGATCGACTCCACCAGGGCTCGATTCGTGGACGATGCGGCGCTTCCTCCCCGAAGGATGACGGCATTGCCCGACTTGAGTGCGAGGGCTGCCGCGTCAACGGTGACGTTGGGCCTGGCCTCGTAGATCATGCCGATCACCCCGAGCGGGACGCGGACTTCGGTGAGCGAAAGCCCGTTCTCGAGCACCCCGCCGCGCACAACCTCGCCGACCGGATCGGCAAGGGCGGTAGTCGCGCGCACCTGAGCGGTAATCGCCTGCATGCGAGACGGGTTCAACGCGAGGCGATCTCTCAAACCCGGATCAATCCCGCTCTCATCCGCACGGGCTAGATCCTCGGCATTCGCCTCGAGGATTCGAGCGCAATCCGCGTCAAGCTTCGCGGCGATCGCGCGCAGAAGGGAATCCTTTCGCGCGCGATTCTCGCGTGCAATCGTGCGTTGGGCGCGCTTGGCGCGCGCAGCAATGGCGTGGACCCTCTCGGTCACCGTGGACTGCTCATTCATGAGCACCACTTATAGCGCATTTCTCCCACCAAAGCGTCTATTTCAGCAGCACGAGATCGTCCCTGTGCACAACCGTGTGCACCCCGATCTCGCTTTCGCGCGCGGCAATCTCTTCCGATGTGAGCCCCATGATGCGCGAGATAGCGTCGGAAGAAAAATACGTGAGCCCGCGTGCCCGTACCCGCCCCGAGCTGTCAGCGATGTCCACGGGAGATCCGGCCGCGAACGTGCCCTCTACGCGCGTGATTCCCACGGGAAGAAGCGAACGCCTCTGCTCGACAACCGCGTGTACCGCGCCCTCGTCGAGCACCAGGGTGCCCTCCCCGCGGCTCGCGTACATGAGCCACATGAGTCGAGACCGCCGGCGACCCGTGGTGCGCGCCGGAAAGAACGTGCCGAAATCCTCGCCTGAGAGAACGGCATCGAATCTCGCGGGAAGTGTGAGAACGCACGCGGTTCCCGTAATGGTGGCGTCATGCGCGGCGGAAAGCTTCGTCACCATCCCACCGGTTCCGACGGTCGACCCGCGTGAGCCGATTTCGACCCCTTCGAGTTTCGCCGCATCTTTCACACAGGCGATCCTCTCGGCCTCGGGTTCCTTAGGCGGGCGTGTGAAAAGGCCATCGACATCGGTGAGAAGAACGAGGAGGTCGGCTCCCGTCACTTGCGCGACGAGGCTCGCGAGGCGGTCGTTGTCGCCGAAGTGGATCTCGCGAGTGGCGACCGTGTCGTTCTCATTGACGATGGGGACCGCCCCTGCGGCGAGCAGTGCGTTGAGCGATGCCCGCACGTTCCTATATTTCTCGGGGTGAACCATGTCGTCCTCGGTGAGCAACACCTGCCCCACGAGCACGTTGCTCATGCCGAAGGCCTGCGACCATTCACGAATGAGCATGCCTTGCCCGACCGAAGCGAGCGCCTGGCTATCGGTGATCGACTCGGGTCGCGCGTTAAACCCCATCGGGCGAAGCGCCGCGGCGATCGCGCCCGAGCTGACAATGACGACCTCGCGCCCCTCGTGAACGAGGCGCGACACGCTCGAAGCCAGTGCCCAAATCGCGTTGCGGTTGAGGTCACCGCTTGGAAGCGTGAGCGAACTCGAACCGATTTTCACCACGATGCGCTGTGCGCGCGTGAGAGAGGCCCGCGTATCGAGCCGTGCGGGGTCGTGAACACCGTGCCCGATACGTACCTTGTCGATTCGCGTCATCAGTCGTCTTTCGAAGGATCGGACCAGTGCCCTGCTTGACGTTCCGCCTCCATTGCACTGATGCGGTCCATGCGTTCCTTTACACGCACGCGGCGCACCTCGCGCTTTTCCTGACGCGTCGGGCGGGTACGCTCCTCGAGCCGCATGTCTGTACCGCGCTGGCCGAGGAATTCCGCACCTGTGACCATGGTCGGCTCCCAATCAAACACCACCGCGTCGTCTCCTGGGCCGATCACGACCGTGTCTCCGGCCTTCGCGCCCTTTTTGAAGAGTTCGTCCTCGATACCGAGGCGATTGAGACGGTCGGCGAGGTACCCCACAGCCTCGTCATTTGCGAAGGCCGTCTGACGCACCCATCGCTCGGGTTTGTCACCGCGGATGCGGTACACGCGCTGCCCCTCGAACTCCTCCGGGGTGATCGTAAACCCACCCGAATCCTGGTCCTCGGGGGTAATCGCGATCGTGGGGCGCTCGTCGCGCTCGGGGTCGGGATTTTCGAGGCGCTGGCGCTCCACGAGGGCTCCGAGGGTCAGCGCAAGCTCGCGAAGACCCGCGCGGGTCAGGGCGGACACTTCGAGAACGGGAACACCACGCTCCTTGAGCTCTTCGCGCACCATGTCGGCCATGTCTGAGCCGTCCGGCATATCAACTTTGTTGAGCACGATGACCGTCGGGCGCTCCATGAGGGGCGGGAGGCCAAGCCGACTCGACTCAGAATCGAGCCGTTCAGCGTACGTACGCAGCTCGTTTTCGATGAGCTCGAGATCGTGGACCGGATTGCGCTCCGCTTCCATCGTCGCGGCGTCGAGCACGTGGACGATCACGTGACAACGCTCGATATGCCGAAGAAAGTCGAGGCCGAGCCCCTTGCCTTCGGACGCGCCGGGGATGAGCCCGGGAACGTCAGCCATCGTGAAGCGGAACTGCTCTTGCTCAACCACCCCGAGATTCGGGGTGAGAGTCGTGAACGGGTAATCCGCAATCTTCGGGCGCGCCGCACTCATCGCGGCAATGAGCGAACTTTTACCCGCGCTCGGGAAGCCCACGAGGGCGACGTCGGCGATGGACTTCATCTCGAGAACGAGGGAACGTTCCTCACCTGGTTCGCCTAGGAGAGCAAAGCCGGGCGCCTTGCGCTTCGAACTCGCGAGGGCTGCGTTTCCGAGGCCGCCCTTACCGCCACGCGCCGCAACGAACCGCGTACCTTCGCCGACGAGGTCCGCGAGGAAGTTTCCTTCCTTGTCGCGCACGACGGTACCTTCGGGGACCTGGAGCACGAGATCCGCGCCTTTCGTCCCCTCGCGGAAGTCTCCCTTCCCAAATCCGCCCGACTCGGCGCGACGGTGAGGGAGGTGGTGAAAGTCCATGAGCGTCGTGACATTGCGCGAGACCTCGAGGATGACGTTGCCGCCGTCGCCTCCGTTGGCGCCGTCGGGCCCCGCGAGAGGCTTGAACTTTTCACGCTTGATCGAGGCGCAGCCATTGCCACCATCACCGCCGGTGATGTGGAGAACAGCGCGGTCAATGAAGGTTGCCATGGTGGCCTTTCGACGCGAGCGGATGCGCGAAGAGCGCTCTTGGCACCAGCCTAAGCTGATCCGCTCTGGAGTGCAGGGAGGTTAAACGTGAGGCGGGGAAGGGCCCCGCTGGGCACTTCCCCGCCTCACCTGTGAAAGTGGGCCAGCCTCAGACCGAGGCCACCACGTTCACCACGTTACGGTCGCGCTTACGCGCGAACTCGACGACGCCCTCGGTGAGAGCGAAAAGCGTGTCGTCGCCGCCACGGCCAACGCCCTGGCCCGGGTGGAAGCGGGTGCCGCGCTGGCGAACGATGATCTCGCCCGCGCCAACTTCCTGGCCCGCAAAGCGCTTCACGCCGAGGCGCTGAGCGTTCGAGTCGCGGCCGTTCTTCGAGGAGCTAACGCCCTTCTTTGATGCCATGAGTCAGTACCTTCTCTCGATATTTGAGATCGCTCAGGCGATCTTCGTGACCTTGAGCCGAGTCAGTTCCTGACGGTGGCCCTGGCGCTTCGTGTAGCCGGTCTTGTTCTTAAACTTGAGGATGCGAACCTTGGAACCGCGGAAGTCTTCGATCTTCTCAGCGGTCACGGTGACCTTCTCGAGGTCTTCCTTCGCGGAGGTCACCTTGTCACCGTCAACCAGGAGGACGGGAGCGAACTCTACGGTGTCGCCCGCCTCGCCGGCCACGCGGTTGATCACGATGGTGTCACCAACCGACACCTTCTCCTGACGACCGCCTGCGCGGACGATTGCGTACACCACGTCACTGCTCTTTTCTCGTTGCTGACAATTATGCTGGGTGTTTTCCCTCAAACCGCGCGGGCCACCGGTCGGGGCTTCACGGTCACTGCCGAAAGCGCGACCGCGAGAACCGCTGCGGGAAGGAAAAGTCTACGGCACGAAATGCACCGACGTATAGCTTACGAAATGCATTCCCCAGAATCAACCGTTGCAGGCATCGCGACCTGCGAAAACGCTCGACAATCCTGTGGAACTCATCACGTCACTCGACCTGCGCGTCCCCGCTGTGACCCACGGCAGTGTCCTCGGTCTCAGTGGAGGCACCCGCGGGGGCCTCAGAAGTCGTGGGCGGCTCCGCTGATTCAACGGGTTCGCTGCCCTCAGCCGGCGCGATGACCTGACCGTCAACAGTCACCTCGGGGGCCGAATGACCGGTGCTCGCAGCGGCAATCGAGGCAATCGTTGCGCGCGCGAGGGCACGCGAAGCCTCGTTGTCTTCAAGCCTGTGAACGTCCGAAGCATTCTTTGAATCGACGAGATCCTGCACGGCGTCTTTCGCCGAGGCGGCTTTCTCCTCGGCGGACTGCCCCTTTGACTCTCGCTTCGCCGACTTATTCGAATCGCCGTCTGAGTTGCGCGACTTCTTGGAGCGCCTGCGCGACTTCTTGGGCTCATCGTCGAAGGCGGGCGGCTCGTGATGATGCTGGCCGTCGAGATCGATTTGAATGCCACGCCCATTGCAGGCCTCGCACATGGTCGAGAACGTTTCAACGAGGCCCGCGCCCACGCGCTTGCGGGTCATCTGCACGAGTCCAAGGCTCGTGACTTCCGCGACCTGATGCTTGGTGCGGTCACGCGAAAGGCACTCGATCATGCGGCGCAGCACAAGATCGCGGTTAGCTTCGAGGACCATATCGATGAAGTCCACCACGATAATGCCGCCGATGTCGCGAAGTCGAAGTTGGCGAACGATCTCCTCGGCCGCCTCGAGGTTGTTACGGGTCACGGTTTCTTCGAGCGAACCGCCAGTTCCCGTGAACTTGCCCGTGTTGACGTCAACGACGGTCATGGCCTCGGTGCGATCGATGACGAGCGAACCGCCGGAGGGCAGGTAGACCTTGCGGTCCATCGCCTTCATGAGCTGCTCATCCACGCGGTATTTCGCGAAGGAATCCTTCTCCCCCACGTGTTTCGTGACGCGCTCGAGAAGATCGGGGGCGACCTCGCTAATGTATTCGTGCAGCTCCCTGTAGACGCTTTCGCCTTCGACGATGAGCGACGTGAAATCTTCATTGAAGATGTCGCGCACAACCTTGATCGCGAGATCCGGTTCGGTTGAGAGCGCGGTCGGGGCGTTCTTGCCCTTGGCGCTCGCTTTTTCGATCTTCTCCCACTGCTTCTGGAGTCGCTCGACGTCACGCTTGAGTTCGTCTTCGCTCGCGCCTTCAGCCGCGGTGCGCACGATAACGCCCGCTTCCGCGGGAACGATCGACTTGAGGATCTTCTTGAGGCGCGCACGCTCCTTGTCGGGAAGCTTCCGGCTGATGCCGGTCATCGATCCACCCGGGACATAAACGAGGTAGCGACCAGGCAGAGAGATCTGGCTCGTTAGGCGCGCGCCCTTGTGGCCAATTGGATCCTTCGTCACCTGGACCAGCACGGGATCGCCCGCCTTGAGAGCGGATTCGATGCGGCGCGGCTGCCCCTCGAGGCCAGCGGCATCCCAATTGACCTCGCCCGCGTAGAGCACGGCGTTGCGACCGCGACCGATATCA
The DNA here is from genome assembly GCF_000413375.1 of Dermabacter sp. HFH0086. Lineage (NCBI taxonomy): Bacteria > Bacillati > Actinomycetota > Actinomycetes > Micrococcales > Dermabacteraceae > Dermabacter > Dermabacter sp. HFH0086. The sequence continues at coordinate 2,042,852 of NZ_KE340308.1, forward strand.
ACGAAGGCAGCTTCCATCGACGGGAGAACGTTTTGGACCTTACCGAGGTAGACGTTGCCCACCATCGACGTGTGCGACTTCTGCGCCACGTAGTGCTCGACGAGGATGTTGTCCTCGAGCACCACGATCTGGGTTCGGCCCGGTCGTTCGCGCACGATCATCGTGCGCTTGACGGACTCGCGGCGAGCGAGGAACTCCGACTCGGTAATCGAGTGGCGCCTACGCCCGGACTCGCGGCCCTCGCGACGGCGCTGCTTCTTCGCTTCCAGGCGAGTCGAACCCTTGACAGCCTTGACTTCGTCCCGCGCCTCGCGAACCTTGACGACGGTGTTCGGCGGGTCGTCGGGGTGGGGCTCATCAGAGCCGCCTGAGCTGCCCGTGCGGCGGCGGCGCCGCCGGCGACGGCTCGACGTGCCGCCCTCGTCATCGCTGTCATCCGCATCGGTCGACGAGTCGCGATCGGCGACGTCCTTGGGCTCCTCTTCGCCATTCTCGCCCTGGGGCGAGTCGTCCTCACTCTTGCTTCCGCGACCGCGACGGCCGCGTCCGCCACGGCGGCGACGTCGGCGCGAGCTTCGCTGCGTGCCTTCACCGTCGGATTCTTCGGAATTTTCGGTGTCGCTCGCGCCCGTCTCCGCATCATCTTCGCTCGCGGAGTCCGAATCGGAGCCCTTTTTCTTCGCGCTGCGTTCAGTGCGGGCAGCCTCGCGCGACTCGCGCTCGGCACGCTCGATAGCTGCACGACGTGCGGCTTCGAGATCGGGAGCGCCAAAAGTAATGTCAACGGAGGCTTCGGCGAACAGATCGCTGGCCTCTTCGTCATCGTCGATCTCGCTCGCGGTCACGCTCGGTTCCGAGGTCGGGGTGGGGGCCTGGAAGAGAAGCGAGGCAAAGCCGAGCATGTCCGGGGCCGACGACTCTTCGGCTACCTCGACGCTCTGACGAGAGTCGGCGAGGGCCTTGAGATCACGCGAAATGTCGTGAGCCCCGAAGGAGCCCTCTTCTCGACTGTCGGATTCTCGCGTGTCCGTGTCGCGTGCGGGTTCGGATACCTCGCTCGGCGCCCCTTTGGCATGGTCCGTACGCCCCTCATCGACGGCTGCAGACGCACGACCTTTTTTCACGGCTGAGCCTTGGTCAGTCGGCTCAGCTGAATGAGTCCTTGCAGCTTCGCTCGCGGGAATGCCTGTTGCTGACTTCCCTGCTTTCGCTGCCTCTTTCTTGGCAGCCCGCTCAGCGAGCCGACGCTCACGAAGATTGAGGGGCTTGGCGTCGCTCACGACGGCACTGCCTTGAGCGGCGACGCTCGTGTGCGCACTCGAGGAAGGAGTCGATTGCTCCGCAGCTACGGAGGGCGCCCCTGCGGGCGCTCCTGCGGCACGTCGGACACGACGGCGCTGGCGCGAGGCGCCCTGACTACTCGACGATTCGTTATAGGAACCCACTTCAGCCATGTGGCTGCTCCGTTCTAGGGCGGCCCAGCGCATCCTGGAGCCGCCATATGTCATCGCCCGTGGGCGGAAGCCGAATTAACCCTCCCCCTTCGCGCTGCTCTTCACGAGCGCTGCGACACCCGAAGCCTTGCGTCACGGCCAAAGCGTGGCCGGAGCGACAACCGGATAGCGGGGGATCCTTTACGCCGGATGCGTCGGCGCAAACATCACTGCCAAGTATCGCACACGATGACACGAATCGCTCGCAGGTAGGCAGCCGTCGGACGCCTCTCGAACGGCGGCGCGGCGCAGCAATAACCCCGCAACCAGCGGCGCACCAGCCGCGGCAGCGTCCTTTTCGCGAGGCGCCCATTGCATAAAACAATGGGGGCGACACGCAAAAACCGCAGGCCAGAAACGCCTTAGGGGCGTAGAATGGCAATCAGCAAAATCGGGCCCAAGGTCCCGACCATGCACCCTCGAGGTTTCTAACCTGAGGGTGAACCACCCTGTCCCTCTCTAGAAAAGGACGCCCATGGACGCGCTCGATCTCGCGCGGTGGCAGTTCGGCATCACGACCGTCTACCACTTCATTTTCGTGCCGCTCACGATCGGTCTTTCACTGCTTGTCGCGATCATGCAAACGATCGCTGTACGCGCAAAAGACCCCGTGAAGGCCGATTCGTGGACGCGCATCACGAAATTCTTTGGCTCAATGCTCATCGTGAACTTCGGCATCGGTATCGCAACCGGTATCGTCCAGGAGTTCCAGTTCGGCATGAACTGGTCTGAGTACTCCCGCTTCATGGGCGACATCTTCGGAGCGCCGCTCGCGCTCGAAGGCCTCGCCGCCTTCTTCATGGAATCAACCTTCCTCGGCCTGTGGATCTTCGGCTGGAACCGCCTCCCGAAGGGTCTGCACCTCCTCACGATCTGGATGGTGGCGATTGGCACGACTCTTTCGGCGTACTTCATCATTGCCGCGAACTCGTTCATGCAGCACCCCGTCGCTGCCGTGTTCAACCCTGAAACCGGCCGTGCGGAGCTCGACCCTGCGCAGGGCGGCATTTTCGCGCTCCTGACGAACGTCACGACCCTCGCGGCCTTCCCTCACGTGATTGCTGGCGCATGGCTCGTGGCCGGCTGCTTTGTCACCGGCATTGCCGCATGGCACATGGTGAAAAACCACAAGCGCGCCGAGGACCAGACCCTCTCGGGCGAGGAACAGGCCGCTGCCGGCCATCTCGCGAAGAACGTATGGCGTCCGGCAACCCGCTTCGGAGTCCTCGTCATGGTGCTGTCCGCCGTCGGTCTCCTGGCATCCGGCGACTTCCAGGGCAAGCTCATGTTCGAGCAGCAGCCCATGAAGATGGCCTCGGCGGAGGCCCTGTGCCACACCGAAACGGGCGCGAGCTTCTCGATCCTCTCGGTCGCGGGTCCCCGCGCGTTCTCTCAGGACTGCACCGACATCTCGCACATCATCGAAATCCCGTACGTGACCTCGATCCTCGCGACGAATGACCCGAACGCAACGCTCAAGGGCGTGACTGAGCTCAACGCTGAATACAAAGAAAAGTTCGGTGCCACGGCCGTCGATGCGAGCGGCAAGACCGTCGACGTCGACTACCGCCCGAACCTTTTCGTCACCTACTGGTCCTTCCGTCTCATGATCGGCTTCGCGATCTTCTCCGGCATTCTCGCCGTCTGGGCCTTCTGGGTCACGCGTGGCAAGGGCGAGAAGGCACGCACCTCGGGCTCGACCTGGTTCGCGCGCTTTGCCCTGTTTGCGATCCCCATGCCGTTCATCGCCAACGCCTTCGGCTGGATCTTCACCGAGATGGGCCGTCAGCCGTGGATCGTCGCACCGTCACCCACCGGCGACCCGCTCGTACGGCTGCTCACGATGCAGGGCGTCTCAGGCCACGAAGGCTGGCAGGTAATCGTTTCGCTCGTGGTCTTCACGCTTCTGTACGGCGTGCTTGCGGTCGTGTGGTACTACCTCATGCGCAACCAGGCCCGCAAGGACATCAAGGCTCCGCGCTCGCTCTCCGTGAAGGAGAGTGCAGCTCCCGCTGAGATCGATACCCCGACCATCAGCTTCGGCTACTGAGAGAAAGGAGTAGACAATCATGGAAGCAACGTTCCTACAGACCCTGTGGTTCATTCTCGTCGCAGTGCTGTTCCTCGGCTACTTCATTCTCGAGGGCTTCGACTTCGGCGTGGGCATGAACGTCTTCGCGCTCGGCAAGGGCGAGGAGAAGCGGAAGAATCAGATCATCACGACCATCGGCCCCGTGTGGGACGCCAACGAGGTGTGGATCCTCGTGGGTGGTGGCGCGCTGTTTGCCGCGTTCCCGGAATGGTACGCGACGATGTTCTCGGGCTTCTACCTCGCGCTCATCATCATTCTCGTGGCCCTCATCGTTCGCGTCTGCGCGTTCAAGTACCGCAATAAGGTTGAGAGCGCGTCGTGGAAGTTCGCGTGGGACATCTGCCACTTCATCGGTGGCCTCGTGCCCGCGCTCATTTGGGGCGTGGCCGTGGGCAACATCGTGCGTGGCGTCAACATGGAGGCGAATGCCGGCGGCAAGAGCGTCGTCACTGATTCGCTCTTTGATCTCCTGAACCCGTTCGCGCTTCTCGCAGGTGTGGTGTTCGTGCTCCTCTTCTGGCTGCACGGCACGCTGTTCCTCGCGCTTCGCACCACGGGCGAGGTCCGAGACGACGCAAACAAGCTCGCGGGCGTCATCGCCATCCCGACCATCGTCGCAGCGGCAGCGTGGGTCCTGTGGGCCCAGCTCGCCTACTCGAACAACGCCTGGACGTGGATCCCGCTCGTCATCGCAGCGCTCGCCCTTATCGGGGCGTTCGTACTCAACCGCGCAGGGCGCGAGGGCCTCGCATTTGCCTCGACGTCGGTCGCTATCGGCTTCGCCACGATCATGGCCTTCGGCGCGATCTTCCCGAACGTGCTCCCCGCCGCCAATGATCCGGCTCTCTCGCTGACCGTCATGAACGCCTCGAGCACCGAGTACACTCTTCGGGTCATGACGATCGCGACCGTCATTTTGCTCCCGATCGTTCTCGCCTACCAGGCTTGGGCCTACTGGGTCTTCCGCGCTCGCGTTACGGGCGAGGGTTTCCCGGCCGCCCACGCGGCGAACCTCGCGCGAAAGGCGAAAGAGGGCTGCCGCGAAGCCTTCGACACGGAAAGCTAAAGCACCTTTGGCAAAGCGACAGCCTCCACTTGATCCGAGACTCCTCCGTCACGTTCACAGCGCTCGCGCGCACGTGATCCGCACGGTTGTCTTGGGCCTCGTGGAGGCTGTTTGCGCAATCACGACCGCATGGTGCGTCGCCTCGCTCGGCGCGGATCTCCTCGCCAACCGAACATGGCCGCACGACAACCCCTTCCCACTCATCGTGCTCGCGATCGCGCTTGTGATTCGTGCGAGCGCCGTGTGGTACACGCAAGCCACGGGCCACCGTGCAGCGACCGAAACGATCGGGGAACTGAGGCGGGCCGTCGTCGAGACGAACGCGCGTCTCGGCCCGCGCGGACGCACCGGCGAAGCCGCCTCGACAGCCGCACTCGCCACCGCGGGGCTCGAAAACCTCCGCCCCTATCTCACGGGGTACGTCCCGCAGCTTGCACTTTCGGCGACGGTCACCCCACTCGCACTTACCGCGATCGCGCTATGGGATCTCACCAGTGCGATCGTCGCGTGTATCGCCCTTCCGCTCATCCCCATCTTCATGATCCTCATCGGGAAAATGACTGAAGGCTCCTCGGCCCGCTCTCTCGCGACCATGCGCACGCTGTGGGCCGAGACTCTCGATCTGGTCGAAGGCCTCCCGACGCTACGTGCGCTCGGCCGCGCACAGGGATCCGAGCGCATCGTCGCGGACCTCGGCGCGCGACACAAGAAGTCCGCAATGACGACGCTTGCGTGGGCATTCCTTTCGAGTTTTGCCCTCGAACTCATCGCTACTCTCGGCGTTGCGCTCATCGCCGTCTCCATTGGTTTGCGCCTCGTGGGCGGCGCAATGGAGCTTTTCCCGGCAATCGCCGTGCTCGTTCTTGCCGCCGAGGTGTATCTCCCCTTGCGCCTCGTGGGCCAGCAGTTTCACGCCTCGACGGATGGCCTCGCTGCTGTCGACGCCGCCTTCGAGATCCTCAATGCCCCCGCAGCGGCGGGCAAAGTGGAAACCGGTGACAACGCCACCCGCCCTGCTGCCCCCTCGCTATCGCGCACGAGCATTGTCCTGCGTGATCTGAGCGTTGCGGGGCGCGACCGTCTCGCGCCTGCCCACCTCACTGCCGTCATCACACCCGGCCAGATTACTGCCCTTCGCGGCGCGAGTGGCGAGGGAAAATCGACGACGATCGCCGCCATCCTCGGGCTCCTCACGCCGACCACGGGCAGCGTGCTGCTTCGCACCGAGGAGGGAAACAGCATTGCCCTCAGTGAGATCGATCGAGAAAGCCTCTGGGCGCAGATCGCATGGCTGCCTCAGCGCCCCGTCGTGGGCCCTGGCACCCTGCGCGAGATCCTCCACGAGTCTCTTCCCGCGGGAATTGCCCCGGGAACCGAAGAGGCACGCGCCCTCATTGCGAGGGCGTCACGTGCGACCGGTCTCGACACACACGTCGCGGATGTTCACGGCTGGGACGTCGAACTTGGCCGCGGTGGGACCGGGCTTTCCGTCGGTCAGCGCCAGCGCGTCGCCCTCACAACCGCCCTCCTCGAGGCGAAACCGCTCGTCATTCTTGACGAACCCACTTCGCACCTTGACGGGGCGAGCGAGGCGATGATCGTTCGCCTGCTCGAGACGCTGCGCGAACAGGGCTCGAGCGTCCTCGTGACCGCCCATAGGCAGGCTCTCCTCGATGTCGCCGACCAGGTGATCGATGTGCGTGCCGCGGAGGTGTCCGTCCCGTGAAAATATCGTCGCGCGCCCTTTCGCGCATGCATGAGCTCATGGAGATCGGCCCGCGCCAGCTCACATCAGCGGTCGCCGCAGGTGCAGCGACACTCGCGAGCGCCTTTGCCCTCGCGGTTGTGTCGGGCTACCTCATTACGAAGTCGTGGACGATGCCGCCAGTTCTCGATCTTTCCGTTGCCGTCGTGTCCGTGCGTGCTCTTGGCATCTCCCGCGGCGCCTTTCGGTATTTCGAGCGCCTGCTCACGCACGATGCCGCCCTCACCGGCGTCGCGCGCCTGCGTACCAACATGTACGCGGGGCTTGCGAGCGCTCCCTCCGCCCTCGCGGGGCGCCTCAGGCGCGGCGATCTACTCGCGCGTATCGGCGATGACGCCGAAGACATGGCGAACGATGTCATTCGTGCCGTGGTACCAGCCCTCGTCGCGCTCGTCATGGCAGTCGCGATCCTTGCGACCATCGCCCCATTCTCACCGATTGCGGCACTCGCCATGCTCGTTGGCCTCGCCTTCGCGACGATCATCGCCCCGTTCTTCGCCTTCAAGGCGGCGCTCTTTGCGGAGCGCGAACTCGTCGAGGCCCGCTCTCGCCTCAATACGCTCTCGCTTTTTGCCCTCGACAACGCTGATGTCCTTCGCGTCAAGGGGCAATGGAACAGCACCCTCGCCGACCTAGAGGCCGCCCAGGAACAGTTTGATGCGGCCCTCGACAAAGCGGCCGTGCCCTCGGCTTTCGCGCGCAGTAGCACCCAGATCGCTATGATCCCCGCGCTTCTCGGCTCGATTCTCGCCGCGGGCGCCGTCTACAACCTCGACACCACGGGGTTGCTTGGCGGCCTCATGGGCCACACGGCGGGCATCATCGGCGTCATCATTCTCGCCCCGTTGTCGAGCTTTGAAGCGGCATCTGTTCTCCCGCAAGCAGCCAGTCAGCGCGCACGGTCGATTGTCGCCGCTGAACGCCTCCACGAACTCGATCCGGGCAACACCCCGATCGCCTCAGCGTTCGACACTCGGGCAGGCTCGAGCGTGCGCGACGCTCTGCGCGCTGCGACAGAAGACGCGCAGTCGGCGATCGAAGGCCGCCGAGCCGTCGGCCCCACTTCTGCCGAAGACACGCCCGCGCCCGCGCGCACTGAACGCCCCGCCCCCGCCGTCCTGAGTGCATCTGGACTGACGACGGGCTGGAGTGCCGAGCATCCGCTCGCACACGGGCTTGAACTGAGCTTTACCCCGGGAAGTCGCACGCTCGTGTATGGCGCTTCGGGTCGTGGAAAGTCGACGCTCGGCCTGACCCTTGCGGGGCTTCTCACCCCGCTGAGCGGGCAAGTTGTGTATGGCGATACTCCCCTCACGTCGTTCTCTCCGGCCGCGCTCGCCTCACGTGTGTCGTTTTACGCCGAGGACGCGCACGTGTTTGCGACGAGCCTTCGCGAGAATATTCGTGTCGTGCGCGGCGATCTCACCGACGCAGAAATCCATCACGCCCTCGACCTCGCGGGCCTCGGCGGATGGGTATCGGGGCTCGCTTCGGGGCTCGACACAATCCTTGGCAGTGGCGGCGAGGACGTCTCCGGTGGCGAGCGGCGAAGGCTTCTTCTCGCTCGCGCGATCGCACACGGCGCCCCGGTGACGATCCTCGATGAACCTACCGAACACCTCAACCTTGACCTGGCGGCCGAGCTCATGGACGGTATTCTCACCCCGGGCGCGTTCTTCGCGGCCGATGCGACCGTCATCGTGATTACGCACGATCAGCGCTTCAAGGAATCGGGAGCGGCGGTGCTCGACCTCGACGCCCACACGACTCACGAAGGGAGCACCCATGTCGAACGCCACAAGAATCAGTGAGCTGACAGCGGCGGTACTCAATGCCGAGGACCCCGACGATGTCCTCGACCTCTTGGCCGATTCCACGTTCGAGATTCTTTCGCCCGATTCGCTCCTCGTGCTTCTCCCCCTGAACGATTCGACGTGGGTGTGCGAGCTTGTTCGGGGGCGGTTTCAAGCTGAACTACTCGGAGCGTCCGTCTCTCACTCGTCGGAAACGGCCGATTCGGCGCCCTTGCCTTTCGTACTCGATCACGACTCACAGGAGGCACTCGCGACTCTCACGTGGGGTGACCTCACGCGCGCTCTTGCCGACGAGGACCTCCCGGCTCCCGAGGGATCGACGAGCGCACTCGTGGCGTTTCCGATCGATGCGGGCGCCGCGAGGCGCGGATTACTCATCGCCGTTCGGTTCGCGGATGAGGACTCCGACGCCACCGCAGCTTTTACCGACGCCGAGAACGTGAGCGCCGCTTCGCTCGCCTCTCTCTTTTCGTTCGCGCTCAATGGGTCAACGGGGCGCAGCGCCATCGAGGATGACCTCAATAACGAGCGAAACCGCATCGCCCGCGACCTTCACGACCTCGCCATCCAAGAGCTTTTCGGTGTGGGCATGCAGCTCGAGACCGTGATGTCGCAAGCCTCGCGTTTTCCTGAATACTCAGACGAAGGGCCGGTCGCGACGAGCCTTAAGGATTCTGTCGCGGGCATCGAGCGTTCGATCGCGGAAATCCGCGGGATCGTCCAGTCGCTGCGGAATGAGACAGTCGAGGTGACGCTCTCTCAGCGGCTTCGCCACGAGTGCGGGCTCGCGATCGCAGGCCTCGGCTTTGTGCCGTCGCTGCACCTTCAGGCACCGGTCGCCGAGCTCGACGCGATCGAGGGCGAACTTAAGGAGGATGTTGTCGCGGTCGTGAAGGAGTGCCTGGCGAACGTTGCGCGCCACGCACACGCGAGCGCGGTCTCCGTGAGCATCACGCTCTTCAAAGAGGGCGTGGATACGGTCATCCAGGTGAACGTGAGCGACAACGGGCGCGGCATCGATCCCAGTATCACGCGCCGCTCGGGGCTCGCGAACATGGGTGCACGCGCGCGGCGCCACCTCGGCTGGGTTGATTTTTACAGCCTCGACCCGGGGACGATGGTGAGCTGGCGCGCGACCATCATCGCCGAGTAGTGCGGCGCAGGGGCGTTACTTCCAGTCGGCTCGACGGCGCGAGACGACCCAGGCCGCGACCTGAGTGCGGCGCTGCAGCCCCATTTTGTGGAGGATGCCCGTGATGCGGTTCTTGACGGTCTTTTCGGCGACGCCGAGCTGGTCGGCGATTTCGCGGTTCGCGAGCCCGTCACCGATGTACTCAACGATGCGGCGTTCGACGGCGGAGAAGTCGAATTCGTCTTCGCTCGTGCCGCCCGCGGGCCACGCGGTTTCGCCGTTCGCCACCTTGAGGATCGTCGAGATGATCTCGGCCGAGCGCACGGATTTGAGGAGGAGCCCCGAGGCGCCAGCAGCGCGGGATTCGCGGATCGCCGCATCATCGTTGAACGAGGTGAGCACGAGCATGGTCTGGTTCTCGTTCTCCTGGCGGGCCGCGTTCATGACGTCGATTCCGGTACCGTCGGGGAGCTGGAGGTCCGTGACGAGGATGTCTGGCTGGACGGCGGGAAGCCGACGCTTGGCTTCGCCAACGGTGCTTGCCTCGGCGACAACGCTGAGGCGGGCATCCGCGTCAATGACGGCAACGATGCCGCGACGCACAACTTCGTGGTCGTCGACAATCATGACGCGGTACTGATCGCCGCTTACTTCGCTCACGCGGTACTCTCCAGTTCGATTGATCGTGATCCTCACATGTCCTACCCGGACATCCTAGCCGAACGGGGACCAAATGCCCCACTACAACACCTTTATGCGGGCGTATAAGAGCGTGCGGCTACGCGCTCGCACGCTCCGTGCTTCTGTAGACCCTTTAGCGCAGGCGCTGGCAATAGGGGCAGAAGTGGCTCGAGCGATTCTGGAATTGCGCCCGCACGAGGGCACGATTGCACCGTGGGCACGGGGTGCCGTGCTTGCCGTAGGCCTTCAGCGACCGAGCGAAATAGCCGCTTCGGCCGTCGACGTTCACGTATAGCGCATCGAAGCTCGTGCCGCCCACCTCGAGGGCGCGCTGCATGACTTCACGGCACGCCCCCAGAAGCTCCTTGACCTTTCGACTCGAGATCCCGATCGCGGGGCGCGCGAAATGCAGCCGCGCCTCCCATAGGCCCTCATCAGCGTAGATATTCCCGATCCCGCTGAGGGTGCTTTGATCCAGGATGACGGATTTGATGGGGGCCGTGCGCCTACGGATCCGGCGCACGAGGAGCTCTTCATCGAGACAAGGATCGAGCAGGTCACGGGCAATATGCGCCGCGCTTTGCGGAATGAGCGGAAGATCGGTGCCCTCGCCCCCTGCACGAGCATCGGCCGTACCGATCAGCGGGCTTACGTGCATCCCGCCAAAAATCCGCTGATCCACAAAATCGATGCGCGCACCGCCCTCCATGTGAAGGCGAATGCGTAGGTGGGTCACGGGATCCGGCGCGGGCCCCTCGCTCACGTGCGGTTCCGACGCTTGAGGCGCCCCACTCACTGCCCCGTCGCGAACACGAAGCTGGCCACTCATGCCCAGATGCATGACGAGCGCTTCGCCGTGCGCTGAAGGATTCGAAGGAGCGTAGCCGGCGTCGGACAGCGGCGCCCACAGGAACTTCCCTCGCCTCGCAACCGAGCGAACGCGGCGTCCCTCAAGCTGCCGCACGAAACTTTCCGCGCCGCCAGCGTGGCGCTTGAGCGAGCGCGCATCGAGCACTTCGACGCGTTCGATCACGCGCGAGGCCATGTACGGCTCGAGGCCTCGACGGACGACCTCAACCTCGGGAAGCTCGGGCACCGCGGGCCTGCCCTACTCTTCGAACATCGTGAATGTCTCGCCGCGTGCGCTGTAGTACGCGAGGACGGCCCTGCGGGCGGCCTCCATCTCGGCCCCCTTCTTGCTCGTGCCTTCGCCTGTCCCCGCGAGGGTTTCGCCAACGCTCACGTGCGCGCGGAAGTGTTCGGTATCGCCCGCTGTCCATTCCTCGTACGTGTAGGCGGGGACAGCGCTGAGAAGCGCGCCGATCTCCTGCAGCCGCGACTTGTAGTCGAATGCGCCGAGCATGAACGTGTCGTCGTCGAGGATCGGAGAAAGGAGGTCGAGCACGAATACGCGGGCCGCTTCGGCGCCGAGGCTCAGGTGCACGGCTCCGATAATCGCTTCGACGGCATCCTCGAGCACGGAATCTCGGTCCCGCCCACCCGTAAGGGACTCGCCCTTGCCGAGTTTGAGGTAGGCGCCAAGGTTGTGCAGGCGTGCGATGTGTGAAAGGGCGCGCGTGCTCACGACGGTCGAGCGGCGGCGAGAAAGAGAACCCTGGGATGCGTCCGGGTAGGTGCGGTACAGGTGGTCGGCGACGGCGAGGCTCAGCACCGCGTCGCCGAGGTACTCGAGGCGTTCATTTTGCGGGCACTCGTCGTTTTCAAAACTGTAGGAGCGGTGGGTGAGCGCGAGGTCGAGCAGGTCGGGATCGAGCTCGCCCTTCAGTGGGAGCGAAGCCAACAGTCCGCTGCGATCCTCGAGGTGCGGAATGGGCTGCCGTTTGCGCTTGCGGCTCACTTCTCCTCACCCTCGCGATCGTCGTCCTGCTCGAGCAGTCCGGCGAGCGCCGCAAAACGCGGGTCGTAGATGACGTGCTCATGGTCGGGATCGTCTTCCATACGCATGCCGCACTGGGAGCAGAGGCCCGGGCAGTCCTCGCGGCACAAAGGTTGGTAGGGCGCGGCCATCGCAAAAGCGTCGTGAACGAGAGGGCCGAGGTCGATCACATCGCCCTCGAGCACGGGGACGTCCTCGTCTTCGAGCTCGGCCGGAACCTTCTCGGGGTAGCTAAACAGTTCGTCGAAGCGCACGTCGAGGTGGTCGTCAACCGGGTCGAGGCAGCGCGAGCACTCGGCATGGACGTCTGCGTGTGCCGTCCCGGTCACGTATATGCCTTCATCGACCGATTCGAGGCTCGCCTCGACCGTGATGTCGTCGCCGGGCCTCACGGCAAATTCGGGGTCGCCCACGGGCTGCGTGGAGGTTGCCTTGCGCGAAATGGTGCGCTGCGAGCCGATTTTATGGATGAGATCGATCGCGTCGATCTCAAGATCGAGCCCCGCGTTGAAGGGTTTTTCGGCCTGGGCGTCCTTCTTTCGGGGGCGCGGGGTGTTCTTGCCCTTCGCGTCGGTCATGATTGCTCCTTTGAGTCTGCGGCTGGCGTTGTGTATGCGGCGGTGAGGGCGCGCGTTGACGCATCCGGAAGATAGCGGCTCGCATCACCGCCGAGGGAGTAAATCTCTCGAACGAGCGAGCTCGAGATGTGCGCGAGAGCGGGATCGGTCAAGAGGAAGAGCGTGTCTAGCCCGCCGAGGTCCATATTGGCCCGCGCCATGGGTTCCTCGTACGCGAGGTCCTGGGCGTTTCGTATCCCTTTGACGAGGTGGGTTGCGCCGAGTTTCTTCGCGCCTTCGACAAGGAGGCCACCCGGCAGCTTGTCAACACTCGCTCTGTCGGCAAGGCCCTCGCGGGCAAGCGTCTCACGAATAGCTTCGCAGCGCGCGTCGAAGGGGATGCGCGCGCTCTTATGGGGGTTGTGGGCGACTGCCACGATCACGCGATCGCTGAGCGCATACGCGCGCCTCACGAGATCGAGGTGCCCGAGAGTGAACGGATCGAATGACCCCGGGATAAGGGCGGTGAGCATGCGTTAAGCCTACCGGCTTGCCTCCGTGATCGCTGGATCGAGGTAGGTGAAGTATTCGACTCTCGTGTCCCCGAAATCTCGCGCTCCCTCGTCAACGAAATAGGAGGGTAGCGGAGTTTTTTCGCTTCGCGCGGAACGTTCGAGCACGATTGTCGCCTCATCGGCAAACTGGCCGGCTGCACCGAGGCCGGTCACGAGGCTCACAAGCTCTTCGGTCGCAACGGCGTAGGGCGGGTCGGCGCACACGAGCGTAAAGGGGGCCTCCCGGCGGGGTCCGACGCTTGCCTGGCCGCACTCGACCCTCAGGCTTTCTTCGAGGCCAAGCGCTCGGGCGGCCTCGCTGATGGCCTTTGCCGTGGGGCGATGCGCTTCGACGAGAACGGCGAAGTCCGCTCCTCGCGATAGTGCCTCGAAGGCGAGCGCCCCGGTTCCGGCGTAGAGGTCGAGAACCGTCGAGCCGCGCACGGCGCCCCACGAGTCGAGCCTTGAGAAAACTGCTTCGCGCACGCGATCACTCGTGGGCCGGGTGCGGTTCGTGGGAGGTGACGGCACGGTGCGTCCGCCGAGTCGTCCGGCGATAATGCGGGGCACGGTCAGCTCCTTTCGAGATTGTCGACGCCGCGAGCACTGTGGCGCGCAATCGCGGCATCGAGGGCATCGTGTTCGCTCGCGGATGGCGCCTCGAGGCTACTTGTCGTAAGCACCCCGCGAGACAGGGCTTCGGTCACGAGAGCGTCTTCGCGAGCCTCAAGGATCATACGCGCGTCGCGGCCCACGTCGAGGAATCGCACGGCTACGGACGTTCCCGATTGAATATCACCGACAAGGTCACCGCCGCCGCGACGCTCGAGATCCAGCTCGGCGAGAGCAAAACCGTCAGTGGTGGAGGCGAGTTCTACGAGCCCGTCGTGCTGCGCGCTCTGGCGGGGGAACCGCGTGGCAAAGAACGCGATTCCCGGATGCGCGCCTCGACCAATACGGCCGCGGAGCTGGTGAAGTTGGGCGAGGCCGAAGCGCTCGGCATCGAGCACGAGCATGACGCTCGCATTCGGCACATCGACGCCGACTTCGATCACGGTCGTCGCCACGAGCACGTCAATGTCACCAGCGGCAAACGCCTCCATGCGCTCGCGTTTAATGTCGCTTGGAAGCCGGCCGTGCAATTCCTCGATGCGAAGCGCGTCAAAGCCGGGTTTCGCCCGCAGCATCTCGAGCGTGGGAGTGACCGCGTGGAGCGGGTGTTCGCTCCCGAACGGATCTGCGAGACTAGCGGCCTGCGCTGGATCCTCCGGATCGATGCGCGGACACACGACGAATGCCTGGCGACCGGCGTGGACTTCCTCGAGGACGCGCTCCCACATGCGCTCGCGCCACGCGGTATCGCCCAGGGGCACGACAAATGAGGATACCCCGGCGCCCTCGCGAGGCCGCCCCTCGAGCGTGAGCAAATCGAGGTCACCGACGAGGGCGAGCGCAGCCGATCGAGGGATCGGGGTCGCGGTCATCACCATCATGTGCGGGCGCAGGTCGCCGGGTCCCTTGGACCGCAGTTGGCGGCGGTGATCCACGCCGAAGCGATGCTGTTCATCGATAATTACGAGGCCGAGCTTCAAAAAGTCGACGCTCTCGGTCAGCAGCGCGTGTGTTCCCACGGCGATCCCGGCCTCGCCACTCATGAGATCGAGAAGGCTCTCGCGTCGCTCGGAGGCCTTCTGGGCGCCGACGAGCAGGCGAACGCGAGTCGCCGACTCGTGCGCATCAAGGTGACCGCGGCGCGCAAGGTCGCCAAGCATCGCCGTGATGGTCGAGTAATGCTGCCGTGCGAGTACTTCCGTCGGGGCGAGGAGCACGGCTTGGAAACCGGAATCGACGGCGCGCACCATCGCGCGCAGCGCCACCACGGTTTTTCCCGAGCCCACGTCTCCTTGGAGCAGAAGCGACGTGGGGTGGGGTGCAGCAATCCTCTCGGCGATCTGCTCCCCCACGTCCTTTTGCGACGAGGTCAAGGTGAACGGCAACCGCCCATCGAGTGACCGGCTGAGGTCCCCGTAAGTCCCGAGCTGCGGGGCGGCGTCCTGAACGTCTTGTGCTCGACGCCTGGCGAAAATCGACTGGATGACAAAAGCCTCTTCGAAGCGGAAATACCGCAGGGCGCGTTCGACCTCCGTTTGGTCGTGAGGAGCATGGAGCATCCGCGCCGCCTCAGCGATCGTGGGCAGGTCGCGCTCACGCCTAATCGCGGCGGGAATCACGTCGCGCAGCTCGTCGACGTGTCGCAGCGCTTTTGTCAATAGCGAGCGCATGAGCTTCTGCGTCGCTGCACCGCGAAATGGATACACGGGGGCGGGCTCGAGTGCAGCGGCGACCGCCCGAGCCTCTTCCGGCGAGGGGTCGCTTGCAAGCAGAAGGTAGTCGGGGTGCGCGATCTGGTTTTCCCCCCGAAAACGCGAAACCGTTCCGCTCACAAGCACGCGCGTACCCTCGCGCAGCCTGCTCATGTGCCAGTTGACGAGGTGCGCCTTGAAAAGAAAGAACGTGAGTTGGATGCTTTCGCCCTCGTCGTCGCACACGCGCACATCAAGGAGGGTGCCCTTGCGATTCTTCATCGCACGCTCACGCACGCGTTCGACGGTCGCGATGACGGAAATATCGTCGCCCTCGCTCAAATGGCGCAGGTCGCGCAAGGGACCGGGCGAGGCATAGCGGCGTGGTGGAATGCGCACGAGGTCCTCGACATCCCTCGCACCCAGTGCGCGCGCGGCGGCGGTTTCCTTGGGAGTCAAGAGGCCCGCGGGGAAACCGTCGGCCTTCGCCTTCACCACGCTCGCTCCTTTCGCCCCGCCATCACTGACAGCATTCTTTCACGACCGACGTCGCGATGTGGCTGACTACACAGGGGCTATGAAGGAATCCCTATCGCTCTTCGCGCGTGAGTGGGCTATGCTTTTGGGGTTGCCCAGCGCCACGCGGCTCGATCCGCTGCATGAGCCTCGGCGCACAAGATCAAGTACGTTAGCGATTATTCAGGAGAACACCGTGGCTTCCAAGTGTGACATTTGCGCCAAGGGCCCGAGCTTCGGCAAGAGCGTTTCCCACTCGCACCGTCGCACCTCGCGCCGCTGGAGCCCCAACATCCAGTCCGTGCGCACCGTGATCGGCGGCACCTCGAAGCGCCTCAACGTGTGCACCTCGTGCCTCAAGGCCGGCAAGGTTCAGCGCGCCGCCTGAGCATCCGGGCACTGCCCGAGCGAAAGCTTAGTAAAAGGACCTCCCCCCCCCCGCGGGGAGGTCCTTTTCGCATGCCCAAGAGGCTTCCGCCGTGACGCCATACACGGAGCGCCCGGGGAGGTCACGCCGGGGTTGCTTTAGCTGCCTTGCCCTCGCCCTTCACCGAGATGACGACGACGAATCCAGGGTCATCGCTCGCCGGGCGTAAATCCCACGTCGAAAACACCTGGGGGACCTCGAAGCCCGCGGCGGCAGCATCCGCCACATAGCTCTCGAGCGAATACCCGCGGCCCGTTCCAAAACCGGCGACGAGGCGACCTCCCGGACGCAAGAGCCTCGCAAAATTCTCGAGAACGCGACGCCTATCGTTTTCGGCAACAAACGTGACAACGTTGCCCGCCGCGACAACCACGTCGAATGTTCCGAGTGAGCCCTCACCGAGGATTGCGCATGCCTCGGCAAGGTCGCCCGTAATCCAGCGGGGGCCCGGCGAGGTGCGCTCCGCATAGGCGACGAGGGTTGGGTCAAGGTCGATCCCCACAACGTCGTGGCCGCGACGAGCAAGCTCTGCACCGACGCGCCCGGTTCCACTCCCGGCATCGAGCACGAAGGCGCCGCGAGGCGCAAGTGCATCGATGAGTCGCGCTTCCCCATCGATGTCCTTGCCTTCGGCGCGCATCCGCTCCCAGCGCTCGATGTACCACTGGGAGTGGCCAGGATTGCGTTCGAGGTTGCGCGTCCACTGTGATTTCCCGGGAGAGCCGGGCGTGGGATTCATGGGCATGATCGGCATAGAAGGCATCCATCCACCCTAAACGGAAAAATGGTCCCAACCGTACATGGCGAGTGGCACGCCGTCGAGACGCACGTCGCCATCGCCCTCGGCAGCGCGCACGCACCCAATCTCGCGGAATGCGGCACGCACCTGAGCGTTTTCGTCCCACACCGACCGAGGGAACGTCGCGAGCATGAGGTGCTCCTCCCCCGAACCCAGGACCCACTCCATGGGATCGACGCTCAACACATTGGCAAGCGGCGCGAGAAGCGCACAATCACTCTCGAGCGCCGCCCGCGACAGGTCGAGGTTTACTCCACTTGCGCGAGCAATTCGGCTCGCATCCCTCACGAGTCCATCGGAGATATCGATCATCGCGCTCGCCGAACGCCCCGCGTCCCACCCCGCTGAGAGGTCAGGCTCGGGTGCGAGGTGCCACGACAGTGCACGGCCCGCAATGCTCGCGACGGCTTGGCCCCGAGACTCAAGGTCAGGCAGGGTGGCGTCGGACTTCCCGAGCACCTGAGCGAGCCCCGCGCTGCTGAGCCCGAGCACTTCCCCGCCGACCGCAAGAACATCCCCTTCTTTCGCACCCGAACGCACGACTGCCGCACCAGAGCGCGCAAGTTCGCCGATCGCTGTGATCGAAACCGTGAGCTCGCGAGCGGTACCAAGGTCCCCGCCGATCACCGACGCACCGAGCGGGTGTGCCTCGCGCGCAATGCCCTCAGCGATGCCCTCGAGTACCGCGATCGGTGTGTCTTTGCCCGCGAGGACGGTCGTCAGCAGCCAGCGCGGCCGCGCCCCCATCGAGGCGACATCCGCGAGGTTCTGTACGGCAGCCTTGCGGCCGATGCTCACGGGATCAGAAATACCGAGAATGAAGTCGTAGCCCTCAACGATCGCATCGGTCGTGAACACGAGCTCCCCCGCGGCGCGAACAACGGCGCAGTCATCACCAGGGCCCACGATGACCGCATCATCGCGATGCTGAAAAAACGGGACAATTCGCTCGAGGATCCCCGCCTCACCAAGCTCGCCGAGGCTTGTCTCGTGCTGCCGCACTCAAATCCCTCGAAGCTTTCCTTCGAAGGTGATCTCTTTCGCGACCGTGCGATAGCCAAGGCGCTCGTTTATGGCATTCATGTGGGTGTTGGTGTGGTTCGTGTACGTGCGCAGCACATCGACTTTTGACTCAGTTTCGGTCAGGAGGCGATGCGTCATGAGCTTAAGCGCGAGTCCAAGGTTATGCCCGCGGTGCTCGGGCATGACCAGGGTGATGGCCTGCTCGCCAAGTCGCGAACCATCCTCGCGAAACATCACGTATGACGTCCCAGCAAACGTGCCGTTCGACGCGAGGGCGACCGCCGTGAGGCGGCGATAGCCACGCTCAGCGATCCTCGCTTCGATCGCTCGGACCCGCTCCTCGTCGTACTCGGGCTTCTCAAGCGAAGAATCCTCAGTCGGGGCATCCGCGACCATCTGATTCAGCAGCACACACCACTGCTCCATGTGCTCCTCAGGGACGTCCCCTTCCCAGGTAATGATGCGGTACTTGCCAAGGGAAGCTTCGACCTCGACGTGGAGGTCCTCGACGAGGTCGCGATCGAGCGGGAGCGAAACCGTGCTCACGAACTCCGTGGCGACCTTCGCGAGGCCAAGCCGGGTCGCGATCCTTGAAGCCGGAAGCTCGTTTTCCGCCTGAGTTGAATCCACGTGGGTGAGCGCATAGCCGAAAGCCTTCGGACGCTCCTCGTGCGTCATAATGTCCCGGAGCGCATCCGTGAGCATCGTGCCAATACCTTTGCCTCGCCACGCGGGATACACAACGAGCTCGATCTCTTGCGTATCAGTGTTCTCAGTGAGAGGGAGCTGAAGCTCGGCGAGACCGGCGATCATGCGTGCGCCTTCAAGGCTCTCGACCTCGGCCACGAGCTGATATGAACGTTTGTGGTCGGTGTCTGCGTGTTCGGCACGAAGCTGGCCGGGCGTGCGGCGCTCGTGAGCGTCGCAAAATTCCTCGTCAAGAACGCGGTAGAGATCCCAATACTGCTTAAGCTCCGCGTCGCTCGAATGATCGAGGAATCGCACCGTGACATGCGGCCCTTCGGGGAAAAGCTGCTCGGTGCGGGGTGTCAGTGCGTACTTCTCGCTCATGGTCACCAAGATTATCAGCTTCCGTCCAGGCACTCACGATCCAGACAGAGAGTTAGGGTGGTGTTCATGATGCATACGCCCCCGGCCCAGCCCCTGGCATGCGCGCTCCGGCGCGCGCTTGTCACCTCGCTCGCGATCGGGAGCATTCTGACACTCGCCGCGTGCGGAGCCGTCGCCGTGCCCCCGCCCGAAGCCGACGCCACCAACCCCCGCTGCGCCGAGATCATCGTGTCGCTTCCCGATACCCTTCTGGGCCTCGATCGCAGCGAAACCACGGCCCAATCAACAGCCGCATGGGGTCACGGCGAGAGTACGATCGTGCTTCGCTGCGGCGTGACCCCTCCCCCGCCCACGACCGATCTGTGCACCACGATCGCCGCGCGCAACGGCAAGGAGATCGACTGGATCGTGAAAGAAGACGGCAAGCGCGGGATCGTGCACATGACGACCTACGGGCGAGAACCGGCAATTGACGTCACCGTGCCTCGCTCGGTCGCCCCCGACCAGCCGAGCGCCGCGGCCATCGAACTCGCGAGCCTCATTGCGCAGGTCCCTCAATCGGGTGGTCGCTGCCTCGCATTCGACGACGCGCAATAGCCCCTAGCGCAGCCCTACACCACGCTCAAGGGCATTGTCGATCAGGTGAGAGATCAGGTCGGCGTAGGAAATCCCCATGTTCTCCCACAGCACGGGGAACATCGAGATCTGGGTGAAGCCCGGCATTGTGTTGACCTCGTTGACGATCACCTCGCCCGCCCCGGTCACGAATACATCCACGCGCGCGAGTCCCTCGAGTTCGAGGGCTTCGAACGCACGCGCGGCTACCTCTCGCACTGCCGCCACGTACTGCTCGGGAATCGCCGCGGGGATATCGATCGTGACGGTGCCCTTGCCGAAATACTTCGACTCGTAGTCATAAAACGCGAGGTCCTCGCCGATGACGACCTCACCCGGAAGACTCGTGCGCGGTGCCTGTCCATTCTCTCCCTGGAGAACGCCGCATTCCACCTCGCGCCCCTCGACACCCTGCTCGATGAGTACCTTCGGGTCGAAGCGGAAGGCTTCGTCAAGCGCTGCATCGAGCTGCTCGGGGGCGTCCACCTTCGTCACGCCGAAACTCGAACCCGCGCGCGCCGGTTTGACGAACAGCGGATAGGTAAGGCTCGATGCGCGCTCGCGCACCGCCGCTCGAGGTTCACTCGCGCGCACGACGACGCCGCGGGCAACGTTGAGACCCGCGCCTTCGAGAATGCGCTTCGTGAAGTCCTTATCCATCGAAGCTGCGGAGGCAAGCACGCCCGACCCGACATAGGGCACATCCCAGAGCTCGAATAGTCCTTGGATCGTGCCGTCCTCGCCGTAGGGCCCGTGCAAAAGAGGAAACACCGCGTCAATATGTGCGAGGTGCTCAATACGACCGCCGTCGCGCACGACGCGAAGCTCGACCTTTCCCTGCCCGAGTCGCGACTGCTGGAGGATGATTTCGTCACCCGAATCGGGCACGTGAGGGGCGAGCCCGTTCGTGATTTGCCAGTGCTCGGGATCTCCCGTGACCTCGACAAAGCGGCCATCGCTCGTCACGCCGATGGGCACTACGTCAAAACGCGAGCGGTCAATCTGGCGCAAAATACCGCCGGCGGTCACGCATGAAATGCCGTGTTCGCTCGAGCGACCGCCGAAAATCAGCGCGATGGTGTGCACGTGGGCTCCTCTATTCGAATCGGACAGAACGCGAAAGAAGTGCGCTCGTCACTTCGGCAATATTACGCCCGCGATCAACGACATCGACGAGGGCACGGGTGATGGGCAGGTCCAGCTGCGAACGCTCGGCAAGCTCTGCGACGGCGCGGGCGGTAGGGACGCCTTCGGCGGTTTGTCCGACGCTTGCTCTGGCCTCCTCTAGGCTTTGACCTTCGCCAAGGGCCTTCCCAAGCCTGAAATTCCTCGAAAGCGGAGAGGCGCACGTCGCGACGAGGTCGCCCATCCCGGCGAGCCCAGCAAACGTGGATGTTTCCGCCCCGAGGGCAACGCCGAGCCGCGTAATCTCCGCAAGGCCGCGCGTAATGAGCGATGCGCGCGTATTGTCGCCGTAACCGAGCCCGGCGGCGGCACCAACGGCGATCGCGATGACATTCTTCATCGCGCCCGCAACCTCGACGCCCGTCACATCGCGGCTCACGTAGGCACGGAAATAGGGCGCCGAACACCACAACGCCACTTCTCGCGCCGTTTCCTCGCTCGCTGAGGCGATAACCGAGGCGCACGGTTGCTCGCGGGCGATCTCCCGCGCGAGGTTCGGGCCCGACAGCACCGCGATGCGGCTCTCACTAATGCCGCCGGTTGTCGCAAGAATCTGTGACATGCGCTCGTCGCTGCCGCGCTCGATGCCTTTGATGAGCGAGACGACGGGCAGGTGGGCAATGGATGGCCAGGCCTCGAGATTCGCGCGCAAGGACTGGGCGGGGACGGCGAGGACGATGCCACGTGCCCCTTGGATAACGTCCTCGGTATCGCTCGAGGCCCAGACGGAGGCGGGAAGCTTAAGACCGGGAACGTAGCTCGCGTTCTCGTGGTTGTCGTTGATCTGCGAAGCGAGTTCCGCTCGGCGCGCCCACAGGCGCACGCGATTGCCGCCTCGCGCGAGCATGTGCGAGAAAACCGTGCCCCACGATCCTGCGCCGAGAACCGCGATGTGGCCTTCGCTCTCGCCCGCCCTACTTCGAGCGTTCACCGTCGCCCGAGGGGAGCTGCCGGTTGCGACGGATACCGCGCGTCAATCCCGCGCGACGCGCCCGAGGCGAGGTGAGACGCGCTGTTTCGCGGCGCCTGAGCGTCGCAGGGGCGCGCTTAGCGAGAGTATGAATCGCCGAAGCGTGCATCATGCGCCGCGGGCCAAAGGTGAGGCGACCGCGGATCGTACGGTACTTGACCGCCGTCGTGATCCGCACGAGCTCACCACCGGGCTCGACGGCAACGCCGATGCGGATCATGAGCGAGGGCGTATCGTCGATAATGAGAGCCTCCGAGCCCACGACCTCGCTCACATAGCGTTCGCGTTCGGGCGGCGGCACGAGGTCGAAAAGGCGAATGGCCTCATCCCTTACGGCCCGGGCACCACGCGAGGTCAGCGTCGCGTTCTCGTGAGAGAAAATCGCCTCGGCCCACACGCGCGGATCCGGTTCATCAACGCCCTTGGTTGGCACGATCACGACATCGCAATAGTCCGGAAGCGGAATATCGCGAAGTGCGAGAGACGTGTACCGCTCGTGCGACGCACCGGTCGCGTGCGTCGAGGGATTCTCTGTCACCGTTGGCTCCTTACCTCGAACGTTGATTCGTTCTCACTCTTCCCAGAAATCGGCACCGAGCTTCGTGAGCTTGTCCCTGAAGGATTCGTAGCCACGATCGATGAGGTCGATGCCGTGGATCTGCGAGACGCCGTCAGCCCCGAGAGCTGCGATCAGGTAGCTGAACCCGCCGCGCAAGTCCGGGACCGTGATCTCGGCACCCTCAAGCGGGCGCGGCCCGTTCACAACCGCCGAGTGATTGTAGTTGCGCTGACCGAAGCGGCAGCGGGAGCCGCCGAGGCACTCGCGATACACCTGGATCTGCGCGCCCATGTCATTGAGCGCGCTCGTGAAGCCAAGGCGATTCTCGTACACGGTCTCGTGGACAATCGAAATACCGTTGGCCTGAGTCAACAACACGACGAGGGGCTGCTGCCAGTCCGTCATGAAGCCAGGGTGGACGTCGGTCTCGATCGCTGCCGAGGAGAGGCCTTTACCCGTGTCGTAGAACCGAATCCCGTCGTCGTGAATATCGACGCCGGCACCGATCTTGCGCAGCACGTTGAGGAAGGTGCCCATCGCCTTCTGCTCGGCCCCGCGGACGAACACGTCGCCGTGAGTCACGAGGGCAGCGCAGGCCCAGCTCGCCGCCTCGATGCGGTCGGGAATGCAGCGGTGACGGTAGCCATTGAGCTTCTCGACGCCCTCGATCACGATTGTGCGATCGGTGCGCAGCGAAATGATCGCGCCCATCTTTTGCAAAACCGCGATGAGATCCTCGATCTCGGGCTCGACGGCCGCATTCTCGAGTTCAGTGATGCCCTTCGCCCGCACTGCCGTGAGGAGCACCTGCTCGGTCGCACCAACACTCGGATACTCGAGGCGGATTTTTGCACCACGAAGACCATCCGGTGCCGTGATGTAGATGCCGTGCTCGCGCTTATCGACACGAGCACCGAAGTTGCGCAGCACGTCGAGGTGATAGTTGATCGGGCGCGTGCCGATGCGGCAACCGCCCAGATCGGGGATCACGGCCTCACCGAGGCGGTGCAAAAGCGGGCCGCAGAAGAGGATCGGGATGCGCGAGCTTCCCGCGTGAGCGTCGATGTCCGCCACGTGCGCACGCTCGACGTTCGACGGGTCCATGCGGAGGGTTCCCGCTTCCGTATCGCGCTCGATTTTTACGCCGTGCACGCGAAGAAGCTCGCTAACAATCCTCACGTCGCTGATGTCGGGGACACTCGTGAGGAAGCTTTCGGTCTCACCGAGAAGCGCGGCAACCATGGCCTTCGAGACCAGGTTCTTTGCACCACGAACGGTGATCTCACCCTCGAGCGGCTTTCCGCCGCGCACATAGAAGCTTGAGGTCATAGTGGAGTTGATTCCTTTTCCGGGACGAGCCCACAGGTAACCGTCTCACCATACCGAACAGCGCTTTGAAAAGAACTGCACACGCGCCGGTGTACGCCGAGGGCGCAAAAGCCCCGCTACTGGTCGTCGGCAGTGCGCACGGGAAGCGTCTTCGGGAGCCAGGAAGGCCGACGCTTTTCAAACTCCGCGATGTCTGCTTCGTGCCGCATCGTGAGCCCGATGTCATCGAGGCCCTCCATGAGGCGCCAACGGGTGTAGTCGTCGATTTCGAACGAGAAGGTCGAATCGGCTACCTCAACCACTCGATTTTCGAGATCGACGGTGATGTCGGTTCCCGGCGCGTTCTCGAGGATCTTCCAGATCTGCTCGATATCCGACTGCGAAAGGACTGCGGCAACGAGGCCCTGCTTACCGGCGTTGCCTCGGAAAATATCCGCAAATCGGCTCGAGAGCACCGCTTTGAAACCGTAGTCGCGAAGCGCCCACACCGCATGTTCGCGAGAGGAACCGGTACCAAACTCTTCGCCTGCGACGAGAACGGAGCCTCGCGAGTAGGGCTCGCGGTTGAGCACAAAGTCTGGATCCTGGCGCCACGCGCTAAAGAGACCGTCATCGAAACCCGTCTTCGTCACGCGCTTGAGGTACACGGCGGGGATGATTTGGTCGGTATCGACGTTGGAGCGTCGAAGCGGAACACCGATACCCGTGTGCGAGATGAACTTTTCCATGGTGTGAGTCCTTTCCCAGCGTCCTCGCGGCCCTCAGGCACGCACCGAGGCGTCGGGTTGTTCGAGATTGTCGAGGTCAGCGGGTGATGAAAGGGTTCCCCGCACGGCCGTCGCGGCCGCGACGACGGGCGACACGAGATGGGTGCGCCCGCCCTTGCCCTGGCGCCCCTCGAAGTTGCGGTTCGAGGTCGAGGCGGAGCGCTCCCCCGGGGCGAGCTGGTCGGGATTCATGCCAAGGCACATCGAGCATCCCGCGTTTCGCCACTCGGCGCCAAAGGCCAGGATCTCCTTGTCGAGTCCTTCGGCTTCGGCCTGGAGTCGCACGCGCGCCGAGCCGGGCACGACGAGAACACGAACATTCGGATCCTTCGTGCGACCTCGGATCACATCGGTGAAAGCGCGCAGGTCTTCGATTCGACCGTTCGTGCACGAGCCCATAAAGACCGTGTCAACGCGAATGTCCTTGAGCGCGGTCCCGGGCTCGAGGTCCATGTATTCGAGCGCGCGCTCGCACGCAGCTTTCGCGTTGTCGTCGGCGAAGTCCTCTGGGGCGGGAACGGCGCCCGAGAGCGGCAGGCCTTGACCGGGGTTCGTGCCCCACGTGACGAATGGCTCGAGTTCATCGGCGTTGATCACGACTTCGGCATCGAAGGTCGCGTCGTCGTCGCTCCTGAGACTCTTCCAATACTCGACCGCTTCGTCCCACGCCTCCCCCGTCGGCGCGTGCGGGCGTCCCTTGACATACTCAAAGGTCGTCTCGTCGGGGGCGATCATGCCGGCCCGGGCACCCGCTTCGATCGACATGTTGCAGATCGTCATGCGCCCCTCCATGGTGAGGTTTCGGATGGCTTCTCCGCGGTATTCGAGCACGTATCCCTGCCCGCCACCGGTACCGATCTTCGCGATGACCGCAAGGATGATGTCTTTAGCGCTCACGCCCGGTTTAAGCGATCCTTCGACCGTAATCGCCATGGTCTTGAAGGGCTTGAGGGGCAGGGTCTGCGTTGCGAGGACGTGCTCAACTTCGGAGGTACCGATGCCGAAGGCAAGCGCGCCGAATGCACCGTGGGTCGAGGTGTGCGAGTCGCCACACACGACCGTAATTCCCGGCATCGTGAGGCCGAGCTGCGGCCCCACGACGTGGACGATGCCCTGGTCAACGTCGCCGAGCGAGTGGATACGCACACCGAATTCCTCGGCATTGGCACGCAGGGTGTTGATCTGGGTGCGGCTTGTGAGGTCGGCAATTGGTTTGTCGATATCGACGGTCGGCGTGTTGTGATCCTCCGTCGCGAGGGTTTGGTCAACGCGGCGCGGCAAGCGCCCCTCGAGCCGCAGCCCCTCGAATGCCTGCGGGGAGGTCACCTCGTGAAGCAGGTGAAGGTCAATGTACAGGAGGTCCGGCTCTCCGCCTTCGCCCTTGCGGACTACGTGGTCCTGCCAAACCTTTTCCGCGAGAGTTCCCGCCATGTGAGTGACTCCTCGATCGTCGTCTCCCCGCGTCGCTCCTTTGCGTGAAGCGCACGGCTCGTTGGCACCAAGTTTCGCGAAGGGGCAGTGGCGAAGCACTCGCATTTCACATCGCGAGACGATAGTCTTATTCCATGAACATTCAGATCGAAGAGGGAAGCGGCGTCGGTGTGATCGACAAAGCCGCCACGGTACTCGGCGCGCTTGAAGCGGGGCCCGCAACGCTCGCAACTCTCGTGAGCACAACCGGGCTCGCCCGGCCGACGGCTCACCGGCTCGCGGTCGCGCTCGAACACCACAGGCTCGTCGCGCGCGATATCCAAGGTCGCTTCATCCTCGGGCCTCGCCTGACGGAACTCGCCGCCGCCGCTGGCGAGGACCGCCTCCTCGCCTCCGCCGGGCCCGTTCTTGCCGAGCTCAGGGACCGCTCCGGAGAATCGGCGCAGCTCTATCGTCGCCAAGCCGAACACCGCGTGTGCGTCGCGACGGCCGAGCGCCCAAGCGGCCTGCGCGATACCGTCCCACTAGGCTCAACGCTCACGATGCGAGCCGGTTCCGCCGCACAGATTCTTCTCGCCTGGGAAGAGCCAGACCGCCTCCACCGCGGCCTTCACGGGGCACGCTTCACAGCCTCAATGCTGTCGGCCGTGCGCAGACGCGGGTGGGCGCAAAGCGTCGGCGAACGCGAATCGGGCGTTGCGTCCGTGAGTGCGCCGGTTCGGGGCCCGAGCGACCGCGTCATTGCCGCCCTCTCAATCTCGGGCCCGATCGACCGCATGACGCGGCAGCCCGGAAAAATCCACGCCACTCTCGTCATGAGCTACGCGGAGAAACTCAGCGAACTCGTGCGCCAGGGCGGCCACTAGAAGTCCACTGGACGGGCTCGAGTGGCTTACTGCCTCTCGAGCCACACGGGGGTGTTCGCGTACTGCAAGAAAGCGGTATTCGACACGACGGGCTGACGCTCAAGTTCCCCGTGCTTGCCGCGCGCGTTCGCAACGATAAGCCTCGTGCCCTCGCTGCGGCGGATCAACTCTTTCGCCGTGTGCTGGCGACCGTACTCGGTGATCTCCACGTCCACCTCGGGCGCAACCTCGCGCAAGTGACGTTGAGCGCTCTCGAGAATGCCCGCCCATCTCTCCTCGGGAATCACGATCGAGGGAATAACGCGGACGCCGGTGCCGTACACCTTCGCAAACTCTGCGGCGCGCTCGAGCGCGCGGTCAAAGGCCGTCCCACCGTCGTAAAACACTGCCACGGGGCCATCTGCGGCAATGTCGCCGCGAACAACAACGATCGAACATTTCGAGCGTGTGAGGAGCGCCGAACTGGTCGATCCCACAATGATCGAGAGGAAGCGACCGAGCCCGCGCGAGCCGACCACGAGCGCATCTGCGGTCGCTGACTGCTGAATGAGCACGTCCACCGCGCGGCCATCGACAATCTGGGTCGTCACCTCGCAGCCGGGGGCAACTTCGTGGGCGATCTGAGCCGCTTCATCGAGCAAGCGTTGCGCGGCGACCTTGAGGCCCGACCCACTCACGCCGGGAACGGGATCGACATCGACCCCCATGAGCGGCCACACGAATGCGTGCACAAGATGCAGGGGCTTATTCAGGGCGAGGGCATTGTGCGCCGCCCAGCGGATTGCGTGATCGGATTCCTCGGTGTCTTCGACGCCGACAACGATCCGGCCTTCATTTGCACTCATGGTTTTCTTCCTTCCACGGCCGGGCTCACGCTTTTGTGAGCCAAACTCCCTGCTCGCTTTAAGGATACGCCGGAAAGGTCCCGGGCACGAAAAAGCCCGACCACCGAAGTGGTCGGGCTTTCGCTCTGTACCCCGTACCGGATTTGAACCGGTGTTACCGCCGTGAGAGGGCGACGTCCTAGGCCGCTAGACGAACGGGGCCTTGCCTCAATGAGGCCTTAGAAACTTTAGCAAAGCTGCTGGCTGTTTCCAAATCCAGGCCGTGTGACCTGCATCGCTGGGGTACCAGGACTCGAACCTAGAACAACTGAACCAGAATCAGCCGTGTTGCCAATTACACCATACCCCAAGGGTTTTGCCCGGCGAGCCGAACGAAATACAACAGTAGTCCAGCGCGAAAGCCCCGGCAACTTTTCCTGCGCCCTTTGTGGAAGCTTTCACACGAATAGGATTCCGGCGCTGGCCCTGCAACCGTCGGACCCTGTTTTCAAGCTATTTCGTACACCCGAACCGACTCGCGCACACCCGCCAAACGGAATGGGCCCTCACCCTCCACACGCGTTTCATAATCGCCCGTGCGATCCGCGCGAATGTGCCGTTCGCGATACTCCTCATAGCCGATTTCTCGGCGCGCATCGAGCTGGGCCGTGAGCGCACCTGGGCGCACATGCTCGCGATACCCTTCGACGAGCGTGCCGGCGAAAAACTCGGCGACCGCGCCCGAGCCGTAGCTGAAGATTCCAATCCGCTCGCCTGCACGAAGCTCGGCGTTCTCGAGAAGGGACAAGAGCCCCATGTACACCGACGCCGTATACGTATTGCCGAGGCGGCGGTTGTGAATCATGGTCTCCTCAAGCGAGGACACGGCGCTCGCGACCGACTGGGCGCCCGCGTGCTTCGCGAGGGTCTGCATGGCCTTCGCCGCCATCTTGGTGAACGGCTGGTGGAAGCACATGCGCGCGATGGAGGAGAACTCCGCTCCCCCGCGGCGCACGTAGTCGTCGTATGCCTCTGTCACGGCACGCAGGTAGACGGTCACGGAGAAGCGACCGTCGACGAGGGCGGTCGTGCGGTCATTGGGACGCCAGAAGTCATGGACGTTTTCGGTGAAAAGACCAGAAGCGGGCTCGATTGCCATGATCGCGGGGTCAGCGCTCACGAGCATCGCTAGCGCACCCGCCCCCTGGGTTGCCTCACCACTCGAATCAAGCTCGTACCGGGCAATGTCGCTCGCGATCACGAGAACTTTTTCATCGGGGTTGCGCGCCACGATTCCGAGCGCAAACTGGAGTGCTGCGGTTGCCGAATAGCATGCCTCTTTGAGCTCGACGACTCGGACATTGTGCTCGAGGCCGAGGAGTTCGTGCGCGTAGATGCCCGCCGCTTTCGACTGGTCGATGCCTGTCTCTGTCGCGAGCACGAGCGTGCGGATCTCCTCGGTGCCGTGGCGCTCGATAATGGGCGCAGCCGCCCGGGCCGCGAGAGTGACAATGTCTTCGTCGTCGCCCGGCACGCTCATCTCATGTTGGCCAATTCCGCGCAAATACTTGCCGGGACTCGTGCCTTGTGCTTCGGCGAGCGAAGTGAGGGGGAAGAAGAGCGAGGTCGTCGCCGCTGAGATATCGGTGATGCCGATCGCGTGCGTCATCGCGAACTCCTTTCAAACTGGACGTGGGCGGCCATGAGCTCGCCGGGATTGGTCTGCGCGGCCATGAGCGAGAGCTCGCCGCATAGGACTGTTGCGGCGGCGATTCCCGCGAGACGTCGGGCGTTCTCCCCCGGCTCGCGTTCCTCGCGGCATCCCAGTCGCGCGAGATTGTCACTCACGAAATCAAGCCCTTTGCCGTTGCCCACGGACCCGACAATGAGATGCGGGATCGTGCACGAGAAATACAGGTCCTCGCCGTCTCGGCCCCGGCGTTCGGTGTGCGTGATGCCCTGGCTGCCTTCAACGATGTTTGCGGCGTCCTGGCCTGTCGCGAGATAGAACCCGAGCAGCATGTTGGCGTAGTGTGCATTGGCACTCCTGAGGGAGCCTGCGGCGATGCCACCCACAAGGTTCTTGCGCACATTGAGGTCCGCCATACGTTCGGCGCTCGTGCGCAGTCGCCGGCGCAGAACCTCTTCGGGAAGGACGATCTCCGCGATCACATTCTTGCCGCGCCCTCGAATTCCGTTCACGGCCGAGGTTTTCTTGTCGGTGCAGTAGTTGCCGGAGATGCTCGCGTATCGCAAAGCGCTCTCGCGGTTCGCGATGTGCGCCATGAGGGCGTCTGCGGCGAGGGTCACCATGTTGTGGCCAGCCGCATCGCCCGTGAGGAACTCGAGGCGCAAATACAGGAGATTACCGACGATCTCGGGGGCGATTTCGATCAGGCGCGCAAAGCGGCTCGTGCCGGCGACAACCTCCTGAAGCGAGGACAGATCCGCGCACACACGCCTCGCCGCGTCGTAGGCATCGGCCGCCGAATCTGCTTCGAAAAGGATCGAGCGGGTCATGCGCTCGTCAACGAGGGTCGTGCGGATTCCGCCCTCGACGAGCCGGGACACCGTTGCCCCGCGCTTGACTGAGGGAAACAGGGTCGTCTCGTAGGTGGCGAGGGGGACCTCGACCTCGCCTTCGGCCACGTTTCCGCTGATCCTCAGGGGCCCGAGCCATTTCATGGGAATCTGCGCGAAAGCGCCCTGCTCGCGTGTGTCACTCATGAGTGCCTCCATTCGCCTTTCCGCTGCGCCGCGCGTAGGGGGAAAGATCGATGCCTCTCGCCTCCGCGTACTCGCGCACGCGCCCCGTGAGCACGAGATCTGTGCGCGTGAGCGCGTCGACGTTTCGTGCGCCCACGAGCGCCATCATCGACCGCAGTTGCTCTTTCCACGTTCGGATTTCACCAATGAGCGCATCGGGTCCGTGGTCGCGCACGATCGCGAGAAAACCGCCCGCGACTCCCACGGCCTTCGCCCCTAGCGCGAGGCATTTGAGGACATCGAGGCTCGTGCGAACACCTCCGCTCGCGAGAAGCGGGAGCCCCGTGTCGCGCGACGCCCCGCGCGCATCGATCAGGCTCTCGACGGCGCTCTGACCCCAGCCATTGAGGTGGGAGAACTGATCGGTGCGGCGCGCGCTCTCGATGCGTGCGAAGTCAGTGCCACCATTGCCAGCCACGTCCACAAAGGCAACACCGAGTGAGGACAGCGTGCGTGCGCTAGCCCCCGTCATCCCGAAGCCCACCTCCTTCACGATCACGGGAACATCGACGGCCCGTGCGATCGCCTCGATGTGCTGGGCCCAGTGCTCGAATTCGCGATCTCCCTCGGGCATCACGATTTCTTGGACGGCATTCACATGGATTTGAAGTGCATCGGCGTCGATGAGCTCGACCGCTTCGCAGGCCTGCTCGGGGCTTGCGTTCGCTGAAAGGTTCGCCATGAGGAAGCCGTGTGGGTTTTCGTCACGAAGAACGGTGAAGCTCGGCGCGCACGATGGATCTTTGAAGTAGGCGCTCATGGACCCTGAGGCCATCGCGATACCCGTGTCCGCAGCAGCGATCGCGAGTGCCTGATTAATCTTGCCGGTGAACTCGCTACCGCCGGTCATGCCGTTGATATAGAACGGCAGAGGCCACGTGCGCTCTCCTATTTCAACCTCGAGGCTCACGGTCTCGACATTGACGGCGCTCAGGGCGTGATGAAGCACGCGCACGTCATCGAAGTCCCGTGAGCGGCGGTGGGCGGTCTCTTGCTCCATCGCAAGTCGAACGTGATCGTCTTTGCGGGAACTACTCATGGGCGCTTCCTTGCTTTTCGGTCGTCACATGTGTGCGGGCGTGGAGGTCCGACGGTTCTACGCCCACGTTGAGCGCGATCATTCCCGCTCGCCGCCAGGCTTGTCTCACCGCGGTCGCGACGTCGGCATTCGGGGCGAGGGCAAGAACGCAGTCCCCGCCGCCAGCTCCCGAGAGTTTTGCGGCGGCACCGTGTGCGACGGCGATCTCAGTCATAGCGCGCAGCTCTGGCGTTTCGATGCCGAGCGGCCCCTCGCTTCCTCCTGCCGCAGCGTCGAGATCACGCAATTGAGCGAGGACGCACTCGAGCACGCGCATGGCGTCAATCGTCGAGCCCGTGCGCACCGCCTCAACGAAACGCTCCACATGCGCAGCGTTCTCGCGCGCGAATGCTTCGAAGTCGATGCGTCCCGCGCCGGCAGCATCGTCGACTTGCGCTACGAGCGAGCGGGTCGACGCAGGCGCACCGCTCCAGCCGATGACGGTCTTGAGTGCGTGTGGCACGTCGAGAGACTCAAGAGCAAGGCCCGGCCACTGCGCGGCGAGCGCACTCTTGACGCCTTCGCGTGCGCGCAGATCGCGCACCGCCTCCCGATCGAATGATCGGTACAGGACCCAGCCACCGAGCACACTCGTGGCGACATCTGCACACGAGGCGCGCACATTGCCGTCGAGGACGGCGAGGGCCGAAAGTTTAAAAAGCTCTCGCGGGCTGAGAGCGATGTTGAGGGCGCGAGCCGTGGCGCCAATAGTCGCGACGACAACGGCGCCGGAAGAGCCAAAGCCATACTTGCGACCGTCGCTGTCATCAAGCGTCGACGACACGTGAATATCAAGGGCGGGCAGAGGCCCGTAATACTCCACGAAAACGTCGAGAGCGCGGAAAATAGGTTCTCGCGGTTGCTCGGATGCTGGTGCCTCGGCAATCACGGGAGCGTAGTCGCGCTCTTCGCCCCACTGCTCGCTCGCGACGCGCACGCCGAAGGCGCGACGCACGGGACTCACGCGGGCCGTGACCGCGCGATCCACGGCGATCAACACCGCGGGATTACCGGCGCGCACAACCCCGTACTCGCCAGCGACGAAAAGCTTTCCCGGGGCGCGGAATTCGAAAGCGCTCATGCTTCGCTCGGGCGCTCACCCTCATCGAGGAGGTAAGCACCGGGGCCGGCGTTCGCAACATGCATCTTCACGTCTTCGATCCTCTCACGCAGGCGCTCGGCAACGAGAGCGGCCTCGCGCGAGCGACACAGAATCTTCACGTTGGGTCCGGCATCGGCGCTCGCGTATGCCTCGATCCCCTGCTCTCGCAGCTCCTGGACCGCATCGATCATCGCGAAGCTCGTGCCCGTCAGGTATCGCACAGGCGGCTCCGCGCCGAGCATCGAGGCGTGCATGCGAAGGGCGCTCATCTCCGCGATCTCGCCGAGGCTCGTGAAATCCGCATCGTGCACGGCGCGCGACGCGCGCTCCAGAAGCACGGCGTTCGACGAAACCCATCCCTCGAAATAGGGAGAGGTCTCCACGGTGTGGTTCATGCCGGCGCGGCTGCCGATCTTCTTGCGCGCGCTCGAGATGACCGCGACGACCATCGAAAGAGGCTCGCCGCTCCACTCGAGGGGCTCGGCAATACTCGTGTCGTCACTCGTGCCTTTATTCCAGCGCGCGAGCCCGCCGAAAATTGAGCGGCATGCCGATCCGGAGCCGCGGCGCGCGAGGCGCGAAAGCTCCGCATCGCTCAGCGAAAGCCCGTACGCGACACTCGAAGCCTTCGCGAGCGCCGCGAAAGCGGCCGCGCTCGAGGCGAGCCCGGCAGCCGTCGGAACCGTGTTCGTGGAGGTGACGTTTGCGTGCGCCCCCGAGCCCGCGAGCTCACGCACACGATTAAGGACCGTGCGCACGCGCGCAGATTCCTCACCGGACAGCTCAACCCCGTCGAGGACGACCCGGTCGAGGGGATCGTCCGTCACCTCGACCGTCGTGGTCGTCGGGAATATGTCGAGAGTCAGCGACAGTGATCCGGTCGCGGGCAGATTGAGCTCGCGATCCGTTTTCCCCCAATACTTCACGAGTGCAATATTGGGGTGCGCGACGGCGGTAGCGCGGGTCATGAGCTCTCCTCACTCGCAGGGTTGATTGACCACACATTCTTCGCACCGGCAGCCGAAAGCGCACGCGAAAGCGCGGGGACAGCGCCGTGAGAAGGAGCGAGGGCGATGATGCAGCCGCCCAGGCCTCCACCCGTGAGCTTCGCACCGAGTGCGCCTGCATCGCGTGCCGCCCCCACGAGGTGTTCGAGCCGCGAATGCGATACCCCGAGCTCCGTCAAAATCTCCTGGCAGTCGTTCATTGCGCGACCCACGCTGCTCATATCGCCGATACGCAGCGCTTCGCGTGTGGTGTGCGCGAGCGAAGCGATCGTCTCGAGCGCATGATCCACGAGTCGGGGATCGCGTTCACGCCGTTCGCGGATGCCGCGAACCGCGTCGAGGGTGTGGCCGGGAAGCCCCGTGTCGGCCACGACGAGCGCCGGCGCGTGAGCAAGTTCGAGCGGTTCCGCCTTGCCTGCTTGGAACCACAGTGGGCCATCCGCCATGGTCTGGTATGCGTCAAGACCACTCGGAGTTCCATGCGCGATGCGTTCGACGAACTGCACGAGCTCGAAACGTTCCTCGCTCGTGAGTTCATGACCGTATAGGCGCGCAACGGCAACGGCGATCGCGCTCGCCATCGCGGCACTCGACCCGAGGCCGCGCGCCGTGGGAATGCTTCCCTCGACCGTGACTTCGGCGCGTCCAGGCTTCTCGCCCACGTGGCTGAGAATTGTCCGCAGTGCCGACTGCGCGAGTTCGTCCTCGGCCTCTTCCGTATCGACGTCGAGGTAGATCGCGCCCGTGGAAGGGTCGCCGACGGTTGCAATGCGCCGCTTTCCACGCCGCTCCCCCGTTCGCGACGAGGGCACATCGAGCGTGAGGCCACTCTCGAAACGCACTTCATCGCCGGGAACGGTCTGATCATCGAACGAGAAACCTTCGGTCAGCGAGTACGAGCCGCTGATCGTCCCGAACCCCTCGGCGGAGACGGATCCCTCGATGCGTCCGGCGTGAGTACTGACCGAATCCGGATAGGGCAAAAGCCTGGCCGTCGCCGTGAGGCTCAAGTGGGTAATGGGAAAGGCGATCGCGGGATGCCCGTACACGACAGCGTGCTCGCCGATCAGAATCGTCTTGGCGTGCGCGCTGCCGTGCCCGGTCGCGTACTCGAACGTCTCTTCGCTCACCGGGATGCGAGCAGATCGGCGAACGACGAAAGGCGGGCGATCGTGGATTCGTAGCCGAGAAGCTCCATCGATTCAAACAGCGGCGGGCTCACGCGACGGCCAGAGATGCCCGAACGAAGCGGCCCGAACGCGAGCCGGGGCTTGACGCCCATGCCGTCGATAATCGCTTCGCGCAGAGACGCCTCAAGCGTCGCGGTCGTGAAGTTCTCTTTGCCGCCTTCCTCGATGACCTCGATGGCGCGGCGCACAACGGAAACGGGATCGTCGCCAAGCTTCTTGAGGGCGTCCTCTTCGATCACGAGATCGGCATCGTCGATGAAGAGGAAGCGCAGCATCCCCGGGGCCTCACCGAGGAGGTTCATGCGCGGCTGCACGAGTGGCGTCGCCTTCGCGAGGAGGGCGCGCTGGTCCTCGGTGATGGGGGTTTCGACAACCCCGGCCTTTTCGAGGTACGGGATCATGCGCTCGGTGAACTCGGCCTCGTCGAGCATGCGCATGTGGTCGGCGTTAATCGCGAGCGCCTTCTTGTAGTCAACGCGGGCGGGGTTCGGGTTCACGTCGGCAACATCAAACTTCGCGACGAACTGTTCGCGCGTGAAGATGTCCTGATCGCCGCTGTAGCCCCAGCCAAGCAGCGAGAGATAGTTGATCATTCCCTCGGGCACGAAGCCCTCGTCGCGGTAGAGGAAAAGGCTCGACTCGGGATCGCGCTTGGAGAGCTTCTTGTTGCCCTCCCCCATCACGTAGGGAAGGTGTGCGTATTCGGGCGTGAACTTCGCGATGCCGATCTTCTTGAGTGCTTCGAACAGCACGATCTGCCGGGGCGTCGAGCTGAGGATGTCTTCGCCGCGCAGGATGTGGGTGATTCCCATGAGGGCGTCGTCGACGGGGTTCGTGAGGGGGTAGAGCGGCTGGCCGTTCGCGCGCACGACGACGTAGTCGGGGGTCGAGCCGGCTTTGAACGTGATTTCGCCGCGCACGAGGTCGTTGAACGTGATGTCTTCATCGGGCATTCGCACACGCCACACGGGCTCACGTCCTTCGGCGCGGAACGCTGCCTTCTGCTCTTCGGTCAGGTCACGATCGAAACCGTCGTACCCCGATTCCTTCGGGCGGCCAGCGGCAATGTGGCGCTGCTGGATTTCCTCGGGAGTCGAGAACGACTCGTAGATGTAGCCGCCGTCCTTGAGCTTTTGGATGACGTCCTGGTAAATCTCACCGCGCTGCGACTGGCGATAGGGACCGTCCTCGCCGCCCGCGTCCACGCCTTCGTCCCACGTAATGCCAAGCCATCGCATCGCATCGAGAAGCTGGTTGTAGCTTTCTTCGCTATCGCGCGCTTGGTCGGTGTCCTCGATGCGGAACACGAGCGTGCCACCCGTGCGTTTCGCGTAGGCCCAGTTGAACAGGGCGGTGCGCACCATGCCGATATGCGGCGTGCCGGTTGGCGACGGGCAAAAGCGCACGCGGACCTCACTGTGGCCGCGCGTGCTGTCGAGGGCGGGAAGGCTCGCGAGATCGATGTTCTCAGCGCTCACGTGGGTGTTCTCCTTCGAGAGGTTGGCGGGGTGAGATCCCCGGATGTGGTCTTAGGCCTCGAGATCTTCGGGCGACACTATGCGGTTCGTGAGGGTGCCAATTCCGTCGATGTCGATGTCGACGGTGTCACCGACGTTCACGAGCCCGACGCCCGCGGGCGTGCCGGTGAGGATGACGTCGCCGGGAAGAAGGGTCGTCGAGCGCGTGATCTCCTCGATGATCTCGGGGATGCGGCGCAGCATGTCGGCGCTCGTGCCGTCCTGTTTGACCTCGCCGTTCACGCGCGAGCGGATGCGCGCGTTCGCGGTATCAAGGTCCGTTTCGATCCACGGCCCGAGCGGGCACGAGGTGTCGAAGGCTTTCGCGCGGAACCACTGGGACTCTTCGCGCTGGGCATCGCGCACCGTGAGATCATTCGCGCACGTGTAGCCCAGGATGACGTCCGAGGCGCGATCGGCCGGGATGTTTTTCGCGAGGGTTTTGATAACGACCGCGAGCTCGGCCTCAAAGCTGAGCTCCGCGGCATCAGCGGGGTAAACGATCGGATCGTTAGGGCCGATCACCGACGTGTTCGGCTTGAGGAACAGCAGCGGTCGTTCGGGAGCTTCGCCGCCCATCTCACGCGCGTGCTCCGCGTAGTTCTTGCCAACGCCAACGACCTTCGACCTCGGGATCACAGGGGCGAGGAGGCGGACGTCCTCGAGCGGGAGGATCGTGCCGTTAGGTTGAATCTGGGTGTACAGCGGGTCTCCCGAGATTCCGTACACCATGTCCACGCCGTCCTTTTCCTGGACGATGCCGAACATCGGGTTCGAGCCAGTGGTGAATCGTGCAATGCGCATGCCCTCAGTCTAGTAGCGCGCTTTGGCTTGCACGGGCTATGCCTCTATGCCCTTGGCCACCCCTCACTCTTTCTTCACATCCGCAGCCCGTGCGCAGCCCGCCCCACACGTATCGGCACGTAAACTCAATGAGTGTTTTCTTCATCGCGTTCGTCTTCGTCATCGATCTCGCCTGCTGCCCCCGGTCGCTTCGTCGCCGTGATGTCGGCGGAAGAAGCGATGCATGCACGCGAGGAGCACGAGGCACGCGCGGATCGTTTGAGCGCCCCGCACCGAGAGCGAAAGGCACGCGGCGAGAAGCACCCGATCGAGGATTTTCTGCACACGTACTACCCCTTCAGCCCGGGGCAGCTTCGGCGCTGGCATCCGGGCTGGCAGGTGGGTTACGAAGCCTCGGCGGATCAGGCACACAGCGGAGTTGGGGATGTCGATTCCGACGGCTGCCGGCGCTGGTATAGCGACATGCAGCTCCAATCGGGCGGCGCTTCGGGTGCGGTGCGCGCGGCGGACCTCGAGCGATTTGCACGCGAGCGAGGCGATGCCGCCTACTGGATTCACCGATTGCTGTCCAACTCGAGTTTTGCCGAAAAGCCCGGGAATTTTTCGTGTTTTGGTCTTCACGAATGGGCGATGGTGTACCGCCTCGGGCCGGGCGAGAAGCGGCATGAATCGCTTCCCTTGCGACTGAGCGCCGAGGAAACAAACCGCGTGGTTGAAGAGAACCGTCTCGTGTGCTCGCATATCGACGCGTTTCGTTTCTTTACGCCGCAGGCGGCTCCGCTCAATGCCTCGCGCCCCACTCGCGAGAGTCAGCCCATGAGGGATGACCCGGCGTGCCTTCACGTGGGTATGGACCTGTACAAGTGGTCGATGAAGCTCGCGCCGCTGCTGCCGAGCGATATCGCACTTGACTGCTTCGAGCACGCCCTGGATTTGAGGATTCTCGATATGGAGGCCTCCCCGTACGACTGCCGAGGATACGGATACGGGATCGTGCCCATCGAGACTGAGGAGGGTAAGCGCGAGTACGTGCGGCGCCAGCGGCTTCTCGCCGATCGTTCGGATGCGCTGCGCACGCGGATCCTCGCCGCCGTGGAACCTCTCGTGCCTCTATTTGCTAAGTCTTCTCGCCCCTGCGCGAGCTAAGTCTCCCAAACACCATTATTCTTCGACGTTTCGCGGCACAATAGATGTATGCCTGCTTCCCCGTCCACGTCCCCACGCACTGCGCGCGTCCGCGTCGCCACGTTCAACATTCATCACGGCGCTAATTCCCGCAACGTTCTCGATCTCGACGCGACCGCTTACGCCCTCGAGTCGCTCGAGGCCGATGTGATCGGCCTGCAGGAGGTCGACCGATTCTTCGGGACGCGCTCAGACTTCGTGGATCAGGCAGCGTGGCTCGCAGACCGCCTCCACATGCACGCCCAGTTCGCCCCCACGATCGATCTTGAGCCGTCGCGCCGTTCCGCGGAGCGGGTGGGGCTTAGCACGCGCAGGCAGTACGGGATCGCGGTGCTGTCCTCGTACCCGATTGTCGACTCGCACCTCGCACGTCTTCCCGAAAACCGACTGATCGAACGCCGTGCGGTGCTACGCACACGCATCGATGCCGATGGAACCCCCTTCTCGTTCGCCGTCACGCATCTCGCACTCGGCCCGGGGCGGACCAGACGCGCGCAGTTCCGAGCCGCGCGCGAGGTCGCATTCGCGGGCGAGGAGCCCGCAGTCCTCGTGGGAGATCTCAATTCCGCGCCCTCGCATGCGCGCGATTATTCCGTCTTCACGAAGGGGCTCACAGACGTGTGGGCCGCGAAGCATCGCTTCCCGCTCGCCAAGCGCTTCCTCGGCCGCACAAACCCCGTGATTCCCATTCCGTTACGACGTATCGACTACATTCTCGCGAGTCGTGACATTCGGCCGATCTCGGCGAAGACCCTCCGCACGCACGCGTCGGATCACCTCCCGGTCGTCGCGGAACTCGAGATCCCTCACGTCGATCTCGCCGCCGAATAGGCAGCGGCCCGGGCGGGGCTGCCACAATGGGGGCATGCCACTTCTTCACGACTTTCTCCCCACGTCCTCGAGCGAGGATGCGATCGTCGAGGGTTTCATCGCGGCGCAAGCCGAGGTTGGCCGCACCCTCTACTCCCATCAAGAGGAGGCGCTCCTCGCGATCGCCGCTGGCGACCACGTGATTGCCGCGACGCCCACCGGCTCGGGAAAGACAACGATTGCTTACGCGGCGCTCTACGCCGCGATGGCGCGCGGAGAAACCGCGTACTACACCGCCCCGATTAAGGCGCTCGTGAGCGAGAAGTTCTTCGAGATCGTCTCGATGTTTGGGGCTGAGAACGTCGGCATGATGACGGGCGATTCGTCCGTGAACCACGAGGCCCCGATCATCGTGTGCACGGCTGAGATTCTCGCGAATCATGCGCTTCGCGACGGTGAGACGAGCGATATCGGCCTCGTCGTCATGGATGAGTTCCACTTCTACGACGATTCGCAGCGCGGCTGGGCCTGGCAGGTGCCTCTGATCGAGCTCCCGCGCACGCAGTTCGTGCTCATGAGCGCGACCCTCGGTGACGTGACCTTCTTCGAAAAGGACCTCGAGACGCGCACAGGCAGGAGCGTGAGTACGATCGCGGGGGCCGAACGCCCCGTTCCCCTCGATTTCCGTTGGGCGACGACCGACCTTCCCGAGACGATCACAGAGATCCTCGACAACCGCGACGCGCCCGTCTACATCGTCCATTTCACCCAGAAAGACGCACTCGAACAGGCACAGCACCTGCTCGGCACGAAGATTCTTACGCGCGAGGAAAAAGACAAGATCCGCGAGCTCATCGGTGATTTCCGCTTCTCGCGCGGCTTTGGCTCGATCCTCTCGAAGCTCGTGCGCGAGGGTATCGGCGTTCACCACGCCGGCATGCTCCCGAAGTATCGCCGCCTCGTTGAGCGACTCGCCCAGTCGGGGCTGCTCAAGGTCATCGCGGGCACCGACACCCTCGGGGTGGGGATTAACGTTCCGATCCGCACGGTTCTGATGACGGGGCTCGCGAAGTTCGATGGCCGCCGTCAGCGTCTTCTCAATACACGCGAGTTCCTCCAAATCGCTGGCCGGGCGGGACGCGCGGGCTACGACACCGTGGGCCACGTCGTCGTCCAGGCTCCCGAGTGGACCGTCGAGTTCGAAAAAGAAAAAGAACGTTTCGCGAAGCGTGCCGAACGCGGCGCTACCCCCAATAATGCGAAGAAAAAGAAGCAGCGCGAGCCGAAAATGCGCATCCCCGAGGGCCGGGTGAACTGGACCGAGGACAACCTCAGGAAGCTGAGTGAAGAGCAACCGTCGGAACTGAAGCCGCACATGGCGATGACGAGTTCGATCCTCCTCGCGCTGATCTCTCGCCCCGGAAGCGCTCTCAAGGCGGCTCAGCACCTCATCGACGAAAGCCACCAGAGCCGCGCCCAAAAATTCGCGCTCAAGCGCCGTGCTCTCGAGCTATTCCGCGGCCTCAAGGAAGCGGAGATCATCACGGTACGCGACGAGCCCGATCACCTCGGTCGCACCGTCACACTCGTGGACGACCTCCAGTGGGACTTCCAGATGAACCAGCCGCTCGCGGCATTCGCGATCGCAGCCCTCGATATCCTCGACGAGGACTCCCCGACTCTCACGATGGACTCGGTTTCGATCATCGAGGCGATCCTGGAAGACCCGTTCCAGATTCTGCTCGCGCAGCAAAATGCGGCGAAGAGTGCGTTGCTCGCCGAGCTCAAGGCTGACGGCGTCGACTACACCGAGCGCATGGCCCGGCTCGACGAAGTGACCTGGCCAAAGCCGCTCGAAGAAGAACTCACCGCAGCCCTCGAGATCTACGCGAAAAACAGGCCGTGGATCAACGTGCACGACCTCTCCCCCAAGAAAATCGTGCGCGAGTTCTACGAGACGGGCGCGACGTTCAGCGAGTTCGTCTCGCGCTACAAGCTCATGCGCTCCGAGGGCATCGTGCTTCGCTACCTTTCCGACGCCTATCAAGCCCTCCGGCGCACACTCCCAGTCGAGCTTCGAACCGAAGGGCTCGAGGACGTCATCGAATGGCTCGGTGTTCTCGTCCGGGGTGTTGACTCCTCGCTTCTTGACGAGTGGGAGGCACTCACCAACCCCGACAACGATACGGATGCCGCGAGCGAAGTACGCCCCGATTCACCACGCAGTCTGAGCGCGCAGACCAAGGTGCTCACGCAAATGGTGCGCGCCGCGATGTGGCGACGAGTGGAAGACTTCGCGTTCGAGCGCGAGGAGCAACTCGGTGAACTCGATGGCGCGAGTGGGTGGGACGCGGATCGCTGGGGCGAAGCCATGGACGACTTCTACGACGCACACGATCACGTCGTGATCGAGGATCGCGCCCGCGCACACCAATACCTCCGCCTCGAGCAAGAGTCGAAGCGTTGGCTCGTCACGCAGACCATCGTCGATCCCGAAGGCGATCACGACTTCGTGATGCAGGCGATCGTGGACCTCGAACAGACCGACGAGGAGGGCGAGCTCGCACTCACCCTCGAGTACGTCGGAGACATCGTGAAGGCGCCCTGGCGGTGACGCCGCCACGTGCATACGTGCTCGACGTCCCGAAAGACGCGGGCACGAGCTTCGCCTCGCTCACCCGGTTCGTGGCGAGACACCTCGAGGCCGACGCATGCGTGACGTCGTCGTGGGTCGAGGCCTTACTCGCGCGCGAGCAGCTCTACCCCACCGGCCTCCCGCTCGAACCGCCCGTCGCGATACCCCACGCTGACGAGACCCACACCCTTAAGGATGCTCTCGTGGTGGTAAGGCTCGCTGAGCCCCTCGCGTTCGGTGCAATGGGAGATTCCGACGCCGGAGCGCTCCAGGTGCGCCTCGCCGTCTTTATCGTTGCCGGCAACGGGATGGCCCAGGTCGAGGCACTCGAAAGGCTCCTCAGCATCCTTGGCGACGGCGCGCGCCGCGAAAGGCTCGAAGCCGGCTCGGCCGAGAACGCAAGGCGGTCCTTCGAAGCGATGCTCGAACAACTCGCCGCACTCACCACAGCCCCCGACAAACCCCCACACCCGCGAAAACCGTGACAGATCTGATCCTTCAAGCCAAAGCCAACCGTGTACGCGCTCAGCGCATGCGCGCCCTCTCCGACGAGCTCGACAGCCTCAGCGTCGAAGAACTCGAGCGCCACGACCCGTCCTATATTCAAGGCGTGCGTGTCCTCTACGACGCAGCAGGCACCCCACAACGCGACGAAACAGCCTTCCGCCACGCACTCAAAACCGCACACCGCGCCCACAAACGCGGCCAACGCCTCAAAGACACCCTCATCATCGACGCCTACGAACACGCCTGCCGCATCGCCCACGCCCAAGACACCCTAGGCCGCCCCGACGAAATGCCCCCATGCGCGACCGCCTCACCATGGCCCGCCGCGTCCGCGCCTACGCCACCACCAACAAGACCGTCAAAGAGGCCGGAACAGGCCTCAGCTCCACCCAACACGTCACCCCCACCGAACGCAGCGCACTACGCACCTTCGGCTCACGCGGCGGCAAAAAATCCGCACAACGCTGGACCGACCCCACCCAAACCGAGTACCACACCAACGCCCGCAAACCCCTCGAAGCCGCCAACAAACGCCGAGCGCAGCAGGCGAGGGCTTCGAAGGCCGAGGTGTTGGCGTTTCTCAGCAGGCAGATTGTCGAGTCGGGCACCCAGCCCACGCGACGGGAAGTCATGCAGGAATTTGGACTGTCTGAGTCCACCGCGAAGCGCTATCTCCGCGAGGTGCGGCATCTTCTCTAGGGGGGTCAGGCCGTAAGCATAGAACGGTTCCCCCTCCCCCCTGGGAGGGCACACGGCTTTCCCTCTTTTCCTCACCCTTCTCCCGCGGCCCGGCGCCCTACCCAAGGGGGGTCAGGCCAAAGGCCTTTCGCGGCATATCCTCGCGCGGCTCCGGTATTCCACGATGCCCTGCCGGCTCCCCGCTCCTGCGCCTCCATCCGAATCTCGCCAGGAGGGCCCAAGAAAAGGTCATTTGCCAGACCTCCCACCTAACGTCACCAGCGCAGGTCGCCACCCATGAGGGACAACACGACGAAGCCACCGTCTTTGGGGGCCTGGACTGACGCGGCGCTCGGTGAGCAGAGGTTGGACTCGAGGGGATGTTCAGCGGAAGTCGTAGTCGGGGTCCATCCCGCTGGAGAGATAGATGTCCTCAGCGTCGACTTCGCTGAGCATCTCGCTCATCGGAGAGTCGGCGCCAACATAGTGGTCTTCACCGATCATGCATCGGCATTCTTCGGCCCAGGTGTCGTCGGTCCCGTCTCCGACCTCTGTGTGCTTCCAGTGTTTTGGTCCTGTTGGCATGACCCAACTATAGAGGTCGAGGGGTGTTGGTTCGCGCTCAACGAGATGCTGTTGCAATGGGGTACCCCAGTAGGACAACCCTGCTGTGCCACGGAGCTGTAGCTTCTTGGGAGCAAGAGACCGAGAACACCAGGCCACCGGTCACGAACTGTTCAGTGCGCACTGTATAGTTCAGTGTATGTTGACTATTGCTTCGCGTCTGGACGTGATGAACCGCCTGGGTCGTGCACTGGCCGACCCCACTCGATCCCGGATCATCTTGACCCTGCTCGACCATCCCGCTTACCCGGCGGAACTATCCCGAGATCTGGACCTGACACAACCGAACGTGTCCAACCACCTGGCATGCCTGCGCGATTGCGGGATCGTCGTCTCCGAGCCCGAGGGTCGCC
Organism: Dermabacter sp. HFH0086; assembly: GCF_000413375.1. Taxonomy (NCBI): domain Bacteria; kingdom Bacillati; phylum Actinomycetota; class Actinomycetes; order Micrococcales; family Dermabacteraceae; genus Dermabacter; species Dermabacter sp. HFH0086. Next base: position 2,086,844 of record NZ_KE340308.1, read on the forward strand.
GGACACGATACGAGATCGCCGATTCGCACCTGGCGCAGGCGCTGACGGCACTGGTCGATGCCACCCTGGCAGTGGACGAAGACGCCCCGTGCATCGACCCCGCCTGCTCGCTTCCCGAATGCAACGTAGCTGGGGAGGGCGCATGAATCTCACCACGGTCTTGCAGGCGATAGGCCTGTTCGCAGCTACCAACATCGACGACATCATCGTGCTCGCCCTCTTCTTCGCGCGAGGGGCACGCCAGAGCGGCACCACCGCCCGTATTTTGGCCGGCCAGTACCTCGGATTTGCCGGCATCCTCGGTGCCGCGATCCTTGTGACCATCGGTGCCGGAGCATTTCTGCCTCCGGCAGTCATTCCATATTTTGGTCTCATCCCGCTGGGCCTCGGCCTCTGGGCCGCATGGCAGGCTTGGCGCGGAGACGATGACGACGATGACGACGAGGCCAAGGTTGCCGGCAAGAAGGTCGGCGTTTGGACAGTCGCAGGCGTCACTTTTGCCAATGGCGGCGACAACATCGGTGTCTACACCCCTGTATTCCTTAGCGTGGAACCTCTCGCAGTAGTCGCCTACTGCATCGTCTTCCTCGCGCTCGTTGCGGTCCTGGTGGCCTTGGCAAAGTTCGTCGCCACCCGCCCCCCGATCGCGGAAGTGCTCGAACGCTGGGAGGACATCCTCTTTCCCATCGTTCTCATCGGCCTCGGCATCGTGATCCTCGTCAGCGGCGGAGCCTTCGGGCTCTGACGTAGCGACAGCGAGCCAACCAGCCCTGAGGGCGTGTCGGGGGTGTGCAACGGGTTGGCCCGGTTCGGACTCGACGAGGTTGCTGAGATCTTCGGAGGGTTGGTTCCTGGCTAGCCTGACCGGAGGTAGGTACGGCAGCGTCGGACAGGAGACAGCACAGGGTGTCGTGCGCGGAGGCCACCGGCAGCAGCCCCGGTGCGGCAAGCGGAAGAAGCACCGCACGTCTACTCGTCGTTGTGTCCACTGTCGCAACTCCCCTTCCCTAGTGCCCTCGCACGACCACGATGATCGTGCCCGCGGGGCGCATCGAGTCTAGTTCCGAGTCGCCCCGAGCTGGCCCTTGGCTCCGCACCGGGGCGCGCCCCAGCTCGCGCTGCCGCCAAGGACCACACCCCTTGCAATATCGCTTTATGACGATACAATCGGCACATGACGATGATTCCGGTGGTGGACAACGCTCCGTTCGAGGTCGCGGACGGCCATGCTGCGCTGTTCCATGCCCTGTCCGAGCCCACTCGATTGGCCCTCCTTCAGCACCTCTCGACCGGTGAGCACCGGGTCCGTGGCCTCGTAGAGCACATGCACCTGGCGCAGTCCACCGTGAGTAAGCACCTGGCGTGCCTGCGTGACTGTGGTCTGGTCACCGTGCGCACTGAGGGACGGGCCTCGTGGTTCGCCCTGGCTGATCCGGCCCGGCTCACGGACCTGCTGGAGACCGCGGAGACGCTGCTGGCCGCTTCCGGGGCGTCGCTCTCCCTCAAAGCCCACTGTGACCACGCTGAGCTTGAGGAAGGGGAGCTGTGATGGCGAGCGAGGGAGAGCACTCCCACCACCATGCTTCACCGGACACGGCCCGGGTTCGCCTGGCGATCGCGTTTGGCATTACGTCTGTCATCATGCTCGCGCAAGCCCTCGGCAGTGTCGTCACCGGAAGCCTTGCTCTGCTCACCGACACGGCACACGTGCTGGTCGATGCCTCGGGGCTGCTGGTGGCCCTGATCGCGGCGACCATGATGCTGCGCCCGGCCAGCAGCCAACGCACCTGGGGATTCGCCCGCATCGAAGTGTTGGCCGCCCTGGCCCAGGCCACCCTCTTGATCGTGGTGGGAGCCTATACAGCAATCGAGGGCATCTCGCGGCTGACCGAGCCCCCCGAGGTCCCTTCCGGGGAGCTGCTCGCCTTCGGGGTGATCGGGCTGATCGCGAACATCGCTGCGATCCTCGTCCTGGCCGGGGGGAAGAACTCCAGCCTGAACATGCGCGCCGCGTTCCTCGAGGTCCTCAACGATGCCCTCGGATCGCTCGGCGTCATCACGGCCGCGCTGGTCATCCAGTTCACCGGGTTCCAGCAGGCCGACGCTCTGGCAGGGCTGTTCATCGCTGCGCTGATCGTGCCCCGAGCGTTCCGCATCCTGCGCGCGACGGTGCACATCCTCATGGAGTACACCCCCCAGGGGGTCGATCTCGATCAAGTTCGCGAGCACATCCTCGCCCTGGATCACGTCCAGGACGTTCACGACCTGCATGCCTCCGCGATTGGCAGTAACCTGCCCGTCATCTCGGCCCACGTCGTGGTCAGCGAGGAGTGCTTCGAATCCGCCCACGCGCTGCGGATCCTCGAAGACGTCCACCTCTGCGTCAGAACACACTTCCCGGTGGCGATCGAGCACGCCACCATCCAGTTGGAGAGCCCGTCCGTGCATGAACGCGAGGCCGCAGGCAGCCTCCACGCCTAACCCCACCGAGCTGCCCACCCCTTCCCCCCGGAGCGGCAACCCGACACAGAGGGGGCGCGGACCACCGGGAGGCGGTCCGCGCCCCGTCGGTGTCGCTGGTGCTCAGCGGAAGCTGATGAAGGTGGGGGATCCCCAGATCGTGCGCTCGGTGACGGCGCCCGCGGAGCGGCCCGCGTCGACGACCTTGTCACCGCCGGCGTAGACGCCGATGTGACCGGGCCAGACCACCAGATCGCCGGACTGGGCCGCGGACTTCGAGATCGAGGTGCCGGCGTTGACCTGCTGACCGGAGGTGCGCGGCAGATCGATGCCGGCCTGCTTGTAGGCGTACTGGGTCAGCCCCGAGCAGTCGAAGCCCACCCCCGGGCTGCTCGAGCTCCAGGAGTAGGAGGTGCCGATCTGGGTGCGAGCGGCGTCGACAATGCTCTGCCCGACGCTGCCCGAGGAGGAGGTGGAGGGCGTGGGGACCGACGTGCCCGTGCCCCCGATGGAGAGGCCTCCACCGTTGAGGGCGCCGCGCGCCCCCGCGCGAGCTGCGTACTGAACTGGGGCACCCCAGCATGACAGTTACTCGCGGGACTTTTACGGTTCCCAATGGGCCCAAAAGTGCACTTTTGCGACACATCTGTCGCACTGGGTACAGGGCAACGAGACGCGCGGTCGCATCCACCTCGACGTCTCCAGTAGCTATAGCGATACCGGACGTATACCACCCCGCCGCGAGATCTCGGAAGAAGTGGGCTGCACTCCCCGCACCGTTACGACGCACGTAGCGATGCTCCGAGAAGCTGGCTTGCTGCCCGCGAGTAGGGGTGGAAATGCCATAAGCACAGAACGGTTCCCCCTCCCCCTAGAGAGAGCACATGGCTTCCACCCTTCTTCACGCCCCACCACCACGGGCCTCCCGGCTCCCCTTCCGCCCTTCTCACTGCGGGCTTGAGATGTGGTCCCGCCTACCGCTGGCACTGCTATCCATTCAGGATCCACAAGCTGAAAGACCTCGAAGCGATGCTCTAGAGCGATCTTCCGCTTTCGCGCGCTGGGGCCACGCGGAGCTTGTGGAGGCCATACCAATAGGCGTCGAAAAGTGCCTCCCACGAGGCCTCGATAATGTTCGGGCCCACGCCAACCGTCGTGAAGCGGCCAAAGGGAGCCTGGCTCGTCACGAGCACGCGAGTCGTCGCGTCGGTGCCCTGCTGGGAGTCGAGGATACGCACCTTGAAGTCGACGAGTGCGAACGAGGCAATCTCGGGATAGGTGTCCACGAGCGCCTCACGAAGGGCCTTGTCGAGGGCATTCACGGGGCCGTTGCCTTCGGCGATCGTCACGCTTCGGTGACCGGGAGCCGTGCTGAGGCGCACGGTTGCTTCCGATTCGAGCGATCCGTCGCGGAGCTGGTGGGAGGAGGTGCGCCACGACTCCACCTCAACGTAGGTGGGAAGGTCCCCGAGAACGTGGAGCACGAGCATCTCGAAGGAGGCGTCGGCCGCCTCGTAGCTGTATCCCTCGGCTTCGCGCCCCTTGACTGTCTGGGCGAGCAGGGCGAGTGTGGCGTCCTCACCGGAGAGGTCGTAGCCGAGCTCGCGCCCCTTGAGTTCGATCGACGCCTTGCCCGCCATGTCCGAGATGATCATGCGCATGTCATTGCCCACGACCGTTGGATCCATGTGCTGGTACAGATCTGGATCCACGCGGATCGCGCTCGCGTGCAGGCCAGCCTTATGCGCGAATGCGCTCGCTCCCACGTACGGCGCGCGTGCGTACGCGGGAATATTCGCGATCTCCGCGATTGCGTGGGCGATCCGTGTCGCATCGCCAAGCTGTTCGGGGCTCACGAGCTTTCGCCCGAGCTTGAGCTGAAGATTGGCGAGAACCGGAATGAGATCGGCGTTGCCCGTCCGCTCGCCATAGCCGTTCACGCAGCCCTGAACATGCACCGCGCCCGCTTCTACGGCGGCGATCGTGTTCGCGATCGCGCAGCCGGAATCGTTATGCATGTGGGCACCGAGACGGTCGCTCTCGAGCCCTGCTTTTTCGAGCCGTGCACGCACATCCGTGATGATCGCACTCACCTGATGCGGAAGCATTCCACCATTCGTATCGCACAAAATGACGATCGCCGCCCCGGCGCGCAAGGCCTCGGCTACGACGCGCACCGCGTAGTCGGCATCGTGAGCGTAGCCGTCGAAAAAATGCTCGGCGTCGATGAACACCTCGCGGCCGTGACCACGGAGAAACTCAATGCTCTCGCGCACCATCGCGAGGTTCTCCTCGGCGCTCGTGCGCAGCGCCGATTCGACGTGCCGAAGATCAGACTTTGCCACGAGAGTGACCGTCGGCGCTCCTGAATCCACGAGCGCCCGCAGCTGCGGATCCTCGCTCGCGGCACACCCCTTCTTGCGGGTCGCCCCGAAGGCCGCGAGCCGGGCGTTTGTCAAAGAGAGCTCCTTTTTCGCACGCGCGAAAAATTCTGTGTCCTTCGGAACTGCACCTGGCCAGCCACCCTCGATATAGGTCACGCCGAGCTCATCGAGGAGCCTTGCGACCTGCAGTTTGTCCTCGACGCTAAGCGTGAGCCCTTCTTGCTGGGAGCCGTCGCGCAGGGTCGTGTCGTACAGGTGGAACACTGCCGTGACCTCCGAGGTGCTGAAGAAAGAAACGGATCGGGTAGTGCGGCGTTACACGAGGCGCGTGAGCCAGCCGTGGCGGTCCTCAACGCGGCCGTACTGGATGCCCGTCAGCTCTTCTCGAAGGGCCATCGTGACCTCGCCGCTGCCACCGTTGCCGATTGTCCACGTGGCCTTTTCATCACGCAGCTCGCCGATCGGGTTGATCACGGCTGCTGTACCGCACGCGAACATTTCCGTCACGCGGCCCGCAGCGATATCGGCGGTGAGCGCCTCGTAGTTGACGGACTCTTCGCTCGGGCTAAGGCCACGATCGGCGGCGAGCGTAAGGATCGATTCGCGCGTCACGCCCGGAAGGATCGACCCGGTGAGCGTGGGCGTCACGATGCGACCATCGGCGTAGACGACGAAAATATTCATGCCCGAGAGCTCATCGATGTTCGAGTGTGTCTCCGAGTCAAGGAACATGACCTCATCGGCGCCCGCCTTGGCCGCCTCATACTTGCCCTGGAGCGAGCTCGCGTAGTTGCCGCCGCACTTGGCAAAGCCCGTACCGCCACGGCCCGCGCGGGCGGCGAGCGGCGAGACCCAGACGACGAGGGGCTGCACGCCGCGCGGGAAGTAGTTACCGGCAGGCGAAGCGATCACGTAGTAGTCGACCATGTGCGCCGCACGCACACCGAGGAAGCTTTCCGAGGCGAACATGAACGGGCGAAGGTAGAGACTCGACTCGCCACCCGTGGGAACCCACGGCTCATCGGCGCTCACGACGCCTCGCAGCGAGGCGAGGAAGTCCTCGGTCGAAATCTCGGGTAGCGCGAGGCGCCTCGCCGAGTTCTGGATACGCGCGGCGTTCTTCTCGGGGCGGAAGGTCCACACGCTTTCGTCGGCGTGCCGGAAGGCCTTGAGTCCCTCGAAAATTTCCTGAGCGTAGTGGAAAACCGCAGCGGCAGGTTGGAGTGAGAGGGGGCCGTACGGAAGAATCTCACCCTCGCTCCAGCCTTCGGCTTCGGTCCACCGCTGATGGGCCATGTAATCGGTGAAGTTGTCGCCGAAGCCGGGATCCTTGAGGATGCGCTCACGCTCCTCGTTCGAGATTCGACGCGGAGCCGAGCTTGCGCGGTATTCACCCATGGGCTTCTATTCCTCTCACCTTTAATCGTTGATTTCCCCAGTTTACGAGGCTGCATGCGCCTTTTCCCGAACAGCCTGCGCGATTGCGTCCCCGATCTGCGCGCACGTACGCGCGGAGCCCGGGTTCTCCGCGAGATCCTCGGTCACGGCCTCGCGCACGCGCTGCGCGGCCGCGTCCTCACCGATTGACTCGAGAAGGAGCGCAACGGAGAGGATCGTCGCGGTGGGATTCGCAATGCCCTTGCCCGCGATGTCGGGGGCGCTTCCGTGCACGGGCTCAAACATCGACGGAAACTCACCCGTGGGGTTCAGGTTGCCGGAAGCCGAAAGCCCGATGCCGCCAGAGATCGCACCCGCAAGATCGGTAATGATGTCGCCAAAGAGGTTGTCCGTCACGATCACGTCGAAACGCGAAGGATCCTGAACGAGGTAGATCATCATCGCATCGATGTGCGAGTAATCAACCTCGACATCGGGATACTCGCCGGCCACGTTCTCGACGATGCGTTTCCAAAGACGCCCGGCGTGCACGAGCACGTTGTGCTTGTGCACGAGGGTGAGCTTCCCGCGGCGCTTTGCGGCAAGCTCGAAGGCATAGCGCACGACGCGCTCAACGCCGTGGGCAGTATTGATTGACACCTCGGTCGCAACCTCGTCAGCGCTCCCCTCGCGAAGCACCCCGCCGGCGCCAACGTACGCCCCCTCGGTTCCCTCGCGCACGACGACGAAGTCGACCGTGCCAGGGTTCGCAAGTGGGGAATCCACGTGCGGGAAGAGAGTCGTAGGGCGGAGGTTCACGTAGTGCTCGAACGCAAACCGGAGCTTGAGCAAGAGTCCGCGCTCGAGAACGCCCGAGGGCACGCTCGGGTGTCCGACGGCACCCAGTAGCAGGGCGTCGTGGCGCTTAAGCGCGTCCAGGTCTTCATCCGTCAGCGTTTCGCCGGTGTCGTGCCAGCGGCTCGCGCCGAGGTTGTAGTCGGTCGTGACGAGGTTACGCCCCGTGCTTTCCAGGGCCGCCCGAAGAACCTTGAGGCCCTCGGGTACAACTTCCTGCCCAATCCCGTCTCCGGGGATGACAGCGAGGTCAAGTGTGCTCATGGTTTCTCCTTCGGTGGCGCGAGGGTGGTGCACGGGGCGGCGAATCAGCGTTGTGCGGTGCCCTCTGTGTAGTCGGCATCGAGCTGCTCGGCGCTCCAGGCAAACATCGTGCGAAGCTCCTTGCCGACCTTCTCGATCGGGTGCTCCTGCTCGCTCGCGCGCAGCTTCGTGAACTCGGGCGCACCTGCCTTTTGATCATCGACGAAGCGCTTCGCGAAGCTGCCGTTTTGAATGTCGTCCAAAACGGCCTTCATGGAGGCCTTGACGTGTTCGTCCACGACTCGCGGACCCGAGACGTAGTCGCCGAATTCGGCGGTATCCGAGATCGACCAGCGCTGCTTCGCGATGCCACCTTCGATCATGAGGTCCACGATGAGCTTGAGCTCGTGAAGCACCTCGAAGTAGGCGATCTCGGGCTGGTAGCCCGCCTCGGTCAGTGTCTCGAAGCCCGCCTGCACGAGGTGGCTCATGCCTCCGCACAGCACAGCCTGCTCACCAAAGAGGTCGGTTTCGGTTTCTTCCGTGAAGGTGGTTTTGATCGCGCCCGCGCGCAGGCCACCAATCGCCTTCGCGTATGACAGGGCGAGCGGCCAGGCCTCGCCCGACTCGTCGTTTTCCACTGCGATGATGCAGGGAACACCGCGCCCGGCGACGAACTCGCGGCGCACCGTATGGCCCGGGCCCTTCGGCGCGACGAGCGCGACGTCGACGCCCTTGGGCGCTTCGATGTAGTCGAAGCGGATGTTGAAGCCGTGCGCGAAGAAGAGCGCGTTACCCGCCTCGAGGTTGTCCTTGATCTCGTTCTCGTAGATCTCGGCCTGGTACTGGTCAGGAGCGAGGATCATGATGACGTCGGCCCACTTCGCGACCTCGGCGACGGTGTCCACGCCGAAGCCTTGCTCTTCGGCTTTCGCTCGCGATTTCGACCCTTCCTTGAGGCCGATGCGTACCTCGGCGCCCGAGTCGCGAAGGTTGAGGGCGTGAGCGTGGCCCTGCGAGCCGAATCCTACGATGCCGACCTTCTTGGACTGGATGAGTGCAAGATCAGCGTTGTCGTCATAAAACATTTCCGCCACGGTGAACTCCTTCGGTTCTCATGTGTGATTCGGTTGTGGGCAGTCTAACCGCCCCTCGTCTTACTTACTGGATACGTGTCTCATATTGAGAAACGCCGGTGGGTGTGCACCCGTCGGACCCCACGCTGCCTACCCGAGCAGCGCGCGATCCGTAATCGAACGCGAGCCGCGCCCGATCGCGACCGCCCCCGATTTAACGATCTCCTTGACCCCGAACTGCTCGAGCATGGACAGCAGCGCGGCAAGCTTATCGGCCGATCCCGTCGCCTCGATCGTGACGGAATCGGAGGCCGCATCGACGACCTTCGCTCGAAACATCTGCACTATTTCGAGAACCGACGTGCGGGTCTGGTTGTTGGCCTTAACCTTGACGAGCACAAGCTCACGCTCGACCGACTGCCGCGGCTCGAGCTGGACGATTTTCAGGACGTTCACGAGCTTATTGAGCTGCTTCGTGATCTGCTCAAGCGGCATCTGATCGACCTCGACCACGACGGTGATGCGAGAGATGCCCTCGTGCTCGGTGGGTCCCACCGCGAGCGACGCGATGTTGTAGCCACGCCTCGCAAAAAGCGCCGAGATGCGCGTGAGAACGCCGGGCTTATTCTCAACCAGAACCGACAGCGTATGGTTCTTCTCTGGGTCGCGCGAAAAGTCCATGCTCAGATCTCCCTCTCCCATTCGGGCGTCATACCCTGCGCGATTTGAATCTCGTCATTGCTCACGCCAGCGGGCACCATGGGCCACACCATCGCGTCAGCACTCACCTGAAAATCGACCACGACGGGGCGATCATTGATCGCCATCGCCTCGCCGATCACCCGGTCGATGTCCTCGTCGCGCTCGCACCGCAGCCCCACGGCACCGTAGGCCTCGGCGAGCTTCACGAAGTCGGGAACGCGGCGCGTGCCGTGCCCGGTATTGAGATCGGTATTGGAAAAACGCTGATCGTAGAAAAGGTTCTGCCACTGACGCACCATGCCTAGCGACGAATTGTTGATGATCGCGACCTTGATCGGAATGTCGTTGAGCACGCAGGTCGCGAGCTCCTGATTCGTCATTTGGAAGCAACCGTCGCCGTCGATCGACCACACGACCTTGCCGGGCTGGCCCACTTTCGCGCCCATCGCCGCGGGCAGCGAGTAGCCCATCGTGCCGAGGCCGCCGGAGTTGATCCACGAATACGGCTCCTCGAAGTCGATGAATTGACTCGACCACATCTGGTGCTGGCCCACACCGGCAACGAAGATCGATTCGGGGCCACTGATGGCGCTGATCCGCGAAATCACGTGCTGCGGCGCCGTGTAGCCGTCGGCAGTCGCGGTCCACCCGAGCGGGTAGTTCTCGCGCAGCCCGTTCATGAGCTGCCACCAGGCTTCGTAGTCGCGTTCGTCGCCGTCTGCAAGGCGATCGGCGAGGGCCGCTAGAAGGGCGCGAGCGACATCCGCCGCATCGCCCACGATCGGCACGTCGGCGACTCGGTTTTTTGAAATCTCGGCGGGGTCGATATCGGCGTGCACAACCTTTGCTGCGGGCGCGAACGAGTCGAGCCTTCCCGTCACGCGGTCATCGAAGCGCGCCCCGATCGCGATAATCAGGTCACTGCGTTGGAGGGATGCGACCGCGGCGACGTCTCCGTGCATCCCGGGCATTCCCAGGTGCTGCGGGTGCGAGTCGGGAAGGGCGCCGCGCGCCATGAGAGTCGTCACGAACGGGGCGTTCGCCACTTCGACGAGCGCACGCACCTCCTCGTTCGCGCGCGAACGAAGCACACCACCGCCCAGGAGGAACACGGGGCGCTTCGCGTTCACGAGCAACTCGACCGCTTCGCGAATCTGCTTGCCGTTGGGGCGCCCCGGGACGCGATAGCCGGGAAGATTGAGCTCTTCGGGCCATTCGAAAACGGTTTCTGCCTGCTGCGCATCCTTCGTCACGTCTACGAGAACGACTCCGGGCCTGCCCGTCGAGGCGATGTGGAAGGCCTGTTTGATCGCGAGCGGAATGTCGTCCGCGTTCTTGACGAGGATGTTGTGCTTTGTCACGGGCATCGTCATGCCCACGATGTCGGCCTCTTGGAACGCGTCCGTGCCAATAAAACTCGAACCGACCTGACCGGTGATCACCACCATGGGGATCGAGTCCATCTGGGCATCGGCAATCGCGGTGATGAGGTTCGTCGCGCCGGGCCCCGAGGTTGCGATACACACGCCCACCTTGCCGGTTGCATGGGCGTACCCGCTCGCCGCGTGGCCCGCGCCCTGCTCGTGACGCACGAGAATGTGCCGAAGCCCCTTCGCATCGAGAAGCGGATCGTAGGTCGGGAGGATCGCTCCCCCGGGCAGGCCAAACACGACTTCCGCCCCCGCCGCTTCGAGCGACATGATGAGCGATTGCGCTCCCGTGACTGCTTCAGCCATAACGCCTCCAACTATTCACTGACAAAAAAGCCCCTCGTCCCTTGCGGGAAATCGAGGGGCGCGGCTTATCGTGCGGGGGCGTTAGCCGCGCCCGGTAACGATAAGGAGAATGCTCTGCATGCCTGTAAAACTACCCGGATACGAATCTTGAAACGAAACGGTTCACATCTTGAGATCCGACGGCTCCTGCGAACCGTCGGCCCCACGGCGCCCGCCGCTTACGGGAGAGGCCTACGCGTCGCGCCAAATGTTGCCGAGCGCACGTGATGGGCATACACCTTCAGTGCCTGACTCACCTCGCGGCGTCGATTCTTCGGTCGCCACGGAAGAGGCCCGCGCGATTCGCGGCGACGGTCAAGTTCTGCCTGCGGAACATCGAGCGTCAGCTCTCGCTTCGGGACGTCGATGACGATTCGGTCACCCGTCTCCACGAGACCGATCGCACCACCCTCGGCGGCTTCGGGCGAAATATGCCCGATTGAAAGGCCCGAGGTGCCGCCCGAGAACCGACCGTCGGTGATGAGCGCGCACGCCTTACCGAGCCCGCGTCCCTTGAGGTAGGAGGTGGGGTAGAGCATCTCTTGCATGCCCGGGCCACCCTGTGGTCCCTCGAACTGGATCACGACAACGTCGCCTTCCGCAACGGACTTATCGAGGATGCGTTGCACCGCTTCCTCTTGGGACTCGACAACAAAGGCGCGCCCCTCGAAATGGAAGAGTTCCTCGTCGATGCCCGCGCTCTTGATGACGGCGCCATCACTTGCGAGATTGCCACGAAGCACGCACAGACCGCCGTCTTTCGTGTGGGCGAACGGCACGGCGCGAATTACGCCCGATTCCTGGTCGAGATCGAGCTCCTCCCAGCGCATGTCCTGGCTGAACGGCACCGTCGTGCGTTTTCCGCCCGGTGCCGCGCTAAAGAGAGTGAAGGCCTCTTGCCCGGCTTCTCCCCCGCGGATATCCCACGTGGCGAGCCATTCGGCGAGGGAACGAGCGTGAATCGCGTGCACCGAGTGATCGAGCAGGCCCGCGCGATCAAGCTCGCCGAGGATCGCGGGAATCCCGCCGGCACGGTGCACGTCTTCGACGTGAGCAATTCCGTTCGGGGCGACCTTGGAGAGGCAGGGCACGTTCCGCGAAATCCGGTCGATGTCCTCGAGGCTAAAATCAACCTCACCCTCGATCGCTGCCGCAAGGATGTGCAGCACGGTGTTGGTCGAGCCGCCCATCGCGACATCGAGACTCATGGCGTTTTCAAACGCCGCTTTCGTAGCGATCGAGCGGGGCAGCACGCTCTCGTCGTCATCGTCGTAGTAGCGGCGGCACAGCTCGACGATTCGCTTTCCCGCCTCCACGAAGAGGTCGCGGCGGAACGCGTGCGTCGCGAGCGTCGTGCCATTTCCCGGAAGCGAAAGCCCCAGGGCCTCGGTGAGGCAGTTCATCGAGTTTGCCGTGAACATTCCCGAGCACGAGCCACACGTGGGACATGCATTGTTTTCGATCTGGGCGAGCTGGTCATCGCTGACGGACTCATCGACGGCGTAGCTGATTGCATCGACGAGATCGATGCTGTGGTCGATTACGCCTTCGACGGGTTTGCCGGCTTCCATAGGACCACCCGAGACGAAGACGACGGGAATGTTGAGCCGCATGGCCGCCATGAGCATGCCGGGCGTGATCTTGTCACAGTTCGAGATGCACACGAGCGCATCGGCGCAGTGGGCGTTGACCATGTACTCGATGCTGTCGGCGATAACGTCTCGGCTCGGGAGAGAGTAGAGCATCCCCTGGTGCCCCATCGCAATGCCGTCGTCGACCGCGATGGTATTGAACTCCTTCGCCACTCCCCCGGCCTCGCGAATCGATTCGGCGACCATGTCGCCAACGTTTTTGAGGTGCACATGGCCAGGAACGAACTGTGTGTAGGAGTTCGCGATCGCGATGATCGGCTTGCCGAAATCATTCGAGCCCATGCCGGTCGCGCGCCACAGGGCGCGTGCGCCGGCCATATTGCGGCCGTGGGTTGACGTGCGTGAACGAAGGTGAGGCATGGCCACAGCATAGGCAGAAACCCAAGACCCTCGCCCAAATATTGGACGAGGGTCTCAGAGTATGAACTGCCTGTTGTTAGAACGACCAATCAGCCTTCGCGATGCGGCCAACCGGGATCGTCCGCGAGGCGCTGCTTGAGCGCCTCATACTTGGCGTTTTCCTCCTCCTCGAGCGCGCGAGCTTCAGCGACCTGCTGCTCCGTGGGCTCGTGGTCACCCATGCCGACAGCGAGTGCCGGATCAACGACTGCGATCGCGCCCGTTTCAAGCTTCACCTTGTGGCGGAGAATCTCGTAACGCACAATCTTTGCGAGGAAGTAGATGCCGAGAAGGTTCGGAATCGTCATGAGGAAGAATACGGCATCCGAGAAGTTGATGACAGCGTCCATCGACACGGCCGAGCCGAGAATAACCGCGAGAATCCATACGATCTGGAAGCCGCGCTTCACGAAGGCCGACCGCCCGAAGAGGAACTCGGCGGCAAGGTTGCCGTAGTAGTAGTAGCTCAGGATCGTCGAGAACGCGAAGAGCGCCACCGACACGGTCAAAATATACGGGAACCAGCTTGCGACCGTCCCAAATGCATTCGCCGTCATGACGATGCCGTCGCCGCTACCGTCCTCATACACACCCGTCACGGTAATGGCGATCGCCGTGAGCGTGCAGACGATAACAGAGTCCACGAGCGGCTCCCACATCGCGGTGAAGCCTTCCGTCGCGGGCTCCTTGGTCTTCGAGGCCGAGTGCGCCATGCCGGCCGAGCCCACACCCGCAGCGTTCGAGAAGAGCGCGCGCTGGATACCAACGATGGCCACGCCGATCGCGCCACCGGTCACGCCCTCGCCGGTTACAGCCGTCGAGAAGATCTTGGCGACCGCCTCGGGCACCGCCTGAATATTCATGATGATGATCGCGAGCACGCACAGGAAGTACACGATTGCCATGAGAGGCGTGATGCGCGCCGTCCACGTACCGATCGACTGAATACCGCCGACGATCACGAGCGCCGCAAGCGCCGCCATAATCGCACCGATGACCCAGCGGTTGTCCTGAAGGAAGGCAATGCCGAGCTGATCGCTAAGGATCGCCGCGCCCTGATTCGACTGGAAGAGGTTACCCGCACCAAACACGCCGATGAGCGTGAATGCCGCGTAGAGGAACGAGAGGACGATGCCGAACTTCTTGAAGCCGACGTCAGCAAGACCGTGCCTGAGGTAATACATGGGGCCGCCATGCGTGTGGCCGTCATCGTCAATCTCGCGGTACTTCGAACCGAGAGTCGCCTCGGCCATCTTTACGCTCATCGCGAGGAAGCCGAAGAGTACGATCCACAGCGCGGCACCGGGCCCACCGATCGAAATGGCGACGGCAACACCGGCGATATTGCCAAGACCAACGGTGCCCGAAAGCTCCGTCGCGAGAGCCTGAAAGGAACTCACCTCACCCGGGTCAGTCTTGCGGGTATATTTGCCGCGAATGACACCGATCGAATGCGCGAGCCCCGTAATGGGCTGGAATCGAAGCCACACCGTGAGGAAGAGGGCAGCCGCGATCAACCACAACACGATGATGGGGACCTCGACCCCGGCAATGGTGGGGGCGTAAAAAACGACCGCCGACAAGAAATTGGCAAACGGCGCAAAGTAGGTATTCAAGAACTGGTCGATAACACCAGAACTATGCATCAGTTACTCCTTGAGGGGGAAAAGCAAACACGCTCCACCATTCGGAAAAGAACCGGCGGTTTCAAGCGCATTCGGGAAAACGAATTCTTAGCGACAATTTGTCCACGCGCACTCAAGCGGACCTATTTGCGCACTGACGCAGCGACAAAACCCCTGGTTAGCGGCAGTACATAGCAATCACCAGGAGCCCCGTCAAGTAATGAGGGCCAATGCGGCGCCTGTGACTAGCACCACTCGGTGGCCTGCATCACTCGTCTTCGCGCTGCTGACCCCATTCGCCGTCTTCATAGAGACGCTCGCGAATCTCATGCCATTCGCGTGCTTCCTCTTCGTCGCGATCACGCGCCTCAGAGATCTGCTCTTCGGTGGGCTCGTGATCTCCCATGCCCACGGCGAGCTCGGGATCAATCTGCGGGATGGCTCCAGTTGTCACCTTCACCTTGTGGCGCAGGATCTCGTAGCGAACGATCTTGGCGAGCGCGTACACGCCGATGAGGTTCGGGATGGTCATGATGAAGATGAGCGCATCGGCAAGAGTGACAACGGAATCGATCGTGATGGCGGACCCGATGATGGTGAAGGCAATCCACACGACCTGGAAGCCGTGGGTCACCCATTTCGAGTTGCCGAGGATGTACTGGATCGCGCTCAGGCCGTAGTAGTAGTACGCGAGCACGGTTGAGAACGCGAACGGAACGACGATCACCATGAGGACATACGAGAACCACGGTGCAACGGTCGAGAAAGCCTTCGCGGTCATCACGATGCCGTCGGACTCACCGCTCTTATAGACGCCGGTCACGACCACGACAAGCGCGGTGATCATACACACGACGCACGAGTCGAGGAACGGGCTCCACATGCCCGTAAAGCCCTCGGTCGCGGGGTGGCGGGTTTTCGCCGCCGCGTGCGTCATGCCCGCGGTTCCAACGCCCGCGGCGTTCGAAAAGAGCGCGCGCTGAATACCGATCACGGCGGCTCCAGCCGCGCCCCCGGCCACTCCCTTGGGCTGGAACGCTTCGGTCACGATCGTCATGAATGCCGAGGGGACCTGCGGGAGGTTGAAGAGAAGAATAAGGATTGCGCTGACGAGGTAGATACCCGCCATGAGCGGAACGGCTTTCGATGTGATCTTGCCGATCGACTTCACGCCGCCGACGACGACGAGCGCGAGGAGGATGCCAAAGACCACACCCACGATCCAGCGATTGTTGAGAAGGAAGTCCCAACCGAGCTGCTCACCGAGGATCATCGCGGTCTGGTTCGACTGGAACATGTTTCCGCCGCCGAACACGCCGAAGAAAGCCGAGATCGCGTAGAACATTGCGAGAACGCTGCCGGCCTTCGCCCAGCCGATCTCTTTGAATCCATATTTGAGGAAGTACATAGGGCCTGCGTGGACCGTTCCGTCTTCGTCGATCACGCGGTATTTCGTGCCCAGGGTCGCCTCGGCCATCTTGAGGCTCATCGCAAAGAAGCCGAAGATCGCGATCCACAGTGCGGCGCCCGGCCCGCCGAGCCCAATCGCGACCGCGACGCCCGCGATGTTGCCAAGCCCGATCGCGCCTGAAATCTCGGTGGCAAGCGCCTGGAAGCTGCTCACCTCACCGGGGTCGGTTTTGCTCGCGTAGCGCCCTCGCACGACGTCAATCGCGTGCTTGAATCCCGTGATCGGCTGGAAACGCAACCACACCGTCATGAAGATGGCCGCCACTGCGAGCCAGACGACGATCAGTGGGATTTCAATGCCGCCGATATTCGGCGCGTAGAACACGACCGCGCTCATAAATTGAGCAATCGGTGCGATCAGTTGGTCAACGTACTGGTCGAAACTCATGAGTCCCTCTCGGTTGGCCCAGATCTGCTTCAGGCCGCAAAATGGGGCCTCGGTCACTAAAGCCCGAGGCCCCATTTCATACTAGGTAGTTCTTAAGTACCCATTATGACCGGTGAGTTAGCCCACCTCAAGTTTGGCCATAATGATCTCACGAACGCGCCCGGCATCAGCCTGGCCGCGCGTCGCCTTCATGACCGGGCCGATAAGCGCGCCGATTGCCTGGACTTTGCCGCCCTTGATCTTCTCGACCACGTCGGGGTTATCAGCGATGGCCTGGTCCACGGCACCCTCGAGAACCGAGTCATCAGAGACAACCGCGAGGTTCTCCTTCTCCACGATGGCGGCGGGATCACCTTCACCATCGAGGACCTTCGCAAGCACCTGGCGGCCGATCTTGTCGTTGATCGTCTTGCCCTCGACGAGCGAGACGAGTTCGGCAACCTGAGCCGGAGTGACGCTGAGCTCCTCGAGCGCTTTCTCGGCTTCCTTGGCGATGCGTGCGAGTTCACCCATCCACCACTTGCGTGCCGCCTGGGGCTTCGCACCCGCAGCGACCGTCCCCTCGATCAGGTCGAGCGCACCGGCGTTAATGACGTCGCGCATTTCAAGGTCCGTGAAACCCCACTCGCCGAGCAACCGTCGGCGACGAGCCGCGGGAAGCTCCGGAAGCGCGGAGCGCAGCTCCTCAACCCACTCCCGGCTCGGGGCGACCGGCACGAGATCGGGCTCGGGGAAGTAGCGGTAGTCCTCGGCATCGCTCTTCACGCGACCCGGGCTCGTGTGGCCCGTGTCGTCGTGGAAGTGACGGGTCTCCTGGATGACCTCGGCACCGCTATCGAGCACTCCCGCCTGGCGGCTGATCTCGAAACGCACGGCGCGCTCAATTGCACGGAACGAGTTGACGTTCTTCGTTTCGGTACGCGTGCCAAGCGGTGCCTCCGGCGAGGGGCGAAGCGAGACGTTGATATCGGCGCGGACGTTGCCGCGCTCCATGCGCGCTTCCGAAACTTCGAGGGTGCGGAAGATATCGCGGAGCGTGCGAACGTACGCCGCGGCGACCTCCGGTGCGCGGCCGCCCGTGTTCGGGATCGGGCGTGTCACGATCTCCACGAGGGGAACACCCGCGCGGTTGTAGTCGACCTGCGAGTGAGTCGCGCCCTGGATACGGCCGGTACCGCCGATGTGGGTGTTCTTGCCGGCGTCTTCTTCCATGTGCGCGCGCTCGATGTCGACGCGCACGATCTCGCCGTCGTCAAGTTCGACGTCGACGTACCCGTCGTAGGCGATCGGTTCGTCGTACTGCGAGGTCTGGAAGTTCTTCGTGAGATCCGGGTAGAAGTACTGCTTACGCGCGAACCGGCAGTGCTCGGCGATCGAGCAGTTCAGTGCGAGACCGATCTTGATCGCGTACTCCACTGCTTTCTCATTGACGACCGGCAACGTCCCCGGAAGACCGAGCGAGACGGGCGTGATCGCCGTATTGGGTTCGGCGGCAAAGACATTGGGGGCGCCATCGAACATCTTGGTCTTCGTGCCAAGTTCTACGTGGACCTCGATGCCGAGGACCGGGTCATACTTCTCGATCGCCTCGTCGTAGTCGAGGGGTTCGATATCCGTGTAGGCGTTCACTTGGCGCCTCCTTCCAGGGCCGGGGCGTTGTTCAGGAGAGGCCCTCCCCAGGTGTCTTCAAGCAGCGCCTCGAGCGCGCCGCCGGCGCGATAGAGGCGATCATCGGCCATCGCGGGCGCGAGGAACTGGAAGCCTGCGGGCATCGAATCCTCGGCGAGGCCGCTCGGGAGTGAGAGGCCGGGGACACCCGCGAGGTTCGCGGGAATCGTCGCGATGTCGTTGAGGTACATCTTGAGCGGGTTATCGGTGTTCTCACCGAGGCGGAAAGCGACGGTGGGAGCGGTCGGCGACGCGAGAACGTCACACTTCTCGAAAGCCGCGGCAAAGTCGCGCTGCACGAGAGTACGCACCTTCTGGGCGCTTCCGTAGTAGGCGTCGTAGTAGCCAGAGCTAAGCGCGTACGTGCCGAGCAGAATGCGGCGCTTGACCTCGGCGCCGAATCCCTGGCCGCGCGTGGCGGCCATAACCTTTTCGGCAGTCGGGTGGTCCTCGGGAACAACCCGCATGCCAAAGCGCATGCCGTCGAATTTCGCGAGGTTGCTGCTCGCCTCGGACGGCATGATGAGGTAGTAGGCGCCAAGCGCGTACTTAAAGTTGGGGCAGCTCACGCGAACAATCTCCGCGCCTGCTTTTTCGAGGAGCGCGAGCGATTCTTCGAAGCGCTGCTTCACGAGCGGATCGAAGCCTTCGCCCTCGAGCTCTTCGATAACGCCGATGCGCATGCCCTTGACGTCCTTCGCGCGCGCAGCCTCGACGAAATTACCGAAACCGTCCTTAAGGGAGGTCGAGTCCTTCGGGTCATAGCCGCCGATCACCTCGTGCAAAAGCGCGGCGTCTTCGACCGTGCGCGTGCACGGGCCGGCCTGGTCGAGCGAGCTTGCCATCGCGATGAGGCCGTAGCGCGATACGGAGCCGTAGGTGGGCTTCACGCCGACGGTTCCGGTCACGGCTGCGGGCTGGCGGATCGAGCCGCCCGTGTCGGTGCCGATCGCGAGAGGCGCCTCGAAGCCGGCGATAGCTGCGGAGGAGCCGCCGCCCGAGCCACCGGGGATTCGCTCGAGATCCCACGGATTGTGGGTGTTGCCATAGGCGCTCGTCTCGGTCGAGGAGCCCATCGCGAACTCGTCCATGTTGGTCTTGCCGAGGATCGGAAGCTTCGCGTCGCGGAGGTTCTCCACGAGCGTTGCGTCGTAGGGCGGAATCCAGCCTTCGAGGATCTTCGAACCCGCGGTGGTCTGGATCCCCTTTGTGACGACGACATCCTTCACGGCAACGGGAACGCCCGCGAGCGGCGCGAGGCTCTCGCCCTTGGCGCGCGCCTCATCGACAGCCTCGGCGGTGGCACGTGCGTCCTCGCCGGTAACGGTCACGAACGCATTGAGCTGGCCCTCGACGGCCTCGATGCGCGAAAGGTGCGCGTCAGTCAGCTCGCGCGCGCTGAACTCGCCACTGTCGAGGCCCTTCGCCATCTGCGCGGCGGAAAGCTTCACAAGGTCGGTCATCGGTTACTCCTCCCCCAGAATCTGCGGAACGACGAAGCGGCCGTCGGCGGCCGAGGGCGCGCCGGAGAGTGCCTCTTCTTGCGTGAGGGTTTCGGTGACCTCGTCTTTTCGGAACACGTTGGTCATGGGGATCGGGTGGCTTGTGGTCGGGACGTCGTCGCTCGCGACTTCACTCACGGACGCAACCGCGTCCAGAATCGCGTCGAATTCGCCCGCGAATCGGGCGATTTCGTCGTCGGTGAGCTCGATGCGAGCGAGGGACGCCAGGCGTGCGACTTCTTCAGAACTCATTGCTGGCATGCCGCCCATTCTAGGCGCTACGGCAGGGCGTTTTCTCCACCCTCGAGAAGCGATGTGAAACCTTCCTCATCGAGAATCGGGATGCCAAGCTGTTCTGCCTTCGTGGCTTTCGAGCCCGCGTTCTCGCCGACGACGACGTAGTTCGTCTTCTTCGAGACGCTGCCGGATGCCTTGCCGCCTCGCTGGAGGATCGCCTCTTTCGCGCCATCGCGCGTGTAGCCCTCGAGAGAACCGGTGACAACGATCGTGAGTCCTTCGAGCGTCTTTTCGATTCCGCTCGTCGATTCGTCGACAACGACAACACCCGAGCGCTTCCACGCCTCAACGAGCTCGGCGTGCCATTCCTCCTGGAAGAACGCCGCGACACTCGCTGCAATCGTCTCGCCGACGCCATCAGTTTTGGCCAGTTCCTCGACGCTTGCACTCGCGATCGCGTCGATAGAGCCCCAGGCCGTCGCGAGTGCGCGGGCGGCCGTCGGACCCACGTGGCGGATCGAGAGGGCCACGAGCACCCGCCAAAGCCCTGCCGATTTCGCCTTGTCGAGTTCGCTCATCAGCACCTCGGTGGTTTTTCCGACGGTCGCCGGCTTCACGAGGCTCCAGGATTTTCTGGACTTGTAGTAGCGCCACTGCGGGCGGTTCCAAAAGGCGCTCACGGTGCGCCAATCACCCGTTTCCTCACCGTCGCGGCGCACGCTCTGGTAGACCGTGACCTCGCGCAGGTCCTCGGGCGTGAGATCAAACAGATTCGCGCCCGTACGCACGACGCCTGAGCGTGGTGCGGGAATGCGGGGATCGTCGGGGTCGGTGATGCGGAGCATTGGAACTCCGTCCGCATCATCGGTTGCAATGCCGTTCTTGAGCGTCACAAACGCGTCGCTTTGGAAATCCTCTTCCGTCAGCACCGGCAGGTAGAGCGCGTGGCCGGCCTTGAGAGAGGCGAGGGCTTCGGCGCGGCGCTTATCGGGATCGGTGAGCGCAATTGCCGATTCATCGCCGAGGGCCTCGATGTCGAAGGCCCCGCGGCTCGCGGCATGGGCGATGCGACCCGTGACCTGCGAGGGGCAGTCCTTTTGGTTTGGGCAACGCCAGTCTTTATCGCCCTCTTTTTCGGGGCGGATCTCGGCGCCGCAGCTCGGGCAGTTTTTCGGCATGACGAACGGCTTTTCGCTCCCGTCGCGGAGCTTTTCGACGGGGCCGAGGATTTCGGGGATCACGTCGCCGGCCTTGCGCAGGATGACCGTGTCGCCGATCAGCACGCCCTTTCGTTCGACATCGAATTGGTTGTGGAGCGTCGCCCGCGCGACGGTCGAGCCCGCGACCTTGACGGGTTCCATGACGCCGAAGGGGGTCACGCGGCCAGTTCGGCCCACGTCAACCTGAATGTCGAGCAGCTTTGTCGTGACCTCTTCGGGCGGGTACTTGTAGGCGATGGCCCAGCGCGGTGCCCTAGACGTTGCTCCAAGAGCACGCTGATGAGCGAAGTCGTTGATCTTGATGACGATGCCGTCGATGTCGTGCTCGAAGTCGTGGCGCTTGCGCCCCGCCCGTTCGATGTACTGCGTGACCTGCTCGAGCGAGTCGAGCACCTCGAAGTGAGGAGAGGTAGGAAGGCCCCACGAGGCGAGCATCTCGTAGACCTCACTTTGGCTCTCGGGGTATCCGACGGCGCCTTCGTGCGCCCCGATCCCGTGGACGTACACCTCGAGGGCGCGTGAGGCGGTGATGGAGGAGTCTTTCTGGCGAAGCGATCCCGCGGCGGTGTTGCGAGGATTCGCGAACTCGCGAAGCCCCGCCTCGCGGCGCTCCTCATTGAGTTTTTCGAACTCGTCGACCGGGAAGAACACCTCGCCGCGCACTTCGAGAAGCGCAGGCGGCTTTTCAGTGCTCAGAGTGTGCGGCACGTTGCGGATCGTCTTGACATTCGCGGTGACGTCCTCGCCAACGCGACCGTCGCCGCGCGTCACGCCGCGCACGAGTGTGCCGTTTTCGTACACGAGCGAAATGGCGAGGCCGTCAATCTTGAGTTCCGTCAGGAACTGGGGCGTTCCGGGCGCATCCTCCTGGCAGCGCTTCGCCCACTCGCGAATCTCGTCAAGGCTGAAGGCGTTGTCGAGGCTCATCATGCGCTCGATGTGAGGAACCGAGGCGAATCCCTGGGCAACCGCGCCGCCCACGGTCTGGGTGGGTGACTCCTCGCTCGCAAACTCGGGAAACTCCTCCTCGAGACTCTTGAGCTCGCGTTCGAGGGCGTCGTATTCGCCGTCGGCCATGATCGGCGCGTCGTTCTCGTAGTATTCGACGCGCGCCTCTGCGAGGCGTTCGCGCAGCTCAAGAATGCGGCCCTCAGCCTCGAGCGCGGTGATCTCCGCGAGGTCAGCGGCTGCGGAGCTGTCTGAGGCGGTCGTGCTCGGTGTCTGCTCGGTACTCACGCGTTCAGTCTACGGGCCGCTCCGCTTCGCCTTCCTGCTCGCGCTTCGCTTTTCGCCACAGGAAGAACGAGGAGACTGCACCCACCGCAAAGATGGCGAGCCACAGCACGAGCGCTCCGATGCCAAAGGAACTCTGTCGCTCTCCGCTTATGTCCAAGGCCAGGAGGATGCCAGCGAGCACCATGAGTGCAAGCTGGAAGAAAAGCTTGCGTTTTGCGACCGTCGCGCGATCCTTCGGGAGGTTACGCGCGTATCGCACGGGATCGCCGCACTCCTCCCCCACGCTTCGGTGTGCAGATTCGGCACGGGCGAATGCGTCGTCAGCGAGCTCCTCGATGCGTTTTTCGGTGAGGTCCCCGCGCACGCGAGCGGCACGAATGAATTCTTCGCGCCAGTCGCCCCGATCCTCACCCGAGCCGAAGAGTCGCGACTCTTGCTTCTTTGGCGCGGGCCAGAGAGCGAGCACGGCCCACGCGAGAGCGCCATACACGGGCACGCCAATGAGATAGACGAACGGCGAAAGCTCATACCGCTGGTCGGTCAAGAGCTCGAAAACAGTCGCGCCCGCGAGAGCAAGCGCAAGAATGCTCGCGGCGACAACACCGCACATCCATGCAAACGGCAAGCGCCGACGCGTCGCGTCATACACCGCACCGGCGACCGCGATGAAAATTCCGAGCATGAGCGGGGCGATGAGGCCTCCGAGCGAGATGTCGGCACTTAGACCATCACTGAGAAGCCACACGATCGTGAAGAGTATGGAGAGGCCCGCGGCCACGGTGAAGGCGAAGGCAGCCGTGAGGCGCGCCGTCAGGGGCGCGTCGTCGTCAAAAGCCCAGCCGCTGTGGTTCAATGCCTCGCCTCGCGTTTCTCGCTCACGTCCGTTCCCCCTCAAATATCTCACGCGATCACCGGCACGAGCATCCCCTTCAGGGCTCCGGTATAGGATTTCGGGACAAAGAACGCCGCGCCGCGCACGAATCACGAGGCCCGGAGTGAAGGGAGATTCGCGATGAAAGTTGAGCGGGTTCTTCCTGCGCTCATCGCGATCGTTTGCGCTCTCCTCTTCGGATGTGCAACGGCCGCGCACATGCCTCCCCTCGTGGACATCGGCGCCGGCCCCTCGGCCCTCGATGTCCTCCCGCAGGAGAGCGCGACTGACCAGAAGGCACACGTCAATACGGAAATCTCCGCGGGGTTCGAGCAGTATCAACCCGAGGGCCCCAATCCCCTCGGCCCGACCCTCGAGATCATCGTGTGGGCGCTACTCGCGCTTGCAGGGCTGTGCTTACTCATCATTTGTGTGCGGGTAGGGCTACGCGCGCTTAGGACGCGGCGAACACTCACTCCTCAAAGCGAAAGTGGGGACGCGCCGAGCGAAGTCGAAGCCTCCGCTGTCGCGGCCTCTCTCCAGGCCGCGGCGCAAGCCCTTGAGAGGAGTGCGGTCGACGGCAACGCCATTGTCGCGGCATGGCTCGCGATCGAAGCCCGCCTCACGGAAGAGGGTTATGGTCGCTATTCCTACGAAACCTCAAGCGAGTTTGTCGAGCGCGTCGTCGGCTCCGCTGGACTCGATAACTCTCGCCTCGCGCGCCTTGGGGAGCTCTACCGAACCGAACGCTACTCGAGCGCAGAAACTCGCCCCGCCAGCCTCAACGAGGCACGAGACTTGCTCCGTGCCTTGAGCGGCGAATTGGACACGGCCCGCAAGGGAGGCGCACGTTCATGAAACGTCTCGTGCTCACCTTCGCCGTGACGGCGGTGACGACGGCAATCGTCCTCGCGCTGCACCTCGTCGATATCCGCCTCAACCTCGCCTACGCGCTTATCTTTACCCTCGGCGCACTGCTCGCGAGGGAGCTCAATGCCACGGGACTCACCGGAAGCGAGGCTCCCGAGTTTCCGCGAGTCCTCTATCGCGCAGCACCCGAGCTCGAAGCAGCAAAGGATCGCCGCGTGCGCCGCATCGAGGATGACCTCTACCGCACAATCGAGACAAAGCGGCAAGGCCCGCGCCTTCCCGCAACGTACCTCGCGGGCATCGCTCACGAACTCGAGACCCTCGCTGCCACGCGCGGGGAAAACCTAGTGCTGTCGCAGCAAACGTCGGACATTATCGCCTGTGCGGAAGAGAGCGACGCTGCCCACTCCCCCGCCTATGCCCCTCGACCGCGCACGACGCAGGTCCGCCTCACACGTCGCGGCCTCGTCGCAGCGCTGCGCGACCTCGAGAGTGCATACGCACGACTGATCGCCCCCGCACCCCACGTCAAGGAGAGGCCATGACCGACACCTTCACCCCGAGCGAGGCCGCCGCACTCAGCACGCGCATCCTCGACGAGACAGAGCGCGCGATCGTCGGTAAGCGCGAAGCGCTCACGAAGCTCCTCGCGGGCATCTACGCGGGCGGACACGTCCTCCTCGAGGACTACCCGGGCCTCGGCAAAACGCTCACGGCCCACTCGTTCGCTCTCGCTCTTGGACTCGAGTTTCGCCGCGCCCAGTTCACGCCCGACCTCCTGCCTGCCGATCTCACGGGCTCCGAGGTGTTCAATCAAAAAACGAACGAGTTTGAGTTTCGGCCAGGTCCGGTATTCACGGGGCTCCTCCTTGCCGATGAAATCAACCGCACGCCTCCCAAAACTCAGGCTGCGCTCCTCGAGGCGATGCAGGAACGCCAGGTGAGTATCGAGGGCACGACGCACGCACTCCCGCGCCCATTTCACGTGCTCGCAACCGCCAATCCCGTCGAAACCGAAGGGACCTATCCCCTGCCCGAGGCCCAACTCGACCGTTTCCTCATGCGACTGACCTTCGGCTACCCGAGCGCCGACGACGAATGGGATGTCATCGCACGCCGAATCGAGCGCCGCGAGGAGAGCATCGACGTCGAGCGCGTGCTCCAGGCGGGCGAACTCGAAAAGCTGCAGCGCTCAGTCGAAACAATTCACGTGAGCGAGGCCGTTGGCCGCTACGCCGTCGCGCTCGTGCGCGAAACGCGAGAGCACAGCGAGACCGCGATGGGGTCTTCGCCTCGCGGCTCGCTCGCGCTCA
The DNA here is from genome assembly GCF_000413375.1 of Dermabacter sp. HFH0086. Lineage (NCBI taxonomy): Bacteria > Bacillati > Actinomycetota > Actinomycetes > Micrococcales > Dermabacteraceae > Dermabacter > Dermabacter sp. HFH0086. The sequence continues at coordinate 2,112,167 of NZ_KE340308.1, forward strand.
TTCAGTGCGCACGCGCGCTCGCGCTCATCCAGGGCCGCGAATTCGTGATTCCTGAAGACATCAAGACTTTGGCCCACGCGTGCCTCGAGCACCGCGTTGTGATCCGGCCCGAACTGTGGCTCCAGAACATTTCACCCGCGAGCGTGATCGACTCGATTCTCACGCGCGTTCCCGCCCCCGAAGCTGCCGCTTGAGAATGCGTACAACCCAGGCCTATACGCGCGCGGTACTCGCAGCCGCGGCGTTCATCCTGTACGGCGTGCTCGGCTCACGCCTCGACGCCCTCCTTGCTGGGTGTGCGCTCGTTGCCTGGATTGCGGTCGCCCACATCATGCGGCCGAGCGAGGCGAAGCCGGCAACGCTCGAGGCCGCGGAAGCCAAAGTCAACGAGGGTGAGAGCGTCACGGCGATCGCTCGCGGTGCTCGCGGAACACTCGTGACCGTGGGCGTCCACATGAACAGCGGGCTCGAGTATTCGCCTCGATGGGCGGTCATCACGGGTCTCGAAAGTACGTGGGTTCGGGCGACGCCCCGGGTGTGGGGCACGCACGAGTTCGGCCCGTTCACCGTGCAAGAAACCGATGCGCTCGGGGCGTTCCGACGCCACCGGCACCACGCAGCGCGCAACGTTTCTGCCGTCGCGAGTGCAACGGCGAAACCTCGACCCCTTCCCCTTGAGCGCGTCCTCGGTGTGAGCGGTCCCCATACTTCCCGCACGAAAGGTGAGGGGACGGCGCTCGCCGACATCCGCCCCTACCGCGCGGGCGATCGACTCAAAACAATCAACTGGCGCGTGACCTCACGCCGGGGAGTCCTGCACACGAACGAGACCTTTTCCGAACGAGACACGGACGTCCTCATCGTCGTCGATACGATGGCCGATATCCGGCCGATCGGTGCCGAGCCCGGGGATGGCCGCGCCTCGAGCCTCGATATGAGTGTTGAAGCTGCGACGGTGCTCGCGCGCCATTACCTCTCGCTCGGCGACCGCGTGGGCCTGCATGATGCGGGAGCGTTAATCGGGTCGATCCCCTTCGGCACGGGCGAGCGTCACATGCGACGCATCCTCGAAGCGCTTTCGGCCGTATCGCGCGACAAGTCCGTGTCTCCTCGTTTACGTCGGGCCCCGCGCATCCGCTCCGGCACACTCACCATCGCGTGCACTCCCCTCCTGAGCGAAGAGTTCATCGGGCAGATTGGCCTTCTACGCACGATCGGCGCGAACCTCACAATCATCGACACACTTCCCGCAGAACTCACGAATACCGCGCGCCTCACGGGTGCTCCCATGCGCCGCATCGACGGGATCGAGGACACTCATCTGTGGGACGAGGCATGGGTTATTCGCGGATTTGAGAGGCGCTTCGTCATCGCCGATCTTGAACGACGCGGGATTCCCGTGCGCCGCCTCGAGGAGGCTCTGTGATCCGTTCCCTCACCGATCATCTTCTCGATGCTTTCGACCTCGTTCGGGCCGTCTCTCCCACTCAGTGGTGCGCGAGGATCGGCGCGCTCGCCGCGCAAATCGCCGCTGCGCTCGTCGTCGCGGCGGGTGCAACGGCTGGTTTTACGGCACCTCTCACGATGGGGATCATACTGCCGTTTATCGCGCTCGCCGTACTCAACCTTCTTCAACTAGCCCAGCCGGGATCAGAGGCGGGACTCGTCACGTTCGCGGTGTGGATCTTCGCTCTGTGGGCCTCGCCTCCGCTTTCGCTCGCACCGGCAATCGCCTTCGCGATCCTTGTGCTCGCGTCGCATTCCCTGTGGGCACTCGCCGCGCGTTCGCCCGCCCACGGGCGAACGAGCACGAAGGCCCTGATTCGCGTCGTCGGCGCGCTGAGCCTCGTACTCGGTCTCGCCGCGGCGCTCATTGCAATCGCCCTCGTTCCAGTCGCCTTCATGCGCCCGGAAGCAATCCCGAGCGTCATGATCCTCGTCGCGATCCTCGCTGTTTTCGGAGCGCTCGCGTGGCTGCTTCTACCGCGTACGAGCTCGAAGTAGCGGGCGTCTTTCTCGCTTAATCGCCCTAGTCGCTCACGCGTTCGGCAAGGCCCGGCGCGGCGTGCATGATTTCGTCCATGTCGCACGGGCGCACGAAGGCCGACGCGCCATTTTCACGCGCGGGGTCGGCCGCCCGTCGCCGCGTAACCGCGAATGCGAAGCCGCGAGCCTCGCGAGCGGCGTAGCCAAGCTCGTTCCACGCGGCAAGGACGTGCCTCATCGATCTCTCGACCGCGCCCGCCGTCGCCAGGAAGCGAATCTCGACGCCTCTTTCTCGGGCGTCGGCAAGCGCCTCCCACGCACCACCAACGGCCGCGAGGTCTCTCGAGAGTGGATCGAGGGCGATACTACGCACCCCCGCATCGAGGGCCGCACGCACGATCCCCACTCGCGCGTCAACGGCGAGCGTGAGTTCTTCCGTTCCAATCCCCCGCTCGGCGGCCCCGGTTATGCAGGCCGAAAAAAGATCGGTGAGCCCCGTACGGCCTATGGCGCGGTGGAAACGATAACCGGAAGCGGTACGCACACGCCCCTCAACGGCCCGAAGTGCTCCTCGCTCATCGAGCATGACGCGCGGCCGTGCGCCAGATACGCGTTCGCGAAGCACGGAAACCTCGGAGCCGATGCCCTCGGCAATGAGGGTGGGAAGCTCCCGCACGAGCCCCGCATCGGCGAGCGCGAGCTCGCCGGAAGCCATAAACACCGAAGAGGCGCACGACACGGGCCCGAGGCGCACAAGGCTCAACGGCCCCTCATACTCGAAAAATGCGAGGCGAGCCGCGTCGAGGCGCGCAAAGGCCGCATCGCGGTTGGCGCGCCATCGTGCGCCTTCGCCCGGGCCGATCCGCCAACCGTACGGGGCGAGGTCTCCCGACACCGGCAGCATCGCGAGGCTCGCCGGAAGAACGTGATCGAAGGAGTCCTCGCCTCCGAGCGCGAGCGAGGGCTCCACCCCGAGACCCGCCTCAGGACTCGAACCGAGAAGGGAGCGCATCCGCGTCAATCGACCGAGGAGGCGGCCACCATCAATGTCCGCGGCGGACTCGGTGAGAGCGAGGGTGCCGTCGGAAAAAATCGTCACGAGCGAATCGGGCGCTCCCCCGTGTGCTGTCATGCGCGCGCGTCGAGAGTTGCCGAGGCGAGCACGCGGTCGCCCGCGTACAGCACGAGGGTTTGACCGGGCGCGACCCCGCGGATCGGTCGAGCAAGCTCGACACTGACAGAGGCGATCTCTCCCTCGCCCTCCCGGTCGGCCTCGACGCCCGTGATGACGCCCGCAATTGCCTCGCCGTGTGCGCGAATCTGCGCCTCGACTTCGCGGCCCTTGTCAAGATCCTCGAACCGCACCACATCGCTCGCGATGAGCGTGCGCGTCGAGAGCAGTTCGGCGGCCCCCACGACGACCTGGCGCGCCTCGGGCTTGACGTCGAGTACATAGCGCGGCTTGCCATCGGCGGCTGGTCGGCCCAGGTTGAGCCCTTTACGCTGCCCCACGGTAAAACCGTACGTGCCCGAGTGCTCGCCGAGCACCCGACCGTCCGTATCGACGATTTCCCCGGGCTGCTCACCGAGCTCACGCTCGAGGAAACCGCGAGTGTCCCCGTCGGGAATAAAGCAAATGTCGTAGCTATCAGGCTTGTGGCCGACTCCGAGCCCACGCCGATCCGCCTCGGCACGCACCTCTGCCTTATCGGCGAAATCTCCGAGCGGGAACACCGAGCGCGCAAGCCCTTCGGGCCCCATCACCGCAAGCACGTAGCTTTGGTCCTTGAGCATGTTCGCGCTCCTGTGGAGCGAGCGCGCACCTTTCGGGCCTTCGTTCCTAATCGAGGCATAGTGGCCCGTGCACACCGCATCGAATCCAAGCAGACGAGCGCGGTCCATGAGCGCCGCAAACTTGATCCGCTCGTTACAGCGCACGCATGGATTCGGGGTGCGGCCGCGCGAGTACTCCGAAAGGAAATCCTCCACCACGAGGTCGTGGAAGTCGTTAGAGAGGTCCCACACGTAATACGGAATCCCAATATGATCCGCCGCGCGGCGGGCATCCGAAGCGTCTTCGACCGTGCAGCACCCGCGCGAACCGTTGCGGGTCTGTTCGCGGTTTTTCGACAGCGCCATATGCACACCCACGACATCGTGGCCCTGCTCAACGGCGAGCGCCGCAGCCACAGCCGAATCGACACCGCCACTCATCGCGGCAAGAACCTTCACCTCGCGCCTTTCACTCGCATGCGTTGCAAACGCCTCCACTGTACAAAGCGAAAGCCCCGCACACACGATGTGCGCGGGGCATCTCACGAAAGAATCAGCGGTTCGACGCGACCGCTCGCGCCTGCTCGAGAACCCCCGGGAGGACGCGTACGAGCGCCTCGACATCCGCTCTCGTGCTCGTCCACCCGAGTGAGAACCGGATAGCGCCGCGCATCCGGGTCTCCGAGTACCCCATTGCGCTGAGCACGTGGGAGGCCTGCGTGACGCCAGCGTGGCAGGCCGATCCCGCCGAGCAGTCGATGCCTTCCTGGTCGAGGAGGAACAAGATCGCGTCCTGGTCGGCGCCCTCGAAGCACACGTGCACGACGTGCGCAGAACGCGGGGCGTTCTCGGCCGTGAAATGGGCGCGGGGATCGATCTGGCGGATGCTCTCACGCAAATACCCGGCAAGCGCCTCCCTTTCTTCGCCTTGTGACTGGCGCTCCTCGGCGCTCTCGCGAAGTGCCACCGCGAGCGCGGCAGCGTGGGGCGCATCGAGCGTGCCTGAACGAATACCGCGCTGCTGCCCGCCACCTGTGCCGAATGCCGACAGCTTGATCGACGGGTCGGCGACGAGGAGGCCCGCGCCCACGGGAGCGCCGATCTTGTGGCCCGTAATCGAGCACAGCGGCACCTTCGCAAAGTCCGGTGGCGCCATGTGTGCCATGGCCTGCACCGCGTCGGTGTGGACGACGGCGCCATAGCGAGAGGCGAGCTCGGAAAGCGCCTCGAGGTCCTGGATGACTCCAGTCTCGTTATTCACGAGGGCCGCGCTCACGAGAGCGGCAGAGTCTCGCCCCTCGGAAGGCGCCAGGAGCTGCTCGGTCGCGGCGAGATCGAGGCAGCCGTCGGAATCCACCGGCGCGAGATCCCCGCCAAGCGCACGCACCGTATCCACGACCGCGGGGTGATCCGTCGCAAGCCCAACGACGCGCCCTCCGATCCCGCGAAGGGCGAGATTGTCGGCCTCCGTGCCACCGGAGGTCATGATGATCCAGCTGCGCGGAACGCCAAGGACATCCGCGATCTCCGCGACGGCGTCGTCGAAAATCCCGCGCACGCGGCGCCCCGAGGCGTGCTGGCTCGAGGGGTTGCCGAGGGTGCGGGCGGCCTGCGCGTACGCGTCGAGCGCGCTTGGGCGGATTGCCGTTGTCGCAGCGTGATCCAAATACACGCGAGTTCCTACCATGGTTTCGTTACTCCCTTGTCGTCGCCCTTGCCGTCTTCGTCTCCCTCGCCGTTCGAGGGGTCATCGCCGCCGTTCTGCTTCTTGAGCTCCTCCTGTTTCTTTTGCTCCTCGGGATCGGGCGTAGGGGTGTGGCCCTCGTTCCCCTTCCCCTTCGGGTCATTCTTCTTGGGATCGTTTTCGGGGTTTTCCTCGTCGTTTTTCCCTTTGTCGCTGGGCCCCTCGCGCTCCTCGTTCCCAGCTTCGCGGTCGGCTTCCTTCCGCTCTTCCTCGATCTGCTTGCCCGTTTTCCCGGTCGATTCCTTATCTTCGTTGGAATCCGAGGAGCTTCCCCCGTTTTGGCACGGCTCGAGGATCTCTTCGGCCCTATACAGAAGGTCCGCGCGCTCATTCGGGTCTTCAATAGCCTTCGCTTCTCCAGCCATCGCGACCGCGAGGTTGTTGCGGATCTTGCACTCGGCATGCGGTGGTTTGTTGAGGTCCTTCCCCGTCGTCCACTCGCTCAACGCCTTTTCAAGCTCTCCGCGCGCCTCGGGGAACTTGTTTTCGCGCAGGAACGCGGTGCCTTTCGTGAGATGCGGAAGGTAGGGCTCGAAAAGGTTGAGTTTTTCGACGGGACCGAGACGGTCACGCGTATCTTCGTACTGCTCGTTCGAATACGCTCCCAGAGCCCACGCCTGGGTGAGCGGCATCGAGACGAAGCGCACGATACCCGCGAAAAGGAGGAGAACGGGGATCGCGATCAGCAATGTGCCGATCACCCGCAGGGTAAGAAAGCGCCCGCGATCAATTCCGTAGCCGCGCCCTTTTCGCGCCGAGCGGCGAAGGCCGAAGCGCTCTCGCACCGTAAGCCTCTGGTCGTGCGAGCCTTTCGACATGGCTATCTCCTTCCGGCGCGCGCGACGTCGGCGCGAGACAGGGGCTTGGGCAGGCGCAGAGTGAGAGTGACAAGCTCCCACACTGCCAGGAGCGTGAGGAGGATCGAGGCGATCCAGTACCAATCCTCAAAGCTAGGCGTGGGCTGTTCCTCGGTCGAGTCAATGAACTCGAGTTTGAGGTTCTTCCACGTTTTCTCGAGGGCTGCTCCATCCTCGCCACCGGTGCGGTGGAAGTAGGCAACGCCCATTTGCTGCGCGATGAACTGCAGGTTCTTTTCATCGATTTTTGAAAGTCCCCGACCGCCCGCAGGGTCCTTAATATATTCGCCATCATGCTCACCACCCACGGTTTTCATGGGGCCGCCCGCCGCGGTGCCATAGCCGAGCACGGCGCCGCTGTCGAGCCTTCCGCCGAGCGCCCCGAAGGGCTCTGATTTCTTCTGGTCGGTGTTTTCGCCATCGCTCAAGAAATACACGATGACGCGCGAATCAGGGTCTTCTTTTTTGGTTTGTTCTACGAGCTTCTGGAGAGCGCCTCGCGGGCGGTCGACGTTCGATCCGCGCGAGTAAGCGGTTGTTTCGGTACGTGCCGTGTCGATCCACGACTTGACCGCGCCTGCATCGGTCGTGAGCGGAAGCTGCGCAGAGGCACTCGAATCAAACGTGAGAATCGAAAAACGCGCGCCTTTCAAGCCCTCCATGATCCGAGCCATATCGGCTTTGGCCCCCTCGAGGCGCGGCTTCGAGCCGTCGTAGTCTTCGGCGTTCATCGAGCCCGTGAGGTCCACAACGAAGATCACGTTCGCGTTGAGGCGCTGAGTGCTCAGCGTTTCATCGCCCGTCACGGGCCGCAGAGCCACGACGGCGAGAACGAGCACCATGAGCAGGCGCCGCAGCCAGTCGAGACGTGCTCCCTTGCGCACTCCGAGGAGCACGGCGCACGTGACCGCGAGCGGAACGAAAATGAGGGCGATGGCCCACCACGGCATGAGGGGATGCAGTCCAATATTCATCGCTGCCTCCACCCTACGACGACCACTCCGATCAGCATTGCGAGGCAGAGCCCGAAGAACATGGCGGGATGGTCGGTGCGGATGACTCGCGCAATCGCGCCCATGTCCCGCGCCTGTGCCTTTTGAATCTGGGCGATAATCGCTGGAATCGCCCCCGGGTCAGACGAGGCCCAGAAGCCACCGCCCGATCGTTCTGTCTCGGTTTTGAGTTCATCCGCGCAGTGTCCCTGGCAGGCCGACGCCCCCGGATAGAAGGTCCACATCGTGATGTCGCGCTCGATCAGGGTGTCGACGGCTCCGGGGAGTTCGTAAATGCCGGTGCCGCCCGGTTCGTTATCCGTTGCGAGGACCACGAAGCGCGAGCGTTCCTCTTCCGCGTGGTCGAACAACTGACCGCACGAGGCGACACCGTTGCCGATAAGCGAGGGCGGGTAGGTCTCCGAGTAGGTGCCGCCCACAAAGTCCCAAAATTTCTGGATGTCCTCGTCGCTGTACTGGGCCGTGCCGAGCCTATGGGCGACGGGATTGTAGTTGAGAGCTTCGATCCCCCGCTTGAGCTCGCGTCGGATCAAACCGTAGTCATTCGTGAGCGGGAAGACCGTGCGCGAGTTCGAGTTAAAGATCGACAGCCCGACGCGTTCTCCCTTGAAGCCATCGACAAGCTCGAGGTAGCTTTCGAGAATTTCGCGGTCGAAGGGGAGCATCGAGCCGGAAATATCGAGGCACAGCACGATGTCGCGGTTCTTGAATGACGGGGTTTCAACGCGTTCGCTTGCGAGGCGCCCGGAAAGGAGGGCCCCGGACAGCACGAGTATGCCCGCGAGCGCGACGCTCACGAGGCGCAGAACGCGCGAGGTTTTTTGTGCGCGCCGCACGCTCGGTAGGTGGTCGAGGTAGCTCGTGTTCGCGACGAACAGCGCGCGATTACGCACGGCACGACGGTTGAGATAGGCGAAGGCCCACGCGATGAGGCCCGCGATCAGGAGGAGGCAGCTCACCCACCAGAAACTCATGACCATGCGCGCACCACCCCTCTAGCCGCGTGCAGACTTTCGGAAAGGCGCGTGCGACTGTCGCGGGCATAGCCTGCTTCGTGGGTGCGGGCGAGGAGATTTCCGACGGTCTGCGTGCGCGGGTCGGCCTGAATCCGTTCGACGGGTTCTTGGCGAATATCGAGCCCCTCGCTGCGAAGGACAAAGACACGCAGGATGGCTTCGAGATCGCGATGTCCCTCGCGCGCGCTCTTCTCGCCTGCGTCGACGGCTTCCCCGAGAGCGTTGATCGAGCGGAGGAATTCGGCTTTGAGGGCGTCGGTTGCGCCGGGGCGCTTCGCGTAGGCGCGTCGCTCGACGAGCCAGCGGGTGAGCTTCACAAGGGTCGTGATGAGCGCGATGATGACGTGCGCGCACAGCACCGCGAGGATGAGCCACGCAATCGAATACTGCGGCGGGTCGATGATCTCAAGGCCGTCCATTACGTGCCCCCTGTCTGCGAAACATCGCGATCATGTCGTCAACGATCTGAGAGTCGCCGTCGGTAAGGGTGTGGACGATCCCGAGGGAGTCGAGCATCGCCGTGATGTCAGCTTCGCGCTTCTCGCGGAACGCGTCTGCTTCCTTTTGCACGGCCGCGACCGTGCGCGTGTGGCGAAGGATTTCGCGCGGGTAGCCGGGGTCGATGAGTGCGGCATCGAGGTCCAGGCGCCCGAGCGGGTCGGCGTCGCGGATGCGCACGACCAGCACGTCGTGGCGCGTCATGAGACGTCGAAGAGCCCCTTCACATTCTGGTCCGGGGTTCGCCTCGTCGGTGATGAGGAGCATGAGACTTGAGCGACGCGTGAGCCTGAGGGCCCGCGTGAGTGCCCATTCAACATTCGCGGGGGCCCCGCCGAGGACGGTGTTCTTCTGGAGAGTTCTGAGGAGGAGTTCGAGGTGGCCGCGCGAGCTGCGCGCAGGAAGCTGGAGCTGATCGCCCGGGGTCCCCGCAACGAGTCCCACGAGATCGCCGTTGGAGTGGGCGAGGTAGCACAGCAGGCCCGCGGCGGTCACGAGGGCGTCGCGCTTGGAGGTTCCGTCGGCGGCGCTCGCTGCCATCGCACCCGACGTATCGCCGATGACGCACAGGTAGCGTACGCGCTCCTCGTTGAATTGGCGGATGAGCGGCTCGCCGCTTCTTGCGGTCGCCTTCCAGTCGATATCGGAGATTTTGTCGCCGGGCTGGTAGTACTTGAGGTCGTCGAAGTCTTCGCCGCTGCCTTTAAACAGGGAGCGCCCGCGGCCCGAGATGAGACCACGCACCTTTTTGGTGGTCGTGATCTCGATCTTGGCCTTGACCTTGGTTAGAAGCGACGCCAAAGCGGCTCCTACGGAAGTGGAACCGCGGAGAACACCGCGTCGATGATCGTCTCAGGCGTAATTCCGCTCGCGAGTGCGTCGAAGGTCATCACGAGTCGGTGGCGCAGCACCGAGTAGCGCAGGGCCCGTACGTCGTCGGGGGTAGCGTAGTCGCGTCCTTCGACGAGCGCGTGGGCCTGCGCGACGCGCATGAGTGCGAGCGAACCACGGGGCGATGCGCCCACGCGCACCGATTGGGTGAGGTTTTGAATCGGGCGCGGGCCCGAGCCTCGGGTCGAGAACACGAGGTCGATGATGTAGCGCTTGACCGCGGCATCCACGTACACGCGGTCGACCGCACGCTGAAGGAACTCGATGTCCTCAAGGCTCACGCTCGGCCTCGAGCTCTTTGGCGCAGCGAGCGTGCCCGAGGTCGAGCGATCGAGAATCTCATGCTCTTCCGCGGGCTTGGGATAAGTGAGAATTTCCTTCATGAGGAAGCGGTCCATCTGGGCTTCGGGCAGCACGTAGGTGCCCTCTTCCTCGATGGGGTTCTGGGTCGCGAGCACCATGAACGGGTGCGGGAGTGGATAGACCTCACCGCCGATTGACGTCTGACGCTCCTGCATCGCTTCGAGCATCGCCGACTGGGTCTTTGCGCTCGAGCGATTGATCTCGTCGAGAAGGACGATGTTCGCGTGCACCGGGCCGAGCTGGGTCGTGAACTCACCGGTGCCATAGTTGAAGATCTGCGTACCGATAATGTCGTTCGGCATGAGGTCGGGCGTGCACTGGATTCGGCGGAACGAGCCGCCGATCGCGCTCGCGAGCGCCTGCGCGGCAGTCGTCTTCGCGAGACCGGGCACAGACTCGAGCAACACGTGGCCACCGGCGGCGAGGCTTGTGAGAAGCGCGAGCCGCAGACGCTCCTGGCCGACGACCCGCGTGCCGAACACCTCGGCGATACTCGCGACAATATGCGCCGCCCGTTCCCGCTCAGCGGGGCCGAGCACGGGGCTTTCCGGTTGGAACGTCCGCGTACGGGAGGGCCCCTGCCCCACCGGACGAGGCGAAGGCGCCTGACCATTCATACTCATGCACGTACCTCTTTTGCCGCTTCCCGATCGGTCACACGTGCGCGAGCGCGCGCACTACGGCATGACAATACCGAACCGGACTCGACGCCACGTCAAAAACACGGCAAACGCCAGATCTCTGAAACAATGTGTGCGTGACTGTCCCCCCTCCACCAACGACGCCCGGTCTCACCGTGAACGAGGCAGGCGTCGGAACGTATTCGATCCCTGCCCCGCGCGCCGAACGGATTGAGCTGTGCATATTCGACGCAGGCCGCGAGCGCCGCATCCCGCTCCCCCACGTCGACGCGGGCGTGCACTGGGGAGCCGTCGATGGCCTCACCGAAGGGACCCACTACGGACTACGCGCCTACGGTCCTTGGGCGCCCGAACTCGGCCTCGTATTCAATCCCAACAAGGTACTCGTCGATCCGTACGGGCACGGCATCGATCATGCCTCGGCGCTCCTCGAATCGATGTTCGCCCACACCGTCGATTCGGCACTTCGACCCACGCAGCCCCTCGAGCGCGATCCGCATGATAACGCCGACTCAGCGATCCACTCCGTCGTCACGCGCGTCAATCCCGACCGCTTCGACCCCGCGCTGCGCCCCCGCACCCCACTTCGGGACACCATCATCTACGAAGCGCACGTCCGCGGCTTCTCGAAGCTCAACCCGGATGTTCCACCCGAGCTTCGCGGCACCTACGCGGGCCTCGCCCACGAGGCCTCCATCGCCTACCTGCGCGAGCTGGGCATCACGGCGATCGAGCTGCTGCCGATCCACGCGGCCCTCGACGAAGTCCACCTCACGCGCCTCGGGCTGAGCAACTACTGGGGCTACAACACCCTCAGTTTCTTCGCCCCCAATCCGCGCTACGCCACCCAGGCCGCACGTGACGAGGGCCCGAGCGCAGTCCTCGCCGAAGTCCAGGACATGATCAACGCGCTTCACGCCGCCGGCGTCGAGGTCATCCTCGATGTCGTCTACAACCACACGGCTGAAGGCGCTAAAGACGGTCCGTGCGTGTCCTTCCGCGGGCTTGACGCGCGCGAATATTACTGGCAGGACTCGGGCCACCTCGCCGACTTCACCGGCACGGGCAATACCCTCGACGCGCGAAGCCCCTACGTCGTGGACCTCGTCATGCGCTCGCTGAGGTTCTGGGCAAACACCGTGGGAGTCGACGGGTTCCGCTTCGATCTCGCCACCACCCTCGCACGTGGTGAGCACGGCTTCGATGCACAGCACCCTCTTCTGACCGCCATGCGCACCGACCCCGCGCTCGCGGGCATCAAGCTCGTCGCCGAGCCGTGGGACGTGGGCAGCTTCGGGTGGCAAACGGGCAACTTCCCGGCGGGCATGAGTGAATGGAACGACTCCTACCGCGACGACATTCGAGGCTTTTGGCTCTCGAGCACCCGCGAGCTGAGCGAGAACGGCGCGCCGCAGCACCCCTATATTCGCGATCTCGCCACTCGGTTTGCGGGCTCCGCAGATATTTTTCGACGCGCCGATCCGCACGATCTACCCGAGGGTCGGTCGATGCGCTCGCCGCTCGCGTCGATCAACTTCGTGACCGCCCACGATGGCTTCACGCTCACTGACCTCACGACCTACAACGACAAGCACAACCTCGCCAACGGCGAGGACGGCCGCGATGGCACCGAGAACAACCGCTCCTTCCACCACGGCACGGAGGGTCCCGATGCGGCGCTCGAGGCCGTGCGCGATCGAAGCGCCCGCAACCTCCTCGCAACGCTCCTCACGAGCGCTGGCGTTCCTATGATCACCGCGGGTGACGAACGCTTGCGGACCCAAGAGGGAAACAACAACGCGTATTGCCACGACGGTCCTCTCACGTGGCTTTCGTGGGACTCGAGCGAGCGCATTGAACGCCACCTCGCCTTCACAAAAGCAGCGATCGCCGCTCGGCGCGCCCTCAGTTCCCTTCGCCCCTCCACCTTCTTCGACGACGCTAGCCTCGAGGATCGCGAGCCGGGAGGCATCAGGTGGCTCAAGGGCGATGCCTCGGCCATGAGCCACGCCGATTGGTTCAACCCCGAACGACGCCACTTGAGCATCGCGATCCCCAACCACGACGGCCTCACCATCGTGGTGATGAGTAACGAACAGGGACCTCGAGAGGTGCGCTTGCCCGCGAGCGCTTGGGGTGCCGGTCCGCTCAGCATCGCACTGGACTCTTCGCTCGGAGGCGCACGTCTCGACCGGGCGAACGAGAGCCTCCACCTCGACGGACCAACGGTCGTCGTCGTGCAATCCGACGGTTGGCGATCGCCCGCCTCTCGAGACGAAAGTGCAGACAATCTCCCAGCGCACCCCGATAAACTTTGAGGCGCAGATCACGACCATGCCGAGATTGGGAGGCACCATGGCCACGAAGGCGAAAGCAGCGATGACCACCGGGATCGGGCGAATCCCGATCACCTCTGTCTCACCGAACGTCGACGGCGGTCGCTTCCCCGTCAAAGCGGTCGTGGGCGAGCGCGTGCGCGTTCATGCCACGAGCTTTCGCGAGGGCCACGACCAGATGGGCGTGCAGCTCCTCGTGACGAATCCCGAGGGCGACACGGTTCGCTCCCCGATGACGTGCACGAATCCTGGACTCGACCACTGGGAGGGCAGCTTCCGCCCCGATCGTGAAGGCGAATGGTCGTACAGGGTCGAGGCCTTCGACGCCCCCTACCTCACGTGGGCCCACAACGCCGAGGTCAAAATCGCCGCTGGCGTCGACGAAGAACTCATGTGCGCCGAAGGCGTGATCGTCCTCAAGGCTGCGCTCGCCGAGATCCCCAAGAAAAAACGACCCAAAACGCACAGGGCCCGTCTCGAAGCAGCGATCGACGCTCTCACCAATACGAGCCTGCAGCCGTCGGCCCGCATCGCCCCAGCCCTCGCCGCCGACATGCACGAGGCGATGACCGAATACCCCCTACGCCGCTGGCCCACGCGTTCCGCAAAAATTGCCGTGAGAGTCGAGCGCGAACGTGCACTGTATGGCTCCTGGTACGAGTTCTTCCCGCGGTCAGAAGGCGCGCACTTCGACCCTGAACAGGGCGGCTGGACATCCGGCACACTCGAAAGCTCACTCCCGCAACTTGATCGCATCAAGCGCATGGGCTTCGACGTCGCCTACCTCACTCCCATCCACCCCATCGGCACAACGCACCGCAAAGGGCGCAACAACACGCTCACCGCGCTCGAAGGCGATCCGGGATCGCCCTACGCGATCGGCTCACCCGACGGTGGCCACGACGCCATTCACCCCGACCTCGGCACGATCGAGGACTTCGACCGTTTCGTCGCGCACGCGAAAAGCCTCGGCCTCGAAGTAGCCCTCGATATCGCGCTTCAGTGCTCCCCCGATCACCCGTGGGTCAAGGAGCACCCCGAATGGTTCGTCGTTCGTGCTGACGGCACGATCGCGTACGCCGAGAACCCACCGAAGAAGTATCAGGACATCTATCCCTTGAGCTTCGATACCGACTATCGCGGCCTGTACGAGGCGATTCGCGACGTCCTCGAATACTGGATTTCGCACGGCGTCACGCTCTTTCGCGTCGACAACCCGCACACGAAGCCCGTGCGCTTTTGGGAGGAGCTGCTCGCCGAGTTCCGCGAAACCCACCCCGAGGTGCTCTTCCTCGCCGAAGCCTTCACGAAGCCGGCGATGATGCACACGCTCGCCAAGGTCGGCTACCACCAGTCCTACACGTACTTCGCGTGGCGCCACAGTCCCGAAGAACTTCGCGAATACATGGAGGAACTCAAGGCCGCGGCCCACTACATGCGGCCGAGTTTCTGGCCCACGACCCACGACATTTTGACGCCTTTTATGTCCGACGGTGGCTGGAATGCATTCCGCCTCCGCGCGATCCTCGCGGCCACCCTCTCCCCCACGTGGGGAATCTACTCGGGCTTCGAGCTTGTCGAACACCAGCCGCGACCGGGGGCACAGGAGAACATCGATAACGAAAAGTACGAATACAAGCCACGTGACTACGAGGGTGCACTTCGCTCCGGTCGCTCGCTCGAGCCGCTCCTCACGCGGCTCAACGAGATCCGCAAGGCCCATCCCGCACTCCAGACCCTCACGACGACCCGCTTCCACGGCTCAGACGACGACCGTGTACTCGTGTTCTCCAAGCACGTCGAAGGGCGCGACACCGAAAGCGGTCTCGACGACACGATCATCGTCGTCTCGATGACCGAGACACACGGGGGCACGTCAACGTGGGTCCACATCGACACCGAGGCGCTCAACATCCACTCCGACTTCATGGTCGAGGACCTGCTCACGGGTGAGCAGTTCCTGTGGGACCGCGACAGCTACGTCGAGTTGAACGCCGATTTCCGGCCTGCCCATATCCTCCGTGTTATTCGCTACTGAGCGCCGTCACCAAAGGAGATAGACATGAGCGCACCACTTCCCCTTCTGCCCGCGAGCGAACACGAACTCGGTTCAGTCGCGACCGGTTCGTACTATTCGCCGCATTCGATCCTCGGCCTGCACGAATACGAGGGCGGGTACACGATTCGCACGCTCAAACCGTTCGCCGACCAGGTTGTGGCCCTTGTACGCCTCGAAAACGGCGAACGCCTCGAGATCGAACTGCACCACGAGTACGACGGCATCTTTAGCGCCGCCTTCGAGGCTCCCGATTCCCCGATTGTGCTGCACCGCTTGCGCGTGACGTGGCCCGGTGGCGGCACCGAAATCGTGGACGAGCCCTACCGCTTCCTCCCGACGATCAGCGACTTCGACCTGCATCTCATCCGCGAAGGGAGGCACGAGGAGCTTTGGCGTGCGCTCGGCGCGCACGTACGCACCCTCGACGGCATTCAGGGCACAAGCTTCACCGTGTGGGCACCGAACGCCGCCGCCGTGCAGGTGATCGGCGACTTCAACGGGTGGAATGGCCGACGCACGGCAATGCGATCACTCGGCGATTCAGGCGTGTGGGAGATCTTCCTTCCCGGAGTGCGCGCGGGCGCGGTCTACAAGTTCCGCATCCTCGGAGCCGACAGGGTATGGCGAGAAAAGGCTGACCCGATGGCCCGCCTAGCCGAGGTGCCGCCCGCGACCGGAAGCGTCGTCGTCGAATCAGATTTCGAATGGAGCGACGATGCGTTCCTCGCCGAGCGCGCCGCGAAGAATCCACTCGAATCGCAAATGTCGATCTACGAGGTTCACCTCGCCTCGTGGCGCCCCTTCGCCTCCTACCGAGATATCGCCGAACCCCTCGTTAAGTACGTCAAGGGCATGGGCTACACGCACGTCGAGTTCCTTCCGCTCGCTGAACACCCCTTCGGCGGCTCGTGGGGTTACCAGGTCACGGGCTACTACGCGCCCACCTCACGCCTCGGTCACCCCGACGACCTCCGCTACCTCATCAACGCTCTGCACGAGGCAGGAATCGGGGTCATCATGGACTGGGTTCCCGCTCACTTCCCGAAGGACGAGTGGGCGCTCGGACGCTTCGATGGCACCGCGCTCTACGAACACGCCGATCCACGCAAGGGTGAGCACCCCGATTGGGGCACCTACATTTTCGACCTCGGCCGCACCGAAGTGCGCAACTTCCTCGTCGCCAACGCGTGCTACTGGCTCGAAGAATTCCACGTTGACGGTTTGCGCGTCGATGCCGTCGCATCGATGCTCTACCTCGACTATTCGCGAAACGAGGGCGAGTGGATCCCGAACCAATACGGTGGGCGCGAGAATCTCGAAGCGATTGACTTCCTCAAGGAGGTCAACGCCACCGCTTATAAGCGAGCCCCGGGCATCACGATGATCGCGGAGGAGTCGACCTCATTCCCAGGGGTCACGAAGCCCACCGACCAGGGAGGCCTCGGCTTCGGGTTCAAGTGG
Source organism: Dermabacter sp. HFH0086 (assembly GCF_000413375.1). Lineage (NCBI taxonomy): Bacteria > Bacillati > Actinomycetota > Actinomycetes > Micrococcales > Dermabacteraceae > Dermabacter > Dermabacter sp. HFH0086. The sequence continues at coordinate 2,128,805 of NZ_KE340308.1, forward strand.
AACATGGGCTTTATGCACGACACGCTCGAATACCTTGGCCAGGACCCGATCTATCGGCAATACCGCCACCACGAGCTGACGTTCGCGATGGTCTACCAGTACTCGGAGAACTTCATCCTGCCGATCTCTCACGACGAGGTCGTTCACGGGAAGTCACCGCTGCTGCGCAAGGCCCCCGGCGATGACTGGCAGCAGGCGGCGAACCTCCGCGCCTACCTGAGTCTCATGTGGGCCCATCCGGGCAAGCAGCTACTGTTCATGGGCTGCGACTTCGCGCAGGGAACGGAGTGGAACGAGAACCAGGCACTTCCCTTCTGGCTCCTTGACTTCCCGCTCCATCAGGGCGTCAACGATTTCGTGCGTGACCTCAACCGCGTACAACGCACCTACCCGGCACTGTACGAGCTGGATCAGGAGGGTGCGGGTTTCCGATGGCTCGATGCTGATGCCGCGGGCCACTACCTCGTGGCGTTCGCACGCTTCGACCGCAAGGGCGATCCGGTCGTGGCAATCATCAACTTTTCACCCGAACCGTGGCGTGGCTTCCGGATCGGCCTTCCCGAGGGCGGCGCGTGGGCCGAGGTGCTCAACTCCGACGCTTTCGCTTATGGCGGCAGCGGCGTGGGGAACCTCGGCCGGGTCCAGGCGGAGCCTGTCCCGTACGGCGGCCTCGACTACTCGGTTCGCCTGAGCGTTCCGCCGCTCGGTGCGGTGTTCTTTGTTCCGGAGCGCGCGGCAAAACAGTAGCGTCGACGGATACGGAAAAGGCCTGCGCTCCCCGAGGGGCGCAGGCCTCTTCTCCAGGCGTTGCCGGTCTCTTGGTGCCTTAGAACATGAGGCGGCTGAGCTTCTTGCGGGCCTGAAGCACGCGCTCGTCTTCGACGCCTACGACGTCGAAAAGCTCGAGCAGACGCTCACGGATGCGATCGCGCTCCGAGGGAGCGTCGCGGAACGACGTCAGAAGGCGCGCGAAGGCATCATCGACGTGTCCCCCGAGCAGGTCGAGATCAGCGGCAAGGAGTTGAGCGTCGATGTCCTTCGGGTTCGAGGCCGCGGCCTCGCGCCCGGCCTGAAGATCGACGCTTTGCGTGCGGCGCATAAGGGCAATCACGGCGAGGCCCTTCTTCGCCTCCGAATCACCGGGGTGCTCATCGAGGTACGCGGTGAAGGCCGTCTCGGCGCCGTCCATGTCGCCGCTCTCCATCGCGGTGTAGGCCTTTTCAAGGGCTTCGGGCAGCGCGGCTTGCTCGGTCGTCTCGCGCGGGGCCTCTGTGTGCATGCCTTCCTTCGCGGCGAGCCCCGCGAGTTCCTCCATGACGGGGGCAAGCTGCTCTTTCGTGACCACGCCTTCGAACAGCGGCTGGACCTGTCCCTTCATGAGAAGCACGGCCGTGGGGAGCGACTGGATCCGAAGCGCCGCCGCGACGCGCGGCTGCTGATCCGCATCGAGGATCGCGAGACGGATCGTGCCAGCATGCTTAGCCAGAACCGAACGTAGATCGTCCGTGAAGGCTGCTCCCCCGTTGACGCGTGCGCTCGTCACAAAGAGGATCGTGAGGTGCTGATCGGAGTCTTTGATGAGGCTCTCGAGGTTCGCCTCATTGACAGCGACTTCGCCCTCGAGCGGATCGGAGGTGCCACCGGTCTGGTTTTCCTTTTTAAGCGTGTTGAAGTCCATCACGCCGTACGAGCTCGTCATCGTTTTCTCCTTTGTCGAGTCTTTCGTGGGGCGCTCAGCTGCCGGAAACCGACAGGAGCACCTTGTAGGCCCCGATTGGCTGGATCTTGGCGCCGGAGTCCGCCGCGGGAATGTGCATGAGTACGGTCGTGCCGTAGGTACGCACGAGCTCCTTCTCGAACTTCTTCGTACCCGCGAGCTTCGTGTAGAGGTTCTCCTCCGTGTAGGAGATCGATCCGGAATTCACGCTCACGCGCCGAGTCGAGGTGATGGTCCCCATGACAACGGCTCCGCCTTCGGCAGTGGCGAGGCCGAGGAACTCGCCGTCTTTGACCGCATATTCTTCGCGGACTGAGGCGACTTCATCCCAGTCCACGCCTTCGTTCATTTGCGCGCGCTCCCCTTGGATCTCGGCGTGGGCGCTCTGCTGGAACGGGTCCTCGTTAATGAGATCGTCCGGGTCGGCTTTATCGTGGCCGTCCGTGAGCACAGCCGCATACTTCGCGAGGGCTTCCTTGGGGGTCAGCACCAGTCCCTGCTGCTCGAGGTCGACCTGTGTGGTGCCGGCCTCGGCACTCGGCACGGTCGGCATCTCGATACCGGCAGCCTGGCGGGCCCAGCCCCACGAGGTGTAGTCGGAGCGAGCGTCTTTCTGCTGAAGTCCCACGAAGAAGCGTGCCTCGCCCGCGTTTGCGGCATCGTCCACGAGCGCGAGGGCATAGCGGGGAAAGCCTTCCGAAGTCGAGGCGATCGGCACGACGAGCTTGTCGCTAGGCCTTTGGAGGGCGCTTTCATGTTCGGGAACTTTGCTGATGATCGCGTAGGTTGCGCGGCGAAATTCCGCGGCACTTCCCGAAATACGCGGGGCGAGAAGATCCGCGTTTTTGCCGGCATCGGCTTTTTCGAGCGCCTTCGCGTATTGGGTGAGAATCTCCCCGAGTTTCGTCCCCGTGAGTTCCGGGGTCGGGCTCGCAAGTTTCGGCCCGGGATCGACCTTCGGCGGTTTCTTTTCGCTTCCGCACGCGGTGAGCGCACCTGCGGCAGTGAGCGCAGTCAGCCCGAGGAGGCTGCGCCGTGAAAGTCCTGTCATCGTTCCTCCTCGATTCGCGTCGCGATGGGGTCGGTCATTGTTGTCGTGGCGTCAGAACCGTCGGCGGCACGCCTGCGCCCATGCCGAGTGCTCACGCCGCTGCCACCCCTCTCGTGGTTCTCAAGTTCGAGCGCTTTGAGTCGGTCGGTCACATCGTCGGGAGTACCGCGGCGGCGCCCCTTACGCGCGACGGTGACGGGGGTGTCCACGTCGTCGTGAGCCGGGCGAGCGTTTGCGGTCTCCTGCGGCACTCCCAGTGCGGGCTCGGCTTGCTCGGCTGGCTCGGCGTCGCCAACGGGCTCTGTCGCGGTAGCCGGTTCCGTTTCGGAAACGCTCGCGGTTCCGACGGCAGCCTGCGCACGACGGGAGCCCTTACCTTCGGGGGCTTCTGTCGCCTCGTCGCTCTCGCCGCTGCCGGATTCACGGCTCGTGTTGTCGCTCTGTGCGTCGGTTCGCGCCGTCGCAGCGTCGTCGTTGACTGTCGCGTCGACCTCGGCGGAGCCAGCGTCGGACTCCCCTGCCTCCTCCTGCTGGCGGGCCTGGCGCTCACTCATCATTTCTTCAAGCACGTCGTCGTGCGTGGGTCGCGAGCGCGACGTGAGCGCGATCAGGAGCAGCACGAGGCCGATGATGAGCAGCACTGCGCCGGCAGCGTACGCATAGGGCGTCCACGCGTTCGTGGCGTTGCTCGGCCACGTGATCTCGACCTGCGTGATGGTCGAGGCATCGCCATCGTTAGCGAGGAGGATTGCGCGATACGGCTGCGGCTTCTTCGGGTCGAGCTCCGCCTTCGACCAGTCTTCGATCGTGAAGGACTCGCCCGTCTTCTTGGGCTTGATGTCGGTCCACAGATCCGAGTTCTGGATACCGGCGGTGCCCTCCTTCTTATCGGCATTTTCGGTGCCCGTCGCAAGAGTTGCCCAGTTCGATGCGCCCGTAATTGCCGTGTACTTCGAGTTTTCGAGGTAGCTCTTTACGGTGCCCTCGGGGGCGGAAATCATGTAGTAGTCACCGCTCGACGTAATCGTCACGGTGCCTTTCTTTCCACCCACATACAGCACACCAGGATTGATCACCACGGCTGCACCGGGATTCTCAAAGCTCGCGCGCGCGGTGTGGTTTTCCTTCGGCGCCCACACGGTCTGGCCGGCCCATCCAAGTGCAAGCCCCGCGAGACCCAGGAGGATGAGGACGCCCGCTAGCCACTTTCGCACGAGGACACGACCTTTCGCTCATTCGACGTCTACGACGCTGTCAAAAACAGTACTCACCCATTTTGGCGGAGTTTCCCGGCGGTGGGCTGAAGGCCACGAGATGCAGTGGGCAGGTCAACATTTCATGTAAAGAGCGCTCAAAGACCCATCGCGTAGTCTTTACCAGTGCGATTAGTTCTAGCGGAATGTTCTGTCAATTACGTCGGGCGGCTGACGGCGCACCTCGCGCGGGCCCCCCGGCTCCTCATGGTGAAAGCCGATGGAAGCGTGCTCGTGCACTCCGACGGCGGCAGCTACAAGCCCCTCAACTGGATGGCCCCTCCGTGCTCGCTCACAATCGAGGCCGCAGAGGCGGAGGATGCACTCGAAACGTGGAAGGTCACGCATAAGAAGACCGGCGACAGTCTCGAAATCACGGTATTCGAGATCATTGAGGAAATGAGCCACGACCTGGGCATCGACCCCGGGCTCGAAAAGGCCGGGGTCGAGGCGCATCTTCAAGCGCTTCTTGCCGAAAACATGGCGAGCATCGGCGAAGGTTGGAAGCTCGTGCGCCGCGAGTACCCCACCGCGATTGGGCCCGTCGACATCCTCGCGAAGAACCCCGAAGGCGGCACAGTCGCGATCGAAATCAAGCGCCGCGGTGAGATCGACGGCGTTGAGCAGCTCACCCGCTACGTCGAACTCCTCAATCGCGATCCGCTCCTCGCCCCCGTGACCGGCATGTTTGCAGCACAGGAAATCAAGCCGCAAGCACGCACCCTCGCGAAGGACCGCGGCTTCGAATGCCTCACCCTTGATTACGACGAACTGCGTGGAATCGACAACTCCGAAATGAGGCTCTTCTAAATGACGCAACGCATCGACGGCACCGCTTTTATCTCCGGCTCTTTCCTTTCCGAAGCCTCGATCCTTATCGACGGCGACACAATCACGTACGCGGGGCCCGAGAGCGCACTCCCCTCGGACCTCAAGGCCTATGAGCACGTGCGCCACGATGGCCTCATTTTCCCGGGGCTCGTGGACATCCACTGCCACGGCGGTGGCGGATTCTCCTTCCCCGATACCGAGGACCCGGCGCAAGCGGCGCCGGCGATCGCGGAGCACCGCGCCCACGGCACGACGAGCATCGTTGCCTCACTCGTGACGGCCGCGCAGGACACGCTCATGTCGAGGGTGCACGCGCTACGGTCTCTCGTCGAGGCCGGCGAACTGGCGGGAATCCACCTCGAGGGCCCTTTCATCTCCCACGCCCGCAAGGGCGCTCACGACCCCCAGTTCATCGCTGAGGGGGACGCCGCGCGCACTCTCGCGCTCCTTGAAGCGGGAGGCGGCACGATCGCGACGATGACGATCGCCCCCGAAGCGGACCTCGATGGCAACGTGTCCCGGGCCCTGATCGCGCGAGGAGCCCTCCCGAGCTACGGCCACACGGACTGCACGGGTGAACAGATGGTCACCGCAATCCAGAAGGCACACGAGGAGCTCGCAAGCGTCGGCCCCGTCGCCCGTTCCACGAAGCCAACCGCCACCCACCTGTTCAACGCGATGCGCCCCATCCATCACCGGGATGCCGGTCCTGCATTCGCCGCGATCGACCAGGCCGCCGCCGGCACGGTCGTCGCCGAGCTCATCGCCGACGGCGTCCACACCTCCGCCGACACCGTGCGGTACACGTTCGATCTCATCACCGACGGGCACATCATGCTCATCACCGACGCGATGGCCGCGACGGGGATGGCCGACGGTGACTACGTTCTCGGCTCGCTTCCCGTCACGGTCAAAGACGGCGTCGCGACCCTCACCGAAGGCGGCGCGATCGCGGGAGGCACCGCCCACCTGCTCGATGTCGTACGCTTCGCCCATTTCGAGGCAGGCGTGTCGCTCGAGCGCGCAGTTCTCGCCGCAACCGCGACCCCCGCGCATGTTCTCGGCCGCCACGACATCGGCGAGATTTGTGAAGGTGCCCGCGCTGACCTCGCGCTCGTGAGCGCCGAGGGGCTCGAGCCTGAACGGGTCATGCATGCGGGTGAGTGGTGGAGTTCCGACGCCTCCTAAGCGGCCCCGTTCCTTTCGTTCTCGCACCGCGGCATTCGACCGCGTGGAAACACGGCACAGGAAAGCGGCCCCGCCGCGCACACGGTGCGCTGGCGGGGCCGCTTTTCACGGAGAGGAGGAAAGACCCTTAGTCGGTCTCGGCCTCTCCTTCGAGCTCTGATGACGGAGTAGAGCGTGCAAGAGCCGCCTCGCGGGCCGCCTCCTCGGTGAGAACCTCGTCGGCAACGACGTTCACGACTTCCGCATCAACGGAGCAGAAACCGCCCGTGACCTGGAACTCGTGCTTCGCTCCGCCGACTTCGGTAATCACCACGGGGCCCTCGCTCAGGAGCGCAAGGTGGGGTTCCATGCCGGCCATGATGCCCATCGCGCCGTCGATGGCGAACACCGAAACGTACTCGGCTTCGCCTTCCCAGATGCTGCCCTCGGCCGACACGAAGTTGACCTTCATGGCGCTCACTTCGAGGTTTCCTTCTGGATGCGGTCCCAGTTACGAAGCACATCGTCGATACCACCGACGTTGAAGAACGCCTGCTCGGCGATGTGGTCGAACTCGCCGTCGCAGATGCCCTTGAACCCTTCGATGGTGTCGCGCAGCGGGACGTCCGAGCCGTCGACGCCGGTGAACTGCTTCGCCATGTGGGTGTTCTGCGAAAGGAACTGCTGGATGCGGCGTGCGCGCGCCACGATGACCTTGTCCTCTTCGGAAAGCTCATCGACACCGAGCATCGCGATGATGTCTTGAAGCTCCTTGTTGCGCTGGAGAATCTGCTTGACGCGAACCGCAACATCGTAGTGATCCTGCCCGATGTAGCGCGGGTCGAGGATGCGCGAGGTCGAGGCGAGCGGATCAATCGCGGGGTACAGACCACGCGAGGCGATCTCACGGCTCAGCTCGGTCGTTGCGTCAAGGTGCGCGAAGGTCGTGGCCGGAGCCGGGTCGGTGTAGTCGTCAGCGGGAACGTAAATCGCCTGCATCGACGTAATCGAGTGGCCGCGGGTCGAGGTAATGCGCTCCTGGAGCACACCCATCTCGTCCGCGAGGTTCGGCTGGTAACCCACTGCCGACGGCATACGGCCGAGCAGCGTCGACACCTCAGAGCCCGCCTGCGTGAAGCGGAAGATGTTGTCGATGAACAGGAGCACGTCCTGGTTCTGGACGTCACGGAAGTACTCCGCCATCGTCAGCGCCGAAAGCGCCACGCGAAGACGCGTGCCCGGCGGCTCGTCCATCTGGCCGAACACAAGAGCGGTCTTCTCGATCACGCCCGATTCGGTCATTTCTTCGATGAGGTCCCAACCTTCACGGGTACGTTCACCAACACCCGCGAACACCGAGACACCGTCGTGGTTGTTCGCCACGCGGTAAATCATTTCCTGGATGAGAACGGTCTTGCCCACGCCGGCGCCGCCGAACAGACCAATCTTGCCGCCCTGCACGTAGGGCGTCAGCAGGTCGATCGACTTGATGCCGGTCTCGAACATCTGGGTCTTCGACTCGAGCTGATCGAAGTTCGGGGCCTTGCGGTGAATGGGCCAGCGTTCGTTGATCTCGAACTTCTCGCCCTCTTCTCCGTTGAGCACGTTGCCGACAACGTCGAACACGCGCCCGAGGGTGAAGTCGCCAACGGGGACGGAGATTGGCGCGCCCGTGTCGCGCACGGCCTGGCCGCGCACGAGGCCGTCGGTCGGCTTGAGGGCGATTCCTCGCACCATGCCGTCGCCGAGGTGCTGGGCAACCTCAAGCGTGAGGGTCTGGGTGGCTGAGCCACCGTCCTCGTCGCCAGTGGGCAGCTCGATCTCGGTGACGAGCGCGTTGTACATGTCGGGGATCTGGCCCGCGGGGAATTCGACGTCGACAACGGCGCCGGTCACGCGAGCGACACGACCGATGGCGGCGCTAGCCTCGGTCTGAGCCGGGGCGTTTTCGGTGATGGTCATTCTTCTACTCCAAATGTGCTTTCTCGCTCAGCGTTCTTTCCTGCCGGAGGCATTGAGGGCGTCCGCTCCGCCCACGATCTCCGTAATTTCTTGCGTGATCTCGGCCTGGCGAGCGGAGTTCGCAAGGCGAGTGAACTTCTGAATCTGCGTTTCCGCATTGTCGGTCGCGGTCTTCATCGCCTTCTGCCTGCTCGCGTGCTCCGACGCGATTGACTGCAGAAGGATATTGATGATGCGCGATTCAACGTACCGCGGCACGAGCTGCTCGAACACCTCATCGGCGCTCGGCGTGTACTCATACAGCGGGTACTGGCGGGTCAACCGGCTCTCGGCACCGTCGGCACTCAGCTGGAGCGGGACGAGGCGCACGACGTTCACATCCTGGCGGAAACGATTCGTGAACCGGTGCCCCACGACATACAGCTCATCGAGGTGCTCCTCGACCTCTTCCGCAAGGAGTGCCTCGCGAAAGAGCGCCGAGATTTCACGACCGAGCTTCGGAAGGTCTTCCTCTTTGACACCAATCCACGACTTTTCAGCGGGACGGTTGCGGAAGCGGTAGTACGAGTCGCCCTTGCGGCCAACGACGTACAGGACCGGCTGCTTGCCCTCTTCGCGCAGCTTATTCGTGAGGTGTTCGGCCTCGCGAATCGCGCTTGGCGAGTAGGAACCGGCCATGCCGCGATCCGAGGTAATGAGGAGAACACCGACGCGGTTGGAGAACGAGCGATCCGCTTCAAGGAACGGGTGGTTCGTCTCCTCCGCGTGCTGAACGACCGAGGCAATCGCGTCCGTAATCGCTTTCGCGTACGGGGTCGTGGCCTGCACGCGTGCGTGTGCCTTCGAGATTCGGGCAGCCGCGATCATTTCCTGGGCCTGGAAGATTTTCTTCATGCCCTTCGCGGAGCCGATCCGCTTCTTGTATTCCCTTTGCTGGGCTCCCATATCTCTCCCTCGTGACTAACGTTCTATTTCTCGAACATCCGCCACTACTTGGAGGACTTCAGGATCGACTCTTGCTCGATGTCCTCGTCTTCGATCACGCCGGTGTTGTCGTACACGGCATCCTTCTGCTTTGCAGCGAAGTAGTCGCGCTTGACGTTCTCGATCACGGTCTCGAGTTCCGCTTCGGTCTCCGGGGAGAACTTCTTGGTCTCGCGGATCGTTTCGAGGATCGTGCCGTTGTGGCGCAGGAACTCGTGCAGGCGCTCTTCGAACTCGAGGATCTCGTCAACTTCGATGTCGTCGAGCTTGCCGCGCGTGCCGGCCCAGATCGACACAACCTGCTCCTCCATGGGCATGGGGTTGGCCTGGCCCTGCTTGAGGAGCTCGGTCAGGCGAGCACCGCGCGCAAGCTGCTGCTTCGAAGCGGCATCGAGGTCCGAAGCGAACATCGCGAACGCCTCGAGGTCGCGGTACTGCGCGAGCGAGATCTTGAGGGTACCGGAGACGCCCTTCATGGCCTTGGTCTGAGCCGAGCCGCCGACGCGCGACACTGAGATGCCGACGTCCACGGCGGGGCGCTGGTTCGCGTTGAACAGGTCCGACTGGAGGAAGCACTGGCCGTCGGTGATCGAAATGACGTTGGTCGGAATGTAGGCCGAGACGTCGTTTGCCTTCGTTTCGATGATCGGGAGACCGGTCATCGAGCCACCGCCCATGTCGTCCGAGAGCTTTGCGCAGCGCTCGAGCAGACGTGAGTGGAGGAAGAAGACGTCGCCCGGGTATGCCTCGCGGCCCGGCGGACGGCGAAGAAGAAGCGACACGGCGCGGTAGGCCTCAGCCTGCTTTGACAGGTCGTCGAACACGATGAGGACGTGCTTGCCTTCATACATCCAGTGCTGGCCGATCGCCGAGCCCGCGTAGGGCGCGATGTACTTGAAGCCGGCTGGATCCGAAGCCGGGGCCGCAACGATGGTCGTGTATTCGAGCGCGCCGTTTTCCTCGAGGGTCGCACGCACTGAAGCGATCGTCGAGCCCTTCTGGCCGACGGCGACGTAGATGCAGCGCACCTGCTGTTCGGGGTCGCCCGATTCCCAGTTAGCCTTCTGATTGAGGATCGTATCGACCGCGATCGTGGTCTTACCGGTCTGGCGGTCGCCGATGATGAGCTGACGCTGGCCTCGACCGATCGGGGTCATCGAGTCAATGGCCTTGATGCCGGTCTGGAGAGGCTCCTTCACGCTCTTGCGCTGCATAACGCTGGGGGCCTGAAGTTCGAGGGCGCGGCGGCCGGTCGTCGCGATCTCGCCAAGGCCGTCGATCGGGCGGCCCATCGGGTCAACGACGCGGCCGAGGTAGCCGTCGCCAACGGGAACCGAAAGGACCTCCCCGGTGCGGCGCACCTCCTGCCCTTCCTCGATGCCGGTGAATTCACCGAGCACAACGACGCCGACCTCGCGAAGTTCGAGGTTAAGAGCGAGGCCAAGCGTGCCGTCCTCGAAGCGCACGAGTTCGTTTGCCATGAGGTTCGGCAGGCCCGAGACGCGTGCAATGCCGTCTGCTGATTCGGTGACGCGGCCGATTTCTTCGCGACCTGCGTTCTGGGGCTGGTAATTCGACACCGCAGTGTCGAGAGCGTCCCGGATGTCTTCGGGACGAATGGTGAGCTCGGCCATCGCGCTCCGCTTCCTTCTTGGTCATTCCCGGTGGTACCGGGAGGGGTGATACGTGTTCTCGTTGGTGATTCTTAGGCGGAAATGCGTTCGCGAGCATCGCGAACACGGCCGAAGATCGTGGCGTCGTAGAGGTCGTCGCCGATGGTGATGCGGAGGCCGCCAATCACGCTCGGGTCGATCTCGTAATTCAGGCTCAGCTCGCCGCCGTAACGGGCGGAGAGGATGCGCGTGAGGCGTTCCTGCTGCTCGGGGCTCAACGCGATCGCGCTCGTGACGACGCCGGAGCGGCGGTCGCGTTCGGCGCTCGCGAAGTTCGCGAACTCGAGCAGACGGGCGGGAACCTTGGCTTCGGGCTCGAAGCTCACCGCTTGCGCGGCGAGTGAGACGGTCGCCTTATCCACCTTGCCGCCCAGAAGACGTTCGGTGATCCCTACGCGCGCCGGAACGTCGTCGCGCTTAGAGTCGAATGCTTCGGACAGCTCAGGGGTGTCCTCGACGAGGCGCGCAACCTGAAAAAGTTCTTCTTCAACGGTGTGCGCCGTGCCGCGCCCTCGAGCTTCATCGAGAACGAGCGAAACACCCGCGAACTCGATGCCCTCGAGGAGGTGGTTTTGCTCGGACCACGTGCACCGCGAGGCCTCAAGAAGAACCTCGAGAGCGGCCTCGCTCACGCGGCCGCCAAAGAGGCGCCGCACGACATCGGCCTTGAGGTCCTCATCGCGACCGGGGTCGCTCAAGAGGCGCACGAGCTGGTTGCTCGAGTCAATGACGCGCACGGCTTCGAAGAGCTCGCTCGCGATCTCGGTGCTAGGGGTGTTCGCCGAGGTGGACTCCGCTGCGCGCCGTAGCACGCTCTGGAGCGACTTGGCGGAAACTCCGCGCATGTGCTGTGCCTTCCTTACTTCGCCGCCGTCGACGATTCGAGCTCGTCGAGGAACCGATCGATCACGCGGCGCGAACGCTCATCATCGGTGAGCGATTCGCCAACGATCTTCGAGGCGAGGGTACTCGCGAGCGAGCCAACCTCACCGCGAAGCTCGGCGCTTGCCTGCGCCTGTTCAGCTTCGATCTGCTGCTTGCCGAGCCCGATCATGCGTTCGGTCTCGAGGCTTGCGCGCGTACGTGCCTCTTCGATGATGCGAGTGCCCTCTTCGCGGGCCTTCTCGCGCATCTCTGCGGCTTCACGGCGTGCAGCAGCGAGTTCGCTTTCCTGCATTGCCTTGAGACGATCGGCCTCGTACTGGGCCTCCTCCGCCTTACGGATTCCTCCCTCGATCTTCGCTGCTCGCTCGTCGAGAACCCCGTTCATCTTCGGGAGCACGAACTTCATGAATACGAAGGCAAAGATGAGGATGAAGACGGCGCTCCAAATAATTTCGGGAACCTCGGGGATCAGCAAGGCGTACTTGCTGACCTTTCCTTCTCCACTTGCCAGATACATTCGGAATTAACCTCAGGAGAAGAGGAGGCCGGTCACAACCGCGAGGAGCGCGATGATCTCGACGAACGCCATGGCGATAAGCATCGTGGTCTGAAGCGAACCGCGGATCTCGGGCTGGCGCGCCATCGACTCGACGGTCTTAGCACCGATCAGGCCGAGGCCGAGGGCCGGGCCGAAAGCGGCGATGCCGTAGCTGAGCGAGGAGAGGTTGCCGTTGATTTCAGCGAGGATGGTGGTGCCCACGAGGGTATTCCTTTCAGTTTTCTGCCGCATTGCCGGGCAGGGTTTCGGTTGTGAGCCGAAGCTCGGGGTGGAAAATCGGAAAAATTTAGACGCCTTAGTGGCTTTCGCTCGTCGCCATGTTGATGTACACGGCTGACAGCGTAGTGAAGATAAAGGCCTGCAGAAGGGCAACGAAGATTTCGAAGCCGAAAATGCCGAGTGCGAAAGCCCCCGCGAAAGGGGTCGCGGCAATGAGCCACGTCCCTGAGAACAAGATCGCTTGCGTGAGGGAGATGAACACGACGAGCATCATGTGGCCCGCGACCATGTTGGCGAGAAGACGCACGGTGAGCGAGAACCAGCGCACGACGGCGAGCTGGAGGAACTCGATCGGGGCGAGCAGGATATACACGGGCTTCGGCACGCCCGGGGGCATCGTTTCGTGCTTGAAGTAGCCGAGGAAGCCGTGCTGCTTCATGCCGCAGTACACGTAGGTGCCGAAGGTCCACATCGCGAGGAGGAACGGCATGCCGATCACGGAGGTGCCCGCGAGGTTGAGACCCGGGGTCACGCCGGCAAGGTTCATCGCGAGAATGAGGAAGAAGAGCGTGTAGAGCATGGGAGCGAAGCGGCGCCCCTTTGCCTTACCGAGCACGGGCTCGATCGCATTGTCGCGAATGAAGCCCATGAAGAGCTCGAAGATGCTTTGGATGCGCCCCGGCACAACCTTGGCGCGTGAGGCGATCGCGTACGTGATCGCGAGGCATCCCACGACCACGATGAGGCGAATGAGCTGCACGCGGTTGAACTCAAACGGGGTGCCCGCAAAGAGAATCGCATCGGGGAAAAAGTCGGCGAGGGAAGGGGTGTGAAAATCCAGCCCACCTTCAGCGACAAGGCGCGAAGTTTCGCTAGGAATCAACTGCTCTTACTCCAGAGTTGTCGGCGTGCGTTTCGCGCGCCACGGGCATGGGACGATCTGTTCGAGGCGGCTTGGGCGCCGTGCACGTGCATTCAGCACCTGTGCAGGCTGCACCGCTATTCGCTCAGCATTCTGAATCAATATAACAGAGGACGAGACGGACTTTTGACTCAGTTCGGTGCCTCTTACACCTCAATTTTCGGGCGTGTTCGCGCAAGCAGCGCTCCTTCGACCGCAATCGGGGCGACGGCGCCGAAGAGAAGCGCAATTCCCACCCACGGCATTGAGAGCCATGTCTCCCCTTTGAGCAGGATGAGGCACAGGATGAGAGCAAGCATTTTGCCTCCCCACGTGCACGCAACCGTTCCGAGCATGATGAGCGGGCTCTGGGCGATACCCCAGTACGCGACGATGAGCGCTGGCAGCGTCACCACTAGAGAGAGAAGAGCACCGACGATCGCGCCGTTGCGGGCGAGCGGATCGAAGCCGATCCAGGCAACGAGCACAACGACGGCAGCGATGACGGCCCCCACGATCACCGCGCTCACGATCGCTTTTTGCACCAGTGCGTTGTTGTACGCGCGGTTCTTCTCTGCGGTGCTCATGCGGTTTTCTCCACGTCCTGGTTACGGCGAGCACGATGGAGTGCTCGCAGGGGGTCAAGCGTCACGACTATAGCGACGACGAGCGAGCCGATCCAAATAAACGAGGCTGTCTTCGCTTCGAAAAACACGGGCGCGAGCAGGCACAGCGACACGAGTGCCGTCCACGTGTACATGATGAGTACAGCGCCGAGTTTCGAGTGCCCCAGGTTCAAAAGGCGGTGGTGCAGGTGCCGACGGTCGGCATGAAACGGCGATTTCCCACTTCCCACGCGCCGGACAACCGCGAGCACCATATCGAGGGCTGGAAGGATCATCACACCCACGGGCATGAGGATCGGGAGAAGCTGGCCAAAGGCATCGGAGGGGGCGAGGCGAGCTGGATCGACCTGGCCCGTGACGGCGATGGTTGCCGAGACCAACAAGAGACCGAGAAAGAGGGCTCCCGAATCCCCCATGAAGATGCGTGCTTTGGAAAAGTTGTGAGGCAGGAACCCAAGGCACGCCCCGATCATGACCGCAGTGATGAGAGCCGCCATCGAGGAGTAGTCGGTGGAGGAAACGTCTCGCGTGAGGAGGTAGGCGTAAATGAAGAAGGCCACTCCGCCGATCGCCATGACTCCGGAGGCGAGGCCGTCGAGCCCATCGATGAAGTTCACGGCGTTCATCGCTGCCACAATCACAATGACGGTCAAGATGAGCGATGAGCGAGCGGAAATGAGCGTGAGGCCACCGATCGGGAGGGTCCTGAGTTGCACTCCTTGCGAGGCAACGAAGAGCGCGATGAGCACTTGACCGGCGAGCTTCGTCAGCCAATCGAGGTCGAATTTGTCGTCGAGGCCGCCAAGCAGGCATATGAGCCCACCCGCGATGAGGATCGACCACACCTTGAACGAGCCCCGAAAGATCGGTTCGAGGAAGGGCACGTTCGAGGCAAGAAGCATCGCGACCGCGACCCCCGCGAACATCGCTACTCCACCGAGACGCGGTGTCACGTCCCTGTGCACATCGCGTTCACGAACGGCGGTCATTGCACCGATGCGCCGTGCAACGACGCGCGCCGCGGGCGTCACGAGATAGGTGACGGCCGCTGCGATGAGCAGGAGAAAGAGGTAAACCCTCAAGCGTCAGCCTTATCCTCGCCGGCAGGTGACTGTTCTTGGGGTGCCTCGGCCCCCTCGCCTTCTCGTTCGTCTTCGGGTCTTACGGGCTTTTCGGGGGTGAAAATCTCGCCGAACTTCGCGACGATCTCCTCTTCGCTCAGTGCGCCGCGACGGAGGATTTCGGGCGGATTCACGGTCGCGTCGATGATCGTGGAGGACTCGCCGATGCGACTCTTGCCGCCATCGACGTACACCTCAACCGCGTCGCCGAGTTGCACGGCCGCATCCATGACGCTCTTGGCGGCATCGCCGCCGTGCTTGTTCGCGCTCGAAACGGCGAGCGGTCCCGTTTTCTTGAGCAGTGCAATTGCGGCCTCGTGATCGGGCATCCGCAACGCGACGGTGCCTTTGGTGTTGCCGAGGTCCCAGTGCAAAGACGGCTGGGCTTTAACGATCACCGTGAGCGCGCCGGGCCAGTATTCCTCGACGAGGTCTTCGATGATCGGCGGAATATCGAACCCGAGCGCGTGCATGACATTCGGGTCGCCGATGAGTACGGGCGGCGGGAATTCGCGGCCTCGCCCCTTCGCGTCGAGGAGCGCCTGTACGGCGTCTTCATTAAAGGCGTCGGCGCCGATGCCGTACACGGTGTCGGTCGGCAAAACGATCAGTTTGCCATCCTTGACCGCGGTGGCAGCAGCCTCAAGGGCTTCGTCACGCGTGGATTCGTCGGTGTAGTCGTATACGCTCACGTGCGTCATTCTCTCACTTGTTGTGCTGCGCGCGCCACGAGGAAGCGGTCGCGTCCCGTGAGGTCGCGCGTGGTCTCAATCGTGTCAAAACTCTGTGTCTCTGCGGCGAGGGCCCGCGTCGGCGCTCCCTGGCTTTCGTCGTGCTCCATGATGAGCAGGCCTCGTGGCCGCAGCACGCGCGCGGCAAGGTTGATCACGGCGCGAGGAACGTCGAGGCCGCTCTCCCCTCCCCCGAACAATGCTTCGTGCGGGTCGTACTCGCGCACCTCGGCCTCGGCGGGAATCGCGCGCGCGGGAATATAGGGCGGGTTCGCGAGGATGAGGTCGAGCGGACGCTCAGGAATGTGCGTGTCGATGAAACCGTCGAGCCCAGTGAGACCGGTGGGCAGTTCGGCCTGAAAGACGCGGAAGCGCCCCAGCCCGGCTGCTGCGCAGTTGCGCTGCGCAAGTTCCACGGCACGCGGGTTCACGTCGAACGCGCTCACGCGGGCGGCGGGGAATTCGTCAAGGAGCGCTGCGGCGAGGGTCCCACTTCCGGTGCAGGCATCGAGGGCGTGCAGTGGGTCCGACGCTTGCCGGCCTTCCTCGCGCACCCAGTCGTGGGCGATGTCGAGTGCCGTTTCGGTCTCGGGCCGCGGGATGAACACGCCGCGGGCGGTCTCGAGTGTGAGATGCCGAAAGGGGGCTTGTCCGAGGATCAGCTGAAGGGGCTCGCGCTTTTCGCGTCGCGCGAGGATCGCCTCGACGTCCGCCTCGAAAGTCTCGGGGAGCTGGTCGAGGAGCACGAGGGAAGTCTCGGCCTGCGCTGCATGGAGAACGATGAGCCGCGCTTCGGCTTCGGCTGAAGCGATGCCGGCCGCGTGAAGCCGCGCGCGTGCTCCTCGGCGTGCGAGCGCCACTCGCTGCGAAACGCTCAGGCCGTTGTGTGCAGCGGGGGCACGGTGTTCGTTCACGTGCTCTTACTCGTTCGAACCCGCGGCGGCGAGCATCGCTTCACGGTCGGCATCCATGAGCGATTTTACGACCGGATCGAGTTCGCCGTTGAGCACCTGATCGAGGTTATTCGCCTTGTACCCGGTGCGGTGATCGGCGATGCGATTTTCGGGGAAGTTGTAGGTCCGGATGCGCTCGGAGCGATCCACGGTGCGCACCTGGGAGCGGCGCGTCGCCGAGGCTTCCGCTTCCTGCTCAGCGTGTACGGCATCGAGCAGGCGCGAGCGGAGGATGCGCATCGCCTGCTCCTTGTTTTGGAGCTGGCTCTTTTCGTTCTGACAGCTCACGACGAGTCCCGTAGGCAGGTGCGTAATGCGAACGGCCGAGTCGGTCGTGTTCACACTCTGGCCACCGGGGCCGGAGGAACGATAGACGTCGATGCGAAGATTGTTCGGGTGTAGCTGTTCGGCGAGGAACTCGTCTTCATCTGCCTCATCGGCTTCGGGGACGACGAGGACACCGACGGCCGAGGTGTGAATGCGCCCCTGCGACTCGGTCACGGGCACGCGCTGCACACGGTGCACACCGCCTTCGTACTTGAGGTGAGCCCACACGCCTTCCGCAGGGCCGACGTTGCCTCGCGTGCGGATCGACATCGCGAGGTCTTTGTAGCCACCGAGATCCGATTCGGTCTCCGTGATGATTTCGGTGCTCCAGCCATTCTTCGTCGCGTACGCCTCGTACATGCGCACGAGATCCGCGGCAAAGAGCGCGGACTCATCGCCACCCGCACCGGCCTTGACCTCGAGGATCACGTCACGAGCATCGTTGGGATCGCGCGGGGCAAGCAGCTCTTCGAGCTTCGCCGTGAGATCCTCACGCGTGCGTTCGAGAGCGTCAGCTTCCTCCGCCATCGAGGGGTCCTCTTCGGCGAATTCGAGAGCGGTTTCGAGATCCTCGCCTGCCGTGAGCCATTCGCGGTACGTGCTGACCACGGGCCCGAGTTCGGCGTAGCGGCGCCCCACTCGCTTAGCCTTGTTGTGGTCATTATGGAGGGACGGGTCGGCCATTTGCTGCTCGAGGGCCGAGTATTCGTCAACGAGCGAGGACACGTTCTCAAACATGAGGGTCTTTCTTGGCGTGGTGGGGCGGGCGTGGATGTTTTACGTACGCGAAAGCGGCGCCGGCATCCCACATGGAGGCGGGGTGCCGACGCCGCTTTGAAAAGCTACTTCTTGCGCTTGCCGTAGCGCGCTTCGAAGCGGGCCACGCGGCCACCGGTGTCAAGAATCTTCTGCTTACCGGTGTAGAACGGGTGGCAAGCCGAGCACACTTCGGAGTTGATCTTTCCGTCGGCTTTCGTGCTGCGCGTCACGAACGTGTTGCCACAGGTGCAGGTCACCGTGGTCTCCACGTATTCGGGGTGAATCCCCTTCTTCATGTGATGTCTCCTTTTCGATCATGGCCGCTGGGTCGGCGCCGAGGTGCGGGCCGTGAACCAGAACCGTCGTTTAGTTTCCCACGAATGGGCGTGCGAGCTCCAGTGCGCTGCCTGTAACTCTGCTTACAGACCCTGCTCGGAGCGGCGCTATTCGCTCTGGCGAGGAACGCTCGGGGTCGTCTTCGAAACGGCGAGAAGGAATTCGCTGTTCGACTGCGACTTCTTGAGGCGCTCGAGAAGAAGTTCAATCGCCTGCTGCTGTTCGAGCTGGCCGAGCACGCGGCGAAGCTTCCACATGATGGCGAGCTCCTCGTTACCCATGAGCTCTTCTTCGCGACGCGTTCCCGAGGCATTGACGTCAACGGCCGGGAAGATGCGGCGCTCAGCGAGCTTGCGGTCGAGCTTGAGCTCCCAGTTGCCGGTGCCCTTGAACTCTTCGAAGATCACTTCGTCCATCTTCGATCCCGTGTCCACGAGGGCTGTGGCGAGGATCGTGAGCGAGCCGCCATTTTCGACGTTGCGAGCCGCGCCAAAGAAACGCTTAGGCGGGTAAAGCGCCGAGGAATCGACACCACCGGAAAGGATCCGGCCCGAGGCGGGCGCCGCAAGGTTGTAGGCACGGCCGAGGCGCGTGATCGAGTCAAGGAGCACGACGACGTCGCGCCCCATTTCCACGAGGCGCTTCGCGCGCTCAATCGCGAGCTCGGCGACGGTCGTGTGGTCGTCGGCGGGGCGATCGAAGGTCGAGGCGATGACCTCGCCCTTGACCGTGCGCTGCATGTCGGTGACTTCCTCGGGGCGCTCGTCCACGAGAACAACCATGAGGTGAACCTCGGGGTTGTTCTGCGTGATCGCATCGGCGACCTGCTGGAGGATGATGGTCTTACCCGCCTTCGGAGGCGCGACGATGAGGCCACGCTGGCCCTTGCCAACGGGGGCAACAAGGTCAATGATGCGCGGCGTGAAATTCGTGGCCTTGTTCTCGAGACGAAGGCACGTATCGGGGTACAGCGGCGTGAGCTTGTTGAACTCGACGCGCGCCTTAGCCTTCTCGGGAGTCATTCCGTTGACGGTGTCGACGCTTACGAGCGCCGCAAACTTCGAGTGGCGGTTGTTGTTGCGCCCGCGCCCGCGGCCTCCACCACCGTGGTGGAAATCCTGCTGGCGCTGCTGTTCCTCGCCGTCCTTCGGCGCCTTGACCTGGCCGACGATCGCATCGCCCTTGCGCAGGCCGTACTTGCGCACCTGGTTCATCGACACGTAGATGTCGCTCGGGCCGGGCAGGTAGCCGGTCGTGCGCACAAACGCGTAGTTGTCGCGAATGTCGAGAATGCCCGCGACCTTGACGAGGACGTCGTCTTCGTGGATCTGCGGCTCGCCGTTATTGTCGTTGTCGCGACGGTTGCGGTTGCGGTTGCGGTCTCGTCCGCGCGAGCGGCGGCTACGGCGATCGTTGTTGTTGTCGTCGCTGTCGTTGCCGGAGCGGTTGTTGCGACCGTCGCGGCGGCCTTCGCCATCGCGGTTCTTCTGGTCGCCCTGCTTGGTATCGCGGCCTTTATCGTTGCCGCGCTCGCGGCGGTCAGGGCGCTCCCCCTTGCGGCGATCGCGCGTGGTTTCTGAATCGGGAAGCTCGATGTCTTCGACCCGACGCGGGCGCTCGCCGCGGCGACGCTCTGCGCGTTCGTTGCTATCACCGGTGGATTCGGTGTTGCGCTCCTGTGCATCGCCGCGCTCCTGATCCTCGCTGCGATTGCGGGAGCGCGAAGGCTTCTGTGCCGTCTCAGCGCTCTGAGGAGCGGGAGCCGCGGGCGCGTCGTCGGAGGGGCTCGTCTTTTCGGTACGCGCGGCGGGGGCCGACGGTGCCTTGCCCGTACGGATTGCCTCGATCAGCTCGCCTTTGCGGAGCTTGCGCACGCCGCGGATGCCCATGGAAGTCGCGATGGCCTGAAGCTCAGGGAGCCTCTTTGCCGAAAGCTCGGCGGCGTCAGTGTAGTTGTCGTTCACCCGGGGTCCTTTCTGAGGTGTGTGTCCCGTGGTTGTACTCAGTTTCGTGAGATGACCGTGCTTTTTCGGGGAAAAACGCGCACTCGGGCACTGGGGCGGGAGGCTCGTGTGCTTCACGCCGAAATAGGGGCACCGGTCGGTGTGAGGAATGCTCGACCATCATGAGATGGTTCTCTTCTGCGAGCGCCTACCGCCGAGGGAAGGATTGTGGCTTTGCGCGGGGCGGTTTGCCAGCCTTCAACGGGGGCGGGGCCACGTTCGCGTGGCCGAGCACCCTCACGATAACACAGTGTGGATGCCCTCTCGTGCAAGCGGCACGCGCGCGAGGCGCCAGTCGTCGGGCTCTTCGACGACTTCGCGGACGATGCGCGCGATGTCGTCCGGTGCGTCGATAGGGATCAGCACCGTCGGCCCCGCCCCCGAAATCACGGCGGGAACGCCCTGCGAGCGCAGCACGTGGACGAGGCCCACGCTCTGGGGCATATGGGCGCTGCGTTCATCCTGATGGAGGCGGTCTGCCGTAGCCGCGAACAGGCGTGAGGGGTCTTCCGCAAGAGCGTGCACGAGAAGAGCGGCACGGGCGATGTTGTGGGTCGCGTCCCGGCGGCGCACCTCGGGGCTCAGTATCGCGCGAGCCGTGGTCGTCGAAAGCGTGCGGTTCGGGCACATGATGAGGGGGCGCAGAACGGGTCGACCGTCGGCAGCATTGGCGACGCGCACGCGCACGGTGTGGGGATTTTCGCCATCCATATAGCTAAGGCACACGCCGCCGTGGATAACGGCGGCGACACTATCGGGATGCCCCTCGATCGATGTTGCGATCTCGAGCATTGCGCGTTCGTCGAGCGCATTCGGTTCCTGAATTATGGCTCTCGCGAGGGCAATGCCGCCCACGATCGCCGCGGCGCTCGAGCCGAGCCCTGCGCCCTGGGGAATGACATTCGTGCACGTAAGCCGCACGCCGATCTGGGGCGCGCCGACCCATTCGAGGCTTTCGCGCAGCGTGCGCACGATGAGATTGGTATCGTCGGTGGGCAGCTCACCGGCTCCCTCGCCGCGAATGGTGACCTCGGTTTCCCCGGTGGTGACCTCAAGCGTGTAACGGTCACGAAGCTCGAGGGCGAGGGCGAGGCTGTCGAAGCCCGGGCCGAGGTTGGCGCTCGTCGCGCACGGCTGTACCGTGACGCGTTCTCTCGCGATTCTCACACTTCCCTCTCTTGCGCGCGGTGGTGCTCGCGGCGCTTCGCTTACTCACTCGCACGGGCTTATCGCGTGCGTGCATCACCTCAAGCGTAGCGAGTGTCGGGGACGAGGGCCCGACGCTGTCCTCTCCCCTACCGTTACCCCAGGTCGCGCGCGAGCAGGTCCTCGAGAGTTTCGCGGCGGATCATCTCGCTCACCTCGCCGTCTTTGACGGAGACGACGGCGGGCTTCAACGCACAGTTGTAGTTAGAGGCGAGCGCGTAGCAGTAGGCACCCGTGACGGGCACGGAGATGAGATCTCCTCGCTTCACGTCCGCGGGCAGGTATTCATCTTTCACGACAATGTCGCCACTTTCACAGTGTTTGCCGACGACGCGCACAACGCGAGGCTCGACCTCGGAGGTGCGATTGGACAGCAGGCACGAGTAGTCAGCGTCGTAGAGGGCTGTACGGATGTTGTCACTCATGCCCCCGTCGATCGAGACGTAGAGGCGCTGTTGCCCGGCGCCGAGCTCGACATCCTTGAGCGTTCCCACCGTGTAGAGCGTTTGGGTCGAAGGGCCAGCGATCGCGCGACCCGGCTCGAAGCCGAGCCTTGGGATCTCCAGCTGAAGTGCGCGGCAGGAGTTTTCGACGATCGCGGCGAGCTGCTCAGCCAGTTGCTCGGCCGTTCGGGGCGTGTTTTGGGTTGTGTACATCACCCCGAAGCCGCCGCCGAGAACGATGTGGGTAAGAGGGCGTCCGATCGCCTCGCGCCCTTCCTTCGCGAGGGTGAGCACGCGCCTCGCCGCGACCTCGAAGCCGTTGGTATCGAAGATCTGCGAGCCGATGTGCGAATGCAGGCCCTCGAGCCTGAGCGCGTCCGCGGCCTCGACGCGACGGATCGCCTCGAGTGCGTCCCCCGTCGTAATCGATATGCCAAACTTCTGATCCTCGTGCGCGGTCGAGATGAACTCGTGTGTGTGGGCTTCAACTCCCGAAGTCACGCGCAACAGCACCGGCTGGGAGGCCCCTAGGCGAGCGGCAATGGCATTAAGGCGGTCGATCTCGTCGAGAGAATCGATCACGATGCGTCCAACTCTGGTCTCGATGGCGAGGGTGAGCTCAGCATCGCTCTTGTTGTTTCCGTGGAAGGTGAGGCGGCTGGCGTCGGACCCCGCGCGCAGCGCGATCGCGAGTTCCCCACCCGAGCACACGTCTAACCCGAGCCCCTCCTCGCGTACCCACCGCGCGACCGCCATGGAGAGGAAGGCCTTGCTCGCGTAGCTCATGTCCACCCCGGCGAGCGGTGCGAAAGCCTTCTCGAACGTTGCGCGGAAGAGCCTCGCGCGGGAGCGGAAATCCTCTTCGTCGATCACGAAGGTGGGCGTACCGAACCGCTCCTTAATCTCGCCCACGCCAACGCCCGCGATCTCGACCTCGCCGCTTTCGTTGCGCGTCGTCTTCTCGCTCCAGAGCCCGTCGATCAGGTGGTTGACGTCGCTCGGGTAGGGCAACCACTGGGGAACGAGATCGTTCCCGTGGAGGGCTCCCGCCTCGTGTGCGCGCATGTCTACTCCTTGCTCTAGGGGACATTCGTTGGCCAAAACCCTAGGTCGAGGCCCCGCGGCTCCGAGGTCGTGTCCACGTGCAAAGACGAACGCCTTTACATAAGCATCCATCCGGGATTGGTAGCGTCAGGAGGTGAAGCACGCGCCTCGGAAAAGGAGCATCATGTCCCGCGCATCCCTCGTTGTCGTCGCCAATCGCCTCCCGGTCGATCGCAAAACGGCTCCCGATGGTTCGACCGAGTGGGTCACGAGCCCGGGCGGTCTCGTCACTGCGATGGAGTCGGTCATGCGCAACGCGGAATCGGCCGCGTGGGTTGGCTGGGCCGGCGGCGCAGGTGAAGACATCGATCCGTTCGACATCGACACCATGCATCTCGTGCCCGTGCCCCTCACGGCCGAAGAAGTCGAAAAATACTACGAGGGCTTCTCGAACGACACGCTGTGGCCGCTCTACCACGACGTGATCGCCGACCCGAACTTTCACCGCACCTGGTGGGACGTCTACGTCGAGGCGAACCGGAAGTTCGCGAAGGCCGCTGCCGCCGCAACGGCCGAGGGTGGCACGATCTGGGTGCACGACTACCAGCTACAACTGGTTCCCGAGATGATCCGCAGCCTCCGCCCGGACGTGACGATCGGCTGGTTCAACCACATTCCCTTCCCCCCGTTCGAGCTTTTCGCGCAGCTGCCAAAGCGAGACTCGGTTTTGCGGGGTCTGCTCGGCGCGGATCTGCTCGGCTTCCAGCGCGAGCGGGATGCCATCAACTTCACGACGTGTGTGCGGCAGATCCTCGGCTACCGCGCGAACGAGCACCAGATCATCGTCCCGGGCCTCGGCCTTGAAGACGACCGGACGGTCGAAGCGCGCTGCTTCCCGATCTCCATTGACGTGAGCGTGTACGACGAGCTCACGAAGGACCCGGCTGTGCTCGCGCGGGCGAAGGAAATTCGCGAGCAGCTCGGCAACCCGAAGAAGGTTGTGCTCGGCGTGGATCGCCTCGATTACACGAAAGGCATCCGCCACCGCCTCAAGGCCTACGGCGAGCTCCTCAACGACGGCGCGATCGACCCGCACGAGGTCACGATGATCCAGGTCGCGACCCCCTCGCGCGAGAGGGTCGACGCCTATAAGCAGCTGCGCGATGAGATCGAGCTGACCGTCGGCCGTCTCAACGGTGACTTCGCCCCGATTGGCCGCCCCGCCATCTCGTACATGCACCGCACGTTCCCCCGCACCGACATGACCGCGCTGTACATGTGCGCGGACGTGGTGCTCGTGACGAGCCTTCGCGACGGCATGAACCTCGTGGCGAAGGAATACATCGCCTCGCGCATCGATGAGCGCGGCGTTCTCGTGCTTTCGGAGTTCACGGGCGCCGCCGATGAGCTTCGCGCCGCGACCCTCGTGAACCCACACGACATTGACGAGCTCAAATCGGCGATCCTCCACGCGCTCGCGATGAGCGAGGAGGAGCAGCAAGACAACATGCGTTCGCTTCGCCGCCAGGTGTTTGATCACGACGTGCAGCGGTGGGCAGCTGACTTCCTCGAATCACTCGAGCGCATGGGCGGGAATCGCAGTGCGGAAGCCAGGAAGGCTCCGGCTCGCCCCACTCTCAGTGCCGACACTTGCCCACCTCGCGCCGAGCTCGATTCTGCACTCGAGTCTTTCGCAGCAACGCCGCGCGTGCTGGTCGCTTCGGATTTCGACGGAGTTCTCGCACCGATCGTGGCGAACCGCGATGAGGCGCGCGCCCTTCCCGAATCGCTTCAGGCGCTTCGCTCCCTTTCGGGCCTCGACGGCACGAACGTTGCCCTCGTATCGGGCCGTTCTCTCGAAGATCTCGATTCGCTCACGGAAATGCCGAGTTCGGTTGTGCTGATTGGCTCGCACGGTGCCGAGGTGGGGGCGCTTCCCGAGAGCATGGATGCGGGCATTCTCGATTCCTCGTCGCTCTCGATGACGGATGAGCGCCGCTCGCAGCTGGAGACCATCACGGCGGCTCTCGAGCGGATTTCCCGCAAGTACCCGGGTACCGAGGTAGAGAAAAAGCCCACGGCCGCCGTGCTCCACACGCGCAACGCGAAGGGCCGCGGCGCCGCGAACGCGACCGAAGAAGCCCTCGAGTATGCACGCTCGATCCGCCACGCAAAGGTCACGCCAGGAAAGGCCGTGGTGGAGTTCTCGGTGATCCCCGCGACGAAGGGCGAAGCGATCGAAGCGCTTGCCCGTGCGTGTGCGTGCGACGCGTGGCTCTACCTGGGCGATGATGTGACCGACGAGTCCGTGTTCCACCGCGCCAGCGAAAGCGACCTCACCATCAAGGTGGGCGGCGGCGAGACCGCGGCGAGCTTCCGCATCGCCGATCCCGAAGAGGTGAAGGAGCTGCTCGCGCAGCTGCTTGCGAAGCGTGCGGAGTAAGGCGGGCGTGACACTTTAGGGCCTAAAGTGTCACCGCCGAAGCGTTCGTGAAACTTTAGGCCTCAAGGTTTCACCTTTCGCGCGGGACCAATCTCCTAGTAGTTCTGCATCGCGTAGGTGGCGACGCGTTCGAAGAGCACCCCATAGACTGGCAGGGCGTTCGCGACGAACTCGGCGCGGAGGACCTCGAACACATTGGTGCTACCGCGCGCTTTGAGTGCTTGATCGAGTTTCATCGCGGGTTTAAGCGACCTACTCACAAGGCCTGCACCTCTTTGCCAGATAGAAATCCAGCCCACTCACAACTACTGCCGTGGCGGGCTGAACTGTTGGCATCATACTAGCAGAGATTCGGCGCCGGCGCCGACGCGAAACTTCTCGGGGTGCTGCGAAGCTGACCCGCGGAAGCTACACCACATGGTGCGCAGATTCGCAACAATGCCCTGCGAATCACCCGCCGTTTCGGCGTTGAAGTCGAAGACCATTGGAACTCTTTGGCAGTCCATGCCGGGATTCGAGCCGACCATCGGTCGCCATCCCCGTTTCTGCCACGACGACACCCTAAGACCGCGTCAAAGAGTCGCTCAGCATGGGAAGCCTTTGAGATTTACACGTCAAGCTCGCGCCCCAGCACCCAATCGGGAATCATCACTTCGCGAGCGTAGTAATCGAAGATGGGGGCGGCTTCTGCTGCGGTCCAGACGTCTTCGGGATAAACCTGGATGCTCGGGTAGCGGGGATGGATCGCCGAGGTTTCATCGCCCTCCGGCTCTTCACGACAAAGAACAAAGTGCACGTAGGTGCCGTCGGACCTGGTGTAACGAAATTCGATCGTGAGGCGCTCGGCAGTGCCCGCGCACTGAAGGTACTGGTCGAGATAGTCGGGGCTGGCAAACTCCTCGTCTGCCGGGTAGTGCCATAGCACGAGCGAGTGGAGGTTCTCCCCGTCCATGCGCTCGATGGTGCGCTCTAAGCCGATTTCGCACTCACGCTTAGCCTCGTACGAGGTTTCACCGTTGATCGTCAGAGCCGGCGCCCACTCGGTATCCGTCATAGGAAAAACCTAGCACGACGAAACAAAGGGGGTGATGGCGCCCGCGACAGGATTCGAACCTACGACCTTCTGCTCCGGAGGCAGACGCTCTATCCACTGAGCTACGCGGGCAACCGTGCCAGTCTAGCAAGATCGGGCACGGGGCGCGCCCTGAGGGCGCGAAACGTGATGCGCTAGGCGGGAACAGGCAGCTGGGCGCCGTGAAGAACCGCCGACGGATCCGCCGCGATACCGAGGCCACTCGGCTCGGCGCCGCTGCGCACAAGAAGATCGCCGACGGCGGCAATCATCGCGCCGTTGTCGGTGCACAGGCTCGGCGGTGGCACACGAAGCTCAATGCCGAGCTTGTCGCACTGCTCCTGCGCCTTCTTGCGAAGATGCCGGTTCGCGGCGACGCCACCAACCATGACGAGGGTGCTCAGCTTCTTCTCCTGGCACGCCTTCACAGCCTTGGTCACGAGCACGTCTACGACCGCCTCCTCGAAGGATGCAGCAATGTCCGCGACGGGAACAGCGGCGCCGGTGCGCTCGATCTGCTCCACGGTCCGGGCCACGGCCGTCTTCACTCCCGAGAACGAGAACGTGTACGGGTGATCACCCGCACGGAGCATCGCGCGCGGGAACCGGAACGCCTCGCGGTCCCCCTCGAGGGCAGCCTTCGAGATTGCGGGACCGCCGGGGTAACCGAGACCGAGCAGGCGGGAAACCTTATCGAAGGCCTCACCCGCGGCGTCATCGAGCGTGTCACCAAGGTGCACGATCGGGTCACGAACGAGGTCGCGAACTTCGAGAATCGACGTGTGACCGCCCGAGACAATCAGGATGATGCTGTGTTCGGGAAGTGGCCCGTGTTCGAGCGTGTCCGCGGCAGCGTGCCCAGCGAGGTGGTGCACGCCGTAGAGCGGAACGTCGAGAGCCCACGCAATCGACTTTGCCGCTGCAAGCCCCACGTGCACAGCCGTAGCGAGGCCGGGGCCGGATGTTGCTGCCACGTGCGTGATGTCTTTCGGTTCAACGCCCGCGTCTTGAAGCGCGATCTGGAGAGTGGGGACAACCGCATCGAGGTGAGCACGTGCCGCGATCTCGGGAACCACTCCCCCAAATTCCGCGTGCTTCGAAGCGGACGAGGCAAGCCCCTGACCTAGAAGCTTTCCCTCACTGACAATGCCGAAGCCGGTCTCATCGCACGAGGACTCGACTCCAAGAACGACCGGGCTCAACGCCACAGCGACATCGGATCGACGTGGCTTTCGCCCTTCTGCAAGCCAAAGTGAAGGTGGCATCCCGTCGACCGGCCGGTGGAGCCTACGGTTCCCACCTGCTGGCCCTTCTCGATCGTGTCACCAGCGCTCACAGATACGGATGAAAGGTGGTAGTACTCGGTTTCCACGCCGTTGCCATGATCAATCACGACGGCATTGCCGCTCGCGGAGCTCTTGTAACCGGCGAGCGAGGCGGTGCCGGACTCAGCGGCGTAGACGGGGGTGCCACAGTTCGCACCGAAGTCAACGCCATCGTGCATCTTGCGGTACCCGAGGGTCGGGTGAATACGGTAGCCAAATGGCGACGTTATAGGCGCGCCGGGAGTGGGCTTTTGCCACTGGCCCTCGCCGGCAACATCGCCAGCATTGAGACCACTTGCGGTGAGAGGCGAATCAGCCTTCACCTCAAGATTCCCCTCGATGGTGGTATCCGCGTAGCTAATCTGGTCAGTCTGGGTGGCCGCGGGGATCGCCGCCTTTGCGGCGGGGGCTGGCGAAGCAACGTCCTGCGCCTTGGAGGCAACGGGCTGCGATGTGGCCTCGACACTCGAGGGAAGGGCCGTGCCCTGATCGGCGGCGGCAGCGGCGAGAGGAACGGCAATTGTCGCCGTGGCGAGGGCGCCCACAACGCCGACCTTCATGGCCGAGCTCGCAGCCTCCGAGTTGCGTCGTGTCCCCTGTGCCGGCTGGAGGGGCCTCATCTGTGCCCTTCCGGCTGCGCGATGCTTCGCCACGTTGAGTGTCCTTCTGCCTTGCCAATGTTCGGTGGTCGCGCGAGCATCTCTCGCGCGAGCTCTTGCGGAGGGGGAAGCTCCGCTTTTCAAGCCACTACTAACGTAGGCCCGCGAAGAGCCCCAACCGTCCCACCTGGCCGAGTGATTGCCGAATTTTTACCGTCGGCGTCTCTCCCATCACGGTTCAGGCGCGCAAAGCCCCTCCACAGCACTTAACTGCCCACAGTCACCCGTGTCGAGCGTCACACGTCTTTACTGTGCGGGTGAGGGGCGCGCGGCCGTCGGTCGCGATCCCCCGAGCCGCTGACGCTGCATGACGTCATTGACTTCGCCCACGAGCTCTTCAAGGACGTCCTCGAGGAATACCGCGCCCACGCTGCGATGGTTCGCGGAGTCGACGCGAGCCATGTGCGCACCGTTGTACTGCATCGCGCGCAACACCTCTTCCACGTCGTCGTCGTCGGCAACCGACACGACCGCGCGCACCTTCCCGGGGCTTACCGGTGTGGTGTAGACGGCCGGGTCCTCGTCATCGAGCACGATCATGTCCTTGAGGTGCAGGTAGCCCACGAGGTCCCCCGCATCGTTCTTCACGCCGAGGCGGCTGAAGCCCGTGCGCGCCACGATCTCCTCGAACTCCTGGGGGGTGATGCCGTAGCCGACGGTCACCACATCATCCATGGGCACCATGACATCACCCGCAACGTGATCGGAGAATTGGATCGCTCCCTTGAGCAGACCCTGTTCATCGTCAAGGAGCCCCTCGCGTTCAGATTCGTCCACGATCGCGGCGATGTCCTCGGCCGTGAACTGTGAGGATACTTCGTTTTGTGGCTCAACTCCGATGAGACGCAGCGAGGCGTTCGCGGTGGCATTGAGAAGCCAAATCACGGGTCGGAGAATCTTGGTAAGCCACACGAGCGGGGGTGCGAGGAGCCGCGCCGAGCCCACCGGAAGCGCGATCGAAAGGTTCTTCGGCACCATTTCGCCGAGCACCACGTGAAGGTAGCTCGCGATCAGAAGCGCAATCGTGAACGAGATCGGGTGCACGAGCGCCTCGGGAACGTTGAAACTCTCGAAGATCGGTTCAATCAAGTGCGCGATCGCGGGTTCTGCAACCGCACCGAGCGTCACGGAGCACACGGTCACGCCGAACTGGGCGGTTGCGAGCATGAGCGAGACATGCTGGATCGCCCACAGCGCCGTCTTCGCGCCGGACTTGCCTTCGGCCGCGAGTGGCTCGAGCTGACTGCGGCGCACACTCATGACGGCAAACTCGGCCCCCACGAAGTAGGCGTTACCAGCGAGCATCGCAAGGCCGATGAGGAGCGCGGAAAGATCACTCATGGTCGTCCCCCTCCTCGTCGTCAACGCGTGCACGCGCTTCGTCCGAGAGCAGTTTCATATCGACCGTGTCCACGCGTCGGCCGTCGAGCGCAGTGACCGCGAATCGTACGCCGGGGACCTCCACGACGTCACCAACCCGCGGGAGTCGCTCGAGACGGTCCATGATGAGCCCGCCGAGCGTCTCGTAGTCGGGCGATTCAGGAATGATCACGCCCATATCGCGGCGAATTTCGTCGGGACGCATAAGGCCCGAGAGGGTCCACTCGTCGATCCCGCCCTGCGCGAAGCGTTCGGGCTCGTCGGTGTCGTGCTCGTCAGATACCTCGCCCACGATCTCTTCGATTACGTCTTCAAGGGTGACGATCCCGGCGGTTCCGCCGTACTCGTCGATCACGACGGCGAGCTGCGCACCCTGGGCGCGGAGGTCCTCGAGCAGAGAATCAAGACCGACGGTTTCAGGAACCCGTACGACCTCGCTCATAATCTCTTTCACGCTCGTGCTCGAGCGTGCGGAGCGAGGAAGCTTGATCGCCTGGCGCGCCTGCACGATACCCACAACGTCATCTTCGCTCTCGTCAGTCACGGGAAAGCGGGACTTGCCGGAGTCAGCGGTGAGGGCGAGCACTTCCGACGCCGGCTCGCTCATATCGATGCTGATCATCGCACCGCGGTGCGTCATCACGTCGGCGGCAGTGCGATCGGCCAGCTGTAGCGTGCGCGAAAGAAGAATCGCCGTGCCCTCATCGAGCGTGCCCGCCTGGGCCGAGTGCCTCACGAGCGAATCGAGCTCGGCGGGTGAGCGCGCAGCCGAGAGCTCCTCTTGCGGCTCGACTCCAAGCAAGCGCAAAAAGAAGTTCGCGGTCGCGTTGAACATCATGATGAGCGGCTTGAGCGCGATCGTGAAGCCGTGCTGAAGGGGCGCCACGATCTTCGCCGTTTCAAAAGGCGCGGCGATCGCAAGGTTCTTGGGGATGAGCTCACCGAACACGACCGAGAAACCGTAGGAGAGCACCATCGCGAGAGTGAGCGCAGTGGTGGCGACAAGTGATGCTTCCATGCCGGTGAAGGCGAGTAGGCTCGAGAGGACTTCGGTCAGCGGGTCTTTAACCGCGAAACCGAAGATCAACGTCGTGATGGTGATACCCACCTGGGCACCCGAAAGGTTCGTGGAAAGGTGCGTGAGAGCGCTCATGACGCCCCTCGCGCCTTTATCACCGCGCGCCACGGCCTTTTCAACCGTGTGCTTATCGAGCGCAACGAGGGAGAACTCAGAGGCCACAAAAATAGCGGTGCCGGCGGTGAGGAGAAGCCCCACGCCGAGGAGGATCCAGGTCATGATGCCCGCTCACCGCTCACGACACACAGGAATGAAGCGCCGCACGAGCGACCTCGGTGAGGGGGCATGCAACTTCGAGGGGGTGAATCGTTCTCGTTCATCGTAGGCGCCACTATAGTGCACGATTCCTTCACAGTGACGGGTCGATTCACACAATAGGCTTGGGAGCATGATGAGGACCTCAATCACCCCCGCGAGCGCCGCGGAGCAACACGCCCGGATCGTCGTTGTCGAGGATGAGCGCACGATCGCGCGCACGATCAGCGACCGCCTGAGCGCCGAAGGGTGGGCAGTCGCAATCGCTCACGATGGCCCCTCGGGCGTCACGGCGATCGAGAACTTCAAGCCCGATGCCGTCGTCCTTGACGTCATGCTCCCAGGCTTCGATGGTCTCGAAGTGTGCAGGCGAGTCCGCGGTCTCGGCGAGTTCGGGGTGCTCATGCTCACGGCCCGCGATGAAGAGGCCGACATGCTCGTGGGGCTCGGTGTGGGCGCCGACGACTACATGACCAAGCCCTTCTCGATGCGCGAACTCGTCGCGCGACTCAAGGCTCTCGTGCGGCGCGTGCGCCGAAGCTCCTCCGCACCCGCAACCGCCAATGCGCCCTCCACGATCGAGCTCGGCGACCTCCACATCGACCGCGATTCGAGGCGAGTCACGCGGGGCGGAACCGAGGCACACCTCACCCCCACCGAATACGACCTCCTCGTGTGCCTCGCTCTCGCCCCCGGCACCGTGCTCACGCGCGAGCAGCTCCTCGAAGACGTGTGGGACTGGGTGGACGCTACGGGCACGCGGACGGTTGATTCCCATGTCAAGGCGCTCCGCCGCAAACTCGGCAGCGATCTTGTGAGGACCGTGCACGGAGTCGGGTACGCGCTCGAAGTTCCGGAGGGCTCGCTCGCGTGAAGGTTCCGACGCAGGCTCTCGACGGATCGCCCCTTCAGCGCTTTGGCGCGTTCAAGGTCAAACTCGGGGTCATCGTTGCCGTCTCCGTGCTCGTTGCTGCCCTCCTCGGTTGGGCCGGATCGGCCGCAGGACTGAGCCCCCTGCTTTTCATTCCCCTCACGGTTTTCGCCGCGCTCCTTGTCACCCAGATCCTCGCGCGTGGCATGACGCGCCCCTTGCGGGAAATGACCGTCGCCGCTAAAGCGATGGCGATGGGTGACTATGGCAGGCGTGTCACGACAAAATCTCGCGACGAGGTGGGCCAGCTAGCGTCGGCCTTCAACTCGATGTCCGCCGAGCTCGCCCGCACGGACGAGCTACGCAGAGACCTCGTCGCCAACGTCTCCCATGAACTGCGCACGCCCGTCGCGGCACTGAGGGGCCAGCTCGAAAATATGGTCGACGGCGTTACCCCCGCCACGACCGAAAGCCTCGCGATCGCGCTCAGCGAGACCGAGCGCCTCACGAGGCTCGTGACCCACCTGCTCGACCTTTCGAGACTCGAGGCGGGAGTCGTGGATATCGAACGCGAGCGGATTGAGCTCACGCCGTTTTTGCATGAGGCTGTCGATACCGCTCAGCTTGCCGCCCGCACCCAAGAGCGCGACGTGCGCTTCGTGATCGACGTGCGGCCGCAAGAGTTGACCGTTGATGCCGATCCCGCACGCATCCAACAGGTCATCGCGAACCTCCTCGACAATGCGTCCCGGCATTCGCCGAGCGGAGGAACGATCTACGTGCGGGCGTGGAGGCTCGAGGACCGCGAGCATGTCGCCATCGAAGTGCGCGATCAGGGCCCCGGAATCGCCGAGGCCGACCGCGAGACCGTGTTCGAAAGGTTCGAGCGCGGGGGAAGCCCCGACCACAGCGGCGGTACGGGTCTCGGCCTCGCTATCGCCCGCTGGGCCGTCGAGCTGCACGGCGGAACGATCGACGTCATCGACCATCCCGGGCGTGGCGCGACGGATCCGAGTTCAACGATTCGGATCGTTCTACCGAACATCCCCTCTGTTGAGGGGCGTACTCTCGGTTAGTGTTGGACGTTAGCAGTTTCCCACATCGAAAGAGGGCGAGGGGTCGTGAGCGACGCTCAGCATGAAGAACCGGAGAACTCCTTCGGGCCTAACCAGTGGCTCGTCGACGAGCTCCGGGCGCAGTTCGAACAGGATCCGCGCAGCGTCGACCCCACATGGGCGGCGTATTTCACGTCTCACCCGCGCACGGGCACCCGTCCCAGCCCCGAGCCCCCCGAAACGGGGCACACCCATGAGCCCGTCGAGGTACTCCCGGCTACAAAGTCCGAACCCGCCGAACGCTGCTCGCGTGAAAAAGAGTCGACGGTGACCCACAGCCACAGCGGCATCTCGTCAGCGTCGGACCGCCCCCGCAACCCGACCACCGAAATCCCCGCCCTCACCGCGTTCGAACCTACCGAACCCGAGCCGAGCCGAATGCGCGGGCCCGCCGCCGCGATCGTCAAGAACATGGACGAGTCGCTCACGATTCCCACGGCAACGAGCGTGCGCGACATTCCCGTCAAGCTCATGTTCGACAACCGCGAGGTCATCAACGGACACCTGCGCCGCATGCGCGATGGCAAAGTGAGCTTCACCCACCTCATCGGCTACGCGATGGTCGAGGCGATCAGCGAAGTCCCCGACATGAACAACGGCTTTGAAATGCGGGACGGCAAGCCCACACTTCTCACGCGCGAAGACATCAACTTCGGCCTCGCGATCGATATTCGCAGGGCCGACGGTCGCCGTGGCCTCGTCGTGCCCAACATTAAAGGCGCCGGCCGCCTCTCGTTCCGGCAGTTCCGCAATGAATACGACAGGATCGTGAAGCGCGCCCGCGCGGGCCAACTGACGATTGCCGACTTCGAGGACACGACGGTCTCGCTCACGAACCCCGGCGGCATCGGCACCGTCCACTCGGTGCCGCGCCTCATGAAGGGCCAGGGCGTGATCGTCGGCGTGGGCGCCATGAACTACCCGGCGGCGTTCCAGGGGGCGAGCCCCGAGACCCTCGCGCAGCTCGCCATCTCAAAGGTCATGACGCTGACCTCGACCTACGACCACCGTGTGATTCAGGGTGCAACCTCCGGCGAGTTCCTCAAGGTCATGGCGACCAAGCTCATGGGCCTCGATGGTTTCTACGAGCGCATCTTCACATCGATGCGCGTGCCGTACGAGCCGATCCAATGGGTTCCCGACAACCCGCTCAAAGATTCCGAGCAGGAAAAGTTCGCGCACGTCATGGATCTCATCCACGCGTACCGTACGCGCGGGCATCTCGTCGCCGACATCGACCCTCTCCAATATCGCCAGCGGAAACACCCCGACCTCGACGTCTCTACCTACGGCCTCACGCTCTGGGACCTCGACCGCACATTCCCCACGCGCGGCTTCGGCGGAACCGACAGGGCAACCCTTCGCGACATCATCGAGAAGCTTCGCGATGCCTACTCGCGCACAACCGGGGTCGAGTACATGCACCTCACCGACCCCGAAGAACGACTCTGGTTCCAGGCGCAAATTGAGTGTCCTCGCGAGCCGTTCACGAAGCAAGAGCTCACGCACATCATGGATCGGCTCAACGCCGCCGAGGCCTTCGAGCAGTTCCTTCAAACGAAGTACGTGGGCCAGCGACGCTTCTCGCTCGAGGGTGGCGAAGCGATGATCCCGCTGCTCGACGCCATCATGTCGGGCGCTGCGCGCGCCGGGATGGACGAAGTGTGCATCGGCATGTCCCACCGCGGGCGTCTCAACGTCCTCGCAAATCTCGCGGGCAAAAGCCACGCGCAGATCTTCCAGGAGTTCGAAGGCACGGAGGATGCCGATGAACTCGGTTCGGGCGACGTCAAATACCACCTCGGCACCGAGGGCTCGTTCACGTCGTGGGACGGCCACAGCACGAAGGTGTACCTCGCCGCTAACCCGAGCCACCTCGAGGCCGTCAACCCCGTTCTCGAAGGGATCGTGCGCGCGAAGCAAGACCGCTCCACGAACCGCACGCTCGACTTCCCCATCCTGCCGATCCTCGTGCACGGCGACGCGGCGTTTGCCGGCCAGGGGGTCGTGACCGAAACGCTCAACCTTTCCGAGCTTCGCGGGTACCGCACGGGCGGCACGATTCACGTGGTGGTCAACAACCAAATCGGATTCACGACATCGCCGGATTCATCGCGCAGCTCGTTCTATTCGACCGATATCGCGAAGGGCACGCAGCTGCCGATTTTCCATGTCAACGGCGACGACCCCGAGGCCGTCGTGCGGGCTGCCGAAATCGCATTCGCGTACCGTCAGCGATTCCACCGCGACATCGTGATCGACATGGTGTGCTACCGCCGCCGCGGTCACAACGAGGGGGACGACCCGTCGATGACCCAGCCGCTCATGTACAAGATCATCGACAACAAGCCGAGCGTACGCAATCTGTTCACGGCAACGCTGCTCGAGAGAGGCGACCTCTCCGACGACGAGCTTCAAGGCGTCGTCGAGAACTTCCACTCTCACCTCGAAAACGCTTTCGCCGGCTCCCGCGCGGGCGCCCGTGTGACGGGGGCGAGCGTTCGCGGGCTCGAGCTGCCCGATTCGCAACAGGCGAGCGAACCAGCGCACGAAGTGCCCGCGTTCGACACGGGCGTGAGTCGAGACATCCTCGAGAAGATCGCCGATGCCCACGCCGCCTACCCCGACGAGTTCACGCCGCACCCCAAGATCGCGCAGCTCGCGACCAGGCGTATCGCGATGAGCCGTCAAGGCGGCATTGATTGGGGCTTCGGAGAGATCCTCGCATTCGGCTCTCTCCTCGTCGAAGGTTGCTCGGTTCGCCTCGCCGGCCAGGATTCACGGCGCGGCACGTTTACCCAGCGCCATGCCGTGTTCATCGACGGTAAAACCCAGGACACGTGGACCCCGCTGCAGCACATCGACCGCCAGCAAGCAACGTTCAGCGTGTTCGATTCCTCGCTGAGCGAGTTCGCGGCCCTCGGATTCGAATACGGCTACTCGGTCGAAGCGCTCGATTCCCTCGTGCTCTGGGAGGCGCAGTTCGGCGACTTTGCGAACGGCGCCCAAACGATCATCGACGAGTTCATCGCAAGCAGCGAGCAAAAATGGGGTCAGCGTTCCGGCGTGACGCTCCTGCTCCCCCACGGGTATGAAGGCCAGGGCCCCGACCACAGCTCCGCGCGCCCCGAACGCCTCCTCCAACTGTGCGCCGAACAGAACATGCGCGTCGTCGCACCCTCAACGCCGGCGAACTACTTCCACTTGCTTCGCCGACAGGCGAAACGCCCCCGAAAGCGCCCCCTCATCGTTCTCACGCCCAAGTCGATGCTGAGGAACAAAGCCGCAGCGAGCAGCGTCGAAGAATTCACCTCCGGAACGTTCATGCCGGTGGTTCCCGACCGAGGCCGCAACGCCGAGAGCGTGACGCGCGTGCTGCTGTGTTCGGGCAAGATTTACTGGGAACTCGACAAGGAGCGAAAGAAGCGCGGCGATGAAACCACGGCAATCGTGCGCCTCGAGCAGCTCGCCCCGCTCCCGAGCGACGCGCTGCGCGACGCCCTCGCCCCATTCGGCGACGTCCCGCTCACGTGGGTCCAGGAGGAGCCACTCAATCAAGGCGCGTGGGGCCACCTCGCGATGAATCTTCCCCGCGACATTTCCGCGCGGCTGC
Source organism: Dermabacter sp. HFH0086 (assembly GCF_000413375.1). Lineage (NCBI taxonomy): Bacteria > Bacillati > Actinomycetota > Actinomycetes > Micrococcales > Dermabacteraceae > Dermabacter > Dermabacter sp. HFH0086. The sequence goes on from NZ_KE340308.1 coordinate 2,165,367, forward strand.
ATGTACTCGCACGCCCCGCCTCGGCGAGCCCCGCAGCGGGTACCATGAAGAGGCACCTTGTTGAGCAACGCGAACTTCTCGACCGCGCCTTTTCACAGGACACACTCGAGAGGTAGAGGGAATTCCCACTCGCGTAGGAGCGCCATCGGGTCGTGGGCAAGCGTCGGAACCCCGCCCCAAGGCCTCCACCGCCGCAACCGCCATCGAAGCCAACCGAAGGGACCGCACGTGACTTCTTCCCCCGCCCCAGCACAGCCGCGCGTTCGCGTCATCGCGCTTGGCGATGAAATGCTCGCCGGCGCCGGCGACCAACGCGCGATGGGATGGTTCACGCGCGCCCTCGCCCAGCACAACGGTTCGGGCGATCTCGTGGACTCCTACACCGCCGCGATCCCCGGCGAAACAACCGCGGAACTCGCACGGCGATGGGAAGCCGACGTCACTCGCCTGCTCGACACTCACAACACGGGCGAAAGCGATGACACGCAGCACCGCGTCGTGATCGCTCTCGGCCGCGCCGACCTCGACGCTGGCATTAGCATCGCGCGCTCGCGCCTCAATCTCGCAACGGTCCTCGACGGCCTCGGCCACCTTCGGATTCCCGTCTTCGTCGTAGGCCCTGCCCCCTCGAAGGACCGTGAACGCACCGACGCGATCCTGGAGCTTTCGCACGCTTTCCACGACGTGTGCGCACGCCGCCGCATCCCCTACGTGGACCCAGCGGCCGCGCTTGCCAACCACGATCAATTCCTCGCCGATGTCGCGCGCTCGCCGCGCGATTTGCCGTCGCAAACCGGATACGGGCTCATTACGTGGCTCGTGCTTCACGGCGAATTCTCGGAATTTCTCGCGGCGCAGTAGGCATCAACCCCGCGTGATGTTGATCCCCTCGCGGCATGACCCCCGCGGTCACGCGCGTGAAGTGTGAGACAATACCGGGGTTGCCTTCGCACCTGATGTGCGGGCAGTGACTCACGAATCGAACGAGAAGGAGAGTGCCATGAGCAAGCGCGGACGCAAGCGCAAGTCGCGTAGGAAGAACAACGCGAACCACGGTAAGCGCCCCGGCGCCTGAGCAACGCGCTCGGCACGCGAATCCGTAAAACGCCCGGCTGACATCGTCAGCCGGGCGTTTCTTCGATGATGGTGGCGAAGCAGTCAGCCGCGCGCGGGACCCTCACTCGTGCGGGTCACGGCGATCGATTCACTGCGCACGGTGCCGTCGGGCCCATAGCTCACGCGCACCTCGCGATAGGTGAGGGTGCGCGCCGAACCACGCACGCGCTCGCGAAGTTCTTCGGAGGCACGACCCGCGCATGACGCGCGCAAAAGCTGGCGAACAAGTCGCGCCTGCTCGATTTCTCGCGCACATGCGGCGCACTCTCCAAGGTGGCTTTCGAGTTCAACCGCTTCGGCGTCGCTCAGCCGCCCGGTGAGGGCGCGATCGACCCGATCCATGAGGCGCTCAAGCGCTGGATCACCCACGAGTAGCCCCTTCCGTTGGTCTCAGCCCTGCCGACTCGGTGCCGCGTCTCGCGGCGTTTGCACGGACACTGAACGCCTCACGTGCACCTTTTATTCCCTTCACGCTTGCGTCTCCTCGGCCGCGGCGGAATCGGCATCGCGCAAATAGCCGCGCTCGCGCGCGTACTGCTCGAGCGAAGCGCGCAGGAGCCCGCGCCCCCGGTGGATACGCGACATCACGGTGCCGATCGGCGTGCCCATGATCTCGGCGATTTCCTTGTATGAGAATCCCTCGACATCCGCAAGGTAGACCGCTTCGCGGTAGTCGTCACGGAGGTCGTTCAGCGCGTCTTGAATATCGCCTTCGGGAAGAAGCGCGAGTGCTTCGGCTTCAGCGCTGCGAAGCCCCGTGCTGTCGTGAGAGGCCGCGCGGGCAAGCTGCCAATCTTCAACTTGCTCGCCTCCGGACTCCTTGGGGCGGCGCTGCGCTTTGCGGTACGACGAGATGAAGGCGTTGTGCATGATGCGGAAAAGCCAGGCGCGCATGTTCGTACCCGCCTTGAAGCTCGTGGAAGCGCGAAATGCCCGGACGTAGGTATCTTGAACCAGGTCCTCGGCGTCGTGCTGATGCCGCGTGAGGCGAAGCGCACCCGAATACAGTGCATCGATGTGGCTGAGCGCCTCGTGCTCAAATTCCTCGGGGCTGAGCGTCGTGGGTGACTCGGTGTCCGCCTGTGCTGCGGCAGCCTGTCCATCGCGCTCCACAGCACCCTCCACATCGTTCCCCGGATCGGGGAACTTCTCGTTCTCGCTCATCGCTTCGACTCTACGCTGTTCAGGTGGGAGTTTCATGCGGTGCGGTAGTCTTGGCGTGTTCCGATTCGCATGGCTTTACTAAGGAAGCTGAGGAAAGCATGTCCCTCGTTCGCCGCATCGCACGTCCCCTTCTCGCCGCACCGTTCATCTTCGAGGGTGTGCAGACCGCCATCCGCCCGGATCGCGTTCTCGATGCTCTTCCCATAACGATCGCCGACATCGACGAGCAGGTCTCCAAGAGCCCGCTCCCGACCGACGCCGAAACGATTCTTCGCGCCGCCGGTGGCCTTGCCGCTGTCGCTGGCGCTGCCTTCGCGCTCAACAAGAAGCCGCGCCTTGCCTCCGCCACCCTCCTTCTCACCACCACGGTCGGCCTCGCAGGCCGCAAGCGTGTCTGGGAGCTCAAGGGCACCGAGCGCACCGAGGAGCTGCGTGCGATCGCCGGCGACCTTGGTCTCCTCGGTGGCATTCTCCTCGCCGCTGTCGACACCGACGGTAAGCCCTCGCTCGCCTACCGCGTTGACAAGGCCATCGAGCGCGCCCAGAAGTCCGCCGCCGAAAAGCAGCGCGAGCTCGAAAAGGCCGCTAAGAAGAACAAGAAGAAGTCGTCGAAGAGCCTCGACGAGCTCGACCGCACGCTCGCGAAGAAGATCAAGAGCGCTGCCTGAGTTCGAGGTTTTTCGTGTCTGACGTTCAGTGGACGGCGCCCGTTGCCCACGGGCCCGTCGACGCTCACGTCAGCATTCCCGGCTCGAAGTCCCTCACGAATAGGTGGCTTGTGCTCGCCTCTCTCGCGAGCACACCCACCGCGCTCGTGGGGGCACTTGCGTCTCGCGATTCACACCTCATGATCGAGGCGCTCGAGGCGCTCGGCGGGAATGTGCGCAAAAGCGATCGCACGCTCGTCGTGGAGCCGCTCATGCCCGGTGCGCCGAACATCGATGACGAGGCGCCACTCGAGATTCACTGCGGCCTTGCGGGAACGGTCATGCGTTTCGTGCCGCCGCTTGCCGTGCTCGCGGGCCGGCCTGTGACGTTCACGGGCGATGAAGGCGCGCTCGTGCGCCCCATGGCAGCGCTTCTCAATGCGCTTCGCCAGCAGGGCGTCGAGGTGACATGCCACGGCCAGGAAGGATTCTTGCCCTTCACGGTGCACGGCAACGGCCTTCGCGGCGGCACGGTGACGATCGATGCGAGCGGCTCGAGCCAGTTCGTCTCTGCTCTCCTTCTCACAGCCGTCCGCGCCGATTCCCCCCTCACCATTCGCCATGTCGGCGAGCGCCTCCCCTCACTCCCCCATATCGAGATGACCCTCGCACTCCTTCGCGAATGCGGTATCGATGCTCGCCACGAGGTCACGGATGGTCACCACGAATGGACCGTCACACCAGGAGAGTTGCGCCTGCCCGATCCGGTTACCGTTGAGCCCGATCTTTCCAACGCGGGCCCGTTCATCGCCGCGGCCCTCGTTGCCGGCGGCACCATCTCGATTGAGAATTGGCCGAAACTGACGACCCAACCGGGAGATGAATTCCGAAGGATCCTCCCCCTCATGGGCGCGCGCGTCGAGCGCATCGGGCCGGACGTCGAGTTTTCGGGCACGGGTCCCCTGCGCGGGATCGATATTGACCTGGCGGCCGTCGGCGAGCTCACCCCCACCATCGCGGCCCTCGCCGCTCTCGCCGACACTCCGAGTCGCCTTTCCGGGATCGGGCACCTGCGCGGCCACGAGACGGACCGCGTCCACGCCCTCGCCGTCGAGCTCACAAAACTTGGCGCGCGCGTTCACGAGGGCGAGGATTTCCTCGAGATCACGCCGGGCCCCATGACGGGCACCGTTTTCGAAACCTACGAGGACCACCGCATGGCAACCGCCGCCGCGATCATCGGGCTGCGCGTTCCCGGCATCCGGGTCGTAAACGTCGACACGACGAACAAGACCCTTCCCGACTTCGTGGGAATGTGGACCTCAATGCTGCACATGGAAAACCCCGCGGGGAACACGTGGTGAGGCGCGCAGGAAATCTCACAAACTACGAGGATTTTGATGAATCCTCGGTGCGTTCGCGCCCCAATCGTCGCGGCTCCAGACCCCGCACGAAGGAACGCCCCACCTATGCCGACGCCATCACCGCGCGTGTCGTGGGAGTCGACCGTGGCCGCTGGCGCACCATCGCTGAGGAAGGCACCGCGAACGAACGCGCAGTGACCGCCATGCGCGCCCGTGCCCTCGGACGCACCCCCATCGTGCCCGGCGACCTCGTGCGTCTCACGGGCGATACCTCCGGGCGCACCGACACGATCGCCCGCATCGTCGAGGTTGGCGAACGCACAAGCTTCCTGCGCCGAAGCGCCGACGATGACGACGCGAGCGAGCGCCCCCTCGTCGCTAACGCAGACACTCTCGTAATCGTGACGGCCCTCGCGAACCCCGAACCGCGCGGAGGCATGATCGACCGCTGCCTCGTCGCTGCCTATGTCGCGGGTATCACGCCACTGCTGTGCCTCACGAAAGCCGACCTCGCTGACCCCGCGACGTTCCTCGAAAGGTACGCTCCACTCGGCATCGACCACCTCACCACTCACATGAATGCCGACGGCAGCATCGCCGGTATCGACGCGCTACGCGAACGCCTCAGCGGGCATCTGAGCGTACTCGTGGGCCACTCGGGGGTCGGCAAATCGACGCTTATCAACGCGCTCGTGCCGGGCACCGACCGCGCAACGGGCCACGTCAACGCCGTCACGGGCCGCGGGCGCCACACCTCAAGTTCCGCCCTCGCGTTGCGCCTTCCGAGCAGCGACGGCTGGGTGATCGACACGCCCGGGGTACGCTCGTTCGGCCTTGGCCACGTGAGCCCCGAAGAACTCGAATCCGCATTCGAGGACCTCGCTCCCCTCATGGACGAGTGCCCGCGCGGCTGCACCCACATCAGTGCCGACGAGGGCTGCGCCCTCGATGCACTCGTCGCCGACGGGCGCGCGGGAAGCGCCGGCCCCGCCCGACTCGCCAGTTTCAGGCGCCTCAACTCGACGCTGCGCACCAATGACCCCTGGGCCCTGTAGCTGCCCACCCGAGCGAAGGAGAAACCACGTATGGCCTCGGCACACCAGGACGATATCCGCCTTGCCCACGTTCTCGCCGACTCCGTCGACCAGCTCACGATGTCGCGTTTCAAGTCTGAAGACCTCACGCGCGAGCGCAAGGACGACAACTCGATCGTGACCGATGCCGATCGAGCAGCGGAAGAACTCATTCGCGCTCAACTTTCTCGTACCCGCAGCCGCGACCAGGTCATCGGCGAAGAGTTCGGCTCGCAGGGCGAGAGCAACCGAAAGTGGATCATCGACCCCATCGACGGCACCGCGAACTTCGCGCGCGGCGTTCCCGTGTGGGCTACGCTCATCGCCCTCGAGGAAGACGGCGAGGTCGTCGTGGGCGTCGTGTCAGCGCCCGCACTGAATCGGCGGTGGTGGGCAGCCGTCGGAGCCGGGGCCTTCACGGGCCCGCGCCTGTCTGCCGCCCAGCGCCTTCATGTTTCGTCCACCGAGCATCTCGAGCAAGCCGTGCTGTCCTACGGGAGCCTCGAGGGCTGGGCGCGCGCCGGGAAACTCCGCGAGTTCGTGAACCTCCTTCAGAGAGTCGAACGCACCCGCGGATTTGGCGATTTTTGGAGCTACATGCTCCTTGCCGAGGGGGGAATTGACGCCGCGATCGAACCCTCCCTCAAGCTCCACGACATGGCGGCTCTCGTGCCGATCATTAGCGAAGCAGACGGTCGCTTTACCGATCTTGACGGTACAGACGGCCCCTACGGGGCGAGTGCAATCGCGAGTAACGGGCCACTTCACGGCGCGATCCTCGAGGCTCTGCAGTCCTCTCGCTAGGCTTCTGCCTCGGCAGACGCGAAGGAGAAAACTGTAGAATAGTGGCGCACACGTGCGGCGTTTTCGCCGCGCACCACACCACCTGGGAAGGACCCTCATGAGCGTCAAGCGCGTTGCTCTCCTGACCGCGGGCGGTTACGCCCCGTGCCTCTCGTCCGCCGTCGGCGGCCTGATCGAGCGCTATAACGAGCTGAACCCCGAGATCGAGATCATCGCCTACAAGCACGGCTACTGGGGTCTGCTCTCCGGCGAAAAGATCGTCATCGACGATGAGGCCCGCAAGAACGCGCACCTCCTGCACAACTACGGCGGATCGCCCATTGGCAACTCGCGCGTGAAGCTCACAAACACGAAGAACCTCGTCGAGCGCGGCCTCATCAAGGAGGGCGAGAACGCTCTCGAGGTCGCTGCGAACAAGCTCAAGGCTGACGGCGTTGACGTGCTCCACACGATCGGTGGCGATGACACGAACACGACTGCCGCCGACCTCGCGAAGTACCTCGCCGACAACAACTACCCGCTCCAGGTCGTGGGTCTGCCGAAGACGATCGACAACGACATCGTTCCGATCCGCCAGTCGCTCGGTGCTCGCACCGCCGCGGAGCAGACCTCCCTCTTCGCGCAGAACATTATTGCGGAGAACGGCTCGAACCCGCGCATGCTCATCATCCACGAGATTATGGGCCGCGCATGCGGCTACCTCACGGCGGAGGCCGCACGCTACTACCAGGATTGGCATTCGAAGCAGCAGTGGCTGCCGTCGATCGGTCACGATGAGCGTCGGTGGGATGTCCACGCCGTGTTCCTGCCCGAGCTTGCTCTCGATATCGAGGGTGAGGCGGGGCGCCTCAAGAAGGTTATGGACGAGGTCGGTTGCGTCAATATCTTCCTCTCGGAGGGTGCCGGTATCCCCGAGATCATCGCCGAGCTCGAAGCCAAGGGCGAGGAGGTCGAGCGCGATCCGTTCGGCCACGTGAAGCTCGACAAGATCAACCCCGGCCAGTGGTTCGCGAAGCAGTTCGCGGAGCGCCTCGGTGCCGAGAAGGTCATGGTGCAAAAGTCCGGTTACTTCGCTCGCTCTGCGAAAGCTAACGCTGATGACCTGCGCCTCATCAAGTCGATGACCGACCTCGCCGTGCAGGTCGCCCTTGAGGGCGGCACCGGCGTGATCGGCCACGACGAAGAAAAGGGCGACCAGCTTCGCGCGATCGAGTTCGAGCGCATCGCCGGTCACAAGGCTTTTGACGTGGACCAGGAATGGTTCGCTGGCGTTCTCGAGCGCACGGGCCAGAAGCTCGTGAAGGCCGAGAAGCACTGATTTCTCCGTTAGGCGGGATGATCGCCTGAGAGGCCCGGGCACGTGCGTTTTGCGCTCGTGCCCGGGTTTTATTAACTGCGAAAGGGGTCCGACGCTTGATTCGCCACACGCTGACCGCACTCTTCCCGCCGCATGCACGCGAGAGTGGGGAGCCGCCGCTGGGGCCGCACGCTGATCACTACGAGGCTTGGAGCGGCGTCCTGAGTTTCTCGCGGCGGCCGCGCCAGGGTGCCCTGGGCGATTGCTGGCTCATGGCGCCGATGCTCGCAATTCACGCGCTCGATCCCGAGTTTTTTGCGAACGCCATCAAGGTTCAGCCTGGGTCACCCAAAGCCCTCGCGCGTGTGTTCGTGGAAGGTGCCCCGGCGTGGCGCAGCGTAAATATGCGTTTTCCTGCCACCGAACGTGGCCACTTCGCCTACGCGACAGAAGAAGGGGGCGGCCCCGGCTGGCCCGGAATTCTCGAGAAGGCGTGCGCAGCGGAGTTCGCGGGATCATACGCGTGGATTGCGCGGGGCTTTGCGAAATGGGGGTTTCCCGCGCTTAGCGGCGTGCGCGCCTCGACGCGTCTCACGCTTCCCTCCCCCGGCGAGGTTGAAGACCTTCTCGCCAAGAGGCGGCCCATCGTCGCCTCCACCCACATGTTCTCCCCCGCGCTGTCACGCAAGCGGCAGTCGGGAGCTATTCCGCCGATGCACGTCATGGCGGTTGTGGGTGCGAAGCCTAATACCGGCGAGATCGTGCTGCGTAATCCGTGGCGCCCGGGTGCCTGGGTCACGCTCAACAAGCGAGAGTTCCGCCGCGCGTTCCTCTCAGTCGACGTGCTTGACCAGCCACTCGGGCGCTCACGCAAAGGCTCGTAGGGTCAGCCCTTACAGTTGAAGCCGTTCTGCTTCTTGCCGGTGCCGGAGCAGTAGGCGTGTCCGGCCTCGAGACCTCCCGTGTTCAGCGTCAGCTCGCTGACTGTCACGGGGATGTAGCCGGCGTCAGTGATCTGGCTGAGGATCTGCTCTGCCGCGTCCACGGTTGAATCGTGAATATCGTGCATGAGAGCGATCGGCTCGGCGTAGGCGTTTGCACCCTCGACGGCTGCCGCGATCGTTTTTGCCGTGTCTTTCGTTTTCCAGTCGAGAGTGTCGACGTCCCACTGCACGATCGCCATGCCGCGAGCGGCAACAATCTCATCCACGGTTTCGTTGTGGCTGCCATACGGCGGGCGGAACAGAAGCGGCTCGAAGCCCGTGGTCTCCGCGAGAAGATCAGAGTTCTCGTTGACTTCCTTCTCCACGCGCTCGCGCGACTTGCGCTTGAGGTCGGGGTGGGTCACGGAGTGGTTGCCTAGCTCAAAGCCCGCTGCCGCGACCATGAGAGTCGTCTTGCGGTGCTCTTTGATGCTGTTGCCCATTTCGAAGAACGTCGTTGCCGCTTTCGCTTTCTTGTAGACGTCAAGGAGCTCGGGAGTACGGGCACCGGGGCCGTCATCGTAGGTCAGAGCGACGCAGTGCTCGAGGAACACGTCGTAGCCGATAGCGGTGGTCGGGCGCACCGCCCCACCGGGAGTGGGCGTCGGTACCTCAGTCGAGGCGCCTTCAGCTTCGGCGCCGTCGGACTGCCCACCATCCGATGCCGCGGGGCTCGCCGCTTCGGAACCGTCCGACGGCCGGTTCGGCGAGTCGATCGGCTTCGCAACATGGCGCTTAGGCGTGAAGTGTTCGAGTTCTTCGCTCGGCTCACCCGTGAATTTCGCGGGCTTTGCGCTCGCGTCCTTCGCGAGCTTTCCGAGATCAGAAAGGAACGGTTCCGCGTCGACGACGAGCCGTGCCGGGGCCTCACCGGCCGCTCCCGTACGGAACGCGAGCACGAGTTTGCCCTCGGGATTGAATGCCATCGCCGGGCCATTGCCGTACGGGGCACTCTTGTCAATGAGAGCTTTATCGACGGCCGAGGCATCAACCTTGGCCTTGCCTGCGGCATCGTGGACGGCTTTCGCAAACTCGCCCCACTTCGCGGCCTCGATAAGCGCGGCTGGGGCAAACGACTGCTTCTTTCGTGCGTCGTACCAGATCGAGCAGGGCACATCCGTCTCGTCGCCGAGGCTCCCCACAACCGCGACGCCCACGACGTCCTGAGCGGCGGCGAGAATCGTAGCCTTGATCTCGACCTTCTCGATGTCGCCCCAGTGCGCCTCGCGCAGCAGACGGTTGCGGACGACCTCGGTCGCCTGGGTCAAATTGCGTGCCTTCGGAAAGCGCGGGGTCGTGACGGTCTTGCCTTCGGCTTCGGGGTTGAGCGTGACGTCAACCGTTTCGAGGAGCGAGGCATCTGCGCTCGTCCACTCGGCCGACGGTTCGGGACTCGTACTCGGTGACTGCACGCCACCCTTGCCAGAGGCCTTACCGCCGCTCTTTCCATCCCCTGCATTCGAGCAGGCAGCGAGGCCGGCGACGGCACCAGCTGAAAGCCCGGCGAGAGCGGTGCGGCGGCGAATAGGACGGGTTTCAAGAAGCGGCGACACGATTCTTCCTTCGTCGAAAGTATTGGAAAGCGAGTACTCGCACGAACCTGCACAGCTAAATAACATGGTCCGCACGCGCCTCGCCGCCCACGAGTGTACTCCCCTGCAATTCACGAACCCTCACGCCCACGCGCATCGCGAGCCCGGATAGTTCCCGGAGTCCGCCAGTCCCCGCGAACATTGGAAACCTCGGGGTCGAGCCGCCGCTCGGCGCGCGGTGGCGCCGTTCTGCTCTCCGTAAAGAGATCGGCATAAAAAGAGGCCCTCGCCAGTCAATGCTGGCGAGGGCCTCTACTGGTAGCGGGGGCAGGATTTGAACCTACGACCTCCGGGTTATGAGCCCGGCGAGCTACCGAACTGCTCCACCCCGCGTCGGTGATCTCTAACTTAGTAGGCCTCCACCGCGGAGTCTAGTTTTGAGCGCGTAAACGTTCCGTAGTTCACGTTCACGCCCCGTTTACACTCCCGTTTCCTCTCTAATTCCCGCCATTAGAGAGCTGGGCGTTTGCCGCATCGGCGCGCTCAATGGCATGCTTCAGACGCTTCTGTGCCTCGCCGTACTTCGCCCAATCACCCTGAGCACGCGCAGACTCGGCGTCTTTCCAAGCGGCATCAAGATCCTTGAGCGCAGCGTCAAGATCTGCCTTCGGGTCGCCCGAACCTTCAGCCGGCGCCGGTGGTGCCGGGGCATCGCTCGGGCTGGGGCTCGGCTCGGGGCTTGGCGATGGTGACGGTTTTCCGTCGTTGCCGCCCTTAGCCGGATCCGAGACCGCGTCTTCGACGGCTTTAGCCTCGCCCGTCGTGGGGACCTCGGCGTCGCCTGCACTCGCGCCCGAATCGCCGCCAAAGACGGCATCGAGCGCCTCGTCGAGCGTGTCAGCGTAGCCCACCTTGTCACCGAAACTCACGAGCACCTTGCGCAGCAGCGGATACGAGGTGCCACCACCTGCACTCGAGCTCATGACGTACACCGGTTGGACATACAGGAGACCGCCGCCAACGGGGAGCGTAAGCAGGTTGCCGTTGATGACCTTCGAGTTGCCTTGCCGCAAAAGGTTCAGCTCATTCGAGACCTGCGGGTTGGAGTTGAACGTATTCTGCACCTGGCGCGGGGCACTCACCGGATTCGAGCTCGGGAGCACGAGGAGCGTGAGCTTGCCGTAGTCCTTCGCGGGATTGCCCGCCTTCGTCCCCGTCTCGGAATTGACAGCGAGCAGGCCCGTGAGAACATCCTGGCCGGATTCGGGGATATAGCTCGAGGAGAGCGTGAACTGTGGCGCGCTCTCGTCGGGCATCTGCATCGTGAGGTAGTGCGGGGCTTGAAGCGGCGCCGAGCCACTCTCGCTATCGCGCGCCTGGGTGGGGTCCGGGGTGGTCTGCCAGAAGTCCTGGCCCACGTAAAAATCCTCGGCTTTGTCGATGTGGTACTTACCGAGAATCGAGCGCTGCACCTTGAAGTAATCTGCCGGGTAGCGAAGGTGGCTCATGAGTTCACCGGAGATGTCGCTCGAGGGCTTGACGGACTCCGGGAAGGACTTCTCCCACGCCTTGAGGATGGGATCTTCCGTATCCCAGGCATACAGGGTCACGCTGCCATCGAAGGCGTCGACGGTGGCCTTCACCGAATTACGCATGTAGTTCACGCGCCGCTCACGAAGACCGGCCGTATCGGCGCCGTTAACCTTCGAGTCGGTCACGACAGCGTCGAAATTAGTGGCCTGTGCGTACGGGTAGCGATCGCTCGTCGTGTAGGCATCGATGACCCACTTGAGCTTGCCGTCCACGACTGCCGGGTACATCTCGGTGTCGAGCGACAGGAACGGCGCAACCGTTTTCACGCGCTGCTGCGGGTCGCGATCGTAGAGGATCTGCGACTTTTCGTTCACGTAGCTCGAAATCAAGATGTTGAACTCGCGGAACTTAATGGCAAACAGCATTCGGTTAAAGAAGTTGCCGACACTCGGGCCACCGTTACCGGTATAGGTGTTCGAAACCTGGCTGCCCTGATCATCGCCATCTGTTCCGGACTGGTAGTCGAACTCCTGGGGATCGGCGCCTTCGGGGGCACCGACGATCGAATAGCTCGGCGAATGACGCCCGAAGTACACGCGCTCTTGGAAGTCGCCGAGCTTGCCCGAGCCGGGAACACCGGACTGATAGAAGGCGGGCTCGCCATCGGGGCGCCGCTGGTTACCGTAGGCCGCAGCAACGCCGAATCCGTGGGTGTACACGACGTGCTGATTCACCCACGACTGCGAGGAGAGCTCGAGCTTGTCGGGCCGTAGCTCGCGCACGCCGATCACGGTGTCTTGTTTTTGCCCGTCGATGTCGTAGCGGTCCACGCTCAGTGTCTCTTCGAACCCCCAGTAGCGTCGGTTCGCCTCGCGCTGGCCGAATGTTGGCGACACCACCGCGGGGTCGAGAAGGCGGATCTGCGCCGTCGTCGCGGCATCCTCGCGCAGCTGACCCGACGTTGCCGTCGACTTTGCGCGATAGGAAATCTCGTTGACGTCTTCGAGCCCATACGCCGCGCGCGTGGCAGCCATGTTCTCTTCGATGAACGGCTTTTCGAGATTGCGCTCGTTCGGCTCCACCTTGAACGTCTGAATGAGGTAGGGGTAGACCATGCCCACCGCGACTGTCGAAAGCACGATGAGGCCCGCCGCGGCAGCGGGAAGTTTCCAGTTGCCCTTGAGGATCCACGCGAGCAGAAGGAGTGCGACGATAATCGCCGAAATCGCGAGAATCGTTTTCCCCGGGATCAGCGCGTGAACGTCGGTGTAGGCGGCGCCATCAAACTTCTCGTGCGAGGCAGTGAGGGCCGCATACCGTTCGAACCAGTGCTGGGCCGCAAGCACAAGCATGTACGCCATCGCGATGATGCCCACGTGCGTGCGCGCTGCGCGAGTAAGTTTGAGGCCCTTTTTCTGATCCCACTCGATGCCGCCGTAGATGAAGTGCCCGAGAACGGCGGCGAACGCGCTCGCGAGAATCACGAAATTGACGAGCCCGAGCGCCGTCTCGACCACGGGAAGGGTGAACACATAAAACGCGATGTCTTTATGGAAGATCGGATCGGTTTTCCCAAACGGCTCCTGGTTGAGCATGAGCAGGATCTCTTGCCACTGCCGAGTCAGGGTCAGTCCACCAAAAATCCCGAGAATTACCGGGGCAGCGATAGTGATGATCTTGCGAAGCGGCTCGACCGCGTCGCGGAACCCCGCGATCGCGATGTCTTCACGGGTGACGGGCACGATCTGCGGCCTGTACTTGTGGCTCACCCACAGGCATACGAAAATCGGGGCGGCAACAGCCACGAGCCCCACGAGGAACAAGATCCCCTCCGTCACCCACTTCTTCACGAGGAAGTCGTTGAAGCCGAGCTGGTCGAACCACATGTAGCTCGTCGCAACCTCGGCGAACCATGCAAACGCCACGATCAGCGCAACGATCACGACGAGTGTGATCGTGAGCGGCGAAACTTTCTTCGCGTTCTTCTTACTCGCCGAGCCCGCGGGCCTTGGACCTGGCTGGGCAGCACCGGCAAAGGGATTCGTAAAACTCAACGGCGACCTCGGCTCACATCGTGGGGAACTATCGTGGGAGGAGTACTCACCCCGCCTAGAGGCAAGTGCCACTATTGTCCCAGTAAGGAGCAAGCGCTGTGCATTCAGAAACGCGAGACCTCAACTTGAGCGAAACCGAAGGGGCCCTCGCGGCCGCGGTACTCGAGCTCGTTCGCCACACGCGCGAACAGGATTCCCCGGGACCCGAACACATCGCGCGCTTCGCCCTCTTCAGCACCGAAGCCCTTCTCGAGGAACGCCCCGAGCTTTCTCGCCTTCTCCCGCAAGAGACGCTCGACCTCGCCAGCGGCGACCCCCACCATCTCACGAGCATCGAGACCGGCACACAGCATGGCGATGTCGCCGACGAGCTCGAACACGCGCTCTGGCCCGAAGGCTGCGCGGGCGGCTACATTCAAGCCCGCATCCGCGGCGCGATCGATGGCGCGCCCGGCGCAGGTCCCGCACCCGTGTTCGTCGCCGCGGGCGCCTTGAACACGGGCGAAACGTTCAGCGCGGTCGCACGTGAAGGCGAGGATCTCCGCGTTGGCCGCGACCTGATCCCCGAACTCGTCGCGGCACTCTGCGCGAGCCTCGGCATTGACTCACCGAATGCTCGCGCCGCAGCGCAAACCGAGTAAACGCGCGAAACGAGCAAGCGTCGGACCCCGCACCCCCGCATAAGCGCACGTGCGGAAGCCGACGCTCCACTCCACGTTCAGGCGTAGCTGGGTTCCTCCACCTCGGTGAGCGCCTCGAGATCGCTCTCACTGAGTTCCCCCTCAACGCCTGCATGGCTCTCCAGTCGAGCATGCACCGTTTCATTCTCCCCGGCCTCTGCAGCCTCATCTTCGGCATCGGGTGAAGTGGTGCGAACCTCACCGGTGTTCTCATCCACCCACGACGGCGCACTTTTCGCGTACTGCGCGGTTCCGTAGGTGAGGTCGATCGCGACGTGATCGGCGTGCATGAGAAGCTCCGTGCGAGTGTTGCCGTCACGGTCCTCCCACGTCTGTGTCACGAGGCGGCCCGTGCACAGGAGTGGCTGGCCACGCTTCACCGATAGCACAACGTTGTTCGCAAGCGATTCGCGTCGCACCTGCACGCGCACGTATTCCGGCTTGCGTTCCTTCCATTCCTTCGCCTGCACGTCGTAGTACCGATCATTGACGGCGACGGTAACGGACGTGCGGCAGCCGCCACCATCAAACTTGAAGATTGTGGCATCCGCGGTCGCGTTGCCCTGGATGGTTGTGACGATTGCGTTCATTGAAGTTCCCCCTGGGATCGGTCGCCGCCTGGTGCGGCGCTCACCCACGAGCATGCCGCTCGCTCGCGTCCTCGAAAAGAGCCTCATACATGTACGTGGAGGGCACTGCATTGTGGAGCGCGAGCCGCCGCGCATTCGGCTCCGGAGCCCTATCCCGGTACACTGGATCCGCCCACGCGGCATGCCTCCATAGCTCAATGGATAGAGCAACGGCCTTCTAATCCGTAGGTTGCAGGTTCGAGTCCTGCTGGGGGCGCTTTAGCGATTACGCTTCTGACCTGGTGTTTTACGCTCTGTCCTGAGTGCGGTGGTTCGCCCCTAGCGTCCCACTTATGGCGGGTTGAACACTTTTTGAACACTTCCGCGAAACCGCTTGCATTGCCCGCTTTTAGGGCAGTTGATGCGGCGTCAGCGGCCCGCGCGGGCGTGACCGTGCCACATTCGGTGCATACTGCTGCGGTTGCTCAGATCGCGCGCGAGCTGCACGACGCTGGTATCAATGTCGCGGTGCATTATTCGCCGGTTGAACCGTAGTTTTCGGGCATGAAAAAAGACCCCACCCGGCCCGCGAGGGCTAGGTGGGGGGGAATGCACGAGACCCCCGCGCGAGGCGGAGGTCAAGGCGGGCGGGAACCCGTAGGCTCCTACGTGGTTAGTCTATGTCAGCGCGGTGTGTGTTTCGTGGGTTCCCGTCAAGCGTTTCAGCTCCACCGAAACCGGGGCCGTCACCGCCGGTGCCAGCGATGAGCGCTTTCGCAACCGTAACGATTGACGCGAGGAGAACGTAACTGCCTACTCGCTCCCAGGTCACGTCACCGAACAGCACCGCGTCACCGATAGCGGCGATGAAGGCAGCCGCGGCTGTACCGATTACGCGTTCAGCGGTGGCTTTCCAGAATGTTGCGGTCCAGATGTTCACGGCGCTTGCCTCCAAGGTCTCTCGAGCGCTCCGAGCGCCCAGGCTTTAGTTCCGATCATTGTTTCTCTCCCGTGATAGTGATGGTCTCGAGCCGTGCTTCGAGCTGCTGCCACGTGTAGGGCGGGGGTGGTTTCGCCCCGTGGGCCTCCCATGCGGCGAACTCGGCGAGCCACCGGCGCATGTCTGCGAGCACCCCGCGCACGCGGGCGTTCTCGTCGCGCAGTCGCTGGTTATCGTCGCGCAGTGCCTCGACGTCGTCTTTTAGCTCTGATACCTCTTCGCGAAGGTCGTCGCCGAGTTCACGCCACGCGTCCGAGGCTGCTTTCAGGTTGTCTGTTTCGTTTGCTTTCTTCGTTCCCCGGTTCGTGGTGTACCACGTCAGGAGGCTGATGACGCCAAGAAAACCGCCGCCGCCGAGGAGTTGACCGAGTTCGCCAAGAGACACACTCTCACTCCCCCTTGGTTGGCGTGACCGGTATCTGGGCCACCGTCCATGCACTCGCCCAAAACGTCGCATACGAGATCGCGGTGATGACAGACTCAGCGCGACCGGGCGGCCCGAACGGGATCATGCCCAGAATGGTAGAAACGATGAACATGAGGGTGAGGAACAGTGACACGCCCTGCAACCCCACGAATCCCCATTTGCGGTGGGCTTTCGCGACTAGGCCGGTGAATAGCGACATGGACCCGCCGAGCGCCCACAACACGGCCACGACACTTTGCGTGATGAACGGTGCCCACGCGATACCCGCCTGTCGGGTGTGTGAGGGGAATAGCGCCCACGAGAACCCGATAGCCATATACCCGATGCCTACGAGGACGAGGTATGCACCGATGGGGTCGGCGCGCGTCCATGCGCTTGCCCGTTTGAATAGTCGCATGGCTACCTCACTTCACGGGAAGCTCGAACGCGGCGCGTCACGGTCGCGTTGCCGGTATAAATCATCTGACACCCTTCACACGCTTCAAAGCGACGTCGCGGTCGGCGCGGGTGAACGCGACCCCCCAATGGTTGAGGAACTGCTGGAATTTCCGCGAGGTGGCTTCACCCCAAACACCATCGGCGTTCGCCCCGATGTACGTTTGAATGCACTTCACGAGCGGCGAGTATCCAGAGCGGGTGAACTCGACGTTCGCCTTATTGATGCCCCGCATGTACCGGTAGTTGAAATCACGCTGCCGCGAGAATTTCCCGTCGCGCCACTTCAAACCGAAGTAGGCGTAAAGGGCATTCACGGTATCGCGCCCGCCCTTCCCGTCCACCTTCACGCCGAGGCGGTCTTGGAGGACTGCGACGGACCTCCAACCGAAGCGACCGTCTTCGACGAGGCGCTCACGCTTCGGGCTACTTGGTGCGGGCTTAGCGACGGGCTTCGCGGTGCCCTTCGACGCCGCCGGAGCCGGGGCCGCCTTCCAGTTCGGGCGGATCACGTAACGCACCTGCGAGGGCCTGCGGACACGCCGCGCGACCCTGCCGCCGTTCGACTGCGAACCCTTCGAGCCCGTGGACGTGTTTCCTTCAATGCATTGGAAGTTCCCGGACGTGAGTACCTTTTCGAGGATGCCGACGTGGTTCGCGCGCTTCGTCGCCATGTTCCAATCGAACACGAGCACGTCACCCGGCTGGGCCTGCGACTTCGACACGTGCCCGCCGTGCGACGCGCGATAATTCACGTTATACGACTGCCTGCCGGGGAGGATATTCAGGCATCCGGCCTTCCAGAAAACCCACGTCACGAAAATGTCGCAGTAAGATATTCCGTTCGCGAGTAGCCACTTCTCGTTAGGCCACAGGACAGGCTGAGTCTCGCGGGCATACTTCGTGCCGCGCTTCGGATCATTCCAGCGAGAATAACCGACTTCGCCGGCGGCGATAGCGAGGACTTTCCGGGCGCTCATGCGTCCACCTCCACGTCCGAATAATCGACAGGTTCAGGGGTCTCAACGTCGGGCGTCTCCGAACCTGCCGAGTCCGAGACTTCGACACCTTCGGGAATGTCTGGCAGTTCTTCAGTGTTCACGGTTGCCTCCTTCAGGGCATGAAAAAAGCCCCACAAGGGGGCTGGGTTTCTGTGGGCGGTTATGCGGTTTGTTCGCGTGCGGTTTCGATCTTCTCCCACGAGCTACCAACAACCCACTCGATCGTGTCGTCGGGAATGTTCGACCCGCCGCCGCACTCAGCACACGCCTTCGACTTCGCCTCATTGTTCGCTGCAAGCTCCAGCATGAACGGCTGCACGATAGTTTCCGGGTCAGTGAACCCGAGGCGCGCGAACTCGCCCTCCTTGCCGATCGCGGTTTTGCGGATCGCCCCGCATACGCGGCGGCGCAGGGTTTCGTTGCCGAGCATGACTTCACTCGTGATAAGTGACATTTATTGTCCTCACTTCCAGTAATCAATTTCTAGGGTCGCGTCAGGGTTGCCGCGAATGTACTCGTTGCGGCCCGTGCTGTTCGTTGAGATGCCGAACCCTTTGTAGGTGCCGTTCGCGAATCCGGCGCAGATACCGGGGTCGGTAATATCGAACGTCACCCACGAGTTGCGCTTCACGTTCCTAGACCCCACGTAACGGGATAGCCCGGCCGTGTTTCCGAACGACGAGCGGCCATGCAGATGGAAGTGCGCGACACCGCCCGAAGCGTTGTAGGTGTGCGCCACCCAGAACCCGAGCCGCACCCGCTCGACCTTCGAGCCGGACAACTCGCCGGGCATGTTTCCGAACAGCCAGATGCCCTCACGGTTGCCAACGCGCGAATAGTAGCCCTGGGTAGCGTCATTCTTCCCCGACTGGCGAGACCCGCCACGGTAATACGTCGCGCACGCCGTCGCCTTGCGGGAGGCGTGGCGCTTCGTCTTTACCGGCGGGGGCGGTGGTGGTGGCGGTGTCGGTGTCGAGGCCTTCTCCTCCGGGTCATCCCACGCCTGGCCAGACTCTTCAATATCGGGGCCGATGTCTTCGATCACGAGATCGGCGCGTAAACCATTAAGCACCGCGCGGTGGTAGGCCGACGGCGATTCGGTTCGAACGAGAAAACTGTAGTCTTTCGGCTCCGTAAGGTTGAGGCCGCTCGGCCCGGTCGCGAACGTCGAGTACATGCCCGGCACCACGTGCTCCCACGTGGAAGTTGTGGCCGGGAAGGTGTTGAGCCTGTAAATCTTGTCGTCGCTCACGTATGGCACTTCGAAATATTCCAGACGCGCCCAGACCGGCTGCGTGGGGTTCGAGTTCACGTCAACGCGAAACGGCGAGCTGCTGATCCGGTAGAGCCGCCCCGGCTGCAACGTCGTCCACACCTCCAGCACTCGTGTGAGGCTCTTTCGGAAGTTCGTGTTTGTGGACCTCCTGCCCCACGCGACTACACCGCGCGGGCCGTCAGCAACAACATCTGACAGTTCGCGGCCAGCAACCCAGAGTTTCTCGAACCTGCCTTCGAGGCCCGTCACACCCCCGTCCGCATCCATCGACGCTTTGCCAGTGTCGATCGTGGCGGTGCCATCGCGCGCGATCTTCACGAGCTCCATGTCGTTGCCCTCATCGTCCACGCCGTAGGACGTGAAGCCGTTGGAGTCGATCTCGATCCGCTGCCCCTCCTTTGCCGTGCGGAAAAGGCCAGAGGTAATAATGTTCGCGGCGAGGTCACCAATAACAGCCTCGTCAATCGCCGCGCCGTTCGTGCGAAGGTTCTGGATGAATGCTTTTTGAAATTCGGCGGTGCGTGAGGCAATCGCTTGCGCAACTGCTTCATTGAGTTCTGTCTTATCCGTGACTCGAAGCTGTGAGAGGTCAAGCGAGATGAACCGCGCGACCTCGCCAGCGAGTTCCACCACGTTGATTTGGCCAGCGCCGATCTCGCCCGCCGTGATACGGGAGGCTTCGAGTTCGATCACTTTCGCGATACGCGCTGCCAGCTCACCGATAACCGCGTTCGACAGGTACGACGTGTCCGTCACGGTCATGTTGCGGAATACGCCGTCGATACGCTCACCGAGGTTGCCGTCCGCCTGCTCACGGTCAGTGCGTTCGGCCTCAACTGCGTCTTTCCACGCCTGCTCGGTCGCCGCGATCTGAGCTTCCGCTGCCGCGATCTTCGCGTCAAACTCGCTGAAATCAACGTCACCGACGTTCGCGAGCTGCTCTTTCAGCGCGGGTAGTTCTTTATCGCGAAGGTTCGCTAGGCCCTCCCGCGCCTCGTCCAGCTCGGCCTCGGAGTCCGCGAGGCGCTTCTCAAGCGCCGCCGCGCGCTCCACCGTAGAGTCCAGTTCCACAGCGAACCGGCGAACACTACGACCACGAGGCGCACCCGTCTCCGGGTTAGTGTCCTGCCAGATCACGTCGCCGTGCTCACCGAGATCCTTTATCCCGGCGGGTCGCGTGTCGACTTGCTGCGCCTTCGCGGCGAGCTTCGCCGTCAAGTCAGCGAGCGCGCGTTCCGGGCTAGGCTTTAGATTCGTGCGTTTTACCACGCGAGTTCAGCCCCCAACCTGTCTTGTTGTAGTTCGACATCGGCTTTGTTCGAGTCGAGGTTGTATTTCGCCGCGATAACCCGCAAAAGATGCGCGCCATCCGGAACCTCAAGCCAGCCCCTTGTTACGACCTCCACCTGGTCCCCAACGTGCCACGAACCGATAGGCGCGGTGTCGTCCGAGAAGATCGAGAGGGAGATCTGGTCGAGGGCCTGCGTCGCGACAGCCGCTTCAGCCTTCTGCTTCAACAGGTCCAGGTTCTCCGAATCGCTATCCGTGATCACGTTCTCCAACAGTGGGAACCATTCGGAGATCGTCCCGGCCTCAGCCATGCGCACCGCCGTGCCCGCGCCCTCACCCGCGCCTGTGCAGTAAACCCGGTTCGCGAGGGCTTCAGCAGAGGACGTCACCGAGATAGCCGCAACCGGGGATCTGGCTGCCGTCGCGTCCCACACTGGTGTCACCTTCTGCGCAATACCCGGCTGCGCCTCCGTGCCCGTCACGAGCCGCCACTGGAACTGCGTCCTCTCCTCGTTCGCCCACTCAGCACGGAAGGCCACATCCGGACCACCAATGACTTCGGTAATCTCCTTGATGCGTTTCCACGCGCCGTTGTTCGCGAGATTCCAACCCTCATAGGTGCGTTGCCGCTTCGCTTTTTCTTCCGGGTCGATCACGATGGGGAGGAACCCGTTACGCTTACGGATAGCCTTCTCGACGACCCGCCCCACAATCGACCCGAGCGACACCCCATCCCACGCGATAGTGGACTTGCGTAGCTTGTCCTCGTCCCCCGGCCGGTAGTCCTGGTCCAGGACCACGCGCTTATCCAAAAGCGCCTCCACGCCCGCACAGTCGAACGTGACCGTGCCCGTCTTACGATCTTGCTTCACAGGGGACGTGATAGGGCACGCCGCGATAAGTGTTTCAGGTTGGTACCAATCTTCAAACGAGATCAGCACGCACCCGGCCCACACCGACCACCACTCACGCGACACACCATCGAGTGACGCTTCAGTTGCGACCACGGTCGCCTTCTTCACGTCATTCAATACGTCATCGAGGGACCCGCCGACCGCGTCCAGCTGCGGCCCGACCTGCCCCGTCATCGTTTTACCGAGATACACACGCCACGTCACTGTGCAAGCCCCACATCCGACAGTTCGAAGCCGTTGCCCGGCCAGTTCGCGGACGAACCAATGTAATGGAGGCACTTCACGTTCGGGTCACGCTGCTGGCGGCGCACCACGCTCACCGTGTGGTCACCGCGTAGCATCCACTTCGTTACGGAAACGAACTTCGTTTCCGCGATCTCGCCGACCTCAAACTCGAAAGTCTTGAACACCGCACCGTCCACGACGATCTCCCACACGAACGACCCCTTATAGTTCGACGGCTTCTCAAGCGCCATCGACTGCCTAAGATCGAAACGAAGAAGCCGGTCCGTGGCGAGCGTGAAAGTCTTCGAGAACACCGTCTGCTTCCACGACGGCACCACAGTTCGGTAACCGAGCGTGTCAGTCCACTGGCCAAGCCGCCCCATAGACGCGCCGAGGAGCATCGCGAACCCGTGATTCTCGATACCGGGGGCCGAAGTTGTTGCAGTCACGCCCGCCGGCACACGGCGACGATCAAGCCCCACCGTCCCGGCCGGGAGGGACCCCGCCGCGACTTTGATCGCCCCAGTTTGATCGACGTACACCCATTCTTCGCGAGCGCCGCTCGACGGGGCCGGTTCAGTTGAGACCGTCGCACCGTCGACAGGAACGAGCATCCCCCGCGCGTCACCAACCGGGATATACACCACGCCCGGCGCGACCTTGTACGCCATCTTGGAGGTGCCCGTGACCTCACAGCCACGAACGATCAGGGGCGCATCGCCGACATATAGGCCCCAGAGGACGCGCTGCATATCCTGAGCGGAAGTCCCCTGAAAAACATCTTGCTCTTCCGGCATGGGGCGAGTGCCGATCTTCACCGGTTCTTTACCAAGCGGGTAACCCATTATTTGCCTCCTAGATGTAAGTGTCTCGGTGGTGCACCTCGCACCAACCCTCGCCGCCCTGCAACGCACTGAACTCAGGCGCAATCACCCCGCCCGGGGGAATGCTCACCCAGTCGCGGCGGGAAGCGCGGTGAGTCGTGTTTGAACCGGCCTCGAAGATCGCGCCATCCATCCGCACTTCAACCGGGCGCGCTTTCGTGGTGGGCCACGGCCACGTGATCGTCTTCCGGTTCACGGTGATCTCGAACCCGCCCGGGAAGTTACCCACGACGAGGAGCACCGGCCACGCCTCCGCATTACCCGCGTTACGGATCGGGTCGTTCGCTGCTATGCCCGTCCCGAACGTGAGTACGCCACCACGGTGGAACAGCGGATACTCCAGCCCGACACCCGTACCGACCGGGTGAAGGAACGTCACCTGCTCCGGCGCGTAAAGATACGGGTCGACTGCTGCCAACAGCATGTCGAAATCCGACAGCGTGTCCGTGTCCGGCTCGACCTTCAACTCATCCGCTAACCGAAAATTGTTAGCGAGATCGAGGCCGCCGTGAACCATGCGAACCTCAACCGCCTGCCCGTCGTGAAACAGCCCAGCGAGCCGGTCACGCTCCGCCTGCTGATCGTCACAGTCATCGTGATGAAACAGCCCAGTGATCCGAACGAGCCGGTTAGACCACCGCCCATCCGACGTGTGCTCACCGTGCCCCAAACGGTCCACGGTTTCGAGTCGCACCCCGGGCGTGTCAAACCACCCGGTCACGCGCTCCATATCCCACGGCCCGCGAAGCATATCTACGCCGCCGACGGTTAGTGAATCAATCACACGAGCCCCCTCACCGAGCTAAGCACACGGCCCAGAGTCTGTTCTGCCGCGATGTCTGCCGCTTCACGATTCAACCCGTAGAACTTGTTTTCCACAGTCACGTTGCCGCGGGCCGCGACCGCGTTAGCAAACTCCCGCATAGACGCGCCGTTGTTGATGTACTCAAGTACCGGCCCGAACTTCCTCGCTTGCGCGCCGTTCACGACGTACTCGTCACCCGCGAGAGGCTGAGCCAGATAACGGCCGCGGGCCGCGCCGGGCGCGAACGGCCACAGGACGTTATCCACACCAGGGCCCGGATATCCGCCAGGCACCCACCCGCCAGACGACAACCCAGGCGACACCCAACCGCCGTGCGCGAGACCCGCGGCTCGTTTCGCTGCCGCCAACGCGTTCATGCCGAAAGTGCGGATACGAACCGAAATATCCTTCGAGTGCAACCCAGCGACGCTATTCCGCAGAGCGTCCACGTCGCCCTTGCCGCTAGTTTTCGCGGTGACTTTGACGTTCTTGTCTTTCACAGAATTCAGGTCACCTTTCGCGGCTTTCACGACACGTTCAAGCGCCGATTTTTCCGCCTTCAACTGCGGAGTAGGTTTCATCCCGTCTAGCTCCTTCAACCGAGCTTCCGCAGCGGCCCCCGCAGCCTTCAACTGCTTATCGTTCAAGCCGAGTTTCGGTTCCGGGCTTTGCGCACCGATGTAGGCGAGTTGCAGGTCAGCGGCCTTGACTTTCGTTTGAAGGCCGGAGGTGTCAGCATTCACGACGACGCTCACCAAGTCGGGGAACTTGTTCAATTCCGCTTGAACCTGCTCAGCAGAGGCGAGGGCCTCACCCGAGTTCAGTGCAACATCCGTCTGAATCTTTCTCCCGTCAGCTTCCGCCACCTGGCCACTCCACGCGTCCAAGCTATCGACCGCTGCGCGCTTATCAACCTCAGCCTGCGTCAAAACAGACGGCGGAACCTCCCCAAACTTCGCCACGTAGTTGTCGATCCCCTGCTGCGCCTGCTGCACCTCCAGGTCGACTTTCGTTTGGATCATTTCAGGGGTCAGGCCGAGCTGGTCGGCGTACTGTGCGGCCTGTTCTTTCGTCGCGCCGAACGCTTCCGCTGCGTTGATGATGTCGGTGCGGGCCTTCTGCATGTGGCTCGACGTGAGTTCGCCGTTCTTCTCCAACGCGTCCAGATACTGGAGGCTTGACGAGGCGAGAGAGTCGAGGGCTTCCGCGTTATCCCTAGCGGCCTGTGTCCCGTCCTCCCAGTGCTTGCCGTTCTCTTTCGCTGCTTCCGCTGCGGCCTTCATCTGGTCCTCGTATTCACGGGCCGCGCCACGCACGCCGAGGAACGCGTTACCAATGTCCGACAGTGTCTTCATTAGTTCTTCGTTCGCTTCGGTGAGCGCTTGTGTTGCTTGCTGTGCGGCGCTCATTTCCGGTTCGACTTTGGCGAAGGCTTTACCGGTCGCGTCTACTTGGACGGCCTGCTCACCGAGGGCGATACGCAACAGTTCTGCTTCAGTAGCGTTGAGGCCGTTCGCTTCTGCGATAGCGACGAGTTTCCCGCGGAAGTCCGGCATGAGCTTCAACAGGTTCGACCACGTTTCTTGGCTCTGGTCGGTAGCTTCCCACAGGTTGCGGAATGACGCTTGAGCCGCCGAAAAGTCAGTCGACGCGAGTTCAGCAAGTGACCGACCAAACTCACGCATACGCTGCGCGCCGTCATCCCATCCAGGAACATCGAACCCGATGACGCCACCGAGATCAGCGCTTAGGTTCGACATGCGGTCAAGAATGCCGGGGTTCGCCATGTTTTCTAGGGCTGCCGTGAAGTCTTTAGTGGACTTGATGCCCATGTCCATGCCGTCGAAGATGCGATCCCAGGCCTTTGCAGAGTCAGCGACTTTTAGCGTGTTGATCGCCATTTCTTCCGCGGTTAGCGAGAAGTCCTGCATCGACCCGCCAATGGACGTCAGCGTGTGCACGATGCCCGCAGCACCCAGCACGCCTGCGAACGCTTTGAATGCCTTCGTCGCCTTCGGTGCCGACGTTGAGAATGTTTTGAACGCCTCCACCGAGTCCCGCACCGCCGGGACCAACTTCATGAGGCCACCGCCCGCGAGAAGCGCCACCGACCCCACCGCGCCGAGCGTCCCCACAATCGACTTCACCGGCCCGGGAAGGCTATTGAACGCGTCTGCGAGAGACGCCGCGCCCTCCGCCACCTGCGCGAACACCGGCAACAGTGAAGCGCCCAGACTAATCCCCGCGTCCACGATCCGGTTGAACGCGATACGCATACGCGACTCCGCCGTCTCGTAACGCTGATTAGCTTCCGCGAGGAGTGCCGTGTTCTTCACGAACTCTTCGTTACCGGCAGCAAGCGCCCGCGCCAGCTCCTCATGCGCGCCCGCCAAGCGCAACATCGTGTCCTGCTCGCGAATGCCTTTGATGCCTAGCTCGGTGAGAGTCTGCGCGACAGACCCGCCAGACTCCTGAACACGGTTCAAACCACCGACGAACATTTCCAGAGCCTTCGACGGGGACTCACGCCAAGCCGTCGCGAACTTCTCAGCAGATACGCCCGCGACCTCAGCGAACCCGGCCAGGCCGTCGCCGCCTTCACGGACAGCCGCGTCCATTTTCTTCATGACCATTGACATGGCGGTGCCGCCCGCCTCAGCCTCAATACCAACCGAGGACATTGCTGCGGCAAGACCGAGAACGTCGCCTTCGGTCATGTTCATTTGACGGCCCGTGCCGGCGAGGCGCATGCCCATCGCGAGGATCTCAGATTCAGTTGTCGCGAAGTTATTACCCAATCCGACGAGAGTCGAACCGAGGTTGTCCACGAGGCCCACGTTCGTGCCCATGATGTTAGAGAACCGGGCGAGGCTTGTCGCGGCTTCCTCCGCGGTGAGGTTCGTGGACTCGCCGAGATCGATCATGGTTTTCGTGAACGACGCGACATCTTCCCGGGCGATACCGAGCTGTCCCGCAGCCTCCGCGACACCGGCGATCTCCGCGTGGGTCGCTGGGAGTGTTTTAGCGAGACCGCGAAGTTCGCCTTCAAGCTGCGCCATTTCCTGCGGCGTGCCATCGACGGTTTTCTTCACGCCCGCCCACGCCGACTCCCAGTCCATCGCGGCCTTCACAGCCACACCGAGACCCGCGGCCATAGCGGTGCCCGCGCCGAGCATTGTCGTGCCGACACGAGAATACGACTGTTCCAGATCACGCGCGGCCTGAGCGGCTTTGCTGCCCTTCGAGGCGTTCTTGTCGAGGTTCTGGGAGGCGCGGGACGCGGCGTCGAGTTCACGCGCTAGTCCTTTAGCGGCGGCACCCGCACGGGTCGCGTTCGCCTGGAACTTCGACACATTCAACTCGAGCACTGTGCGGATCGTGCGTTCCTGCGCCACGCGCGCCTCCTACTGTTTTTGTTTGGTTTCGTCGAACCGTGCGAACGCTACGAGGGCCTGCGCGTCCGGGTCATCTCCGCGCGCCCGCATACCGGCTTGGATTGCGCGGCCGACATAACACCGCTTGAACACGGCCTCGAACGCCCGCTGGTTCTTCGGGTCCTGGCACTGCGACGCGTCACCGCCACAGATTGGGCACTTGTTTTTCTCTTCCTCAGCCTCCACGCGGCGGAGGGCGAGGGCGAGGTCGCGGTCAGCGTCATCCCACGCCCTGAAATGGGAATATGGGATGCCGAGAGCTGCCGCTGCTTCTAATTCGTTTCTGAGGTCTGCCGATTCTCGGATTCGGCTAGCGAGAAAGGGACCGCGGTCTGTGAAGTGTTGAGCGACAGGGCAAGTTTGATGATCGTCTGGAACTGCCCGAACGAGATCTCGTCAACAACATCCGCCCACTGGAACCCTTCAACCGGGTTGCCGTGGCCGTCCACCACTTTCGTGATAGCCGCGTCCATGAGCGCCCGGTCGAACGTGTCAGTGTTGAACCCGGTTTCCTTATCGAACGGGTCACCTTCACGCGGGGGGTGCTGTGCCATCAACCGGCCGAAGTCTTTCGGGGCGAGGCGTTCCACCGTAATCACGCGGGCGGCCGTCTTGATCTTGTCTTTCAGCTCGTCCTGTTGGTCCCGGAGGTCGTCGAGCATCGCCCCGGCTTCCTTCGCCAGGTCCTCGTCTTCACTGCGGTTGAAGATCAGGGAGTAGCCCGCAATCTTCTGTTCGAGCTGCTGCCACTCCACTTCGAGGCTGCCGTCAATAGTGGTCGTGAATTCGTGTTTCGGTTGGGGCATGGGGTTCTCCTAGAAGAAAAAAGGGGGGCCGCCAGTGGCAAGGAAACACCGACGGCCCCACGACTATTAGGCGAGCTTCACGTCCTGCAAATACAGGTCGCCCGAACCCGTAGCGGTGAACATGAGGTCTTCACCATCCACCGGTTGATTCTTCGACCGCTGCTGCACGTTCATGCGGTAAACGTCCACCTTCGTTTCAGCCGTGACGGGCTTCTGCGAGTCCCACCCGAACGCCTGCACAACATAGACGGACTGCCCCTCCGGGAGAGCCGTGTACACGGCGTTAATGAGATCTTCCGCGCCAGCCTGCTGGTCATAGATCGCGGTCAGCGTGAGGTCGATCGACTCGCCCGTCTTCACGGACTGCGTGAACTTCTCGCACATGCGCTTACGGTCACGGTTCGTGAGGTTACGGGTCGCCGAGAACCCGTCCATGTTCATGTGGCAATCGGCCTTCACCGTGTCCGCGGCGGTCGTGAGAGCCGTCAGCGGGAACGTCTTCGCCTGATCAGTGAGAGGCGCGCCGATGGTTTCCTTCTGAACGATCCACAGGGGCGTGTTACCGGAGGCGATAACACCGTCCATGCCGGTGGTGGACTGAATGATCTTGAGTGCCTGGTCGCTCATTACTTTGTCTCCTTAGTGAGTTCGATACGCGGTTTCGTTGGCAGGGGCTTGCCGTAACGATCGACGGCGGGGTGTCCTTCGAGAATCTCCGCGCCTGCCTTTGTTGCGAGTGCGCGGGTCGTCGTGTAGTGGGCACCAGAGGTGGGGTGCTTCGCGCGAACCCACTCCCCCGGGTGCTTGTACGGTTCGGTTACTTGGGCGGGTTTACTTTTCGCGTTCATGTCGTCTCCGTTTCGTTGTCCACTGGAACGTGAGTGTCTTGCTCCACGACCGTGGGGCCGTGGCGGTTTCGGGTAGCGGGTCGCCGTCGAATGATGTGTCGGTGAACGTGCCGTCCGGTGTGCCGGTGCGCGCGCCGTCCAACATGTCGGTGACGTAGTAGGCGAGCCATGTGGCTTCCTCTTCGGTCTGCCCGACACACATCACGGTCAATGTGTGCACGCGATCAACGGCTGCGGCAGACATGCGCCGGTTGCCAACCGTGCCGGGAGTGATCGACACGCGGATCATGCGGGCCGGTGCGTCCTTCGGGTTGACCGGAACGCCGAGCGGTTCGAGAAGTCGAACGGCTGCGTCGAAAACGTCGAACGGGTTCACAGCAAGTCCTCCGTAATCTGAGCAACCGCGTCCTCATACCGTGGGACGATCATGTCCGTGGCGGGCCGCAGGTACGGTTGTGCGCGTTGCCTACGTGTTCCGCCCTCGACGTAAGCGCCGTAATTAGCGGTTGGGCCTACCTCGCCGCGGATACTCGAACCGCGCACCGAAACATCCGAGCTAATACTCGAACGAAGGAAACCAGTGTCGACGGGGGCGAGTGTTTTCGCGGTCGCCTCAATGTCTTTCACGGCTTTACCAAGCGCGGTAGTGGCGCGCCGTTGTGCTTTCAACGGGGCCGCCGCGAGGTCGTTCGCGAGACGGTTTATCTCATTCGAGCCGTGAAGCATCACGAACCTCCCTACACGTCAGGTGGATAGCGGACTGGAATGTGCGGGGTGACGTGTCTGTTACCCACAGGACGCGGCCCACCATGCCTGGGGATATAGATTCCGTGATGGTCACGCGGTCGTTAGCCTCTACCCCGTCGGCGTTCCACGGGATAATCACGACCGGGTCAGCGGGTGTTGCTTCCCCCGCGAGGTGCGGGACGCGGGACGCGGCATCGGCCCGAGGTAGCCGCGCCTTGCCCTCCCACACGACAGTGGTCGTTTCCTCCGTCTCCCCCGTGGCACGGTTGAACGTTCCCGTGACCCGCTCGACCCGAACGCGGTCAACCATCACGGCCTCCTGGATAGCGCGGGCGTTAGAAAGAATTGAATCCACGCTCCACCGCCTCGTTACTGCGAGTGTGGTGGCGGAACTCGACAACGAACGGTCCGCCGTCATCGTCTGCCACCGTCAAGTCATCCAGTCGCGCGCGGAGGCGTTCAGCGACTTTCAGCCACGCGTCTGCCTGTTTGTCCCACGCGACGGTGATGTCTTCCACCTGGGTTACGCCGACCATGCGGGTGGCGTTCGCGGCGAGTGTTTCCGCGGCGAGCACTGCAACGCGGAGGGTTGCTTGGAGGTCCGTCGAGTCCAGGTCTACGCCGAGGACGTTCGCGAGTGCCACAATCGTGTCGTCTGCTAGTTGGTCGCTTGTAGCGCCAACGAGTGTGCGCACGGTGTCGATAAGCACGGTTGCCTCCAAAGATTAGAAAGAACAGGGGGCGGGGCGGCCAGTCCCCCATTACCCAAATAACTGGCCGCCCCTGCTTTTGATGTCAGTTGCCGCGGGACACGAACGTGAACGTCGGGTCGATAGCTGCGGCACCAACAATGTGGCGGACACGGTACTGAATCGTGTCGTCATCAAACGAGCCCTCGCCGACCGGGATCGAACCGCCGCCAACACGGTTACCCTGGTCGTTCTTGTAACGAAGGTCAGGAGTCTCATGCCCGGACATGAACGCGGTCACGAGTGCGGGGCGCGCCGTGTTCGGTGCCGGGAGAAGGAACCACGTCTTGGAGGCCTTCGCGTGAGTCGAACGCATGAGGTTCGGGTCAACCACGACAGTGACAGCACCGGCGAGAATGTTCGCCGACGTCACCTCAGTGTCGCCGTCGGTGCGGCGGATCTGCGAGGCGTTTACGATCTCACGTGCCTGGAACTCGAGAGCCGGAGGCACCACGAGAACGAGGTTCGGGCGGACGAGCGGGCGACCGTTCACGTCGCGCTTCTGCGAGACAGTTTCAATGGCTTCCTGGAGCGACTTGCGGGTGAGCGCTGCCGACTCTGGGGCGTTACCGTTAGCGGCCTTGAAGAAGTCCGTGTTCACGTCCGTGCGCTTACCGTTGAGAAGCGCGTCCGCGGTCGCGGTGCCTTCGAGGTCGCGGGCGGCCTGCGCGAGCGTGTCGTGAATGTTGCGGAACGCGCCCAGTTCATCATTCACGATCATCTCGTACGTGAGGCCGAGACGGCGGCCATACTTGCGGGCCTGGAACTCAAACTTCGTCTCGGAGAAGTCCCCCGCCGGGTACTCGGTTGCTTCCGGGACGAGTTCGAGGCCGTTATAGCCGAGAAGCTGCTTATACGTCTGCGGCTTGAAGTTCTGCACCGTGGTGCGGGTCGAGTACTGCGACCACACCGGCGTGAGCGCCTGATAGGCGGCAGCGAGCTTCGTGTTAAACCCGCGGCCGAGGAGCTGCGGGAAGTCGCTAGTGGTGAGCGACTCCACCATGTCGGCCTTCGCGCGGTAGTCACCGGACGAGGCGCGGTCGAACAGACGGTACGCTTCGAGAATTTGCTTGTTAGACACTTAGTCTCCCCTAACTGGTTAGGCCGCTACCGCGGGTGCGGTGCCGGGCTGAAGAATCTTCACGGCGATAACGCCGTCGCTTGCCTGCGTGCCGTAGGCGGCACCGAACACGGTCGTGCCGGACGCGGCGAGGCCCGAGTCCGTGATGTAGATCGGGTCGCCGACGTTCTTGACAGCACCCTTCACCTGAAGGTTGAACGCGCCCGAGAACCACACGGTCGCCGAGTCAGCGGGGTTGCCGCCCTCGCCGCGACCGGTTACGGCGACACCGTTCAGGACACCGACACGAACCGGGTCGCCGGACTTCACGCCCGCCTTCACCGGCACCGACAGGTGGTCTGCGTGACGGAAAATTTCGTTAGTTGCCATTAGCGTGTCTCCTTCGCGGTGAGAGCGGCGAGAAGTTCGTCGTCGCTCAGGTCAGTGGATTCGTTGATGTTGGGGCCTACACCCGTGGGGGTGCCTTCACCCGTGGTGGTGCGCTTGTCGGCGGCTGCTGCCTCAACGGCGGCCTTGAACGCTTCGAGGTTCACGCGGCCGTCGTCGTTGCGGGTGATAGCTGCCTTGAGTCCTGCGGTTTCGAGGCGGTTGAAGTCCGCGTCTGCTTCGCTGATGGTCTTGTCGACGGCTGCCATGTCTGCGGACTCGAACGCATCCTTCAGTGCCTTCTCAGCAGTTTCGGCTCGTTCAATAGCGGTGTCACGTTCGGCTTCGAGGGCTTCCACCCGGTTAGCCTTCTCCGTGAGCGCCTGGAACTGAGATTCCTGAATCTCCATAACCTGGTTCTCCTTCATTTCTTTCTTGCTGGCCCGGCCCGGGTGGGCGGGAGTCTCATTGAGGGTGCGGCGCGCGGACTCGTACAGTTCACGAACTTTGCCGCCGCGCCCGGCCTTCGTCACGAAGTCCACCGAGAGGGCTTCATCCAGTGACGTAATAATCGGTCGTCCGTCCTCGTCGGATTCAGTGACGGTGCCGGTCGCGCGGATCGATACGCCGATAGCGTCATGCATGCCCGCGATGACGGACCGCCACGGCTCGAACGTTTGAGCTTCTGCTACGAGGGCGGTGCCGTCCCAGTAAGCGTCCTCGGTGAGGACACCGGCGAGGTCCTTGATGGATCGTTCCGGGCGGTCTTGTGTTTCCGCGACCGAGGGGTGGTCGGCGAACATTTGTGTGCCCTTCGCGAACACACGCTCCGCGGCCGCGGCTTTCAGTGTCTCCTCGGGGTACACGCCGGACGACCCGATACCGGGGGTGATGATCTGCACGAGCATGCGGCCTTCCCCGTGTGGGGCGACAGTGCCGAACGTTTCAGTTAGTTTCATTAGTAGCCTTTCGGTGGTTTCGCCATGAAGTAGCCGGGCCGCCAATTCGCGTTGTCTCGCCTCACCGACCACGCCGAGATCGGGAAGTCTCCTTGTTTCCAAGCGTTGAAGCCGCGCCGCCCGAGAATCCCCACCTGCGTGTCCTCGTCCTGACTGTTGAACCATGTTTCCCCGTCCTCCAAGCCTGGAAGGCCGTCGTCTATCCCGGTGAAGCTGAGTGCCGCCCATGACTTCGTGACCGGCAACCGGCCGCAACGGCCACTGTGGTGATCCAGTGGGCCTTCCTCTTCCGGGGGGTGCATGGTGCCGTGTTGGGCGATGCATGACCCGCAGGTTTTCGCGTCCAAGTGGGTGATCCACACCCAGCCTTGAAGGATGTCGAGGTTCTGGAGGTCCGTCACGTATTGGCCGAGCCTCATCGCGTCGAGCATTTCGGTGCGTGAGGTGTTGAGGGCGCGGGCGAGGCTCATGTTCATGTCACGCTCGCAGTCCGCCACGATCTGTTGAGCGACGAGGCGGGGGTTGTCACCGAGGGCGACAGCGCGGTTCAATCGCCGTGCGATAGCCGCGTGCGTATCGGATAGGGCGGGCCATGTGGTGGACGTGATTTGTTCCGTTGAGCGGGCGACCATCGCGTTGATCTGCTCAGTGTCAGCGCGACGGAAAGACGGCACACCCTGCGCGGTGTACATCGCCGTCTCGCCCTCCACGCCGAGACTAATAACGTCCGGCAACGAGTCGGTGAGTGTGTCGGTTGTGAACGCCGCGAGGTCATCCAGGTTCTGTTCGATCACCCGTAGGGCGGCTTTAGTTCGGCGCGGGTCCAGCGGCACAGCGTCATCAACGTTGCCCGCCGCGACCTGCCCCAGAATTGACGCCTCGACCTCCGCTGCCACGTCCACCCACACGCGGGTCCATGCCTTCGCTAGTTCACGAGTGTGGTGGTCGAGGTGTGTGTCCATCGCGGCCTGCATTGCTGCCTCGAGCCGGTAAACGTCCTCTGGGTTCACTCAGTGCCTCCGAACCGGCCGAACTGATCCAACAGCGAAGCGGGGTCCGTGCCGTCCTTCACCGCGCGAGTCAACACACCACCAACAGTGCGGTACGGGTCGCGCCACTGCCCTTCGTCATCCGTGAGTTCGTCCAGCACGTCGTCGATGTTCTCCACACCTAGGGCGGTGAGGAGTTCGCGGGCGATGATGAGCGGGGGAAGTTTTCCGGTCGCGTCCGCGGTCGCGAGGGCGTTCACGAGTTCACTCACCGTGTTGGTGGAGAGGTCCGGCCACGCGACCTTCACGACCGGGACGGTGCCGTCGAGTTCAGCGCGTTCAGTCTGCGCCCAATCATCACGAACAATCACGCCATGCAAGGGGCCTTGCGGTGCACGCACTGCCGCCTCGATCGTGTACTCAGTGAGATCACGGTACGCGGCTGCCCACACGTCCCGGCGTGCCTGCATTGCGAGATACATGGGTTCATCAAGTGTTTCAGCGGTCGCGCGTGCACCCGTCACGCCAGGGTCACCCGTGAGCATGGTGATCGGCACGTCCAGGCCGGACGCGATCATCGCGAGGATCGGGCGGCCCGAGTCCGCGTCAATAGTCGCGCCGGTCTTCGGGATCGCCTCCAGGGACTCCCCCACGCCCTGGACGTATGTCGCGCCCGCGCTCGAGCCGAGTTCCGGGACACCGGCGGGCATGCGCGTGAGGGCTTGTGCAGCGCGGCGTGCCCGCTTCCCGTCCGCCGTAGCGCGCCAAGCGAACTGGGATAGGGACCGCATGAGCTTCGCCCAGTCCGCGAGAAAATCACGGTACGCGCGTGCCCACGGCGCGATAGACACGAGATCGGAAAGACCGTAAAGCCAGCCGTCCAGGTCGTTGATCTTCACGTGGCGGACAGGCGCGTCCCACCGGACAGGTTTCCCGTCGATCATGCGGGGGCGCTGTGCGGGCTGGTGCGTGATGTCCGGGTAGAGCGTGACTTGCTCGCGGTCGTTCACCGTGTGGCGGCGCTCGTAGAACTGGACGGTGAGGCGGTCGCCCGGGTCAGTGTGTATCGCGGTGATCTCCTCGAACGGGAGAGTCCGCAAACGAACCACGCCGGTCGTGGGATTCGTGAACGCGGCAATAAACACGTTGCCGTCCGTCGTCAACGAACGCTCGAGGCGTGCGCGGGCTTCAGGTCCGGTAACGGCTTTCACGTTCTCTGGCATGCCCCACCACGCCGCGACAGTCTCCGCGACGTCAGGGTTCTCGTGCTCCACCGTGACCTGCGGGCCGCCATTGCCGTGCACGTACGAACAGCGCAACGCGACACCACGCCGCACGAGGGGGTGGGCGACGACGAGGGCGCGCGCGTCACGAGCTGCACTCAACCGCGCCGCATCTGACACCGTGTCCGGGTCTTCGGTGAGGTGACGCCAGCCGCGGTCCTCAAGATGGAGGGACACGTCCGCGAGGGATTCCACGACACGAGCCGGTTTCAGAAAATCAAACAAACCCATGCGTGGTGTCCTTCCTTTAGTAGCCGCCGAAGTCCTCCATCCGGAGGTCCAACAAGTCGTCAGCGGTGAGAATGTCCCCGCCGCCCGTCAGTAGCGGCGTGAGGAACAGTTGGTTCAGTGCTTGAGTGAGCGCGTCCACCGTGTCGTCGTGAGCCGCGTCCGGGAAGTCCCGGGCTTCCTCGATGAGGGTGGAAACGTTAGGCAGTAGGTCAGGTGCCGGGAGATACACGGCTCCGGCGGCGGTGAATGGTTGGACCGCGACCGCGCGCGCGTATTTCCCGCCGTCCGGCTCCACCGGGGTGATGCCCGGGACTCTCGCGCGTAGTGACGTGATTACGGCGGGGCCGTTCGCTTTGTCCTCAACGAACACTTGCTGGGCTTGTGGCCATTTCGCGGTCATCGCGAGAATCGCGTCCAACGTGGCCGTGAAGTCCAACCTGGCTCGTGTCTGGTCGAGAAGGTAGGCGCGCCCGTTCTGCAACGCCCACACCTGCCCCGCGACATAATCCGATGTCGCGCTGTTTTTGAACGTCAAGTCCCACGACTGAATAACGCGGTCGAACGCCTGCGGAAGAATGTGGCGGCCCTCGTGATCTACGGTCCACAGTGGGTGGGTGTAGCGCGGCCATTCAGTGGGGAATACTCCAGCGGTCTCCGGTGTCGGATTCCCCTGGTATAGGGCATTCCACGTGCGTGGCCCCGCCTGGCGTTTGATCCGCTCCCAGTCCTGCTCGTCCCTGCCGCGGGTAGACGTGAGGTACTCGCCCTCGGCGCGGCCTAGCGGGTCATCGTCCCCGGTCGCTTGTGCGGGAATGTTGAGGAACCGCCACGTGTCCGGGGCATCCGCGAGCAGTCGGCCCGCGAGATCGTCGTGGTGCCACCTGGTCATGATCAGGATGACTGGGGCACCGGGTGCGAGGCGGGTCGATGCTACGTCGGTCCACCAGTTCCACACGTTCTCTCGGATAGTCGCGGACTCCGCCTGTGCGCGGTCTTTGAACGGGTCGTCGATCAGGAGGAGGTCGACGGGGCGGCCCGTGAGTGCGCCGCCGATACCTGTGGCGTATACGCCGCCCTGGTGGCCGTTGAGCCGCCAGTCATGCTGCGCGCCCTGATCCGAGGCAATACTGAGACCTGTGCTGGGGTACTGCTCGATATCAGTCCGGATCGTGCGGCCCCACCTGCGTGCCATGCCGTGCTCATACGAGGCGATCGCGATGCGCGTGTCAGGGTCACGAGTGAGCACCCAGTGCGGAAACCACCTAGATACGCGCTGTGACTTACCCTCCTGCGGGGGCATCGAAATAATCAACCGCGCGTTCGGTGTCGTCACCGCGTCCACAAGCGCCTGGTCGATCAAATCAAGAGCCGGTGTCTGCACCGTCCCCGCGTCCAGGTCCAGCGCTAGCGCACCCGGTGACTCCCAGCGGGACCGCACCGACGGTTCAAACAGGCGCGCGGCGGCCTCCACCCAGTCCAGGCCGTCCACACGCACCCCCTTTACTGTGTCAGCATCCTTAGCGCCTGCGGGACAATCTGCGGTACCAACGCTTGCTGATCCGCGGTGAGTCGTAGCCCGTCCAGGACGGTGCGGATCGCCTGAGCAACCAACGCGCCCTGCGACTCCGCCAGCTTCACGCGGCGTTCCTCTACTCCAGCACGCAGCGCGGCGGACGCGTACTGTGCGAGACGGTTCTTCGCGTCCACCAGCATCCTGTACTCGACCGCCGGGGTCGCCTCCACCTGGCGTAGAGTCGTTACCCCGCCCCGGTCCTTCCCCTCCGTCACCTTAGTGAGGCCGTTCGTAAGGCGCTTCTCGTCCGTGGACTGTAGGTGGTCTACCCGCGCCGTCCAGTACGCGACCTCACCCGCGGTGGAATGCACCAAGTCCAGGAGAGCCTTCGACGGGTCTACGGTGATCGGGTGAGCAAGTTTGAGCACTTCACGTTCCGCTGCCTGCTCCTGCAACCTACGGGCCGCTGCTTCCTTCGCCCGAGGGGAGGACCCTCCATGCATGCGGCACACCGTGGATCCCTTGATTGGGTGGTTTTTGCAGGTGTCGCCGGAGCGGGTTTTGGCTTTGCATTGCATGGGGTGCCTCCGTGGGGTGAGGAATGCAAGGGGTTAGAGGTTAAGTGGTTGCTCCCAAGGGAAGTCGGGGCGTCCGAAGTGGCCGTACGCTGCGGTGTTGGTGTAGATCGGTTGTCGGAGGTTGAGGCGTTGTGTGATGCCGGTTGGGGTGAAGTCGATGTTTGTGAGGGCTTTTTCTGCGGCTTTGGTGTTGCCGGTGCCTTTTGTGTCGACGTGGATTGAGACGGGTTCGGGGATGCCGATGGCGTATGCGAGTTGTACTTCGCATTCTGTGGCGTAGCCGTTGGCGATGAGGGAGAGGGCGGCTTGTCGTGCTGCGTAGGCTGCGGAGCGGTCGACTTTGGAGGGGTCTTTTCCGGAGAAGGCTCCGCCGCCGTGTCGGGCGTATCCGCCGTAGGTGTCGACGATGATTTTGCGTCCGGTGAGTCCGGTGTCTGCGTCGGGGCCACCGAGCACGAATCGGCCCGTCGGGTTGACGAGGAGGGTTACGCCGGTCAGATCGACGTGCGGAGCGATCACCTG
This sequence comes from Dermabacter sp. HFH0086, assembly GCF_000413375.1. NCBI lineage: Bacteria > Bacillati > Actinomycetota > Actinomycetes > Micrococcales > Dermabacteraceae > Dermabacter > Dermabacter sp. HFH0086. The sequence goes on from NZ_KE340308.1 coordinate 2,202,546, forward strand.
CTGCACCTGCTCGCGGACCTCTGCCTGCTCCAGTGAGCTGGGGTGCTGTACGGAGACGAGGACTGTGCGGAGCTGGTCGCCGTCGAAGGTGACCTGCGTCTTGCCGTCTGGGCCGAGGCCGAAGGGGTTGGCGTGGACGGCGCGGGCGAGGCGGTGTGCGAGGGTGACGGGGGCGGGGAGGTAGCCGGGTGCGTCCACGGCGTACCCGAACATGTGTCCTTGGTCGCCTGCGCCGCCTGTGTCGACGCCCTGGGCGATGTCGGGGGACTGGCTGGCGATGAGGTCGTCCACGACGTATTGGTCGGGGTTGTAGCCGATGTGGGTGAGGGTGTCTCGGACGATGCGGGCCGTGTCGAGGGTGGCGGTCGTCGTGACTTCGCCGGCGAGGGTGATGCGGCCTGGGGTTGCGAGTGTTTCGACTGCGGTTCGTGCGTTGGGGTCTTGGGTGAGGGCGGTGTCGAGGATTGCGTCGCTGATTGCGTCGCAGAGTTTGTCGGGGTGGCCTGCGGTTACGGATTCGGTTGTGAACATTTTTCCTTGTTGTTTGGGTTGCATAATACCGTGTGGCGCGGTATTATTGTTGTGTAAGGACAAGAAAGGAGGAGACAATGGGCAACAGCCTTCACGGAGTAGCCGAGATAATTTTCGCGACGCTATTCGGCATCGCAGCAATCATCAAAGCGCTACGAAACCCACCACCAAAGAAGCGCAAGAAGCGCAAACGCGAATAACCGCAAAGGGTGGCCCCGCGATAGACCTGGAATCGCGGGGCCACCCGACCACCATCATCTCAAACAAAGGACAAGACCATGGAACACCTCAAGAGCCTCGGCCCACTCGCCGCCATAGCAGCGGTCGCCTACCTCACGTCAAGCCACCCATACAGCACAGCCACAATCGCGATCGCTGGCACATGCAGCCTCGCATACATTGCAATCCGAGGAGTCAAATGGGCGACAAGCCACTAGAGTTCCTATCCGTCTCCCAGTTCGCAGAACGCATCGGAGTAGCCGAACGGTCACTCTCCAAGTACCAACTCCCCGAGCCAGACGCCGTAATCGGCGACAAGGCACGGCGACAGACACGCGGCTGGCTGCCCGAGACAGTCGATGCCTGGAATGCGAAGCGACCCGGGCGAGGCAATTGGCGGAACGCTAAGAGATGAACGACACGGGCCGTCCCTCTCTCAAAGGGGTTCGGCCCGTGTACTCCTGCCACCGTCGACAAATCACGTCAACATACCTAGGCTCAAGTTCAATAAGCCGCGCTCTCCGGCTAGTTTGCTCGCAGGCTATAAGCGTTGACCCTGATCCCCCGAACGGATCTAGAACAACATCGCCCTTGTTTGACGAGTTTTCGAGCGCCTTCACGATCAGGGCGACCGGTTTCATGGTCGGGTGCTCTGCGTTCCGTGCTGGCTTATCGAACTCGAAAACAGTGTCTTGGTCTCGTGCCTCGAGAGGGTGGAGTCGAGCGGCTCCTGGTGTCCAGCCATAGAAGATCGCTTCATGCCGGTAGTGGTAGTCCCCCCTGCCCAGGGCAAAAGTGTTCTTCACCCAGACGAGGGAGTGCTTCCAGATTTGGAGATCCAGGAGGACAGTGCCGAAGGCGTGCCCCATTGGGCCGTGTGGTGCAGCGACGTACCAGATCGCCCCGGGCTTTGTGACGCTCTTAGCCGCTTCGAGCGCTTCGTGCAAGAACTCTGTCAGTTGTTCGAGATTCAGTGCGTCGTTCTGAATGGTGAGTTTTTCTTTTGTTTTGCCTTCGTAGGCGACGCCGTACGGTGGGTCAGTCCAAACTAGGTCGGCCCGCTCATCGCCCATGAGCGTCTCAAAGGCTTCTTTACTGGTGGAGTCTCCGCACAGTACGCGATGATTACCGAGCGTAAAGACATCCCCTGGTTTCGCAATCGGCGAATCGGGGGGGGAGGCGCTTCGTCGGGGTCTGTAAGCCCTTCGTCTGGGCTTTCTGTGTTGAGTTCTGCAAGCAGCTCGTCTAGGTCGTCGCCGTCGTAGCCTGTGCCCGCGAGGTCGGGGAGGTCTTGCAGCATGAGCAGGAGTGCGTCGTTGTCGTAGTCGGCGAGGTCGCTCGTGCGGTTATCTGCGAGGGCGATCCGTTTTGCTTCCTCGTCCGTGAGGTCGAGGACGATAGCGGGGATCGTTTTGTGGCCTAGTGCTTTAGCGGCTTGTGCGCGGTGGTTGCCTGCGATGATTTCGTTGGGGCGGCCGGTTTTCGTGCCTTTGTTGACGATGATCGGTTGGTACACGCCGTTGACGCGCATGGATTCGGAGACGGCTCCGATGTCGCCTTGGCGGGGGTTGCCGGGTAGGAGTGTGAGGTCGGCGAGGGGTAGATCATGCGGGGTGAGGTCGTGTTGCATGTGGGGGCTTTCGTTTGGGCCGCTAGGCGGGTGTATGCCGCGCCCTTGGTGTCCGCCTAGCGGTGGTCTTTTGGGCATGAGTAAAGCCCCGCGGCTTGTGTGCCTGCGGGGCTTGGTTGGACTCTTGTCCATTCAACACTAAGTTAGCGGAAACCGTGTCAAGTAGGCAACCGTGACACGCTTATAGGTGTCTGATTTCCGCTAGTTGGTCGTAGTCGATACGAATGCGGTTGCGTGTTCCGTAGTTGGTTAGCTTCCCTGCTTGCACGAGTTGGCGGACGCGGCGTTCACTCACGCCTGCGGCGTAGGCTGCGGTCTCAGTGTCGATTAGTGGCCGGTTCACTTACTGCCTTTCGTGAGCGTTTAGTCGTGTGCTTCATTTTGGGTTGATTTAGGTTCCGGGTGAAACACGTTCCGGGTAACGATGTCGTTCGTCGATTCATCACGTAGTAGTTCACCGTGTTCACCGAAGCAGAACGTTTCAACGTAGATCCCCGTGACGTGCTGCTCAGCGCGGTCCCAGCATGGAGTTATGGTCACGTCCGAAGGTATGCGGGTGAGGTCTACGCCGTACGCTTGTAACGTTTTGCTAATGAGGGTTTCGTTCATTCTGTTTCTCCTCCGATGTGGAGTGGTTTGGGGTTGAGTTTTGCGATGGCGTCGCGGTAGTAGGTGGTTTTGTAGCCGGGGCGCAGCCAGAAGGTTTCGCCGAGGACGTGGATGCGCTTGTAAATGTCGCCGTCCGCGTAGCAGTAGCGGGAGGTCTCCCACGGTTCGGACGCGTGGAGTGGCGTGAGGAATCGGTATTCTACTTCGCCGATTTCGGTCATTGTGAAGGTGAAGTCGTACCCCTCGTGGATGAAGCTGATCTTTTCGGGACCGCGCGTAATGAACGGTGTTCCTGGCTGGATTGTTGTGATTGTTTTGGAGGCGGGGTGCGCGAGTTCCCACGCGGCTTCGAGGGCTTCGCGGGCGGTGGTGACCACGATGCATGGGGTGAACTGGTATCTCAACTTGTTGGATTCGATGGCCTGCTCACGGGTTACGCTGTAGGCGCTGAGGGGGTCTGCGTCGTCGACGATGTTGAATATTTTGCCGTATTTGTCGATTGCGTGTAGCGCGGTTTCGAGTGTGAGGGTCATTTCTGCTCCTTGTATGGGTTGTCGGGGATCTGTACTGTGCCTTGCATCTCGATCTTGGCGGCGCATTCTTCCCACGCTTCGGCCTTTACCTGGTTGAGCCAGCGGTCGAACTCGTCTCCGTAGCGCTCCTGCTCCGACGCGAGGGGGCGGCCCATCATGTAGCTGTCGAAGTTGCGGGTGCGGGCCAGCACGAAGTCTGCGCGGACCTTGCGCTCGCCCGGCACATACTCACTGTCGGTCATCGGGGACCTCCTTCACGTTGGTCACGTCGCGGTCGGTCAGAACGCCGCTCTCGTTTACGAGGCTTGAGCCGAGAAGCCCGACCGTCATGCCGAGCCGCCAGATCATGCCGATGCTCCGGTTTGGATCGATGAGCGTTGGGGACTCGCCGGAGTAGTCGACCTTCCCCTTGATGAGCGCGGCGATCTGGCCGATGTTCTCTTCGGTGATTGTGGCGACGGTGACGGTTCGGACAGTCGTCACCTCGTAGGTCTTGAACGGGCTGTCAGTCATCTCGCTTCTCCTCGTCTCGTCGGGTGGTACGGGCCGCGGGCAGGGCGCGACGCATACCGGCGCGGTAGCGGTCGGCGAGGACCGGATCGACCCGTGCGAGCTTCGTCCAGTCGGTCAGGCCGCTCGGGTCGTTGTAGAACCCTGCGCAGGCGGCTTCGACCTCGGCGTCGGTCGGCTCCTGCGCGGCAAGGTGAGCGTGCGCCACGGTGGCGATCCTTGCCGCGATAGGGTCGACCGCGAGTCGGCAGTCCTCACACTCGTCGTACTCCCCCGGCTCGTGGACGCCCTCGAAAGTCCAGCCCTCCTCGTTCAGGATGCGCCCGATGCGCTCGGCCAGTGTGTCGGTGGTGGTCATTCCTGCTCCTCCGGTTTCCAGTTGGGGTCGTCAGATACTCGGCGGACGACGGTCATGAAACAAGTGATGTCGTCCCAGTCGATGTCGAGTAGGTAGGTGCCGTCGCGGCTAGTGTCGATGCCGTAGAAGTCCTGCTCGGGCGTGTGGTCGATTACGGGGCACCCCGGGTGTTCGGTTACCCAGCCGTATATGCTGTGCCAGTCGTGGATCTTGCCGTGGATCATCACGCCCTCCCACTCGTCGTAAGCGGGTGAATCGGGGTCGTCGGGGTCGTACCCGTCGTGGTCGCCCCAGCATTTGATCCAGCCTTCGCACGCGCTTGGGTTGCTGCATGTGACGGTGATTAGCGAGTGGTCGAGGATGTCTTGGCGGGTGACGGGTCGCTGGTGTGCGAGGCGGCGTAGGCGCGTGCGGTCGCGGGTAACATGAGCGTAATGTTTTTCGGTCATTCCTGCTCCTTGAGTAGGTCTGCGAGTTTGTCTGCGAGTTCTGCCGCGATCGACGACCCGAGGTGTGGTTCGAGTTCGGTGCGGATTGTTTCGGTGGTGTTGCACGTGTCGCATAGTTCGCGGTCTGTGTCATCGCCGCATTTCAGGCAGGTGGTCACTGTTCCTCTTCCGTCCCGTGGATTTTGGCGAGTTCGTACACGATGCCGGGGTGTGCGGCGGCATGCGCTTCACATATGTCTAGTAGTCCGGCGAGGATGGGGCGGCAGCGTTCACGTTCAGCGCCTTCAGCTCCTGGCCGTGCGGCTTGGTCATCGATGAGCGCACGAAACTCGTCGAGGGTTTTGTGTTTCCAGGGTCCGATGGTGATGCGCCACCCGGCAGGGGTGGGGATGAAGTAGCCGCCATCTAGAGAGATTCCGCCGCATAGATCTACGTCTAACAGGTCTGCCATGGCGAGGTTGATCCCGGTGAGGTTGGCCCAAGTGAGGTCAGCACCGCGGAGGTTAGCCCGCTGTAGGTCGGCACCTTGCATGTCGGCTCCACATAGGTGCGCTTCCTGTAGGGAAGCCGCATACAGGTCAGCCCAGCGTAGGTTGGCGCAATCTAGGTCGGCGTCGCTCAGGTTGGCTTCGGGAAGGGCTGCCCCGAACAGGTTGGCCTCGCGTAGGTCGGCTCCGCGCAGGTCCACCTCGAACATGTCAGTCCAACTCAGGTCGACCCCCCGCAGATCAGCGCCGCGCAGATTTGCCCCGAATAGGTTGGTTCCCTGCAACGTTATAGTTTCGAGGATTCCCAGCAGGAGTTCTTCGGTGAGTGTCTTGCGGGGGTGAGCGTCGCGCCAGTCTTGGATCTTCTGGGCGTTCATGGTCATTCGCGTGCCTCACTTTCGGGGATTTCGGGAATGTCGATGGGGGACCACCACTTGTAGGTGACGTCGAAGCCTTTGTCGTGTCTGGTTCCCACGTATGGGCGTGCTGTGGGGGTGTCGCGCCACCAGAGAACGGGGCCGTCTTCTTCGCGCCATTCGCTGATGTGGCGCGCGTATTTCGGGACGGCGATGAGCACGGCAGGGGTGTCTTCGTAGTCGCAGGAGACTTTGTGCGTCCAGAACCATATTTCCGAGATCGCGGCGATGGTGTTCGCATGAAATATGGAGTTTCCTGGGGTGCCGCTTTCGATTTGCCGTTTGAGCTCTGTCGCCCTGGTGAGGACGGCGGTTCTCACAGTGTTGAAGAGTAGTTGCGCGTCACTTCCCCAATCGGTGTGTGTGAGTTCGAGGCCGCGGCTAGTGTTTTCCATTTTCTTCTCCTTGCGGGTGGTTATTTGGTGAGGTCCAGGCTGTTTTTGAAGTCTTCGGGATCTCGGGTGAGGGCTTCACGGATATGGGTAGCGGCTTGCCGGATGGCCGTCGCGAGGTTTTCTTCAAAGCTCGAGGGCGAGTGGGCGGTGTTCTCGGTTGACGGTTCGCGGTTGTTTGCGTGGCGTTTCATGCTTCGTCCTTTTCGGTGTATCGGTCGTCTTCGGCGGCTTGTGCGTGCCAGTCATCTTTGAGGTCTTGGAGTTCGGCGCGTTCGCGCTCGCGGGCGAGGTGCGCGTGGTAGGCGATGCGGTCTACTTCGTGGGGGAGCATTTCGTGTCCGTTTCGTTGTGGCGGGTGGGGATGAGGGCGATCCAGCCGATGAGGTCTTCCGGAATTAAGTGTTTGGGCGGTGTGCCGATCCAGCCCGATTTGTCTTTGAAGGCCGCGTCTTCAATTTCGTCTTTGATGACCGCGTCTTCAATTTCGTCTTTGATGACCGCAATGTCGTAGCTGTCCCATGCGCTTTCGTAGCGCGCGATGTAGGTAGCGACGGTGCCGATTGGGAGGGCGTTCACTTGGTCGACGGTCTCGAGCTCGACGGGCGTGTAGCCGGTTTGTTCGTGGGTCATTTTGGGGCCTTTCGGTTGGTGAGACCGCGCGCGGCCATTGCCTCGACTGTGATGTTTCGTTTCAGATTCGCGCTATCGACTAAGAATTGACGGAAGCGCTTTTGCACGTAGGCGCGTGCGGTGAGGATTACGGCTAGGGCTCCGACAGTCGCGCACCAGTGGCGTTTCACGGCTCCTCCGTTTCAACGGCGGCGAGGTCGAAGTTCGGTAGCTCTTCCCAGCCGACCACTACGTCGCTCGAACCGTCCGGGCCGTCCGTTGTCGTGACCCACCCGTCTTCACTCTTTACGGCAACGTCCTGCCATTTACGGTCTTCCCACATCGTGCTCATCGCGGAATTTCGTCGCGCGATAGTCCCGATAGGTAGCGAGTCCGCATACTCCTTGGTGGCGATTAGGATCGGCGTGACAGTGGACGTGAGGCAGGCGTTCACTAACTTTGCGCGGCTCCTGACTTCCTGCAACGTCAGCATTTCGAACGCGTACTTGAAGCCCGTATCGAACGCCATCTTCGCCGCGGCCTTAAACGGTTGGTCGATCTCGCTCGCGAATTCGTTGACGATCCAGTGGCGGTTCTGAGCCATGAACGCGAGGTCCGTTGATTTATCCGTCCACGCGCGAGACCACTGCCGTGTGATGTTGTCGCACACCGTTTCGGCGAGGTATTGCGCGGTCGGTTCGTCTACGTACCCGGCGATCGTGTCACGCACAGTTCGGATTTGTGCGCACTGGTGGCGGCCGGGGATTCCGGTGGGGTTGTTGTTTTCGGTTCGGCCGCAGTCTGGGCACTTTTCGAGTTTCATACTTCCAGGCTCCTGTCGATGAGCGTGTTGCAGATCAGTTCGGCGAGTTCCTTAGCTTCGGTTTTCGGTAGTGCCGTGGTGAGCGCGTCTGTCACGTCTTCGAGTTCGATGCACCACGCGCAGATTCCGATGCCGTCGCGCCACACGGTGTGTTGTTCTTCCAGCTCTTCACCGCATTCACTACACGGCGGGCCGTCGACCTCCGGCGGGTTGATGAGGTGGTAGCCGCCCTCGGGGATGGGACTCATTTCAGGCCTCGTTTTCTTGCGGTGAATGCGTTGTCGTTTTCGTATTCGTAGAAGTGCACGTCTCCTCCGTCGCGGGTGAATACGAGGGTGGACGGGTATCGCTTAGCTAGTCGCCTGCGGGTTCTTTCCACGTAGGACGTGGACGGGTTGGTCAGGGTCAGAATGTGGTGGCGCATTAGGCGGCGACCTCCCAGAGCTGTTCGGGGCGGCGGCCGTTCCGCACGGTACCGATATTGTGGAGGAGGTTCGCGTCCGCGAGTTCCTTCCTCCTCGTGCGGATGCCGGACTCGGCCTGTTCGGGTACGCCGGGGCGGCCCTGAGCCTTCGTGTACGCGGCCACTAGCTGCTTGTCGGTGAACTGGCGGGGCATGGAAGTTTTGATGAACGTGAGGAGGGCGAGGCGGTTCCGGGTGACTTTCACTGTGGCGGCGGCCTCGTGTGAGGTGTGGGGGTCGGTGTTTCGGGCGTGTGCTGTGGCGGTCATAGGTCGATTCCTTTCTGGCGTGCGGTGGCTTCGGCGATTTCGACGCGGCGCTCCCACGCGTTCGCGAGACGGTGGAGGGAGAGGGCGGTCACGTATTCGGCCCATTCGTCTTTGAAGTCGTAGAGGTAGGCATGGTGGTGGGCCTTGTAGATGACGTCGGTAATTTGGTTGAGAATCATCTGCTCAGCGCTCTTGGGGTCTCTGAGCATCACGCGGCCTTCACAGTGGCGGCGCGCTTGCCGGGCTTCGCCGTGAGAGTTTTCTTGATATCGCGGATGCTGCTGTAGGTCTTGCGGTGCGTGTTCATTGGTGTCTCTTTCAGTCTTCGATGTTCTCGAGGTCCCAGAGGGTCTTGAGACCCTCGAGGGCGTATTCCTTGATCCATGAGGTGTTTGTGCGCTCCCCGTCTTTGAACTCGGGGAGGTTGCTCGCGGCGTCGATCATCTGATTGAGGACGTATCGGCGAGCCTTGAAGGTCGCAGTGTCGTTGTAGATGATTCCGTTCACGAAGTCGGCCCAGGTGGTTTCGGTGGTCATTTGCTGGGGTCCTTTCAGTTAGCGAGGGCTGCACGGAGATCGGTTGTGTCGTCCGTGGTCACCCACCCTTGCGCCGTATGGGTGACGGTGTAGCCGAGGCGCTCCGCTGCTTCTTTGACTTGGCGTGTGGTGGTGCCGAGGTGGAAGGCGATGGTGGTGAGGTTGGTGGTCATTTGTTGTCTCCTTGTTTGGTAGCGCCCCTTTGTGTTGCGCTGTTGCAACTAGTATATACACACGAGTTGCGTTAATGCCACTTTTTAGCCAAAAAAATATTCCCTACGCCACCTCACGTACCCGCCCGAACCTCACGCACCGACGACACACCACCACACGCACGACACCCCAACGCACCCATCACAGGCACCAACGGACCCCCACCACACTTCGGACACGGCACACGCACAACCACACGTCCCCGAGGACGATCCACCACACGCAACACACCAGCAACCGCCGGGCCAAGCTCACCTAACAGCGCCGGGGCAACCCACGAACCACGAAGCCGCCCAGACCTCCGCAGAACTCTCGCAGCCTCCCCCACTGACGAATCCCCCACCGGCAACCCCAACGCACGCCCAGCGCCTCGCAACACTTGCTCCAGCACCGTCTTAGCCTCAACCGCAGCAGGTGACACCAACAGGCCCTGAGTCGTCCCACGCCGCACGCGTTCACCAAACCGAAGCCGCTTCCCCACAGCTGCCTCCAGATCACTATCGATCCCAGCACACTGCGCGAGAAGCCCGTCCAGCTCCTTCCAGTGCGGGTTGCAGATCGCACCCGTCATCGTCGGACCGTTACACACACCGCAGCGATTCATCTCAACTCGCCTCTCCTCATCGCTTCCCTAATCCGCCTAATCGTTTCTGGCGAAGCCGCTTCCTTGCGTCGCTTCTCCCTGCACGGGAAGCACGAGTGTTTCCACTCGCCCGGGTGATCCGGGCACGCCAGGTCCCCCCGGTCCCGCTCTGCGCGCCTGCGAACCCACCCAGACACATCCGCGGGGCGTAGATACCAACGCCCGCCCGGAATCTCACCACCGCGTTCAAAATGTTGCCGCGCCGCGATTAGTCCCTCGACCGGAAGGCCACTGACAGCACGCCGCCATGCCTCCAACCGTTCGACGTTCTGCGCCCTCACTGCCGGGTCATCTGCTGCCGCGAACTCTTTCACGAGGCCTGCTGCTACGAGGCTATTCAGGTATTTCGTCACCCAGTCATCTGTCGGTGGTGTGCCTACCCATCGCACGACAGCGGCGGTGCCGTCAGGATTCGCCGTGACTTCAGCCGGGGTGCTTTCACGCGCGGTCTCTAGCTCGGCCAGCACGTTCCCGATCTTCACGATCCCCGTCATCGTGCAAGCTCCGCGTGTGCTTGAAGGAGGCCATAGGCAGACGATGCGTACCTGTCTCGCTGAAGCGGCGTGATCTTCGCCGTTATCGGTTCGTCGTCCCACGAGTCCGCGCGTAGCCATGTCGCCGGGTGCTTTGTGAATGTTGGTTCGCGGTTCGGGTCGTCCGCGTATGTTCTCGCCCCGGCCTTGATCGTTTCGCGGTCTGCGCGCTTCACTGCGGCCTTCCAGGCCTTGAACGCGTCACGCTTCCCGGCGTGTTTCGGGTAGATCGCCCAGAAGTCCTCGAAGTCGGGAGGGTACGCCCCCCGTCGGGGGGTTGGGGGGTTAACTTCTTGTTCTTGTTCTTGTTCTTGTTCTGCTTTTCGGTTGCTTTCGTTTGCTTTCACGTTGCTAGGCAAGTTGAAACCAATTTGGTTTTCGTTTGGTTTCGACTTGCTTACAGTTTGCTCGTTTCCGCTGGTCACAGGCTTAGCGGTCTTGCGCGGGCGGCCGCCCTTCTTGCCTGCTTCCGACCGTTTACGTGACAACTCCTCCGCGTCCTCGCGTGACTGCTGGTGGTCGTCCCAGTCGTGAAGCCGCCACCCGTTCGCCGTCTCATCCCACAGGCCAGCGTCCACGAGTTCCGCCGCTGCCTCGTCCGTTCCACGGATAGCGATGAGCGCGCCGCGGCTGATTTCCCCGAACGTTTTCTGAGCTATCGAAAATGACAGCGCGCGCGTCCAAAGCCATCCGGCCTCAGCGCTCAACGTCAAAAATTTGTCGTGAATCCACAAGTCGCCGTGAATCTTTCCCCAACGGTCACTCACAGTCGCCCTCCTCAAGAATCGACGCGTACGGGGTGAGCGTCACGCGCGCCCTAATCGTTTCCACTGGCACCTCGCGGTCTACGGCCTCGTGATACACGAGCGGGCCAGTCACGTGCGTGTAGTCGTCGTCCTCAAGCACGCCGTTCTCCACGAGCTGGTCGACGCAGCCCTTGAATGTGTCCGTGAGGTTCGCCGGGTCGTACTTGCCTCGCGTTCGTTTCGTGATCCCCACATAAACGTTCGCGCGGCCCATAGGCACGAGGTCCGGGACGACATCACGCCACCACTCCCTCGTCCTGTGTCGCCGCCACTTGTGCGCGTTCGCGTTAGACGTGACGACTAAGCCCTGTGGAATGTCCACGGTGAAGGACTGCCTCATGTCTTTCTCCTTTCGGTCTGCTGCGTGCCCTAGATCGGTCGTGAACCGCCGCCACCCGCAGTAGGTCTAGGGCTGTGGGTCAGAACGGTGCCGGTTCGTTACTGAACGAACTGCTCTGGTAGTTATCGGACTGCCACCCGGCCTGCTGCTTGTTAGCGCGCGTGAGCGTCGCCGTGTGGTACCGAAGCGAAGCGCCCACCTCGTCCGCTTGGAGGTCAATCCCGGTGCGCTGGTTGCCTTCCTTATCCGTGTAGGAGCGCTGCTGGAGGCGGCCCTGAACGATTACGCGCGCGCCCTTCGTGAGGGACTCGGCGACGTTCTCAGCCATGTCACGCCACGCGCTGCACCGCATGAAAAGCGCCTCGCCGTCCTTCCACTCCCCGGACTGCTTGTCGAACGTGCGCGGGGTCGAGGCAACCGTGAACGACGCGACCGGGACACCGGAGTTCGTGAACCGAAGCTCCGGCGCGGCGGTCAAGTTGCCGATAATCGTTATTTGCGTTTCGTTAGCCATGTGTTTCTCCAATCGTGATGATGGTTCCGTGGTCCGTGAGCCGGATCGTCCCCCGGCTCGTTTTTATTGGTGTGGTAGACGGGTCCGCCCATTTCGAGATGAGCCACCCCGCCGCTAACGCCTCAGCACGGTGAGACTCAATCCAGCCGTGGCAACCCGTCGTGCCGGACCCGCACAACAGCACGAGGTTCGCCGGGCTGTTTGTCTCCGGGTCCCGGGTACCTCCCATGCCCCTAGGACGCCTGTGATGGACGTTTGTCCCTGCACGACCGCACCTGCGGCACACGCCACCGTCCCGGTCGATAACAAGGCGGCGTGTCTTACGCGACGGCCCTGTAGCCCTCACGGCTGCCCCACCGCCTCAGTCGTGAACTGTGTACGGACCGCAGCGTTCAAACTGCGCCCCACCTCGAGGCGGTCACGCAACGCGCGGATGCGGTCACGACACGCACGGACCTTCTGCTCCGCCACGTCAGCCTGGAACCGCTCGTCCTCAGCCACGAGGATCGCCTTCTGCTTACGCTCCTCCACCGACCCGTCAGCGATAAGGAACGCTCGCGCATACGCCGTGCGGTAATCCGCAAGGGCTTCCACATGCGCCATGTCCAGGCCAGCGACTTCGCGTGAAAGGTGGTCGAGTTCCCGCGCACACGCCGCGAGCTGCTCGACCACCCTCACCTGTTCCGGTATCACGCCGCGAGTTCCTTAGCGCGCGCTGGAATCAACTCCCGCAATTCCGCCTGCAAAGCGTCCGGGCATGTCTTGATGTCAGCCCACATTTTGCGAAGCACGTCCGTGGTTTCCGCTGCTTGGATCGCTTCGACCCATTGCATACGTTCCTCGTCGTCCACGATCTCCGCGTCCACCACGTCCTCGTCTACCGGGGCGGGTTCAGTGCGTGGCGCGTCTGCCTGCTGCATTTCCTCCGACGTATAGAGTCCAGACAGTTCCAGCGGGAACGCTTTACGCAAGGCCAGGGACTCCGCGCACTTCGCCAACATCACGTCCGGCATAGTCCCCCACAACCCCTGCGGCTTCCCGTCGCGCGTGACCGGCATATATGAGCTAAGCCGCGCGACACCGTAGGCGGGTTCTCTGAAGCTCTTGCGCCACACACCGACGCGGGCTGCCTGCGGTGGTTCGTTCGCGAGCCACACGTCCACCCACTGCCCGTCCGGGCCGCACCACTGCGGGGCGGTCTGGCCTTCGTAAACACCGGAACGTTCCGCCACGAGGCGTTGCCCGTCAATGGACACCTGGACGGCGTATTTCTTTCGCCCAAGGTTTCGATCCCACCGGCCGATCATGTAAATCTGTCGCGCCCACGGTGAAAGTCCGGTTCGCTGGCAGTAGTCGAAGAACATTGCGACCTCTTGCGGGGCCGCGCCTTGCACGCCGAGGTTTTCAAGAACCGACAACTGTTTAGGGGTGAATTCGGTTTGGTCCTGTGTGATGGTTAGTGCGTTGCTCATGGTTTTCTCCTTACGCCGCTTCCTTCAGGCGGAAGGTGCGGACGTTTGTTTCTTTCTCGTATTCAGTGACTGCGACACCTGCTGCTGCGAGGGCTTTTTTATCCAGTGACCTGCGGGTCGAGTAAGTCCAGGTCGCTAGTTGGTTGCCGTCAATGTCGCGGAGGGTCGTCGCGTCACCCATGCGGTCTTTGATCTGCGCCTCAAGCGCTTTCTGTTCATCGGTGAGGCGTTTCAACTCCGCTTTAGTGACGCGTAGCTTCTCAATGGCGGCGGTCGTGTCGTCCCACGGTTCGATCACGAGGTCGCTACCGTCAGCGGGCGGCACATATGCAACCGGGGCTGCCTGCCTCTCCTCTTTTTCAGGAACACGGCCCGCAGCGACGTACTCCCACACGGTCCCGGCCAGCTGCTCCAGGTCAGCCATGAGTGCTTGGTCCGCGTCGTAAGGGCCGAGGTGAATAACCGCGCGGTCCACTTCAGCAATAAAGAACAGCCGCGTGCGGCCCGTCACGACCGCGTACCAATGCGCCTGCACCCATGCGCGGTCAGGGACCCTCCCGGCCTTCCAATCGGCTGCGGCATGGGCGTACCCGCCGGTCGTTTTGATCTCCAAAAGACCGTCCGACCCGATCAGCGCGTCCGGGTTCGCTAGGAACTCCGGGCGGTCCTTCCGCGCCCACGTTCCCGTATTACGCACCTTCACGCCGAAACGCTCAGCTGCTGCCTTGCGGAGGGTTGGTTCCATCGCGTGACCGTGCGCGAACATGTCCAACGTGCGTTGGTCGAACTGTTCCGGTTCACTAAGGCCTAGCTTGTCTCGCACGACATCCGCGACGCTCTTGTGGCCGAGGTGAAGGTTCGCCATGTCAGTGCCGCCGAGGCCTTTAGTGCGCTGTTTCTTCCATTCGTCGGTGCCGTCAGCGTTCGCGGGAAGGATGAGTTTCGCGGTGGTCATTTCCACTCCTTGAATAGATCGAGAATCCAGTCGACGGCCCTGTTGTAGGCGGGGGCGATAATGAGGAACGCCCCGAGGCCGGTTAGGCAGATGATCTGGTCGAGGTCGCTCATGCTTCCTCCCTGTCGATGTAGCGGATGTGGCCCTCGATCTTTTTGTATTTGGGGCCTTTTCCGAGGGATCGCCAGTTGGCGAGGGTGCTCTTGGGGATGTTGTAGCGCTGTGCGTATTGGTCAGGGGTGAGGTATTGAGTGCTCACGTGGTATCCTTTAGGTGGTTATTTGTTGGACCCTCGCCCCGTTTGGGGCGGGGGTTTCTTTATGCGGCGCGTTTGATTACGGTGTCGATGTCGAGACCCGGGAAGGCATCTTTCAGGCCTTCGCGAAACTTGGCACCCGGGTTGCCTTTGCCGCTGAGTACTCGCGAAACAGTGGACTTGTTTACTCCCATGCGCCGCGCGAGGTCTGCGTCATTGGTGACGTGTGTTGCCTTGCGCAGTGCTTCGAGTTGCTGCGTGTCGATGGCGTAGATCGGCATTTTCACCTCCTTGAGTTTCGCTGCTGCAACTATCATATACCAAACGTTGCGGCAGTGCTACTTCAAGGGTGGACAAGTTGCTCATTTCTGGCTACTTGCGCAGTAAATAACGTGCACGTGTTGCGCGTGCGCAATAGTATGGCGGCATGAACACCCCATTCCGCACATGGCTCACCGAAGCAACCAACAACGCCACCAACGCCGAAATCGCCCACAAGACAGGAATCGCAAAGTCCACCGTCGGACGCTGGGAAGGCGCACCACCACGCCCCGAGACCATCGTCCAAGTCGCCCGCGCATTCAAAGCCAATGCCGTCGACGGCCTAGTCGCGGCTGGCTACCTCCACGACGACGAGGTGCGAATCCCAAAAGTCATCCATAAACCCGCAGACTTCAGCTCCCTCGAACTCCTTGACGAGCTCCGCACCCGCGTTCTGAACGGCCGCGTTGAAATGTCTCACCCCCTTGAGACCGTCACGCCACCCCGCCCCGAACACTTCGACCTTGCAGCCATGTCCGGTATGAGCGAAGGCGAACGCCTCCGCAATGCAATGAACGCAGAGCAAGAAACCCCAGAGAGCTTCTACGACGGGGGCGAGCCAGCATGAGCAAACATCTTTAAATGTCCCACCGCGTTTCTACCCTCACCACATGAGCAGCACCCCCACTCCGCACCCGTGGCGACGGTTCCGCGACCGCTGGCCACACGTACACCTGCACATGGTTGACTGGCTCCCCGCCAGTATCCTGGCCGCCAC
Source organism: Dermabacter sp. HFH0086 (assembly GCF_000413375.1). NCBI lineage: Bacteria > Bacillati > Actinomycetota > Actinomycetes > Micrococcales > Dermabacteraceae > Dermabacter > Dermabacter sp. HFH0086. Next base: position 2,218,156 of record NZ_KE340308.1, read on the forward strand.
AGACGGACACACGAAAGTGGTCATGCGCAACACGCTCCTTCAGCGTGAACGGCGTGTAGCCATTGCCCACGAAATGGAACATCTCGAACACCGCGATACGTGCGGCCAAACATCACAAGTCGAGGACGCGATCAACGCCAAGATCGCCCGTGACCTCATCCCGCTACCGCAACTGATCGACGCGGCCCGGTGGGACCATCGCATCGCTGTCATGGCTGAGGAACTTTGGGTAACCGAAGCACTCGTCATTACCCGCATAGAAACCCTCGATGCCCACGAGTCTGAAACTCTCACAAGAGAACTCGACCTACACCACATATAAAACCCCCGCGTAAGGACTTTCCTCATGAGATTACGTGCCACGCTCCTGCTTACAGCATCCGCTCTAGCTCTCACGAGCTGTGCAACAGGGCCTCTCACATCTCCAGCTGTCATAACGAAGTGCGATTTGCCAAAGTCGGCGCTGCTTGGTGACGACTCCCTCGACTACTCAGGAAGCGGCGAACAAGCAGAGAAAGACCTTGAATGCATTCTTGATGCTTACCAGGCCGACGATGAGCTACTGGAGCAGATTCAAGAGAAATCTCTGACGTGGGAGGAAACCCTACACAACAGTTTCGGGTACCAGTGGGCATGGTCAGGGCGTGACGTCAGCTCCCTAAGACTCCGAGTGTTTCCAGGCGACAGCGAGACATATAGTGAACCTCCCAAGCTGCCTTTAGAGTCCGCTGGTGAAGCGTGCGGTGTCGAGGACAGTGTTACAGACGGCGGGCTGACGCTATCTCTTGACGGCGAAGGCGGCGATGACCGAACCGTCGAGAATCGTTTCAAAGCCCCTAAATACAAGGTTGATCCTGAAGAGTATCAATGCCTGTTCACTTTGCTCGAGACGCCCAGTTCGGTCACCACGATGATGAGTCGCACTAGAGCACTGGACGGTATGCAGCGTGAAAGTGCGGGGCCGTACGATTATGCGTGGACGTATCACCCCGATAACGGCCTCGACGTCCTGATCAAGCAGGGTGTCGACTGATGTCAGCCTGGCAGGCGACCAGCAACCCGCGCATAAAAAAATATGTGGACGCGCGGTCAGGGAAACCCCGCTACCTAGCCAGGTACCGCAAACCCGACGGGCGTCAAACCATGAAACGCGGGTTCACCACGAAACGCGCCGCCGAACAATGGCTCAACGAAACCGAGGCCGCGAAACGCACCGGCACGTTCGTGTCTATCACCGACGGCAAGACACGCCTCGCAGACCTCGAACAGCGGTATTTCACGATCAAAGCCAGCCAGGTGAAACCCACAACGTTAGCGGACGCGCGAACCGCGTGGCGGTTGCACGTTAACCCCGCGTTCGGCACGTGGCAGGTCGGGGCGATACGCACTAGCGACGTTGAACTATGGGCGGCGAGCCTCCAAGGCTCTGCAACGCTCATAAGGCGTGCGCACGGTATCCTCGCCGGGATGCTCGACCTTGCTGTGAAAGACAGGTTGATCGCTGCGAACCCCGCCCGAGGCATACGCCTACCGCGACCAGCGGGCACAATGAAGCACCGCTACCTCACGCACACCGAAGTCGCGAAAGTCGCGCGCGAAACCGGGCGGCACGAAACCCTGGTCTACCTCCTCGCCTATGGCGGCCCGAGGTGGGGCGAAGCGGTTGCACTCACCCCTCGCGATATTGACGGGCGGCGCGTCAATATTGAGAGGTCAGTTACCCGGCTGGGCGGTGAGTGGGTCGTCTCCACGCCAAAGACTCACGCGCGCCGCGAGACGTGGGTGCCGCAGTTCGTTGCGGACATGCTCGCCCGTGAAGCCGAAGGGAAGGCAGCTGGGGAGTTGCTGTTCACTAATGCGCGCGGCGGGTATCTACGACCCCCGTCGAAAAGTGGCGGGTCGGCATCTAACAGGTGGTGGGCGCTCGCTCTCGAACGCGCTGGCGTTGAGTATCTTCGCCCGCATGATCTTCGGCACACTGCGGCGTCGCTCGCTGTTCAAGCAGGCGCGAACGTGAAACTAGTTCAGCGGATGTTAGGTCATGCTTCTGCCGCGATGACGTTGGACGTTTACTCTGACCTGTTCGAGGACGATCTCGTGACGGTAGCGGATGCGTTGGATGTTGCGCGCGCGGCTGAGTTGAACACTTTTTGAACACGTCTACCCGTGATCACCCGGTATTTTCCGGGAAGTTGCGGGAAGTGTTGGCCGTGTACGCTGGGCGTTTACCCTGGTGGCTGTTTTGTTGGGGGCGTTCTTCTAATCCGTAGGTTGCAGGTTCGAGTCCTGCTGGGGGCGCGGAATTTCCTTCACCTCATTAAACCGACTCAAGTAGCAGCGCCTGAATGCAAAAAATACTGGTCAACATTCAGCATGTCGACAATTTTCATGGAATTGAGGCTCACGGTGAGGCTGGCATTAACTATCTTGTAGAGCGTGACCAAATTAGGCAGAACGCATTTTTGCCGACATTCCCACGCTGACAAGAATCAAATTCACAATCATCAAACTTGGTACGCGCACTGGCCAACAAATTGCAAGACCCGACCTAAAAACTATGAGGCACACAGAGTCTGCAATGGTGGCCGCGAAACTCTGACCCCAAAGCGAGCCTCCGGTGCGAGATGTAGAAACGCACCCCATTGCCATCACGAGCGAGATCAAGGGCACACTGAACGTCACCATAAAGAAAGATGAAAAGTTGCCCCCTCAGTAGATATGACTAAAACACGGTCAGACTCCTTGCAAGGCCACGGGTGAAGCAGCGCATTTATCAAGTGCGCAGGCCACGACGTCATGCATAGTATCGTCAGTACTACGAGCGGCCACGCAATTCTTACGGGCCACAACTAGAGCAACTGACTCACGGATGAAGATCTAGATCCAAAGTCGAAATACACATGAATATACAATCTCGGACATTGGCAACAAATGGATAACCAATCGCCACATAACTCACAATAGAAGTAATGCGCCTCGAGAGATCAAGGGCTTCAGCACGCAGGCAAGGTTGACAAAAATCGATAAATTCGATAACAAACGACACCTAACTAGATCTATTACATGAGCAAATCACTACGACAACACTCTCCCGACATGGCCGTGGCATGCTCAGTCGAAAACAAGTCGTAAACACGAGGAGATCGAAATACCAGAAAAGCCTTGTTCTATGCGACTAGGCATACAAACCTCTAATAATTCATGAATGGCAAATGCAACTAAAGGCTATCAAGAACACACCAATGATGCTGGCGAAGGAGTCGCAGAGACGATCAAAACTCGAGATTGTTGCGCATCTCTTCCGAAACGACCTCTACGAAGTCATTCATGGCTTCCTGTGCCATTCGCCCCAGCTCAGTTCCTGTCGTCTGCAAAGCAGGATCTGTAAGATCAACCGCTTGCGCAGCGTCAACCATCCGACCATATGCCCGACTGATGCGCATAAAAGACTCCTCTAAAGCGACTTTACTTAGCATGAACATGCAATCATTGAGCTCCGAATAGGTTCGATCTAGAGATTCAATGTCAGCTGGTTCTCCATCGAGCTCTTTTATGTTGCTATCTCTCATCGTCCGCACAAAACGGTACGAAGCCATACAAAGATTCTCATAGGCAACGTCACGAGATGATGCGATGCGCTCCTTTCGCCAGCGCCTAAAAGCGAGGACCGACGTAAGCCAAGCGACTGCCGCCGAGACTAGGAGACTTGAGAGGATGGACCAAAGCATTTCGTTCAACTTCCGAATTTTCGAGATTGAGTCATGTCGAATGGACTCTGGAAATTAACTATCGATAAACATCGATGGCGCTTTCATTAGCACTCAGTTAAAAACATTTTACATCAATCCAACCCCACATAACGTGGACACCACGCTTATTCTCTGATTTTCGGATCTTCGACAGGTCAGGCCTATATCCGCTCCAGCAACTCATCGACATTGTCGCGTTAACAGCGCCGCCAGAAAACATGACTCTGTTGATACACGCGACGATGAACATAGACCATCGAACTACTATCTCTCCATTGTGACAAATAGTCCTGTAACTTGAGCAACCTTGGCTGTCTACCCCGGTTATGCACTCAATCTCCGTGTCACGACTATCACGCTCAACACACGTATCACAGTTGGCTTTTGGACATCCGGTTGGATTCTCAGATTGCACCTACACCCAGGAAGCTAACCCACCCAGTGTCTCGGATGACAAACAGCGCCCGGTGGATACCTTCTGCCTATCTACGATGGTCATTCCGTCCACGGAGGAATTTTCTTTGGGGATAAGCAACTGGACATTGCTATCAACAGCGAACTGGGTATCCATTAGTAAGCCCTCGGAACTTTGACACGCAAGTCGCTAACGACTAGGTCTGCTTTATCCTTGAGCAGAGACATGTTCTCAAAGCAAGACCTCATCGTTGTTGAGATGTCCTACTTGAGTTCCTGAGGGCTATCTATGCCGATTTCATCTGTCAGGACGCACAGTTACGTCCTAACACTAAGGCGCGACTATGCTCATGAGGCTTAGCTCGTCATCGGAGGGAAAGAGCCGCTCAGATGCGGTGGTCTCTAGTCGTAGGTTGCGCCTTCCGCGTATAGCTAGCAACGAAAAGCTTCTTTAGCTCGTAAAACTCAGCGTGGCAGCGAAAGAATTTGTCAACGTTCTCCATTCGGAGCCTTAATACGCTCGAAATAGAGCCGTTGCTCCAAGTTTTTTTGGCGCTTATCAGACGCAGCAAGTTCTCGCATTCAGATTCCAACCATCTCACGTAGCGCTCTTCTTAGTTCGTAATCTCGAAATTTACAATGCTTTTCTACTCGGCTCCTTGCAGTCTAGGTCCCGCTAGATCTAGAGGATTCCGGACCCACAAAATCCACTGAGATTCGGCCTACTCCATCCGGGCTACCGAATCAGGTGCACAAACGCTTTCGCTTTGTGATCCGTGCGGATCAGTGGGCTCCCGGCTTGCGGGATACGAGAGGGTTAGCCGCTTCGGCCGACGGTTGCCGCACCTGTAGCGGACGCATCTGCTGCGGCTCGGGGTAGGACTGACCGAAGGGGAAGCGACCAAACTGTTCCTCCCCGATCACATGCCCCTCTGCCCGGGCCCGGTCAAGGAGTGCGAGCGCCTCCTCGGGGGTCGGGTACTTGCCGCTGAAGGTGGAGCCGGCGGGAAGGTAGGGCTCGAAGATTCGATTCTTGGGACGCAGCCACATCCGCCCGGGCTTGGAGCGATCTCGTAGAGCGTGGGCGCGCCACGTGATGACCGGGTGGGTCACCGAGAGGTTGACGAGGTGGATCCACAGGCCTTTTTCGGTTGCGGCGCGATCGGCGAGCTCATGCACGTTGACGTGCGCGTTGAGGTACTTTCCTCCCGAGAGAAGGGCCATCGTTCCGGGTGCCCCCGCGGGCACGTGGGCGTAGCCGTAATTGTCGGCCGTGTACTCCTGGGCACGAGACAGGGCCTTGCCGAGGATCGGAATGCGCATCATGAAATTCGAAAACAGCAGGCGGAAATACGAGGTGTGGCCGGCAGCGTGGTGGCCAACCTCGTGCGCGATCACAAAGCGAAGGGCCTCGGGGTCGCGGACTTTGCCGCCCACTTCGAAGAGGTCGGAATAGACACACACGAAGCGCCTATAACCGTGGCCGGCGGCAAAGGCGTTGATCATGCCGTTACCGGAGAGCACATAGGCGTCGGGTACGCGGCGCATTCCGAACTGTTCGGCAGCTTCGGCGACCATCCGGTATCCCTCGGGGAACTGCGTGGGGCTCATGCGCACGCCGGAGGCTCGAAGCTGCGCGTACATGAGCGCGCGGGCGATCCATAGCACCCATGGGATCAACATGAAGGCAACGAACAGCTGGATCCCGATGGAGATGGGGCTGTAGGGGTTCGAGAGCCCGCCGTCTGCCGACTCCCCCTCGAAGGCGGGCTGGATGCTCGACCACTTTCCCGTCGCCGCCATGTAAATGATGAACACGACGGCACCGACCCACGCGACGAAGAGAAGGCACGTGATGAGAACTCCCACGGCAAACAGCGGGATGTCCCACGGATGCCGAAGGGAAAGATCCCCCAGCAGCCCGTGGCGCGTGGAGCCGTTAAAAAGGCCCGGCTTCCCTGCCGGTTTCGTGTGCTCGCTTTCGAAGGTGGGCGGGTCTTGAGATTCGATTTCGGTCATGACTCCACCGTAACAACAGCGACCTTCCGATCCCTACCGCACCACCAACGCGAGAAGAGTGGCGGCGGAAGAATGATTGTGGCGTGTTGGTGCCTGCTGCCGATGGGGCATAGCGCGCGAAAGCACAAAGGTGGGGCGCCGCCGTCGCGACGCCCCACCCACACAATTGAGATGCTCAGGCCACCGGGGTGATGAGGCCCTTCGTCTGGGAGGTCGCGCGCGAGAAGCGCTCAGCGACATCGGCCCAGTCGACGATGTTCCAGAATGCCTTCACGTAGTCAGCCTTGACGTTCTGGTAGTCGAGGTAGAAAGCGTGCTCCCACATGTCGAGGAGGAGCAGCGGCACGGTTGCCGCTGCAAGGTTGCCCTGGTGGTCGTAGAACTGCTCGATGATGAGCTTCTCGCCGAGCGAATCCCATGCGAGGATCGCCCATCCGGAGCCCTGAATGCCGAGCGCGGCAGCGGTGAACTGGGCGCGCAGGCCATCAAACGAACCGAAGAACTCTTCGACTGCCTGAGCGAGCTCACCCTCGGGCTTGTCGCCGCCTTCGGGCGAAAGGTTCTCCCAGAAGATCGTGTGGTTCACGTGGCCGGCGAGGTTGAACGCGAGGTTCTTCTGAAGCTGGTTGATCGTGCCGAAGTCGTTCTTGTCGCGAGCTTCCGCGAGCTGTTCGAGCGCCTGGTTCGCGCCGTTGACGTACGTCTGGTGGTGCTTATCGTGATGCAGCTCCATGATGCGGCCCGAGATCGAGGGCTCGAGAGCGGCGTAGTCGTATCCGAGATCGGGAAGAGTGTATTCAGCCATGGTGGCCACCTTTCTTCGACGCTGACGTGCGGGGCATGCGCAAAGCACATACGCACAGGTGAAACCCTATCGAGTCCCATTGGGTGTTCAGTGTGAACTCGGGTTTACGATAGAGGCGTGAGTTCTACAACGACGAAACCAGGTAACGACCGCATCATCTGGGTGGATTGCGAGATGACGGGCCTCGATAAGACAAACGATGCTCTTATCGAAGTCGCCGTTCTCGTGACCGACGGGGACCTCGAAATCCTCGGCGAAGGGGTGGATGTCGTCATCAAACCCCCGGCAGGCGCGCTCGAGTCGATGGATGATTTCGTGCGGAACATGCACACGACTTCGGGTCTGCTCGAGGAGCTCGACGGTGGCATCACCCTCGTCGAAGCCGAGGAGGCGTGCCTCGCCTATGTCAAGGAGCATTGCCCCGAGCCCGGCAAGGCGCCTCTCGCGGGCAATTCGGTGGGCACCGACCGTGCTTTCATCGACCGCGACCTCCCGGAGTTTGCCCAGTTCATGAGCTACCGCACGATCGACGTCTCAAGCCTCAAGGAACTCGCCAAGCGCTGGTTCCCGCGCGTGTTCTTCAATACGCCGGAGAAACACGGCGGCCACCGCGCGCTCGCCGACATTCGCGAGTCGATTCAGGAGCTCAAGTACTACCGCGAAGTTCTCTTCGTGAAGGAGCCCGGCCCCACGAGCGACGAGGCCCGAGCAGCCTCGAAGAAGTTCGAGATCGCCCCTCAGTAGACTCTTCCCGCACTCTCACACCACACAGGAGTTTTGACAATGACGACACCCCTCCTTCTCGAGGCAATGAAGACCGACCCCGCGCATGCCGCGTGGCTCGAGGAGGTGGGGACGGATCTACTCGAGTGGGGCGCGGCTTCGCGCACGGAGCATGGCTTCGGGTGGCTCGATTCAAACGGCACTCTCGACCCGGATCACGACCTTGAACTGTGGATCAATTGCCGCATGACGCACTGCTTCGCTCTTGCGAGCATCCGCGGCACCGAGTCCTCTCGCGATTTTGCCGAACTCGCAGCCCACGGGCTCTCGGCGCTTTCGGGCGCGTTCCACGATGACGAACACGGCGGTTTCTACTCGATCATCGCCCGTGAAACGGGTGAGCCGGTCGATGATTCGAAGCAGGCTTACGCCCACGCGTTCGTGGTACTCGCCGCTTCGAGTCTCGTCGAGGCACAAATCCCCGGCGCCGAAGAGCTCCTCGAGACCGCGCTCGAGGCGCATGCACGCTTTTTCGAATCCGAACACGGGATGTTTGCCGACACCTACTCGCGCGATTTCTCGAACTGCGAGGACTACCGCGGGATCAACGCGAATATGCACAGTGTCGAGGGGCTTCTCGCAGCCTCGGCAGCGACCGGCCGCCTCGAGCTTTTCGAGCGCGCCGCGGTCATCGTCGAGCGCGCGCTCGCATTCGCGAAGGACAACGGCTGGTTCCTGCCCGAGCACTTCACGACCGCGTGGGAGCCCCGCCCCGACTACAACCGGGAGGAGCCCGCCCACCCGTTCCGTCCCTATGGTGCGACGATCGGCCATTCGTTTGAATGGGCGCGCCTCGCCCTGCACACCGCAGCCGGTTTCGAGGGGCAGTTTTCCGACGCCACCCGGGCCCAGGAACGCGCCTCAGCTTTGCGCGATGGCGCGCTCGCCCTCGCCGAGAAAGCGTGTGAGACGTGGGGCATCGATGGTGACGGCGGCTTCCCGTACACGGTGGACTGGGATGGCTCACCCGTCGTGCACGAACGCATGCACTGGGTCGTCGCTGAGGCCATCGGTGCGGCCGCTGTGCTGTTCCGCACGAGCGGCGATGCTGCCTGGGAAGAACGCTATGAGTCCTGGTGGCAGTGGGCGAAGACGACAACCATCGTTCCCGGCAGGCTCGGCAGCTGGGTCCACGAGCTCACCGCCACGGGCGAGATCAGCGAAACGACCTGGAAGGGCCAGCCCGACATCTACCACGCCTACCAGGTCACGCTTATTCCGCGCCTGCCCGCATGGCCGCCTCTCGCTCACGCCGTCGCTACGGAAGCTCGCTCTCGATAAACCGCGCGTTCGACCCCGCGAGCCTTCGCTGCATCACGTCGAAGGCTTGCGGGTTCGAGTCGATCGCAAGGAACCGTCGGCCCAGTTTGTGCGCGACCGAAGCGGTCGTACCCGAGCCGGCAAAGAAATCGAGCACCCAGTCGCCCTCGCGACTGCTCGCTTGCACGATTCGCCTGAGAATCCCCTCGGGCTTTTGGGTCGCGTAGCCGGTCTTTTCGCGCCCCGTGGGTGACACGATCGTGTGCCACCACACGTCGGTGGGAAGTTTGCCCCGCTCCGCTTTTTCTTTCGTGACGAGGCCAGGCGCCATGTAGGGCTCGCGATCGACGTCCTCCGAGTTGAAGAAATAGCTTTTTGGATCCTTGACGTACACGAGGATCGTGTCGTGCTTCGCGGGCCATCGCTTCTTCGTACGCGCTCCGTAGTCGTACGCCCAGATGATCTCGTTGAGAAACGACTCGCGGCCAAAGAGCGCATCGAGGAGAACCTTCGCATAGTGCGCCTCGCGATAGTCGAGGTGGAGGTAGAGCGTTCCCGACTGGGCGAGCACGCGATGTGCCTCGATGAGCCTCGGTTCGAGGAACTCCCAGTAGTCCTCGAACGCGTCGTCGTAACCGTAAAGGGCGCCCTTGATGCTCGTGTAACTGCGCCCTTTGAAACCGACTCGCGAGCCCTCGGTGCCGTCGACTGCGCGCACAGTCTGGAGGGACTGGCGCTGTTGGCGCCTGCCCGTGTTGAACGGCGGGTCGATGTAGATGAGCTGGATCGACTCGTCCGGGAGAGTGCGGAGTACCTCGAGGTTGTCGGCGAGCACAACGCTCGAGGCAGCGCCCTCTCCCACGAGGGCCTTTGTGTCGCTCATGTGTCCTCATTTCGCGAGTGCCGGTTTTGCGCGCTTAAAGGAAAGAGCCCCTCGCTCGAGGGGCTCTTTAGCGGGGTGATCGACGGGATTTGAACCCGCGACCGCCTGGACCACAACCAGGAGCTCTACCAACTGAGCTACGACCACCATTGTGCGGGGTCTCCCGCAACGGATAAATACTTTACCCGGCCACCCCGGGACTTCGCGAATCCTTGCAGGAGAAAGGGATGTGAATCTCACCGCATGTCAGAAAGCGGGGCGAGGGCGCGGAACGTGCGGATAGCCGCCTCGGCCGCGGCATAGCCAGCGTCCTCGCTCGCGCCTTCCACACCCGAACGGTCAACGGCCTGTTCGCGGGTATTGACCGTGAGCACGCCATTGCCCACGGGGGTGGACTCATCGAGGGCGACGCGTGCGAGAGCCTCCGTCGTCGCGCCGGAAATGTACTCGAAATGCGGGGTCTCGCCGCGAATCACGACGCCGAGCGCAACCACGACATCGCACGTGCGCGCAAGCGCTTGCGCGGCAACCGGGAGCTCGAACGAGCCGGGCACACGAACTTCCGTCACCGTGCAGCCCGCATCGGCGGCCGCGCGCCTGGCACCGTCGAGCAAGCCATCCATGATGTCCGCGTGCCAGCTCGCCGCCGCGATACCGATCGTCGCCGGGCCGGCATCATGCGTGCCAAGCGCCGCGGAGGGGGTGCCGTATCCAGCCATAGGGTTCTCCTTCGATGTCGTGGGGTTAGTCGTGCGAGGGGGCGAGGCGATGCGCCATCTTCTCGCGTTTGGTTTCAAGGTAGCGCCTATTTGCCACGCGCGGTGCGATGACGCTCGGCACGATCTCGGCAACGTCGATGCCGAGGCCCGCAAGCGCGCCGTCCTTTTCGGGGTTATTCGTCATGAGACGCACGCGCCCCATGCCCAGGGCGCGAAGAATGTCCGCCGCATCGTCGTAGCGGCGCGCGTCGACGGGCAGGCCTAGGTGGACATTCGCCTCGACCGTGTCGTCACCGAGATCCTGAAGGTGGTAGGCGCGAATCTTCTCGAATAAACCGATGCCTCGCCCTTCGTGGCCGCGCATGTAGATCACGGCCCCGCCTTCGCGCTGGATCGTCTCGAGCGCTTTTTCCAGCTGCTCGCCGCAATCGCACCGGTACGAGCCGAAAATATCGCCCGTCGCACATTCGGAGTGCACGCGCACGAGAGGAGGCTGGGAAGCGTCGGACCCCTCCCCCGGCCAAGCGGCGCCACGCGCGAGCAGACTCACGTGTTCCGCATCGCGACCCCGCCACGCACGCACCTCAAACGTGCCGAGAGGCGTTGGCATCTGAATCGGCTCAGTGCCGCAAACGCGCACCTCGCTCACTGGGCTGCCTCGCGGGCGTCGCGATCCTCAAGATACGCCGTGAGCTGCTCAATCGTGATGATGCCCAGCCCGTGCTCGCGAGCGAACGCCGCGAGGGCTTCCGCGTGCATCATCGATCCGTCGTCATACACAACCTCGCCGATGAGCCCCACGGGCCTCAGGCCCGCAAGCCGCGTGAGTTCAACAGCGGCCTCGGTGTGGCCGGGGCGCTCGCGCACGCCGCCGTCCTTCGCGATGAGGGGAAGGACGTGACCTGGGCGAATGAGGTCTGCCGCGCTTGCGGTCGCGAGCGTACGCGCAGTGATCGCCCGATCCACCGCGGAAATACCCGTCGCTTCAACCGCGCGCGCATCGCAGCTAATCGTGTAGGCGGTGCGCAGCGGATCCTCACTGTTCGGAACCATGAGCGGAAGCTCAAGGGCAGCGGCGCGCTCAGCGGTCATGGGCGCACACAGGTACCCGGAACTGTGCCGCACAAAGAAACCGACCTTCTCGGGGCTCGCGAGCTCGGCGGCCATGATGAGATCGCCTTCGTTTTCACGGTTCTCGTCGTCGAGCACCACGAGGATCTCTCCGCGCGCCAGCAGGGCGAGCGCCTCGTCCATAGGAGTCAGGTCAATCGCAAAGCTCATTTCGTGCACTCCTTGCGAGCGGCGCGCACGGCTACTAGACGCGCCGTGTATTTGGCGATTACGTCGGTCTCGACGTTCACTCGGGTTCCGACGGTTGCCTCGCCGAGCGTCGTAGCCTCGAGCGTCTCGGGGATGAGGGCCACCTCGACGAACGCGGGGCTCTCCCCCGGCGTATTCACGGCCGTGACGGTGAGCGAAACACCATCGAGGGTGATCGAGCCCTTTTCGGCGACCTGCTCTTCAAGGTTGTCGGGGATCTCGATGCGCATGCGGCGCCACGTCCCCTCATCGTCAATGCGGGCAACGGCTCCCACGCCGTCGACGTGCCCCTGCACGATGTGGCCGTCGAGGCGGGCGCCGACCTCGGTGCAGCGCTCGAGATTCACGCGGCTTCCGACGGCGAGGTCGCCGAGGCTCGTGCGCGCGAGGGTCTCCCCCATGGCGATCGCGGTGAAGCGAGCCTCCTCGCCCTGGGTTTCGGGCGTTTCAATCGCCGTCAGGCACACGCCGTTCACGGCGAGAGATCCGCCGAGCGCGAGGCCGTCGAGCAGAGGTGCCGGTGCCGCGAGGGTGAGGCGCGCCGTGTCGTCCGCCCCTTTCTCAAGCCCCGTCACGGTGCCCTTCGCGCTGATAATTCCTGTAAACATTGTTCACTCACCTTTCGTGGGAGTTTGCTGCCGCGCACGCGGGATCGCGTGGAAGAGAAGATCTGAACCGCTCACATGGAGTGATTCGGGAACGATGTCGAAGTCGAGCCGGTTCTTGAGGGTTCCGATACCGAGGCCCGCGACGGAGGGCGTGCCCGCGCCGAGCATGGTCGGAGCCTGATGGATCCAGAGGTCGTCGACGAGGTCGAGCTTGAGCGCCGCGGATATGAGGCGCGGACCGCCTTCGATAAGGAGGTGCTCAACTCCGTGGTCGGCGCGCAGGTCTTCGAGCACGCCGCGAATATCGCGCGTGCGATAAAGAAGGGGGCGTGCGTGTTCAGGGCCGTGTACGGCTTTCGCGAGCCGTGAGTGCGGCTCGAGCGGGCTTTCACCGATCACCACGCGGCGCGGTTGACGAGCGCCGAGGCGGCCGTGCGCGTCGCGTGCCGTGAGTGCAGGGTCATCGGCGCGCGCGGTTCCCGTGCCCACGGCGATCGCATCCACGACGCTCCTGAGCGCGTGGCCCTCTGCGCGGGCATCCTCTCCGGTAATCCACGCGTTCGTGCCATCGGCCGCTGCGACGTATCCATCGAGGGTTTGCGCGATCTTTGCGGTGACGAACGGACGCGACTCACGCGTGGCCTGGAACCAGCGGCGGTTCAGTTCCGCTGCGCGGGCAGTGAGGTCCCTTCCGACGCTAGCCGGCAGCGCGTCACTCCACAGACGGGTGTCGATGCCGGCGCTACGAAGAATGGCACTACCGTTCGCGGCGACGTCGTGCGGGTCGCGAACGGCGTAGAGAACGCGGCCGATGCCGGCGTCGACGAGAGTGCGCGCGCACGAGGGCGTACGGCCGGCGTGGGCGCACGGTTCAAGAGTCACGATGCAGGTCGCACCGTGCACATCGAGGCCACGTTCCCGGGCGGCTAAGAGGGCATCTGCTTCGGCATGCGGGGTTCTCGCTCCTCGGTGAAAACCTGTGACAAGGAGCTCCCCGGAGGGACTTAGGAGCGCTGCGCCAACGCGCGGATTGGCACCGAGGGGTCCGCGGCGCGCCTGTTCAAGCGCGCGCTCACACCCCTCAAGCAGGGCGCTTTCGCGCGCGGCGTCGTGAGGGGGCTGATTCATGCCCATGGTCCTCGCCTCCCGCATCGCTCATCTCAATCGATGATCCGGGAGAAGGGAAACTTGCGAGAGCACGGCGCGTAAAAGCGGCATGCTTCGCCCGCATGAACCTCCCATCCAGACTGTACTGTCGGCACCGGAATTCCACCGGTCAGGCCCAAGGCTCGCCCCACGGAGTGAAACGCGCCCGGGTTAGCGGGCTTTCACCGCCAGTTCGGAATTGCACCGAGTTCCCGGAACATGCGCCACCAGTTTAGCGCGCATGCGGGAGGGAACGACAAAACCCCCACTCTTTCGAGCGGGGGGTTTCCGTGTCGTGCGCCATCAGGGATTCGAACCCCGGACCCACTGATTAAGGTGTTCTCCCACCCGAGTCGTTTTCCTCCGTGTAATTGGCCGTGTGCATATCCTTCGCGAGCGGGATCGACGCGCACTGGCGGAGCCGAAGCCCCTTCGATGGCGTCAACAAAGCGGTCGCGGGCCGGACGAGTCGAGGAGCCGCTCTCTCCCCTACATCGAGGAGAACCCCCATGTTTTCCGCTCCTTCATCATCACGGATCATGACGAGGTCGAAGGTGACCGAATTGCCGAGCTAAAAGGGCTCCCTGAGCCCTCCTCCATCGCGCAGAACCCGTACACCGCAGCCGAACACGACGTTATGGGTGAGCTCTTCAGCCGCGGCCGCAGCTGCGCAGCCGCAATAATCGCGGAAGAGTCTGTTGCGACCTCTCAAAAGACCAAGAAAATCATCACTTCCATTCCGCCTGCCCGCAGTGCTGCTAAAATGCACCAAGATGGAACGCATCACCTTTGGTTGGGACTACACGAGCTGGCCGATATTTAGCAGCACGACCGGCAGCGATCCGTATCCAGACATCCGCTCCCAAATATCTCCCGATCTCGCCAATGCTCTCGCGCAGTGGGCCGAAGAGATGTGCGAAGCGTATGCGGATGAGACTGGTCTCGTCCGACCATCACCTTCAACAGCCGCCAAACTCGATAACAAGTTTGATGAGCTGACTTCACGACTTCTCGCTGAAGGAATCGACGTTGAGCAAGACGCTCGTTGGTGGCATTCGTAACCACTGGGGGTGTCAATTCATCCGGCCTACGACCTACGTGGGTTCAATGCAGGCCGCATGTTGCCGTACCTTTGCGAGGGCAAGCGCTGCGGGTAGGGGTATGTGCGCCGCGTTCCCAAGGGGCAGTTTTGGCATGCGCGCGGAAATAAACGCGCAGGGAAACAATCATGCTCAAACGCAAGTGCTCACAGCGGCATAGGCGACTGGAGACCAGAACCGGTCGTTTCACATAGCATTTGGGGCACTTTGCATCCGGTTGCAACAAAAAAACCAAATGACACTACAGCACAACGCGGGTCAATCCACATATCGGAAGGCCCTAGGAGCTGCGTAGAGATAGTTCAATTCGTTGGCGGCTCTGGGTCGAAGCGCAAGATGTCTCCGGGCTCGCACTCGAGCGCCTGACACAGAGCCGCCAACGTGGAGAACCTAATGGCCCGAGCATGACCATTTTTTAGGACACTTAGATTTGTCGGAGAAATATCTACACGCTCCAACAATTGCTTAACCGTCATTTTCCTCTAGACTAGCAAAATGTCTAAATCTACTCTGATGGTCATCAGACTAAACCTTGCATGTCAGATTGCAGAGCAAGGTAGGACCGTGCGGAGGCCCTCAGGGCGAGAGTAAAGCAGACCGACGCTACACCAACAATGACATTCGCTGCCAGAAGTAGAACAATCCCTGGCCCACCTACCTGCACGACCGCAAGAAGATGAAGTAGCACTAAAGCTGGAATTCCGAATACTCCACAGAAAAGGACACCTATACCCAGCAGAAAATCTGGAGTTCGCAGTGGCAGTAGCTGCTTTGCTCGCAGTTCCCGCACGAGGAAAAAAGTAATGACAAGCACGCACTCGAGGCAGAAGAGAGCTGCTATTCCCGCAAGCGCGTAGGGAAGAGTGAGAGGCGCGGTCTCCGCGTACGCCCCTCCGAAGGCCTCGGTTAGCTCGGGAAGAAGGATCTGGAGCAGGAGGCAGCCTAGGAGCAGTGCTATGAGTGCGCCTTCACTGGCGCGGCCAACCAATCGTGACATGTAACGATTATCGGTAATGACGTAACGATAGTCAGTATGCATCCGAAAGCGAACAACCTCAAGACTTGAATGAACTGGTCACCGTGGGCGGCGTTGCCGGGGATGGGCACGGGTGAGCCAGGAAGGAACACTTGGCCACCCGCACCCATGGTGTTCGTGTGAGCGGGGTCGGCGGTTGCCGTCATCGATATCGGCCTGGCGGATCCATTTATGGAGCGCCATCTCGTGGATTCCGAAGTCCTTCGCGATCTGCGCGAGCGTGACGCCGTCCTCACGGGACCGGGCCACCCGTACGACGTCATCGCGGAACTCTCGAGGGTAGGGAGCGGGCATAGGGCACATCGTTCCAGGCCGCCCTGCGGGCAAGCCAGATCAGATGTCACCTTTCCGCGCAGCAGTCCCTCCTGATTGCTTTTCAAATCGCGCTTAAACTCCTGCGCCGAGGAAGAGCCTGGTGCATACGTTGTTGGGAGGTGCTCGTGCGTCGGCTACATCTGCCTGTTGATGGGTGCGCTGCCGAATGTGATCGCATCGGCAGCGCACCCGCCGCGGGGGCGTTTTCAGCCGCCCGAGGCCCTAGGAGTCGACCCGGTTGGGCTCTGCCGCAGTGCGCGTGCTGCGGTTCGGTCCGCGTTCTGCCTCTCGTGGCGGCGACGGCTGTGAGTGTGCACTGCGTGCCTTGAACACGAAGCCCCCGGTCGCGACAAGGACTGCGAGTGCCCCAATGCTGGACCAAATAGCATGCGTCTGTTGAGTGAAGGCATCACTTACTGCGATGGAACTCGATACGCCCAAGCATATGCCGAATAGCGCACCGATTAACCGGTCTTTCATCATGGCGGTTCCTATCTCTCGGGCCGTCGTGTTAGGGAAGGCGCATGCACGGAACGCAGACATTGGGGGCGCCAAACTTTGAACAGCATGCTCGCAACGCGGGACCGCATGAAGCGAAGGCGCACGCTAGGCAGAGGGCGATACCGGCGCCGGTGGGAGATGAGGCGCATGGTGCCGCGCATGTAGCGCATCCTGCTGCTCGCTCCAGACACTGCATGACGTTCTTTGACTGGCAGGATCCACTCACCTGATAGTTCGTCTTCGCGCAACCGCCACAAGGATCTTTCTTTGATGCTCTCGCTGTGTGAGCATCGTACGTGGCAGCTAATTGGGCAGCTGGGATTGGCTTTTCCGCGCGACCATTGACACTTGCGGCTGAAAGGGAGAGAGCGTCGTTTTCCTGGTCATACCTATATATTTCGACGCCGACTCCGGTGGAGCCGTCTTCGGCGGTCTCTTTTGTATAAACGAGGAACCGAGAGTCGGGAAGCTGGAGGGCTGCGACGGACCGGTGGGAGCCGTCGCTGAAGCTTGTCCGGGCGAACTCCGATTGCATTGCTTCGGGCGCATCGGGACGCTGCCCGGCCTCGGTGGCCTCCTTACCACGTAATCCCTTCTGAGCGATGGCTGTGCTCCGCGGGAGACTCGTTGCCAGGTCGAGGTCAAGTGCGGCGAGGGCAGCTCTTGTGTTGCTATCTTCCGAAAGCTCTTGCATCAGCTCGTCGATGCTGGGCTGGTCGAGACCACTAGTCTTGGACTTTAGCGGCTTCGGCTCGAGGGCATGCGCCACCCCTGAGCCAACCCGTGTATGGATGGTTGCAATGGTAGCGACGGCCGCGAGCCCGGCTGCGCTTTGAAGCGCGGCGCGCCTACTGAAGAACCGTCGCTCCGCATGAGGAGTAGTAAATGCTAGATGTTCATTATTGCGGTGAACTCCGATAATTCGGGCCAACAGAAGGGACGTAGTCGGGCCAAAGCGGCGGGCCATGAGAGCAACAAGCCGCGGGCCTGAGTATACCTTTGGGGTAGTACGATTGAACGTGATCGCCACGGGGATGTGTGGCGGGTTTGGGCCGAAGTGGTTGATGCGGATCTGTTCGACCTCTGGGTCGGAAAGAGGTCGTGCGAGGAGTTTGCCGTTGGTTTCCTGCTCCAGTGAGTGAGAGATGGCGCTACATTCCCCGCACCCTGAATCAAAGGCGATGTAGGTTTCCGAATAGTCCAGTGAGTCCTGCGTCATTACTGTACTCCTGTGGCTTTTTCGGAAGGCACCGGTTGGTCACCCCTGAGTCAAACTAGCAGCCGACTCTAGTGTGGTCAAGATCTCAAGTGAGCTTCCTCTGAACTCCGGGCCAGTTCTAAGGACCAAGCATGGGGAGTTGGTCAAACGTGTTGCTCTCGGAGATCGGTTTGGATTTCGTGAACAAACGAGGTGTGTAGTCGGGCGGCGATAGCCCTTTGTGGAGGCGCATACCGCCGAGGCTATTTCCCGACTAACCTGGCCGCGATGACGTCGTCCGTGTCGCCCTGAACCGTGAGCACGGCACCCACCTGAAGGACATCGCCGAGGACTTCGGCACCAGCTTCTCCTGCCTGACGAACTGGGTCCGCCAGGCCGAGGCCGAGGCCGGCAACAAGTCCGGCACCACGAAAGCCGAAGCCGAAGAACTCCGCGCCGCATCCCCACGCCCCCAGATGCCCATGAGCACCACTGAAACGTGGCAACCGAGCCACCCGCGACACCACGAGCCCACGCATCCTGCATCAGCACATGGTCAAAACCGTCGCCGTCATCAGCACGCGACAGCTCCGAAAACCGTGTCACCGCCTCAACTCCAGGCCCCACCTGACGAGACCCAACCCCCATCACGTCCTCAACCGCAGCCCGATCAAGATTCGTCGCGACACTCGTAATCACGTAACCGAGAGGGTTATCCATCGCCAGCAACCGCGCCGCGAAAACCCCTAAATCACCGCCACCGCAGCCAGCCACAACCAAGACCGCTTCGCTCACGCAGTCCCCACTGCATTCGAGCGTCGAAGACTTAGCTGAAAGCACTTCACCGATGAGCTCCACGAACTCAGGACCTGCTTCGCCGTGCCAGCCGTCTTCGGCTAGCCCGCCCAAGATTCCCCGAAACCTCGCTTGGTCAGTCATCGCGCTACCGCCTACTGCGCCGAGCCCTCGTCGGACTCACGCGCTTGCTCGGCAGCTTCACCCCATCGGCGAAGCATTTGGCCGCGAACGTTAATTTTTTCGTCAGTCGCGGCTCGTAAGGACAATGCGACTTCGTCCCAGGTCGCAGGCCGAACGGAACGCCTTTGGTCCATTGCCCAGTCATAAAGTCCGGGGTAGCCCTTTTGTGTGAGCAGGATGTCTGCAATTCGAGCACTAGTAGTCATAAGGACAACGGACTACTATTTTTAGTAATCTCGCACCATCTTAAATACAAATTGGTAACGATGCAGTTAGCGCCCACCCTGAGGGTATGTTGACACTGAATCAGGTAGGAATCATAAAGCAAACGGTAGACGAACGAATTTCTGCGGCCACTCGCGCACTGGTAGCACTCCACGGCATGAGGAACGCCGACCTAGCAGATGTGCTTGGCATCGGGCAGAACTCTGTGTTTATGAAGTTGCGCGGCGACTCACCTTGGAAGGCGGCTGAGGTGGCACTGGTGGCGGAATACTTCGGTGTGCCGATCTCTATCATTTTCGATGGGATGACTGCCGTTAACAATGAAGAAGCCCCCGCTCTTCCGAGCGGGGGCTTCCGTGTCGTGCGCCATCAGGGACTCGAACCCCGGACCCACTGATTAAGAGTCAGTTGCTCTAACCAACTGAGCTAATGGCGCCTAACGAAGAAATACTTTACGCCGCACTGTGCCGCTTGCGCCAATCGAGCCTGGCTTTTTATGCCGAAGCACACATTCAGTGCCGCCACTTAGACTGTGACGGTGAGTCGTAGCCGAACCATAAGGAGCTGAGCGGTGAGGATCGCAGTCACGGGTGCCACGGGAGTCCTTGGGCAGCAGGCTGTCGAGGCCCTCGTCGCGGCCGGGCACGAAGTCACGGGTGTCACGCGTCGCGAGCGCGGCCTTCCCATTGTCGAGGGGCGCGGCGCTCACGGCGTCATCGCCGATGTCTTCTCCGCAAGCGACCTCGAGCGCGCCTTTCGCGGCCACGACGTCGTGATCAACACCCTCGCGAAGATCCCCACGGGAATGGGCGCACTTCGCCCCTTCGCCTGGCGCGAGGACGACCGTCTCCACCTCGAGGCTTCCGCAGCAATCGCGAAAGCAGCCGCACGCGCGGGCGTTCGCAAACTCATCCAAGAATCCTCGATGTTCATGTACCCCGATAACGGGAGCAAATGGATCAGCGAGGATCACCCTCTCGCCGTGAAAAACCAGGCCTTCAAACCCCGCGTGCGCGAAATGCGCGCGGCGGTCGACTTCGCGGAAAATGGACGCAGCGCCGTCATCCTCCGCCTCGGGCAGCTGTACGGCCGCGACCCGGGCACCACCTACGCTCTTCGCAAGACTCGCGAGGGCGAAGCGGTTCTCCTCGGCAAGCCGAGCGACTACATCACTCTCGTGCACCACATCGACGCGGGCCGAGCCTTCCTCGCGGCCCTCGATGCCCGATCCGGCTTCTACAACGTGGGCGGCGAGCCCATTACCCGTGCACGATGGGCGAAGGACCTCGGTCGTGAGGCGCGCGCGGGCATGGATGCGAAGTTCTTTCCCGCAGCAACCCAGGCCGTACTCCCCGCAAAAATGGACGTGCAACGCCGCTCGCTGCGGGTCTCCTCGATTCGATTCATGCGCGAAACGGGCTGGCGACCCACGATCGGGCCGTCGAGTCTCGGCTGGTCGCGGATCTAAACCGCCGACGCACGACGATTCATGACACCTGTCACGTCAATGTCGTGACAGGTTCCGATAGCGAGAAATTCGTGCCTGAAAAAGACTTGAGGCATGAACGAAGTAGCAGTGGAGATCACGGGGATCCGTAAACAATTCCCCTCGGTGCTTGCCGTCAACGACATCGACCTCACGGTCGAGCGCGGCGAGATTCTTGCGTTTCTCGGGCCGAACGGCGCGGGAAAAACCACGACGCTCGACATGGTGCTCGGGCTCTCGCAACCCTCGTCGGGGAACATCCGGGTGTGCGGCACCACGCCGCACGAAGCGATCAAGGCCGGCAAAGTCTCCGCGCTTTTGCAGACGGGCGGACTCATTGCCGACATCACGGTGGGAGAAACCGTCGATTACATCGCCTCGACCTTTCCGAAGCCCACGATGGGCCGGCGTGCTCTTGAGCTCGCGGGCATCACGGACCTCGCGGATCGCAAAGTCAAGGCGTGTTCAGGCGGCGAGCAGCAACGCCTCAAATTCGCGCTTGCTCTCCTGCCTGACCCCGAAGTGCTCATCCTCGATGAGCCAACGGCCGGGATGGACGTCACCGCTCGCCGCAGCTTTTGGGATCGCATGCAAGCCGAAGCAACCGTCGGACGCACCGTCATTTTTGCCACCCACTACCTCGAGGAGGCCGAGCAGTTTGCCCGGCGCGTCGTTTTCATCTCCGAGGGCTCGATCGTGGCCGACGGCCCCACGGATCAGATTCGCGATCTCACCGGCGCGCGCGAGGTGCGCGTGTGCGCGAACCATCCCGAAACTGTCATGGCCGCCCTTCGCGAGCGTTTTCCGAGCCAGCGCGTTGAGATCAATGGTTCGAGTGTGGCGACCGTCAGCAGCGAAAGCGACAGCGTGGCCCGGTTCCTCCTCGCCATGGATGGCGTGAGCGCACTCGAGATTTCACGCCCCTCCCTCGAAGACTCCTTTGTTCGCCTCACACAAGATCGGAAGGTCAGCTAATGTTTGCGATCGAACTCAAGCGCCAATTCAGGGATCTCGTCAATCTTTTCTTCATCGTCGGTCTGCCGGTCATCATTTACATCGCTATCGGCACCACGAATGAATTTGCCGATATCGAGATCGGCGATGGCAATATCGCGATGACAATCATGATCGCCCTCGCCGCGTACGGAGCCGCAAGCGCGACAACCGGCATCGCCACGCAGGCTGGCGTTGAAAAAATCCGCGGTTGGGGCAGGCAGCTCGGGCTCACGCCGCTGAGCGACATGCGCTACGCCGCGGTCAAGGTGGGAGTTGGAAGCATCATCGCTCTCCTCCCGCTCGTGATCGTGTATGTGATCGGCGCCCTCACCAAAGCGGAGGCCCCGCTCGAGGATTGGATTATCTCGTTCCTCATTCTCTTCGTGGGTTCAATGATGTTTGGCTTCTACGGCCTTATTTTTGCCTTCGCCATGCGAAGCGAGGGCGCTGCAAACGCCTCCACCGGCCTACTCGTGCTGTTCGGCTTCCTCGGGAATCTCTTCGTTCCCCTCAGCGGCACGCTTCTCCAAATCGGCCGGTTTACGCCGCTTTACGGGTATGCAATGCTCGCGCGATACCCCGTCACCCATGGGAAGATGTATTCCACCGGCCCGGGCTTTTACGAGGACCCGCTGTGGTACGGCCTCGTCAACGTAGCGGTGTGGCTCGTGATCTTCGTGGTCCTCGCCCTCATGCTTGCCCGGAAGACTCGCGAAAGGCAGTAATGCTCGAGAACAGGGACCAGGGAGCCACCGTGGAGCATAGGCGCGCAATCGCGTATGCGATGTCGCTCGTGTGGCTCCTTTTCCTCGCCTTTCCGCTGGTGACGGCCTTTCAGGGAGGGCTTCCGACGCTTGCCGGCGCACTCTCGATCCTCCTGACGCTCGCGTTTGCCGCGCTTTACGCGGCATCAATGATTCGGCACTTTCGCGATCCCGATAGGATCACCGAATCGCTCACGTGGCAAAGCGTCGCGTTCATCGCGCTACTCATCGCGATGTGCGTCGCGCAAATGTTCCTGATCGGCACGGATGCCTTCTCACTCGCGGTCTTCGTCGTGCCTGTGTCTGTCTTCCTCCTCCCCCGCGCCCCGGTTACATCGCAGGCGCGTGCGTCGTGATCGCGATTCTCGCCTATCCCGTATACGCCCGAGAGTTCTGGCTATTGCCGTTCGGCATCATCGCTTCGGGCGTGTTCCTCGGTTGCGCGGGATCGGTGTTCTTCACCAAGGCTGCCCTCGACGACTCGCGAGTCGCCTCACAGGAGGCTGTTTTGGACGAGCGCGAAAGGGTTGCGCGCGACATTCACGACGTACTCGGGCACACCCTCACCGCGATCGCGCTCAAATCCGAGCTCGCCGAGCGCCTCGTGGAGAAGGATTCGGCTGCGGCCAAGCGCGAGATCGCCCTCATCACCCAACTCTCACGCGAGGGCATTGCCGACGTGCGCTCCACGGTTCTCGGCCTTCGCGTGCGTCAGCTTGGCGCCGAGCTCGAGCAGGCGCGAACCGTTGCGCGCGAAGCCGGGATCGAGCTCGCGGTACGCGGCGACGCCACCGACGTCGACCCGCAGTACAGGACCCTCTTTGCGTGGGGCCTGCGCGAGGCAATGACGAACATCGTGCGCCACTCGCACGCCACAAAAGCGGTCATCACGATTCGCCCTCACAGCATCGACATCACCGACAATGGCGTAGGGTTCTCGGGCACGAGCGGAAACGGCCTGCGCGGCCTACGCGAAAGAGTCGAAGGCGCGGGCGGAACGCTCACACTCACGGGCGGCGAAGACGGGACGACAGTGCAGGTGCGAATGTGATCAGGGTTCTTATAGCGGACGACCAGGCGATGGTGCGCGGCGCCCTCGCGGCGCTCCTGAGTCTCGAGGACGACATCGACGTCGTTGCCGAGGCCTCGAACGGCGAAGAGGCACTCGCGATTGCGCGCACAACCGACATCGACGTTGCGCTCGTGGACATCGAAATGCCCGGCCTCGACGGCATTGAGACAACCGCAGCGATCGTGCGCGGGGGGGCTCGATGTGCGTTGCCTCATCGTGACGACCTTTGGCCGGCCCGGCTACCTTCGCCGCGCCCTCGATGCCGGTGCAAGCGGTTTCGTGGTGAAGGAAACTCCCGCTGAAAAACTCGCCGACGCCGTGAAGAAAATCCACGCGGGCCAGCGCGTCGTCGATCCCGCACTCGCGACCGAGTCGCTTTTCGACGGAGCAAACCCCCTCACCGAACGCGAGCAAGAAATCCTGCGCATCGCCCGCGACGGCGACAAAATCTCAAGCATCGCGAAAAAAGTTCACCTGAGCGAGGGAACGGTGCGAAATTACCTATCCTCAGCTATCCACAAAACCGGCGCCGCGACGAGGGCTGCCGCCGCAAAACGCGCCAACGAACGAGGATGGCTCTAGAAAGAAGGCAAGCGTCGGGCGCCCCTCTCATACGCGCGAACGCGCGTTAACCTCGAACCTATCGAGCATGTCCTCTACCGCGTGAAACGCGTGATGGGAGTAAGCGCCCACCGAACGCTCCTCCTCGAGAGCGAGCCGGAGCGCATCCAGATAGCGCGTGAAGAGCGCCCAGTAGACATCGCGCGTATCCCTCTCGAGCCGCAGAGCTTCCGTGTTCGTGCGGTTGTTGAGCGCCGCCATGCGCCTTTCAAGCTTCGTGATGACGTGCGGCGGAACCGGCTGGCCGTCGATCGTCTGCTCGGCGAGGGGGCCGAGCTCACGGTTGACCGTCTCCAGCATGCTCCTCACGAGCATCTTTTCCTCGTGCCGCCGCTCATCAATGCCGGGTGCCGCAAGACCCGTTGCGCGAATAACGAACGGGAGCGTCCCCCCGAAGAGCAGCAGCGACCCCACGGCCACGAGGAAGGCGACAAGTATGACCGCGCCGCGATACTCGACGAGCTGACCTCCCGCAACATATGGAAGGGTTTGGATCGCCGCGAGGGTCACGACTCCTCGCATCCCCGCCCATGCCAGCACGATTCCGCCCTTCGGCGAAATCTGCTCGGTGAGCGCGTAATCAATGTCGGCACGGGTGCGATTGAGCCATCGCGAGCTTTCCGATTCCCAGTTCGAACCGAAGCGGTTACGCGCACGCTGCTCGCCCTTCTCGGTGAGGCCGCCCTTGAGCGTGTGCCCGAGCGCGCGGGCACGGGCCTCGCGGTGATTCGACATCCACACGACAACCGCGACGCCACACGCACGCAGCACGATCAACACGGCGAGCACAACGAGCGCCATGAGCCACACGCGCCCCAGGCTTCCACTCACGCGCGAGTCGTTCACGAGCCGCGCCACTTGCATGCCCATGAGAAGGAACACCGCGTGCTCGAGCACGTAGCTCGTGGTTGCCCAGGTCGAGCGGACCATCGCACGTTCCTCCGCGTTGAGGGACCGCGGCGCAAGATGGGACATCACTACCGCGGTGACGACGACCGCGATCACGCCGGACGCATGCACCTGCTCCGCGGGAACATACGACGCCCACGGGCTCGCGAGAGTCACGATGGTGACAAGCACCGGGTCGTTGAGGCGGCCACGAGCCCAATTGATGACCCGACCGGTCACATACCCGATCGCCAGCCCGCCTGCGACGGCCCACAGGAAGCCGAGGCTCGCTTCAACGAGCGAGAACCCAGTCGCGAGGGTCGCGACCGCCATCCGCATCGTCACGAGAGCGGCCGCGTCGTTGAAAAGGCTCTCCCCCTCGAGCAAAGTCATGAGGCGATCGGGAAGGCCGAGGCGCCGGCCGATGCTCGTCGCCGCGACCGCATCGATCGGCGATACCGCGGCCCCGAGTGCGATGGCGAGTGGAAGGGAGATCTCGCAAAAAAGCAGGTGCACGATCACGCCCACGAGGACGGCCGGCACTATGACCATGACGATACTGAGCCACGCAATCGGCTTGAGATTTCGTCGAAGCTCAATCACGGGCACGTTGCGACCCGAGGCGAAAAGAATCGGCGGAAGCACGCCGAGAAGAACCATCTCGTTCGTGAGTTCAACGTCGGGAATCCACGGCGTGAAGCTCGCGACGATCCCGAGCACGAGAAGGAGGAGCGGCGCCGCGATGCCGGTGCGGCGCGAGAAAAGTGCGGAGGCAACGAGGACGGTGAGCCCCACGAGCGCGAGGACGATGAGTTCCATTTATGGCTCTTTCCTCGTGCGCGCGGGGCCCACTGTCATAATGCTTACTTCGCGTCCACCTGCGCGAGGAAGTCCTGTGCGCCGCCCACGAGCTCAATGTGCCCCGTGGGCAGGTCGGCCGTCGCGAGCTTCGCGATCTCTTCTGCAAACTCGCGCACCGAGTACAACTTCCCGGCTGCCTCGCGACGTGCCTCGAGCGCACCCGGCTCCATGCGGTTGAGGAGGGTTGCCGTGACCGTTCCCTCGATCATGTCGCCCGAAACGACAACGAAGCTCACGCCTTTTTCGCTCATCTCGGGGATGCGCGACGTCAGCTCATCCTCGCCCGCGCGCTTCGACTTCGCGACCGCATCGTACGCGTCCATGGTGTCAACCTCGTTGATGAAGTGCGCCTGGTGGCTCGTCACGAAGATGACGCGACCGCCGGGATTCATGCGCGAGAGCGCAGCGGTGAGTGCGTTCGATTGTGCGTCGCGGTTGAGGCGAAGCGCGTAGTTGTCGCCGAGATCCTTCTCCATACCGCCCGAGGCGTTGAGAACGAGCAGATCGAGCGAACCAAACTCGTCGATCGCCGTTTGCATGAGGCGGTCGAGATCCTCTTCGTTCGTGAGGTCGGCGCCCACGGCTACGGCGCGACCGCCGGCCTCTTCGATTTCTTTCACGACCTTGTTCGCCCGCGGCGCCTTTTGACGATAGTTGACGACGACGTTGTAACCTTCCGCGGCGAGAATCTTCGCGGTGTCAGCACCCACGCCTCGCGACGACCCTGTGATGACGGCGGTTTTTGTGGTGGTCATGAATGATTCCTTCCAATCGGAGGAGCAAGAGGTTCAGAGATAGAGGCCGGTAACGTCGCCTTCGTGCGCATCTTCGTACACGGCGTGTACGTCGCGTTCGCGAAGGAGCACGTATACCTTCGCGTCGAGTTCGACCTCGGCACGGTCACCCGGATCAAAGAGCACGCGATCGCCTACGCGCACCTGGCGCACGTTGCTACCGGCGGCGACGACGTTCGCCCATGACAGGCGAGTCGACACGCTTACGGTTGCCGGGATCAGAATCCCGGACTTGCTGCGGCGCTCGCCCTCGGGATCCGGCTCGACCAGGAGGCGGTCGTGAAGCATCCGGAGCGGAAGCGCGGGTGTGTCACTCACTTCTGACGGTAGTCCCGGTCGAAGTAGTCGCCGTCCTTCGGCGTGCGCGTCACGAGGACAATCGCGCCAGCGGTGATCGCGAGGAGGCCGAGAGCACCACCGATGAGGCCCGCGACCGGTGCGGGCTTCACGGCGCCGCTATCGGCGACGAAAAAAGACTTCGCGGTATCCGAAGCTTCGTTCTTCCAGCGCTGGATGGCGTTGACGGGGTTGATGCGGTCGAGCAGCTCGTCGATGTCAGCGGCGAGATTGTCCTGGCGGCGCAGGGCCTCGCCCTTCATCTCCTCGAGGCTTTCCTTCTTCTTTCCCACGAGTTCCTCCCGGGATGTATGGTCGCGTGGTCGTACCGCTCGAGTCTACCGGTCGTCGGCTGGACTTTCACCGCGACCCCTTGGCCGGGTAGGCTAGGCGGGTATGCGCACGTGGCGGAATTGGTAGACGCGCTGGATTTAGGTTCCAGTGCCCTCGGGCGTGGGGGTTCAAGTCCCCCCGTGCGTACTCCCTCTCATCTCGACAACGCGCCAGCGTTGAGGAGGAAGCGATGACCCTGATTGGCCTCGTCCGTCACGGCCAGACGGACTGGAACCTCGCGCACATCTTCCAGGGGGCAAGCGATGTTCCCCTCAACGCGACCGGGGTTGAGCAGGCCCATCGCGCTCTCGATTCCACCCCGGAGTTCGCCTGGGACGGCGTCATGAGCTCACCTCTCATTCGTGCCCGCCTCACCGCCGAAGTGATCGCGACCGACCACAGCCTTCCGTTGATCGGCGTCCACGAGGGGTTCCGCGAAGTCGATTTTGGCTGGGCGGAAGGCAAACCCAGCGCCGAGGCCTACGCGGCCTATCCAGAGCGTGATTTTCCCGACCGGGAAAGCGTCGATGCCGTCCTCGAGCGCGTATGCGCAGCGGTGCGCGACGTATCGGCGCAGCACCCCGATGGACGGATTCTCGTGGTCGCGCACGGGACTCTCATTCGATACCTGGCCAGTGCCGTCGCACAGCGCGACTTCACCTCGCTCCCTAACACCTCGCTCACGCTCCTCGAGGTCTCCCCCACGCTCTGGCGAGTCCCTATGATCGCGGGCTATTCGCTACGCGAACCATTCGAATGGGCACACGAGGAGGGTGCGCTCCCCCGCTTCGATCCCGCCTGGGACGCGCCAAGCGGCATTGACCCGGCCACCCTCCCGCTCGCCGAACGCTCCGCACTCGAGGAGTACCGCCCGACAACCGAAAAAGCACCGAGCCACACCGCCGAGGAGTCACGATGACGCGCACCGCAGTGGGAACCGAATCCAACTGGTTTGACGACGACGAGATCCGTGAGCTCCGTCGTAAGCTCCCGATCCTCTACATCGATGTCGTCCCCGTTCGACTCGACCCCTACGGGGCGATCAAGGACATCGGTCTGCTTCTTCGCGCCGACGGTTCCGGGCGCATCATTCGCTCCCTCGTCTCTGGCCGCGTCCTCGTGCACGAGAGCCTTCGCGAGGCCATCATTCGCCACGTCGAGAAGGATCTCGGTACCGTGGCGCTTCCGAAGGTCCCCACGTCGATGGTGCCTTTTACCGTTGCGGAATACTTCCCCACCCCGGGCCAGTCGCCGTTCGTGGACCCGCGCCAGCACGCGGTTTCACTCGCGTACATCGTTCCCGTCGAGGGCGACTGCGCCCCGCAAGAAGATGCACTGGATCTCGGGTGGTTCGATGCGGCGACGATCCTTGAGTCAGCCGTCATGAACGAGCTTGAGCAGTCGCATGCGATTCTCGTGCGCCGCGCCCTTGCAGCCGGGGGCATCAACTAGCAGCACACGCCTAGCGTCTCAGGCACGCAAGCGCCCCGCGGGAATCAGATCAGGTTCGCGAGTCGCCCGGCCAACGCGCGAAACGCCTTGCCGCGGTGGCTGATCGCGTTTTTCTCCTCGGCAGTGAGTTCAGCCGACGTCTTCTCGTACCCCTCAGGGACGAAAAGCGGATCGTAGCCAAAACCTCCCTCACCGCGCGGCTCACGAAGGAGGGCCCCTCTCATCGTGCCGAGCTCGACCACCTCTCGAGCGCTGCCACCGTCGGAATGGGGAATGACCGCCGCGGCCGCACACACAAACTGCGCCCCGCGGTGGGCCGGCGCGATATCGGCGAGCTGAGCGAGAAGGAGGGCGTTGTTGGCGGCGTCATCGCCGTGGCGGCCCGACCAGCGGGCACTGAAGATCCCCGGGCTTCCGCCGAGAATATCAACGGCAAGACCCGAGTCATCGGCGATCGCGATGAGGCCGCTCTCTCGCGCCGCCGAACGTGCCTTGATCAGAGCGTTCTCCTCGAAGCTCACGCCATCCTCAACCGGGTCGGTGAGACCCAATTCGGCACTGGAGACGACAAGAGCCGGGTCGAAGCCGTCGATCGCCCCCGCGAGTACCTCGCGCAGTTCCTTGAGCTTCTTGGCGTTGTGGCTCGCGAGAACGATCTTCGCGTCGGTACTCACTGGCGTTCCTCAAAGGCCGCGAGCTGCATCTGGATCAACTGTTCACAGCCCTGGGAAGCAAGGCCAAGGAGTTGGTTCAGCTCGTCGTAGCTGAAGGGTGCTCCCTCGGCTGTTCCCTGTACCTCAACGAACTCGCCCGAACCGGTCATGACGACGTTCATGTCGGTTTCAGCCTTGACGTCCTCGCGGTACTCGAGGTCAAGCATCGGGATGCCGTCGATGATGCCGACGCTCACCGCCGACACGGAGTCGCGCAGGACATCGGCGAGCACCGGGATCGAGGCATGGCGTTTGCCCCACGTGATCGCGTCGACGAGGGCGACATACGCGCCCGTGATTGCTGCGGTGCGCGTTCCACCGTCGGCTTGCAGAACATCGCAATCGAGCTGGATCGTGTTCTCGCCAAGCGCCTTCATATCGACGACGCTTCGAAGCGAGCGGCCGATGAGTCGCGAGATTTCGTGGGTGCGCCCACCGATCTTGCCCTTGACGCTCTCGCGATCCGAGCGGCTCCCGGTCGCGCGCGGAAGCATGGCGTATTCCGCCGTAACCCAGCCCGTGCCGCTGCCCTTCTTCCAGCGCGGCACACCCTCCGTGAAGCTCGCCGCGCATAGCACGCGCGTGCGTCCAAATTCGATCAGGCAGCTGCCTTCGGCGTGGTCAAGCCAACCGCGCGTGATCCTCACGTCGCGGAGCTGATCGACGGTGCGTCCGTCGACTCGGGTGATCTGCTCGGTCATGGCTTTCTCCTCGTTGGTCGCGAGCTGGGAATTAAAGCGTGTAGGTGCGAAGTGACTCGGCGAGTTCGAGAGGACCGTCGAACTCGGCCCTCGCCTCTTCGAGCGGGACTTTGCGATCGGTCCACGGCGGGATGTGGGTCAGCACAAGCTTCTTCACCCCGGCTTCGCGCGCCAGAATTCCCGCACGCTTGCCCGTCAAGTGGATGCCCTGGAAGTGGTCGTCGCGCCCCTCAACGTACCCGGCCTCGCACAAGAGAAGGTCAACGCCACTTGCGAGAGCCGAGGCGCCCTCACACACGTCGGTATCGCCCGTGTAAGCGAGTACGGTGTCGCCCACGGCGATACGGAAGCCGAATGCGGGAACGGGGTGCTCCACGGGCACTGCCGTGATGATCGCACGCCCCGCTTCGATACTGTCCCCCTCCGATAGCGCAATGAACTCGTAGGGGGCGCGGATTGCGCCGGGCGGGATGGGGTCGGGATTGCCGGTCGCGGCGCTCAAACGTTCGTCGATGCCTTCGGGCGCGAAAACGCGGACCGTCGGACAGTTGACGAGCGGGTGATAGGCGAGGTAGACCTCGAGTCCCGCGAGGTCGAGGAAGTGATCCGCATGCAGGTGCGAGATGAGAATGATGTCGATGTGAGACGGGTCGATGACCTTGTGAAGGTTAGAGAGGGCACCATTGCCGCAATCGATGAGGATGCGAAACGGCTTACCGCGTTTACCGGGCACGGTCACGAGGTAGCACGAGGCCGGCTCGCCCGGACCCTCATAGCTGCCGGAGCAGCCCACCACTGTCAATTCGATGCTCATGCATTCTCCTCACGGGCGGGGATGGAGGTCGTGTGGGTAATCGCGGGGCCGAGGAAGCGCTGCGAGAGGCGCGCGAAGTTGCTCGTGCGGCCCACGCGCGGCGCCGTCTCAGCGAAGATGTGGCTCGGCGCGGTGGCCGCCGTGCGCATGAGGTTTTCACCCTGAAGTGTGCGGTACACGTCGATTGCGGTTTCTTCCGAGGACGACACGAGCGTGACGTCCGGCCCCATCACGTAGCTGATGACGCCGGCGAGCAGCGGATAGTGCGTGCAGCCAAGCACGAGCGTGTCCACGCCCGCTGCTTTGAGGGGCGCGAGGTACTCCTCCGCGGCAGCGAGGACCTCCTCGCCCGAATCGGTCCCGCTCTCGAGGAACTCGACGAAGCGGGGGCAGGCTGCGGCCTCCACATGGACGTCAAGCGCCGCTGAAAAGGCATCCTGGTAGGCCCCCGACTTCACGGTCGCGCGCGTACCGATCACGCCGATCCGCTTGTTGTGGGTCACGGACACGGCGCGGCGCACGGCCGGTTTGATGACTTCGAGAACGGGAACGCTGTAGCGCTCGCGCGCGTCGGCGAGAACCGCCGCGGTTGCCGTATTGCATGCGATCACGAGCATCTTGACGTCGTGCTCGACGAGTTCGTCCATGACCCCGAGAGCGTATTCCCGCACCTTCGCGAGCGGTTTGTCGCCATAGGGCGTGTGGGCCGTGTCGCCGATGTAGAAAAGCTCTTCATTCGGCAACTGATCGATGATCGCGCGTGCGACAGTGAGCCCGCCGATCCCGCTATCAAAAATCCCGATGGGTGAATCGTTCACGCTTTCAATCTATCGATCTGCGCGCTGACCGAGAGTGCTTCGGCCCACCCGTGCAAGGGATCTCACAGGCATCTAGGAGCGAGCGTTCAGGGCCCCGATCAACGTCGCCTGGAGCCACGAGGCGAACTCATACAGTGTCGCGAGGAACTCCAAACCGGCAACTCCCGGCTCGGCCTCAACCTGTTCGAGGTCGTTCGAACACAAAAGCTGGAGCGCTTCGAAGTCACCGTCGTTCTCGATCCCCATGCGGTCCGCGAGAACGAGGCGAATAACATTGAGCGCCTTGAGCCATGAGACCGCATCGGAGCGCTCGATCACGATCTCATCGTGCGGCCCTTCGCCCCCGATGTCGCCGGCAACTTCCAGGCTCGCGCGAAGCACGCTCAAGTTCGCGATATGGGCATCGGCGAGGTTGCCTTGCGTGAGGCGCCGGTACTCGCCCGCCTCTTCATCGTTCTCGCTCGCGGGCGGAAAAAGCCGTTGAGTTGCGCTGTCGCGCGGGGCCTCCGTCCGCGCGCGCGAAGTTTCAGCCTCGAGCCTCGCGAGCGGGTCCTCTGACATCACCTCGCTCGGGCGTTGCCCGGTCTCATCACTCTCGCCGATTTCAAGATCGGCGCGAATGAGGTCGGTAATTTCGCCCGCTACTTGCGCGAGTACGGCGCGCTCTTCCGCTTCGAGCCTGCACATCAGTCGACCGTCGGCCCGCGCGATGAACGAATGCGCCACTACGCCTCCTCGAGGATCGCGAGGAGGCCGAATTCGTGCATCGCACCCACGTGAGATTCAGCGGTCTCTCGCCCGTCGCACGACACGATCGCACGCCCCTGCGTATGGACCTGCATCATGAGCGCGTGGGCCTTGGAGCGGGCGTACCCGAAGTGAGTGCGAAACACGTAGGTCACGTACGTTTGCTCGTTCACGGCGTCGTTTAGCACAACGGTGTTCCACTTTCGGTCGGTTTCAGTTCCGACGCTTGCCAGGGACTCGCTCTGGCGGTCTTCGCGCACGGCGTTTCCTCCCTCGCCTCTCAACTTCGGGCTCCACTACGGGTATGAACACTAAGACTACCCGGCTTCCTCGTTTAGGCTTGCTCTGTGCCAACGACCTCACTAAAGACCGATTTGTACGAACTCACCATGATCCAAGCCGCGCGTGATGCCGGTGTCGCGGATCGCCAATGCGTGTTCGAGGTGTTCACCCGCTCGCTTCCCGAGGGGCGACGCTACGGCGTGTTCGCAGGGATTGGCCGTATTCTCGATGCGCTCGAATCGTTTCGCTTCGAGGCTGAGGATCTCGATTTTCTGCGGTCGACGGGGCAGTTCACCGAGGACGTGCTCGCCTATCTCGCGGACTACCGGTTTGAGGGCAGCATCGATGCGTATGCGGAAGGCGAGCTCTTTTTCCCGAGCTCCCCCGTCGTGCGCGTCGAAGGCACCTTCGAGCAGTGCGTGCTTCTCGAAACTCTCGTGCTCTCCATCCTCAATCACGACTCGGCGATTGCGTCCGTGGGCTCGCGCATGATCCAGGCTGCGGCGGGGCGCCCGTGCATCGAGATGGGTTCGCGGCGCGTGCATGAGGATGCCGCCGTCGCCGCCTCGCGGGCCGCGGCCATCGTGGGATTTTCGTCAACCTCGAACCTCGAGGCCGGTCGAACCTACGGGATTCCCGTCGTGGGCACCTCCGCCCATGCCTTCACTCTCGTGTTCGATACCGAAGCGGAAGCCTTCCAGGCTCAAGTAAACTCGCTAGGTGCGCACACGAGCCTGCTCGTGGACACATTCGATATCTCCGCGGCGATCGAGTCCGCGGTAGCCATCGCGGGCCCCGACCTCGGCGCGGTGCGCATCGACTCCGGCGCCCTCGGCGAAACGGCCCGCGAGGTGCGTGCCCAGCTCGATGCGCTCGGCGCGACGCGCA
This sequence comes from Dermabacter sp. HFH0086, assembly GCF_000413375.1. NCBI lineage: Bacteria > Bacillati > Actinomycetota > Actinomycetes > Micrococcales > Dermabacteraceae > Dermabacter > Dermabacter sp. HFH0086. The sequence goes on from NZ_KE340308.1 coordinate 2,251,781, forward strand.
CCTCAATCACCGCGACAAGCGACCTCGACGAATACCGCGTATTTGCACTTCGCGACAGCCCCGTCGACAGCTACGGGATCGGCACTCGCCTCGTGACCGGCGGCGATCACCCCGCGCAGGGCTTCGTTTTCAAACTCGTCGAACGCGAGAACTTATCCGGCGAGATGGAGGCCGTCGCGAAGAAGTCCGCGCAAAAGGCCACCGTCGGGGGAAGCAAACGCGCCTATCGTGTGTGCGGCGCCGAAGGTGAGGCATGCGCCGAGCTCGTCCTCGCCGATAACCAGGGCGATCAGCCATCGCAAGCCCCGGGCTCCCGGCCTCTTCTCACACGCCTCGTCGAGCGCGGCAACGTTCTCGACTCACGCAGCCAATGGGAGCGTATCAAAGCCGCACGCAGTGTGCACGAGCGTGCTCTCGACGAACTTGCACTCGCCGATCCGCATATCCGCACGGGGCAGGACGGCGATGTCGCGCTGCCGGTCGTCCACTCCCTCGAGGAGCTTGCCTACCTGCGAAACGCCGGGAAGCGATAGTTCCCGGCAAGCGTCGGGCTACTTCTTGCCCACGAACCAGCCGCGAAGAATGTCGATCCTCTTTTGAATCTGCTCCGCGCTCGCCTGCGGAACCGCAGGGCCACCCGAGCGGCGGCGCAGTTCGTTGTGCACCTGACCGTGCGGGGTTCCGGTGCGGCGCGCCCAGCCCGATACGAGCGAGCTGAGCTCCTTGCGAAGCGCCGTCACGTCGCGGTGCGTTGCTGCCGCGGGCGCGCTCGAGCGCGCTGACGAACGCCGTTGCTGGCTCTTTTGACGCTCGCGCAAGAGCGTCGTCACTTGCTCTGGCTCAAGCAGGCCTGGGATTCCCAAAAACGCCTGCTCTTCCTCGCTCCCCGCCATCGCGAGGGTCCCGTACTCGCCACCGTCGAAGAGGACGCGGTCAAAGTGGGCATCTGATTCGAGGGCCTCGTAGCTGCCCTCAAGCTCACTACTCGCCTTCTCCTCGCGATTGGCCTCGCGCAGCGCCTCCTCATCGAGGCCTGTCTCCGGGTCAAGCTGGTCTTTTTCGCGCATATCGAGGACGTGGTCGCGCTCGACCTCCATCTCGTTCGCGAGGCCGAGAAGAACGGGAACCGAGGGAAGAAACACGCTCGCCGTTTCACCACGCGTGCGAGAGCGCACGAAGCGGCCCACCGCCTGCGCAAAGAACATCGGGGTCGAAGTCGACGTTGCATACACGCCCACGGAAAGGCGCGGAACGTCGACTCCCTCGGACACCATACGCACCGCGACCATCCAGCGATCCTGCGAGGTGCTGAACTCTTCGATCTTGCGGCCCGCGGTCGCGTCATCCGAGAGGACGAGAGTGGGTTTCTCACCCGTGATGCGCTCGAGAATTTTCGCGTACGCGCGCGCAGTGGACTGATCCGTCGCAATCACGAGACCGCCCGCGTCGCTCACGCCGCGACGAACCTCGGTGAGGCGTTGATCGGCGGCCGCAAGAACAGTGGGGATCCACTCGCCCTTCGGATCGAGCGCCGTGCGCCACGCCTGCTGCATGATGTCTTTCGTTTCGAGGCCGCCAAGCTGCGCCGAAACCTCGTCCCCGCTCTTCGTCCGCCAGTGCATTCGCCCCGAATACGTCATGAACAACACGGGCCGCACCACGTGGTCCTGCAAAGCCTGACGGTAGCCGTACGTGTAGTCGGCCTTTGAGCGCATGAACCCCTCGGCGTCAGGTTCGTAGCGCACAAAGGGGATGTGGGCATCGTCCGAGCGGAACGGGGTACCCGTGAGTGCGAGGCGACGTTTCGCGGGGTCAAAGGCCTCGCGGACACCATCGCCCCACGTGAGCGCGTCGCCCGCATGGTGGATCTCATCAAGGATGACGAGGGTCGGAGCCGCCTCGGTTCTCGCTCGGTGCAACCTCGGGTTCGCCCCCACTTGCGCGTAAGTGAGGGCAACGCCTTGATAGTGATCGCCGTGCCGACCCTGGGAATTAGAGAAGTTCGGGTCGATCTGAATGCCCACGCGTAGCGCGGAATCCGCCCACTGGGTCTTCAGGTGCTCGGTCGGGGCAACCACGGTGACGCGGCGCACCACCCCTTCCTTGAGCAGGCCCGCGGCGATCTGCAAAGCAAAGGTTGTTTTGCCGGCGCCCGGGGTCGCCACGGTCATGAAGTCGCGCGGCTGGCGCTCTTGGTAAAGGTTCAGGGCTTCGGCCTGCCACGCACGGAGCTTCGGCGCCGTGCCCCACGCTGCGCGCTCGGGGAATGCGGGCGGCATCTGCTGCGCCGCAAACGACGAGGGCTTGCGGGGGGTCGACTGGGTGTGCACAGCCGGCGCGTGTTGCTCGCTGGTGCGCGTCGACTCCAGATAGCTCGAGAACAGGTCGGGCGAAGCGGAAGAATCGTGGGCATTCATAAGCGCCATCCACGATAAACCCGGCAGCGGCTAGAGCATCTCAGCGACCCGAGCCGAAAAGCCCCCGAAAGCCGCCAAAGCCGCCTTTACCTCGGCCTTTATCCTCGCCGTCGCCCGAGTTGCTTCCGTCACCAATGCCGTCGTAGATCTCTTTGCACTGCGGGCACACGGGGTACTTCTTCGGGTCGCGGCCAGGAACCCACACTTTGCCGCACAGCGCGATCACCGGCGAGTTGTTTAGCGCGGCCTTCGCGATCTTTTCCTTCTGCACGTAGTGAGCGAAGCGATCGTGATCGCCTGGATCGGCGTCCTCCGTCTGTTCCTCACGTTCGAGCACCGCTGTCGAGCTCGGCGCAGCGCCGGGGGCAGCGGGTGCCTGCGGGGCACCGTGGTCCGGGGAGTTCGGGTCCGAGATCGAGGCCGTGAAGCGAATGCGTGTCGTACTCATGCCTCGATCCTAGCGGGGCTCCCCCGCGCGGGCCACGGCGCGCGCAACCGCGGGCGTGACGCGCTCGTCAAACACGCTCGGCACAATGTGGCGCGCTGAAAGCTCGTCGTTGCTGACAACGGAGGCGATCGCCTGGGCCGCCGCGAGAAGTGCCTCGTCGGTGACCTCGCACGCGTGGGCGTCGATAAGCCCGCGGAACACACCGGGGAACGCAAGGACATTGTTGATCTGATTCGCAAAATCACTGCGTCCCGTCGCTACGACGGCGGCGTGCTTCCAGGCGATCTCAGGGTCGACCTCGGGCACGGGGTTCGAGAGCGCGAAGACGATCGCGCGCTCGTTCATGCTCCTCAGCATCGACTCATCGAGAATGTTCGGGACGCTCACACCGATAAACACATCGGCTCCCTCAACGGCCTCGCGCAGCCCACCCTCCACTTTGCGAGGGTTCGTGTGGCGAGCGATCCACTCGAGACGATCTCCGGCCTCGCGACCCTCTCGAACGATGCCCTTCGAGTTTGTGACGATCACATCGCGCGCGCCCGCCGCAAGGAGAAGCCGCAGGATTGCCGTGCCCGCAGCGCCCGCACCCGACATCGCGATGCGGACCTCTTCAATCGGCTTTTCCACGATCGTGAGCGCGTTCGTGAGCGCCGCAAGAACGCACACGGCGGTACCGTGCTGGTCGTCGTGGAACACAGGAATGTCGAGCTCGGCACGCAGTCGGTCTTCGATCTCGAAACAGCGCGGCGCGGAGATGTCTTCGAGGTTGATTCCCGCGAAAGCGGGTGCGATCGCCTTGACGTGCGCGACGATGTCCTCAACCTCGTGCGCATCGAGGCAGATCGGGAAGGCATCCACGTCCGCGAAACGTGAAAAGAGCGCCGCCTTTCCTTCCATCACGGGTAGCGCGGCGAGGGGGCCTCGATCGCCGAGCCCTAGGATGGCGGAGCCGTCGGTCACGACCGCGACGGTGTTCTTCTTGATCGTGTACTCGCAGGCTTTCTCGGGCTTTTCCGCGATTTCCTCGACGACGCGGGCCACGCCCGGCGTGTAGACGATCGCGAGGTCGTCAGCGTTGTCGATCGGAGCGGTGGGCTCGACTGTGAGCTTTCCGCCTTCGTGGGCCTCAAAAATGCGACGTTCGACGGCTTCGGTTCCGGTCTCAAGACGCGTGGGTTCGGTGCTGTCAGGTGTGTGCGTAGCCATGATTTCATCCTTCCACGGCCGCGACCTTTCCGCCGGGACTTAGCGAAGATCCGCAATCGCGCGGCGCACTCTCTTTTCCGAAACCGTGTACCGCGTTCCAAGTTGCTGCGCAAAGAACGAGACTCGCAGCTCTTCGAGCATCCAGGGAATCTCGCGCGCCTCATCGCTTTCGAGCGCCTCGGTCGAGAGTTTCGATTTCGCTTTCTCGAACATGCCGACAAGATCCTCGATCTGCCACGCAAGTTGGGCATCGCGCGCAGGGTTGTCCTGCATTTTCTCGATCCTGTGGATGTCTGCCTTCAGGTAGCGAGGAATCTCGGGAACGATGTGCGCAGGCGTGCGCGAAATGAACCTCCCGGAGGTGAGTGAGTCGGCGTGCTCGCGGATCTGGGTGAGCTGCTGCAGCACCGAGAGGCTCGACACTTTGGAAATAGCCCGCTGAAGCTTCGCGTGAAGAGCGAGAGCGTCGACGGCGGCGAGCACGAGCGTGCGTGAAAGGCCTGCGTGCTCGGCACGCACGGCCTCGACGAGCGCGTCGAATTCAGCCTTCGTCCACACAAGACCACCGTTTTCCGTTCGGGAAATCAACTCGGCGCTCGCGGCGAGCGCCGCATCGCTCAAAAGCGCCTTTGCGCTCCCGTAACTGGATTGAGAAATCGCGAGCTTCGTGGGATTCGGGAGCGAGCCGAGCACCTGCGCCGACTTCGACCCGAGGGCTTCGGTCACGAGGTGCGTCACGGCACGGACGTGCTCGCGGCGCTGATCGAGGGCAGTCGGCATCGCGGTGAGGTCGACACTCACACCGCCGCTATCCTCGCGGAGTTTGAGCGCGGGATACACGACAACATTGAGCCCACCTTGCCGGTTGCGTTTCGTGCGGGGAATCTCGAAGTCAGGAAATCCGTCGAGATCGCGGTCGCCAAAGGACTCGGCTTGCCGGGCCGCGCTTGATTCGACACGTGCGCGGTGTGCCTTCTTGAGTGCGAGAAGGTCATCGCCCGAGCCGATCTCGCGCCCGCGATCATCGCGCACCGAGAAATGCATGCGAAGGTGCGCGGGAAGTTTGCTCGCATCAAATTCATCGCCGTAGAGCGGCAGGTCGTCGGGGACACCGGGAAGTGCCACGAGTTCGTCGGCAACAGCTTCGACGAAGCGCTCGCCCGTATTCGGGTCGTCGTCGCGCAGGATCTGGGCGACGGCGCGTGCCTTGTCCGGCGCGGGGATGAGGTGGCGGCGAATTGGCTTCGGGAGGGTCCGAATGAGCTCGGCAATTTTCTCTTCGCGCATGCCAGGCACGAGCCAATCAAAGCCCTTCGGCTCGAGTCTGCCGAGCACGGCGAGGGGAACGAGGGCCGTGACACCATCCTTGAAGTGGGCCGTCGATTTCGGCTGGTCACCGTCGCAGGCACCTCGAGCCGAAGGCTCGAATGCATAGCGAAGCGCGAGCGTGATGTCCCCCTGCACCCATGTGTCGGGGAAACCTGCGGCGTGGTCCTCCGCGTCGCCCTCGAGCAAGATTTCACGAGTGAGATGCAAGAGCTCGGGAGTCTCGTGACGCTGCTTCTTCCACCACGCATCGAAGTGCCGCCCGCTCGTCACCTTCGCGGGGATACGCGCGTCATAAAACTCGAACAGGGCGGCGTCGCCCGCGATGAGGTCCCTGCGCCGCGCCTTGTTTTCAAGCTCTTCGAGTTCCTCTATGAGTCGCACATTGTCGCGAAAGAAGTGGTGGCGGGTGTTCCACTGCCCCTCGATGAGGGCATGCTGAATGAAAATCTCGCGCGAAAGTTCGGGATCGATGCGGCCGTAGGCGACGGGGCGGCGCGCGAAAATCGGGACGCCAAACAGGGTCGCTTTTTCGTACGCCATCGCGCTTGCCTTCTTCGAGCTCCAATGCGGCTCGGAGTAGCTGCGCTTCATGACGTGAGGGCCGACGTCCTCAATCCACGCGGGATCGATCTTCGCGGCCGTGCGGGCGAACAGGCGTGATGTTTCCACGAGTTCCGCGGCCATGACGTAATCGTGGCGTTTTCTCGCGATCGTGCTTCCGGGCCAGATCACGAACCGAGAATTGCGCGCGCCCTGGTAGTCGCGCGTGCGCTCGTCGTAGAGCCCCACGTGGCTCAGAAGCCCGGCCAGCAGGCTTTGGTGGATGGTCGCGTCGCTCGCCGGGTTATCCGACGGCCGCAGCCCCACGTCGCGGCACATGTCTTTGAGCTGCGCGTGGAGGTCCCACCATTCACGGATACGCACGTAGTGCAGGTACTCGCTCTTGACTTCGCGCTTGAATGCCGAGTTGGAGAGCGCCTTGCGGCGCTCGCTCAAGTGCCGCCAGAGGTTGAGGTAGGTGAGGAAGTCACTCGTATCGTGAGTGAAACGCGCGTGCAGCTGATCCGCCTGCGTTTTCTTCTCGAGGGGACGCTCGCGCGGATCCTGAATCGAGAGTGCGGCGACGATCACGAGGACTTCGCGGAGTGCACCGCGCTTATCGGCTTCGAGGAGCATACGCGCCATACGCGGGTCGAGTGGAAAACGCGAGATCTGCTCGCCGATCGCCGTGAGCGCTCGTCCACCGGGGGCATTTTTCTCGCTGCGGATCGCACCGAGTTCCTCGAGGAGGCGCACGCCATCACGCACCGCGCGCTTATCGGGGGCTTCGACGAACTCGAAGCTCTCGATGTCGCCGAGCCCAAGAGCGGTCATCTGCAGGACGACGCTCGCAAGGGCTGTACGAAGAATTTCTGGTTCGGTGAACTCGGGCCGCGTGTCGAAATCTTGCTCGGAATAGAGGCGAATCGCTATGCCGGGGCTCGTGCGCCCGGATCGCCCCGAACGCTGCTTCGCGCTCGCCTGACTGATCGGCTCGATCGGGAGGCGCTGCACTTTCGTGCGCTGCGAGTAACGTGAAATGCGCGCGAGGCCCGAGTCGACGACGTATTTAATGCCCGGAACGGTGAGGGAGGTTTCCGCGACATTCGTCGCGAGAACGATCCGACGGCGGCCGTCTTTCGGCGGGCTGAAGATCTTCTGCTGGTCCTGCTCTGAGAGGCGGCCAAAGAGAGGCAGAACGTCTATTCGACTCGCCGCCCCCACTCGTTTCTTCACGTGCGTTTGGAGCTCCTCTCCCACCTCGCGGATCTCACGCTCACCCGGGAGAAACACAAGGATGTCGCCGGGCCCCTCGGCGATCAGTTCATCGCACGCATCGACGATCGCCTCGGTGAGGTCGCGCTCCTCGCTGCGGATGTCTGCGAGTTCGTCCACCTCACCGATCTCGGGCTCGAGGACGAGCGGCCGGTAGCGCACCTCAACGGGGTAGGTGCGGCCCGACACCTCGATGATGGGGGCGGGGTGCAGGTCACCCGCGCGATCCTTCTTTCCGAAGAATTCGGCGAAGCGCTCGGGATCGATTGTCGCCGAGGTAATGATGATTTTCAGCTCGGGCCTACGGCGGGCGATGCGCTTGAGGTAGCCGAGCAGCATGTCGATCGTGAGACTGCGCTCGTGAGCCTCGTCGATGATGATGGCGTCGTATTTCTTCAGCAGCCTGTCGCCGTGAATCTCCGAGAGGAGGATGCCGTCGGTCATGACCTTGAGACGCGTGGATGTGGCGGTGTTTTTCGTAAACCTCACCTGGTATCCGACGCTTCCCTCGCCAAGCCTCTCGCCCAATTCCTCCGCGATGCGACTCGCGACGCTTCGGGCGGCGATCCTTCGGGGCTGCGTGTGACCGATCATGCGCCCGCGGCCACCGTAGCCGAGTTCGAGGAGCATTTTCGGAAGCTGCGTGGTTTTGCCCGAGCCTGTCTCGCCAGCGACGATCACGATTTGGTTGTCGCGAATCGCTCGCTGGATTTCCTCACGCCGCTGAGAGACGGGAAGGTCAGCGGGGTAAGTGATCGCAAGACGCGGCTTCGCCGTACCGGGGCGCGCGCCAGTATTCTCGTTGCTGGAGGTCATATCGCCTCCATCGTAGTCGCCGGATCGCCGCATTCGTCCGTGGGAGTGGACACAAGCATCCCTCACATGCGGCAGGTGCGTCCGCATCCGAGTCTCGTTCAGCACGACACCCCTACCATTGAGGCGCATCCCTACCGAACAGAGAGGTTCTTATGAAAGCCCTTCGCAAGTCCGCCCCACAAAAGGGACTCGAGATCGTTGACATCCCGGAGCCGCAGGTCGGCCCCAACGATGTCAAAGTGCGTGTCATGCGCGCCGGTATCTGCGGCACCGACCTGCACATCCTCGAGTGGGATGCTTCCGCACAGGACATGTGCGATTCGGTCCCGTTCACGCCGGGCCACGAGTTCTACGGAGAGGTCACCGAGATCGGTGACGACGTCGTGGACGTGCGCGTTGGCGATCGCATCTCGGGCGAGGGCCACGTCGTGTGCGACATTTGCCGCAACTGCCGCGCGGGACGCCGCCACATGTGCATTCGCACGCGCTCGATCGGTGTGCAGCGCGATGGCGCGTTTGCCGAGTACGTCGTCATCCCGCAGCAAAACGTGTGGGTTCATCACAACGATGGTGGCGAAAAGGTCATCACGCCCGAGCTCGGCGCGATTTTCGATCCGCTCGGCAATGCCGTGCACACGACGCTTAAATTCCCACTCGTTGGCGAGGATGTTCTCATCACCGGCGCTGGCCCGATCGGGCTCATGTGCGCCGCCGTTGCTCGCCACGCCGGTGCACGCTACATCGCGATCACCGACGTCAAGGAGCACCGCCTCGCGATGGCAAAGGACATGGGCACGGATGCCCAGATTGACGTCTCGAACACGAGTATTCGCGACACGCAGGCGTCTCTCGGCATGCGCGAGGGCTTCGATGTCGGCCTTGAGATCTCCGGGCAGGCAAGCGCCCTCCAAGACATGATCGACAATATGAACCACGGCGGCAAAATCTCCATGCTTGGCCTGCCCTCGAAGCAGTTCGAGATCAACTGGACGACCGTCGTGACGCGCATGCTCACCCTCCAGGGCATCTACGGACGCGAAATGTTCGAAACGTGGAACGCCATGAACGCTATGGTGCGCACCTCGAAGATTCTTCGCGAGCGCGTGCTGTCGACCGTAACCGACGTGCTGCCCGCTGAAAAGTGGGCGGATGCCTACGCGCTCGCGCGCTCAGGCGAAGCTGGCAAGATCGTTCTCGACTGGGAAAACATTTAAGGAGTATCGATGTACACGAGCATGAAAGACGAGCTGACCGCGGAACTCAACGCCATTCGCGAGGCCGGAACGTACAAGAATGAGCGCCCGATTCTCACCCCGCAGTCGAATGCGGTCTCGGCTGCTTCCGCGCGCGATGCAGAAGGCCGCGACGTCCTGAACTTCTGCGCGAACAACTACCTCGGTCTCGCCGATCACCCCGAGCTCATCGCCGCCGCAAAGCGCGCCCTGGACGAGCGCGGATTCGGCATGGCGAGCGTGCGCTTCATCTGCGGCACCCAGGATCGCCACCTGGTCCTCGAACAGAAGCTGAGCGAGTTCCTCGGAACCGATGACACGATCCTGTTTTCCTCGTGCTTCGATGCGAACGGTGGCGTTTTCGAGTCACTCTTTACGAAAGAAGACGCCATCATTTCCGATGAGCTCAACCACGCGAGCCTCATCGATGGCATCCGCCTGTCGAAGGCCGCGCGGTACCGCTACAAGAACGCCGACATGGACGATCTTCGCACCCAGCTCGAGGCCGCGAAGGGCGCCCGCCGCACCGTCATCGTGACCGACGGCGTCTTCTCCATGGACGGCTACCTCGCTCCGCTCGACAAGATCTGCGACCTCGCCGATGAGTTCGGCGCGCTCGTGCTCGTGGACGACTCGCACGCCGTGGGCTTCATGGGCGAGACGGGGGCGGGCACCCCCGAGCACTTCGGAGTTTCGGATCGCGTCGATATCTACACGGGCACGTTCGGTAAGGCCCTCGGCGGCGCAAGCGGTGGGTACGTGTCGGCGCATCAGGAGATCATCGATGTTCTGCGTCAGCGCGCCCGCCCCTACCTCTTCTCGAACTCACTCGCGCCGGCGATCGTCGAAGCGACCATTACCGCTCTCGACCTCGTGAAGAATTCGGGTGAGCTTCGCACGAAGCTGTTCGAGAATGCGGAGCATTTCCGCAGCGCTATGACCGAAGCCGGGTTTGAGCTGCTCGAGGGCGAACACGCCATCGTCCCCGTGATGTTCGGCGACGCCGCCCTCGCGGGCCGCATCGCGGACCGCATGCTCGAGCACGGCGTGTATGTCACGGCGTTCAGCTACCCGGTCGTGCCGAAGGAGAAGGCACGTATCCGCGTACAGCTCTCGGCGGCCCACACGAGCGAGGATATCGATCGCGCCGTCCAGGCATTTGTCGCGGCTCGCGACGCCGAAAACTGAGTTTCCCATCGCCCTGAATTGCATAGGGGTTGTGGGGGTTTGACCCAAGCTCTCTCCCCCATTGCCCTGAATTGCACGGGGGCCACGGGGGTTTGACCTCCGACCACTCCCAATAGCGAAAGGCCCGGCATCTGAACTGGCCCCCGAAAGTTGGACTGGTTTAACTCTAGGCGGTTAGGGCTTCAAGGGGGGGGGTAAGTAGCAAAATGTGTGTCTGATTTTCGGGGTTCTTACTGATCAAACGGTATAAATCGGGCGTGTATAAGGTTTCGCACCTTATACACGCCCGATTCTGGTCCAATCCATCAGAACGGCATCCTCATGTGCTATCCGGGGGTTGGTTCGCTCCCAGGAAATCTTCCGGTGGTGCATGCGCTACAACACGCGCAGGCGGCACTCCTGGTGCAACCTTCTAGCCCCCGTTGACTTCCTAGCCCCCGTTGATTTCGAAGCGCTTAATTCAGCTACACTGACCCAAGCAGCATAGTTAGCCCCCGACGTGTCTACTTTCCAGGGGCCAGGCCCACCAGCACAACTAGGAGAACACCATGTCGAAGAAGCAGACCGTTCTACGCACCGGCCTCGGGACCCTGTTCATCGGAGCCGGCATCATCCAAGCCACTCACCGCGAATTCTTCACCGCCCTCGTCCCGGAACAGATCGCTGAACATGGCGACCGGGTGCAGGGCGCCGCGACCGTCGCCCTCACAGGGATCGGGGCGAGCTTCCTCATCCCGCCCCTCAATCCCATCGCTCGTTGGGCCGCGACCATCATGCTCGCCGGAACTCTTCCCGCTGCGATCGATCAGCTCCGCAACCCCGAAGTGACGGAGAAGCTCGGCATCCCGACCTCCGTCGTCGCACTCCGCATCCCAGCGCAGGTCCTGGTGATCATCGGCGCCTGGTACGCCACCCGCAAATCGAGGTAGCAACCTCCACGCGCGTCTGACCAAGAGCAATGGCAGCGGCTCTATAGCCCATGCCTTGCTCAAACAGTCCAACCAACTGCTCGCGCTGATGCTCACTCAGCGAACTCCGTGCTCTCAACGAAAACTACTCCCCACTAGTCAGTAACTGATTTCTCAGTCCAACTAATGGGGAGCAGTTCAATCCGTGCCGGGCCTTTCTCGTATCAGAACACCGGTTGAGGCCTAGGCCCCCGACCGTACTGTCCCGACGTTTGCTCAGTGTTCGTCGTAGTGGTCGCCGTGCTCCGCGTGGCGGTGGCCGTCGTGGATGTAGTCAACGTGGTCGTCGTGCTCGACAGCCTCGTGTCCGCAATCCTCGCCGTGCTGGTGATCGGCGACGGTGTGCTCAGCCTGCGACTGGTGCTCGTCGTAGTGGTCGCCGTGCTCTGCATGCAGGTGGCCGTCGTGCTTGTAGTCCACGTGATCACCGTGCTGGACTGCTTCGTGGCCGCAGCCTTCGCCGTGCGCGTGCTCCGTGGGGGTGTGTTCGGCTTTGTGGTCAGTCATGGCGTTCTCCTTCTTGTGCGTGCGCCAGTGCGTCGTGGATGACGTGGGTGACATGGGCATCGGCGATCGAATACCTCGTCGCTCTTCCCTCACGCTCCCCCTTCACCACGTGCACCTCGCGGAGTTTCCCGAGGTGCTGGGAGACGAGCGGTTGCGAGAGACCCGTGAGATCTACGAGCTCCTTGACTGTGCACCCGCGTTCAGCGAGGTGCAGCACGATCTCGAGACGCGAGGTGTTGCCAAGCGCCTTGAATACTCGTGCGGCGTGCTCAATCTGCATGCTGTCTTCCATACGACAATCACACCACATCCATGAGCATATTGCAATATGACTATTTATTGCGAACCGTTCCCACTCTCGCAATCACGCAACACCCGCGAGGAGCGTACACACCCCCACGGCAATTCCCGCCCACGCGGCCGCCCACAGCACCGAGGCAAAGGTCCCAATAATGAACAACTCCCCCACGCGAGCCGCCTCGCACCCTTCCTTCTCCGCACGCAGCTCCGGATACCGACCGAGCCCCTTCACGGCAAGCGCGACAGCGATACCCGTCGGGAAACCCGCAACGATCGAGACGTAGACAGCGATTCGCTCGAGAATGCCGATCCATCGCCCTCCCGGCAATTCCTTTTGCGCCCCCATGAGGGTGCCCTGCACGGCGGCGGCACGAGCCCCGCCTTCATCAATGCGCCGCAAAAGCGCGCGAATAACCTCATTGCCCGCCACGGCTCCACAGCCACACACAGTTAGCGCAAGCGCGCTCCACACAACCGTCACAACACCACCCGTTTAGGCATTTCCTACATTTGGGACGAATTAAGCTATTCTCTGCATATGGCACCAGTGAAGGATCAGGCTTACGCCGTCGCTGTCATCGGCGACATCGTCAACTCTCGCGATCACAACCGCACCGCGCTCCACGAACACCTCACCAGTGCGCTCAACGCGATTCAGACACCATCACACGAACGCCTCCACCCTACCGTCGGCGACGAAATCCAAGGCGTGTTCGCCACCCACGGCGACGCCCTTCGCGCCACCCACATCCTCAGGCTCCACCTTCGCGAGCATGACATCGACATTCGATTCGGAATCGGAGCCGGCGAGATCCGCATCATCGACGAAGGCGCCGGCATCCAGGACGGCTCCGCCTGGTGGGCCGCGCGCGAGGCCCTTGAGCGCACAGAAGAACTCGCCCAAACCTCCGGGTTCTCAGGTATACGCACCGGGCTCAGTGCAGCAACCTCGGAAAATACAAAGTCCGACGGTCGCCGGGCAACCGTCGGAACACAAGCCCCGCAAGGCCACGACACGCCCCCGCCCGAAGCGCTATGCCACTTGATCGACGCACACGTGAGCGCGCTCAAGGGGGGCGCCTGCGGAAGCTTACGCGGAATCCTCGAGGGCGAATCAAACGGCGATACCGCGGCGCGCCTCGGCATCTCTCCGAGCGCCAACACGCAGCGCATCATGCGCAACGACCTGCGTCCGCTCGCCGAGGCAATGCGCGCGACGTGGCTATCAAACGCCCCCGCTACACGGCCCGAGCGCTAACGAGGGAAGACACGAAGGCGCCGGAACGCTCTACCGCAGGGCGTCGCGCACCTTGACGAGCATCGCCATTGCCGCTTCAGCCTGCTTCCCCGCCACGATTGGATTATCGGCAAACGTCGCGAAGCCGCAGTCGGTATTCAGGAGCACTCGATTCTTGCCGAACATCTTCACTGCGGTACGCCCGCGCTCGAGCACAGCTTCGAAGGTTTCATCCTGCGGTGCCTTCTGGTTGAAGATGCCGATACCGATGCGCTGGTCTTCGCGCAGGCCCGTCAGATGCTCCCAGTCCCCGGCGCGCGGCGTGCATGTTTCCACAATGACGTTGCCGATCGGCACGGATGACAGGAGCGGGAGCAAAGGCGCGTAGTCTCCGGAAAGTGCCTTGGACTCATCGGGGGTCCAGTTGCCACGGCACACGTGAATACCCAGGCGATCGGCAGGAAAGCCCTCCGCTACCTGCGCAATCAGATCCCGCGCAAATTCCAGCTCCGGCTGCACTGCTTTACGCTCACCGAGCGCCCCGCACATGAATGTACGACCGCCGCCACCTTCGTTGCCGTAGACCACTTCGCTAAGCACGGGCTCGTCAATTTCCACCAACGCAACGCCTGCGGCGAGAAGCTCGGCGATTTCCTCCCGCAGAATCCGGACCACGTCGGTGGCGAGGGTTTCCCGATCGGGGTAGGCGCGATCGGAAACGCACTCCATCCACATGGTGCGAGTGAGGAGGTAAGGGCCGGGAAGATCCACCTTCACCGCGCGATCGGTGATGGTCTTCAGGTATTGGGCTTCATGCACAGCAAGGGATCTGTCACGGCCGAGCGGCCCGAATACCGCCGGGTGGCGAACCTCCCCTGCCGGCACATCGAGGGCGCGCAGCTCACGTTCAAACTGCACCGGATCATCAACGTACGGCAACAGATCCGTGATGGGGATGAGCTGACAGTTCTGCAGCAGACCCCCAACGAAGCTGGAATAGTTATCGCGGCGCATTTCACCGTCGGTGACGACGTCGACGTCGGCGCGTTCTTGCGCTGCCACGACAAGCTGCACGGCGTCATCAGCGGTAGCGTCAAACTCCTCCTGGGAGAGCCGGCCTTCCAGATGCTCATGCAATGCGCGAATCAGCCACGACGGCCGCGGCCAGCTGCCCATAGTGTGCACGGCCAGGGGCTCGAGCGCGGGCGCCGCAGCAGGCTCGGGAAGCTCGGCAGGAATATGTGGCGTGACCACTTCCTGCGTAATCGCCATTTGCGGGCGCTTACGGGGTTTCTTTCCTTTGCCTGCCGCGGGCACGAGTGCCTCGGGGGTGTTCTCCTGCTGAGGCATGCTCGCTGCGCCGTCGTAGGCACCCTTGCACACCAAGAACCGCCACTGGGTGAGTTCGCGCCCCTGAAACTGCACGGTCGTGGTCGTCGTATCGACCAGGTCATTCCCGGTCATACTGCACCAGCTAGGCAAGTCGACCTCTACCGTGGAATCCACGGAGGCGATCTCCAGGAACTTTCCCGGATCCAGGGGATCCAGATGTTTGCGGATCAGCAACAGCAGTCCGTTGCCACAATCCAGATCTCCACCGTCAAAACTGGTGTGGCCTTTCAAGCCGTCTTTGAAGGTGGCCGGGGTGAACTCTTGAGCGTTCGTCATGGCGGTATTCGAGTAGCAGCCGTCAGTAGCTCACGCAGCTAGCGCCCTGAGACATGTACTCGACGAGCTTCGCGCCGCCGACGATCGTCGCGCCGTTGATGAGCTTGCCTTCGTCCAGTCCACGCTTCTTGTAGCACGGCGAGCACACCCAGATCGTGCCGCCAGCTTCGGCGTAGTTGGTGATCAGTTCCTTGAGCGGCGCGAAGCCCTCCTCGTGAAGGTCATCGGCGTAGCCTTCTTCAGCGAGCCGCGCCCCCTCGGAGGAGAGGAACACGACGGTTTCCTGATCGGAGGCGATCGAGGCATTGGCGATAACGAAACCCACGGTCGCCTTGTCAACATCGTCTTTGGCGTGGGTGATGCTCACACAGATCTTGGACATGTCAGGAATCCTTTCGTCGGATCAAAAACCGCGGCGGCTGTGCCACGGCAAGAGTGTGCCCGGTGAGACTGCACCAGGCGGGGATGTCGATGATCGCGCCTTCGTCGGTGGCGATCAGCTCGAAGATTTCTCCCGGATTCAGGGCGAGCATTCGCGAGCGAAGCTTCATGACAAGCTCGCCGCAGCCCAAGTCCTCGGCGTCCCATCTATCTGCAATAGCGAGATCCGCGGAGTTGCTCATATGCATGCCTTTTCACCCAATGGACAAATCTAAAGGTGTTGTAGTCATACACACCACTGGCTCCACCATATCAACGCAGGCCAGAACCGGCTTGCCCAATCCACAAAGCAACAAAAAGGGCGCCCACTTTGCATAGTGGGCGCCCTCATCGTGGAGCCGGCGGGAATCGAACCCGCGTCCGATAGTGCGAAGCCAGGGCTTCTCCGGGCGCAGTCCGCGAAATCGTTTTCTCAGCCCCAGCGCTCACACGGACACGTCGCTGACGGGCTCAGTCACTCTAAGGTGTTCACCCAACCCCGGTGACCAGGGTTGGTAGCAGTGGCCCTCTAGATGATGGACAGGTCAGATCGAAGGCAATCCCTGACGGTCCAGACTGCTGTCGCTGATCAGGCAGCGAGAGCGAAGTCAGTGCGCTTAGGTTCGGCACTTATTGTTTTCCAGGGAGCGTTAGCGAGATAACCCTGGATCCTCGGCCCGCTTCCCCTGGCTGGACAACTACCGTCGAAACCGATCGACCCCGTATCGGGTGGCAACGCCCGTAAACGGAACGTGCCAGATAATCTGCACCCGCAACTGCGGGTGGGATGCGTGCCTGATTCGCACACCCTATTCGATTATCAAAAATCTGTTGCACCTTCCGGCACAGCAGTTCAGTATACAGCTTTCAACGCCTACCGCCAAGGGCTCTATTCCCGAGGGCAAGCGTCGGCCCCTTCGCCACCGCGGAACCTGGCGTGCGGGCGGTTCCGACGCTAGCTGAGCATCTCCCGCCGCCTCATCGCGCGTTGAGCCTCGCGAGCATCCTGCTTTTCGCGCAGGGTTTGGCGCTTATCCCACTCTTTCTTGCCGCGAGCAAGCGCGATCTCGACCTTGGCGTGCGAGCCGAGAAAGTAGATCGATAGGGGGATGATCGTGTACCCCTTTTCGCGAGTCTTATTCATGAGTTTCAGGATCTCGCGTTTGTGCAACAGGAGCTTACGTTTGCGGCGCGCCGCGTGATTCGTCCACGTACCCCGTACATACGGAGCGATGTGCACGGCATCCATCCACACTTCGCCGTTGTCGATATAGCAGTAGCCATCAACGAGAGACGCACCGCGCTCGCGCAGCGACTTCACCTCGGTGCCCTGGAGGACCACGCCGGCCTCCCACGTCGCATCGATGTGGTAGTCGTGGCGCGCCTTTTTATTCGAGGCGATAAGCTGCTTTTTTCGCTCCGGCGCTACGGGCGCCTGCTTCTTTCCAGCCTTCGTGGCCACGTTCATCCCTCCACAGCTGCTGACACATTGACCGCCTAGTATCCCACAAATTTGCGGGGGTCGAGCGCCGTGCCGTCAAGGTGCGTCTCGAAATGTAGGTGACAGCCAGTCGAGGCTCCCGTGGAACCAACGTAGCCCACGGTCTGCCCGGCCTCGATCCGCTGGCCGGCAGAGACCGCGAACCCCTGAAGGTGGTGATACGAGGTCGTGAGGATCTGACCGTTATACAGGCCATGGCTCACGATGACTTTGTTCCCGGCGCCGCTGTTGTGAGTCGTCGCAAGAACCTTGCCCGCAGCCATCGCCCCCACGGGAGTCCCGCATGCCGCCGCATAATCCATACCCTTGTGGAGCTTGCGCGTGTGGTACACGGGGTGGAACCTATAGCCAAACATTGAGCTGCGGCGCGCCGAAACGGGATCGCGGAAGCCACCCGACGATGCGCCACCGCCGCTCTCAGGCTTCGGCTCGGGGATTCTGCGGGGCTTTCGCCGCTCGCGCTTTGCCCGGCGCTTTTCCGCCTCGCGAGCCTCGCGCGCCTCCCGAGCCTTCCGCTCCTGCTCGCGTTGGCGCGCAAGCGCTTCCTGACGCTCTTTTTCGATGAGCTGCTGAATGTCTGTTTCGAGAGTGCTCGACTCAGATTCGAGCGCCGATTCCGACGCTCGATACTTGTCCTTGAGCGTTTCGAGGTTCGCCGCCTGAGATTTCTGCGAAGCGTAAAGACCATCGAGGTCTTTCTTTGCCTGCGCCGCTTCGCTCTCAGCCTGGCGGCGCTCGGCGACCGCAGCCGCTGACTTCTTCTTGAGGTCCTCGATCTCGGCACGGATCGCCTCAAGCCGGTCCGCGGAGTTCACATTCGTGGCTTGCTGACCGCGAAGATCCGTGAGCTTCGCGCCTTGCGCTTGAAGCGTGAGGCGGTAGTTCATCGTTCGATCGACCGCGTCCTGCGGATCCTCCGAATTCAAGAAAATCGACGCGGGATTGGGAGCACCCGTGCCTTTATACGCCTCGATAGAGGCCCGTGAGACGTCCTCGTTCGACTGCGAAATCTTTTGCTGGCCACTTTCGACGGCCTGCCGGATTTCACTCTCCTCGGCTTGCGCGGCCTCGAGCCGCTTCGCCTGTCGGGCGTCCTCAGCTTTCGCCGCCTCGAGCGCGGAGCGCGCGGAGTCGAGGCGTGCCTGCGCATCGGGAATCCTCGCCTCAGTTTCGGCAAGGGCGAGGTACGCGTCGGCAAGCTCCGTGTCAACCTCGTTGAGATCCTCGCGCAACGCTGCAAGCTTTTCGTCGACGCTCTTCTTTTGTTTCTTCTTGTCGTCGATATCGTCAGCGAGCACATAGTCGTGCGAAAAAATGCCCGACGAGGCTAGGCCGAGAACGGCAGCGAACGACGCACCTTTCACGAGTGCGCGTCGAGAAAGAAAATTCATTTTCCCCTCACCATTCGACATATCCAGAACCTGCCTACACCTTCAAATAGCGGTTGAGCGAAACGACGGACGAGCCTATCGCGAGAATAGCACCGAGCGCGAGCAAAATAGGCCCTACCCACAAAAGGTCCGACATCGTCATGTGGATGAGATCAGCACCGAGAGTCGGAGCGAGCCAGCCCTCCACAAGATATTTAATAGCGAGCGAAAGTACACCGGTAGCCAGCGCTCCGCCGATCAGTGCGGCAACAGCGCCCTCCAGAAGGAATGGCAAGCGAATAAAGATATTGCTCGCGCCTACAAGGCGCATAATCGCAATCTCACGCCTTCTATTCGCCACCGACATACGGATCGTCGTCGCAACGAGGAGCACCGCCGCTACCAGCATGACGACAGCGAGAGAGATCGCAAAGACAGTTGATTGATTCAAGATCGAAATAAACGGTGCATATACCGCGAGAAGATCGGACACCTCATCGACGCCCTCCCTCCCCTGGAAGAAATCCACGACAGCGCTTGAGCGCTCCGCCTCCACAAGCGTGATGTGGAAACTCACCGGCATATCTTCGGCAGTGAAATCCTGCGCAAAGCTCTCACCGCCAAACTGGTCGCGGTATACCTCGAGAGCTTCCTCTTGGGAGCGCTCATCCACGGACGCGATATACGGGCCCAAAATATCGCCCTTGAGCGCCTCACGGACCTCGGCAATCTGTGCGTCCGTCGCAGCGCCGCCGGCACATGATGTCGCCGTCGAATGCGGAGAACACATATAGACGCTAATTTGCGAGTTCTTCACGAGGATGTCTTGAAGCGCGACAATCTGCTTCTGCATGAGAAGCCCCGCCCCCACGAACGTGAGCGAAACCGCGGTCACAATCACGACGGAAATCACCATCGCCATGTTGCGACGAAGCCCTCCGAAGCTTTCTTTAAGGATGTAGCGAAGCCTCATGCGAGTTCATCCTCCTCGCCCGAATCCGAATCCTCGAAGGCACGATCGAAGTCTCCCACGCGCTCGTCACCGCTCGCGGTTTCGTCAAACTGCTCGAAAGCTACGTCGGACGCGCGCACACTTCCTCCGGTCGCAGAGTCCGACGGCTGCCACTGACCCACTACCTCACCATCGGGTACCGCACCCGAGATCACGCTCTCATCTGAGGATCCTCGATAGTGGCCGCGCGTCTCATCGCGCACAACGTGTCCATCGACGAGCTCGACGACGCGCTTGTTCAAGCGATTCACTGCTTTCTCGTCGTGAGTAGCCATGAGAACGGTCGTTCCGCGATCGTTGATGTCTGCGAGAAGATCCATAATCCCCTTGGCCGTTTCCGGATCGAGGTTGCCCGTTGGCTCATCGGCAAGAAGGATCGTGGGCCGATTCACGTACGCACGCGCAATGGCAACACGCTGCTGCTCGCCACCAGACAGCTCATGCGGAAGCCGTTTTCCTTTGTCTGCCAAGCCCACCATGTCGAGAACCTCGGGCACGAGCTTTTTCACCACTCTGCCCGGAGTCCCAATGACCTGGAGCGCAAACTCCACATTCTGGAACGCCGTCTTCGAGGGCAGCAAACGGAAGTCCTGGAACACCATCCCGATTTCACGGCGGAGCCGGGGAACTTTCCAGCTCGACAGACGCGAAAGGTCCTTGCCCGCCACAAAAATGGAACCAGAGGTCGGATTAGTTTCCTTCAAAATGAGCCTGAGCATTGTCGATTTTCCCGAGCCTGAAGCCCCAACGAGAAAAGCGAATTCGCCACGCTCAAACTCGATCGACAGATCAGTGAGGGCGGGCGCGCTCTTACGCTGATATGTTTTCGTCACGTGTTCGAAACGAATCACAGGCTCATCCCATCTGGGCGGGTCGACAGCTCCCCTCGAGATGTCCGCGGGCACTACGAGGGTCAGTACCCGTCAACCCTAACCACGCCCCACCTAAAATCTTTGGATTCAAGCCGGTCACACGGGTCACGTTTTCCTCAAGAATTCGTCAAGAGGTGCTAGAGACTGCGCACTGAGCCTCGCACCCATGTGAGCTCAGCAAGCGTCGGCCCCGTGCGGGTACGGGCTGAGCTCTACCCCGGCGAGTTAGTCCTCCGTGCGTGCCTGTTCGACGCGCCAGCGGATACCGGCCTCGATAAAGCCATCGATATTGCCATCAAACACCGAGGTGGGATTGCCTTCCGAGTACTCCGTGCGCAAATCCTTCACCATCTGGTACGGGTTCAGGACATAGGAGCGCATCTGGTCGCCCCAGCTCGCCTTGATATCGCCGGCGAGCTCCTTACGCTTGGCGTCTTCCTCTTGCTTCTTCAGGAGCAGGAGTCGCGACTGAAGCACGCGCAGAGCCGCGGCACGGTTCTGGATCTGCGACTTCTCGTCCTGCATCGAAACGACAATGCCCGTGGGGATGTGAGTCATGCGCACGGCCGAATCGGTCGTGTTCACGCTCTGGCCACCCGGACCCGACGAACGGAACACGTCGATCTTGAGTTCATTCTCGGGGATCTCGATGCTGTCGGTCGTTTCGATGAGCGGGATCACCTCGACTGCGGCGAACGAGGTTTGACGGCGCCCTTGGTTGTCGAACGGGGAAATACGGACGAGGCGGTGCGTCCCGCCCTCGACGCTGAGCGTTCCATACGCGTATGGCGCACTCACTTCAAAGGTGACGGACTTGAGACCGGCCTCCTCCGCATACGAGGTGTCCATGACTTTGGTGGGGTACCCCTTGTGTTCAGCCCACCGCAAGTACATGCGCAGCAGCATCTCGGCGAAGTCCGCGGCATCGACACCACCGGCGCCCGCGCGAATCGTCACGACCGCGTTGCGCTGATCGTATTCACCGCTCAGCATCGTGCGAACCTCGAGCTCGTCAAGCGCTTTACGAATCGCGGAAAGTTCCTTTTCAGCGTCCTCGGCAAACTGGGCATCGCCTTCTTCCTCGCCAAGCTCGACCATAACCTCGAGGTCGTCGATGCGACTCGACAGTTCGCTGACGCGGCGCTTCTCCGCCTGCGCATGCGAGAGATCGGACGTGACTTTCTGAGCCGCCTCCGGGTCATCCCACAGATCGGGGGCGGCCGCCTGCTTCTCGAGGTCGGCGATCCTGGCGGTCAGCGCATCAAGATCGGTGACCTTCTCGATCGATTCGAGGGTGGAACGCAGGTGGGGAATCTCGGCAGAAAAATCAGAACTCACAAACATCCACTCTACGCTACGCACTCACCGCACGACAGGGACGCGACGCTCGCGCCCGGGACAATGCGGTCCGCTACACACCAGCATCGGCGGTCCGCACTAGTGCGCATGCGCCGATGAGTCCACGCGCACAACGATGGGAGAGTCGAGCGCACGAGAAATCCACCCCACGAGCGGCGGGTGCACACGCGCTTCGAGGGACAGCCTCACCTCACCATTCGGCGAGAGGGCAAGCGCTGTAATGTCCATATCGCTCACGCGAGAAAACTGGTGCGGGTACTGCGCGAGATAGGCAGAGGCACGCTCGCGCGCTTCGGCCTCGGTGGGAATACGTGGGTCACCCGCGTCATCGTAGAGCCTGTTTTCGCTCGCTCCCCCCGCTGCGTAAAGGGCCGCGCCATCCGCCACGAACTGAACGCGATTGCGGTCGATCTCGACACCGGTCACGGCAATGCCGAACGCAATCACCATCAAAACCACGACGCTGACGCCTATCGTCAAGACGCTGGCGTTGCCGCGCTCCCCTCTGCATCGCGCCAGGCGACGCTTTCGGATCATGACGTGCCTCCTTCAGCAATCAACGCGTGTCGGCCTTTCACGTCGACGATTGAGGAGTCCAGACCGATCACTCCGAGCCCGGGAATAGGCGCCGCGAGGCTCACCTCCACCGAAACGACCTCTCCGGCAACCGGACATGACGCCGACTCGCACGACACTTCGATGTCCCGGGCCTCTACCTCGACACCGTAGTCGCGCTCTACCTCGGCCACGATGCCCGCGATGCGTTCCTCGCGCCCCTCGGCAAGATCATGGACCGAATACACCCGTGCGATCTGCCGCGCGAGGGTGTCGGCGGCGAATGAGGCGGACTGCACGGAGGCACACGTGAGCAGGAGATATACGAGTGGAATGAGGAGGATGACGGATAGTCCAGTGAACTCGACGACCGCGTTCCCCGATGCATCCCTCAACCGACGCGACGTTCCCTTCGCGACGGCGCCCAGCCTAGAGAGCATCCTCATCCACCGCATGTCCCACGACGTGCAATGCGTTGCTCGGTCCGAAAAATCCGATGAGCGGCAGGGCCGCGTGGATTTCTATCTCAATCACACCCGCATGCTCGCGCGCTTCGACGTCCACGTCACCGAGTTGTTGAAACCGAGCAGAGGCTAGTTCTGAGGCCCGTGCGAGGCCGTCGCTCGGATCGTTGCCGAGCAACGCCCCGTGGTACGCCGACTGTACGGCGATGTCCGTGAGTCCATTGCGCACGTGAAGGAAGAGGGCAAGCTGGAGGAGGCTCAGGCCAAGCGCTACCACGAGTGCCGCGATGAGGGGGAACTCCACGACCGCGTTGCCTCGTTCTTCGCGCAGGCGCCGATGCAATCGGCGTATACGCATGCGCACGCTACTCGGTGAATTGGCTCATGGCCTGGTTGAACAAGCCCACGAGGGCATCGGAGGCCACGGCCCATAGAGCTACGACGATGCCGGCCGTCATGAGGGTGATGAGGACCCACCCGGGAACGTCTCCGCGTTCACTGGCCAGGCGCTCGCGCGCCGCGAAGAAAGCTCGAACGCCCGCACGGGAGATGCGCTCACGCAGCGGGGTCCGGGCGGTGGCATTGTCAATCAAGGTTGAGCGGTTAATGGACACGGGGTTCTCCTTCGGAATGAGGTGGGATACCAAAATTGCAAAATGCGGGGCCATGCTTGTCATAGCCCCACCTGGAGTGCGGTGATGCCGGGGAAGACCGCAAACACAATGACGAGCGGCATGAGGAGGAAGACGACGGGCAGAAGCATGTACACCTCGCGCCGCCCTGCGCTCTCCATCAAGGTCCGCTTCGAAAGCTCGCGGGCATCTTGCGCTTGCGCGCGCATGACATCTGCGAGTGGGGTGCCTCGTTCGAGGGCGACGGCAATGGTTTCCGCGAACCTCGAGAGGGAGTCGAGCGGGGAGCGGGTCCCAAGACTGATAAGTGCGTCCTCGAGACTCGCTCCCGCGCGGATCTCGGAGACTGCAATCGCCAGTTCCCGCGAAAGCTCTCCCTGAGAGGTGCGCGCGACTCTCTCCATTGCCGCGATTGGCCCTTCCCCTGCTGAAATCGCGAGGGCCAGTAGATCGGCAATAGTGGGGAATTCGCGCGCCATTGCCTGCTTCCGCGACGAAATCGCGCTCGTGAGGAGGTAGTCGCGCACGAGCGGTGCGGTCACGCTTGCGATCACGACAAGTGCGAGGAGCGCAATGAGCGGCGCTCGCTCGAGCGCGAACAGCCCCATCCCGAGGGCAGCGCTCGCCACGAACGCCACTATCGCCCAGGTAAACTGCTGAATTCTGAAATCGCGATAGGTGATCCGGCCGCCCGCGAGCGCAAGACGCTTCTCGATTTCACGTTGGCTCCCGAGCGCCCGCGCGGCAAAGGCGCGCACGCTCTCGAGAAACGGGCCCACGCTAGCGTCAATCACGGGATACACCCGTGCACTGTTCTCGAGAAAACCGAGTGCTCCACGTGCGCTGCCCCGTTTAATGTAAGGACTGACGCGAGCTTCAACTGACCGAGGTCGCCGCCACGGATTCTCGAGGATCACGAGAGCGAGGCCAAGGCCGAAAAGTGCGCCGAGGGTGCACCCCAAAATGACGATCGTGAGGGTATTGTCGCGGATGATCATTTGCGCAGCACCCTCTCGTCTTGCGGCAAGCGCGCGAGCGCGAGCATGAGGCGATAAGCGAAGAACGACACGAGCGCACCAGCGATGATGAGCATGCCGCCGGCGGTGGAGTCGTAGGCCTCTGCGGCTTCGGGACGCAGAATCATGAGCCCGAGCACCACCCACGGGGCGATTAGGGCGAGCTTCGCCCCGTTGACCGTCCAGCTCTGCCTCGCTTCGAGCTCGGAGCGCACGCGCGCATCTTCACGAAGGAACGATGACAGGGTGCGGAGAAGCGTACCGAGATCGGTTCCGCCCACGTCTCGCGTAATGCGCAGTGCCTCGATGATGCGATCCGCAACAGGGTCACTCAATCGCGCCTTGAGTCGATCGAGGCTGTAGGAGAAATCGCCGGTGGCGTGGTATTCCCTCGCAAATTCACCGAATGACGAACGCAGTTGCTCGGGCCCGCGATCGGCGAGTTGGGCAAGAGATTCGGGCAGCGAGAGCCCCGCGCGGACAGCCGATCCCACGAGGTCGATTACCTCCGGCCATACTTCGCGGAGGTTTTCTTGCCGTCGCCTCGCCAGTGCTCGCAGCGCCCATGCGGGGAAAAGGCTTCCGCCGACCCCTGCAGCGACGCTCGGGATCATCGCGGTGCTGAGCCCTAAACTGAGGATGAAAGCCACGCCACCGGTGAGCACCGACGCAATAAGAAGGTGATGCGGGCGTGCGTTCGAAAGCCCGATCCGGGCGAAATCGTCGCGGATTCGCTGCTCAATACGGGTACGCGAGCCCACCCGAACCGGTCTCCTCGCTTCACGGGGCCAAAACGCTGACCAGATCGTCACGAGCCCGAGGCCGAAGAGAGCTCCAGCAGCAAAGCCCGGGATCATCGCTTGTCTCCAAGGAGGGTCGATAGCGAGAAGCCGGCTCGTTCGAACCGTTCGGGGTGCGGCGGGTATGCGTCGCCTCTGCATAGCCGGCCGCGACGGAACTCGAAGATGTGTCCGAGCTCGACTACGGAATCTTCGACTCTCCCCGGAACAGCGACGATCTCTCGCACTCGACGGGTGCCATCGTGAAGGTGATCGAGGTGGACGACAAGATCGATTGCGTTCGCGACGGTAGGCGTCACGAACGAGCCGCTGACATTTTCGCCCGCGAGCAACGGGAGCGTGCACAGCTTGGCGATCGTGTCGCGGGCGGAGTTGGAGTGAATGGTGGCCATCCCTGGAAGCCCACTGTTAAGCGCGATGAGCATGTCGAGCGACTCGGCCTCGCGAACCTCGCCAACGATTATGCGGCTGGGGCGCATACGCAGCGCCTCCTTCACAAGGCGACGCATCGTAATTTCGCCGACGCCTTCGAGGTTCGGCTGCCGGCACTGCATGCCCACGACGTCCCGTGCCGAGATATTGAGCTCGAATACTTCCTCGATCGTCACGATCCTTTCGCGCGGGTAGACGGCCGAGCCGAGGCAACTGACCATCGTCGTTTTACCTGCGCCTACGCTCCCGGAGACGATGATGTTGAGCCCTGCCTTTACGCTTGCGTCGAGGAAGTCGGCAGCTTGCTGCGTGAGGGACCCTAACGCGACGAGGTCTGCGAGGGAGTGTGCTTTTGAGATGAACTTTCGGATGTTGACGGACCAGTGCTTGCGCGTGACATTCGGGATCACGGCGTGAAGGCGCGCACCGCTGGGGAGAAGTGCGTCGACGAATGGTGTACTGAGGTCAAGGCGGCGACCCGTTTGCGCAAGCATTCGTTCGACGAGCCCGCGAACTTCGCCGGCCGAAAGCACGAGTGGGGTCAATTCGCTGACGCCGTGCCGGTGGACGAAGATTTCGCTCGGCGAGTTGATCCAGATTTCTTCGATCTCCGGATCGTCGAGGAACGTCTGCAAGGCACCGAAACCTCCGATGCGTGCGGCCACTTCCCCCACGGCCGACTCGCGCTCACGCAACGCAGGGACTTCACCACGGGCAGCTTTGGCGTCGTACTCGTTGACGACTGTGGCGATGAGGTCATCGAGTGACGACGATGTCGCATCGAGACCCTGCTCGCGAATCGCTTGGCGAGCTTCGGCCTCGATGATGCCGAGTGCGTCGTGCATGGGTTCCCCCCCCCTTATGCAATCGTGGCGCCTGCTCAAGGCTCCCCGTGCCCCGTCCCCCTGGGGCTTTCTGTCATCTTTGTACCAGAGTTTGAGGGCACACGAAACGCTGTTCGGCAATTGTGGATAAGTATTCCTGGGTTATCCAGACTGCGGGTGCGTGTGCGGTGCGGCATACGTGCAGATCGGCCGTATAGACTCGCGTCGTCCCGTTCCCCGTCCCAGAGGATGACCGCATGGCAACGCGCCTTTCCACCCGCGATACCGCGGCCGAAGCAAAGATGTCGAAGACCGAATGGACGTACGCGGCTAAGCGCACTCTCACGGAATTCTCTAGAGCGGGCGGAACGGACCTCGCCGCTCAGCTCACGTACTTCATCGTCCTCGCCATCGCCCCATCCCTCCTGGCCCTCTTCTCGCTCGCTGCACTCGTACTAAGCGGTTTCCAAGACGAAATCGTCGGGCTGATTACCGATGCAGTAGCGAAGTCGAACATTGCGAAGGGCTCGGGCGATCTGAGCGGCCCGATCGAATCCACACTCAAATCTCTCCTCGGGTCGACCTCCTCAGGCACGATCGCTCTCATCATCGGTATCGTGACCGCCCTGTGGTCGGCTTCGGCGTTCGTCAAGGCATTCTCGCGAGCCTCCAACAAAATTTACCGGGTGGAGGAGACCCGCGGCCCCGTCAAGTTCAACCTCTCGATGCTCGCGGTCACTGCCGCACTCATCGTGGGAATCCTCCTGCTCTTCATTTCCATGTTGCTCAACCAAAGCATGGTCGACTCCCTCTTTGGACCCATTTTCTCGGCGATCCAGATGCCGGATCTTCTGTCCTTCCTCACCGACACCTTTATCCCGATTTGGGCGTGGGTGAAGTGGCCGTTCATGCTCGCACTTTTGTTCGCTGTCGTGTCGCTGCTGTACTGGGCGACACCGAACCTTGAGCACAAGTACCGTTTCATCTCGCCGGGTGGAATTTTCGCCATCGTGGGCATTGCCCTCGCGCTCGTTGCCCTCAGCATCTACATGTCGACCGCGGCGAGTTACTCGAGCTACGGCGCCATCGGTGGCGTCATGGCAATCCTGTTCGTCCTGTGGGTCGTGAGCATCGTGCTCATTCTCGGCGCGGCGTTTGACGCCGAGGTTTTGCGCGGCCGCCAGCTCGCCGCTGGTATGCCCGCCGAGGACGGTTTCGAACTTCCAAGTCGAGGCGCCGAACCGCCCACCAAAGCCGACCTCAAATACGCCAAGATCGTTGAGGAAGGTCGCGAAATCCGCGTCGGCAACCTCTACAAAAACCAAGGCAACTACACGGCGACATTCGCGGGTGAGGACGCGCTTCGCAAGGGCGACGAGGATGTCTTCTCCGTTTCCGAAAGCGACGAGTCATCGGGTGAGGAGCCCGCGGCTTCAACCACCGAGGACAGCGCGCGCGACGCGCAGGATTAGGCTGCGGCGTCGCCATGTGCGGGCGTTTCGCGTTTTTCCAGGAGATCGAGCCGCTTCTCGATGACATCGGCGCCCTCGATCGCGCCGATCCGCACCTGGCGGCGCGCTACAACATCCCTCCCACGACACCGATCTATGTCGTGACCGAGGGGGTCGAACGCGATACCGGCACGCTCACGAGAGCTGTGCGTACCGCCCATTGGGGCCTCGTCCCACGGTTCGCAAAAGACCTCTCGTTCTCCGCGAAAACCTTTAACGCGAGGCGAGAAACTCTCAGAGAAAAGCCAAGTTTTCGCGGCTCCCTTAGCCGCTATCGCGCTCTCGTTCCCATGAACGGCTACTACGAATGGCAATCGGGACCGAACGGGAAAAACCCGCACTACCTCCACGATCCGCACGCCCCACTCCTCTATGCAGCCGGCCTCGTGTCATGGTGGAAAGATCCTGCGCGGCCAGAAGCCGAATGGCTGCTCACAGCGACGATCATTACGAAAGCGGCCGAGGGACAACTCGAACGAGTCCATTCCCGCATGCCCGTTTTCCTCAACCCCGAGAGCCGCGAAACTTGGCTCGGTTTCGAGTCTTTCGCAACGGGGAACGACGCCCATACCTGGATCAATGGCTCTGAAGGGCAGCTCCCAGCTCAAGCGCTTGAAGCCTACCAAGTGGGAAACGACGTTGGAAACGTGACGAACGAGGGCGCCCACCTCATTGATCGGCAGAATCCGACGCCTGCCTAGATCCGTCGGCGGCTTAGTCTTCGTCGGCGATAAAGAGCTCGCGATCGGGTCGATTCTCAGGGCGTATGAGAAGAACGAACAGCGCAATCGCGAGGGCGAGCGCAGTAAAGCCAGCCCAAAGGAGACCTCCACGGATGAGGCTTCCCCCAATCAGCGCCTGAAAAAGCTGCCATGTCACTCCAAAGCTCACGCCGTAGCGACCGCGTTTCATGAGCGAACGCGCGGCAAGCGCGACCATCAGGGCGAAGATCCCTAGACATGCGGTGAGTCCCACGGCGAGCGTTGAGAGTTTCGGGGACTGAGCGGGGAGCGTCACGAGGGCATAGAGCGCAGCGGCGAGAAGCAGGAGCGCCTCGACCACGAGAAGCGCAGCGCTCACGCGGCGCAGCGGGTGCGTGGGGCGTTGAGATTGCGCCTTGGAACCGGGGGCACCGCTAACGGAAGTCATGCCCCCACCCTAATGCCCGGTACGCCGTGTGGCCGCCGCTGGCAAGATGCAGGCGGTGTGGAAAAGATAACGAGGGATCTTCTCGCTAGATCCTTGTCCATTAGCGACGTTGCCAGGAACAATGGAGTACTACATCGCTTCGACACCACCGTGTTAGAGGCGATATGCATTGATGTCGAGGCCCACTGGGCCACACGCCATTGTGACCCCACTACGGTCACGATGCACTGGAAAGAGAGAGTGACCCGATGGATTGGCGCCACCGCGCTGCATGCCTCACCGAAGATCCCGAGCTTTTCTTCCCCATCGGGAATACGGGACCGGCGATCACCCAGATCCAGGAAGCCAAGGCCGTGTGCCAACGCTGCGAGGTCATGAACATCTGCTTGAAGTTCGCGCTCGAATCCGGCCAGGATTCCGGCGTGTGGGGCGGCCTTTCCGAAGATGAGCGCCGCTCGCTTAAGCGCCGCACCGCGCGAGCGCGACGCGTCGCCTAACGGCCACTACACACAGGCGTATTTTTCGAACCGTATCCAGCGGCGTTACTGCCGCGAGGTACAGCCGCGTCAACTCTGGACTTGCCCTCCCCACTCCTTAGCGTGAGATCGGGTCGAGATACACATCAATCGTGGCGCGCGTGCCACCGTCGGGCCTATTCTCCCAGGTGAGAACGCCACCAAGCTCCCCCTGCACGAGTGTTTGCGCGATGTTCGTGCCGAGTCCCTCGGGCCTGCTGGGCATCCCTTTGCCGTCGTCGTCGACGTCAATCACGAGATGGGTTCCGCTCCGCTCGCTCGTGATCGTGAGGTTTCCTCCGGTTTCCGAAAGTCCGTGTTCGACGGCATTCGTGGCGAGCTCCGTCAAGACAAGCGCCAGCGGGGTCGCCTCCTCCGCGCGTACGAGCCCTGCCTTGCCAACCTTGTGAGTCGTGACCGTAACCTGCCCGATGCCGCTCGCGTGGTCACCGTCATGCACCGTTGCCGAGGCGGCATCGACCGCGAGGCGCAGGCAGCGATCGATCACGTCGTCAAGCAAAACGGTCTCTTCGCTGCCCTGCAGGAGGGATTCGTGAACCAGTGCGATCGTCGAGACGCGCCTCATCGCCTCAAGTAACGCGTCCTTCGCCTCGTCGGACTTCATGCGCCTCGATTGCAAGCGCAAAAGCGCAGCGACCGTTTGCAAATTGTTCTTGACGCGATGATGAACCTCGCGGATCGTCGCATCCTTAGTCATCAACTCTTTTTCGCGACGGCGCACCTCGGTCACGTCGCGTACGAGAATGATGGCCTCCGTTCGCTGCCCCCGGCGCGTGATCGGGATCGCGCGCAGTGACAGGATCCCGCCTTTTGCCTGCATGTCGACGCGCCACGCAGCGCGCCCCGTCAACACCAGTGGAAGCGACTCATCGACGGGAATTCGAGATTGCAGATCGGCGGTCGCGAGCTCCGCGAGGAGAGACCCCACCATGTCTCCCTGCATCCCGCAGCGGTGGAAGGCGGAAAGTGCGTTCGGAGAGGCGGCCTTTACGACGCCTTCGCTATCGACCGACACCCAACCATCACCCACACGGGGAGCCCCTCGGCGGGGCGGAACGGGCGCCCCTTTAATGGGGAACGCCCCCTCCCCCATCATGAGCAGCAATTCTCGGCCAAGCCGATGCTGCTCCACTTCCGCGGCGGCGAGTCGCGCATCGGCGGGCGATGTAAACGATTCGATCGACACGATCGCGAGGACCACGCCCTTGCGACGAACGGGGGCAAAGCGCACGAATGCGGGGCGAGACTCGCGCTCGACCGTCACGAATGTGTCGACATCGTCGACGCCTGCTCCCGCATTGTCATAGGCCGCGAGTAGCTCGGGCCAATCCTCACGCGTGTAGACACTCGAGATCGGGTCCTCGAAATACACCGTACTGCCATTGGCCGGGCGTGAATGCGCGGTCGCGCACATCCCCTCTTCGCGCGGCACCCACAGCACGAGATCGGAACCCAGCAGGTCCGAGACGACCTGCCAATCACCGAGGAGAAGCTGGAGCCACTCAACCTCGGGCCTCGGCGTTTCATCGTCATAGGTAAGCACGTTGTTCACGGTGGGAGCCATATCTCAAGCCTACTGCCTCACGGCTTGAGTCCGGCACCGCGCACACGCTCGTCTCGCCGCGCGCCGCTAGTCTTAGGTCAACACCAGATGTGAGGAGACGACAGTGAAAACACTCCACGACACCATCGACTACAGCGCGAGCGTCGAGCGCGTCGCACGCTTCTACGCGAGCAGTGAGCACGCAGCTGAGCGTGCGCGAAGGCTCGGCGTGAACGATACGCACGTGGATGTCCAGGGCAATCCCGACGGCGCCTTCACCACGACGATCCAGGCGACTGTGCCACGCGAGCAGATCGGCCACGACAAGTTCAGCCGTTTCCTGCCCGGGCGCCTCGACGTGACCATCGTGCATGACTGGGACGCTCCCGACGGCGGCTCCCGGACGGGGCGCCTACGCGCGACGGTCGCCTCTCTTCCGGTCGACCTTTCGGCGGACTTTACTCTCAGCGGCAGCGGCGACGGCTCGCGCATGAGCATCGAGGCAAACCTCAGCGTAAAAATTCCCCTCGTGGGAGGCGCAATCGAAAAGGCCGCACTCGAAGCAGCGGGCGATGCCTTCGACACCGAGGAAGCATTTGCCAACGACGTCCTCGCAAACGAGCGCTAGGCTTCGAGGAACTCCCTGACGGCGCTGGCTTCGCTCGCGTCGAACCACAACACATCGGGAGCGTAGGGGTCGTCGGCAACCTCAGCGGCCGAATTCTGGGTGATGAGATAGGCCCGTAGCGGCACCGTTATCGCCTCGCTCTTAAGGAGGTGCGACCACTCGCCAACGTCGGCCGAGGCGTCGCTCTCGAGTGCGCGATCGGGAAGGTCAAACGCTGCGATCGCAATCCGGCCCTCGCTTCTGTGCGCGTGGGCGAGGGACAGGATGCATTCACACATCGCCTCGAATTCGCGCTCTTCGGCTTCATCACCAGCGAGCCCCTTAGTCGCCGAGGCCGGCACACCCCACACCCGCGCGCCTGCGGGAAGGTCGAACGTCGGGACCGTCATATCGAGAACGCTCGTATCTCCCGCGAGCGCATCCACAGGGCAGAACACGCGCATGTGCCTCTCCTTGGCTAGTAACAGCTGAGGCCTCAAGACTACCGAAGAAGATTCTGGTCGACGTGAGTGGCGAGCCGCGTGAGCGCCTGCCGAAGTTTCGATTTCGGTGCAGACTCTGACAGGAGGACGCCGTCCCACCTCGCGCGAGAGGCTACCGCGGCATCGAGCGGGAGGGCGAGGCACGTATCAAAATCGAGGCGCGCGCGAAGAGTCCGCTCGATGCTCGCGAGCGTCACGCTTGAGTCGAGTTTGTTGACGACGACGGTCACGGGATTCCGCGCGAGCTCCATGACCTGGGGAGCTTCACGCACAAAGCGCGTCACGCTAATGGGATCAGCGGCCACAACGGCGATCAGGTGTGAAGCCGACGCAAGCGCGGTTCGCGTGGTGCCATTGCGTTGCTGAGCCCCGAAGTCACCCCCGCTGCCCTCGTGGTCCAGTGGCGCGGCGACATCAACGACGACGGTGTTCGTCGCCTCTCGAGCTTTTCCACATACCGCTTCGAGGGCATTGTCGTAGACCTCGATGTAACGCGACGGGACGCCTATTCCGCTGAGGAGGTGGAGGTCTTCGCTTACGAGCGGAGAATACTGGAGGACAAGCTCGGCTGTGAGCGCGCCTTTATCGCTTGCTCGACATGCGGCGACGAGCCCGGGCACTTCATCAAGGACGCCGAAAATCTGTGATTGGCACGGACCGTAGGTGTCGGCATCGATGAGAATGCTCTCGCCTCTGAGAAGCGACAGTTCGTGCGCAAGATGTGCGGCGACGAAGGAGCGCCCGGGGGCGCCTTCGGGGCCCCATACGGTCAGCATTGGAGAGGCCGCCTCGTCGGTGCTTGGCTCTTGGGTCCACGTAGAGTGATCGGGGTCCTGTGTTTCGAGCCCCGCGTGCAAGAGCAAGTCGTAGAGCTCATCGGCATCGATTCCGCCGTGCACTTCGAGGGTGATTCCAAGTGTCGCAGGATCGGTGCGGCTCGACTGAGACGTCACGGCAATGACGCCGGTTCCCCCACGCCTGATCTCGTGGACGATTTCACGCGAAAGCCCCGCAACATCAACATCGAGAAGGAGAACATCGCCGAGTTCGGCTCGTGTGAGAGCAAGAAGCTCCGTAAGGTCAACGCACCGCCTAAGCACACGGCAACGAGTGGAAAGTCGCTGCGCGATGGTCGAAACCAGCTGAACTTCGTCGGCACCCGACGCGCACACGAGGATGTCGATCATTCGGAATCCTCAAAAAGCCCCGGCGCTTCGACAACATAGAGGTTGCGCTTTGTTCCGAGTGCATCGAGCACGCTTGCCACGTGTGCGGAGGGGATGAGGACCTCAACTCGCGAGCCGCGCCCACTGAGCCCGCCGCCCTCATCAACGCCACGGACGACGGCGCCCTCCACGAGGATCGTCGAATTGGCTGCATCCTCACCACCGGAAGCCCACACGTCAACCAGTGCACCCTTTTTGAGCGAAGACGTAACTGGCTGATCGACCTGAATGGTAACGGGACGCATCGATGAATCTGCCGCTTGCCCGACGGCGCTGCGGGGTAGAAGCTCTCCTCGCGCGATGCTTTCACGGGCAACGCTTCCCTCTGCGATCGAGGCGGCTTTGTGCACGTAGTGCTCACGACTCTCCCCCATGCGGACCTCGGCCACCGTAAATTGTTCGGGTGTGAGCACGTCACCCTCGGCGATATCGGTTGTCGCGACAAGAACGTCTTCGCTCGAGGACACCATCGTGAATGCCAGGCCCCCGACGAGAGTGCTACCTAACACGAGTGCAGCGCCCGTAAGCAAGCGGGTATCGCGGTATGGATTCTTTCTGATGCGTCGAAAGCGCGTGCGCTCCCCCATTGACCCCCCAATGTTCGTGAACCACGTAGTTCACGACGAGCATAACGACAGTCGTGGCAGCATGCGAGCGGTTTTTCCAAATGTGGACAACTGCCGGGGCACCAACCCGTCGACACTTATCCACAGGGTCGCTAATCCGGATGACTGTTCATGCAAAAATAGTGGAGAGCCAAGTTGACCGAGGAGCACCATGCCAATGCACTTCTACACGCTCGATGAGGTGTGCGAGATCCTCGCGATCGAAAAACCGCAGGCCTACTCGCTTGTGCGGAGCGGAAGTCTGCGCGCAATCAAACTTGGAGGGCGCGGCCAGTGGCGCGTTGAAGAGGCAGAGTTACGCGCGTTCGTCGATCGCGCCTACGCCGAGACCGAAGCGGAAATTCATGCGCACAACAGCGCCCGCACCGCCGAGCGCACGCGATAGAACTAAACGACCCAGATAGCTTCGAGCGAGGAAAACGGCACGGAAATAACGCTCTGCGTCCGCCTGGAAGCGTCGGCCCCTGCGACCGCCCTGATCTCGCAGTGATCTGCGAAAACTCGCGCCACCACCCCGGTAAGGTCCCCGGCCACCGTCACGATCACTGCACGACGCCCAGTTTCGGCCATTTCTTGCACAGCACTGCGCAGCCCTAGCCGCGGTCGCCGCTCGTCACCGGGTCGCACCCGACCAAGAGCGCCACTCACCCACGCGACTTTCGCCGCGTTCACGATCATTGTGCGCGAGGGGTGGAGAGCATCGAGCTCGATCCAATCGCGGCCGACACGTCGCATGCGCCCCTCGTATGCCCGACCTGAGCAAAGACTTATCGTCACAGCCTGCCCCGCGGTCCCCGCGATTCGGTCGAGGAGTCCCACCTCCGCACGCTCTGCTTCGGCGAGCTCCTGCGCGTCTTGGCGAATGCGTTCAAGGCGCTCTCGCTCGAGCCAGCGATCGAGATCCTCGAGACGGTCATCGGCACTCATGGCGACAAGGTATCGCACTCTCCACAGTGACCTCTTGCACATCCACCAAAAAGCACATAACATCCTTCATGAACATCAAAGTTCATCAAACTGCATCAAATGGTGCGTACGTGCTCAGTACTCCCGAGAGGCTTTCCGCTGCTTCAGCAAAGCTTCGACGTTTCTGCGCGCGAGCAGTCGCACTCACGCATAGGGGGAACACTGTGACCACGACGTTGACCGCACACAGCCATCGCGCAGAGAGCTTCCAGTCCACCGAGCTCTCCACATTGGCACCCGTCGCAATTCGAAAAACTCGCGCCTTCGCCAAGGCGCTCGCGTGGCTCATCGCGAGCGTCGCCGCTGTCGGTGCACTCACCTTCGCGCTGCATAGCGCTCACTCGAGCGAAGGCACCAGAAAATTCGCGCTCTCGGTCTTCGCGTTAGGCGCCGGAGGGCTCGCCGCGCTCACCGCGCACTTAAGCGTGACCTGGATTCTCATCTCGTGCGCGCTCACCGCGCCCAGGCACTCCTCTCGCCGCACATTCGCTCTCAAGGCTCTACGCCTCTGGTCTCCGCGAGCCGCGCGCCTCGCGGTCGTCGCACTTGGGATCTCGGCAACAGCCCTCTCCCTTGGCGACCCCACACGGGCTCTCGCCGATGCCGCACCAACGCCCCCGTCTGCCACAGCCACTCCGCACGCCTCCGATTCGGGGGAAAGAGACAACCCCGTGGAGGCTATCGGCAATAGTGAAGGCATCCCTTTATCCGACGTCACCACCCTCGGTTGGGCTCCACGAGAGGCAGACTCGGGCATCATCCCAAGCCTAGAGACGACCGCGGAGCCCACACCTTCGCAATCGATGGCGTACAGCGGCGCCTCGCAGGCCCTCCCAGCGCCAGCGGCTGCCCCAAACGCTATCGAGCAAGAAAACGCATCTCCGGCTCCTACCGCCGCTCGCACCGCAACGGCGCCACGTTCGAGCGATACCTACACAGTGAAGCAGGGCGACACGCTATGGACGATCGCAAAGCGCCATCTCACCAGCCTCAACGGTGAACGCCCCACCAACGGAGCTATCGTTCGCGAAATCGAGAGAATCGCCGCGCTCAATCCCGAAATCGACGACGTCGATCTAATCTTCCCCGGCCAAAACTTCAACCTTTGATCGCTAGCCGCACCACGCAGAAAGATTCACGCCATGCTCACCAATCCTCATTCCCCGTCACCGCGCATCGAAACCCCATTCGACGACGACATCAAGGCACGCAGGCTCGTCGAGGCAGTCTCGCGTCAAGCACTTGAGGTACTCAACGGCTATCGCCCCATCACGTCGCTAAGCAAAGTTCTCGTTCCGCAAGAACAGGAAAACTTCGCCAAACGCGTCTCCTGCGTCAACGCCTACCGGCACACTGCTGGCATCAAAGTCGCCCCACGCGTGAGTGTCGGCGGTGTGCACATATGTCAAGTCAGCGACAGCGTGATCGAGGCGAACTCGGTCGTGCGAGACTCCCTTCGCCCCAGGTTCGTGTGCATGAGGTGGGAGAAGAAGCGTTCCGGCTGGAAAATCACAACTCTCGAACTCGGCTAACGCACGTCAGCAGGCTTTAACCGACGGCGAAGGTCAGTTGTTCTTCGTGCGTTTACGCTCCTCGCGCTCCTTGCGGCGACGCTCGGCACGCGAGAGCGGCCGCTCGGTGGCTGCTTCGCCCTCAGCGGAGCTGTAGGAGAAGTCCTCAACCTTCGGCCCTTCGCCAAGGCCTTTCGCCGCGATCTCGATGCCCTCGGAGTCGCCGGCTTGGTTCGCGGTCCCAGACCCGGCTTTCGCCCCACCCGGCACAGCCTTTGCCTGAGCGGCAGCTTCGCGCACGAGCTTTGCGACCTTCTCGGGAACCTGCCCTTTGCTGGGTGCTTGCTGCACCTTGACATCAAGATTGAACAGGTACCCCACGACGTCTTCCTTGATGCCAGCGACCATGTCGTTGTACATCAGGAAGCCCTCGCGCGCATACTCAACAACCGGATCTCGCTGGGCCATAGCGCGAAGACCGATTCCCTCCTTGAGGTAGTCCATCTCGTAGAGGTGCTCGCGCCAGCGCCGATCGATCACCGAAAGGAGTACGCGGCGCTCAAGCTGGCGCATCGCTGCTTCTCCAAGCTCGTCTTCACGCTTTTCATAGGCAATCGCGATGTCCGAGCGGATCTCACGCTCAAGACGCTTTGCCGTGAGGTTTTCCTTGCCTCCAACTTCCTCAACGACATCCTCGGCCGTGATGGAGGCGGGGTAGAGCGCTTTGAGCGAGCCCCAAAGCTCCTCGAGTTCGAAGTCCTCGGCGCTCTTGCCGGCGGTCGCGTTACGCACGAGCGCTCCCACGACGTCGTCGATGTAGCCAGTGATGGAGTTTTCGAGATCCTCACCTTCGAGAATGCGGTTGCGGTCCTCGTACACGCGGGCACGCTGCTTCGTCAAAACGTCGTCGTACTTCACGACATTCTTACGAATCTCGAAATTCTGCGCCTCGATACGCTTTTGCGCGCCTTGGATCGACCCTGTCACGATCCTGCCCGTCAACGGCGTGTCCTCGTCAACGCCTCCGCGCTCAAGAATCTGTTCGGCACGCCCCTGCGAGAAGCGACGCACGAGATCGTCCTGAAGTGACAGGTAGAAGCGGGACTCGCCGGGGTCTCCCTGGCGGCCCGAACGGCCGCGCAACTGGTTATCGATACGGCGGGACTCGTGGCGCTCCGTGCCAAGAACGTAGAGACCACCGAGGTCGACAACCTCATCGTGTTCCTTGGCGACCTGTTCGCGGGCTTTCTCGAGCGCGTCGTCCCACGCCGCCTCGTATTCCTCGGGCTGTTCCTCAGCACTGAGACCGCGGTTCTCGAGTTCCTTATGCGCCATGAACTCGACGTTTCCGCCGAGCATGATGTCGGTGCCTCGGCCGGCCATGTTGGTCGCGACTGTGACGGCTCCCTTGCGGCCCGCCATCGCGACAACGGCAGCCTCGCCCTCGTTGTTCTTAGCATTGAGGACGTTGTGAGGGATGCCCTTCTTCTTGAGCAGCGCGGAAAGGTACTCGGACTTTTCCACGCTCACTGTGCCAACGAGAACCGGCTGGCCTTTCTTATGGCGCTCCTCGATATCGGCGACGACCGCGCGGTACTTCGCCTTCTCCGTGCGATAGATCTGGTCCATCTGATCGATGCGCTGAAGAGGAAGGTTCGTGGGAATCGGGACAACACCAAGCTTGTAGGTGCCCATGAACTCGGCAGCCTCAGTTTCGGCGGTACCGGTCATGCCCGCGAGCTTGTCGTAGAGCTTGAAGTAGTTCTGGAGGGTGATCGTCGCGAGCGTCTGGTTCTCGGCTTTGATCGCGACGCCCTCCTTGGCTTCGATCGCCTGGTGGACGCCTTCGTTGTAGCGGCGACCAGAAAGAATGCGGCCCGTGTGCTCATCGACGATCATGACCTCGCCGTCCATGACGACGTAGTCCTTGTCGCGCTTGAAGAGCTCCTTGGCCTTAATGGCGTTGTTGAGGAAGCCAATGAGCGGGGTATTGAGCGACTCGTAGAGATTGTCGATGCCGAGCTGGTCTTCGACGAGGTCGATCCCCGGCTCCAGAATGCCGACGGTGCGCTTCTTTTCGTCGACTTCGTAGTCACGGTCGCGCTTGAGCTTAGTTGCGACGCGCGCGAACTCAGCGAACCACTTGTTCACATCACCCGTGGCCGGGCCGGAAATGATGAGGGGCGTGCGGGCCTCATCGATAAGGATTGAGTCAACCTCGTCGACAATGGCGAAGAAGTGGCCGCGTTGCACTTTGTCGCTGACCGAGTGCGCCATATTGTCGCGCAGATAGTCGAACCCGAATTCGTTGTTCGTGCCGTAGGTGATGTCGGCGGCGTACTGCTTGCGGCGCTCCGCGGGATCCTGGCCGGAGACGATCACGCCGGTTGTGAGGCCGAGCATACGAAATACGCGGCCCATGATGTCACCCTGGTACTTCGCGAGGTAGTCGTTGACCGTCACGATATGGACGCCTTTGCCGGCGAGCGCATTGAGGTATGCGGGCAGGGTCGCGACGAGGGTCTTGCCTTCACCGGTCTTCATTTCGGCGATCTCGCCGCGGTGGAGGGCAGCGCCGCCCATGAGCTGCACGGGGTAGGCGCGCTGGCCGAGTGTGCGGCGTGCGGCTTCGCGAACAGTCGCGAAGGCTTCGATCAGGATGTCGTCGAGCGTTTCGCCGTCGGCGAGGCGCTTCTTGAACTTTTCCGTCTCTTCTCGAAGTTCATCGTCGGTGAGTTCGAGGAAGCCTTCCTCGATATCATCGACACGTTGAGCGATGTCGGCGAGGCGTTTACGCTCGCGGCCTTCACCGGCACGAAGGATGACGTCGAAAAGCTTGGCCACTGGAAAACTCCCTTAGAGGATCTCGTCATGCACGCGCGCGTGCGGAACACTCACGGCGCGGTTTCCTTGCGGATAACAGCGCGAACCGTGCCAGTCTACGTGGCAAAGGGGGTCCGCGCGCTACTTGAGCGCCCGGACCCCCTGGAGTAAGGCATCACACACCGGAAAAACCGCAACTTAGCTGGATTTTTCGCGGCGGGTCACAATTATTCCAATTCGATAACGCCGTAGTTCCATCCTTTGCGGCGGTACACCACTTTCGGGTTGGCGGTTTCCTCATCAATGAAAAGGTAGAAGTCGTGGCCGACGAGCTCCATCTGGTAGAGGGCGTCGTAGATACTCATCGGCGTGGCCTTGTGCTTCTTTTCGCGAATGACGATGGGCGAATCAAGTGCGGGGTCGTCGGGTGCCTCCGCGTCGCTGTCATCATTCTCCTCGCGTGGTCCTGACTCGGCCTTGGCGAAAAGCTCTTCGATCCGGTCCGCGTCAGCCTGCATCTTGCGGAGCGTCTCGGTATCAGCGCCATGTCCCTTGGAGCGGCCACGGTGCCGGTCCTTTCGCCTGTCCGCGAGGCGGCGGAGACGTTCATGAAGCTTGTCAAGAGCGAGGTCGAGTGCAGAGTACAGGTCCCCGGAGCGTGCTTCGGAGCGGATGATCTGACCCTCGTCATGGACCGTGAGCTCAACGCGTTCGCTTTCGTCGGCGCGGCGCGGGTTCTTTTCGGACGAAACTTCAACGTCCACTCGCATTGCGCTTGGCGCTAGTTGGGGGACCTTGCTGAGCTTGTCCTCAAGGTGACGCTGGAAGCGTTCGGAAACGTCCATTTTGCGGCCAACAACATTGATATCCATGGAAATCCTCCAGAGTTGAGAAGTGCGTGGGCGGCCACGATCCGCCCGGTTCTACGGGTGGGTGGTTCACCTCCTCCTCACGAGGTTCGCGGCGTCCCTGCCGCTTTGTGGTCTCTCAATTATGAGGCTTCTGACTGAAAACGTACCGCAGATCACACGAGTAGACTGGGAACGTGTGTGCGCGGAACCCTCGCAGACGCGAGCGTCAGTGCCGCGCAGGTGTGCACCCCAAGTCCTGCGAGAGCATCGCTTGTCTTTTTCAGAGTTGTGCCTGTCGTGACAACGTCATCAAGGATGACCGCCGAAACGCCGCGCAGCCCCTCCCATTCGTCGCTTCTCCTCGGCCCGATCACGCGGCCTCGCCCGCCCGCCCTCTCGCGCTTCGTTTGCGAGTGTTGGCTCGGTCCACTGAGTCGCAACGCCGGGGCTAGGCGCACCCGCGCGTGTGCGCTCACGTGTTCGGCGAGGAGCCGCATGTGATCCTCTCCCCTGCGCCGCACTGCTTCGCTGCGCGAGGGTACCGCGACGAGGATATGCCTGTGGGCGCATCGCTCCGCGAACTCGGCGAGGGCATCTGCAAGGAGAGGACCGAAGTATCGGGCGAGCGCGAAGTGCCCTCCGTTTTTGTAGTCGAGGACAAGGCTCTTCGCGCGCCCCTCATACTCGGCGAGAGTGACCACGGGAAACATCGGCAGCGCTTCGATCTCGCGGCCGTCGGCACTTGGCCGTGCCTCGCAGACCTCTTCGCATACGCTTTCCACGCGGATAGCACCACTCGAGAGGGCACTCGCACATTCATCACACATGTGAAGCCCTGGTTCTCCGCACGCACACGAAAACGGCACGAGAGTGTGACGTGCCCATGCAAGGGTGCGCGCGAGCGCCGAGGTGATGCGTCGTCTCATGGCTCCATTCGACCGTGTTTCTCGGTCAGCTGATGAATCTCCTCGGCATGCTGAGGATGGAACGTCGCTGTGGAGGGCGTTCCGACGGCTACCGGGCAAGCACTGCCGCACTAATAAAGGGCGATATCCCGCCCACGAGCGTCGATGTGCGCCCACGAGTCCACGGTTCTCTCGACGACCTGCCCGTCGTCGTTGCCGACAAACAGCAGCCGTGCTTCGGACGAGCCGGCAACGGACGTCGTGTTCTCACGAAGCTCACTCACCTGCTCGAATCCCGTGCGCAAGCTCCACGCGATGGCAACAGGCATGGCGCTCGCACCCGACGCGCCCCACAGGAGGATCGATTCCTCGGAGTACCACGCGATGCCCTGAACACTGTCGAGGGCAACGCTCACCTGAAGTGGTTCCGCAAGACCCGTCGGGGTACCGTCGGGCTCCCTCACAATTCCCATAATGCTCAAGGTCAGGGCTCCCGGCACCCCATGCGCGATAGCGAAACGCACCCCGTCTGTGGACATCGACGTGAAGGCAACGTCCTCGGTCGACTCCCACACCACAGCAAACTTTCGCACGGCGCGCTCAGGATCGGGGTG
Organism: Dermabacter sp. HFH0086; assembly: GCF_000413375.1. Taxonomy (NCBI): domain Bacteria; kingdom Bacillati; phylum Actinomycetota; class Actinomycetes; order Micrococcales; family Dermabacteraceae; genus Dermabacter; species Dermabacter sp. HFH0086. The sequence goes on from NZ_KE340308.1 coordinate 2,293,543, forward strand.
GACCGCGAGAAGCTCCGGCCCTCCAGCCTCCGGCATCGTCCAGGCGTATCCAAACTGGTCGATACTTGGGCTGCAGAGGGCTTCACCGAATGTTTCCCGGCGAACTTCGGCCTTGGTTGTCAGCGCTGAAACGAGAAGTTCGCGTCGATCAAGGCTCACGGCACTTGCGTAACGGCCGCGTAAACTCACGCGTCCACAGCGCACGGTCTCGGACGCGAAAGCGGGTACGAGCGATGCCCCTCCCGTGTCACTGGCAAGAGAGATGATGCCGCTGTCGCCCGATCCGTAGAGCCTGTGTCCCACCGATGCCTTCATCGGGTAGGTCTCCGGCGCAACAGAAACCTTTTCGCGACCGTTCATGAAGACGACCGACGACACGCGCTTGACACTCCGAAGCGTCTCGGAAATTTGGGCCAGTGCGAGCGCCCGTTCACTCTCGGGCAGTTCGAGGACCGAGACCGGCGTCTGCACCAAGAGATCCCCCGCCTCATTTCTTGACAGCGCGCTCGAGGCAATCACGATGCCTTCATGAAGTGCGGAACGCACGGCCCCCTTGAGGTAGGGAGCCGGCCCAAGTGCAAGCCGATTGAACGCGGAGGCGAACGTCGTTTGACGCATAAACCATCGAGGATCCGCCACGAGCATGTTTCCTGCATTCGCAACGAAGTACACGTTGACGGGCTCGTACAACCGGGCGAAGTCCTCCGCCCCCAGAACGAGCGCATCGGGAGCCTCCGCGATTCTCCATTCGCCATCGACCTCGGTGAGCCGAAATTGCGCCAGTTCCCGTGTAGCCTCGAGATTCGTGGTGCGTGCGCCCGTAGCCGAAACCTTAGAGACGACCGGCACCGTGACCGCGACCGCGTTCCCCTCTCGCTCCTGAAACACGAGCCCCTCCGACTCGGCGAATTCAATCGCCGTCGAAGGATTCCATGCCTCGCGCGCATTCCCCGCCAGGTATTCGCGAGCAATGCGGTTACCGTCGTCGACGCCAAGATGAGCCGCAAGGAAACCGCGCACGATGTCGATCTTTGTCGCCCCCTGATCCGGGGGCGCCACCGCGGCATTACCCTGCGCGCCGAGACCGATTCCCCTCACCGGCGCCGTGTGGATGTCCGAGGAATTGGGGATGCGGGCGCACCCCGCAAGCACAGCGGCTCCTGCCCCGCCGAGCACGGCACGCCGCGACACATCGCGGGAGAGAGAAAAGTGATTGTTCATTCGGCTTCTCCCTTCTCCGCCGACCGCACGAGCGCGAGCGGCGAGGCGGTTAGCTTCGCCCCGGGACTGCGCGGGAGCAGCAATCGAAACACGGCGGTCTCCCCCTTGACGCCCCATGCCTCAAGAAGCCCCCCGTGAGCCTCGGCGTCCTCGTGTGCAATGGCGAGGCCCAACCCCGTTCCCCCGAGGGTGTGCGTGCGCGACGGCGCCGCACGCCAAAAACGATCGAAGACACGGGTCGCTTCTTCCGGGCTAAGGCCTGCGCCAAAATCCTGCACAGTGAGCGCAAGAGTCGAACCCCGCGAAGCCGTACGCACATCGATCACACCACCTGCACCGTGTTCGATCGCGTTGGTCAGGAGGTTTCGCACGATGCGCTCGATGCGCCTCGAATCCATGTCGCCGACGGTATCCACGCTCAAGTGCTGTACGCGGATATCGGCTGCGTACTCGGTGGCGATCGGCTCGAGTTGCTCAACGACATCGTCGACAAGCCCCTCCAGCGATGTTGGTTTAGCCTCGAGCTCCACGGTTCCGGCCTCGTGCCGAGAAATTTCGAGAAGGTCCGCAATGAGCGACTCGAAACGCGTCACCTGTTCCTCCAACAGTTCGAGGCTGCGCTTACCCGAGGGGCTGAAGGAGTCCTTTTCCATCTCGAGCATTGAGGCGGCCATCTTGATCGTCGTGAATGGTGTGCGAAGTTCGTGAGAGACGTCTGAGACGAAACGCTTTTCAAGCTCCGAAAGCTCGACGAGCTCGGTAATCGTGGATTGGAGCGAAGCCGCCATGTTGTTAAAGCTCGTCCCCATTCGCGCAAGGTCATCGCCGCCTTGAATCGCGAGGCGATAATCCAGGTCATTTTCCGAAATGTGGTCGACGGCCCGCGCGGCGCGTTTGAGTGGTGTCGTCACGATCCGCGAGATCGCGAGGGACACGAGGAAGAAAAGCAGCACGAGAACAGCGCCGCCAATCACAAGAATTGTGTTCACGCGGTCGAGCGTCTCTTGCTCCTGATTGACGGAGTACAGCATGAGAAGCCTGTAGCGGCCCGCTCCGGGAACATCGATCGTCGCTCCCACGAGAATCGCGGGTCCGGAGTCTCCACGTTCGACGTACTCAATGCTGCGGTACACGAATTGGTCACTCGCGGCGTCGAGCTCGCGCTCGAACTTTTCGCTCACAAACGCCGTGAGCGCCCCGTTGTTCGTCACTGCCTCGCCCGCGGTACTCCCCATCGGTATCACCGCAAGTCCTTTAAAGACCTTCGGATCCCCGACGGTCGCCCCCTCCATAAACGAAATGATCACGTCCTGGCGCTCGTTCACCGACGTGCCCACGAGAGGCTCGAGGTCGCTCACGAGCGCGCTACGCAACGCCTCGGACTGTTCAAGCGACCGATCGCGTCTGAGCTCGTAAAGAGCGTCAGAAATCGCCGTGGAGAGGAACGTTTCGACCACGAGGATCGCGAGGACCGACAAGAGCATCGTCGCGAAAACCGCGCGCGCGGCGATCGGCCATGTCGAGAAATCGCGAAAGCGGACACGCCCCGCGCTTCGCGAACTGATCTGTGACTCATCCGCTACAGCCGGGGGGAAGAAGCGCTCGCGAAGACTACTCACCCGCGCGGTAGCCCACGCCGCGAACCGTCACAATCAAGCGCGGATTGTCGGGGTCAATTTCGATCTTCGAACGCAGGCGCTGCACATGAACGTTCACGAGCCGCGTATCCTTCGAATGCTGATAGCCCCACACTTCGCGCAAAAGCTCCTCTCGGCTAAATACCTGCGAGGGATGACGCGTCATTTGCAAGAGCAACCCAAACTCCATCGGGGTGAGTCGAATCGTCTCGCCGTTCCTGATGACCTGATGGCGATCAACGTTGATCTCAAGGTCGCCGAGGGTAAGAACCTCAGCCTCGCCATGAGGCGCGCGGCGCACACGGGCACGGATGCGCGCAACGAGTTCTTCGGGCTCAAAGGGTTTCGTCAGGTAGTCGTCGGCACCTGCCTCAAGCCCCTCGACCACTTTCTCGGTCTCGGTACGTGCCGTGAGCATGATGATCGGAACGTTTGAGCTCTCGCGAATGTGCCGACAGATCTCGATGCCGTCCATCACGGGAAGCATGAGGTCGAGGAGAACGAGATCGATGTTTTCACGCTCGAGAATGGCGAGGCCCTCACGCCCGTTGGGGGCCGTAACAACGCTGTAGCCTCGCCCTTCGAGCAGAATCGAGACCATCTCGGCGATGGCCGCGTCATCGTCAATCGCAAGGATCCTAGGGGGTGTGCTCATGCCGTTATCCTGCCAGAAACCAGTAACAGTGGAAATTTGTTAGTCGCGAATGCTTGAAACGTCTCGCGACAGGAGCATGGGAATACCGCACTCTCGCTCGTAGCGGCACCCACACGACTCGCAGACGATCAGTCCTTTTCCGAGGTCAAGACTCGCGTGGCACTCGGGGCAGCGCACGAGGCTGCCAACCCAGTCCATCCCCTCTAGGTTCCGTTCATCTGGCGACATGTTGCTCTCCTTTTCGCCTTCGCCGTGCGGGGCAACCTCGCCGAGTACCTCCGCCTCACCGCGCACGAGCGCGAGCGCGAAATCTCGCAGGTGCTGCATGGTCGCCTCCTCAGCAGCTTCGACGTTAAGCCGCACGAGCGGCTCGGTCCCCGATGGCCGAACCGAAAGCCACCACTGCTCACGTGGATCAGCCGCTTCATCCCAGTGGGTGAGCGTCACACCGTCGAGGTCGTCGCGTCGCGCACCGCGCTCGACAAAAACTCGCGCAACGCGTTCGAGGATCTCGTTCACCGGTTCGTCGACTCGAGAGTTTATTTCACCGCTTGCCGCATAAGGCGAGTAGCGCTCCAAGAGCGAGCTCAAGGATTGTGCACCACTTCGCTCCAGTGCACCGAGCACATGAAGCGCCGCGAGCATCCCTGAATCAGCGAAGAAAAACTCCCTGAAGTAGTAGTGGGCGGAGTGCTCGCCTCCAAAAACCGCGTCGCGATCCGCCATTTCTTGTTTGATGATCGAGTGGCCTACCTTCGTGCGGACGAACTCGCCGCCTGAGGCCTCCACTACCTCCCGGACCGCTCGACTCGACACGGCATTGCCGATCACGACCGGACGCGAGCGACCGTCGAGCATTGAACGCGCAATCTCGGCCTCCGCGATCATTGCGGTCACCGCCGACGGGGGAACGATCTCACCTCGCTCATCCACGACGATGCAGCGATCGGCATCGCCATCGAACGCAAGGCCAAGATCTGCCCCGTTCTCGCGCACCGCGTTTTGCAGGTCCCTCAGGTTCGCGGGGTCGAGAGGGTTTGCCTCGTGATGTGGGAACGTTCCGTCGAGTTCGAAGAAGAGCGGAATAATCTCCACGGTGGGAAGGCGCTTCGCAAGCGCGGGGACCGTGTGCCCTGCCATCGCGTTAGCCGCATCGACCACAACCCTCAGTTGTCGCGTGCCCTCAAGCGGCGCAAGCCGCAGCATGGTGTCGATGTAGTCGTCGAGCATATCGAGGCGCTCAATGCGACCGCCCTCGCGAACAGGAATGGAACCTCTATCCAGGTATGCGTGCGCACCGTCGCGCACCTCCAACAGGCCATTTGCCCTCCCCACGGGCTTCGCATACGCACGACACATTTTGATGCCGTTGTCGCGCGCCGGATTGTGCGATGCCGTCACCTGCGCGCCCGCCGCGGCGAAGAGTCCGCTCGCGCAATAGAGCTGATCCGTCGAGCTCAGGCCCGCGAACGCGACCGTTGAGCCGCGCCTCACCGCTCCGCGCGCGAATGCCTCGGCGAGGTCAGGGCTCGAGATTCGCATGTCGTGCGCGACGATGATGTCGCCGGCATCGAGAAAGTCGGCAAAGGCCGCCCCCAGCGCACCTGCAATTTCTGGCGTCAGAGTTTCGTAGGCAACGCCGCGAATGTCGTAGCTGCCGACTATCGCTTCGAGAGCCGCTGCATGATCTCGCTCGCCCTCAGCGCTCATCGCTCTCATCCTTCACGAGGGTGAGCCGCCTTCGCCCTTGGGGCCGGGGGTCCGACGCCTGTGTGCCTGCCCTGTGGCCTACGTCTTCATAGCTCGGCTTGGCTTCTGGTTCGTCAGCGAGGGCGCGCGCAAGTGCGAGCACATCATCTTCGGGCTCAAGCGGCGCCGGAGCCGTCACGACTGTCCAACCCCTGGGCGCCGTGAACGAAGCGGCGTGGCTCGCGCACAGGTCGTAGGTGTGCGGTTCGCTTTCGCGCGAGAGCGGGCCAATGACTGCGGTCGAGTCCGCGTACACGAAAGTGAGCGTCGCAACGGCAGGTTGGGAACATGAGGATTTGGAGCATGAACGGGCAGACACGACGTCCATCTTACGGCCCGATGGCTCGTGAACCACTCGACGCGGCCGCCACGCGTAGGCTTATGGCATGGCTTTCACACGAAACGCCCGGCTGCGTCGCCGAGATCGGCATGGGCGCGGGTTCCGCGGCGATCTCATTCCCTCGCATCTTCCGGGTTTTGCCACGCCGAGCGACCGCTTCGATGCACTCGTTGCCGAGGCGATGGGGCCGCTCTACGAGAGGTACGCAAAACTCGAGTACTTGCAAGTCCTCATCGAAGAGGTTCCGCTCGATACTTCCGCCCTTCACGCTCCTCCACTCGGCCGCTATTTCCCGGGCGACCGCCGCACGCGTCCACGGATCGTCCTGTATCGGCGTGCGATCGAATCCCGCGCTGGCAACCGCGAGGAACTCGCCGAGCTCATCTATGTCGTTGTACTGGAGAACGTTGCGGTTGCCCTCGGGAAGCGAGTCGACGAAATCGACCCGTGGGCCGCGTGAGACGCCCCGCGCTTGTGGCGCTCGTGCTTACCTAGGCTCGAGGTTGACAGTCATCCCGGTTGCCCGGGCAGCGTTTGCGGCGAGGGGAAGGGTCGTGACGAGTGTGCCGCCATCGTCCGCAGCGGCCGTTTGCGACCAGGCTCCCCTATAAGCCCCTCCGTCCTGAGACACCACGAGGAGACCGGCGATCGAGGCTGGGTCCTTTCCCAGTTGATCGGGGTTCACGGTTACGGAGTGCCCAGCCTTGATATCGACGGAAGTGCTCGCGCCTATCGTCCCGTCGCGTCTGATTGGTGCGACACTCACGTGCGCCCCGTGCTCTGAGTTGAGCGTGAGGCTTCCGCCTTCAGCTCCATGCCCGAGTGCGAGAACCGAAGCGGAATCGATCGCTTCCGAGGGGGCGTACTCGGCAAAGTCTTGCGGAAGACCAACCGTGTCGCCTTGCCGTGCACCGCTTGCAATCGACGAGCGCAACGACCCTGCGACGGCGCTTCGCGCACTCAAGGAGATTGTGTAAGTTCCAGCATTGAGGCCGTCGAGCGGAATCTCTACGGTTGTACCCTGACCCGGGTCTTTGACATCCCACTCTTTCACGAGCTTGCCCTGCGCATTGAACGCCCGGGCCGTCGCGAACGCCTCCTCAGAGCGGACCTGGGCCGCATCCCCGGGTTCGCCGCCTCGGGCGGTGCGTGCGAGCGCAAGATGGGCGTTCCCTCCCTCACGGAGCACCACTCCCGGCCACGTAAGGGAGCTGCTCGGCTCGCTCGCCTGGACGTTTTCAGTCCCCTGAGGCACGAGTCCCTCGCGCCTCACGAGCTCCGCGCTCATGGCGAGTGCGGTGCCTCGCACCTCGACATCGAGGGCTACCGTTTCGCGCTCGTCAACGAGGGTCGAGACCGGAACACGAGCAGTTTCTCCCGGGCCTACGACGATGTCGGAACCCTGGGTTGCCGGTTCCACTCCGTTTTCCGAGTACACGGTCACACGCGCACGGGAAGCACGCGTTCCTGGATTGGACACCACCAGAGTGTCGAACGTGCCCGCTCGCGTGGTGAGACCAGCGAAGGAGGCGGAGGTCGTCGCTTGGGCGCACCGCGCGAGTGCGAAACCTCGGTAATCTCCGCTTCCGGTCACATGGGCTTGGCTCGCATCAAGAACCGGCGCGGTCTCATCTGCGGTGCTCGCGGTGAGGATGGTTGAAGCGTCTAGGGAGTCGAGGCCGTATACCGAGTTCAGGAGAGCGCTCGACTCGGCATCGACGTCGGCTGCCCGTCCTTCCGCATCGACTCGAGAAAGGCGCGGCGAGGCGTCCTTGCCGTTCATGTCGGAAGAGGCAGGGTCGAGATTCGTTTGCGAGGACTGCGTCCCTCCGTACAGAGCATTCGACGAGGGATCGACTGCGACCGCGTTCATCGACACCTGCGGGGAAGGAGCGCCACCGGCGAAGTCCGCGTCTGACGTCTGTGTTCCCTCCGGTCGAGCGACGATTGGCCCCTGGCATACACGCGCGGCACGCGTCGACGTCGCAGCCGCGCTTGGGAGACTCGCCTTCGTCAAGGTTTTTTCGGGAACGAGCGCAACAACGCTTCCCACGAGCACAACGATGGCGAGAACCGCGAAGGCAGCGAGGAATGCTCGGGGCTGCTTATGCGTATCGGTCATCGCTTCTCCTCGCTTCGAATCCGCCTCGGGACCGCGACGAGAGCGCACACGATGAGCCCGACGACGGCGACAACACCAGCGACCATCTGCACGTCGTTTCGGTACCGCACCTCCAGGCGACCTTTCGCGTCCGCAGGCACGGTAAAGCCCTGCATCCACGTGTCGATCGTCGTGGGGCTGAGCGGCTTGCCGTCGAGTGTCGCCGCCCAATGCTCATCTTCGCGCACAGCAAGCGCGAGCGTGCGTTCCGATTGCGCGGCATCGATCGTTCCCGATACCGCTGTTCGCTCCGATTCGAGGGTAGTAGCCTCAGCATCGGCCCCGGATGCATCAATCAGACGCGCCCGAGCATTCGTGCCTGTCACTCGCCACAAACCGCCGGCATCGCTTGCAGTCACAAACTCTAGCTGCGGGGCTGCTGCGAGGGTCTCGTACAGTCTCGTTTGCGCATCGGGCTCACCCGTCACCACGATGTAGCCGATCGCGAAGTCGGCGAGGCTCGCGCTGCCGTCCGTCGCGGCCGCCGAACCAAGGGCACTCGCGACAGCTTGTGCAAGTGCGCGATCGGCCTGGTCGGAAATATTGCCACGCTCAGCCGCGCGCGCACGCGCGGTCTCCACCGCGGCGGAGGAGTCGTCGATGCTCGGCTGCGCGCCGCTGACGAGGTGCGCGTGCACTTCGCCGCGGGTGTCCTCGTGGAGGACCAGTGTGCGGGTGCGGTTGGCACCTGTCGCCGAATCCGCGGCCACGGCGGGGATCTCCCGCACCGTCGTGCGTTCGACTTCGAGCGCACCGCTGCCCTGAACAGCCCACACACCAACGCACGCCAATACTGTCGTTAGGCACGCTCCTTGCAGCACAAAGGAGGTTATCCTTTGGCTCCGTCGGCTCGACTCGTGGGCGCGCCTCACAATGGCGTCGGCCAGGCAAATCAGGCCGACGATTGCCGCTCCACTAGCGACCATGAGCGCTGGCCCCGGGTACGCGGTGTAGGGCGTCGAGCCCTCGAAGCCTACGACGGTGCGTTGCGAGATCCACGCGAGACTCACGGCCCCCGCGAGCGCGAGAACGCTGACTCGACCGACGAGACCGGCGGTGTGCCCGAGGAATCCAGAGGCAAGTGCCGCAACGATGGCTATCAGTGCAGGGGCTGCCAGGATCGCGAAGGTCCACCAGCTCGACGAGACCCCCAACATTCGTGCGACCGGATCGCCTGCGGAAGGCACAAGGGAAAGGAGTCTTAGCGCATCAGGCATCTCGAACACGCCGGGCATGCCCGCGTTCACAAGGAGTGTCTCGGGCCGAGTGGCGTAGGTCGGAAGCTCGCCGAGATGCAGGAAGAGCGCGGGCAAGCCGCACCACCACAGTCGCCCCCTGCGACCAGGAACGAACGGGGCAACAGCCGCGGTTCCGAGAATGAAGAGAAGGGCGAGGGCAGGCTGCACGAGAGAAATCACGGCAATCATGAAACCGGCCCCCGCAGCCGCTGGGATGCTTGCCTGAGACACCTTGTGAGGAAGCCCCACGGCTTTCGCGAAGAAGAACGCGGCAAGGGGAACAGCGATGCCGAGAAGCATGAGCGGCCAGCGCCCCTCGAGCACGGCAAAGACGAAAGCGGGAGAGAGCACCCACATGGTGGTGGCAATCATCCGCACGATGATGCTCCGCGAGATCGTGCCGCTCGCCCACCACGCGGCAATGGCGCTCAGGGCGATTCCCGCAACGAGGATAAACGCGGTCACGCTCGCGCCGTTCACGGGGATGAGGGCTGCGACACGTGCGAGGAGGTCTGTCGGCCCTTCAGCCCCGAGCCCTCCGGGTAGCCACGCCGACGTCACGATGTCCCAGTTGTCTCGCGCGTTCGCAGAAAGCGGGTGATAGTGGGGGCCCCTCAGCGTGCCTTCCCCGATCAACGGCCGAATCGCGAAGAGTCCACCGACGATAGACGCGAGCACAACAATGATGGTCCAGGTTGTGTGTCGGCCGTAATCGGCATCATCGAGGCCGTGACGCGTGCCTGCGATCCCCCAGCTCGTGCGGCGGATCATGCGCGTTCGATCGTCGTCGGCGAACAGAGAGGTCCACCACGCATCGAGTTGCTCGCGCATGGCCACTTTGCGGGGCATATACAGCGCGCTCAAGCGCTTGCGCGACAAGCGAGCGCGTCCGGCGGCTCGACGAGATCGCCTCATGACGCCGGGAGCCTTCGCAAAAACTCTCAGGCATGCAAGGAACTCGTGCCCCACCGCGCGAGCGTCGTGCCGCGTGATCGCTCGCGCCATGCGCCCGAGCGTGACGAAAGGCAGGGCGAGGAGGGTCGCGAACGCAAGCAGGAGCGAGCGGAACTTGAGGAGCGAAAGCACCTGAGAGGAGCGGTATCGGAAATCCCTCGGTCTCGTGAGGTCGTCATGCGGGATACGCGTCGAGGCCTGAGGAACCACCCTGACGCGTTCGCCAGCGCGCCATACTCGCTGAGAAAAATCAATGTCATCCCACGGCGCCGTGAGCGCGGGGTCTAATCCGTGGAGCTTGTCGAAAGTGCGCGCACGCACGAGCATTCCGGGAGACGTAACTGCCAAGACCTCGCTTCGCCAGTCCGTTTGGCCCTGGTCGATCTCGCCTGGGTCGACACTCGTGAGAATTCTGTGCGAATGCGTGAGCGAAAGACCGAGATCCACAAGTCGCGACGCGGGGCGCTCAACGTCCTCGAGCGCAAGGTGTTTCGTACCCGCGAGGCCCACTGTCGGGTCGGCGTCGAGAGCACGCTCAAGTTCCTCGAGGCACGTCAGGTTCGGGGCCGCAGCTGCGTCAAGAATCCACAACCATGACTCGGCTCCACGACTACGCTTACGCCGGCGCCCGGTCCCGCTCGTTCCATACAGTTCGCTCGTATCGTCCCTGAGCCTTTCCGGGACGAGGGCGGTGTGCGTCGCTGTTTTCTCCTCGCGCCGCTCTTCGCGGTCGAGATCGATGTCCTTCGCGCGGCGACCCCGAGCACCGCTCGTGAGATACACGCGCTTTTCCCATTCGAGGTCACGTGTCGAATGGACTGTGGACTGGGAAGTCTCATCGTGGCGTGTGGGTTCCGACGGTTCCTCATCGAGCGTCGCGCCCTCATCCTCGTGGCGGACTGCCCCGCCGAAAGCGGGGTTGAGCAGAGTAAAGTTGCGAGGCGCGCTTTCCTTCTCTCCCGCAGCTTCACTGATCTCAAGCCGCGGCGCATCGGGAGAACTCGCGCCATCCTGCGCTTCTGAAGCGCGCGAAGACTTGTGCTCGGAACGCGCATCGCGCGCTCGCTTCGCCTCTTCGAGGGAGCCAACGAGATCCTCGACAATGTCGGGGCGACTCGCCCCTGCGGGAGTGACCCGCAGCAGATCAATACGTCCCTCGTCGAGGACCGACTCAGCGAAGTTGTGCAACTCCTTCGGCGCAGACTCTGGCACGGCTGCAACGACGCAGGAAAGCGGGGCAGATTGCGCACGCACCATTTCGAGGGTGCGTGCAAGGTCCCCGATCTCGTGGGTAGCGGAGACGAGGATGAGTGCGGAGACGTCCCGTTCACTCACAGGGCGTGATCACCAATCCGTGACGAACGATTAGATCGCACGCTTCTTTAGCTTGCGGCGTTCACGCTCGGACAGACCGCCCCAGATGCCAAACCGCTCGTCGTTCGCAAGCGCGTACTCCAGGCACTCGGCGCGAACCTCACACGAGACGCACACCTTTTTCGCTTCGCGAGTCGAACCACCCTTCTCAGGGAAAAACGCCTCGGGGTCGGTTTGAGCACACAGAGCCCGCTCCTGCCACGACCCCTCTCCCTCGCCCTCGGGGAGCAGCGAGGAAAACTCGACCAAGGTCAGCTCGCGGCGAGCATCGTCCTCGAATGCCTGGAGGGTCATGAGGGTCCTTTCGGGTGTGTGGGCTATAGGCACGACTACTGCAGACGCGAGGGGTGCGACGCTACAGCGACGCTACGAGTGACGCTACAGTGAAAGCGCACGTGTTCGGCGTTAGCACTAAAATACACCGATGTAACTTAGGCGCGTCAAGCCACTTAATCGAATCTTTAGGGTTATGATCCTTTCCTTTAAGGCGCGGCGAGCGCGCCGCACCAGCTTCGGGTCCGCTGCCTGACTCTCTGACCTGCAAAGGAACCGCACATGCCCGCACACCACCTCCCAGGGGACGAGCCGTTTTTCCGCGAATGGAAGACGTATCACGGCCCGTACGCCCGCTCGCGCTCGCGCGCCAAACTTTTTGCGCGCGAACTCGCCCTCGACACATCGCCCACAATCCCCGTCATCGGCGTCGTAGGCTCCAAAGGCAAAGGTTCCGCAGTCGCCGCGACCACCCAGTACCTCATGTCCCTCGGGTACCGGGTAGGCACGATCTCCTCTCCCCCGTTCCTCACTAACCGCGAGCGCATCCGCCTCAACGCCCGCCCGCTCTCGCCTCGCGACTACGACTCCCTCGCCGACCGCGTTGCCGCTGCGCTCACTGCCATGCCACCCGTTGCCGACACGGGCGGCTACCTCGCCCCCACGGGCCTGTTCACCCTCGCCGGAGCCGCGCACCTTCTCAATTGCGGCGTCGACATCCTCGTCATAGAGGAAGGCCTGGGCGGCGCGAGCGACGAGATCTCCCAGTTCCGGCTCGACACCCTGGTTGTGACCCCCATTTTTCTCGAACACGAAGGGATCATCGGCGACACTATCGACGCGATTGCATGCAACCTCGTCGGGGCAGGGGATGACCGCACACGGAACGTTGTATTCCCCACTACACAATGTCTCGAAGCCCGCGCCGCCATTCGCGCACTCCTGCCAAACGCTACGCCGCACGAAGTCCCGGAACCACGCGACCTCGGGTTCGGCGCACTTACCTCCATGAACGTTGCGACTGGATACACCGCGGCCGCAATCACCCACGAGTCAGCCGTCGGACTCCCCCACTCCCCCGTCCCGCACTCACGCGCCGCCCACCTTGCGCAGAGCCTTCGCCTCCCGGGCCGCTCCTCCCACGTCTACGCCCACGGCACCCGCTGGCTCCTCGATGCCGCCATCTCGCGCGAAGGCGTTGAATCCGCCCTCGAGAACGCTCGACACACGGGATGCTTCGATGACGCGCACACCCTCGTGTGCATGCCGGACATCAAAGATATTCGCAGCATCCTCACCCTCCTCGACCGAGACCGCACGATCCTCGCGACGACGCACGAAGACCACCTGTTCTTCGACAACTACCCCGACGATTGGGAAGTCATGCCGCTGACAGAGGCACTGCCCGCTATCCAGCGCCGCTCACGCGAAGTGATCGCCCTTGGCACCATGAGCTTCGCCGCAGAAATGGCGGCCTACCTGGGCCTCGACACCGAAACATGGATCGACCCGTGGGCGCAGGCGCAAAAATGAGCACACTTCTTCAAGCACTGGCCGCCGCCGGGAGCGCCCCCGCACTCGTGAGCTACGCCGAAGACGGACGGACCGAACTTTCCGGGCGCGTCCTCGCCAACTGGATCATCAAATCGATCAACCTCTTCGCGAACGAGCTTCTCGTGGACGAAGGCTTCACGCTTGTCCTCGACCTTCCCCCGCACTTCAAGCGCAGCGTTCTCCAGATTGCGGCATGGCACCTCGGTGCGAACGTCTCCATCGCGGGCACCGACGACCTCCCCGAGCACATCGACGTCCTCGCCACGTCACGCCCCGACACAGCGCTCGCAGAACGCGCCGAGGATGTCCTCGTCCTCGAAGCTCGTGCGCTGTCCCTCGCGTTCCCGGGCGAGACTCCCCCTCTAGCCCTCGACTGGGTCCAAGCCGTGCGAGCGGCAGGAGACGCCCTCGAAGTTCCCCTCACGACGTTCACGGGACCCGAGCCAGCGCCGCAGCCCACCTGGGGCGATGCCCGCCGAGTGGGACTCGAGGACATCGATCGCGAAGACGCAGCAGCCGCGATAGCCGCGTGGTGCGAAAGGCGCACGGTCGTGACGCCACTTTCACGCCTCGACGTCGCTACGCGTGCGGCCGAAGGGCTCGAATAAGCGTTCGACGCTCAGGAGCTCGCGCGCAAAGTCTCCACAGCCTCAACCGGGTCGCCGTCGAAGATCACGTGCCCCTTCTGCAGCACCACTATCCGCGTGCACAGTTCGGTGAGCATATCGAGCTCGTGGGAGACGATCACCATGGTCTTGCCATGCGCCTGCATCTCGCGAATCCGCGCAAGGCACTTGCGCTGGAAAGGCTCATCGCCAACTGCGAGAATCTCATCTACGAGGAAAATATCGGGATCGGTATGCACCGCGACGGCAAACGCGAGGCGCAAAAACATGCCCGAGCTGTAGTACTTCACGTCAGTGTCGATGAACTGTTCGATCTCGCTGAACGCCACGATGTCATCGAAGCACGCGTCAATCTCGGCCTTCGACATTCCGAGAATCGCACCGTTGAGATACACATTCTCGCGACCCGACAGATCCGGGTGGAAACCTGCGCCAACCTCGATGAGTCCCGCGACCTTACCGCGCACGCGCACACGCCCGCGATCGGGAAAAAGCACGCCCGAAATCGTCTTCAGGAGCGTCGACTTGCCCGATCCGTTGAACCCGATCAGCCCGACGGTCTCCCCCGATCGAACCGTCACATCGACCCCGTTGAGCGCCATGAACGTATCGCGCAGCTTTTGCCTCTTGAGCGCCGAGAATACGAGTTCCTTCAGCGCCCTCGTATGGCGAAGCGAGAACTCCTTGTACACGTTCTCGATGCGCACCATTTCGCGTGGTGATTCAGAAACAGACATCACAGCTCCTGCGCAAACTTCCGCTTCGAACGCTCGAACACGAACGTCCCGAAGGCAAAGACCGCGATCGCGATAAGCAGCCCCGCCCACCACAGCTGGGTGGCCTCGGCGCCCGCAGCAATCGTCGGGGCAGCTTCACCCGTCGAATCGAGCGCACTCGCCATGGGGCGCCAGAACGCCCCGTGGAAACACTCCACGACGATCGTGATCGGGTTGAGGCTGTAGAGAACCCACCACGCGCTTGTGCCGAGGGCGTCCTTGACCATCACGAGAGCGTAGAGAACCGGCGATGTCCACGTCGCCACCATAATGATGAGATCCACGAAGTTCTCGACGTCGCGGAACGCCGCATTGAGCGCCGCCGCGAGCATGCCAAGACCCACGGTAAACACGAGCAGGATCACCATGCCGATGAGGAACCACCACCCCTCAGCGATGGAAGGGCGCCAGCCGAAAAGACCCGCCCCCACCATGAGCACGAGCACTTGGGGCACGAAATGCACAAGCGCCACGAGTGCGCTCGCCCATGGGAAAAGTTCCGACGGCAGGTAAATTTTCGACACAAGCGGCGCGTTCGACGCGATCGAACGCGTGCAGTTCCCGAACACCTCGCTGAAGAGGTTGATGACGATGATGCCGGAGAAAAGATACGCCGCGTATGCCGGAAGCGAGCGGTTCAGCTGAAGAAAGACTCCGAGCGCCAGATAGAACACCGCGAACTGCACCGCGGGCTTCGCGTAGCTCCACGCCATGCCCAGCACGCTGCCTCGGTAGCGCACCCGAAGTTCCTTCTTCACGAGAAGGCTCAGCAGGAAACGCTCGTAGAGAGGATTAAGCCATCCCTTGTCGCTTCCCGGTACTCGCCAACCCTGAGCCTTTTCCTCGCGTGTGATGGAGGAGATACTCACGCGTTTCGGCCCTCACGCTTTGGGGCGGGATTCGCCGCAAATGTGCGCTCCCACGCCTCAAACGACGTGAGTTGTGACGCTGCAGCGCGGTACTGCTCGCGCAAGGTGCTCCACTTCGCAAAGAGTTCAGCGTGCGTGCGCACGGCTTCGGTGAGCAGTTCGCGCGCTTGCTTCGGATCTCGCTTGTACCAGGCGATCTGTGTGCCCTCGGCGTTGGACACAAGAGCGCTGTCGTAGTGCGACAGGCGCCACCAGCGCGCATCTTGGTGCGCAATTGCATCCTGCGGATGTTCGAGCGAGAGCTCGCTCGGCTTCGTGAAAGCCTGCTTCGCGAGCTGCTTGATCGTCCACGCCGGCATGAGGAGTCGACGAGGCTGGCTAAAGCCCCGCCCTTTGCGCGGCGGTTTATTCGTACGCACGTCAGGGTAGTCGTCGACGTCTTTCTTCTGCACGGCGTCGTCGAACTGTGCGGCCAGTGCGCGAATCTCGGGAAGCGTCGTCCCGATTGTCTCGTGAAGATGCTCGGGGCCTGCAAGGACATCGCGCTGGGCCATAAGGCGGCCCGTTTGCGTGTAGTACTGCATGGAAATCACATGCTTGATGTCCATGAAGTGCGATTCCTTCACGAGCCTGCCGCCGCGCTCATACGGTGAATGCAACAGGGCGGTGATGAGCCGGTTGCGCTCGTGGAAGAACGCCTGCCACCCCACAAGGTCGTCCTTTTCGCTCCAGGACATGTGCCACACGCCGGCACCCGGCAACGTGACAGTCGGAAATCCTGCATTTCCCGCTCGCAGACCGTACTCGGCATCATCCCACTTGATAAACACAGGAAGGGAAAGGCCGATCTCCCGTACCACTTCGGTGGGGATGAGACACATCCACCAGCCGTTGTAATCCACATCAACGCGGCGGTGCATCCAACTAGTTGCGCGAAGGGGGTGCACGGCAAGGTCGTGATTGTACTTTGAATCGCTGAAGGCAAGTCCGTAGTGGAAGCGCCACCGATCAATGCTTTCACCGAATGCCAGCATGGACGTGCGGTTATTCAGATCGAACATGTGGGCGCCTACAAGCGTGGGCTTCGTTGCGAAGTCCGCGAACGTCACAAGGCGTTCAAGTGAAATCGGCTCGATGGAAATATCGTCATCACAGTTCACCACGTAGGTGGACTTTTCGGCGATACAGGCTTCGTACATTCCGCGCGAGAACCCGCCCGAGCCGCCAATATTGCCCTGCTCAATGACGCGAAGCTTGTCACCCATCGCCTCCTCGAGCTCTGCGAGCTCGTCAGCGTGATCTCGCAGGCGATCGCTTCCCTGATCGATGATGTACATGACATCAAGGAGCTCGAACAGTCGCGGTGAATTCGCTATCGTGCGGATGTTCTCGAAGCAGTAGCGCACCTTATTCATGGTTGTCATGGCAATCGAGAAGGATCCGCGCACGCGTGCCAAAGACTCCGGAGCCGAGTACGTCGCGCCGCTAACCTCCAGAGCTCCCGCCGAAGCGTGAACATCGAACCAATACCAGCCGCCATCTCCGAAAGCAGTGACGGGCAACGTAAACGTCGAGACAGCTTCGCCCGCCACCGTTTCGGTTACCACAGTCCGCGAACGGCCATTCGCGCTCGAGCGGTGCACAACAATCCTGCCTTCGCCCTTTGTCGCGACGGTCAGCGTCACATCACGCACTCGAGTCCAGCGCCGCCAATACGATGCCGGGAAGGCGTTGAAGTAGGTTCCAAAGGAACGGGTCTGCCCTGCGGGAACTGTGATCCCGGAGCGCGTATACGTCCCTTCCTCAACATCACTTGTCGCGGGGCGCCTTACCCCCGCGACAGCCTCCATGATCTCAGTTGAGGCCCCCTCGGCGACGTCAACGGGGGAAACGTGTGCCGAAGACTCAACGTACAGCGGCATCGTTTCGGGGCTCGCGCCGAACGGCAAGACAAGCCTGTGGAGTTCGCGATGCCCTTCGGGCAGGGTAAACGTGTCAGTCATGGTGCTCTTTTCACTCATCGGAGTCACGGCGGATGCGCACAACTAGCGGCGCAAAAGCTCCTCAAGTTTGTTATCAGCCATCGAGAGGGCGGCACCGATGGCCATGTGCATGTCGAGGTACTGGTAGGTGCCGAGTCGACCGCCAAAGAGGGTCGAGGGCTCAGCCTCCGCACGCTCGCGGTATTCGAGGAGAGTCGATCGGTCGTCCGCCGAATTCACGGGGTAGTACGGCTCATCCTCACGGCTTGCGAACCGCGAGTATTCGCGCATGATGATGGTTTTGTCCTTCGCGTAATCACGCTCGGGGTGGAAGTGGCGTGGCTCGATGATGCGCGTGTACGGCACGGATTCATCGGCGTAGTTCATCACCGACGTTCCTTGGAAATCGCCCGTGTCGAGCGTTTCAGACTCTAGATCGATCGTGCGCCACTTGAGCTCACCAAGTTCGTAATCAAAGTAGCGGTCAACGGGTCCGGTGTAGACGACGGGGAGTTGGCCGCGCACGTCCTTTTTGTTGAACGGCTGCGACTCGTCGAAGTAATCGACGCCAAGCTTGACCTCGATGTTCGGGTGATCCGCCATGTTCTCGAGCCACGCGGTGTAGCCGTTCGTGGGCAGACCTTCATAGGTGTCGTTGAAGTAGCGGTTGTCGTACGTGTAGCGCACGGGAAGACGCTTGATGATCGACGCGGGAAGATCCTTGGGGTCCGTCTGCCACTGCTTACCCGTGTAATGCTTGATGAAGGCCTCGTACAGCGGGCGCCCAATGAGCGAAATGCCCTTGTCATTAAGGTTCTCGGGATCTTGCCCGGCAAATTCGCCCGCCTGCTCGGCGATAAGTGCGCGCGCCTCATCCGGAGTCATGGCCGCGTTGAAGAACTGGTTGATTGTGCCGAGGTTGATCGGCATGGGGTACACGATGCCCTTGTGGTTCGTGTACACACGGTGCACGTAATTCGTGAACGACGTAAACGTATTGACGTACTCCCACACGCGTGTGTTGGAGGTGTGGAAAAGGTGAGCGCCATACTTGTGCACCTCGATGCCCGTCTCAGGGTCGATCTCACTGTAGGCGTTTCCGCCAATATGCGGGCGGTTGTCGATCACGGTTACTTTTGCCCCGTGTTCGCGTGCGGCGCGGTCTGCGAGCGTAAGGCCGAAAAGGCCGGATCCGACGATGAGAAGGTCGGGTGTGCTCATGATGTGTCGTTCCCTTCGAGGTTTGCTACGTCGATCCCACAATAGCGGTCGCGCGCGCAGAATCTCGAGGGCGCACCGACTGCGCGCCGCTGGTTCGTCACATAGCGGGACTTAGCCGGTTCATGACCGCTGTGTATCTGAAAGACCGCGTTCAATGACGCGCCAATACACGCGGTCGCGCGCGAATGCGGGCACGGCGCGATACACCGCGCGTCCCACAAGATTTCTCACGGCCCTGGGCGCGCTGGTTGCCCCGCTCTTGAGCATCGACCACTGCATGTGCACATCGCTCTTAAAAAGTGCGAGGCCCCCGCGCCTGCGATAGAGGTTCGTACTCACGCGGTAATCCACGAGAGCGTCCGCAACATTGCCCATGCGAGAGCCCGTGCATAACAGGCGATGCCACAGGTCATAATCCTCCATCAGCGGAATGTCCCTGTAGCCGCCTGCCCTGCGCACGGCCTCAACTCGCATGAGAACCGTGGGATGGTGAAACGGTGAGTGATCGCGCATATAGTCCGCGATTTCTTCGTGGGTGAGGGGGCGGCGGCGAATACGCTCCTCGCCCGCCTCATCGCGGCGAGGCAAAGAGGACTCGTCGATCTCGCGCATGTTCGCGCCCACGATGTCAAGGTCCCGCTCCCGCAAAGCAGCGAGCTGCACCGCAAACCGTTCAGGATGATTCACGTCGTCAGCATCGGCTCTCGCAACGAGCGGACTTTCGCATTGCTCGAGGGCACTGTCGAGGGTGCGTGCGAGTCCGCCGTGGCTCTTATTCCTCACTACTCGTGCGCGACCGTATCTTCCTTCGAGAACGTCGGCGATGACGTCTTCCAGGGCGTCGGGAAGCGGGCCGTCGATGGCAAGCAGCAATAAGCCTGGAGCGGTGGTTTGGTCGACCGTCGCCGAGGCAATGGCTTCGCGCGCGTACGCCGGGTCGTCTCCCTCCCACAGGGGCATGAGGACGGTGAGGTCCTCCTCGATCTTCCGCACACCGTGCTTACTCACGTGAGCGCCCTTCGTGAGCGTTCGGCGGAATCGATCGAAGATTCGAGCGCGCGGATCTCGGTGGCACTCATGGGATCGGCAGCAAGAACCACGCTCGAGCGTCGTGGCGACGTGAAGAGCCCTTCACGGAGACCCTTGAGCGCGACGGGAAGGACATCCGCGCGAGTGCGTACCAGGGTCTGCATCCACCCAATCGCACTCTTGCCCCCGTAAAGAACCTTCTCGATCGGGGTGAACGAGTCGGTTTTCGTGAGGGCCCACAACCGATTGCGCACGTCGAAGTAGAACCTAGAACCAGGATTCGTCTGGGCATTCGAGAACTTCACGGTGCGGTGCTCAACCGTGCTCGACGCGACGGCGAAGCCGTGGGAGTCTCGCAGAAGCCTGCCTGTGAACTCAAAGTCATCAGACCAAATGAAATAGTCGGCAATGGGGAGTCCATGCTCCCACACGTCTTCGGCAGCAATGAGCGCCGACACGAAGCTCGCCGTGCGGATGGGACGCGCCCCGAGCTGTGCGTAACGATCGAGGTCGGCGTCACTCGTGCCGAGGCGCGTACGCGAGGAATTCATGGGGTGCGGCCTACCGTCGGTCCAGACCGCAAGCGAACTGAGAACGCTTGCGTGAACATCGAGCTTGCGCTCAACCTCGAGGAGCTTCTCGAGCGCATCGGGCGCTGGAACCGTGTCGTCGTCCATGATCCACAGGAAATCAGGACTGTGCTCAAGGAGGGCATGCGCCATGCCGGTGCAAAAGCCACCGGCACCGCCTACGTTGCGATTGAGGTGAACAACGTCGGCACCAATCGGGTGGGTGTCGGCGACGGCGCCGGAACGGTCCGTGCTTGCGTTATCGATGATGACGACGCCATCCAGCGGCCTGCTTTGCGCGTGCAGTGCATCGAGGCACTCGCCGAGGAGATCAGCGCGGTTGTACGTCACCACCACGGCAACGACTCGTCGAGAGTCCTCCTGCGTGGCATCAGGGTGTGGAACAAAACGCTCCGGAATGGGGGCTGAGTCCGCTGGGTTACTCGAGGTGCTGTTGTCCCGCACCCAGCGAACAGTCGCGGCGAGGGACTCTTCGAGCGATGACCGCGCGGGCAGAAGCGCGTCGAGCTTCTCCCGCGACATTTCGGCGCTCGGCCGCGCGTCAAGGGCGAATCGCTTGATTCGACGGGGAAGTTCGAGGCCGCTTGCACGAACCGCTTCCCCTGCCCGCCCCGCGCGCGCCATGAGGCGCCTGCCGGGAAGTGAAAGTGCGAGCGGTGCAGTTTTCGCAATCGAGCGCACGAGGGCGCGCAACTCGTGATCGTCGAGCCGAGGGGAATCTGCAACGTTGAGCACGTAGGGCTCGCCTTCGGGGACGTTCAGATTGAGAGCGGCGCGCGTCGCGCCAGCGAGGGTTCCGACGCTTGCCAGGGGGCGCGCGATGACCGTGTGCGTGAGCGAGACTGCCCCAGAGTTCACGAGCGAAGCGATCAGTCGCGAGATGCGCGCATGAGAACCGGGACCAAAAAGCTCGGCCACGCGCATCACCAGCAGGCGTCGGCCCCGCCCCGCACGCACCCACTGGCCGTAAAGACGTTCCGCCTCTGCGAAAGCGCGCCCTTCGACGGTCGTAGGGGCCTGTGGGTCAGATTCGTGCGCACTATGCCCGTCAGGCGTCTCGCCGTACACGGCGCCGCTCGAAATGAACACGAGGGTTCGCACATCCTCACGTTCGGCAGCGGCAATGAGCGAACGCGCGCCTCCCACGAGGACCGAGTTGAGCGTGCGTGCGCTCACGCTCGAGGAGTCGGGAACCCCAGCGGCATTCACAACCGTGCCGCATCCGCGAACCGCGGCGCGCAGGGCTTCGTCGTCACGAATATCGAGCACGCAATGCTTGCCATTACCGCTTGCGGGTCGAATGTCTGCCGTCACCACGGGGGTCCCGTGCTCACGAAGCTCGCGCGCGATATGGGAACCTGCAAAGCCCGCACCACCGAGAACGAGGGTGCGCGGCGGCGTTTGCCGTCGCTCTTTTTCGGACACGTCGTCTCCTCGCCTTTCGTCCAGGTTTATCGCAGAGTCTAGGCATGATCTTACGGGCAGTGAGTCCCGAGCCTGAGCACACACGCCATCACCGGGGCAGATTCACTCACTCCACCTTGGTGTCCGAGGTTTTGTTGTCATCGGTGTGTACTGTGGGAGCGCGCATGGTGCGGCTTGCCGCCCCCCACACGATTGAAGGTGAACACGATGACGGGTGACTTCCCACGCGACGCCGGCACAGGCCGCTCGCGGCCCGGCCATTCGCGCGCCCGCTCGGGCGGGTCGGCGCGACCTCTGACGCGACCATCCGCGCCGCGTCCACGAGAGTCTGGCGCTCACAGCGAGCCCACCGCCGAAACGCCTACGCGTCAAATGCCAGCTGTACGCAATGCTGCCCGGCCGGCTCCGGTGCGTCTGAATTCGAAGCCATCGGGCAGCCCAGAGCAGCACGCGCAGCATCAACTCCCCCCGATGCACCCAGCGCCCTCGGGCCCGCCTCGCAGAAGAGGCATGTCTCGAAAGCGCGGGGTTCGCCTTGCCCGCACGATCGTCCTTCTCATACTCGTTATTGCCCTCGGGTGGCCGGTTGGCCTCGGGGTATGGGCTAATTCGAAAATCGCGCACACGGACGCGCTCTCCGGAGCCGCCGATACACCGGGCGAAACCTACCTTCTTGCAGGAGCCGACATCGAACAGGGCGGAGCCCAGCGCACCGACACTCTCATGCTGCTGCACAAGGCGCCCAACGGGAAGCAATACCTCGTCTCAATTCCGCGCGACACACTCGCCGAAATTCCCGAGCACGGAACGCACAAAATCAACGCCGCCTACTCGATGGGGGGCGCTCCCCTCCTCGTCAAAACCGTTGAGAAACTCTCGGGTCTCACGATCGATCATTTTGTCGTGATCGGCTTCTCCGGAGTCGAGGACGTCGTCAATGCAATCGGCACAGTGAACCTCTGCATCGACCGCGATGTCGATGACGTGCGTTCGGGTCTCAAGATGACCAAAGGCTGCCACGACGTGGGCGGCGAGCAAGCCCTCGCGTTCGTACGCGCCCGCTATTTCGATCCCACGGCCGACATAGGCAGGCAGCAGCGCCAGCAACAGTTCGTGAGCGCTCTGATGAAACGAGCATCCTCACCTGGCGTCCTGCTCAACCCACTCACTCAGGTGAATCTCGCAAGCGCGGGAACGAAAGCCCTCGTGACCGATAACGACACCGGCCTCATTGACCTCGCCAGTGCCGCCCTCGTCATGCGCGCAGCACCCAACTCTGGAGGTGTTCTCGCCATGCCAATCGAGGACCCGAGCTTCAAAACGAAACACTCGGGTGTCGCCATCAAAGTTGACGACGAAGACGTGCACGCCTTCTTCTCATCGATTGCCGACGGCTCGGCCGAACCGAAGCCCGAAGGCTAGGGGCGCCTCACGAAGCGAGGCTCATCTTCTCTACTTAAAGAGAAGGTCCGTGACGATGTTGATCGCGTTCAGCAGCGGCTGCCCCTTCGATTTCGAATAATCCGTGTAGAGAATGTGAACCGGATATTCGGTGTACGTGAGATCGTTGCGACCGATTTCCGAGACGATCTCCGAGGCGTGCGCCATACGATTCTGCTCGATCGAGATGGACTCGCACGCGTGGCGGCTGAGCACGCGAAGACCGTTGTGAGTATCGGTGAGATGAACGCCGCTCGTGATGTTTGTGAAGACGATCGCCATCCGCAGCACGATGCGCTTGAGAAAGCCCGGCTTCGTGCGGCTATCGAGGAATCGTGAGCCGAGCACACAGTCAACCTTCTCAGCATTCATCTTCTCGATCATCGCCGCGGCATCGCTCACCTGGTGTTGCCCATCGGCGTCAAAGGTGACGATTTGCTGCATCGACGGATCCCGAAGCGCGTAGTCGATACCGGTCTTTAGCGCAGCCCCCTGCCCCATGTTGTAGGGGTGTCGCACGACTACGGCACCTGCATCCTCTGCCTCGACCGCCGAGTCATCATGCGAACCGTCATCAACACACACGACCAACGGGTACGTTTCGCGCAGTGCACGAATAACATCGCCAATTACTTTCCCCTCGTTATACAGGGGGATAACGAACCAGGTCGTGTCGGCTCCGGGGCCAAGGGTCATCAGAAAACCTCGTGAAAATTGACAATTTTTGGCGCGATTTTTGGCGCGGGTGCGCGTTACCGCCACCGCAAAGGCTACCCTAGTCGGTAGTGACAACAGCGCATAGCGCCTCGAAAAACTCAACTCCCCGAAGGGACCACGCCTCATGAAGATCGCCGTCGTGGCACTTGGAAAGATCGGATTGCCGCTCGCCGTGCAGTTCGCCGCGAGTGGACACGAAGTTGTAGGCGTCGACGTGAATGAACGTCAAGTCGCGACTATCAACGAAGCGAAAGAGCCGTTCCCGGGCGAAGAGCAGCTCGCCGAGCGCCTTGCCGAGCTTGTACCTGCTGGCAGGCTTCGCGCCACGACCGATTATGCCGATGCCATCCCGGACGCCGACGCCGTAGTGCTTGTCGCTCCCGTTTTCGTAGACGAGGAAACCTGGGAGCCGGACTTCCGCTACATGGATGCGGCTACGCGTTCGCTCGCCGAATACCTCACCCCCGGCACCGTGGTGGCGTATGAGACAACACTCCCCGTTGGCACGACCCGCACGCGCTTCGTTCCCGTGCTCGAGGAGGTTTCCGGCCTCAAGGAATCTCGAGATTTTTTCGCTGTCTATTCCCCCGAGCGTGTTCTCACGGGGCGAGTTTTTGCTGACCTCAGGAAATACCCGAAACTCATCGGTGCTCTAAGCCCCGCAGGCGCTGCAAAAGGTCGAGAGCTGTACGAGGCGGTCCTGCAATTCGACGAACGCCCCGACCTCGATCGCGCGAATGGGGTGTGGGACCTCGGCTCACCAGAAGCCGCCGAGCTCGCCAAACTCGCCGAAACAACCTACCGGGACCTCAATATTGGGTTTGCGAACGAGCTCGCGCTCTTCTGCCAGGACCACGGCATCGACGTCTACAAGGTCATCGCCGCATCGAACTCTCAGCCGTACTCACATATTCACCAGCCGGGAATTGCGGTAGGTGGCCACTGCATTCCTGTGTACCCGCGGCTCTACCTTTCCACTGACCCACATGCGGAGACTGTTCGTACGGCTCGTAAACTCAACGCCTCGGTTCCGGGCAAGCTCGTGGGCCGAGCGGAAGAAATCCTCGGCTCACTTGAAGGGCTCACAGCTGTTGTGCTCGGCGCGGCGTACCGAGCCGGTGTCAAGGAGACAGCGTTCTCAGGCGTATTCCCCACCGTTGCTGAGCTCGAGGCGCGGGGCGCCCGCGTGCGTGTTCACGACCCGTTCTATAGCGATGAAGAACTCGCTAAGTACGGTTGGGACGCGTGGCACGAGGGCGACAACGCCGATCTCGCGATCGTGCAAACGAATCACCCTGAATATCGCGGGTACACTGCCGAAACGATTCCAGGTGTACGCCTGCTCATTGATGGGCGGAACATTACCGCTGCTGAAAACTGGGTAGGCACCCCGCGCTTGGTGCTAGGCAACGGTGAGAACTCAACTCTAGGAAAGGCCTCATGACCGACATCCTCAGCTCTCCGACCGGACTCGTTCTCGACAGTCGCTCGCTAATAATCCAAATCATCCTCATTCTCGGGATTCTCGGAATCACCGCATGGCTTTTCATTAAACGTGGCGCCAAGCAGCTTGCGATCCGCCGGCTCCTCATTCTTGCATTCGCGGTATTCGCGGTTCTCGCTGTCATCTTTCCCGGCGCAGTGACCGCCCTTGCCCAGTTCGTGGGCGTCGGCCGCGGCACCGACCTCTTGCTCTACGCCACCGTTGTCGTGCTTCTCGGCTTCTTGGCTCTCCAGGAGGCGCGCACGAAGAACGCGGAAAAGCGAACGACGAAGCTGGCACGCAAAGTTGCCGTCTACGAAGCGGAACAACCTGAGGCATTCCGTAATCACGCCTTGAACGTCACGAAAGATTCATGAGCGCCTGGTGTGTGTTCGCGGGAGCAGCTGCTTGTGCACTTGCCCTAGCATTCCTCCCCGGTTTTGTATTCGCGCGCCTTCTACGGGTTCCGCGGCTTCTTGCCTTCGCGACCGGCCCGGCTCTCACCGCCGGGGTGTTTGCCTTGGGCGCGCTCGTCTGCTCACGCTTCGACGAGCAGTGGAACCTCATCAGCGCCGCATGCGTGAGCGGTGTAGCAGCCCTCGCGTTTAGTCTCCTTCGCCTCCTGCTCACACGAGAGTCATTTTTTCCCGCGCCTCGCGCGCTTGCACCCGCAACCGCCCGTTGGGTCTTTCCGACGGCTATCCTCGTGTGTGCTTTCGCGGCTGTCGGCCCTATCCTCTATACGATGCCTGGGCCTGATGCCATCCTTCAGCGCTGGGACACGCTTTACCACTTGGGCGCGATTGAGTTCATACGATCTACTGGAGACGGCTCGGTTTTCAAAGTTGGATCGCTCGGCTACACCGATGGACGCGCCGGCTTTTACCCGGCTGGCTTCCACGATATTGCAGCGCTTCTTCCGGGGGTTCCAACCCCCATCACCCTCAACGCTGCGGTCATTACGCTCGCCACCGTTCCATGGACAGTTGGGATTGCCGTTCTCGCCAGAATCTTGTGGCCTCGCGCCTCCTGGGCTCCAACGTCTGCCGCGTGCCTGGCCTTGCTGGCGCCGTCGGTTCCTCTCAACGAGTGGGTGCACTTGTCCCCCGTCGCAAACCTCGCGGGCTTCTCCTTCCTGCCGGGGGCGCTTGCAATAGCAATCGCAAGCTGGCAGACCTTGCTCAAACAGGTAAGGCACCGTAGCCTCGATATCCGCTGTGGGCTCGCAGCAGCCGTCACCACGACAACAGCGCTTATCGGTATCGCTTTCGTTCACCCCAACGCCTTTTTCGCCGCTTGCGTTCTCCTGGCTGCCGCAACTGCAGGCGATGCCATCCGCGCCTTCCGTCACGCCAACACCCGAACCTGGCATAGGACAATCGTTGCCGTCATCCCAGCCGTATGTGCAGCACCCATCGTGGCGATCATTCTTCTGCCTAATGCCTCACCGGTGACAAAGAATTTCACCGGCGGTCTCGCCGTTCCAGTGTGGCAGGGAGCCGGTGAACTCTTGACGGGGCTCCTTACTGTGTGGCCCATGGCCATTGGGGTAGGTATCTGGGTTCTCGCCTGGATCGGAGTCTTCGCATTTTTGCGACGTGGCGCGTGGTCGCCCCTCGTGTGTGCACTGGTCGTGGGCGTACTCTACTTCGATTCAGCGATCGACTCCCCGCTGAATCTCTCAACTCTCTGGTATCGAGGTCAGGATCGTTTGTCGATGGTCGTCACTCTCGTGACGGTCCTGTGCGCAGTCGCGGGTATCGAACGGGTCCGCCTATTCGCCCGGGCCCCTCAAACAACCCGCACTACCCGGATGATCACCGCGAGCGTATCTGGGGTGATCGCCCTTGCTCTCATAGCATCAAGCGTAGGCGCGCGTGCATCGTACGCGGCCCTCAATTTTGATCTCGACACACCGAACCGGAGCCGCTTCTTCGATACGGAAGAACTCGAGATGCTCAAGAGTCTCGACGGACGACTCGATCCACGCAGGAAGGTTCTCGCCAGCCCTTTCTCCGGCGGCTCCCACCTTTGGGCACTAAACGGACAGAGCGTGCATTTTCGGGTACTTGGGCAAACATACACGGAGAGCGATGCCGTGCTCATCCGTACACCAGAACTCATCGGGGACCCTCGAGATCCCGGTGCGTGCTTCCGCCTTTCTCAGGCGGGGATCGGTTACGTCTACGTTGATGCACTCTCCTATTACTACGCAAGCGGCATGGCGCCACTTACCGTCCGGCGCCTTCCGAACCTTGGGGATCCTCTGGCGTCAACAAGCCACTCGGCGCTGTACGAACTCCACTGCGAATGAGAGCCGGCGATTACAATAGTTGTGCCCTAATCGGCGAGCATGCGTGAGATACGTGCTGCGCCACGGTCCGCCGAAGATTGGAGCGAAGCATTGCCGACGGTCCACTGTCGCACATGTGCTCGATCGACCCTGTCTTGGCTGTCAATGGCCTCGATCATCGCGTTCGCGAGCGCCTCCGTGTCATAGCCCGGCGCGTAGCCGAGACCGTTGTCTCGGATGCGGATTGTTGCTGCCGAATTCTCGGCTCCGGCGTGGATGATTGGCCGCCCACACGCGCCGGCCGCATAGATTTTCGTGGGCAGCGCAAAGTCGTACCCCAATCCGGGCGTGATCGAACTCAGGCCCGCAACGGCTCCACGCATGTACTTCGCGACCACGTCTGCGGGGACCTTCGGGAAAAACTCGATTCCATCAACACTTCGCTCACGAACCATACGTTTGAGGGCCTCGAGGTTGGTGCCTTCAGAAAAGAATATGAGCCGAGCATCCATTCGCTTTTCATGGGCCTTTTCGAAAGCCTCCACGAGAATCTGAGCACCTTGCCATTCGGAGACGGTTCCCGCATACACGAAGTACGGCCCCTCTTCGCCGGCATCCGGCCCTTCCGGGGTGAAGATCTCCGTGTCGATGCCGTTTCCGATCATCTCGAGCGAGGGGCGCTTTCCGATGCGCTCCTCGATTCGTGCCCGGACGCCGTCGGAAATGGTAAGCACAACCGACGCGCGCTTCCACACGGTTTCTTCCATCCATCGGACTGCACGTTTGACAATGCGCGGGACCCCTTCGACAGACTCAGTCGCATCAGCCCACACGTCAGCCGCGTAAAAGGCATATGGCACGCCTTTGAGGCGCGCAACAAGCGCGACGACGAGGCCTGTCGTCGGAGGTGGTTCGGCGATAATACCGTCGAGGTGTCGCGTCAAAAGGAGTCGAAGGAATAGCGGGACATCGAAGCTCAGGTAAGAGACGTAGCCGCGTACAGCGCCCTGTTTATCGCGTTTGACGGGCCAGCGCACGACCCGGGTGATGCCTCGTTCTTGGCGACTCGGTTGATGGGGGACGCGAGTTGTGTACACCCGCGTGCGGATACCGGCCTTCTCAAGTGCCTTCGCTAATTGGTGGGTACGAAACGCCGCGGGAATAGGTTCTGGCACGAATGCCCGGGTTGCAAGAACGACATGCCCAGCGCTCTCGCGGTTACGCCTCCTCACGCAGCACCTCGATGACGGTACGGGCCGCATGCCCATCGCCGTAGTAAGGGGGGCGCTCGGCACGGGGCCGGGGCCGCTGGAGGGCGGCGCTAAGGTCCGACGGTTCCTTGGCCAAGACGTTCCACTGGTTTTCGAGCGTTTCTACCCACTCGGTTTCGGTGCGTAGCGTCGTTGTGGGAGTGCCGAGGAGGTATGCCTCTTTTTGGAGGCCACCAGAATCGGTCACGACGGCGCTCGCACGAGAAACCGCATTGACGAGGTCCGGGTACGGAAGCGGCTCCCCTACAAAGAGGTTGCCACCCGCGAGTGCAAGATCCTGTTCTTTTGCTCTTGCAGTAAGCCGAGGGTGGGCAAATAGCGCGATTGGAAGCGGAGCATTTTGGAGTGCAGTGATGAGACCCTTGAGTCGATCTGGATCATCTGTGTTGTCGGCACGGTGCATGGTGGCAACGGCGAACGGCGAGTTGGCGTCAATCCCCTCGGGAAGGTGAAGCGGACTGCCGTCAACTGCCTTCGCAACGCGCAGGCACACATCAGTCATGACATCGCCAACGACGCGCGTACGTGACCCGAGCCCTTCACTCTCAAGGTGCTGGCGTGCGACCTCGGTCGGCGCGAGCAGAAGGTCCGCGGCATGGTCGGTGAGCACGCGATTGTGTTCCTCTGGCATACGACGGTTGAATGAGCGTAGCCCTGCCTCGAGATGAGCGACCTTGAGGTGCATTTTTACGGCGCTCAGCGTGCCGGCAAGCGTCGAGTTTGTATCCCCGTATACGAGAGTCCAGTCGGGCTGGTGTTCCTCGAGCACGTCATCCATGGCGCTGAGCATGGCACCGGTCTGTCTTCCATGGCTGCCCGAACCTACCGCGAGGTTCAGGTCAGGCGCGGGAATTTTAAGATCGGCGAAGAACATGTCGCTCATCGCGGCGTCGTAGTGCTGGCCCGTATGAATGATGATGTGTTCGATACCCTCGTGCTTTGCTGCTTCATCGGCGATCGCGGCAAGTTTGACGAATTGCGGGCGTGCGCCGACAACGGACAGGATTTTCATTCGCGCTCCGGAATTGCATGTCGGGTGGTTCACCACGAGTTTAGCGGCCGTCCAGTGCTGTGACATGGCAAGATTGGCCGTGTTGTCTCAACCTTCACTGAGAGGGATGTGCTCGTGAATCAAAAACAACGTCTGCTCATCTTGTCCTTTTCGCCTATCGCAAGGGACGCCCGCGTGCTCAAGCAGGTGAAGGAGTTCGCTCCGCGATACGAGGTGACCACATGCGGTTATGAGGCAGCCCCCGAAGGCGTGAGTGAGCACATCCAGATTCCTTCTACTCTGGTGTCATGGAGGCTAAATCGCCCCCTCACCATGCTTCGCCAGTTTGATCGAGTGTACTGGTCACAAGAGGTTGTGGCGTGGTGCCTAAGCCGGCTCACCGGCCGCACGTTCGACTGCGTCTTAGCGAACGATGTTGAAGCCGTCCCACTCGCTCTCCGCCTGACCTCCCCCGAGAAGATCCACGCAGACCTGCACGAATATTCACCTCGCCAGAAAGAAGATCTCCGCCGATGGCGGCTGTTCGTTGCACCCTGTTTTCGTTTTCTCACGCGGCAATACGTCACGCAGGTGCCGTCTGTGACCACCGTTGGGTCGGGGCTCGCCGAGGAGTACGCGCGCGAATTCGGCATCGACGCAGATGTCGTCACTAACGCGAGCCCTTTCCATGACCTCGCGCCTACACCAGTACCCGAGGACGCCCCCCTACGCCTCGTCCATTCGGGCGCCGCGATGCCGGATCGACGTCTCGATATCATGATCGACGCGGTGGCGCGCGTACCAGAATTGAGATTCGATCTCTATCTCGCACCGAACACGCCCTCGCTCGTGAAGGATTTGCGCACGCAAGCACACGAGTTGGCACCCGAGAGAATCCGCGTCCTCGATCCCGTACCGTATACGGATCTCATTCCTACACTCAATAAGTACGACGTGGGCTTCTACTCGATCCCACCCGTGAGCTTCAACCAAAAATTCTCCCTACCGAACAAGTTCTTCGACTTCGTGCAAGCTCGGCTTGCCCTCGCCATCGGCCCCTCCGTTGAGATGACTCGTATCGTGCACGAACACGCGCTCGGACGTATTGCATCCGGATTCGATGCTGATGGACTCGCCGCTATGCTCGCGGGGCTCACTCCCGAGAATGTCCGCATGTATAAGGCAAATTCCCACACGGTAGCCAAGGAGCTTAGCGCCGAATCGCAAGTAGCTACATGGGCGGCTAGCGTCGATCGAATCGCGGGACTCTCGTGACTGCGCAGGTCACGGTCGTCATTGCTTGCCACAGCGCGGAGCGTCCACTCGACCGCGCTGTGCGAAGTGTGCTCGAGGGAAACGAACGTCACGCCCACCCACTCGTCGTTGCACACAATATTCCGCTCGAGGAGCTCTCGCTCTCAATAGCCGAAGACCTACGCCCTCGGGTGCAGATTCTCCCTCACATCGATGGCATCTCCTCGCCCACTGGGCCATTCAATGCCGGTCTCGATGCGGTCGACACGCCGTGGTGCGCCGTGATGGGATCCGATGACTGGCTCGAACCGGGGGCCGTCGAGTCCTGGCTTCGCCTTGCGAAGCGATATAAGGCGGAGGCAGTCCTCACGAACCTCGCCCTAGGGTCTCCGACGCGGACCGTACCGACCCCTCCCGCGCGTGTGCTTCACCGAGGGTTACGGCACGAGCGGACAGATCGCCTCGTCTACCGGTCGGCTCCGCTAGGCCTCTTGAGTACGGCGATGCTGGAGCGCTTAGGGCTGAGATTTATTCCCGGCCTCTCGGTTGGTGAGGACGTCGCATTTGCGACGAGGCTCGCATGCGAAGCACGCGTCGCCGTAGACCGCACGGGGCCGGCCTACGTGATAGGCGAAGATGCCGGGGATCGCGTGACCTATGTTGTTCGACCGATTCGTGAACAGCTCGCGTTTGTTCCGCCGCTCATCGCTTCGCCGTGGTTCAACCGTCTCGCACCTTCGACTCGCGCAGCGATCATCGTGAAATTTATCCGCATCCATGTATTTGGGACAGTGCACTACCGTCCCGGCGTAGAAAGCTGGAGTGGTAGTGATCGAGAAGATCTAGCTTCGCTGTGTCAAAGGCTTCTCAATGCTAGCCCATCCGCGGTTCGATCATTCTCGAGAGCCGAAGCTTCTCTTCTCGCTGCTTGTCTCGATCCAACCGTTGACGCTGCAAGCCTCGCGGAACTCTCCCGTAAGAGACGACACCACGGCACACCCGCAACTCTTGTCACGAGTCGCGTTGGCGACCTTTTCCTTCCCGATGCACCGCCCCGTTTCATTGCTGCGTCAGCCGCAACCAAGCTCACCGGCACAGTTGCCGCCGCACTACGCAGCTACAAACGGCCTTCCTGAACGCACACGCAAGTCCAAAGTCCGCTGGTGGCAAGGTGGGTCGCTAAGCTTACGGTGTGAAAAAGTTGTTCTCCATGGTTCGCGCGTTGCTTAACGCACTTCCGGCGGGGACGAAAAAGTTTATCTGGACCTTTTCGGCCATCCTTGCAGCGCTATCGTTGCTCGATATTCTCGCCCTCGGCTTACTCGCATTGCTCCTCGCCCCGATGCTGGCGGGTGAAACCGCACGCATCCCGGTGATCGGAGTGACGCTCCGATCACCGGGCGACTTTGGAATAGCGCTCGCCGTCGTGTGTACGCTGATCATCACGAAGGACCTTCTCGCCATTGCCGTGCAGCGTTTCTCGACGCGGCGTTTCGCGCAGTTTGAGCAGGATCTCGGAGCGCGGCTCCTCGACTCATTCTTTTTCGCCCCGTGGACGGAACGCCTCTCGCGAAACTCGACGGATCTCGTGCGCTCAACCGACGTCGGAGTGGCCTCAACCGTCTCAGGTGTTCTGATTCCTTTTACGCAGCTCATTGGCGAGATCTCCACGCTAGTTGCCGTGCTGCTCGTGCTTATCGTGGCGCAACCGATCATGGCGCTCACAAGCGCCGTGTACTTCGCACTTGTCGGTCTCGTTCTTTACGTGTGGATTCTTCGCAAGGCCGTCGCCGCAGGCAGGGATAACCGGAATTTTTCGACCAAAGCCGTGCGGATGGTGAGCGAGATGGTGGCTTCGCTCAAAGAAATCACTCTTCGCAACAAAACCGAAGAGGTCGAGGAAGCTGTCTTAGCCCTCCGAAGAAAGGCCTCGAGCGCACGCGCCGACCAGGTATTCCTAGGTTCCTTGCCGCGATACGTACTCGAGATCGGTCTCATTGGGGGCCTCGCCATCGCTGCGCTCATTGGCTACTCACAGGGCGGCATGACGGGCGCGATGAGCTCACTTGCCCTGTTCGGTGTCGCGGGATTCAGGCTCGTCCCCTCCCTAACTCGTTTCCAAACCATCATGGCGCAAACCGGCGCGAACATGCCGTACGCGGATCGAGTCCTCAACGAGGTTGAGGCTGGAAAGCGCTACCGCAAAGGGCATACCGAACGTCTCGGAGGGAAAGCATTGGCCCGGGACGCTGCGGTGCTTCGACTCGAGAATGTTTCCTTCACGTACCCCGGCACTTCAAGCGAAGCGGTGCGCGGCGTCTCGCTCACTGTCCCCTTTGGCCAGTCGCTTGCTCTCGTGGGTAAGTCCGGTTCCGGAAAGTCAACACTTGTGGACATCATGCTAGGGCTCATGCAGCCGTCATCGGGAGCCCTGTTCATCGACGATATTCCGATGTCTGAGGCTCTTCTATCGTGGCGTTCGCGTGTGGGCTACGTTCCCCAGCAAGTGGCACTCTTTGACTCAACGATCGCCAACAACGTTGCACTCAGCTGGAACAACGACGAGATTGATGAAGACCGTGTGCGTCGTGCACTCGAGCGTGCCCAGCTCCTGAGCGTCGTCGAAGCGCGCGACGGAGGAATTTGGGCGAGCGTCGGCGAAGGAGGCATGAGCCTTTCCGGTGGTCAACGCCAGCGACTCGGTATCGCACGGGCCCTGTATGCCGAGCCTCTCGTCCTTGTCATGGATGAAGCCACCTCAGCCCTCGACACTGCTACCGAAGCTGCCGTCACACGAGCCGTCAATGCATTGAGCGGCGAAGTTACAGTGGTGGTGGTCGCTCATCGTCTCGCCACGATTCGCGAGAGTGACCAAGTTTGTTTCATGCGTGATGGTGCTGTCGCCGCTCATGGAGCTTTTGATGAAGTTGTCGTCGCAGAACCTGAATTCGCGGAACAGGCTGCTCTCGCGGGGCTCGTTGATCTATCAGCGCTCACCAGTGGCGCCGCTTTGCACATTCAAAGCTCTTCTGCGACCATCGCCCCTTCGCCCTCGCCTAAGGACAAATCGTGACCTCGCTACCTCACGCTCGTCTCAAAGACCTCAGAGTCGCTTCCTTGGTTTACAACGATGCACATAACGATGCGCGAGTACTCAAGGCCGCGCGGAGCCTCGCCGACAATGGAGCAGAAGTAGAGATCATTGCCGTCGCGCGCGAGGCTCAAGGGCACCCCGCCGGAAAAGAGTCACGCGGGAACCATGTCGTGATCAATCGAGTACCGGCGTTCACACTCGATCAGATCGCGGGCCCGCTGGCTCCACGATTGCGAAAACGACTCGGTTTCGGAGCGCCCGGCACATCGATGCGCTCTCCAGGAAACGAGGGGCAACCTAATAGAACGCCCGCACGAGCGGAATCCACACGCACCCAAAAGAAGAGTCCCGCATCGCAGGCTTCTCAAGCACTCCTCCGCTTTGCCCGCAAAGCCGCTGTGTCCGCGTGGGGGCCGGTGTCTCTCACGTATTACTGGGCAGGAGCTACCCGGACGCTCCTGAGCGAAGACAACGACGTAGTTCTCGCGAACGACGCCAATACACTCGTTCCAGCGCTCATCCTTCACGCTCTCAAGGGCACGAACTTTGTGTATGACTCCCATGAGCTTTGGCGCCGCAGGAACGTTCCCAAGCGTCGCATCGCGCCATATGTTGAGGCCGCAATTGAGCGGGTCGGGATTACACGTGCCAGTCGTGTCACGACAGTCTCCCCCTCAATCGCCGCATGGCTCAAACGCGCCTACAACCTCGATGAGCTTCCCGCTCTCGTGCGCAATATCCCCTCTAAGGCGCCTGTCCCCGATCGTTCCGAAGGGCGCCTGCACGATCTCGCCGGCCTCCCACCGGATGTTCCGATCATTTCGTACGGCGGGGGTATCACTACCTCACGTGGGATCGAGGAGACGATCGACGCGCTTGCACTCATGGATCCGAGCGTTCACCTAGTGATGCTCGGATACGGATCTGAGGACTACATTGAGTCGCTTCACCAGCGCGCGAAGAGGCGAGGTATCGAGCATCGTATCCATGTTGTGGGCCCCGTCGCTCCCGACGAAGTGACCTCAGCCCTTGCCGATGGAGACGTCGCCGTAGTGCATATCCGCCCCACGTGCTTGAGCTACCGCTTCGCGTTGCCGAATAAACTGTTTGAGTCGATCCGCGCAGGTCTACCGGTTGTCGCTGCTGACTTGCCCGATCTCGCCGCAATCATCCGCGAGTTGGGTGTCGGACGCACAGTCGCGCTAGAAGACCCCAGCAGTCTCGCGGATGCTCTCACCACCGTTCTGCGAGACGGCGACGCATTCCGGGCTGCAGCGCGCGAAACAGCGCCAATCCTCACATGGGAACGCGAAGTCGAGGCTCTCATTGAGGGGATTCAGGAGGCAGCTCAATGATCGTCACTGCGGTAACCACCTGGTTCCCCACCCGGCAAAGCCCTAGCCGAGGCGCATTCGTGGTGCGCGATCTCCACGCGATCCAGAAGCATGCCGATGTTCGCCTCATCCATCTGGTTCCCCCCCATGATGACGACGGGACCCGCCGACTCGTGCATGAAGGCATCGAAGTTCTCCGGATTCCCTTCTCCCCCTCGCATCCGCACGGTTGGTTGCGCGCGATCCGCGTACTCAACCGCGCTCTTTCCGGGAGCGATGTCGTCCATTCCATGGCTTTTTCTTCACTCCTTGCGCTTGCACCCGCTCGCCTCGAAATGCCATGGCTCCACACGGAACATTGGTCAGCCCTCACGACTCCGGATACCCTCCCCGGACCGATCCGTTCTGGTTTACCGATTCTGACGCAACTCCTCCGACTTCCCGATCGCGTAAGCGCAGTGTGCAACTTCCTCGCGCGCCCTATTCGCGACGTACGCCGTGACCGCCCTGTCGATGTCGTTCCATGCATTGTTGAGCCCGGGAACCTTGTACCGCGACGCTCACGACGAGACGGTGCCTTGCGACTCATCTCCACGGGTGGCCTCATCGAACGGAAAGACCCCCTCATCGCGGTCGACACTGTCGCACATCTCGTAGATGCTGGCTATGACGTGACGCTCGAATGGCTCGGCGACGGGCCGTTAAAGGAGGCCACACGCGCGCACGCTGTCGACCTCGGGGTGAGCGAACGGGTGATCCTTGCGGGGTCCCAACCGTCACACAAAGTACGCGAACGACTTGGAGCCGCCGATCTCTTCTTTGGCCCCACTCGCGCGGATAACTTCTTCGTTTCAGCGGCCGAGGCACTCATTGCTGGTCGCCCCGTTGTTGTTGGAGCCACCGGCGGGCAGGGCGAGTACATAGATCCGGGTGTCGGCGCGCTCGTTCCTCGTCAAGATCCCGCCGCTTACGCAAGTGCGATACTCGATGTTGATGCCCGAACACGCGCATTGTCGAGTGACGAGATCGCGAGCGTGATCGGCGATCGTTTCAGTAGTGAGCGCGTGGGACGCGAATACGCGAACCTTTATGAACAGCTTCTCGCCAATCAGTGAGGTTTCACGGCTGATAGCAAGGAAGCTCGAGCGAGTAGAGACGGTAGCCGTTCTCCTCAGCTACGAGGTGTAGGTAGCGTTCTGGAATTGACGAGATTCCTTCATATGCTCTCGAAGCCCGAGCGTTCACGCGCGATCCGGGAAATTCAGATTCATCGAGGTACACGTGGGTGACGCCCTCGCGGAGCATCGACGTACACACGGCCTCGCTCGGCGATAGCTGAGAGGCATAGCGGCCAATGCGGCGTTGATCGAGAGTCTGCGGAGGCGCAAGTGAAGGGTACACAACCTTGCGCCCTCCAAGCGAGTAGAAAAGCGTCGTCCCGTCGAGAGGCGAGCCGAGTACGACCACTTCCTCGGGAAGTTTGGCCGCTTCGCGTTCGATGAAAGCGCGCTCTTGCGCGGTGACATAGGGATAAAGCTGCTCTCCCCAGGCCGTGTATGCGAGGCTCGCTGTTCGCGGGAGCCTGTGCGGAAGGAGTGCGCCGGTGAGGCCTAAGCCTCCGACCGTGAGAGCAACAATGAGTACGATAGACAGGCTTGCGACCTGAGCTCCTCCCCTCTTGAAGGGCTCCGCGGCCAGGGCACGGAGGAAAAACGCTGCACCGACACCGGCCAGCGCAACGATTCCGATTTCCCACAGACCGTGGACCCTCTCTCGAGCGCCATACCAGGGCGCGGCGAGCATCGCGAAATGCCCCTCGGTCTCTTGGCACGCGAATGTCAGCACCGCTGAAGCACAGAGGAGTATCGCGGCCCCGGTTGCCGTCTCCCTCGCCTTGCGCCAAGGCCCACCAGTGATCAACCCGGTGAAGGCAAGCGCATAGAGCCCGACCAATCCAAAAATTGCGAAGGGCATAGCCCGGACCCTCGGGCGATCGACGACGAGGGTAAGTATCGTCGTCGCAGTTGTGTGGGGGGCCTGCTTAGTGAGATTCATGTCGCCGAAGACCAAGGAGACCGTAAAGACATACCCCACGCCTATACCTATCAGGAGCACAAGCACGAGCCAGGCTCGGCGCTTATGCATACCAGTGAGTATTGACCTAAGAGCCCATGCGACGAGCGCCGCCCATAGGGCCACGAGATAACTGATGAAAGCCGAGGGGTGAGCCGCGAAGACCCCGGCTGGGACGAGAAAGCGAAGCGCACCTGCGCGTGAGTCAGCAAGGGCCGCTACGGCCGTGGGAAGGAGACTGACACCCAGGAGAAAAGGCCAAAGAGCGATGACAAGGCCGATCATCGCTGGCGAGGAAAACCCGAGCGTCGCTAGCCCAATCGAGGCGGCTAGAATCCATTGCGACCAGCGCTCCTTCGCAGATGCAGGCTCACCCCCGACTCGTTCGATTACGACGAGGGCGACGCCGAAAGACGTCACAGGAATGAGCGTAAGAACCGCGAGCAACACTGAATTTGCTGACATCACCGGGTCGAACGGCATGAGTGCCGCAAGCGCATCAAATGTCGTTGGATAAAACTCACTCGCCCCTCCATACATATCCCGCATCGCAGTCCACGCAAAGGCGTCACCGTTGTCACGGATCATTGCGATCGCCGAGTAATGATAAAAGGCGTCATAGGCACCGTTGAGATTGCGGATACCTCCCATTGCCCCGAGAGCGCCGTAGCCGATCGCTAGCGCGCTCACGATGAGGACTCCAAGTCCTACTGCGATGGGAGCTTCGCGATGAGTCGCGCGGGTGTCGGATCTATGCTCGCCGGAGTGCTTCTTCAACGCCCAAGCGCGCACGCCCCACGTGCCAAGCGCGCTCACGCACGCACACGCGCCAAAAAACCATAAAGCCCAGCGTATTCCTGTGAGAGCTCCCACCGCACTCGCGATGAACATGAGGAGCGCTGTGAGCGCTGGAGCATACACCATGGAGCGGGCTCCGAGCACCCCGAGTGCGCGCACGATAGACCAGCCCGGGACTAGGAGAACTGCGAGTGCAAACGCGAGCGCGAGCACCTCTTGCATGGCGAAGTCCTCTCAGATGGCGGGGAACAAAATGGGGAAGACGGGGATCAGGAACTGTAAGCGCTACCTGTGAGCATATCCGCGTATGCTCTTGCGATCTTTCCCCCGCCCCGTGACTCGCGAATCCATTGCCTCACCGACGACGCACGCGATTGGTACAACTCAGAGTCCGCAAGGAGCCCACAGATCTTCTGCGCTGCCTCCTGCGGACTCTCAACAACCCATTCTTCGGGATAAACGCTTCGTGCCCCGCCAAACGCTCGCGCCTCGGGCCAGTCTCTTACGATGGGAATTGCGCCTGATGCAGCCCCCTCGGCGACAGCCTCGTGAGTTCCCTCATGTCGTGACGCAGAAAGAACAAACCCCGCACGCCTAAAGACGCTGGGCATATCGTCACGCTGCCCAAGCAGCTCCACGGTTCCCGCATCGCGCAGGCCCTGGGCAACAATGCTTTCCCAGTCACGAGGCGCCTCCCCCGCTAACAGCAATCGAAACTCGGGTTGCGAGCGCAGCACTTCACGGAGAACTTCAAGTGCCCATGAAGGGTCTTTGACGGGTCGATTCCATCCCACCAATATCGCCGTTCTGTGCGCATCCTCAAGCTTGGGGAGGGTAAACCTATCCGTGTCCAAGGCGTTCGTGATGACACTCGTGCGGCTCGCCTCTAGGTCGGGGCGCAATTTCAGCAGAAGATTGCGCACGTGGTCAGCGACGAAGACCGTGTGGGTCAAGCGAGAAAAATCAATGAGCAACGGAAATGCGGTAAACGCCTCGAAACGGTGGAAACGGCCATAAACCGGGAGCTCGCCAAAGTCGGTTATCGACGCCCATACCAGAGCATGATGTCCCCATTCCACAAAAATCGCCTCGGCCCACTCGACGTCGGTACGCATCGACTCGGGCAGCGGGCGCGTCACTCCCGCAAGACGCGCCCGGATAAGTGAGTGCATTCGAAGGTCGTCAGCCTCTACATGCTCGGC
Source organism: Dermabacter sp. HFH0086 (assembly GCF_000413375.1). Classification (NCBI taxonomy): domain Bacteria; kingdom Bacillati; phylum Actinomycetota; class Actinomycetes; order Micrococcales; family Dermabacteraceae; genus Dermabacter; species Dermabacter sp. HFH0086. The sequence goes on from NZ_KE340308.1 coordinate 2,333,167, forward strand.
AAGATCAACCCTCCGGCATTCGGCTATCCCGCGCTCTTCCAGCAGGGCGATCACCCGATCGACAAACGTAAACGACCGATGCGCGACGACCAGGAGACGTACAGGACGACCGGGAGGTGCTTGAGAACTCGTTCCACTTGAGTACAAGTTTTCCGACGGTTCCCCGAGCCGTCGGACTGCTTTCGATTCACGAAGAATCTGCGCGAACCGTAACGGATCATGACGGACTTCTACGTGATGGGTGAGCTCAAAAACTTTCACGAGAAAGCCCGTGGTCGAATCGAGGTCGCCTCTCGCGAAAGCTCGATCGGCAAAGCGCAGCAGGCGTCGGACCGTACGCTCTAATTCTCCGACCTGGCGGTCTCCGTGCGCGAGGCCGGCCCTCCTCGCGACGAATTCAAAACTCGCCCCGAGGGAGCCGGGAAGATGCGCACCAAGGCGTGCGAAGGAGGGCGGAATGCGCACCCGGGCCCCTACAGCTCGACCGTGCGACCTGCCGCCGCCGAGTCCAAAACTGCTTCCACGGCGCGGACCGTATTTAGGCCTTCGCGCATCGTCACGATGTTCGAGACGTCGCCGCGTACAGCGTCGCGGAAGGCTTCGTGTTCGGTCTTCAAAGGCTCCTTGCGGTTGAGAGCGTAGCGAACGGTATCACCCTCACTCACGCCGCGGAAGGAGGCAATCGCGTCCCATTCGTTTACGGTCTCGCCGTTGGCATGGAACGTGAGATCTGCGGTCAACGTGTCGCCAACGAGTGCGCCTTTTTCACCGGTCGCGATAGTCACGCGCTCTTTGAACGGCGATAGCCAATTTACGAGGTGGTTCGTAATGGTGCCATCGGCGAGGCGGCCCGCAATCGAGACCATATCCTCGTATTCGCGGCCGGACTTGCCGGTCGTCACAGCCGAGACCCGCGCAAAACTTGAGCGAGCAACGAATGCCGTGAGGTCGAGATCGTGAGTGGCGAGATCTTTCACGACCCCGACATCGGCAATTCGTGCTGGAAAAATCCCCTGGCGACGGGTAGAGATCTGATAAATATCGCCGAGCTGGCCATTTTCGATACGCTTGCGCATTTCCTGGAGAGCGGGGTTATAGCGTTCGATATAGCCCACCGCGCCCACAAGACCCTTTGATTCAAAGGCATTGGTGATTTCTTCAGCCTCGATGATGTCGAAAGCAAGCGGCTTTTCGACAAGCGTATGAACACCGGCCTCGGCGAGCGCGAGCGCTACGTCCCGGTGAAATGCAGTCGGCACTGCAACCACGCAATAGTCGAGCCCAGCTTCGATAAGGGCTTCGACATTTGGCAAGACTTCGTAGCCGGGCGCGGCGCCATGCGGATCGCCTTGAGGATCCGCAACGGCCACGAGATCGACGCCTTCGAGAGCGCGAAGATTACGGGCATGATGACGGCCCATCATGCCGAGGCCAATAAGACCAGCGCGAAGATTTTTGCTCATCAGGCACCCGCTTTCGCAACGGCATTCACGGCCTCAACCACGCGCTCGCGATCCGCATCACTCACACTCGGATGAACCGGAAGTGAGAGCACTTCGCGCGCAGCTTTCTCCGTCACGGGGAGCTCAATGTCGCGGCGATCAAACGAGGCAAGGCGGTGCACGGGAGTCGGGTAGTACACGCCGCAGCCCACTGCATACTCCTCGCGAAGCGCCTGGGCAAAGCGGTCGCGCTCCTCTGCGCTGGCCCCATCAATACGAATCGTGTACTGGTGGTACACGTGGGTCGCTCCCTCGGCTACCTTGGGCACCACGACACCTTCGAGGTGTTCATCGAAGAATGCAGCTGTCTCCTGGCGGCGCTTCGTCCATGCCTCCAGCTTGGTGAGCTGAACACGGCCAATCGCGGCATGGATGTCGGTCATGCGGTTGTTGAAGCCAGCGACCTCGTTTGCGTACTGCTTCTCCATCCCCTGGTTACGGAACAGACGGATTCGACGTGCCGTCTCGGCATCCTCGCACGAGACCATGCCGCCCTCACCCGAGGTCATGTTCTTGGTCGGGTACAGCGAGAACATGCCCCAGCGACCGAACGTACCGACCTGCTTGCCGTTGAGAGTCGCGCCGTGGGCCTGCGCGGCATCTTCGCCAACCCACAGGCTGTGCTTCTTCGCGACTTCACAGATCTGCTCCATCGCGGCCGGATGACCGTAAAGGTGTACGGGCTGAATCGCCACCGTTCGCTCGGTAATCGCCGCTTCGATCTGCGCGGGGTCCATGCAGAATGAATCGAGATCGATATCGACGAAAACAGGCATCGCCCCGATCACGGCAACCGCATTAGCGGTCGCCGCAAAGGTGAAGGACGGAACAATAACCTCGTCACCGGGCTTGATACCCGAGGCGAGAAGACCGAGGTGCTGACCCGACGTGCCCGAGTTAACGGCAACGCACTCACGCCCACCGGCGAGCGCGCTCGAGAACTCCTTTTCGAAAGCCGCGACCTCGGGTCCCTGCGCGATCATGCCGGAAGCAAGTACGCGGTCAACCGCGGCACGCTCCTCCTCGCCGATGATCGGCTTCGCAGCAGGAATCAGATTGTATGACATGTGCAATGTCCTTCTTCTCAATCGATAAAACTATGCGGCATTTTCAAGCAGGGCGAGGCCACCGGTCACATCGTCTTCAACGTAGTGTTCGCCCGTCTCGGGACACACCCAGCCGCCGTCGGGGTCTGCTGCGAGGGGCTTACCTGACCTACCAACCCAACCAATGCGCTTCGCGGGCACCCCGGCAACGAGCGCGTGCGGTGGGACATCTTTAACGACGGTCGAGCCCGCGGCCACAAGCGCCCAGGCACCGATAGTGACAGGGGCCACGCAGACAGATCGTGCACCGATGGCGGCGCCCTTTTCGATCGTCACGCCCACCGGTTCCCAGTCGGATGCTCTCTTCGGGCTCAGATCCGGGTTGACTGCGCGCGGAAAATGATCGTTGGTAAGGACGACTGCGGGCCCGATGAACACCCCGTCACCAAGCACGGCAGGTTCATACACAAGGGCGTAGTTTTGCACTTTGCACCCCGCCCCCATTGTGACGCCGGAGCCGATATAAGCTCCGCGTCCGATGATGCAATTCTCACCAAGTGAGGCCCCCTCGCGAACCTGCGCGTAGTGCCAGACTGAGCTGCCTTCGCCGACACTCGCCTCAGGTGAAACGTCCGCCCCCTCTGCGAGCCGGTAGTTACGCTCTGTGCTCATGCCCCCACCTTGCCACCCGTAAAGCAATGTTGGCGGGACTCCCGCAGCTTTTTGCCTTTTTCGTACGCAAGATCGCGCAATTCTGTTTGATACCTCACCATTTTTTCGCGGATTTCTCGCGCAAAATCCGAGTCTCCGGAACCCAGAATTCGCGCTGCGAGGAGCCCGGCGTTGGCAGCGCCACCGATCGATACGGTTGCGACGGGCACTCCCTTCGGCATTTGCACGATCGACAAGAGTGAGTCCATGCCGTCGAGGTGCCGCAGCGGAACGGGAACGCCAATCACAGGAAGGGGGGTAAGGGCGGCGAGCATTCCCGGCAGGTGTGCGGCTCCGCCTGCACCGGCAATGATCGCACGCAGGCCGCGCTCGTGCGCGGATCGTCCGTACTGGATCATGTCTTCAGGCATGCGGTGAGCGCTCACGACCTCGACCTCGCACGGGATGTCGAAATGGGCGAGCTGCTCTTCGGCGTCTTTCATCACGGGGTAGTCCGAATCGGACCCCATGACGATACCGACCAGGGGCTTCTTACTCATGTGCTATTCCTTTGATTCGTCGCCGGTCACGATGGTGTGCGCTGCGGCGCGGGCCCGGCGCTCTGTCTCCTCGAGATCGGCTCCAAGAGCGGTCACGTGCCCAAGTTTGCGGCCTGCGCGAACGCTCTTGCCGTACAGATGCAGCTTGATTCCGGGATCCTTCGCGAGAGCCTCTCGTGCACCTTCGGCGAGGTTTTCGCGGGTGCTGCCGAGAGTGTTGACCATGACGGTCCACGCAGCGGTGGGGGTGGTGTCTCCGAGTGGGAGGTCTGCGACGGCGCGCAGATGCTGCTCAAATTGGCTCGTGACACACCCGTCCATGCTCCAGTGCCCCGTATTGTGGGGCCGCATCGCGAGTTCGTTGACGGCAATGCGACCATCCGGGTACTCGAACAGTTCGACAGCGAGCATTCCCACGACCTCGAGGTCGCTCGCGATATTTGCGGCGAGGGTGCGTGCTCGCTCGGCGACTTCCGCTGCGAGGTTCGGTGCGGGCGCGCTCACGCGAAAGCACACCCCGTCTTTTTGCTCGGATTCAGTCACGGGGTAGGTGGCGATCTCACCACCGGGACGCCTCGCCACTTGCGCTGAGAGTTCGCGGACGAAGGGGACGCGTTCCTCGGCGAGTAGCGGCTGTCCTCTTTCGAGCCACTCGCGGGCGTCCTCGAGTGCCTCCACCCGCATCACTCCGTGACCGTCGTAACCGCCGCGTGCGGTCTTCAGGATGAGGTCTCCCCCGCTCTCATGGAGGGCGGCTTCGAGATCAGCTTCGGTCTCGACGCGCCACCACCGGGGGCATGGGTGACCAAGTTCGCTGAGGCGCGCACGCATGGCGAGCTTGTCCTGTGCGTACACGAGCGCGTTGGGGCCCGGACGCACCACCACCCCTTCGTGCTCGAGCGCGTGAAGGAGGCCCGTAGGGACGTGTTCGTGATCGAAGGTCACGACGTCAACGCTCCTCGCGAAGGCCGTGACTGCCTCGGGGTCGTCGTGACGCCCGAGCATGACGTGAGGGCTCACGCGCGCCGCGGACTCTTCCGGGGTAGTCGCGAGGACGTGCAAGTCGAGGTCGAGTTCGATTGCGGCGGGGATCATCATGCGCGCGAGCTGTCCACCACCGATCACGCCAATACGCGGCGAGCGCGCACCTTCCACATGTGATGAGCTGGACTTGCGGGCGTGTTGAGTACTCACGCCGCTAGTGTAGTGCGCCGTCCGCACTTGCGTCCCCGGCACGCAGGGTGGAACGTGCATCGGTGGGCAATGCCTCAAGAGCGTGCGCCGCGGAGGCGGTGGCTTCTCGTTGGTGCCGCTCGGCGCGTCGCTTGTCCCGCCGCGCCACGAGCCCGTGGGCCTTGGCGGGGTCCGACGGCTGCTCGTCTTCTGTGTCTGCGAGCTCGGGGTCCTCGGGAGCGGGTGCCGTCGAGAGGAAGATGCCAAAGCGCGCGGGACGCTCATCAATGAGCTCGAGTCGACCGCCGTCATCCTCGACGAGGGTGCGGGCAAGGGCAAGGCCGACGCCCGTTCCACGCGAGTCTTTGCCTGAGACGGAGCGTTCGAAAATGCGCTGGCCCAGAGCCGGGTCGATGCCGGCACCTTCGTCGACGACCTCGATGACGGTTGATTGCTCGTTGCGGCGCACCTTCACGCGGGTCGTTCCCCCGCCGTGGGCGAGGGAGTTCTCGATCAACGTGGCGATCACTTGAGTGAGCGGCCCGTGCGAGGCCCATACGGCTGCGGCGTGCGGGACCTGGATTCGCAGCTCGCGACCTGCGCCACGGAAGGCGTGCTTCCATTCTTCCGCCTGCTGGACGAGGACTTGGCGGAGATCAACGACCCCGGGAGTACGGCGCTGGGAGGAACGAGGGGCGTTGATGAGGTCATGGACGACCTGGGTGAGGCGGTCAACCTGTTCGAGGGACACGCGCGCTTCCTCGCGAACCCATTCTTCCGAGCTCGTTGCGAGAATTTCGTCGAGCCTCATGGACAGGGCCGTGAGCGGTGTGCGCAGTTGGTGGGAAGCGTCGGAGGCGAGTGCCGATTCCGCCTCGAGCCGTTCGGTGAGCATCGCGCCGGAGCGGGTCAGTTCGACCGCTACGGTGTCGATTTCGGCGATCCCGCTCGGCTTCCACTCCGAGCGGCTCCTACCGCTGCCAAGTTCTTCAGCGCGCCTCGTGAGGCGAACGAGCGGCGCGGAAAGCCGCTGCGCTTGCCACAGCGCGACCGACACGCCGATCGCAATCGCGCTTATCGCGGCAACGATGATGAGCACCCACGCGCTTGCCGTGTGCGCTCGGACATCGGATTGGGGAATGCGCACGGTCACGATCTGGCCGTTGACGCCCTGTGCCGACTGTTGGAGAGCATCGGCGCCGGCGTCTTCACCTGCTTCGAGTTCCGTGTTTTGATACGTGACTGCAATTTGCACGTCGAGGTTCACAACCTGATCGACGGTCTCTTGGAGCATTGTCTCGTCGATCGGGAGCCCCTCGTTGAGGCGGTGATCCGTTTCAGAAATGACGTCTTGAAGCAGGGTGCCGGCTTGAGCGGAGAGGTTGTCGCGCACGGCTGTCAGCCACGCCGCACCCAGGGGGATGCCAAGCAGGAGGACCGCAAGAAGCACGGTCATGAGGGTGGCCTGGAGAACTCGAAGTTGCATGGTGAGCGCCTAGCGCGCCTTAGTGGGCGTCGGTGTCTTCGAAGCGGAAACCCACGCCGCGAATGGTGGTGATGCGTTTGGGACTTGTCGCGTCGTCGCCAAGTTTGCGGCGCAGCCACGAAATGTGCATGTCGAGCGTTTTTGTGGAGCCCCACCACTCGGCGCCCCACACCTCCCGCATGAGGTCGTCGCGAGTGACGACGCTTCCTGCTTCGCGCATGAGTACCGCGAGAAGATCGAACTCTTTAGCGCTGAGGGAGAGCTCCTCGCCGTCGACGTACACGCGGCGCGCGGATGGATCGAGGCTCACCCCGTTGATGTCGTACACGTTCGAGCTCGTGTCTTCTGCGACCTGGGTCCGCCGAAGGAGGGCGCGGATACGGGCCTGGAGCTCACCGAGGCGGAAGGGCTTAGTCACGTAGTCGTCGGCACCAGCGTCGAGACCCACAACCGCGTCGACCTCGTCGGCTCGCGCGGTGAGAATGAGAACGGGGGCCTCGAGGCCACCTTTGCGAAGCCTCCTGCATACTTCGAGGCCGTCGATGTCGGGTAGACCCAGATCGAGAATCACGAAGTCGATGTGGTCCTCGCTCGCGGCGATGGTCAGGGCGTCAATTCCTCTCGACGCTCTCACAACGGAATAGCCTTCGCGGTCGAGGGCTCGCGAGAGGGGCTCTGCAATCGCCGAATCGTCTTCAACCAGAAGTAGTCGTGTCACGAAGTCATCCTTACCCGAGTGCGTGTGTCCCCGCTGTGAGAAGCGCAGACCTTCAAGCGACTCTCTACTCTCTCACGAGTGACGCTCGATGAGCGAGGCCGCAGCCCGTTCGACCCTCACAATGGCAGTCTCGCCGATCCCGTGAAGCTCCTCTGTCCATTCGGCTACGCGCGTAAATCCGCCGGGGAAGGCGCGGTCGACCAGATCCGCCGTCTCGCCGTCGATCACGACCGCACCCGGTTCGGCGATACCTTCGAGCCTCGCCGCGAGATTCACTTTGGGGCCGAACACATCCCCGTAGCGGGAGAACATGTTTCCCCACGCAAGGCCCACGCGCACGTTGGGCAGCGACGGCTGACGCTTGATGTTTTCGGAGATCGACAGCGCGATTCTGACGCCGTCCTCCGGGGTATCGGCGAGGAACATGACTTCGTCGCCCACCGTCTTGACGACGCGCCCGCCGCCGTCGGAAATGACGTCGCGTGTGAGGTTCTCGAAATCCCTGATGACCTCCGCAAGCTCGATGCCATCGATCGATTGGGCGAGGCGCGTGAACTGGACGAGGTCCGCGAAGCCGACGGCGCGCGGGAGCGGGAGAGAATCGTCGTCCCATTCACTCGTCGAGGTACGCAGAATCTCTGCGCCGGCACGCGCTGTGTAGGCCGACATTTGGCGACGGAACACGTGGATCGCTTGGTGCTCGAAGATTTCGACGAACTGCGGAACGCTCTCGAGCATGCGCATGCGCGCTTCGGTGTCGCTCATGCCGTGGCGTTGCTTGGCATCGTCGACGAGTGCTTCGGTGAGCCACATCGCGAGGCGCCCCATATGAAAGCCGAGCCCGCGAACAATCGTGACAAATGCGTCGTCGCTCAAGGTGCCGTCGTTGACGAGAGCGGCGAGGTCGGCGATCGCTTCGGCATCGTCTTCGGTGAAGACGGTCGTGTCGAAAGCGACGTTGGAAAACCCGAGTCCGCGCCAATAGTCGGTACTGAGTTGCCGGTCAACGTTGAAGTCTTCTTCGAGATCCCGCCTGGAGTATTCGCGTTCGCCGTCGAGGAGGGAGCGCTCGAGTGCACCGATGGCGCCACGCACGCGCGCGAAGCGTTCGTTGAGCTCATTCGGCACGGCGTCGCCTGCGACGTATGCGTTGGGCTCCTCACGATCGTGGACGGTACTCATCGGGTCCTTTCGTTCTGTCCTCGAATCCCGCATCTCCTGGTGCTCACACTTGCTTCGGCCGCGCCAGATGGACGTCGGCGGCATCGAGAGCGTGGTGACCTCGATCGGCATTGTGGACGAGCAGCCTGCCCACTGGATCGATGCCGAGCGCCCTCGCGCTATAGGTGGCACCCGCCGGTGTCGTCACAACAACCGACGACCCCACAGTGAGGCAGTTCACAGCATACCGCCTCTGCAGGTGTCTGAAGTCCTCTCCGCCGTGATCGACAAGTGCGAAAATGCGCGCGATTTTTCGCGCGAGCACGGCGCCAAACTCGCAGCGCCCATCTGCATCGGCGAGAACTCCACCGTACAAAGCATCCATGCTCGCAAGCGTCTGCGCCTTCTCCAATCCCTCGCGCCCCCGTTCAATCTCCCCCACGAGATTGACGCCAACTCCCGCGAGAAGACGCCCACGGTCAAGACGAACGAGAATTCCCGCGATCTTCTCGCCTGAGAGCGAGAGAATGTCGTTTGGCCACTTCACGCGGGGCAATACGGCCCCGGGGGCCACTTCAGCGCACGCATCGAGAACGGCGAGGGCCACGGCGAGCGGGTACCAGCCTCGGCGCTCGGGGCCCGGCAGCGGCCACGCGAGTGTGAGCGCTAGGGATTCTCCCGGCCGGTTCTGCCAGCGCCGCCCTTGCCGCCCATGCCCGGCGCGCTGATCGAGAGTCATGAGAGCGAACGGCGCTTCGAGCGTGTCGTAGGGCGGCTCGGTGAGAATGTCGAGGGTTGAGGTGCAGGAGTCCACGTAGTCGATACGCATATGCTCACTCACGGCCTTTCACTCCCTCTTCGCTGCCTCGCTTTTCCACTATGGCGTACACTCACGAGAGCAATTGTGCCAGGCCACGACGGAGCAGGAGTGGGAGTGAACGAGACCCCGAGGCGGTCCACGACCGCCGAGAGACTTGACGAACTTCGGTCCCGCGAGAATGCGGCCGTCACGGAGGCGGGGGCCGCAGCGATCAAGAAGCAGCACGCGCGCGGCAAGAAAACCGCCCGCGAGCGCATCGAGGAACTCCTCGATGCGGGATCGTTTGTCGAGACCGATCGCTTCGTGCGCCACCAAAGCCACAATTTTGGGCTCGAGAATAAACGTATCGATGGCGATGGAATCATCACGGGGTACGGGACGATCGATGGCCGCCAAGTGTGCGTGTATTCGCAGGATTTCACTGTTCTCGGTGGCTCACTCGGCGAGGCACACGGAAAGAAGATCCAGAAGATTCAAGACCTCGCGCTGTCCACCGGCGTTCCGATTATCGGGATCCTCGACGGCGGTGGCGCGCGCATCCAGGAAGGCGTTGCGTCACTCGCGGCCTTCGCGGGAATTTTCCGGCGGAACACGCGTGCTTCGGGCGTTATCCCCCAGATTTCTCTGATCATGGGGCCCGCGGCTGGCGGCGCCGTTTACTCACCTGCGCTCACGGACATCATCGTGATGGTGGAGAAGTCCTCGCACATGTTCATTACGGGTCCCGACGTCATCAAAACCGTCACCGGCGAGAGCGTGGGCTTCGAGGAGCTTGGCGGGGCTCGCACGCACTCGAGCACGTCCGGAGTCGCGCATTACATGGCGAGCGATGAGTCAGACGCACTCGACTACGTTCGAGACCTTCTCTCGTATCTTCCGGCGAACACACTTACTGAGGCCCCCGTCTATCCCGACGAATCGGATCTCGAACCGAGAGCGGAAGACCGCGCCCTCGATCGCCTCGTCCCCGATTCCCCGAATCAGCCCTACGACATGCTCAGCGTGGTCGAGGCGGTCCTCGACGACGAGTTCCTCGAGATCCACGGGAATTTCGCGAAAAACGTCATCGTGGGTTTCGGGCGAGTCGAAGGGCACAGCGTCGGCATCGTCGCGAATCAGCCTTCGCAACTCGCAGGCACGCTCGATATCGATGCGAGCGAGAAAGCCGCACGCTTCGTTCGACTATGCGATTCCTTCAACATTCCGGTACTGACGTTCGTGGATGTGCCGGGTTTCCTCCCGGGAACGGGCCAGGAGTATGGCGGCATCATTCGCCGCGGTGCGAAACTTCTGTACGCGTACGCTGAGGCGACCGTCCCGCTCATTACCGTCATCACCCGCAAGGCGTACGGCGGCGCGTACATCGTGATGGGCTCGAAGGAGCTCGGTGCCGATATCAATCTCGCGTGGCCAACCGCTCAAATAGCGGTCATGGGCGCGCAGGGGGCGGTCAATATCCTTCACCGAAAGGAACTCAAAGCAGCCGGCGAAGCAGGCGAGGACGCCGAGGCGCTTCGCGCACAGTTCCAAACCGAGTACGAAGAGACCTTCGCAAATCCCTATGTGGCCGCTGAGCGAGGCCTTCTCGACGGCGTGATCCAACCTCACGAGACTCGCGAGGCGATCACACGGGCGCTCAGGGCACTGCGGACCAAGCGTGACGCCATGCCCACAAAGAAACACGGGAACATTCCGCTGTGAGCGCTCACGAGCAGCTGAACCCTCCCTCATTCCCCGGAAGCGACGGAGCAGAGCCTCGCCCGAGCGTCGAACTTGTCTCGGGCCGCCTTACCGAGGAAGAAATCGCCGCCATTTCGGTGGCGGTCGCGGCGATGAGCGCGATTTCGCGAGAAGAGGCGCACCAGCGTGAAATCGCCGAGCGCGCAGGAGGCTCATCCTCGGCATGGAATTCTCCCGTGCGCACCCACAGATCGGCTCACTCCCTCCGCGCGAGCGCGGGCCAAAGCTCCTGGATTTTCTCCCAGCGCTGACTCACGTGACTACAGTGGTGCCATGACAACGAAGCGCACCCCTAGCCCTACCGATCACGTCGCGAATGATTTTGTTGAGCGCTCGATCGCTTTGAGCCCCATGACCGCCACGAGCCTCGGCGTCCCCGGCCAGGACCATCTCATGGACGACCTGTCCCCAGAAGGTCTTGAGAAAGGTGCTTCACTGACGCGCGAGACGCTCGCCGCCCTTGACGGCGTTGAGCGTGAGCATCCTGGCGACGATGTCGATCACGTGACGCGCGCAGCCATGCGGGAGCGCCTCGGCCTCGAGCTCGAGCATCACGACGCGCTCCTCACGCATGCGACCGTGAACAACATCGCCTCCCCCGTTCAAGGGATCCGCAGCATTTTTGACATGATGCCGAACGAAAGCGCCGAGGATTGGGACACGATCAGCGAGCGCCTCGCACGCGTGCCGGCGGCCGTCGAGGGCTACGCCGAATCGCTCCGATACGCCGCGTCGAAGGGGGGTCTCGCGGCAAAGCGCCAGCAGCTCATTGGCGCGGAACAGTCACGCTCCTTTACGAAGGCCGACGGTTTCTTCCCCTCCCTCGTCACCAAATCCGGCCTTGAGGGCCCGGCCCGCGAGAAGCTTGAACAGAATGTGAACCTCGCGTGCGAGGCCTATACGAAACTCGCAGAGGTGTTTGAGGAGCTTGCGGAGAACGCTCCCGAGAAGGACGCCGTCGGCCGCGAGGCCTACCAGCTCGGTTCGCGCACGTTCCTCGGCGAAGAGATCGACGTCGAGGAGGCATACGAGTTCGGTGTTGAGGAACTCACGCGCCTGATCGACGAACAGAAGCAGGTAGCCTCGCGCCTGAATGCGCATTACGGCAATGGCGGCGGCGATTCTATCGATGCCGCGATGGCCTCCCTAAATGCCGATGAGTCGCTCGTTCTTCACGGCACCGACAACCTCAAGGCGTGGATGCAGGAGCTTTCCGACGCGGCGATTCGTGATCTTGCCGGGACGCACTTTGATATTCCGGAGGAGCTCACGCGCCTGGAATGCATGATCGCTGAAACGGGCGCGGGCGGCATCTACTACACCGGCCCGAGCGAGGACTTCTCGCGCCCCGGTCGCATGTGGTGGGACACCCCCGCCGGAGTTGACACGTTCCGCACGTGGAGTGAAACCACAACCGTGTACCACGAGGGCGTGCCCGGGCATCACCTCCAGGTGGGCACGCAGCAGCTTCAAGCAGAGCGCCTGAACCGCTGGCGTGCGTCGTTCATGTGGGTGTCGGGCCACGGCGAAGGCTGGGCGCTGTACGCAGAGCGGCTCATGGAGGAGCTCGGCTATCTCACAACCGACGGAGAAAAGCTCGGCATGCTCATGGAGCAGCGCATGCGCGCCGGCCGCGTCGTCCTCGATATCGGTCTTCACAACGAACTTCCCGTTCCTGAACAGTTTGGTGGCGGGCAGTGGACTTACGAGCGCGGTTGGGACTTCGTCCGCGAACACTGGCGCATGGAAGAGCCGATTCAGCGCTTCGAGTATCACCGCTACCTCGGTTGGGCCGGCCAGGCCCCGAGCTACAAGCTCGGCCAGCGAGTCTGGGAGCAGTTGCGCGACGAGGCTCTCGCGCGCGGCACGTCTCTTCGCGACTTCCATCGCGAAGCGCTCGAGCTCGGCAGCCTGCCCCTTTCGGTGCTGCGCTCCGCTCTTTCGGCTCCCCACGGCAGCGGGGGTCGGTGCATGAACAGCGGGCTCCCCGGGGTGGGCGAAGGGGCCGACGACCGCCAAGCAACCGTCGGAACCCCACTTCACGAACCGCTCCTGCTCCTGGCCTCCCAGTCTGCCGGACGTAAGGCCGTGCTGACGCGTGCCGGGATCGAGTTCACGACCCTGCCCGCGGATGTGGACGAGGAAGCTGTTCTCGCCGCGGCACTCGAGTCCTCGGGCGAGCTGGCCTTCGAGGATCAAGTGCTGACACTCGCCAGAGCGAAGGCCGAAGCGTCGTGCGCGGCGAGCGAAGGTGGGTATGTCGTTCTCGGCGGCGACTCGATGCTCGAGATCGATGGCGCCCTCGGAGGCAAACCCCGCACGGCAGATGCCGCACGCGAGAGGTGGCGGGAGATGCGAGGAAAGAGGGCGCGACTTCATTCGGGGCACTGGCTCATCGATGATCGCGACCCGCTGGATGGCGGAACCGGGGCGACGTTCGGCAATACGGCATCGACAGATGTCTATTTTGCCGAGCTTTCCGATGCCGAGATCGACGCGTACGTGTCGACGGGCGAACCGCTGTGGGTTGCGGGCGCCTTCACGATCGACGGGTACGGCGGCCCCTTCATTGAACGCATCGAGGGCGATCACCACGCGGTCATCGGTCTGTCGCTTCCGCTTCTTCGCCGGATGCTCGCGGAGATTTCTCTCCCGATCACTGACCTTTGGCGTCCAACGTCCTCGTCGTAAAGCTCTTTCGTCTACGGGCGGTATATGCTCGGAAGGTTGCTGAGCACTTCGCCCGACACCTGAAAAGGATCCCGAATGCCTAAGCCCGCGCTCCATCGACCGTTCCGCACGGTTCTCATTGCCAATCGTGGTGAGATCGCCGTACGCATTGCCCGTGCCTGCCGCGACGCCGGGCTGCGATCGATCGCCGTGTATTCCGACTCGGATCGCGACGCTCTGCACACGCGCGTCGCTGACGAGGCCTACGCCCTCGGCGGAGCGAGCGCCGCGCAGAGCTATCTCGTGATCGACAAGCTTCTCGACATCGCGCAGCGAAGCGGCGCTGAAGCAATCCACCCGGGCTACGGGTTCCTGTCGGAGCGTGCGGACTTCGCGCAAGCCGTGATTGACGCTGGCCTCGTGTGGATCGGCCCCAGCCCCGAGGCCATCGAGAAGCTCGGCGACAAGGTCTCCGCACGCCATATTGCCCAGGCGGCAGGAGCGCCGCTCGTTGCGGGCACCAAGGATCCCGTCAAAGATTCGGGCGAAGTGGTCGCCTTTGCCAAGGAGCACGGCCTCCCAATCGCCATCAAGGCGGCATTCGGCGGGGGCGGGCGCGGTTTGAAAGTCGCGCGTGAGCTCAGTGAGGTGCGCGAGCTCTTCGACTCCGCGACTCGCGAGGCAATCGCATCGTTCGGCCGTGGAGAATGCTTTGTTGAGCGCTACCTCGACGCACCGCGCCACGTGGAAACGCAGTGCCTCGCCGATAGCCACGGCAACGTCCAGGTCGTCTCTACCAGGGACTGCTCGCTCCAACGACGCCACCAGAAACTCGTCGAGGAGGCGCCTGCACCATTCTTGAGCGACGAGCAACACGCGCGCCTTGTCGAATCGTCGAAAGCGATTTTGAAGGAAGCCCACTACGTGGGGGCAGGCACGTGCGAGTTTCTCGTGGGCCAGGACGGCACCATCTCGTTCCTCGAAGTCAACACGCGCCTCCAGGTTGAGCATCCCGTGACCGAAGAGGTCACGGGAGTCGACCTTGTGCGCGAACAGTTCCGCATCGCCGCGGGCGAGAAAATTTCCCCCGTGGATCCTCAGACCCGCGGACACTCCTTTGAGTTCCGCATCAACGGCGAAGACGCGGGGCGAGGATTCCTCCCCTCCCCCGGGCCCGTCAAGCTTTTTGAACCGCCCCTCGGCCCGGGCGTGCGCGTGGACTCGGGCGTGCGCACGGGTGACTCGATTTCCGGCTATTTCGACTCCATGCTCGCGAAGCTCATCGTGACCGGTGCGACCCGCGAGGAGGCGCTCGAGCGCTCACGTCGTGCCCTCGCCGAGTTCCGTATCGACGGCATTCCCACCGTCATGCCCTTCCACCGACTCGTCGTCGACGATCCAGCATTCGCACCGAGCGATCCGGATACTCCCTTCGCCGTGCACACGCGCTGGATTGAGACGGAATTCTCGGGTGACATCACCCCCTCCGCTCTCCCGAACGCCACGGACGACGTCGAGGATCGCGAGGACGTCATCGTCGAGATCGACGGGCGCAAGGTCGAGATCTCGCTTCCCGCGTCTCTGCGCGCGCCTCGTGCAGCCACTCCCCAGCGCCGCAAGCGTCGCACGAGCAGCGCCCGGAGTACCTCGGCCGGCGGCCATGCGGTGAGCGCACCCATGCAGGGAACCATCGTCAAGATCGCCGTCGAGGAGGGGCAAACCGTCGCCGACGGTGACCTCATCCTCGTCCTTGAGGCGATGAAAATGGAGCAGCCGATCCTTGCGCACCGGAGCGGAATTGTGACGAACCTCGACGCGGAGATCGGCGCCACGGTTTCCGCGGGTGCGCAACTCTGCTCGATCGAAGATTAGGCGGTCCCGCGCGGGTAGGCTTGTCGCATGACTGACAATGCACACATGACACCCGACCCGTACCTCCTCGCCAAGGACGCGGCAAACGTCCTGCGCGAGGCCTCCGGCATCGAGCGGATTGACATTGCCGTGACGCTCGGATCCGGCTGGTCCGGGGCAGCCGAGCTCCTCGGCACGGAACTGTTCAGCACTCCCGCCGACGCGATCCCCGGTTTCCAGAAGCCCTCGGTCAAAGGCCACGTCGGGACCCTCCGCATCTTTGAGATTTCCGGCGGGGCCCGCGTACTCGTGCTCGGTGCCCGCACCCACTATTACGAGGGCCACGGCGTAAGCGCCACGGTTCACGGCGTGCGCACCGCTGCCGAATTCGGCGCGACGACGCTCGTGCTGACCAACGGCTGCGGCGGCCTGAACGAACAGTGGAAGCCGGGTAGTCCCGTGCTCATCACCGATCACATCAACTTCACGGGTGACAGCCCGATCACGGGTGCGACCTTCGTCGACCAAACCGACATCTACACACCGCGCTTGCGCGAGATCGCGAAGTCAATCGATCCGGGCCTCGACGAAGGCATCTACATGCAATTTCGCGGACCGTTCTACGAGTCCCCCGCAGAGGTCCAGATGGCGCGCGTTCTCGGTGCGAGCCTCGTGGGCATGTCGACCGTGCTCGAGGCCATGGCTGCGCGCGAAGCAGGCCTCGACGTGCTCGGCTTCTCGCTCGTGACAAACCTTGCCGCGGGGATCTCCCCCACGCCGCTCAACCACGAAGAAGTCGTTGAGGCAGGGCACGCTGCGGCTCCGCGCCTCGCGAAGCTTTTGTCCAGCACCATTCACGCCATCGCAAAGGAGAGCGACCGATGAGCGCGCTCGAGCCAAACCTTGCTTCCCGCGCGCGTGCATGGATGGAGGATGACCCGAACCAGAGCACGCGCGAGGAACTCAAGCATCGCATTGCCGCTGCTGAGGAGGGCAACGAGGCCGAACTCGCCGAACTCGAAGGAGCCTTCGCCGGAACTCTCCAGTTCGGCACCGCCGGTCTTCGAGGTGCGATGGGCCCCGGCCCGAACCGCATGAATGTTGCGGTCGTGTCGCGCGCCGCGGCAGGCATCGGCGCCTACCTCAGCGATGTCGTTGGGAAGGCACGCATCGTGATTGGCTACGACGCGCGCTACAACTCCCGCACGTTTGCCGAAACGAGCGCCGCTATCCTCACCGCTGCCGGCCACGAGGTCATCCTGATGCCCCACCACTGGCCAACTCCCGTGCTCGCGCACGCCGTGCGTGCGAAGAGTGCAGATTGCGGCATCATGGTGACGGCTTCCCATAACCCCGCACGGGACAACGGCTACAAGGTCTACCTGGGTGGCCGCGCCGCAAGTGAAGACGGCAACGGCGTGCAGATCGTCCCGCCGGCCGACGCGGATATCGCCGCGAAAATCGCCTCCGTGGGAGCGGTGCGCGACATTCCCCTCGCCGAAAGCGGGTGGGAGACGATGCCCGAATCCTTCGTCGACGAGTACGTCGAGGCTATCCTCCCGATTATTGAGCGAAGCGACGCGACCGATACGGGTGCGGCTCGCGCCGCACGTGCGAACCTGCGCATCGTCCACACGGCCATGCACGGCGTCGGTAGCGCGACGATGCTCTCCGCCTTCGAGAGCGCTGGCTTCACGGATGTCCACAGCGTGAAGGAGCAGCAAGAGCCAGATCCCGACTTTCCGACCGTTCCCTTCCCGAACCCGGAGGAAAAGGGGGCGATCGATCTCGCGGCAAAACTCGCCGAACAGGTCGAGGCAGATCTGGTCATTGCGAACGATCCCGACGCGGATCGCTGTGCCGCCGCCATTTATGACCCGCGCCGCGAGGTGTGGCGCATGCTGCACGGCGATGAGCTGGGACTGCTTCTCGCGACCTACATTGCGGACCACCGCGAGGTCGAGGGGGCATTCGCGAACTCGATCGTGAGTTCACGCTCCCTCGGGGCGCTCGCGAAAGCTCGCGGATACGCGAGCACCCAGACCCTCACGGGCTTCAAATGGATCGCCCGCGCACACAACGTTGCGTTCGGGTACGAAGAAGCGATTGGCTACTGCGTGCTCCCCGATGTCGTCAAGGATAAGGACGGCATGTCGGCGGCTCTCGCGATCGCCGAGCTCGCCGCCCTCACGAAAGCACACGGCGCGAGCCTAGTCGATCTCCTTGACGACCTTGCGCGCGAATGCGGGCTCTACCTCACCTCGCAGCTTTCGATCCGGGTGAGCAACCTCGACCGCATCGGCGAGATGATGACCACCCTCCGCACGACTCCCCCGAGCGCGCTCGCGAACTCGCCTGTGGTCGATGTCCGCGATCTCGCCGAGGGGTCGCTCGAGACCACGGGCCTGCCGCCCACAAACGGCATGTTCCTGCTTGCCGAGGACGACT
Source organism: Dermabacter sp. HFH0086 (assembly GCF_000413375.1). NCBI lineage: Bacteria > Bacillati > Actinomycetota > Actinomycetes > Micrococcales > Dermabacteraceae > Dermabacter > Dermabacter sp. HFH0086. The sequence continues at coordinate 2,350,993 of NZ_KE340308.1, forward strand.
CGCGTGTGATCGTGCGCCCGTCGGGAACCGAGCCGAAGCTCAAGGCCTACCTCGAGGTCGTCAGTCCTATCGCGGCAGACGCGAGCTTTAACGACCTCTCGGCCGCACGTGAACGCGCGGCCGAGAAGCTCGAACTTATGAAGAAGGAGCTCAGCGAGCTCCTTGGCGCCTAGAGCCTAGGAACGCGCCTCTAGCTCATCGAGGATCGCCGCGGAACCGGACAGGCCGAGCCTGTTTGCGCCCGCGGCGATCATCTCTTTCGCGGCTTCGAGTGTGCGGATGCCACCCGAGGCCTTCACGCCGAAGTCTTCACCCACGGTTTCGCGCATGAGCGCGACGGCGTGGGCGCTCGCACCGCCGGCGGGATGGAAGCCCGTGGAGGTCTTAACGAAATCGGCGCCCGCGCGCTTAGCCGCCTCGCATGAGGCAACAATCTGCTCATCGTTGAGCGCTGCGGACTCGATGATGACCTTGAGAATGACGGGCCACGGCGCGGCCTCGCGCACAGCGCGGATCTCCTGCTCAGTGAAGTCGCTGTCGCCCGCGATAGCGCGACCCACGTTGATGACCATGTCGATCTCTTCGGCCCCCTTCTTGACCGAATCGGCGGCCTCGTAGGCCTTCACTTCGGGCGCTACCTGCCCCGAAGGAAAACCGCACACGGTCGCGACGTGGACGCTCGTCTCGATCGGGAGCATCGATGGCGACACGCAAATCGAGTAGGTGCCAAGCTTCTCAGCCTCGCGCGCGAGAGCCGCGGCGTCGGCCGGAGTCGACTCGGGCTTGAGGAGCGTGTGGTCGATCATCGCGGCCAGCTCGTCGTAGGACACGGTGGTGTTGTCGTTGTGATTTGTCATGCGTTCATTCTCCCACGCGCCGACCGGGGCTCTCTCAAAGCCGATGGGCATAGGATGAGGTTCCGTGAGTCATCCCCCAATTTCCCAAAGCCCCGCCTCGATGCATCGCCCACGCACCGGCGCGCCCGCGCGCCGCATCGTCCTTCTCTCCGGCCCTTCGGGAAGCGGCAAGGGGCGCCTTGCGGAGCACTCAGGCTTGCCCGTACTCAATCTCGATGACTTCTACCGCGACGGCGATGAAGAAGGTCTACCCTCCGCCTTTGGGATCGTGGACTGGGACGATCCGGCCTCGTGGCGCGCAGGCGACGCTCTCGCAGCCCTTGAAACCCTCTGCTACGAGGGAGCGGTCGAGGTTCCCACGTATTCGATTTCGCAGTCCCGGCGCACGGGCACCCGCATCTTTAGTGCGGAGGAATCTCCGCTTGCCATTGCCGAAGGCATTTTCGCAGCCGAACTCGTCACCGCCCTCGCCGAGCGCGGACTTCTCGCGGATGCGATCGTCCTCGATCGTCCCGCCGCCCTCGTTTTCGCCTTGCGCTTCGTGCGCGACGTTCGCCAGGCGCGCAAGCCGATCCCCACTCTCGTTCGCCGCGGTCTCGCACTCGCCCGTTCCCAGGGTCGAGATGTCGACGCATGGGCGGGAGCCGGGATGCGCCGCCTCGCACTCAGGCCGGCCCTCGCCCGCCTTGGCGGGCTTGAATGCCTGTGGGAGGCCGACGCTCGCTCAGCAACCGTCGAACCCGCGCGCTCGCGCGAGGCACCGCCCACAATCACGGTGTCTGCCGTGTGCTTCTACGGCAAGTCCCAAGGCGAGTGGCAGGTCCTCGGCGTCCGCAAGCGCGGGACAGAGAAGTTCATGCAGCCGGGCGGAAAACCCGAAGCGGGCGAAACTCCACTCGACTGCGCGGTGCGGGAGATTCACGAGGAGCTCAATCTCCGCCTCGATCCGGAAAAACTCACGCACCTTGGGCATTTTCAAACCGCCGCTGCGAACGAAGCCGGTACTCTCCTCATTTCCGATGTCTTCCTCGCGCCCGAAGTTGCGAGCCCCGAGGAGTTCACCGCGCACGCAGAGATCGAAGAGGTGCGGTGGTTTCCGATCCACCCCCAGCCGGGCGAGGCGCACCTCCTTGCCCCGCTGTTTCGCGACGAAGTGCTTCCGCGCTTACGCGCGAAACTCAACGCCGCACGCTGAGCAGCGAAAGGGGCAGGGCCCCATTCGCTCTTTAGGCGATCCGGTCGAGCACGAGTGATCCGCGCTCGAAATTCTCGACGTCCTCGATGCACCACGCGCCTTCGATCGCTTCGAGGGAGCGCGCAAAACGATCCTCGGTATCGGTGAGGAGCGTCGCGAGAACTTCGCCCTTCGTAACGCGATCGCCAACGGTCTTGTTGAGGCGCACGCCCGCGCCGAACTGGACGGCTTCGCCGGGCCGCGAACGGCCAGCACCGAGGCGCCAACCGGCAACGCCGACCTTCATGGCATCGAGGCCGGTTACACAGCCGTCGGACTGCGCGATGACCTCGTGGCTGTGCTTCGCGACGGGGAGTGCGGCGTCGGGGTCGCCGCCCTGAGCGCGAATCATGGCCTTCCACGTGTCCATCGCGCGGCCATCCTTGAGCGCGGCGTCGACGTCAACGTCCGTGACACCCGCTGCGGCAAGCATTTCGGTCGCGAGGGCAACGGTGAGTTCAACGACGTCTGCCGGGCCACCGCCGGCGAGAACCTCGACGCTTTCCTCGACCTCGATTGCGTTGCCGACCGCGCGCCCGAGCGGGACGGACATGTCGGTCAGGAGCGCGACGGTATTGACGCCCGCATCGGAGCCAAGATCGACCATCGTGCGGGCGAGCTCCCGCGCCATCGACTCGTCTTCCATGAACGCGCCCGAGCCGGTCTTCACGTCAAGCACAAGGGAGGCGGTGCCTTCGGCGATCTTCTTGCTCATGATCGAGCTCGCGATGAGGGGAATGCAGTTCACGGTCCCCGTCACATCACGCAGCGCATAGAGCTTCTTATCGGCGGGGGCTAGGCCGCTTCCCGCCGCGCACACGACCGCACCAACGGTCTCGAGCTGGCGCATCATTTCATCGTTCGTGAGATTTGCGCGCCAACCGGGGATCGACTCGAGTTTGTCGAGCGTACCTCCCGTGTGGCCGAGACCGCGGCCGCTGAGCTGCGGAACAGCCACCCCGAAGGAGGCGACAAGCGGAGCGAGCGGAAGGGTGATCTTATCCCCCACGCCACCCGTGGAATGCTTATCGGTCGTCGTCTTCGACAGGGCGTCGAAGCTCATCCGCTCGCCCGAAGCGATCATGGCCTTCGTCCACAGCGCAATCTCTTCGCGGTTCATTCCGTTGAGGAAGATCGCCATCGCGAGCGCACTCATCTGCTCCTCGGCAATCACACCGCGCGTGTACGCATCGATCGTCCAGGCGATTTGCTCGGGCGTGAGCTCGCGCTTGTCTCGCTTGGCGTGGATGACATCAACCGCATCAAATGCTTCAGCCATGGGGTGTCCTTTCGACTGTGTCAATTGAGAAAATGCGCCTACGCCTCGGGCGCGGCAGCATCGAGATCGGCGGGGCCGAACGATTGGGGAAGCATCTCGTCGAGGCTCGCCTCCCCTTTCGGCGTCAGGATCGTGAAGTCGCTCGCCGCGTGTTCGGCGAGAAGTTGCCGGCAGCGGCCGCACGGCATGATGACCTCGCCGAGCCGGTTGACGCACACGAACGCACGGATCTTCCCGCCACCGCTCGCCATGAGCTCTGAGATCATGCCGCATTCGGCGCAGAGCGTCACACCATAACCGGCGTTCTCGACATTGCACCCGCGTACGATGCGCCCGTCGTCCACGAGCCCCGCGGCCCCCACGGGATAGTGCGAATACGGGACGTAGGCGCGGGCAGCGACCGCGCGCGCGGCTTCAAGCAAAGGTTCGAAGTCGGTCATCGCCGAGGCTCCTACTGCTTGATGTACGGCTCGCCATCGGCAGCGGGCACGCGAACCCGCCCCACGAAACCGGCGACCGCGAACAGCGTCACGACGTACGGCAGCATCGCGAGGAACTCCGAGGGCACGGTGGCCTTGTGAAGGTCCGGCGGAAGAGAACTCGAGAGAATGCCGAGGTTCTGTTGGAGGGCAGTCGCGAACGCGAAGAAGAGCGCCGCACACATTGCTCCAACGGGGTGGTAGCGGCCGAGGATCATGGCGGCGAGAGCGATATAGCCCTTGCCCGCGCTCATTTCCTTCGCGAACGCCACGTTCGTGCCAATGGTGAGGGTCGCGCCGCCGAGGCCGGCGACGGCCGAGCCCAGGAGAACATTGCTCCAGCGCGTGCGCGCAACGTTAATGCCCACGGTGTCGGCGGCGAGGGGGTGCTCGCCAACGGCACGTACGCGAAGACCCCAGCGGGTCCAGAAAAGCGCGGTCGTGAGGATGGCAACGATGACCCACATGAGGTACACGAGAATGTTCTGGTCAAAGAGCGCGGGGCCGATCACGGGGATATCGGCGAGAACGGGAACGCGGAGGTTCGGCAGCCGCATGGGGGTGTTGAAGTGTTCCGGATCCTGCTTCATAAGCGTTCCAAACAGGAAGCCCGTGAGGCCGATCGCGAGCACATTCAGCACCACACCGACGATAATTTGCTGCACGTGGTAACCAACCGCAAAGAGCGCGAGCAGTGCACCGATCAGGAGCGCGACGATCGGCGCGGCGATCATGCCGATCCACGGGCTACCCGTCATCGAGCCTACGAGCGCGGCGCCGAACGCGCCGAGTAGCAGCTGGCCCTCGATCGCGATGTTGACGACGCCCGCCCGCTCCGACAGCACGCCCGAAAGCGCACCGAACACGAGCGGAACCGCGAGGGCAAGAGTCGCCTGGAGGAGGTAGCCGAGGTCGAGTGCCTGACCCGCGACGGCCCACACAAGGAAGTCAAAGGCCCACAAAACTCCGAAGAGAACCTGCAGGAGCGCTTTCGTGCCGCGCGGCCACGCGAGGTTTTTCGCCTGCACGATCCACGCAAGGACCGCGAGGGCGACGAGAACGAGGCCCAACACCAGCGAGGTTGCTTGCGCGGGCATCGAAATTTTCTGTGGCACCCCCATGTCGGTAAACATCGACTCGCGGGCGATTGCGAATGTCGAGTCGTGCCCGGGGACCGCCCCGAGGCAAAACCCTGCGAGGGCCACGAGCGCAAAGACGCTCAGGGCAACGGGCATGTGCCACCAGTTCGGGAGACGCCCCTTGACGGTGTCGAGAACGACGACGTCGTCCGTGGGAAGGGCGCGGGGATCCTGAACGCTCATCTCATGCCTCCTTCGAAGCGTCGGCGGAGTCGGCTGCGGGTGCGCTTGCCCGGTGGCTGCCGGCTGCGGCGGGGGTTACGGTTCCGACGGTTGCCGTGGAGGCGTCGGATTCCTCCGTCGCGGGAGCGGCACTACCCGCCGGTGTGTCGTCGTCCTTTTTGTCTCGCGCAAGGAACGAGAGACCGGTGAGGGTCCTCACGAGCGGTGGCGCGGCAATGAAGAGCACGACGAGCGCCTGGACGATGCTCACAAGGTCGATCGGGACTCCCTGGTTCGACTCCATGAACCGACCACCCACGCCGAGGGCCGCGAAGAGTAGACCCGCAAGGAGGATCCCGATGGGGCCCGAGCGGCCGAGGAGCGCAACCGTGATCGCGTCGAAGCCGACGTTGCCGGCGATTCCGCTCGTGAGGCGGTGCTCGGTGCCGAGCAAGTGAACGGAGCCGGCCAGACCCACGAGTGCGCCGGCGACGACCATGACGAGGAAGCTCGTCGTGCCAACCTTGATGCCCGCGACTTGCGCGGCGCGGGGGTTTTCACCGACGGTCCGGAACTTGAAGCCGAGCGAGCTGCGCGTGAGCAGCCACCACATGAACACGCCTGCGAGGAGCATGATGAAGATACCGGCGTGCAGACGGTAACCGGAGATGAGAATGGGAAGCTGTGCATTCACGGCGACGTTCGGCGAGATGGGCTGCGACGAGTTCGCTGCGGTGAAGGCCTTCGTCGTCAGGAGGAAGCCGAGAAGCGAGACCGCGATCCAGTTGAGCATGATGGTCGAGATGACCTCGTTCGCCTCGAATCGCGCTTTGAGGAAGCCCGCAATGCCGCCCCACACCGCACCTGCGAGTGCACCGACCGCAAGCGCGACAATGAGGTGGACGACAGGCGGAAGGAACGTCCACGTGAATCCGACGTATCCGGCCATTGCAGCACCGATGAGGAGCTGACCGGTGCCGCCGATGTTGAACATGCCCGCCCTGAAACCCACGGCCATGCCGTAGGCGGCGATGATCAGCGGAGTCGCGACTGTCAGTGTCTCGAACAGAGGGCGCCACATGAGGGCGGTCGTACGCGCGTTGTAGTCGAAGATAGCGCCGCGGAACATCGCCTCGTACGCCCCGGCGATCGCTGCCCACGATGCCCCAAAGAAATCGCTCGGGCGCGCGAAGACATAGCCGAAGGACTCACGCACATCTTCATTGGCGATCAGGATGAGAACGCTACCGATGATCGCGGCAATGATGAACGCACCGATGACGACCGAGACTTCGCTGCGGCCAATCCGCTGCGCGAGGGTGCGACTCGACGCGGTATTTTTCTCGCTCACGAGAGCTCTCCTTCCTCGGTCAGGGCGCCCTCACTCAGCGTTCCCGTTCCGTTAGCGACGGCCTCGCGAGCCGCCTCGGCGGTGTACCCGGCCATCATGAGGCCCAGCACTTCGCGGCTTTCGTCTCCAGGCACAATCCCGAGGATCTCACCGCGGTACATCACCGCGATGCGGTCGGCAAGCTGGCACACCTCGTCGAGTTCGGTCGAGACGATGATGACCGGGGTTCCCTTATCTCGTTCGAGAACGATGCGCTTGTGAAGGAACTCGATCGAGCCGACATCAACGCCGCGTGTGGGCTGAGAGGCGATAAAGAGCGAAAGGTCTCGCGAAAGCGCGCGGCTCATGACGACCTTCTGCTGGTTGCCACCCGAGAGGGATCCAACGGGAAGGTCAATTCCGGCCGTGCGAATGTCGAACTCCTTGACCTGGCTTTCGGCGTGCGTGCGAATCGTGCCCGGGTGAAGGGAGATTACCGAGCCGAAAGGCCTGCGGTCGTGTTGGTCGAGAACAAGATTCTCAGCGACCGAGAACGACTTCATGAGGGCGTCTTCGGTGCGGTCCTCGGGAACAAACCCGACGCCCTCGTCCAGGATTCGTTTCGTGCTGAGGCCCACGAGATCCTTGCCGTTCAGGACGGCGTGACCGCTCACGTTCTCCTGAAGGCCGAGGAGAGCTTCGGTGAGTTCCGTCTGGCCATTGCCCTGAACACCCGCGACACCGAGGATTTCTCCCTCGTGGACGTCAAAGCTCACGGAGTTCAAAAGCTTGAGCCCCTGCGAGTCCGTGACCGTGAGGTCCTCAACTCTGAGGGCCGCCTTGCCGCCCTTCGGCTCAGACTTCGCAAAGTCGAGGGCCACCGGACGGCCCACCATCAAGTTTGCAAGTTCGGTTTGCGGCGCGCTTGGATCGGCTGCGCCCACAACCTTGCCGCGTCGAATGACCGTGATACGGTCCGCGACTGCCTTAACCTCGCGCAGTTTGTGGGTGATGAACACGATCGATGTGCCCTCATCCTTCAACTGACGCATGATCTGCATGAGCTCATCGGTTTCCTGCGGCGTGAGCACCGCCGTGGGCTCGTCGAGAACAAGAACCTCGGCGCGGCGCGAAAGCGCCTTGATGATCTCGACTCGCTGCTGCGCACCGACGGGGAGATCTTCGACCTTTGCGTCCGGGTCGATGTCGAAGCCGAAGCGCTTGGAGATTTCGCGCACCTTCGCGCGTGCTTGGTCGAGGTCGAGGAAGGCGCCCTTCGTAGGCTCGTGGCCGAGCGCCACGTTTTCCGCAACGGTGAAGACCGGGATGAGCATGAAGTGCTGGTGCACCATGCCGATACCGGCGGCCATAGCATCTCCGGGGCCCGCGAAATGCACGGGCTGATCATCGATAAGAATCTGGCCGCCGTCGGGCTGATAGAGCCCGTACAGAACGTTCATGAGGGTGGACTTACCCGCGCCGTTTTCGCCGAGGAGCGAATGAATTTCGCCCTCGTTGATGACCAGGTCAATGTGGTCATTGGCTACGAGCGAGCCGAACACCTTCGTGATGCCTCGCAGTTCGAGTTTCACGAGCGCTGCCTTCCGTGAGTCACACGGACCCCGCGGGCCCGAGGGGTGTGGATTCGAGTATAAGGGGGATGGGCGTGCTGGCGGCCCCCTCCCGCGGGAGGGGGCCGCCAGTCTACTTATTGATGATCGTCACAAGTGACTGAGTTCCGAGACTCAGTGCTTGGGCGAAGCGGGCGAGGTTACTTCGATCTCGCCACTGACGATCTGCTTCTGGAGGTCTTCGACTTCCTTCTTCAATTCTGCGGGGATCTTGCTATCGAACTCGTGGTAGGGAGCAAGACCGACGCCACCGTTTTCGAGGGTGCCCACGTACGGCTCGTTCGTGAACTTGCCTTCGGCAGCCTCCGTGCCGGTCGTCTCGACTGCGGCTGCAATCTCCTTCATCACCGAGGTGATGATGACGTCCTTCGCGTCGGGGTTGGTCTCCACGCCATCGGAGTCAACCCAGACAACCATGACGCCCTCCTTTTCCTTCGCGGCCGCGAGGGTGCCTGCACCGACGGGGCCCGCGACGGGCATGATGATGTCTGCGCCCTGGGAAATGAAGCCTTCGGTCAGAGCCTTACCCTTGGTCTGGTCATCGAAGTCGCCCGTGAACGAGCCGTCTTGGCTGTCCTTGTTCCAGCCGAGGAGCTTGACGTTCGTGCCGTGCACTTCGTTGTACTTTGCGACGCCATCGGCAAAACCGTCCATGAAGATCGTCACCGAGGGGATCTTCGCACCACCGTAGGTCGCAACGGTGCCGGTCTTGGTGGTACCAGCAGCCACGTAACCAGCGAGGTAGGCCGCCTGAGCGGTATCGAACGTGATCGGCTTGACGTTATCGACCTCGACGGGGTTGCCGTCGGCATCCTGAGCGGTCGAGTCGATGATGGCGTAGTGGGTATCGGGGTTTGCTTCGGCCTCAGTCTTGAGGGTCTGCGAGAAAAGGAAGCCAACGGCGTAGATGAGGTTGCAATCGCCCTGCACCATGTTTTGCAGGTTCGGCGAGAAGTCAGCTTCGCTCGACGACTCGGCGGTCTGCACCTTGTAGCCCTTGTCCTCTTTGAGAGTCGTGAGGCCGTTGAAGCCTGACTCGTTGAACGACTTGTCGTCGAAACCGCCCGAATCGGACACCATACAGGCCTTGAAATCGCCGCCCTTTCCAGCACCCGAATCGGAGCCGGACTGTTCGGGCGGGGTGCCGCAGGCGGAAAGAACGAGGGCGCCAGCACCGAGCAGTGCGGCCGCGCGGGAAAGGGACTTCACGATTGCCTCCAACGTGAGGGGACCAGTTGAGGGTACGCCCGGCGGGTCCGGGCGTCCTCCTCCTAATGTAACGCTCCGTTAACCTGAATGCACTCCCAGACTCGGAATCTGGAGAGCATCCGTCAGAAGCCTATAAAAGGCCCTCCAGTCCCTCCGCTTCTAGGCGCTTCACGAGTGCCCCGACGTCTTGCGATTTCGCCTCGTCCACGACTAGCAAAACGTCCCCTGCTTCGACGACGCTAATGCCATTGAGACCAACCAGAGCGATTGGGCGTTTGGAGTTCGAATACACGCGCGCCCGAGAATCCACACTCACGACCTTGGCGGTCCCCGCGACATCCACGCCGCCCTCGTTCTCCTTTTCGCCGCGCGCCACTCGCGCGAGCGCCCGAAAGTCGCCGATGTCGTCCCACGCGAAGCTCGCGGGCACGACGGCGACCGCCCCGCGCGAGGCGAGCGGCTCCGCGAGCGCATGATCAATCGCGATCGGCTCGAGGCTCGCCCAGATCGCTTTGCCCTCCCTCGAAAGCTCTCCCCCGGTCCCCTCGAGCGCGAGAGCTCGTGCGGCGTCGCTGATCTCGGGATGGAGATCGTCGAGGGCTTCTAGCAGCACACGCGCCTTCACAACAAACATCCCCGCATTCCACATGAAACGTCCGCTTCGCACGAACTCGTCAGCAGTTGCGGCGTCCGGTTTTTCGACGAAACGGGCGACGTTTAAAGCTCCCGCGGAGCGCAGGGCAATCGCGTCCTCATCGGCCGCATCTGACGGGCAGGTCTCGATGTACCCGAAAGCGCTCGACGCCGACGTGGGTTCGATCCCGATGGTCGCGAGATAGCCGAGTTCCGCAGCGGCGATCGCGCTGTAGACACCCTTCCAGAAGTCTTCCTTCGGTGCGATCACGTGGTCAGCGGCGAAGGAGCCAATGATGGCACCGGGGTGCTCGCGCTCCGCAAGCGCGGCAGCCCACGCGATCGCTGGCATCGAGTTTTTTCCACTCGGCTCGAAAAGGACCTGGGCACCATCGCCAACCTGCGCGGCGACTGCCTCACGGTGCGCACGCCCCGTCACGATAATTGGCCGCGCCGAGGACAGGGGCGCGAGACGCTCGAGAGTGTTGATGAGGAGACTCGCACCATTGCCCTCAAGGTCAAGGAGAAACTTCGGGTGGCTCTGACGCGAAAGCGGCCAGAGCCTCGTGCCCGAGCCTCCAGCCGGAATGACGGGAATAAACGGGGAGGAGGTGGTCATAGGCCAAGGCTAACGGAGCTGGTGCGTCAACGCTGAAAGAGACTCTGCCCGACGAAACCGCCCTCGCGGCACCCGGGAAGGACCACAAACACAGCCGAGCCAATCGGCGTCGTCCATGTATTGAGCAAGTCACCGTCGGAAAGCCGCTGTTGCATGGGGACGAACTGTTCGTCGACGTCGCGTTGATAGCTCACGAAAATAAGCCCGGTATTCGAGATCTCGCTCCCGGTGGGTGCGTCGTCGTAGTTGAAGGGCCGTCGAAGAATCTGCTCATTCTCGTGGTGCGTACCGTCGTCCGCCAACCTCGCGCGCCGCATATGGGAGTATTCGCCGATCACGTGAAAACCGTGCTTGTCTTTCGCGGCAAAATCGGCTTCGCCGTTTTCGCCTGGCCCACCGGCGAGCGGGGAGCCGTCGGACATCCGTCGCCCCACGGAAAACTCGCGAGCCACGCGGTCCGCACGGTCCCACTCGTCAACGTCCATCGCGATCCTGCGCACCACCATCGAACAGCCACCGGCGAACGGACCATCGTTGATCCACACGTGCGTGTCGAGACCGCTCCCCTCGGGGTTCACTGTCCCGTCAATCTGCCCAAACAGATTCCTTTGAGACCCCGTGGGGGCAGCAAAGCGCGCATTCCTGAAACCCTTTTGCACCCAGGTGAGCGTGCAGAACGCGCGCGAATCCTTGAGCAGCATCCGTTGAGCGTGGGCGAGCGCGATCGGGTCGTCCGATTGCAGGGCGATCAGCACGTCTCCGCCCGACCAACGATCCTCGAGCCTATCGATCTCAAACGCCGGCAGCGGCCTCAGCCACGAGGGCGGCTCAACACCGGCGAGCGCAACCGCCTTCTCACCGAGCGCAAACATGACCCGGAGCCGTGCGGGCGCATCGGCGAGTTCGGGCTCCGTGTCGGCGAGCGGGGCACGCCCCTGCGTCAGCCTCGCAGCATCGTCGCTTAAGAGCCTCAGCATTCGTTCGAGGCCGCTTCTATCGGTTTCCGGTCGAAGGCCAAGGGCGATGAAGACCCCGTGCGCGAGTGGTGGCTCAGCGATGCCCGCCTGGTGCGGGCCATAAAAGCTCTCGCGCGCCTCGCCCACGATGCGGCGCTTGTCGAGCTCCTCCTCGGTAGGGATTGGTGCCGTGCGCTCGGGATTCTCCTCCGCTGAGGCGTGGTACGCGCTCGCCCCCGCAGCGCCAAGACCGACTCCCGCAGCTCCTACGAGGCCTGCGGCGAGAAAAGCTCGCCGGTCACCATCGGGTCTCACTGGCCGTCGTCACTGCCCATGTCGTCATAGTTTTCCTCCGCGCCCGCGAAGTCCTTGACGACTGCGGTGAAGTCCACGTCATCCATCCCCTCGATTTCGAGGGTGAGCGCGATGCTCTCGCCAGCGGCAAGGGGCTTCGTCAGCCCCATGAGCATGATGTGGGGGCCACCGGGTTCGAGCATGAAGCTCTCGCCGGCCTTGAGCGTGAATCCGCCCTCGGCTTCGCGCATCGTGCTCTTACCGTTTTCTGTCACAACCTCGTGGAGCATGCACATGTCCGCCGCATCGCATCGCGCGCCTGTGACCTGCACGCTCTCCTTTGCACCGCCCGCATAGGTGAGGGACGCGAAGACTGCCGTCATGTCCGTGTCAGCGGGGTCTGCTGCCTTCGCCCATGCGTCGGTCACCTTCACGCTGCCATCGTGAGCATCCGTGGCCTCCGACGGTTGCTGCGTTTTCGATGGGGCGTCCTTCTCGGGCAGTGCCGAGCATCCGGCGAGGGCAACCATGCCGAGACTCGCGAGCCCTACAAAACCACGGCGATTGATACTCCACCGAGTGTTCACCACTGTCACATCGCTTTCTGCCAGTGCCCCCAGCCTTCGCCGGGGGCACGCCTATCTTTTTCTGCTCGAAATTTACTCGTAAGTCACGACGAGTGGGGCGTGATCACTCCAGCGCGTGTCGTAGCTCGCAGCCCTGTCGACGCGTGCGGACACAGCCCGCGTGGCGAGTTCCTTCGAGGCCAGGTGGTAGTCGATCCTCCAGCCCGAATCGTTATCGAAGGCTTTCCCGCGCTGCGACCACCACGTGTACGGCCCGGGCACATCGCCAGCGAGCGCGCGGTGCACATCAACCCATTCCCCCGCCTCAAGCAGGCGATCGATGTAGGCGCGCTCTTCGGGAAGGAAACCCGCGCTCTTGAGGTTGCCCTTCCAGTTCTTAATGTCGAGGTTCGTGTGCGCGATATTGAGGTCTCCCGTGAGGAGCACGTGGCGCCCGCTCGCACGCAATTCCTCGAGGCGCGACCAGGCGCCCTCGAGCATCTCGTACTTATCGACCATCGTTTGAGGCTTGTCGACGTTGCCCGAGTGCATGTACATGGAAATCACGGTTAGGTCCATGCCGTCGCCGAGTGCGTCCTCGACGTCGAGTTCGAGCCAGCGGCCGGTGTGCGAATCCGCCTCGAGGTTGGGAAGCAAGCGTCGGACCTCTCCCACGTTCGCTCCTTCGAGCCCCTCGCGCACCGCAATCGCAACCCCCGCGCGGCCCTTGAGCATCGAGGCGTGTGCGGCCGACCGCCACCCCTGTCCCACGAGTCCCTCGACGAGGTCCTCGGGAGCACGCACCTCCTGGAAGGTGACGACGTCTGCGCCGCACGAGGCAAGCCACTCCCCCATACCTTTGCGAGCCGCCGCCCGAATGCCGTTGACGTTAACCGTCGCCACCGTGAAAGTCACACTTACTCCTTCATTCATCCACGGGCGCGCTCGCGCCCGATTTGACGGGGAGGAACCCGCCCCACGAAGGACGGGTCCCTGCCGTCAGTCACCCCACGATCGTTCTACACAGTGAACGTGCAAGGCAACTCGGGTATCAGCGCTTAGCCTTTTCGGCTTCCCACGCGCGCTCGGCCGACTCGACAACGTTCTGCATGAGCAGCGCGCGAGTCATGGGTCCGACGCCACCCGGGTTCGGGCTGATCCAGGCGACTTTCTCCTTAGCAGCGGGCTCGACATCGCCCTTGATCTTCTGCTTACCCGTTTCCGGATCCGGTTCACGCGTTACACCAACGTCGAGCACAACGGCATCGTCGCGAAGGTCGGCCGCCTTCACGAGATGTGGCACCCCGGCAGCGGCGATCACGATGTCGGCCTGCTTGAGGAGCTCCGGGAGGTTCTTAGTGCCAGTGTGCGTGAGGGTGACGGTCGCATTATGCTCGCGACGCGTGAGGAGGGACGCGATGGGGCGCCCCACCGTCACGCCACGGCCTACGACGACAACGTGCTTGCCGTTGAAATCGATACCGTGACGCTTCGCGAGTTCAATCGCGGCGCGCGGCGTGCACGGCAGCGGGGTGGTGATGGGCTTGTTGACGTTGAGCACGAGTCGGCCAAGGTTCACGGGATGAAGACCATCGGCATCCTTTTGCGGGTCGATGTACTCGAGAACCGCGTCGGTATCGATGTGCTTCGGCAAGGGAAGCTGCACGATGTAGCCCGTGCAGGCCGGGTCGGCATTGAGCTCATCGAGGACTGCGAAGAGTTCCTCCTGAGTCGTCTCCTCGGGCAGGTCCTTGCGAATCGAGTTGATGCCGATTGCCTCGGAATCGCGGTGCTTACCGGCAACGTAGATCTCCGAGGCCGGGTCCGCGCCTACGAGCACGGTCGCAAGGCCAGGGCGAACCGCGCCTTCAGCAACGATCTTCTCCACGCGTTCGCGCAGTTCTTCCTTAATGGTCTTCGCCGTGGCCTTGCCGTCAAGAATTTGTGCAGTCATAGCGTCCTTACTCCTTGCGTCGTGAGTTCTCAGTATTGGGTGAGGTCGGCGTACAGGGGTGTGTTTTCCACGAGCGTACGAACGCGCCCTCGAAGCTGCTCGACATCCCCCTTGCCGGTAAGTGCGGTCGCGATGATGTCGGCGACCTCCGTGAATTCGCTCGCACCGAAACCACGCGTCGCAAGCGCCGGCGTACCAATGCGAAGACCCGACGTCACGCGCGGCGGACGCGGATCATTCGGAACCGCGTTGCGGTTCACGGTGATGCCGATCTCGTGAAGGAGATCCTCGGCCTGTTGCCCGTCGATCTCAGACTTGCGGAGGTCAACGAGTACGAGGTGAACGTCGGTGCCTCCTGAGAGGAGCTCGATGCCGGCCTCTTTCGCGTCAGCCTGACCGAGGCGCTCAGCGAGAATCTGCGCGCCCTCGAGCGTGCGCTTCTGGCGTTCCTTGAACTCGTCGGTCGCCGCGAGCTTCAGAGCGACCGCCTTCGCAGCGATCACGTGCATGAGCGGGCCGCCCTGCTGGCCAGGGAACACCGCCGAGTCAACCTTCTTCGCGAAATCCTGCTTGGCGAGAAGAAGGCCCGAGCGGGGACCCGCGAGAGTCTTGTGAACGGTCGTCGAAACGACATCGGCAAACGGCACCGGGCTCGGGTGGAGACCTGCGGCCACAAGACCCGAGAAGTGCGCCATATCGACCCACAGCTTCGCACCAACTTCATCGGCGATCGAGCGGAATGCTTCAAAGTCGAGCTGGCGCGGGTACGCCGACCACCCGGCAACGATCACGTTCGGGTGCGCCTCGAGCGCTTGCGCGCGCACACGATCCATGTCGATGCGGCCGGTCTCGGGATCGACCTCGTAGGCCGCGATGTTGTAGAGCTTGCCCGAAAAGTTGATCTTCATGCCGTGGGTGAGGTGCCCGCCGTGCGCGAGGGAAAGCCCCATGAGGGTGTCGCCAGCACTTGCGAGAGCATGCATCACAGCCGCGTTGGCGGACGCGCCCGAATGGGGCTGCACGTTCGCGTGATCAGCACCGAAAAGGGACTTCGCACGCTCAATTGCCAGGTTTTCCGCGACGTCCACGAACTCGCAGCCACCGTAGTAGCGCTTACCCGGGTAGCCCTCGGCGTATTTGTTCGTGAGAACCGACCCCTGGGCCTGAAGAACCGCCCGCGGAACAAAGTTCTCGCTCGCGATCATTTCAAGGGTGGTTTGCTGGCGATGCAGTTCCTGATCGAGAACCTTGGCGATCTCCGGGTCGACCGTGGCAATCGAATCGCTATGCGTGCTCATATGCGCTCCTTCGCGTACTAAGACTTATGTCCTGCTCGAGTGTAATCACTTAGTGAGCCAGGCAACAGCGCCAGATGAGCAAGCGTCGGCTCCGCGCCTACGCACCTATCCGAACATTCAGACGCACCGGCTCAGGCTCGAGCCACACCCCGAATCGATCGTGGACCACGGAGCGTACATGGTTCGCAAGCTGCGCGATGTCTTCGCTCGTTGCCTCACCGCGGTTAGTGAGAGCCAGCGAGTGTTTGGTCGACAGTGCCGCACCGCGCCTATCCGGTGTGAGCGTGAATCCCCTTTCGAGGTTCGAATGACTGATGAGCCATGCGGCACTCGTCTTAATTCCGCCCTCAGCCTCGTAACGGGGCGCTGCCTCAGGCAGCCGCGCAGCCTCCTCGTGCGTGAGGATCGGGTTCGTGAAGAAGCTTCCCGCGCTCCACGTATCGTGATCGCCCTCATCAAGGACCATACCCTTGCGCGCACGGATGTCGAGGACGGCCTCGCGGACCTCACGCATCGGCGCGCGCTGCCCCGGCTCGATGCCGAGTCGCTCGGCAAGCTGCGCGTACCTCACGGGAGCCGAGAGGGAGCCGAGGTGGTGCTGGAAGGTTACCGAGAGCACCACGTAACGGCCGGTCGCGCCGCCACCGGGCATCCGCGTACGTTTGAAGATCGAGTCTCGGTACGCGAACTGGCAGTCGGCAGCAAAGAACGTCCGAATCGTATTCTCGAGCCGATCCCACGTGCGTACACGAGTGATGACAGAGGACACTTCCTGCCCGTACGCGCCGACGTTTTGCACGGGAGTGGCACCCACCGTTCCCGGAATGCCTGAAAGCGCTTCGATCCCAATCATCTCGCGCTCGACCGCGTACGCAACCGCGGCATCCCACGTGGTCCCAGCGAAGTATTCGACGCTCGCACCGCCGCAGGCAGGCGCAAGCGGAGTGCGGTCTTCGACCCGCGCCTCGCCTGTTGTCGACACCTCACAGGTCGCATCGATACACGTCGGGCGATCCTCACCGACCGCGCGTACAACGGTTCCCTCGAAGGGGGCGTTCGACGCGACGAGATTCGAACCACCGCCCAGGACGAGCAGTTCCTCGCCCGCCGCATCGGCGTCGCGCACGGCAGCGATCAGTTCCTCTTCGGTGCGTGCCTCGACGTAGTGCTTGATCTCGCCACCGATGCGAAGAGTCGTGAGGTCCGAAAGCTTCACGCGAGCCTCACCACCGCGCGGCACTTCGTCAGCACTTTGTGCCCGTCAACACTCGCCGTGATGTCAATGCGCGCGGTGCCCTCTTCAGGGGTCAGGAGTCCGACGGCTGCCTCAATATCAATGTCGACGCCACCGAGCGCAGGCACCTCGATCGGGCGCGTAAAGCGCGTCTCGTACGACACGAGTCGGCCCGGATCGCCGAGCCAGTCGAGAACGGGGGCAATCACGGTGCCCATCGTGAGCATGCCGTGTGCGATAACGGAGGGAAGCCCTACCTCGCGTGCGAACGCATCGTTGTAATGGATCGGGTTAAAGTCGCCAGAAGCACCCGCATAGCGCACGAGGCTGTCGCGCGTGAAACGTCGCGTCTCGCGTGCAACGACATCGCCCTTTGCGAGGGTTTCGAGCGTGGGAGTGGTGGGAATGGTCATGATGCCGGTTAGCCTTCCTCGCCTCGAACAACGAGCGACGAACGGACGCTCGCGACATGCGCGCCTGCCTCATCGGTAAAGTCCACACGAGTCGTCACCATCGCGTGCGGCCCAACCTGCTTGAGAGCTTCGACGGTGAGGCTGGGAGTGAGTTCGTCGCCTGCCACAATCGCGCGACTGAGGGCGAAGGACTCCTCGGAGTGGACGACGCGCGAAAAGTCGATTCCGGCTTCCGGGTCGTTGATGTAGCGTGCCTCTTCTGCCTGGGCGAGCGTCACGAGGAATGTGGGCGGCGCGATAATCGCCTCGTAACCCGCGGCGCGTGCAGCATCCTCACTCACCGTGAGGGGATGCGTGTTACCGGTAGCGGCGGCAAACTCGCGGATCTTCGTTTCCGACACTCGCACGCACGGGCCACTGTCGTACACGCGGCCCGCGAAGTCAGGATTCGGCGATGCCATTGGTTCTCACCCTTCGATCGGTTGTGCGGCCCTCTAACGGCACGCATAGGTTCTCATCGTATCCGGTCGCTCAGCGCGGCCCGTGGTGGTGCGCCCCGGACCGTACTGCACAGCAAAAAGCCACCCTCGTGAGCGGCTCAGCGGAGGGGTTCCGGAGAGCACACCCGGGGTGGCTTTTTGATGAGTATGTGCGTATGGATCAGCGGGTTTCGCGGTGAACCGTGCTGCTGGCGCACGTCGAGCAGTACTTCTTGAGCTCGAGGCGGTCAGGGGTGTTGCGACGGTTCTTCTTGGTGATGTAGTTGCGGTTCTTGCAATCTACGCACGCCAAGGTGATCTTAGGACGCACGTCAGAGCTTTTTGCTGCCATGACTCGCCTCTTTCCGTTTCGCGCGCATCTTGCATACGCGGGTCCTATCGCCTGCGTCATGCAGGCACGTCAACACGCCAGGGAAACCTGGAGTGGTACCGAGGGCGGGGATCGAACCCGCGACCTCACGATTATGAGTCGTGCGCTCTGACCGTCTGAGCTACCCCGGCTCGATCGGAACTGCGGCCCGACACCGATGCTTCGGTGCCGGGCCGCCATCCGATCAGAGCCCTGAAAGGGAATCGAACCCTTGACCTTCTCCTTACCATGGAGATGCTCTGCCGACTGAGCTATCAGGGCAACGCGTGAAAACTTACCGTGTTTTGCCACTCTAGGCAATTTGGGAAAGTCCCCGGTGCGGCGGATCACAGCCACTTTCGTGGAGGTGATCTGCGTGGCAGGTGAGGGATTCGAACCCCCGAAGGCTGAGCCGTCTGATTTACAGTCAGATCCCTTTGGCCGCTAGGGTAACCTGCCTTGCTCGCCGAATACGCCACCTCTCGAGGTTTCATATCGCGAAGCGAACCTGATCAATACTAGCGATCCTTTACGCTTTCGTCCACGCAGATTGGCTGCTGGGAGCCGTGTTCCCTCTCACAGGATGTGCACGCGGCCAAGCCGGACCTTTCCGTGGGTGGGCGCCGCAGCCGTTTGAACCGCGGCGCCCACCATTCTTTCCCCTTCTCTTCCCCCCTCGTCCTCGCGTGCGTCTCCTCTGTCCCATGGTGCACCGCTCTTTCGCTAAGCGTGCACCTCCCCCCTTCTTCCCTCGTGCACAGGGCGTGAAACCAAAGAGAACCGGTGAGGCTGCGTACGCTAGCTTGCAGCCGAGGCCTGCATCTGCTCGGCCGCCTCTTGCTTGACCTGCTCACCGTGCGTGCGAAGGTTCGTCAGTAGCGCTTCGATGCTCGTCGCAAGGGCCTCGAAGTTCGCGACGAACGCGTCGCGATCCTCTCCTACCCACTGGGCGGCTTGGACGCTTTCACGTGCGGTGTTCAGAGCAGTCGTGGTTGCCGTTGCGAGCGAGACGAGGCCCTCGCCCGTGGAGACGCCCTGTTCGGGCGACATACCGATAAATGTCGTGTTCATGTTTCCCCCTTGAGTCGTGTGTAGAAGCGTGTGTGCTACCCGGCGCTCGAGGCCGCGCGCTGTTCGGCTACCTGCCCGCGCGCGTTCTCGGCCAAGAGCCCGAGCCTCGCGGCATTGTCGTCACCCGCGTGGGCAAGAGTGCCCAGCTGCGCCAGGAAGTTTTCACGGTCCTCCCCGGCCCACTCGAGTGACTGGACCATGTTCACCGCGTTACTTCCCGTGTCACGGAGCGAAACGGCAAGCGACTCGAGCTCACCCGCCATGGTCTCAACGCTCCCGGGATCCATTCCCTTCATCATGGTGTTTTCCCTTCTCATGTCATCTACGACGGTCGATTTCCGACACCTTCACGCTACGGCCTCAGCGCCCACGAACATTCTGTGGAGCGAGAGCGGCTGGCTCCGATGTGGATAACGGACCGAGCTTTTCGACGCTCGTTGGCTAGCGCACCGCGCTCGAGGCACGACGTTGCTCTGCCGCCTGCTCTACCAGTGCAAGGGCGAGTTGTCTGAGCATGTCGCTCACGGTCAAGAGGTGAGCAGACACCTCATGGCCGTGATTGGCGAAAGTCTCGGCATCGGGGCCTTTCCAGGAGAGGGCACCGATGAGGGTATGAAGCTCCTGCCCCGCATGCCTCCAACTTTCTGCGTTGAACCGTAAGAGTTCGCTGAGCCGCTCGACTGCGGCCGGATCCATTCCTTCACCCATGAGGTGTGCTCCTTCGTGGTGGTGTGTGGTGGTCTCAAGTCATTGATGGGTGCTGTTGTCGTGTCATGCAGTGTGTTCGCCTCCGCTAAGCGGAGTCGCGATTTATGCCGCGCAGCTGCGTGCCACGAGCGAGGGGACGATAAGTCGGCACTCGTGCCCCTCGACAAGCCAGGCGACGTCCGGGGTGCTCGCCCACCTCGTGCGAGGCGGAGTGCGACCGAACACGGTAAACACATCAGTTTCGCTCGCTCCGAGAACAATGCCGCAGCCCGACTGCGCGAGTGTCGGCCCCACGGATCCGAGCCTTGAAAATGAGCCTCCCTCGAGCCCGCCATAGATACATGCACCAGCACCGAGTGCCCCGCGGATAGCGGAACCCAGCTCGGGGCCACCGCCGTCGGATTCGAGAGCTTTGATGTCCTCGAGGAGAACGAATGCCGCAGCTCCCATGCCCTTCGCCCGCTCGAGTAGGTATCGCGGATGCTCGGCATCGCTCGAGGCACGAGCAGGGACACGTAGGACTTCACGATCGTGGGCGAGGTGCGCAAGCGACTCGAGCAGCGCGAGGCGCTCATGAGCCGCGCCTCCCAACACGAGCCCTCCGGGCATAAGCGGGAGCGAAACCGGTGTTCCGTCAGTATGGGAGAAACCTACAAACCCGCGACGCGGATCGCGCACGAGCTCTCGAGCCTCGCGCACGTCAAGCAACCGTCGGGAGAGTGTAAAGGCCTCGAGGCATGCATTCCGGTCACGCTCCTCGCGCGCGCACGGTTCATCAAAGAGCGCAACGTGAGCCTCGAGGCCACCGATACTAGCCCGGCCAACGGGTGCCGCATCGGTGAGCCTGACGGCCGGCCCACACAGGGCATAGTCCTCGGGCCGCGAGAGTCGATGAATAATTCTCTCGGTGCACGATGTTTCGAGGCTCCGCGGAAGTTCGCTGGGGCCCGTGGCCCCGATAACCAGAGTGAGCTTGCGTGCGCGCGCCGTGCGGGCAAGGGCGCCGAGAAGCGAGAGCATATCCTCGCGATCGCTCGGATGGGCCTCGTGGCATAGGTCCGCGAAAGAGTCGATCACGAGCATCGACGCTCGAGAAAGAGTCTCAGTACGAGCAAGGTGACGGAGCATTCTTAGGACCGAGGCGGTGTCGTCTCCCCTCACATATGCGACGGCGTGAGACTCGTCGATGAGCACGTTGAGGCCTCTGCTTGCCGAATCGATGACGAACACTCGAGGCCTGTCCTCTACCGTGCGGGTCGAGCGCACGATGCTCACGATGCTCGTACTCCGCCCAGTTCCGGAGGCACCGTAGACGCCATACACGGATCCGGGCTCTCCCACTCGCGCGACCGCGCGGCGTTGGCGAGCCGGATCATCAAGGAGTGCGAAAGGCGCTGGGAGCCCCCATTCTTTCGCGAGCCCCTCGCCCGCGTAGTTTTCCTCGAGCGGCGGCAACCACGGGGAGCGTACCCTGGCACCAGTCCGTGACCATTCGCCGATCGCCTCATCCACGATGAGGCGCGCCTCCGTCCGCTCTCGCGTGTGTCCCCGCGTCGGCGTGGCCGTCGACCGTTTCGGCTCAGCATCCCAATCGCGAGGCACGCCCTCGATGTTCATAGCCGTAACAGGAGTGACCGCGAGCCTCGAGGACCGGTCGCTTTCTCCGCGCGAGCCAGAGTACGCCATCTGCACCTCGCGCTGAAGGCCCGCTCCCACCGCGCTCACGACGGCTCGGCCCGGGGTGTCGAGGGAAATCTGAGCGGCTGCCTTTGACCCGATGACGTCGATTGAATCGGCGGCGTCGCTCAATCGAAGGGCGATGCGCAGGCTTACATTCGCTCGAAGTCGTTCGCTTACAATTCCTGCGGGGCGTTGCGTCGCGAGAATGAGGTGGATCCCGAGTGAGCGGCCTCGCTGAGCTATGTCGATGAGTTCGTCAAGAAACTCCGGGTAGTTGTCGCGCAGCGCGGCAAACTCATCGACAACGATCACGAACGCGGGCAAGTCAGTGCCGCCGCTTTCGGCGTACTCGTCGCTGTCCTTCGCTCCGATGCGGGCCAACAGCTCTTCCCGGTAGCGAAGCTCCGCCTTTAGCGACGTGAGTGCACGTGTCACGAGGCCGGGGCTGAGGTCCGTGACAAGCCCAGTGCAGTGCGGCAACCGCGCACACTCCCCGAGTGCAGCCCCTCCCTTGTAGTCCACGAACAGGAAGGTGAGCCGTCGCGGCGAATACCGAAGAGCGAGACCCAGAACCCATGACTGCAAGAACTCCGATTTCCCCGATCCCGTTGTGCCCGCCACAAGCGCGTGTGGACCCCACGTGCGCAGTGGGATGGTGAGGGGGCCTGTCTCGCCGTACCCCACGAGAGCATCGAGGGTGAGGGTTTGCGCTTGATCGCTCACGTGCCATGCTCGGGCGATACGGTCACGGATGTGACGACGTTCGGTGCCGTTCACTTCGAGGAGCGACACGCTCGCGGGGATCGCTTCACTACTGCCCTCCCTTGTACGGGCATCAACCAAGGGTGCCAGGCGGCGCGCCCACGGGAGAATCGCCTGCTCTCCCACCCCCTCGAGAGACTCGAGAGTCACAGGGGCAGTACCCCCTCGATGCCACAGCACTGCACCGCAAGCCAGTGTTTCGACTAAAGCCGCGCACACGCCCGGCACGTGCGAGCTGTCCCCCGACGTTACGATCAGCCGAGGCCCAATCTCGCCATGCGCCTCCCACGCCTCCGCGAGGATTGCGAGCGACGTAAGCTGCGCCGTGGTCGGTTCAAACGCGACAATGACGACATTTGCTTCTGTTATGTCCTCCACTGCGCCCGGCATGCGCCGCGCGGCCCACTCCGCAACACTTTCGTCGGTTTCGAGGACAAGCACGCCTCCTGCGCCGGCTCGCCGAACGTGGGGAAGCCAGGCGAGATTTCGTGCGCTCGCGTTAGCGGCGGGAGAACTGACGAGGGCGAGGCGAACGTCGGAAGGGGAATGCCGCCCGCCCAGTTGTACGGCAAGAGCACGCGCAAGCGACATGCGCCCTTCACCTGTGATGCCAAGCCCGCGAATCTCACGCAGGGAGATGGTCACTGGCGCGATGACGGTTGAGCCTTGCTCCCGGAGAATATCCAGCTCACCCCTCAGAGCACGAGGCCCTTCCGCCCCAGCCTCCCCTTTGAAGCTCACCGAGCTCGAGATGCGGCCAGTGCCGAGTCGAAGCACCATAAAATCGCTGTGCTCGTCGCGAAGCGCCCACAGATCTCCAGTTTTCGGCGAGTCCCACTGGAGGATGGCCCTTGCCGACGGGAGCATCGCCTCGAGGCGCGCTTTCTCCGTTTCGTGCACACCGTGCACCTCGGCTCGGGCCTCATCAAGTGCTGCGTCAAACTCGCGAACAGCACCCACCCATTCCCTACGCACGCGGGCGCGCTGGGACCAGTAGTGCGCGAGCGCCATCGCTGGCATCGCAATCGCAAAAATGATGACAAATGTGCTCCGTGTGAGCGCGTACATGACGCCAGCGAGCATGAGCGGTAAGAACAAGCTCACAAACGGAACTGGCGGTGACGAACCGCGACGCGGCACACGCGGCAACGCGATCTCCACTTCCGCTTGCGTGAGCTCAATTCGAGAGGGCGGAAGATATGCGCGCGCGGGCGCATCGTCGACTACGACCTCCGCGCCAGGCCTGTGGCGAGCCCTGACACGCCACGGCCCCACCTGGGCATAGGAACCAGGCGCGAGACGAATCGACCCTGCCTCCCCTTCCCCCTCGCGAGCTATCACTGCCCCTTGAGCAGGGTGGATCCACACGTCGATGCCCGCCTCAATATACGCATGCGTACTCGAGACTCCCCCGCCCTCAAGGGTGAGCCGGCAGGTCGAGGATGACCCCAGCGACGACAGCCCCACATCGAGAGCACACACGCGCTCCACTCCCTCGCTTTCGACCACGAGTTCCCACGACGAGGGCACCGACCGCCGAAGCTCAGGGCGGGCACCCGGGGTGCGCACAAGCTCAAGGCTCATGCCGGATACCAACCCAGACGTATGAAGCGAGACCTCACTGGCGAAGAGCGTGCCCGGTACCCCTTGTGTACTCCCTCGCGCAATGCGCAGGGCATACCCATCGCCCTCAAGGCCGAAATGATGCCGCAGGCGCTCGGTAAGTTCCCCCGTGCTCACGGTGGCATCTGCGGCGATCTCCAGCACAACGGGAGGCTGTGAGGAAGCGCTAACCTCGACTATCAGCGTCACGGGCCCGCCTCCTTTCCACCACCGTTACCTCCTCAAGAATCGCGAAGATTCGGGATACGCCAAACCCCGCCTTTCACGATTGTGAAAAGCGGGGTTGTGTGCGGCACAAGGCGAGGTGCGTCAGGCGCCCTCGGGGTGCTCCTGTTCAGCCTCGAACGATCCGACGGCTTCTGCGCCGTCACCGCGATCGCTTTGGTCACCGGTGTCAGGCTCGCCCTCCAGCTGCGCAGTCGCAGCGTCGTCGAGCGCATCTTCGTCAGTGATCACGGGCAGTTCAAGCCGGTCGACGGTCGTGAAAATATGCTCCCCGTACACTCCCGCATCATCGGGTTCAACGGCACTCACAACGACCGCCGTCGCATTGTCACGCCCGCCATGGGCAACGGCCGTCTCCACGATGCGCTGGGCTACGAAATCCGCTTCCGAGGTCTCCTGAAGCATCGTGTGAAGCTCGCCGTCGCTGACCTCTCCGGTCACGCCGTCACTACACACGAGGAAGCGGTCCCCAAGGCGAACGGGAATGAGCCAAAAATCAGGTCGCGTATCGGGGCCGGCGCCGAGCGCACGCGTGATCATATTTCGATAGGGGTGGACGCGGGCCTGGTCAAGCGTAATCTCGCCGCGGTCCACGAGTTCTTGCACAACTGAATGGTCGACGCTGATCTGCGAGAATTCACCGTCGCGCAGCATGTAGACGCGGGAATCGCCGAGGTTCATCACGAGCCAGTGAGGCTCGGATTCGTGAAGCGTAAGTGCAACCATCGCCACGGTCGTGCCTGCACTACGCCCCGAGTCATCGTCGAGGCTTGCAATGCGCTCATAGGAGCGGACCATGGCGTCGGCGACGTCCTCGAGCTCTACGTAGTCTCCACCGGCGAGCGAGGCGAACTCATCCGCGACGATTCCGCTCGCGACTTCGCCGGCATTGTGGCCGCCCATACCGTCGGCGACGAGAAA
This sequence comes from Dermabacter sp. HFH0086, assembly GCF_000413375.1. NCBI lineage: Bacteria > Bacillati > Actinomycetota > Actinomycetes > Micrococcales > Dermabacteraceae > Dermabacter > Dermabacter sp. HFH0086. The sequence goes on from NZ_KE340308.1 coordinate 2,376,119, forward strand.
AATCGGGTCGTAGGAAATAAACGAATCCTCGTTGATGGACCGCACGAGACCAACGTCGGTTGCGCCTGTCGAGGCCACACCGAAATCTCCCCCGTGCCGTTCGGCACGCAATGAAAGGTCTGCATTCACGAGTTGGTTCACATCACCTTGGTCGAGCACGGCGTGAAGACCGAAACGCTGTGAGCGCATTCGACCGTACAGCCGCGATAAGGAGGCGCCGCGGGGACTCAGCACGCGCGGTACCTGGAGCGTACTCAAGCATACGCGAGAAGCGATGAACGGTGCAGGCGCACACGCCCCTTAGGCACGACGCCTCACGAGAGACACGGTAAATGCAGTGAGCGCATCCCTCGCCGCGCCTGCGGGAAGTGCTTCGACAAGAGCGAGAGCGCGATCAGCGTAGCTTTCAGCAAGCTTCTCGGTTTCGTCGACGACACGGTGTTTGGCCAGATGGCTGACGACCTCGGCGAGGCGTTCATCGCTCGAGAGATCACCGTCGAGCGAGGCAAGCAACTGTGCTGACGCCGTGTCGTCGGGGTGCTCGGAAACATGGGAGCGCAAGAGGAGGGTGGGCATCGTGGGCACGCCCTCTCGCAAATCAGTACCAGGGGTCTTGCCGGACTGCTCGGGCGTTGCGCGGATATCGATCACGTCGTCAGCAAGTTGGAAGGCCACGCCAACAGCCTCGCCGTATTCACGCATGGTCTCCACCACCTGCGCAGGCGCCCCGGAGATCATCGCTCCGAGAACACCGGCGGTCGCGATGAGCGAACCTGTCTTGTTCGAGAGCACGTCGATGTAATGAGCAAACGGATCGTCACGCTCGGTGGGACCCACCGTCTCGTTGAGCTGCCCCAAACACAGGCGCTCGAAGGTCTGCGCGTGGACGGCGACGATTTCCGAGCCGAGGCCCGCGCTTATTGCACTCGCGCGCGCTAGGAGAAAATCCCCTGTGAGGATGGCGATGTTGTTGCCCCACACGCGATGAGCAGCTTTCGTACCGCGACGGGTTTCTGCGCCATCCATGACATCATCGTGATAGAGCGTCGCGAGATGGGTGAGCTCGACGAGCGCACCGGCGTCAACAAGTTGAGGAGCCGATAGATCGCCGAAGGCAGCAGCGAGCATGACAAGCACCGGACGCACACGCTTGCCGCCGGCTTCGAGCAGGTACGGAGCGGTGGCCCGCATCATGGGGTCCGACGTAGAGACGGCAGCGCGCAGCTTATCTTCGACAGCCTCGAGCCTGCTCTGGATCGCTTCCGCAAGGGAAGGGTCGATGTCATCCATCGTGAAGCTCGCCATCACTGTCCTTTACCTGACGGGCCCGTTCCCTGCGAACGAACTACAGACGTTAACTCTATCGGGATTTGAAGCTGCGTGCAGCGCGAGAGTCACCTGCGACGCGCACGGATGGGGAGGGTCACGCTGGTGCAGGAGCCAGCGGGGATTTCCGACGGTTTCCGAATAGAAAAAGAGCCCCGGTCCTACGACCGGGGCTCTCGATGAATAATTTCGGCGGCGTCCTACTCTCCCACACCCTCCCGAGTGCAGTACCATCGGCGCAGTTAGGCTTAGCTACCGGGTTCGGAATGGAACCGGGCGTTTCCCCAACGCT